>CAUPXZ010000053.1:0-39500 GCA_963515135.1 uncultured Duganella sp. | reverse complement strand
GCGCTGACCGGCCTGGGCGCGGCTGGCGGTGCCGGCGGCACGGCCAGCGCCAGCGGTGAACTCAGCGTGAGCAACGCCGGCGGCCAGTACAGCGCGTTGAACGTGTCGGCCACGGGCGGTCAGGGCGGCGTCGCTTATGGCAGCGGCGGCCAAGGCGGCGCTGGCGCGGAGGCCAGCGCCAGCGGCACCTTCCAGAGCGACGCTTATTCCACTTCGGTCAGTCTTTCGCAGAACGGCGGTCAGGGCGGCAACGGCTACAACGGCGCCAGCGGCGGACGAGGGGCGCATTCGGTACTCGACAACGCCATCAGCGGCACGGTCAGTGGCAACTATGGCGACCTGGCCGAGACCGCCAACGGCGGCCGTGGCGGCGATAGCGACAGTGCGCAGGCCGGCCACGGCGGCGACGGCCATGCCAGCTTGACGCTCAGCGGAGCCCAGGGCCTGTATGCGACGATCCGCGCCAGTGGCAACGGCGGCATCGGCGGCGACACCCAGAATGGCACCGCCGGCAATGGCGGCAACGGCAAGGCCGTGCTGCAACTGGACAATCCCGGCACCACCCAGACCTCGGGCTATGTCAACAGCACCGGCGGCAGCGGCGGCAACGCCAGCGGTGGCGGCCAGGCCGGGGCGGCGGGCTCGGCCGACAGCAAGCTGATCCTCACCGGCAGCGGCAGCCTGACCGGCAGCGCCACCAGCACCGGCGGCGCCGGCGGTGGCTTCGGCAACAGCGGCAGCGGCAATGGCCTGGCCGGCGGCAGCGCCACCGCCAGCATTGACGGGCAAGCCGTTCAAGCGCTCAGCCTGAGCAGCACCGCTATCGCCGGTGCCGGCGGCCAGGGTGCGGGAGCCGGCAACAGCGGCGGCGCCGGCGGCACGGCCAGCAGCAGCGTGACCGGCAGCAGCAGTGGCGGCGGCCAGCTTTCGCTAAGCAACTATCAATATGGCGGCGCCGGCGGCAACGGTGTGAATGGCGCGCATGGCGGCGGCGGCGGCGCCAGCCTGCTGAACAACGCCGTCAGCGGCAGCACCACCGGCTACCTGGGGCTGACGCAGCAAGCCATCGGCGGCGCCGGTGGCTACAGCGATAGCGGCAACGCCGGCGCCGGCGGCAACGCCGCCAGCTCGTTGACGCTGGACGACAGCGCTACCAGCTATCTGGCGCTGACTATCGGCGCCAACGGCGGTCAGGGGGGCCGCGCCGGCAGCGGCATTGCTGGCGTGGGCGGCGCCGCCAACAGTGCCGCCAGCGGCACGGCGCTGAACGGCAGCGTCTACGTCAGCAGCAGCGCAAGCGGCGGCAGCGGCGGTTATAGCTACGACAATGCCAGTGGCGCCAAGGGCGGCGACGCCACCAGCAGCGCCAATGGCAACGCCAACGGCAGCTCGGCGTCCGCCGGCGCTGCCGGCGGCAGCGGCGGCATGGCTTACGGCAGCGGCCAGCGTGGCGGCGACGGCGGCACGGCCAGCGCCAGCGCCAGCGGCCTGTCCGCCAGCGGCAGCCTGAATATTAGCGCCAGCCAGAACGGCGGCGCGGGCGGCACCGGCTATACCGGCGCCAGCGGTGGCCATGGCGCCGACAGCGTCATGCTGGACAGCGTTGGCGGCAGCACGGCCGGCAGCCTGACCCTGGCACAAAACGCGAGCGGCGGCGCCGGCGGCAATAGCAACGGCAGCGTCAACGAGGTTGGCAACGGCGGCAATGGCGGCCATGCCTCGTCGCGGCTGACGCTGCCCGACAGCGGCGCCAGCAGCCTGTACGTGTCGCTGCAAGCCAGCGGCGGCACTGGCGGCTACACCAATAACGGCACCAGCGGCAACGGTGGCAATGCGCTGGTGCTGCTGGATGCCAGCACCACGCAAAGCGGCGCCACCATGCGGCTGGACGGCAATGCCAGCGGCGGCAGCGCCGGCGCGTCGCAGCGCGGCCAGGTGGGCGCCGCAGGTGATGCCAGCACCAATGTCAGCGGCGTCAGCGCCGGCGGCCTCACCGTGTACGGCAACGCCAGTGGCGGCCAGGGCTATCTGTACCAGCCATCGGGTGACACGGTGCTGGCGACGAACGGCGGCGCCGCCAGCAGCGCCGTGCAAGGCCACGCAGCCGGCAACAGTTCGGCGCAATTGAGCGCCAACGCCACCGGCGGCCGCGGCGGCACGGCAGCCGGCGCCGACCAGCAGGCTGGCGCCGGCGGTAGCGCCACCAGCAGTGCCAAGGCGGTGGCAGGCAGCGGTTCGGCATCCGTGTACAGCGGCAGCACTGGCGGTGGTGGCGGCGACGGCTACGGCGGCGCAGCGGGCGGCCATGGCGCCGCCGTAACGCTGGTCAACAGCGCCAGCGGCAGCGCCTTGAACAGTCTGTCGCTGAACCAGACCGCCTATGGCGGCAAGGGCGGTGACAGCAACGCGGCAGCGGCCGGCCTGGCCGGCGGCGCCAGCTCAACGCTCACCCTGGGGACGATCAGCCAGAACGAACTCTCGCTGAACAGCGGTGCTTACGGCGGTGCTGGCGGCAACAGTGGCATCGGCGCGGGTTCGGCCGGCGGCAGCGCTGTGGCCAGCATTAGCGCCAGCAACACGGCCAATCTGTACGCCGCCAGCACGGCCAACGGCGGACGCGGCGGCAACAGCGCGCTCGGCGGTGATGCGGCGGCGCAGACCTCCTTGACGACCAGCGGCAACGCCTATGTCGCAACCTCGGCCAACGCCACCGGCGGTGGCGGCGGTGACAGCGCCAGCAGCCCGGCCTTGCAACTGGCGGCCGGCAATGGCGGCGGCGCCAGCGCCAGCGCCTGGGGCCAATCCGACAGCGGCAGCGTGAGCGCCAGCGTCTCGCTCACAGGCGGCAATGGCGGCTACGGCAATGGCAGCGATCAGGGCGGCCATGGCGCCAGCGTGCAGGCCATCAACCTGGCCGGGGGCAGCACCAGCGGCAGCCTGACACTGAACCAGAACGTCACCGGTGGCAGTGGCGGCGGCAGCACCAGCGGCCAGGGCGGGCGCGGCGGCGATGCCCTGTCGCGCCTGACGTTGAGCGACGCCGCCGCCAGCAGCTTGTACGGCACAGTCAGCGCCGCCGGCGGCACCGGCGGCGCCAACCCGACCAGCGGTCTTCCCAGCAACGCCGGCGCTGGCGCCAGTGAGTTGGTGCTGAGTTCCACCCGTAGCGGCGCCAGCGTTATCGGCGACAGCCGTGCCTACGGCGGCGCCGGCAAGTCCGGCGCAAACGGGACGGCGGCGGACGGCGGCGCGGCGCAAGCGAGCATGCAATTGACGGCGGACGGTTATGTCAACGGCAACAGCCATGCGCGCGGCGGCAACGGCAACGCCAGCGAGTCCTACTACAATGCCGGCGCCAATGGCAACGGCGGCACGGCCAAGGCCAGCGGCGAGGTAAGCACCACCGGCACCAACAGCGCCAATCTGAGCGTCAGCGCCAGTGGCGGCAACGGCGGCGCGGCCGGCTACACCTCCTTGCAGGCCGGACACGGCGGCAGTGGCGAGGCCAGCGCGGTGGGCGTGTCGGACAGCGGTGCGGTCAGTGTCAGCCTGGCCCTGAATGGCGGTGCCGGCGGCTCATCCTGGTACAACGGCACCGCCAGCGACGCCACGGCCGGCAATGGCGCCAGCGTGACGCTGAACAACGCGCTCCAGGGCAGCACCACCGGTTCGCTCAACCTGACGCAATCGGCGACGGGCGGCGCCGGCGGCTATGCCTACGAAGCGCTGACGGGATCAGGCGGCGACAGCAGGTCGACACTGACGCTCAGCGACAGCCAGGCCAGCAGTCTGTCACTGTCCTCCAACGCCTATGGCGGCACCGGCGGCGCCAACTACGCCAACCGCGCCGCCGGCAGTGCCGGTCTGGCCACGGCCGAGGCCGATGGTCAGGGGGCCGGTTATGTCAGTGCCAGCAGCTCCGCCTATGGTGGCGATGGCGGCTTCAGCAACAACGGTGCCTCCCAAGGCGCCAGCGCCAGCAGTACGGCGCGCGGCAGCAGCAGCGGCAGTGGCAGCAACAGCGACGTTTCGGTGACGGCCGTGGCACGAGGAGGCAACGGTGGCGCTTCCAGCTACGGCGCCGGTGCGGCCGGCGGCAGCGCTACCGCCAGCGCACACGGCGCCTCGGCTACCGGCAATGTCTACGTCTACGCGGCGATCACTGGCGGTGCTGGCGGCAGCGGCGGCGCTTACGACGGCCTGCCGGATGCACTCGGCCACGACGGCACGGCGGCCGCCATCAGCAATGCCGTGAGCGGCAGCACCAGCGGCCAGCTGTCGCTGACCCAAAATGCCAACGGCGGTAGCGGCGGCGGCAGCGCTTACACCGCCGCCGGCCATGGCGGCGATGCCAGCTCCAGCCTGGTGCTGAGCGACAGCGTCGCCAGCCGCCTGTCCCTGAGCGCCAGTGCCTATGGCGGCGGTGGCGGCAGCTCCAGCTACAATCAGTCCGGCCGGGGCGGCAGCGCCGCGCTGCAACTGGATGGCAGCGGTGCCGGCGCCGTGGTGCTGTCCGGCACTGCGGTTGGTGGCGCTGGCGGTTATGGCTACTCCACCAACGCCAGCGGCGGCAACGGCGGCAATGCCAGCGGCAGCGCGCGCGCCGCCGCCAGCGGCGCCAACTATGTCGACGTGACGCTTAACGTCACGGGCGGCAACGGCGGCGCTAGTCAGCAAGGCGCGTCCGGTACGCTGGCAGCCGGTGCGGGCGGCCTGGCCAGCGGCAGCAGCGCTGCCGGCAGCTCCGAGACCGGTGCGGTGTGGGTGAGGCTGACGCAGACCGGCGGCAGTGGCGCCGGCGGCTACTACGGGGCGGCGGCCGGCAATGGCGCCGACTCGACGCTGATCGACGCTGTCAGCGGCAGCACGCGCGGCGCGCTGTCGCTGACGCAGAGCGCTTACGGCGGCGCCGCCGGCGGTGCCTGGGGCGGCACTGCGGACGCTGTGGCTGGGGTGGCCGGTCAGGCCAAATCCTGGATGAGCCTGACGGACAACCATGCCAGCAGCGTTCAGGTCCAGCTAAACGCCAGCGGCGGCGCGGGCGGCGGCTCCTGGGGCGACCCGGTGCCCGCCTCCAGCGGCGGCGACGCCGACAGCCGCTTGCTGTTGCAAGCCAGTGGCAGCGCGACCGGCAGCGCCAGTTCCAGCGGCGGCAGCGGCGGCTCGCATCCGACCACCTACGGGCTGGGCGGCAACGCCAGCGCGCACAGCGAAGTCGGCGCATCGGCCTCCGCCACGGCTAACGCCTTCGCCTATGGCGGCTACGCACCTCAGTTGCAGCAAACCGGGAATGCGAATGCCTACGCGCTCGCGCGCAGCACCCAGAACGACGGTTATAGCCAGGCCGGCAGTTACGCACAGGGCAAGCAGGTAACAGTGCTGGCGCGGGCCGAGGGCGTCGGCCATGGCAGCATCAGTGCAACCGCATACGGTCGCGGCGACAGCGGCAGCGTGACCGCCGTCAGCATTGCCAGCGATGGCGCTCAGGCCATGTCCACCGCCAAGGCCAGCGCACCGGTCAATGGCACGGCCAACAGTTACGCCTTTGCCCAGGCCAGCAGCGGCGGTGCCGGCACCAGCCAGTCCGACCTGAACACGCTGTACTCGCCGCAGGCGTTGTCGCGCGTGACCGGCGCGCCGTACGATAGTACCGCCCTGCTCGCCCCGGCCGCCAATGTGGCGGCGGCGCTGACGGACGGTGTGGTGATCGGCAGCGGCGTCCAGGGCGCATCCTACTCGCCGGACACGGCGCCGGCCGGCGGCAACCACACTTACCTGAGCAGCGGCCAGTTCAACTTCCAGACCAGCGAGTCCGGCCATCTGATCGTCGGCTGGCTGTCCGGCTTTGGCATCAACAGCGGCTTCGACAGCTTCAGCGTCAGCATCAACAGCCATGGCACGCTGATCTACACTGAAACCTTCAGCACGCTGGGCGCGGCGCAGTCCTTCTTCAGCGACGGCACGCTGGATCTGGGCCTGTTCGGCGCCGGCGCGCAGCAGCTGGAAATCGCGTCGGCGCTGACCACCAGCGGCGGCAACTACGGCGGCTTCGGCTTCCGTTACGTGGTGGGATCGGTGGCGGCCGTGCCCGAACCATCGACCTGGGCGATGAGCCTGGCCGGCCTGATGCTGTTGCTGCTGCAAGCGCGCCGCCATCACACCCGCAAATCGTCACGCAACATTCACCCGCAGGAGGCAGCATGAGCGCACAAATTGATGACAGCATCGGCTATTCGGGCGTCCGTCCGGCCAGACTGGAGCCGCTGGAAGCGCGACCGGCGACAACGCGAGCCGCCTGGCAGGCCTGGCAGGTCAAGCTGACGCTGGTGCTGGGGATAATCGCGGCCGGCGCGCTGACCGCACTGGCGGCCGCTTCCTGGTACGGCAACATCGAGCGCATGATCGCCCCCGGTCCGATCGGTGGCTTGTACAGCGTGCAGCTGGTGAACGGTCAGGTGTATTACGGCGTGCTGCTGGAAGCCAGGCCGGCTTACATCCGCCTGGGCGATGTGTATTACATCCAGCCTTACCAACAGGCCAACGGCCAGCCCGGCAACCGCGTGGTGAGCCGCCGCAAGAACGACTGGCATGCGCCGGAATCGCAGACCATTCCGGCCGATAAAATCCTGTCGCTGGACGCCGTGGGCCAGCAGTCGCAACTGGCCCGCCTGATCCAGCAGGATAAAGCCGCCGCGCCTTAAGCTGGCGCCAGGCATGCCTCCAGGGTCAGTTCCAGCAGCGGGAAGTGACCCGTCTCCACCTTGAAGAACGCCGCCTGCGGGAAGATCGTTTCCCACACGGCGCGGTCCTGCTCCGCGTCTATCATCGGATCGTGGGCGCCGAACAGCACCGACACCGGGCCGCCGAAGGCGCTGCGCAGCGGCGTGTGATCGAGCGCCGAGAAATCGTCCGAGGTCGCCACCGAGGTCGGGCCGTCGAACGCGCCCGGCTGCTGAATCAATTCCGCGAACGAGCGCGCCGCGTCAGGGCCGCCGTTCGGGCCGAAATACAGCTCCGTCACATCCGGCAGCAGCGACAGTGCGCCGAAAACATCCCAGAAGCGCGGGCGACCCGGATCGTCCTCGTACATCGCCAGCGCGGCGGCCAGCTTGCCGGCGTGCGGGTGGGCGGTATGCACGCGGAAGGCGCGCCGCGCCAGGCGCAGCGCGGCCTGCTCCGGATTGAAGGTGGGCGCCAGCAGCACGATGTCCTTGATCAGCTGCGGCGCCTGGCGCGCCAGATGCACGGCCAGGTGGGCGCCGAAGGAACTGGCCATCAGCGTCAGCGGCTGGCCGGCTTCGGCGGCCACACGGCGAAACTCCACCAGCGTCGCTTCCAGCAGATCGAGGTACGGGCGCGCGGCGCAAGGCTTGGCCAGCGGCTGCTGCCACCAGTGGACATGCGTGGCGTCCGGGTAACGGGCGCGTTCGAACACCGGGCCGAGCGCCGGACCGCCGTGCAGATAAAAAACCGAAGGTGCTGCCATGTTCTCTCCTTTGCGTATGCAACGGGCATTATAATCGGAGCATGAAAAAATTCCTCCTTGCCCTTGCCCTGCTCATTGCCGCAGGCGCCCAGGCCCAGGTGCTGTCCGTGCGCGACCAGGCAAAGGTCGTCAACCAGCTGCTGGCCGAACGCTTCGACACCGTGCTGCCGGCGGCGATGCAGCAGACCGGCATCGACATGTGGATCGTGGTCTCGCGCGAATACAACGAAGACCCGGTGATCAAGACCATGCTGCCGGCGGAATGGCTGAATGCCCGCCGCCGCACCATCCTGGTGTTCCACCGCGACGCCGCCACCGGCAAGGTGGAACGGCTGGCCGTGGCGCGCTATGGCGTCGGCAACAGCATCAAGGCGGCATGGGACATGAAGAAGTTTCCCAATCAATGGGAAGCGCTGGCCGACATCGTCAAGCGCTGCAACCCGGCCAAAATCGGCCTGAACACCTCGACCCATTTCGGCCATGCCGACGGCATCGACCACACCGACTACAACGAACTGCTGGCCGCGCTGCCGGCGCCGTTCAGGAGCCGCGTGGTGTCGGCCGAAGCGCTGGCGGTGCGCTGGCTGGAAACGCGCACCGCGCGCGAAATGCAGATCTACCCGCAACTGGTGAACGCCACCCACAAGATCATCGACGAGGGCTTCTCCGAGCGCGTCATCACGCCCGGCATCACCACCACCGAGGACGTGGTGTGGTGGTTCCGCCAGAAGATCCGCGATCTGGGCTACGACACCTGGTTCCACCCCACAGTGGAAATCCAGCGCCAGGACAAGGAGCGCGCCACCCCGGACGTCATCACTCCCGGCGACCTGCTGCACGTCGACATCGGCATCAGCTACCTGCGCCTGAACACCGACATCCAGCAGCACGCCTACGTGCTGAAAGCCGGCGAGAGTGCCGCGCCGGCAGGCTTGAACCAGGCCTTTGCCCGCGCCAACCGGCTGCAGGACATCCTCACCGCCAACTTCAGGCAGGGCAGCAGCGGCAACGCCGTGCTGGCGGCTTCGCTGCAACAGGCCAAGGCCGAAGGCATCCGCCCGACCATCTACACCCATCCGATCGGCTACCACGGCCATGCGGCCGGCCCGGCCATCGGCATGTGGGACGCCCAGGGCGGCGTGCCAGGCACCGGCGATGAGCTGCTGCGCCTCAACACCGCTTACTCGATCGAACTGAACGCCGCCAGCGAGATCAGCGGCTGGCGCGAGCCGGTGCGCATCATGCTGGAAGAGGATGCCTACTTCGATGAAAGCGGCGTGCGCTACATCGACGGCCGCCAGAAACAACTGCTGCTGCTGCCACGGCGCGCCTCTAATATTGAGTAGGAAAAACAAATAGTTCCAGCAAGCTCTGGAGTGCCACAAAGCGGCGACATTTGCGATGATAGTGGTGATGGACGTTCGGCCAAAACGTCCCCTCCCCCCTATTTTTGGCCCCTATTTCCAACAGGAGCACGCTCATGAACTCGTTTGTCGAAACGCTGACCCCGGCAGCCCGCAACCACCTGGAAGCCCGCGTCGACTATTACACCGACCTGAACCAGGCGGTACTGCAATCGCTGCGCCAATTGTCCGAACTCAATGTTCAGTTCGGTCGCGAATGGCTGGAGCAATCCGGCAGCGCGCTGCGCTACAACCTGCTGACGCCGCCATCGGAGCGCGCGGCCGACAACGCCCCGCAGCAAGCCGGCGCGCTGCTGCAAAAGCTGCAGCAATACCACCAACAGCTGGCACAGGTGGCGACCGAATTCCAGGCGGAAATCAACAAAGTGGCGCAGGAGCATGTGCCGCAAGCGGCGCGCACCGCCACCGAACTGGCCGACGCCGGCCGCAAGGCAGCCGGCCAGCAATTCAATGACGAGGCCAGCCGCTTCGCCAACGTCGCCTCGCAAAACCAGGCCTTCCCGCAGGCCGCCTCGGTGCAGAGCGCCGACGAAGGCAACCGCAACTAGGCCCGCAGCACCTACACGCCGGCCAGCTCGGCCGGCTGTTCACGCATCCCGCGCCGCACACTGTACGGCACGACGCTTACAGGAAGCGTTCCGGGATACCCTGCACGAACGGATACATCGAGAAATACGGCTTGGCCTCGTCCAGCACCTGCTTGACCGACGGCCGCGTCACCAGCCGTTCGAAATAGCTTTGCAGGTGATGGTATTCCTCTGGAAACGGCAGCAAGGTGGCGGCGTAGAACAGCGCCGGCGCCGCCGCGCAATCGGCCAGGCTGAAGGCCTCGCCGCACAGCCAGCCGCGCGTGGCCATGCGTTTCTCGATCATCTTGTAGGCCGTCTTCAGCTTGGTGCGCTCCTTGGTCTGGTCACAGCTCAGGCCGGTCAAGTGGGCATTGACGATGGTCTGCACCGGCCCCTGCACATAGTTGTCGAAGAAGCGGTCCCACAGGCGCACGTCCAGCGCATCGTCCCAGTCGGCCGGAATCATCGGCTGCGCGCCCGGGTAGTGGCGGTCCAGGTATTCGATGATGATCGAGGTTTCCGGCACATCGCGCCGGTGCTGGTTATCGCGCAGCACAGGGAATTTGCACAGCGGCCAGATCGCCTCCAGCTCGGCACGGTCGGCGTCGTCGCCGAGGTTGATGATGCGCTTTTCAAAGGCAGCGCCATTCTCGTACAGCGCCACCAGCACTTTGTGACAGAACGAGGCCAGCGGATGATAGTAAAGAGTCAGGGACATGACGGCTCCAGAGGGCGTATTGCGATACCAAACATTTCAGCAAATGATACTTCAGCGGCGGTGATGGCGTCGGACCTTATTTGTTGGGAAACTTCCGCGCGTCTCAAGCCGGGCACTGATGCGCCGGCGGACCACTGAAAGGGAACCATAATAATGCGCCACGCCATCACCCTGACTCTCCTCTCCTTGTGCGCCTTCAGCGGCAAGGTCCTGGCCGAAGAAGCCGCGCCCGCCGCCAAAGGCGACACCATGCTGGCCGGCATAGGCTTGGCTTATGTGCCGGAATACACCGGCGCCGACAAGAGCCGCGTGCTGCCACTGCCCTTCCTGGAAAAAACCTACAGCAACGGCATCTTCCTCAGCACCCATCGCGGCATCGGCTACGGGACGACCGTGGGCGACTTCAAGGTCAGCGCCGCACTGGGCTATGGCGCCGGGCGCGAGGATCACAAGGAGAATTACTTCTCCGGCTCCGATGCGCTGAAAGGCATGGGCAAGATCAAGGGCTCTGCGCTGGGGGTATTCAGCGTGGGCTATCAGGCGGGCAGCGTGGGCCTGAGCCTGACCACCAAGCAGAACCTGGCGCACCGCGAATACGGCAACACCTACACGCTGGGCATGGAGACGCCGATTTACTCCAGCGCCAGCGACCAGATCGGCTTTAGCGCCTCCGCCGAATATGCCGACCGCAAATACATGCAGACCTACTTCGGCGTAACGCCTGAGCAAATGCGCAACACCGGCTACCGTTACTCGACCTATACGCCCGGCAAAGGCGGCTTCGCCAGCGTAGCGGCCGGCGTCAACTGGACCCACGTAATCGACAGCAACTGGATCGTGCGCAGCGCGCTGGGCGTGAACCACCTGACCGGCAAGGCTGCCGACAGTCCGCTGAACCAGCGAAGCAACACGCCGGTGGTGATGACCGCCCTGGTCTACAAATTCTAGGCGGCCAGGCGGATCGTGGCTGAAGCTCCTGACGCCGGCGATCCGCGTGGTCGCCGTGTCGGCGCTGTGGTTCGGCGCCGCGCACCTGAGCGATGGCTTGCTCTGTGGCATACTCGCTACGTCTTTACTTATCCAGCCAGGTTACCCGGTGTCTGACTCTATCGCTTCCCGCAACTTGCCCAGCGCCGTCGCCGGCCTGGTCGGCACCGCCACGGTGCTCGCCCTGCTCTACTTCGGCCGCGACGTGCTGATTCCGATCACGCTGGCCTTCATCTTCAGTTTTCTGATCGCGCCGTTCGTGCGCGCGCTGCGCCACCTGGGGCTGGGCCAGACGCTGTCGGTCTGCACCGGCGTGCTGGTGGTGACGGTGACCCTGCTGGCGATCGGCGCGGTCATCGTGCAGCAGGTCGGCGCCATGGGCGCCAGCTTGCCGCTGTACCAGGACACCATCGCCGAGAAGGTCGAGAAGCTGGACGAGCTGACGCGCGGCACCATCGGCAGCCTGGGCGGCCCGGCCGGCCAGTTGATCGAACACTTCACGCAAGACAGCGGCGGCGCCGCGCAACCGGTGTTGCAGAGCGACGGCAGCGTCAAGACGCCGGTGCTGGTGGAGATTCACGAGCCGGCGCTGAAGCCGTTCCAGCTGCTGGGCAAGGTGGTGACCTCCATATGGCCGCCGCTGGAGACGGCCGGCATCGTGTTCGTGGTGCTGATCTTCGTGCTGCTGGAGCATGAATCCCTGCGCGACCGCTTCATCCGGCTGGCCGGCGGCGGCGATTTGCGCGCCACCACGATCGCCGTCAACGATGCCGGCGAACGCCTGTCGCGCTTCTTCATTTCGCAGTTTTTGGTCAACATAGCCACCGGCCTGTCGGTATGGCTGGGGCTGAGCCTGATCGGCCTCAGCCAGGCGCTGCTGTGGGGCACGATGACGGCGGTGCTGCGCTTCATTCCCTACGTCGGCGTATGGATGGCGGCCTTCTGTGCCACGCTGCTGGCCGCCGCCATCGATCCCGGCTGGTCAATGGCCCTGATGACGCTGGGCCTGTTCCTGGCGGTCGAAATCATCGTCGCGCAAACCATCGAGCCCAAGCTGTACGGCCACACCACCGGCCTGTCGCCGTTGTCGGTGGTGGTGTCGGCGATTTTCTGGAGCTGGATCTGGGGCCCGGTCGGCCTGGTGCTGTCGACGCCGCTGACCTTGTGCCTGGTGGTGGCCGGCCGCTACATCCGCGCATTGAAGGTGCTGGAGATCATGTTCGGCGAGTTGCCGGCGCTGACCATGCCGCAGAACTTCTACCAGCGCGCGCTGTCCGGCGACGCGCACGAGATCGTCACCAGCGCCAAGCGCTATATGCAGCACAAATCGCTGGCCGAATATTGTGACGGCGTGCTGCTCCCCGCGCTGCACCTGGCCAACTTCGATCTGAAAGACCGCTCGATCACGCCGCAGGAAGAGGAAAAAGTCACCACCTCCATCATCTCGGTGATTGAAGCGCTGAGCGGCAATACCAAGTGGTGGCGCAAGCGCAAGCGCACCAGCGTGCTGGCCGGCGGCGGCATCGGCCGCCAGTTGCGCGAGCGGCGCATCTCCGACAGCGGCGAATGGCAAGGTTCGTTCGACGTGCCGCCCGGCAGCGTAGTGCTGAGCATCGGGCTGGGCAAGCAAGGCGCCGAGTTGGCCACCGAGATTCTGGTGCGCATCCTGCAAGAGCAAAAGATCGATGCGCGCAGCCGCACGGTGGAGGAGCTGGACCAGCCGCCACCGCCGGGCGCGTCGCCGGAGCTGGTGGCTATCGTGATCTTGGTCAGCGTCGATCCGCTCAACGATTGCGAGCAGATCACGAACATGCTGGAAGGCGTGCGCGAGCGGGTTCCGCACGCCAAGCAGTTCGCACTGCTGCTGCCTAGCCCGTTTGAGAATCCCGATTTGAAAACCTGCGTTTTCCCGAATGCCGACCACGTATCGCGCTCGTATGACGATGTGCTGCACAGCTGCCAACTGGCGATGAAAGGACGAGATAACTTATGAAATGGATGATTGCCCTGTTGCTGGCGGCCGGCGCCGGCAGTGCTTATGCGGTGGACTGCAAGAACGCCGTCACCACGCCCGAAATCAATGAATGCGCGTCGATCGAGCAGAAGAAGGTTGAAGACAAGCTGAACAAGGTCTATCAGCGGGTCATCAAATCAATCGGCGAAGCGGACAGCAAAAAAGCGCTGGTGGAAGCCCAGCGCGCCTGGGTGAAATTCCGCGACGCCGATTGCAAGGCGGTGTACGAGCAATACAAGACCGGCACCATCCGCACCGTGATGTTCATCGGCTGCATGCAAAAGCACGCGGAAGCGCGCATCAAAAATCTGGAAGACTTCCAGCCTGGCGGCTAGGGGTCAGGACAGATCGTGCAGATCCTTGACAAGCGCCGGCGTCAGCTGCAAGTCCTCGAACAGCACCTCAAGGCCGCCGCGCTCCGGCGTGCAGCACATTACGCCGACTGCACATGGTTTATCTGCCGGGAAGTACGCCAGGCGTAGCAGCGGCCAAGTCTTGCCATCGGTCGAGTATTGAAGACGCAAGGCGTCGCCCTTGCGTGTCAGACGTAGCCAGAACTGTTCGGCGTTTCCCGCAAAAATGCCGGGCGCCCAGTCGGAATGCCCCAGCGTCAGCACGCTGCCGATGGCAGGCGCGCCATCGTTGATTTCCACGCCGGCCTTGAGCCAGTGGTTCTCATCCGCCAGCAGCATGATCCCGGCCTGGTCGTACAGCGCGCTGAACGCCGCCTTGACCTTCACCTGAAAGCTAAAGTCACCGCTGACGTCCGCCCCGAAGAAATGGCCGGAAAAGCGCTTGAATCCATACCATGTATCGTTCCAGAAATCGGTTTTCTCGTTCGTGGTAACCGACAACGCGCCGCTTTCATAGCGCCATCGCTGAGGTGGATTAATCCAATAAAATTCATTGTTCATAAAAAAACTGTAGTGGTTTAAACATTGCAGGGTAGGCGCAGGTGGCGGCTCTAAGGTCACCTCGAAAAATCGTCGTTCCCCGCGCAGGCGGAAGTCCATAGGCCGCATAAACATTGGCTCAGCATGGATTCCCGCTTACGCGGGAATGACAAATCGGCGGTTATTCGAGGTTTCCATTAATGCGAAGGAAAAGACGAAAAAATGGGGTCGCATAAAATATTTACAGAAACAATTGGAGTTAAAAGCGCTTGTCTTCGAAGTTTCGCTATTGGCCGTTAGGGAAATTGAGAGCAATTAACTCAGCGGCAGGATCGCTTCGTGAGTAGATAGGTGCCGTAATTCCTCCGAACATTTTTATTGGCGTCCGGCTGGCCACCAGTTTGTTCTATCGTAAGTTCAATAGCCTCGCCTTTCCGCTGAAGTGTACCTACTCCAGAATTCCCCCATCCATCATCATCGAACCGAAATGCAACTTTTCTGTCATTTCTTAAGTGGACTTTCGATTTTATTGATACCACCTGCCCAGAGTCAGGCATGGAAATACTCAAAGAAATCAACTCGGTTGGCTTGGTTCGCACGCGCAGGCATACGATCAAGTCCCCAATAGCCACATCCATGCCGTTTCCTCGCGTCGCAGTTAATGGCGCTTCAAGCGAATATGAGCCGGCAAAAGATCCTGCAAACGCCCCCTGGCTGAGGGTCAGGAAAACAAAAAAAATACACAAAAATCGTCGGAATAACCAGCGCAAACTCATATCGACTCCGTCACTATTAGTGAAGCTGTGAGACTCTATGTCTCAACTCTATATGGCTTATGGAAGATTTCGGTCTACGCTCTACGGCATAACTCCTGCACCGGAAATTGCTGCGATAAAAGCTAAAAACCAGGAGATTGGGATGATGCTAAAAATCCACAAAAAGGAATACATTATTCTAGCAGCAAGTAGTTCCCCATGAGTAACGCGAAAGATACCAACAAGGCTAGCCGCTAGAAGTGCCAACCACGCGGCGAAAAAATATGTAACCTGCTCCTTACTTTCCGGGCTCCCCCATGCCAGAAAGTAAAGCCATAAGACAACTGGCGACACTGCAAGGGTCCAGTTAGCGATTAAGGTGGCGTGAGCACGAAATGTCATTTTGTATAGCCCGAATTTCAAACTCCGCTGCTGGCGAGTGCAGTCAATCAAATTTACTCATGATGCGCTCAAGCTCCTCGTTTATCTTCATCGCGGCTTCGACAAGATCGTTCAGGTCACTAAAAGACAGACGGAGTTCATGTTGTTTACCTCCAGGATATCCAGCCACATGAACTATATTCGGCTCAGTGGTTAGGAATGCCCATCGTCCATGAGCGAACCTGTTTCGAGCCTCACGAATTATGTCAGCCTTACGATACCAGTCGAAGCATCGCTGATAGTGAGCGTCATCCTTACGCCTGTCCATCACCTGAGAATGAACGAAATTTTCCAGTTTCTCGTGAAATGGCATCTTTTCAATTGAACGCGAACGATCTGCATTCAGGTCAAAGAATGTATTCGCTAGGCTTAGCGCTAATTTTAATTCGATTGACGAGAATACGACAAAGAACTTCCCCAAGCATCGATAAATATGTTCCTCGGCTAAGTGCGCCGCATCGGGTGTTGAAATCAATTCAATTCTTTCGTCAAATAACTTGCCAAAGCCTAAAGATCTCAGGGGAAAGTCCGATTCTTTACTGAAGGCCGCCCTTTGCATGTTTCAAAATAAAATCTTTGACTGTTTGATCTATTCTCTTAAAGTCACGGCCAATAGGCTTCGCAATAAGGTATCGAACGTGAATTTTTGACCCAATCTTACGACGTACGCTATATGCATGGCTCCAGCTACCTGGATCTTCTATGCCAACCAACTCCCCGTCGTTATCACGAAACACATAGGTAACCTCTTGTGGCAACAGCGTTATTTTGTCGAGATTACCTCTAAAAACCTCAAACTCGCCATCCTTTCCATCGCGATAAACTTGCCCTGGCCGTGACACATCAATTTTTTCGGCAGCCGCTTTTATCATAGATTCTGTGGATCCAATACGGTCCTCCAGGGAAATCCAAACCGAAATTTCATCTCCCTGTGGCACTCGCTGCGGGTCGCGGCCAGTCATCCCTGGATATGCCAATACAAAGAATAGACGCTGCTGCGATTGCTGTTCAATCTTCAGCTCTTTCGGCATTGAGAACAATTGCGTACTTTCGCCATCGTAAAGTTTAAATTCTCCTGTCTCGTTGAACGATCGTTGTTCCGAACATGCATACAGCGACATAATGAGTATGCAAAGGGCTATTATTCGTGCCATTGTTCTTCAGCCAGAAATTTAAATCTAAAAACTTACTTTTTCGCGGGTGGCGGCTTCCAAAAAAGCTGTTTCGGCAGCGGCATCTAATTTGGGATAGCCTGATGAATGCCGGATTGCAGAACGAATTATTTTCCCATCCGTATCCACCAGCCCGGCAACCTGAACTATCCCTTCTTGTTCTCACTTCTGCGTTTTGGTCAAGCTTAGTCAATCCTCTCAGAATAGCATCTTGCTTGCGCGAAATGTTCACGCTTTGTCACGACTTCACCGACACGGTATTTGGCGTCATTGTCGCGCCGGGGGCCAAGCATGCATGGATCGCTCCACCATTGTGGCGGTTTAAAAGCGCATACTCTTCTGATACGAAAGTTAGGGTGCGAACAGATTACACGGGCAGGATCGGTTAGCTTCTTCCTATATCTCACAAGGAGCTAATATGTCCGTCACTACCGACCACACCATCAGCCAACTATTCCTGCTTGCGAACCCGGAGCAGCGGGCTATCATCCTCAACCGCCTGCTGAGCAATGTCAGTCATGAGATGGTGGTTTCTTTGGCCGCCAGCATCGGCAACTTCGGCGAGGAAAAGCATCCCCAGGTGACGCCTGAGCAGACCGAGCAAATAACGGCGGCGCAGGTGGAGGAAATCGCGGCGACCGCTGAACAACATGCGCCAGGCGTGGTGGAAGAAGCTACCGCGTTCTTTAACAGCCAGCTCACGCGCGCCTGATCAACGCATTGGGTTAGTCCGCGCACAGTGTTGCGCGGCCAGCACCGTAAGCTTCTCCTTCAACTCAACCAAAGGAGCAGCCATGGGCATGCTGAGCAATATCTTTCACAAGATTTTTCCGCCATCTCACCCTGCGGTAGCGCAAGCGCCGCAAGGCACTACCGTTCCGCCGCCAGCGCCTTCCGCGCCGGCGCCGCAACAGCCCGCCACCGTGCAGCTCAGCGAAGTGGATGTCGAACAGATTCTGAATGACAAAGCGCAGCACAGCGGCCAGCCGCTGAACTGGCGCACGTCCATCGTCGATCTGCTGAAATTGCTGGAGCTGGACAGCAGCCTGCAATCGCGCAAGGCTCTGGCGCAGGAGCTGCATTACTCCGGCGACACCGACAACTCTGCCACGATGAACATCTGGCTGCATCGCCAGGTCATGACCAAGCTGGCCCAGAACGGCGGCAAGGTGCCGGCCGACCTGAAAGATTAACCGCGTTTGTACTACCTCCAACTCGGCCAGAGAGGATGTAGCCTGGAGCGCTGTGCTTAGTGAAGCAGCAGCTCTGCCTGCTGCTGAACGATGGCGGTCTTCGGCAGGCAGACGATAAAGCTGCTGCCCTTGCCCGCTTCCGACTTGATCTGCAACGTGCCGCCGTGGCGCAGCAGCACGTGCTTGACGATGGCCAGCCCCAGGCCCGTACCCTGCGTCTCGCGCGAGCGGCTCTTGTCGACGCGGTAGAAACGCTCGGTCAGCCGCGAGATGTGTTCCGGGCTGATGCCGATGCCGGTATCCTCCACCTTGAACTTGATGCCGCCTTCAAACTCGCGCCACACCAGATGGATCTTGCCGCCGGCCGGCGTGTAGCGCACCGCGTTCGACGCCAGATTGCCGAATGCGCTATGCAACTCTTCATACGAACCCATCACATTCGGGCCTTCAACCGACATCGTCACTTCATGCTTGCCGGCCGACAGCGCCCTGGCGTCGCGCAGCACCTGCTCGATCAGCTTGTGGACATCGACCTGCTCCGGCCGCATCGGATAATCCACCGATTCCAGGCGCGACAAGGTCAGCATGTCCTCGATCAGGTGCTGCATGCGATGGCCCTGCTCTGTCATCAGCTTCAGGTGCGCGGCGCGGGTGGCCGCATCCAGCCCATCTTGCGCGGCGATTTCCAGGAAGCCGACGATCACCGTCAGCGGCGTACGCAACTCGTGCGAGGCGTTGGCGATAAAGTCGCGCCGCATTTCCTCGATGCGTTCGGTCTCGGTGGCATCGTGCGTCACCAGAATCTGGCGGCGGTTTTCAAACGGGATGATGTGCACAATCAGCTTGCGCTCACGGAAGCTGATCGTCAGCGGCTGCTCGTAACGACCCAGGATGATGTAATCCATGAAGTCCGGATTGCGCACCAGATTGGTCACGCGCATGCCCTTGTCACGCTCGTTACTCAAGCCCAGATGCTGCTCGGCGGCCGGATTGCACCACTCCAGAAACAGCACGTCGTCCATGATGGCCACGCCGTCCGGCAGCAGATGCATGGCCTGGCGGAAGCGCGCCAGCCATTCGGTCAGTTCGGTTTGATTTTTTTCGTCCTCGCGGCGCATGCGGTACAGGCGCGAGAAGATATTGGTCCACTCGCCCCAGCCGTCCGGCAGCTTGGCGCTTTGCGGGTCGTCCATCCAGTTGCTCAACTGGTACAGATAGGACAGCTGGGTGAACACCAGCGCGATCATGCACAGCAGCGCCAGCACCAGGCCGGTGACCCAGCCGGCTATCCATCCCGCCAGCGCACAACCCGCCAGAATAAGGGCGGTACGCAGCGCCGCCGGCACCCAGAACACCAGTTTTGGATTCATTTAAAACTCAGCTTTTTTCCGAAAGCATATAGCCTACACTACGCACGGTCTTGATCAGGTGTTCGGCCTCTTTCAAGGCCTTGCGCAGACGCAGCACATGTACGTCGACGGTACGCTCTTCGATCACCACGTGATCGCCCCACACCTTGTCCAGCAGCTGGCTGCGCGAGAACACGCGCTCCGGATGCGCCAGCAGGAATTTCAGCAGCTTGTATTCGGCATGCCCGATGTCGATCTTCTGCTCGTCCATGGAGACGGTGCAGCTGACCGGGTCCAGCATGATGTTGGCGGCGCGCATGGTCGACTGCGAATGCTCCGGCGCCTTGCGGCGCAGCAGCGCCTTGGCGCGCGCCAGCAGCTCACGCGGCGAGAACGGCTTGGTGATGTAGTCGTCGGCGCCGCTGTTGAGGCCGGCCAGCTTGTCCTCTTCCATGCTCTTGGCAGTCAGCATGATCACCGGGATGTCGCTGAACTGGCGGTCCGAGCGGATGCGCGCCAGCAGGCGCAGGCCGGTCGAATCCGGCAGCATCCAGTCCAGCAGAATCAGCTGCGGGGTGCGGGTCTGGATAAAGTCCCAGGCCTCGCCGGCGCTTTGCACCGCACAGCAATTCCAGCCCGCTTCGCGCAGCGAGAAAGTCACCAGCTCGATAATCGCCGGTTCGTCCTCTACAATCAATACAGTGGTTTTATCAGATGCCATTTAAATTATTTACTCAGCTTGCGTAGGCTCTTCGTCCGGCAGCGGCACGGTCTTGGTGTGGCGGATGTCCTTGCCTTCCACCACATAGATGACGTATTCCGCGATGTTCTTGGCGTGGTCGCCGATGCGCTCGATCGCCTTGGCCACCCACAGCGTGTCCAGCGCGGCCGAGATGGTACGCGGATCTTCCATCATGAAGGTGATCAGGTTGCGCATGATCGAACGGAACTCGTGGTCGATCACCGCGTCCTGCGCGATCAGTTGCAGCGCCTGCTTGCCGTCGTTGCGGGCAAACGCGTCCAGCGCGTCGTGCAGCAGGTCGCTGGTGTTGTTGGCGATGTTGCGCACCATTTCATAGTGGTTGACGGTCACCGCGCCGCGCGCGTGCAGCTGCTTGGCGGTGCGGGCGATCTTGGTGGCTTCGTCGCCGATGCGCTCCAGGTCGGTGATGACCTTGATCGTGGCCATGATGGTGCGCAGGTCGTTGGCAGCCGGCTGGCGGCGCACGATCAGGTGGCTGCAGGCATCGTCCAGCGAGACTTCCAGCTGGTTGACGGTATCGTCTTCACGCATCACGCGGTCGGCACGCTCAGGGTTGCCGATGCGGAAGCAGGTCATGGCGTCGAGGAATTGGGTCTCGACGATGCCGCCCATCAGCAGCACCTTGCTGCGGATGGCTTCCAGTTCGTTGTCGTACTGCTTGGATGAATGCTCACCGATCATGCTGCTCTCCAATTGCGAATTAGTATTATAAGGTCGATCAGCCGAAACGGCCGGTGATGTAGTCCTGGGTCTCTTTGCGAGCCGGGTTCATGAAGATCTGGTCGGTTTCGCCGAATTCCACCAACTCGCCCAGGTACATATATGCGGTGTAGTCCGAGCAACGCGCGGCCTGCTGCATATTGTGGGTGACGATGGCGATGGTGTAATCCTGCTTCAGCTCGGAGATCAGTTCTTCCACTTTCGAGGTCGAGATCGGGTCCAGCGCCGAGGTCGGCTCGTCCAGCAGCAGCACGTCGGGTTTAACAGCAACGCCACGGGCGATGCACAGACGCTGCTGCTGGCCGCCGGACAGCGACAGGCCGCTCTTGCTCAGCTTGTCCTTGACTTCGGTCCACAGCGCGGCCTTCTTCAGCGCCCATTCAACGCGCTCGTCCATTTCGCCTTTCGACAGATCTTCATACAGACGCACGCCGAAGGCGATGTTGTCGTAGATCGACATCGGGAACGGGGTCGGCTTCTGGAACACCATGCCGACCTTGGCGCGCAACATGTTCAAGTCCTGGCCTTGTTCCAGGATATTGCGGCCGCGATACATGATCGAACCTTCGGCGCGCTGGCCTGGGTACAGATCGTACATGCGGTTCAGCGTGCGCAGCAGCGTCGACTTGCCGCAGCCCGACGGGCCGATGAAGGCAGTCACCTGCTTCTCATGGATATTCAGGCTGACGTTGTGCAGGCTCTGGGTTTTACCGTAGAAGAAGTTCAGTCCCGAAATCTCGATGGTGGTGCGCTTGCCGTTGTTCATGGTGGCGAGGTTCTCTTGGCTCAGTTGCGTATTCATGTATGGATTCGCTTTTATCAATTAGTTCGGGGCTTTTTGGGCAAATACGGTACGTGCGATGATGTTCAGTGCCAGCACGCTGAAGGTCACCAGCAGCGCGCCGCCCCAGGCCAGTTCGCGCCAGTTGTCGTAAGGACTCATGGCGAAGCCGTAGATCACCACCGGCAAGTTGGCCATCGGCGCGTTCATGTCCGAGCTGAAGAACTGGTTGTTCAGCGCGGTGAACAGCAGCGGCGCGGTTTCGCCGGAAACGCGGGCCACAGCCAGCAGCACACCGGTGATCACGCCGGCCTTGACGGCGCGCAGACGCACCATCATCGCCACTTTCCAGCGCGGTGCGCCGAGCGCGAAGGCGGCTTCCAGCAGGCTGTTCGGCACCAGGCGCAGCATATTGTCGGTGGTGCGCACCACCACCGGGATGGCGATCAGCGCCAGCGCGATCGAACCAGCATAGCCCGAGTAGTGCTTGGTGGTGGCCACATACATGGCCCAGACGAACATACCGATCACGATCGATGGCGCCGACAGCATGATGTCTGTGACGAAGCGGGTAATTGCCGCGACCTTGTTTTCCTCGCCGTATTCGGCCAGGTACATGCCGGCCAGGATGCCGATCGGGGTCGAGATCAGCGTCGACAGCGCCACGATCATGAAACTGCCGAAAATCGCATTCAGCAGGCCGCCGCCTTCGCTGCCCGGCGCCGGCGTGTTCTGCGTGAACATATTGATGCTCAGCGCGCCGAAGCCCTTGATGATCAGCGTGATCAGAATCCAGCTCAGCGCGATCAGGCCGATCGACATCGCCAGCACCGACAGCGCGATGCCGACACGGTGCATCAGCAGGCGTTTGCGATAAACCGGGTTCATCGCCGCTTTTTCCAGAGTTGCGCTCATTATTTGACGCCTTCCTTGCGAGACATGCCAGCCAGCATCAGCTTGGCGGCGGACAGAACGATAAAGGTGATGACGAACAGGATCAGTGCCAGCGCGAACAGCGACGAGGTGTGCAGCGCGGTATCCGATTCGGCGAATTCGTTGGCCAGCGTCGAGGCGATCGAGTTACCCGCCGCGAACAGCGACCACGACAGCTTGTTGGCGTTGCCGATGACGAAGGTCACAGCCATGGTCTCGCCCAGCGCGCGGCCGAGGCCCAGCATGACGCCGCCGACCACACCGGTCTTGGTGTACGGCAGCACAATCTTGCGCACCACTTCCCAGCGGGTGCAGCCGAGGCCGTATGCCGATTCCTTCAGTACCGCAGGAACGATTTCAAACACGTCGCGCATCACCGAGGAGATGAACGGGATGATCATCACCGCCAGGATCAGCGCGGCGGTAATCAGGCCCAGGCCCATGGTCGGGCCGCTGAAGAACTGGCCGATCACCGGCACTTGGCCCAGCGTGGCTTTGAGGAAAGGCTGCACGTAGTCGCCGAACAGCGGCGCAAACACGAACAGGCCCCACATGCCGTAGATGATGGACGGGATGCCGGCCAGCAGTTCCACCGCCGTGCCCAGCGGGCGGCGCAGCGCGGCCGGGCAGATCTCGGTCAGGAACAGCGCGATGCCGAACGAAATCGGGAAGGCGATCAGCAGCGCGATGCCGGAGGTGGCCAGCGTGCCGACGATGGCGATCAGCGCGCCGTACTGGTCATTGACCGGGTCCCATTCGACGGTGGTGATGAAGGCCGGACCGAACTCCTTGAAGGCCGGCCAGGCGCCGACCATCAGCGAGAAGATAATCCCCAACAGCACTGCCAGCACGGACAGCGCAAAGATCATCGTGGTCTTGTGGAAGAAGAAGTCCTGGATGCGCTGCTTGCGCATGGTGCGGAGCATGGCCTGCATGGCAGCCTGCTCCGCGGCAGTCATTGGTGCGGTGCTGGTTTGCATGGCCGGCTCTGTCTTGGATAGTGGCGTGGAAGTGATATCTGCGCTCATATTTTTTCTCGGTGGATGTAAGCTAGCCTGCGGCGTCCGACTGGGCACCGCAGGCTAACCCCCTCGCCGCTGTAACTGCTGCGGCGAAGGGACGGTCCGGATTAGTAGATGGCTTTGCCCGAAGCGTCTTTCAGGTTAGCTTTCCATGCGTCCTGAACCAGCTTGACCACGTTGGCAGGCATAGGCACGTAGTCCAGTTCCACCGCAGCGTTGCCGCCGTTTTTGAAGGCCCAGTCGAAGAACTTGACGACTTCTTTACCTTTGTTGGCATCAGCCTGCACTTTGTGCAGCAGGATGAACGACACGCCGGTGATCGGCCACGAATTTTTACCAGCCTGGTCGGTCAGCACCACGCCGAAGCCTGGGGTCTTGGTCCACTCTGCGTTGGCAGCAGCGGCCTTGAAGAACTCGTCGTCAGGTTGCAGGAAGTTGCCGTCCTTATTTTTCAGCTGGGTGTGCGACATTTTGTTCTTTTTCGAGAACGCCCATTCGACGTAGCCGATCGAACCTTTGATACGCTGCACGTTGGCTGCAACACCTTCGTTGCCTTTGCCGCCAACACCAACCACCCATTTCACGGCAGTAGCTGCACCGATCTTGGTTTTGAATTCAGGGCTGGTTTTCGACAGGAAGTCGGTGAACAGGAACGAGGTGCCCGAACCGTCAGCGCGGTGCACTACGGTGATTTCATCGGCTGGCAGTTTCACGCCTGGATTCAAGGCGGCGATTGCCTGATCGTTCCACTTGGTGATTTTGCCCAGGTAGATGTCAGCCACAACCGGGCCGGTCAGTTTCAGTTGGCCTGGGGTGATGCCGTCCAGGTTAACCACGGTCACAACGCCACCCATGATGGCTGGGAACTGCATCAGGCCTTCAGCGTCCAGGTCGGCTGCGCTCATCGGTGCATCCGATGCGCCGAAGTCGACGGTCTTGGCTTTGATCTGCTTGATGCCGGCGCCCGAACCGACGGACTGGTAGTTCAGGCCGTTGCCGGTGGTGGCTTTGTACTGCTCAGCCCACTTGGCGTAGATTGGGTATGGGAAGGTTGCGCCGGCGCCGGTCATATCGGCGGCGTGAGCGGCCGACGAGAAAGCCATTACAGCTGCTGCGCCAACCATCAGGGAAGAGATCAATTGTTTCAGTCGCATTTCAAGTCCTTTGTTATGACAGGTTAGGATGCTGCGCAGTCTATCGGGCCAATATGACAGCTTTATGACATGGCCAAAATATTTCAAAAATAATTCGCCAGCCTCTGCCGCCCTATGAAACAAAGCCAAGTTGCCTCTCTATATTACGTCGCCTTGTCATAATTGGCGGTCATTTATGACAGGATTTGTCACGGAGCTGTCATATTTCTTCTTTACACTGTTGCAATCATTCTTGGCTTAAACACGCTAAAATGAAAACAACTGCAAAGTGATTTAAAAGACATGAAGCCTGACTTGCAAGCTGACGCAAATAAGAACTCGGCCTTCCTGGACCGGGAATTGTCGCAACTGATGTTCAACCGCCGCGTACTGGCGCAGGCGGAAGATAAAAGCATTCCTTTATTAGAGCGGCTGCGCTATCTATGCATTGCCAGCAGCAACCTCGACGAATTCTTCGAGGTGCGCGTCGCCAGCCTGCTGGCGGCCGGCGCCGCCGACGGCTCGCTGGCCAACCACCCTGCCTTGGTCGCCACGCTGTCGCGCATCAGCAATGAGTGCCATTTGCTGGTGGCCCATCAATATGAGATCCTCAACAACGAGATCCTGCCGGAGATGGCCGCCAACGGCATCCATCTGGTGCGCCACAACGAGCGCAACGACGCCCAGCGCGCCTGGGTCAAGGAATACTTCGACACCGAAGTGCGGCCGCTGCTGACGCCGATCGGCCTCGATCCGGCGCACCCGTTCCCGCAGGTGGTCAACAAGAGCCTGAATTTCATCGTCCAGCTGGGCGGCAAGGACGCCTTCGGCCGCGGCACCGGCATCGCCATCGTCAAAGCACCGCGCGTGCTGCCGCGCGTGATACGCCTGCCGGACGAGCTGTCCAGCAATGGCGGCATCTCCTTCTGCCTGCTGTCGTCGGTGATCCACGCCCACATCTCCGATCTGTTCGCCAGCCGCGAAGTCATCGGCTACTCGCAGTTCCGCGTCACCCGCGACAGCGATCTGTGGGTCGACGAGGACGAGGTGAAGAACCTGCGCCAGGCGCTGAAAGGCGAACTGGTCGGCCGCCAGTTCGGCGCCTCAGTGCGGCTGGAAGTGGCGAAGAACTGCCCGCCGGAGCTGTCGCAATTCCTGCTCGACCAGTTCGGCCTGCACCAGAGCCGTCTGTACGCCGTCAACGGCCCGGTCAACCTGGTGCGCCTGAACGAGATCATGGATTACGTCCACAATCCGGAGCTGCGCTTCACGCCGTTCTTCCCCGGTCTGGCGTACAAACCGGGCAACCAGGACATCTTCGCCACGCTGCGCAAGAACGACATCCTGCTGCACCACCCCTACCAGTCGTTCCAGACGGTGATCGATTTCATCCGCAGCGCCGCGCTGGACCCGAACGTGGTGGCGATCAAGCAGACGATTTACCGCACCGGCATGAATTCGGACCTGATGGAGTCGCTGATCGCCGCCGCCAAGGCCGGCAAGGAAGTCACCGTCATCGTCGAACTGAAGGCGCGCTTCGACGAGGAGGCCAATATCAACTGGGCCGACAAGCTGGAGCAAGCCGGCGCGCAGGTGGTGTACGGCGTGGTCGGCCTGAAGACGCACGCCAAGGTGGCGCTGGTGATCCGCCGCGAAGAAGGCAAGCTGCGCTACTACGCCCACCTCGGCACCGGCAACTACCACCCCACCACCACCAAGTTCTACACCGACTTCGGCCTGCTGACCTGCCATCCGGGCATCAGCCAGGAAGTCAACGAGGTGTTCATCCACCTGACCTCGCTGACCAAGCCACACCGGCTTAACCACCTGTGGCTGGCGCCGTTTGCGCTGCAGAACGAAATCATCAAGGCCATCCGTAACGAGGCGCGGATTGCACGCGCCGGCCGGCCGGGACGGATTATTGTTAAAATCAATGCGCTGGTGGACGAGTCGGTGATACGCGCGCTGTACGCGGCCTCCAAGGATGGCGTCAAGATCGACCTGATCGTGCGCGGCGCCTGCATGCTGAGGCCGGGCGTGCCGGGACTGTCGGAAAACATCAAGGTGCGCTCGGTCATCGGCCGCTTCCTGGAACACAGCCGCATCTATTACTTCCGCAACGACCTGGCGCATGACACCTATCTGGCCAGCGCCGACTGGATGAGCCGCAACCTGTTCCGCCGCATCGAAGTCGCTTTCCCGATTCTGGACAAGACACTGAAACGCCGGGTCATGGCCGAAGGTCTAACCCCGTATTTAAAGGACAACACCAATGCCTGGGAGCTGGAAGCCGATGGCCACTATCAGCGGCGCCGGGCGCGCGGCAAGCAAGTCAGCTTCAGCGCGCAGCTGCATCTGATGGAAACACTGGGCACGCCCAACGCACACCTGGGGGATTGACGGGATCTATTTGCATTCATCACTGGGGAGAAAAGCATGGATCTCATTTTATGGCGGCACGCCGAGGCCGAAGATGCGGCGCCCGGCATGACCGATCTGGAACGCGCACTGACCAGCAAAGGGCAGAAGCAGGCGCGTCGCATGGGGCAATGGCTGAACTCGCAGCTGCCGGACAGCTGCAAGATTTTGGCCAGTCCGGCCGTGCGCACCTTGCAGACGGTCGAAGCGCTGGGCCGCAAATTCAAGATCCACACCGACCTGGCGCCGGGCGCCGATCCGTCCGACATTCTGAAGGCCGTCAACTGGCCCGGTAACAAGGATTCGGTGCTGGTGGTCGGCCATCAGCCGACGCTGGGCCAGGTGGCCTCGCTATTACTGAGCGGTGACGATCTGGAATGGGATATCCGCAAGGCCAGCGCCTGGTGGTTTGCGCAGCGCGAGCCGGGCGATCCGCTCAGTGTGTATCTTAAAGCGGTGATGGCTGCGGACCTGGTGGTGAAATAGCTTGTAAAGCGAAGGCCTTCTGCTAAAGTTTAATCGTATCAACAGAGGGGGAGGCCATCATGATGTTCACCTTGCTCACCATGGGGATTTTTGGAGGAATGATCTCCCTGGTCGTTTACGAACTGGTCCAGGAAATGCGCGGCAGTAAACAAAAGCTTATCGACCGCTATCACGAATAGCGTCTTTCCGGCGTACGCCGGAATCCATCCTCAGCAGACGCTCCCGCTCGCGCGGGAGCGACACGCATCACACGCCAGTCTTGAACTTGGTAAAAATACGCGTAATGTTACGGCGAATATCAGCCGGCACCGCTTCCGGCGGCGTCATGCGCTTCTTGTCCTCTTCCGACAGAAACACCGATTTGTTGCTGGCGATATCCTTGCGCACAAACTTCACGCTGGCCGCGTTCGGATTGGCGTAGAACACCTTGTTGGTCAGGCTGGCGTGCACTTCCGGACGCATGATGTAGTTGATCCACAGGTGTGCGTTGTTCGGGTGCGGCGCGTCGGCCGGAATCGCCATGGTGTCGAACACCAGCGCGGCCGACGTCTTCGGCACCAGCGCCTCGATCACATTGCCGTTCTTGGCGTCGATGGCGCGCTGACGGGCGATGTTGATGTCGCCCGACCAGCCCAGCGCCACGCAGATGCCGCCATTCGCCAGGTCATTGATATAGCCCGACGAGCTGAACAGCGTGACATAAGGACGGATCGCTTGCAGCACCTTGCCTGCTTCGGCGTAGTCGGCGGCGTTCTTCGAGAAGGCCGGCTTGCCGGCATAGATCAGCGCCGGCGGCAGCACTTCCGATGGCGAATCCAGGAAGGACACGCCGCACGACTTCAGCTTGGACGCATACTTCGGATTGAAGATCAGCTCCCATGCGTTGTCCGGCATCGGCATGCCGCCCAGCGCCGCCTTGACCTTGTTGACGTTGATGCCGACGGTGGTATAGCCCCACATCCAGTCGACCAGGTAATCGTTGCCCGGATCGATGGCGGCCAGCTTGGCCTGAATGGCCGGGTCGAGGTTTTTCAGATTCGGCAGCTTGGACTTGTCCAGCTTGCGCAGTAGCTTGCCATCGATCTGCAGACGCGCCCACTGGGCGGTCGGCACCACGATGTCATAACCGGACTTACCGGCCACCAGCTTGGAGTTCAGGATTTCGTTGTTATCGAACAGGTCGTAGCGGACCTTGATACCGGTTTCTTTTTCAAAATTCTTAACCGTATCCTCGGCGATATAGTCCGACCAGTTATAGATATTGAGGACTTTTTCCTCTTGCGCCTGAACAGCGCCTACCATCAAACCAGCAGCCAACAGCGCCGCACCAACGAACTTCCCTGCCATAACACCTCCGAGAGTGGATTCAAACACAAGCCGTGATGATCGGCCATCCACCGCCCGGATGCAAGCGATGTCTGTCCTGTTAGCAGGAATTTAGCGCTTTTTTTCAGCTCCGCTAGCCTGATTTCACGGCATGGGTTGGGCAATCAATGTATAGGGGCCTATCGTCTTGACGTTTTGATAGGCGGCAGGAACCCGCTGCAATGGCGGAAAGTCCGTAGGATTACGAGTCACGATATCCCAGCCGTTCAAAATTGCGCTAGCATGGATCACCGTGTCTGGAAGCTTTTTCCTTGTTTGCTTCCGAACGTCAATCGATAGATCCGCCGTCAGGTCATCAATAGGCATGACGCTAAAGGTGGAATGAATCCAGCGTCGCGTCATGCTTTCGACAGCAGCCAAGGTGATATCGTAGTTTTCACGCCGTGCGGCCCGGACCAGTGATGAGTGACGGCATCCCACCATAACTTCCATGTAGGTGATTCTGCTGATCGCCGGCTCAGGACAAGCATCAATTACCGCGAGCGCTTCCAATTGACCACGAAGGTAGTCAATCAAGATATTAGTGTCGAACACGAGATGGCTCATTCGGCGCGAAGATCACTTTGATATGCCACGCCTTCGGTTTCCATTCCGCGCCATGCGCCGAACTGTGCGTTATCTCGTTGAGGATGCTTTAGTGCGGCAAAGGCGACTTCGCGCTGAGCCTCGTACTCAGCGTCAGCAAGGTACTTTGCAACTGCCGCGCGAACTAACTGCTGCGGTGCCTGGTTTCGCTGTCGCGCCAGAGCAATGATCTCCGCATTTTGCTGTGCATCTAACGCGTACGTCGTATCTGGTGCAATATCCGCCATGACGCCACCTCGCTGGTATCAGTTAAAGCCAGTTTACACCTTTCTGGCCTTAAAGGATTAGCCCAGCATGTCGAACAGCGTACCGGTGCCCTTGCCTCCCAGGCCGTTCAGGGCGCTGCCGGCGCCGGTCTGGGCCTGGGCGGTGTACATCGCGGCCAACGCGTTGGCCTGCGCGGTCATGGCCTTGGTCATGCTGGCTTTCTTGCTGGTCAGGCTGGTGATTTCGTTGGTGGTCAGCGAGGTTTGCTTGGTCAGCACGCTGTTGGTCGAGGTCAGCGCGCCCGCCTTGGCCGACAGCATATCCGCCAGGCCGCGCTTGTCCTCGGTGGTGAACAGCTTGGCCACGGCCGACGAGTCGGCGCTCAGCGCCGCTTGCAGCTTGGTGTCGTCCAGCTTCAGGTTGCCATCCTTGTCCTGACTCAGGCCGATACTAGCCATCTTGGTCACAGAAACGCTGCCGCCGCCGGTTTTCAGCAGCATGCCCATCTGGTTGATGGCCTGATTCAGCGCGGTGTCCGACTTCAGCTCGCCTTTTTGCAGCTTCTGCATCTTGGCGTTGAGGTCGTTGTAGGCGGAGACGAAGGCTTTCAGGTTGTCGCCAATCTGGCTGGACGACTGGGTGATGGCGATGTCGCTCTTGCCTTTGCCCACCAGGTTCAGCGTGGCGCCGCCAATGGCGCTGTCCTTGATGCTGTTGCTGCTGCTTTTGATTTCCTTGCCGTCCACGGTGAGGATGGCGTCCTGTGCGGCGCTGCTTTGCTTGAGCTTTTGCGTGCCGGCCGGGTCGTAGGTCAGCAGGTTTTTCAGTGCGGCGTCGCCGCTGACGCTGATGCGCAGGCTGTTGTCCGCGCCGGCCTTACCGGCAATCGACAGCGAATACTGGCCATCGTCGCCTTTGACCACCGACACATCCACGCCAGCCGCCTTGAACGCGGCAGCGATACCTTCCGGCGTGTTGTTGCTGCTGTCGATGGTGACGCTCTTGCCGCTGCCGACCGCATTGAAGGACTTGCCGTCGGTATTGCCGAAGTCGATCTTGATGGTGGTGGTGGCGCCGGTGCCGACCTTGCCATCCTTGCTTGGCGTGAATTCTTCGCTGGTCAGGAACTGGCCCTGGGCCAGCTGTTTGACGTCGATCGCGTAGGTGCCGGCCTTGGCCGCGCCAGTCGAACTGGCAGTCAGCACGGTTTTGGCCGAACTGGTGGCGCTGGTGCTGAGGCCGTCGCCGGTCAGGCTGGCGGCAATCTGCTGGAAGTTGGCCAGCGCGCTTTTCAATTGCCCCAGTGCGGAGAGCTTGGTCTGGTCCTTGGTAATGGACGCGTTGAGCTTGGCCGCCGCATTCGCTTGCGGGGTCATGGTCTGCAGGACGCGATTGTAGACGTCCGTGGATACGCCCTGGCTGGTCGAGCCGGTCGTAGAGCTGATAGTAGCCATATTTATGATTCCGCCATGTTGGTACTTACCTAGTATGCAACATGGACGCTCGCACCAAAGCAGTGAATAAGCAGGGATTTTACCCCTATTCCGCAGTCCAGTGCGCGGCCGAAGCGCCAAGGCTTGCAGCCGGCCGGTCCCAGCGCATCGGCACGCCGGGGATCGCCACCGGCGGACGGTAGCGGCGCGCCATGCCCCATCCAGTTTGCTCCGGCGCGGCGGCGAAGTCCGTCGCCGTGGGCGGCGCCAGAATGCCATGCGAAACGGGTGGCGGCGCATCGGTCAGCAGCTTCGCGGTGCGCGCCAGCGACAGCCGGGCACGCAACGTCCGTCCCTCAGCCAACCTGGCGATCAGCGCGCGCACGACGGCGGCGGCCATCAGGTAGCCGGTGGCGTGATCCAGCGCCTGCACTGGCAGCGGCAGCGGCTTGCCTGCGCCCCGACTCTGCATGCCGTGGTGAGCGATGCCGCAGCTCATCTGCACCAGGCTGTCGAAACCGCGCCGGCCCGACAATGGACCGCTCCAGCCGTAGGCATCCAGCGCAACGTCGACCAGCGATGGGTTGTGCTGGCGGCGGAAGGCGTCGCCGTAGCCGAGACGTTGCAGCGCGTCCGGCCGGTAGCCGTGCACCAGCACGTCTGCCTGCGCTAGCAGATTCTCAAAAATGCCGCGATCGGCAGCCGCCGTCAGATCCAGCCGCGCGCAGCGTTTGCCGAGCGTGACTTCTGGAATCACGCCCGGCTCGTTCCAGCCGGGAGGATCGATGCGCAGCACGTCGGCGCCGTAGCCGGCCAGAAAGCGCGTCGCCACCGGGCCGGCCAGCACCCGCGTCAGGTCCAGCACTTTCAGTCCTGCCAGTGGTCTTCCGGCTGTCCACGCCCACGCGGACGCCGATCCGTCTGTGGACGCAAAGGCAATCAACGGTTCGCCGGCGACGCTTCGGCCTTGCGGGTGCGCTTGCCATTCAGCCATCGAACGCATTGCCGCCGCGCAGCCGCCCTGTGCGATCACCGCCTCCTCCAGCGCGGGTGCGCGCCAGCCGGCCACGGCGCGGGCGACGGCGGCGCGGTCTTCGACGCAGCCCAGCACTGCGAGTGCGGCGGCGCGATGATGCGGGGCGTTGGTGTGCAGGCGTATCCAGCCATCGGCCGTGGCATAGTCGCCGGCCACCGCGTCCCACAGCGGCGGTAGCGCCCAGCCCAGCGGATGCAACGACCAGCTGAACCACATTGACGCCAGCCGGCGATCCACCGTCACCGGCGCCGGCGCCGGCGCGTAGCCTTGCGCCACCGTCAATTCGCGCACCGCCAGCGCCGCCGCGCCGATGGAGGCCGCAGCCAATTCGGTGACGGCAAAGTACGACGGCAACGCGCCCTCGCCCGCCACCGTCACAGCATCCAGCGCCGAGGCGGGCAACGCCAGTGCAGACCATATTGTGTTCAACATACCGGCTCCAGATCAGTTAAGCTTGCCCGCAGCTTAGGACTGCCGGTCCGTGAGCGTCAATCTTGACTTGAAGTGTCAACATAGGAAGTGGAAATGGTCTGGATGACTGCGGCAGAAGCCCTCGACATACTCAACGTCCGCCCGCAAACGCTGTACGCCAATGTCAGTCGCGGCAAAATCCGCGCGCGGGCGGACGACGACGATCCACGCCGCAGCCTCTACCACCGCGACGACGTGTTGCGCATGGCACGCCGCGCCAACGGCCGGCGCAAGGTGGAGGCGGTCAGCACGCAGACGATGCAGTATGGCGATCCGGTGCTGCCCTCCGCCATTTCCACCGCGTTCGACGGCCGCCTGCTGTACCGCGGCCACGACGCCGCCGTGCTGGCCGAAACCGCCAGCCTCAAAGACATCGCCACCCTGCTGTGGGAATGCACGCCTGCCGAAGCCGCCGCAATCTGGCCGGCCGGCACCTGCAGCGCCGCCGCCACGTCCGAGTCCCCGCTGGCGGCCGGCTTGCTCGCCCTCGCCCGCCTCAGCGCGATCGCCCCGCCATCGCTCGGCCGTCCCGCAGGCGAATTACGCGCGGAAGCCGCTAGCGTCTTGCTCACGTTGGTCGCCGCCCTGGCCCGCACACCACCGGGAGACTGCTCACTTGCCGATACAGCCCCGATCAGCCGCCGGCTGGCCCGCGCCTGGCGCGCCGAACAGCACGAAGACATGATCCGCCGCACGCTGGTACTCATGGCCGACCACGAACTGAACGCCTCCACCTTTGCCGCCCGGGTCGCCATCTCCACCGGCGCCTCGCTGGCGGCCGGGGTGCTGGCCGGCTTCACCACGCTGACCGGCCCGTTGCACGGCGGCGCCGCAGCCGAATTCGCGCAACTGGTCGCGCATGCGCAAGCCGGCACCGCCAACCAAGCGGTACGCCACTGGCTGGCAAGCAAGCGCCCGCTGCCCGCGTTCGGCCACCCGCTGTATCCGGGCGGCGACCCGCGCGCCACAGCGCTGCTGCGGCAGCTACCAAAAGTTCAACCACATGAAGAACTGGCTGTAGCGGCAGAACAACAGGCTGGCGAACTACCCAGCATCGATTACGCGTTAGCCGTCCTGACCGCTGCCTGCGGCCTGCCGAAAGATGCTCCGTTTGTCTTATTTGCTACAGGTCGCTGCGTCGGCTGGCTGGCACACGCCCTGGAGCAGGTGCAAGCCAACCGACTGATACGGCCGCGCGCCCGTTACACCGGGCCGGCCGCGATCAGCGCAGGAATTTATTGATGGTGGCCATGGTGGCCAGGTCTGGATTCATGAACTGGAATCCGATTTTGAAATGATCGCCGCTGAAGATGCAGTAATTCACGCGCGAGCGGCAGCTCAGCACCTGCGCCTTGCCCTCGACGAACAGTTCGAACGACACCATGCCGATATCACCGGTCGCCAGCTTGTGGTCAAACTGGAGCGTCAAGCCGCTACCGCTGATGTCGAGCGTGCGCCCTTGCAAGGGCGGCATGCCATCCATCACCACGACTGCTTTGGAGCGCACAATTTTGCGTGCGCCTGACCTTTGATCTACTAACACTTTCACACCCTCTGATTACGTAATTGACTATATTGACTATTACAGCACGTAACAATACAACGTTATTGGATTTCGCGCAGCTTATTGAACGCGTCGTCGATCCTATCGACCGCGATGATGGTCATGCCCTCAATCGCTTGCTTGGGCGCGTTGGCGGTTGGAATCATGGCCGTCGAGAAGCCCAGCTTGGCGGCCTCGCGCAGCCGCTCCTGTCCGCGCGGCGCCGGCCGGATTTCGCCCGCCAGTCCCACCTCGCCGAACACCACGAAACCGCTCGGCAGCGCCTTGTTGCGCATCGACGAGTTAATCGCCAGCAGCACCGCCAGGTCGACCGCCGGCTCGCTGATCTTGACGCCGCCCACCGCATTGATGAACACGTCCTGATCGAAGGCCGCGATGCCGGCATGCCGGTGCAGCACCGCCAGCAACATCGCCAGCCTGTTCTGCTCCAGGCCGACCGACAGGCGGCGCGCATTCGGCAGATGGCTGGCATCGACCAGCGCCTGGATTTCCACCAGCAGCGGCCGCGTGCCCTCCTGCGTCACCATCACGCAGGAGCCCGGCACCTGGTTATTATGTTGAGAAAGGAACAAGGCCGACGGATTCGACACGCCTTTCAAGCCCTTCTCGGTCATGGCGAACACGCCCAGCTCGTTGACCGCGCCGAAACGGTTCTTGATCGCCCGCACCAGGCGGAAGCTGGAGTGGTTGTCGCCCTCGAAATACAGCACGGTATCGACGATGTGTTCCAGCACGCGCGGCCCGGCCAGCGCGCCTTCCTTGGTCACATGGCCGACCAGGATGATGGTCACGCCGGTCTGCTTGGCCACACGCGTCAGTTGCGCCGCGCATTCGCGCACCTGCGCCACCGAACCGGGCGCCGAACTCAGCGCGTCCGAATACACCGTCTGAATCGAATCGATGACCGCCACCTCGGGCTTCAGGTCGGCCAGCGTGCCGAGGATTTTCTCCAGCTGGATTTCCGCCTGTAACTTCAGGTCGCGCGCATCGACTTGCAAGCGCTTGGCGCGCAAGGCGATCTGCGCGCCCGATTCCTCGCCCGACACATACAGCACCTTCTTCAGATGCGACACATTGGCCAGCGCCTGCAACAGCAAGGTCGATTTGCCGATGCCCGGATCGCCGCCAATCAGCACCACGCCGCCAGCCACCAGGCCGCCGCCCAGCACGCGGTCGAACTCCTCGATGCCGGTGCCGAAGCGCGGCACGTCGATGGCGTCGATATCGGCCAGCGACAGCACCGGCGCCGTCTGCGCCAGCGACATGTGCGCCGGCTGCGAATAGCGGTTATTGCCGCCCGCCTCGATCACCGTTTCCACCATGGTATTCCACTGCTGGCAGGCGGAACACTGACCGGTCCACTTGGTCGCGGTGGCGCCGCACTCAGTGCAGGTGTAATTGGTTTTTGCCTTGGCCATACACTAGCCCTCAACCACCGGCACGCGCGGCGCCAGTGCGCACATCAGCTCGTAGCCGATGGTGCCGGCGGCCACAGCCACCTCATCAATCGGCAGATCTTTGCCCCAAAGTATCACTTTGCTGCCGATGCGCGCTTGCGGCAGGTCAGTCAGATCGACCGTCAGCATGTCCATCGATACGCGACCGACCAGGCGGGTGCGTACACCATCGACCAGCACCGGCGTGTCCAGCGGCGCCACGCGCGGATAGCCGTCGGCATAGCCGCAAGCCACCACGCCGATGCGCATCGGCCCCTCGGCCTGGAAGCGGCTGCCGTAGCCGACCGCCTCGCCGGCGGCGATCTGCTGCACGCCGATGATTTCGCTGCTCAAGGTCATGGTCGGCTGCAGGCCGAATTCCTCGGCGCTGCCGCCGCCCGGCGTGCCGCCGTACAGCATGATGCCGGGACGGATCCAGTCATTCTGTAATGTATGATGCAGCAGCACGCCGGCCGAATTCGACAGGCTGCGCTGCCCCGGCAAGCCGGCCGCGCCCAGTTCGAAGCGGCGGATCTGTTCGGCAATCGGCAACAGCGGGTGCTCGATGTCGTCGGCATTGGCAAAGTGGGTCATCATGGTGATGCTGCCGACGCAGGACATCGCACTCAGGCGTGCATGGGCGGCGGCGAAGTGCTCCGGCTTGAAGCCGAGACGGTTCATGCCGGTGTTCATCTTCAGGTGCAGATCGAAGCGGATGCCGCGCGCGCTCAGCTCGGGAGCCACTGCTTCCAGCCATGCCATCTGCTCATTGCAATGCACGGCAGCCTGAATGTCGTAGCCGGCCATGGTGTGCAAATCGGACAAACTGAAGAAACCCTCCAATAACAGGATAGGCTTTTTCCAGCCCAGCTCCCGCAGCTTGACCGCGTTGTCGACCTCGATCAGCGCCAGGCCGTCGGCGTCGGCCAGGCCGCGCATCGCGCGTTCCAGGCCGTGACCATAGCCGTTCGCCTTCAGCACGCCCCAGGCTTTGGCGCCTGGCGACAGCGACTTGGCCCGGGCCAGATTATGCTTCATGGAATCAACGTGAATAGTTGCTAATATCGGCCTCGGCATACGTTTCATTTCGGCTTGTTCTACGAAGGCGCTATTTTAACGCCTGGGCGTTAAACCGGGGCTGAAGCGCACTGCTCAATTCTTGGGGATACGAACAAAGCATGGTATAAAGCAAGCCAGATAAGTTTTCCAGGCTATCCCAGAATGAATCGTGGTTTCTACACCATCATGGCAGCGCAGTTTTTTTCGTCCCTGGCGGACATCTCGCTGCTGTTTGTCGCCATCGATTTACTGACGACAATGAACTCGCCAGGATGGCTGACTCCGCTCCTGAAGCTGTCATTTATCCTCTTTTACGTGCTGTTGGCGCCTTTTGTCGGCGCGTTTGCAGATTCAATGCCTAAAGGCAAGGTGATGTTCATCTCCAACCTGATCAAGGTTGCCGGATGCCTGCTGATTTTTGCCCACGTTCATCCTCTCGTTGCCTATGCAGTGGTTGGCTTCGGCGCGGCGGTCTATTCGCCCGCCAAATACGGCATTCTGACGGAACTGCTGCCGGCCGAAAAACTGGTGGCGGCCAACGGCTGGGTTGAAGGCCTGACCGTGATTTCGATTATTCTCGGCACAGTGCTGGGCGGCGCGCTGGTCGGGGATCGCATTTCCTCGATGCTGCTGAGCATCGACGTGCCAATGATCGACACCGGCATCAACAGCCCGGTACAGGCGGCGCTGTGCGTGGTGGTCTGTATCTACGCCGTGGCCGCGCTGTTCAATACGCGCATTCCCGACACCGGCTGCGTCTACGGCCACCAGGAAAGCAATCCCGCCAAGCTGATCAGCGAATTCGCCAACTGCAACAGCCTGCTGTGGAAAGACAAGCTGGGCCAGATTTCGCTGGGCGTGACCACGCTGTTCTGGGGCGCCGCGCAGACGCTGCAATTCATCGTGCTGGAATGGGCCAGCCGCTCGCTGCACCTGAGCTACGAAAAATCGACCAGCCTGGTGGGCGTGGTGGCGATCGGCGTGGCGGTCGGCGCGATTATTTCGGCGCGCTGCATCACCTTGCGCAAGTCGCTGAGCGTGATCCCGGTCGGCATCGGCATGGGCGTGGTGGTAATGAGCGTGACGCTGATTGATTCGGTGGCGCTGGCGTATCCGATGCTGATCCTGGTCGGCCTGATGGGCGGCTTCTTCCTGGTGCCGATGAACGCGCTGCTGCAACACCGCGGCCATGTGCTGATGAGCGCGGGCCATTCGATCGCCGTGCAGAACTTCAACGAAAACCTGTCGATCCTGACCATGCTGGCGGTGTACTCGCTGCTGCTGCGCGCGCACATCAACCTGAACCTGATCATTCTGGCATTTGGCCTGTTCCTGGCCGGCACCATGCTGTACATCCTGCGTCGCCACCTGCAGAACCAGCGCGAGTTCGATTCCATCGCGCTGATCGGCGAAGCCAAGCACTAAGCCTTAAACCGGCAGCGCCCCGTCCTGGCGGCGCTGCGCGGCTTGCGCGCGCCAGCCATCGGGCACCACGAAGCCGCGCCGTTCCTCCACCAGCCATTCCCCTTGTTGCCGCAACGCGGCAATCATGAACGGCGCTGCCTGCGACGGCAGTTCCGCCATTAATTCCGCGTGCGAGATGCCGGCGCCGTTCGGCAGCTTGAGCGGCGCCAACCATTGCAGACGCGGCATGATGGCGTACTGCCGGTCCGGCAGGCTGTGTGCCTGCGCGTGGGTGATCCAGAAGCCGTGGCAGTGCTGTTGCGAAATTCCTGCCATGGGCTGCACGCCGTCCGGATAGAACAGCCAGCCTTTGACCAGCGCCTGCGCGCGGGTGATCGGCAGCGGCACCAAAGCCTGCGCGGCCGGATGCTGCGACAGCGACAGTTGCTTGTCGAAGATCTTGTGCATCTTGATGCCCAGCGTATCGGCCAGGTTCGGGCCGATCAGGCCGTTGAAGCCGTCGGCGTTGTCCAGCAGGTAGAACTTGGTGGCGAATTCGATGTGCACCAGATGCTGCTCTTCGCGCAGCAGGAAATCGAATTCGCCAACGGTATCGGTGCGGTCGGCGCGGACTTGCAAGCCGTGCGCGTATAACTGGCCGCGTTCGGCGAAGTAGAACGCCATCAGCTTCTCGGCGTACAGGCCGAGGCGGGAGTAGTGCTTGTCGCCGAGCGCGGCTTGCAGTGGCGCAGGATCGCGCTCCAGCGCCGTCAGCCAATCTGCGGTAGCTGGCGACAGTGCGCCCAGCGAGGCGATGCGGCCCTGCCAGTGCGGTGCCTGCGGATCGAGCAAGTCCGGCGCGTCCAGCAACCAGGCCAGCGCGCGGACATGTGCATTGCTGAGGTGCGGCCAGCGGCTTTCAAACAGCGCTTGATAAGCGCCCGCCGGCGCCTCAGGCATGGCCGGCTTTCGCCAGGCACAGGTCGCCCCAGGCCTTGGCCTTGTCTTCCGGCTTGCGCAACAGGTCGTCCGGGTGATAAGTCGCCACCACCGGCAGATTGTTGTAGCGCATGACCTTGCCGCGCGCGGCCGGCCCCATCATCAAGCCCCGTGCGGCGAACTGGCCGAACGTCATGGCCATGGCGGCGCCGGTCAGCACCAGCTCGCGCTCCAGGTAGGGACGGCAGGCGATGACTTCGTCGGCAGTTGGATGGCGTCCGGGCGGACGGCATTTGACCACGTTAGTGATGTAGACGTCCGACTCCGGCTTCAGCTCAATCGCTTTCAGCATATTGTGCAGCAGTTGGCCGGCCGCGCCGGTGACGGCTTGCACGTCCTGCTCATCGGCTTGCGATGGCACGCCGGCGATGGCGATCCAGCTGGCCTTCTCGGCGCCACGGCCGTTGACGGCGGCCAGGCGCGTCTCGCATAGCGTGCAGCGGGTGCAGGACGAGACGGCGGCCCGCAATTCCGCCCAGTCCATGGCGGCGATTGCCTCGTCACTGACGGGTGCGGCGGGCTGCGGTGCAATGGCTGCCGGGCGCGATGGCGCGGCTGGCGGCGCCGGCGCGTCATCGAACCAGGCGGTGTCCTCGTCCGGAGGAGCATCGTCGGCGGGCGCGGCCGGGCGCGACGCGGGCCGCGCTGGCGCCGCCGCAGGAC
>CAUPXZ010000052.1:0-39948 GCA_963515135.1 uncultured Duganella sp. | reverse complement strand
GAATACCGGCCTGTCACGCCGGGGGTCGCGGGTTCGAGCCCCGTCCGCTCCGCCAAGACAAGATACCCCGCAGCTTATTTGAGCTGCGGGGTTTTTCTTTTTCCGAGACAGTTAATTCAACATTGAATATCCGATATATTCCTTGTAAAATCCGGCAACCGGAATAGGCGAACGTGGGTTCGCCTTTTTTGTATGTGCAAGTCCTCTTAATCCGAATTGGCAGACCATGTTTGAATTTATTCGTACCCATCAACGCTTGATGCAAATCCTGTTGGCGATCATCATCGTGCCGTCGTTTGCATTCGTCGGCGTTGGCAGTTACCAGAGCTTTGGCGACGACGCCAACACCATCGCCAAAATCGATGGCAAGCCGCTGACCCAGCAGGAATTCGACAACGCCGTGCGCAATCAGCTGGATACTTACCGCCAGCGCCTCGGCGCGCAGTTCGACCAGAAAATGTTCGACACGCCAGAGTTCAAACAGAACGTGCTGGACCAACTGATCGCGCAGCGCGCCATCGCCGCTGAAGTCCTGCACCGCAACCTGGCTGTGACCGACAACCAGCTGCAGAAAGTCATCATGGACCAGTTCGGCGGCCCAGGCGCGTTCGACATGGAGCGCTACAAAGCCATCCTGGCGCAGCAAGGCATGCGCCCGGAAGACTACGATGCGCGCCTGCGTCACGACCTGGCGCTGCAACAGCTGGCCACCGCCATCGAAGGCACCGGTTTTGCGCCGCGCAGCGTGGCCAAGAGCCTGTCGGACATCGTCTCGCAAGAGCGTGAAGTGCAGGAGCTGTTGCTGCCGGTGGCCGATTTCGTGCCGCAGGTTAAAGTGACCGACGAAATGGTCAAAGCCTTCTACGACAAGAACAGCAAGTTCTTCGAAGTGCCGGAGCAAGCCAAGATCGAATACGTGGTGCTGAACAACGATGTGGTGGCAAGTCAGATCAATGTCAGCGACGCTGAAGTGACGGACTACTACGGCAAGAACTCGGCGCAATTCACCACGCCGGAAACTCGCCGCGCCAGCCACGTGCTGATCGCCGTGAAGAAAGGCGCCAGCGCCGCCGACGTCACGGCCGCCAAGGCCAAGGCGGAAGCCATCGTTGCCGAACTGCGCAAGACTCCGGCCGACTTCGCCAAAGTGGCAAAAGCCAAATCGGAAGATCCAGGTTCGGCCGAGCAGGGTGGCGATCTGGGCGTAATCGAAAAAGGCTCGCTGGTGGCATCGGTGGAAACCGCGATTGGCAAGCTGAAGCAGGGCGAGATCAGCGATCCGGTGCAGTCGGAATTCGGCTGGCACGTGCTGACCGTGACCGAGCTGAAACCAGCCGTGGTCAAGCCGCTGGAACTGGTGAAAGCCGACGTCGCCGACCTGCTGAAAAAGCAGAAAGCCGCCAAGAAATACTCGGAAATGGCCGAGACCTTCAACAACACCGTCTACGAGCAGGCTGACAGCCTGAAACCGGCGGCCGACAAGCTGGGCCTGAAGATCGAAAGCGCCGCTGGCGTGTCGCGCACCGCATCGCCGCTGCCAGGCGCTCCGCTGTACAACAACGCCAAGTTCCTGACCGCACTGTTCTCCAACGATTCGATCAGCAGCAAGCGCAATACGGAAGCGGTCGAGATCGCGCCGAACACCCTGATCTCGGGCCGTATCGTCGAGTTCAAGCCTGCCAGCAAGCGTCCGCTGGCCGAAGTCGATGCGCAGATCCGTCAGCGCGTAACCATCGAAGAAGCTGCCAAGCTGGCCGCCAAGGCTGGCGAAGAGAAACTGGCTGCGTTCAAGAAGTCGGGCGATGCGACCGGTTTTGGCACCGCCAAACTGGTATCGCGCGGCAAGCCTGAAGGCATCAACGGCCTGGCGCTGCAATCGATCATGAAAGCAGACACCAGCAAGCTGCCCGCCTATGTTGGCGTGGACGTGCCTGGCAATGGGTATGGCGTGTACCGCATCACCAAAGTGCAGCAGCCGGCTGCTGCCGACGAGGCGCAGCGCAAGGCGGAAGCCGAGCAGATCGGCAACCTGATCGCGCAGCAGGAAATGGCGCAGTATGTTGAACTGCTGAAAACCAAGGCCAAGGTGAAAATCCTGAAGCCGATTGCCTCGGCGACCACCGTCACCGAAGTGAAGTAATAAAAAAGAGCCGCTGAATGCGGCTCTTTTTACATCAGGCTGCGCGCGGCGGCGTTGAACGCCGCATCGCTGATGTCGGCGAGTGCAAGCGGCTGGGCGCTGGCGTAGCGGGTGAAGTTGCGGTCGATCGAGCGCAGGTAGGCGGGATCGTAGTGCTGCGCCAGCAGTTCGTCGACCAGCTCGTTCATCTGGCCGGCCGCCGACATGGATTGCCAGTGGGCGATCTTTTCCCTGCCGTGCAACTGGGTCAGATGTTCCAGCTGCGCGTTCAAGGACTCCGGCTTGTCCAGGAAGTGCCTGTAGTCAGCCATCAGCAGGTTGACGCGGCTGGCGCGCGGCAGCGTCAAGGCGATGCAGTCGGAGCCGCGCATGGCATCCATCAGCGCAGCCGGCACGCGCAGGTTGCCCACCTTCTTGCTCTCGGCTTCGACAAACACCGGCTGCGCCGCATCGAAGCGGCGCAACACGTCCCAGATGCGGCTCTCGAACGCCTTCTGGCTCGGCTGCTGTTGGCTGGGCAGGTGGCCCAGCACCGAGCCGCGATGCGCCGCCAGCTGTTCCAGATCCAGCACCTGCGCGCCTTGCGCGGCCAGCGTCTCCAGCAGCCGGCTCTTGCCGCTGCCGGTGGTGCCGCATACCACTTTAAAGGTCAAGGCGGGTGCTTGTTCCAGCGCCGTATTAACTTCCTGGCGGAACGCCTTGTAGCCGCCGTCCAGCTGCACCACCGGCCAGCCGACCTTGGCCAGGATATGTGCCATGGCGCCGCTGCGGTTGCCGCCGCGCCAGCAGTACACCAGGGGCCGCCACTCGCGCGGCTGGTCGATCCAGACTTCCTCAATGTGCCTGGCGATATTCTTGGCGACCAGCGCGGCCCCCAGCTTTTTTGCCTCAAACGAGCCCACTTGCTTATACATGGTGCCGACACGGATGCGTTGCTCGTCGTCCAGCACCGGCGCATTGATCGCGCCTGGCAGATGATCTTGTGCGAATTCCACGGGGCTGCGGGCGTCAATGATCGCATCAAAGGTGTCAAGCTGGGCCAGCACCTGATCGATGCCTAAAACTTCCGGATACTTCATTTGGCTTTGATGCTTTTCTGTAAGGTTGGCCAGATATTAGCCAGGATAATCGGATGAGCCTCCGCCAGCGGGTGCAGGCGGTCGGGCTGGAACAGTTGCGGCTTCTCGGCCACGCCGTCCAGCATGAAGGGCACCAGCGGCGCCTTGATTTCTTTGCTCAATACGCCAAACATGGCGAAAAATTTATCCGCATAGTCGCGGCCATAGTTGGGCGGCATGCGCATGCCGATCAACATCACCCTGGCATTGGCCTTGCTGGCAGCCTCGTTCATCGCCAGCAGATTGGCCTTGGCGGCGGCGACCGGCAGGCCGCGCAAGCCGTCGTTGGCGCCGAGTTCGATCACCACCAGATCCGGCTTATGCTTGGCCAGCAGCGCCGGCAGGCGCGACCGGCCGCCGCTGGTTGTTTCTCCGGAAACGCTGGCGTTGACGACCACCGCATCGATGTTATTCTGTTTGAGTTTCTGTTCGGCCAGGGCCACCCAGCCGGCGCCGCGCGACAAACCGTACTCGGCAGACAAACTATCGCCGAGCACAAGCACGGTTTTTGGTGCAGAATAGGCGCTCGTCGCCGCTGCCATGCAGAGCAGGGCGGCAAAGGTGCGCAGTATTTTTCCAGATAAACAATTAACCATATTCAGCATGCCCGATTTCCCTAAAGCGTCTACCCAATTCATGCCGGACGGACCGGCCCTGGCGCCGTCGCCTTCGTCGATGGCGGCGGCTGGCGTGCAGCCTGCCATCGCCGTGCAAGGCCTGGCCAAGCGTGTTGCCGATGCCGCCGGCGAACTGACGATACTGCACGAGGTTGATTTTACAGTGCAAAAGGCTGAGACGCTGGCGATTGTCGGCGCATCGGGTTCAGGCAAATCGACCCTGCTCGGTCTGCTTGCCGGCCTCGACACGCCCAGCGCCGGCAAAGTCGTGCTGGACGGCGTTGACATCTACGCGCTGGACGAAGACGGCCGCGCCGCCCTGCGCAAGGAAAAGCTGGGCTTTGTGTTCCAATCGTTCCAGCTGCTGGCGCATTTGACGGCGCTGGAAAACGTCATGCTGCCGATGGAGCTGGCCGGCATTGCCGGCGCGCGTGAAAAAGCCGAAGCGATGCTGGCCCGCGTTGGCCTGTCGAGCCGGCTGAAGCACTATCCGAAATACCTGTCGGGCGGCGAACAGCAACGCGTGGCGCTGGCGCGTGCCTTCGTCACCGAACCGCCGCTGCTGTTTGCCGACGAGCCCACGGGCAGCCTCGACGCCGCCACCGGCGAAGCCGTCATCCAGCTGATGTTCGAATTGAACCGCCAGCACGGTTCTACGCTGGTGCTCGTCACTCACGACCAGGCAATGGCCGCCCGCTGTGGCCGCACCATCACCATCGCCGCCGGCCGCCTCGTCTAAACTTCGGGGTCAGTGCCGACATTCGGACATTTCGCGTACAAAATGTCCGAATGTCGGCACTCGTATATTGAACGTACCGCCTCTGAGCGTGATAATAACTGCGATGAAGCGGCCGGACAGAGTGATTCCGATCGGCACGAGTGCCAGTGAGTACGTGGGTCAGATAGGCGCCTCTGTCCGTTTCATTTTATAAGTCCGAACGGTATCTTGGGCCATCGCACGTTGCGTAAGCCCGCATACGAGAGAGGTCAAAAATGAATACGATCAGCGCGGTAGTAGGTATTGATGTTAGCAAGAAGAAACTCGATGTGGTTTTGCTGGTCAATGCAAAGAGCAAATCCAAAGCCATCGATAATAATTGCGCCGAGGGCCACCAACAATTGCTTGGGTGGCTGTCCAAGCAAAATATAGATATGAAGACGCTCCATGTTTGCATGGAGGCGACAGGGGTATATTACGAACGCGTGGCGACGGCACTGCACGATGCTGGTGTGAAGGTCAGCGTGGTGAATCCTGGCTGTGTCAAAAGCTTCGGCCAGAGCGAAAACATCCGCAATAAAAATGACGCTGTCGATGCCGGCCTGATTGCCCGCTACTGCGTCGCCATGCAGCCGTTGGCCTGGGAGCCAGCGCCGCTGGAGCAGCGCCAGCTACGCGCTTGGACGCTGCGCATTGAGGCGTTGAAGGAAATCGTTCAGCAAGAGGAAAACCGGCTTGAGGCGCTGCTCGAAAGCGAGATCGCCGATGTGGCTGAGCATGTCAGGGGGCACATCGCCTGGCTCAATGGCGAGATCAAGAAACTCAAGATTAACGTCAACGACCATATCGATCGCCATCCTGGTCTAAAGCACGACGCAGAGCTGATGGCCAGTATCCCGGGTGTGGGCAATACCACCGTCATGCGTGTTTTAGGCCAGCTTGGCGACTTGCGACGGTTTAAAAACGCGAAGGCCTTTGCAGCATTTCTCGGGGTAACGCCTAAGCAGCGCCTATCCGGCACTTCGATCAAAGGGCGCACTATGATCAGCAGAACAGGCAACACAGCACTGCGTGCAGCGTTATACATGCCTAGCCTGGTCGCCAGTCGTCATAACCCCATCCTGAAGGCTTTTGCCCAGAGATTACTCGCTACAGGAATGGCGAAAAAGGCTGTTATCGGTGCCGTCATGCATAAACTAACCCATCTACTCTACGGTGTCATACACACGGGCAAGCCCTTTGACACAAATTACCTGTCAAAGGGCCTTGCTATTCAAGACGGTATCTGACCCCGAATTAGTGGTGTTGGATCATGCGGTTGAGAGCGGTGCGGATGGCGGGGATCAGCTCGCCGGCGGTGAGGCCGATCGGGCCGCAGCCATCGCTCACCAGCACGTCGGCCGCCATGCCGTGCAGCCACACGGCTGCCAACGCGGCTTCCCATTGCGGCCACCCTTGCGCCAGCAGGGCGCCGCACAGGCCGGCCAGTACGTCGCCGGTGCCGGCGGTGGCCAGCGCCGGGTTGCCGGTGGTGTTAATGACAGCCTGGCCGTTGGGCGCGGCGATTACCGTGCCAGATCCTTTTAACACCACCACTGCTTGCAGGCGCGCGGCCAGCTTGCGCGCGGCCGACAGCCGGTCCGCCTGCACCGCGCCGATGCTGGTGTCGAGCAGGCGCGCGGCTTCCAGCGGATGCGGGGTCAGGATGACGGCGGCCTGGCGTTGTGCCAGCGCTGCTTGCAGCGCGGCGTCGGCGGCCAGCAGGTTCAAGGCGTCGGCATCGGCCAGCAGTGCGCTGTCGCTGACGATGGCCTTGCTCAGCAGCGCGTGGGCGGCTGCCGAGGCGCCCAGGCCGGGACCGATCACCAGCGTGGCCTGGCTCAGGTCAAAGTCTTGCGCGGCGCGACACATCAGTTCCGGCTGGCCGGGGTCGGCCGGCAGTGCATCTTCCACGAACAGCGTGTAGACGCGGCCCGCGCCGCTGTTGATCGCCGCGCGCGACGCCAGGATCGGTGCGCCGCTCATGCCGCGCGCGCCGCCGATCACCGCGACGTTGCCGTAGCTGCCTTTGTGCGAGTTGTGCCGCCGTGCGCGCAAGTGCCGTGCGAAGAATTTGACGTCGTTCAGGTGCAGCGTGGCAGGTGCGAAATGGCTGGCGTCGATTTCCAGCCGCGCGACATCGACCAGTCCCGCATAATCGCGGCCGTCGCAGGTGTGCAGTCCCGGCTTGTTGCCGATAAAGGTGATGGTGTGCGTGGCGTGTATGGCGACGCCGTCCGGGCCGACCACGCAGCCAGTGTCCGCATCCAGCCCGCTGGGAACGTCCAGCGCCAGCACGTTGCAACGCAGCTGGTTGATGGTCTCGACCAACGCGCGCTGCGCGCCGCCTATCGGCCGCTTCAAGCCGATGCCGAACAGGCCGTCGATCACCAGGTTCCAGTCGGTGCCGGCAATGTTGGCTGTCTCCGCCTCGCGGAAGCGCGCATCGCTGGACTGGGCGCGTTCCAGCGCTGCCTTGCGCTCGGCCGACGCGGTGTCCGGATCGGACGGCGGATAATGGATCAGCGTGACCTGCGCGCCAGCGAACGACAGGTGCGCCGCCGCTTCCAGCGCGTCGCCGCCGTTGTCGCCGGGGCCGGCCAGCACCAGTACCCTGGCTTGTGCGGTGGCGAAGGGCAGCAGGTCGAGCGCGGCGTTGGCGCCGGACTGTCCGGCGCGCTGCATCAACGCGCCCGGTGGCAGCGTGGCGGCTGCCGCGCGTTCGACGGCACGGATCTCGGCGACGGTATGGAGTGGATTCATGGTGCCATTTTAGCATCTAAAAATTGTCGCTCGCGCGCTGGTGTGCGGCGTGTCGCCCGCACTACAATACAAGCTTCACAGCTTAGCGAGGCATGCATGGATTGGCAATTCTGGATCGACCGGGGCGGCACATTTACTGACATCGTGGCGCGCACACCGGACGGCCGGCTGCGCACGCTCAAGCTGCTGTCCGAGAATCCCGAGCATTATGCCGATGCCGCCATCGCCGGCATCCGCCAGTTGATGGGCGTGGCCGCCGGCAAGCCGATTCCGGTGGCGCAGATCGCCGCGGTGAAGATGGGCACCACGGTGGCCACCAACGCGCTGCTGGAGCGCAAGGGCGAGCCGACTGCGCTGGCGATCACGCGCGGCTTCCGCGATGCGCTGCGCATCGCCTACCAGAACCGTCCGCGCCTGTTCGACCGCCGCATCCTGCTGCCCGAGCTGTTGTACAGCCATGTGATCGAGATCGATGAACGCGTCGGCGCGCATGGCGACACTGTCGTCGAGCTGGATCTGGAAGCGGCCGGCGCGGGCTTGCAGCAGGCCTACGATTGCGGCCTGCGTTCGCTGGCGGTGGTGTTCATGCATGGCTACCGCTACCACGTCCACGAAACCAGCGTCGCCGACCTGGCGCTGCAAATCGGCTTTACGCAGGTGTCGGCATCGCACCAAATCAGCCCGATGATGAAGCTGGTGGCGCGCGGCGACACGACGGTGGTTGACGCCTACCTGTCGCCCATCTTGCGCCGCTATGTGGACCAGGTGGCCGGCGAACTGCCAGGCGTGAATCTGCAGTTCATGCAGTCCAACGGCGGCCTGACCGACGCCCGCGCGTTCCAGGGCAAGGATTCGATCCTGAGCGGCCCGGCCGGCGGCATCGTCGGCATGGCGCGCGCGTCCAGGCTGGCCGGCTTCGACAAGGTGATCGGCTTCGACATGGGCGGCACATCGACCGACGTCTCGCATTATTCCGGCGAATTCGAGCGGGTGTTCGAGACGCAGGTGGCCGGCATCCGCATGCGGGCGCCGATGATGAGCATTCATACCGTGGCCGCCGGCGGCGGCTCGATCCTGCATTTCGACGGCAGCCGCTATCGTGTTGGCCCGGACAGCGCCGGCGCCAATCCCGGCCCGGCCAGTTATCGCCGTGGCGGGCCGCTGGCGGTCACCGACTGCAATGTCATGCTGGGGAAAATCCAGCCGCAGCACTTCCCGCAACTGTTCGGCGCCGACGGCAAGCAGCCGTTGGACGCCGCCGCCGTGCGCGAACGTTTCAATGCCATGGCGTCCGATATCGCCGCCGCCACCGGCAACGAGACCACGCCGGAGCAGGTGGCCGAAGGCTTCCTCGATATCGCGGTCGGCAACATGGCCAACGCCATCAAGCAGATTTCGGTACAGCGCGGACATGACGTCACCGAGTATGCGCTGACCAGCTTTGGCGGCGCCGGCGGCCAGCACGCCTGCCTGGTGGCAGATGCGCTGGGCATGAAGACCGTCTTCGTCCATTCGCTGGCCGGGGTGATGTCGGCCTACGGCATGGGCCTGGCCGACCAGACGGCGATGCGCGAAGCAGCCGTTGAAGTGCGCCTGGGCGCGGACGGTCACGCCGATCTGGACGCGCGGCTGCAGGCGCTGGGCCGCCAGGCACGCGCCGATTTGCATCATCAGCAAGTGGAGGATGCGCGTATCTCGCTGATCCGCCGCGTGCACCTGCGTTACGAAGGCACGGATTCGGCGCTGGTGGTGCTGTTTGATACGGTCGATGCGATGCAGCGGCAATTTGAAGCAGCCTACCGCAAGCGCTATTCCTTCCTGATGCAAGCGCGCGCGCTGATCGTGGAGGCGGTGTCGGTGGAAGCGGTGGGCAAGTCCGACGCGCCGGCCGAAACCGTGGAGCCGGCCGCGCGCCGCGTCTCCGGGCTGATGCCGCATGCGGTGGTGCCGATGTACAGCGGCGGCAAATGGCGCCAGACCAGTCTTTATCAGCGCGCCAGCACGCGCATCGGCGACATCATCAAAGGCCCGGCGATCATCGCCGAGTCGAACGCCACCACGATTGTCGAATCCGGCTGGCAGGCGGAAGTGTCACTGCATGACCATCTGGTGCTGAAGCGGGTGGCAGCGCTGCCGGAGCGGCGCGCCATCGGCACCAGCGCCGATCCGGTGATGCTGGAGATTTTTAACAACCTGTTCATGTCGATCGCCGAGCAAATGGGCCTGCGGCTGCAGAACACCGCGCACTCGGTCAACATCAAGGAGCGGCTGGACTTCAGTTGCGCCATCTTTGATGCCGGCGGCAACCTGATCGCCAACGCGCCGCACATGCCGGTGCATCTGGGCTCGATGGGCGAGAGCATCAAGACGGTGATGCGCGAGAACGCCGGCCGCATGCGCACCGGCGATGTCTTCATGCTCAACGACCCCTACAACGGCGGCACGCACCTGCCGGATGTCACGGTGATCACGCCGGTGTTCGACGAGGCGGGTGCGCAGATCCTGTTCTACGTCGGCTCGCGCGGCCATCATGCGGACATCGGCGGCACCACGCCCGGCTCGATGCCGCCGGATTCGCGCGTCATTGAGGAAGAGGGCGTGTTAATCAATAATTTCAAGCTGGTCGACGGCGGCGAGTTGCGCGAGGCGGAAACGCGCGCCCTGCTGGCCGGCGCGCAGTACCCGGCCCGCAACCCGGACCAGAACCTGGCCGACCTGCGGGCCCAGGTCGCCGCCAATCAAAAGGGAGTGGAAGAGCTGCACAAAATGGTCGCGCATTTCGGCCTGGACGTGGTGCAGGCCTACATGGGGCATGTGCAGGACAACGCCGAAGAGGCGGTGCGGCGCGTGATCAGCGCGTTGAAGGATGGCGCCTTCACGCTGCCGCTGGATAACGGCGCACAGATCCAGGTGGCGGTACGCGTCGATCAGGCGGCGCGCAGTGCGCAGATCGATTTCGCCGGAACCTCGGCGCAACTCGATAACAACTTCAACGCGCCATCTGCGGTGTGCATGGCGGCGGTGCTGTACGTGTTCCGCACGCTGGTGGACGATGAGATTCCGCTCAACGCCGGCTGCCTCAAGCCGTTGAAGGTACTAATTCCCGAAGGTTCGATGCTGAACCCGCGTTATCCGGCGTCGGTGGTCTCGGGTAATGTCGAGACATCGACCTGCATCACCAACGCACTGTATGGCGCGCTGGGCGTGATGGCGGCGGCGCAGGGCACGATGAACAACTTCACCTTCGGCAACGCCAGGTATCAGTATTACGAGACCATCAGCGGCGGCTCCGGCGCTGGCAATGGCTTCGATGGCACGTCGGTGGTGCAGACCAATATGACCAACTCGCGCCTGACCGATCCGGAAATCCTGGAGTTCCGCTTCCCGGTGCGCTTGGACAGCTACGAGATTCGCGAAGGCAGCGGCGGGGCAGGGCGCTGGCACGGCGGCAATGGCGGCGTGCGCAAGGTGCGTTTCCTGGAACCGATGACGGCGGCCATCCTGTCCAACAACCGTATCCATGCGCCGTTCGGCATGGCCGGCGGCGAGCAGGGCGCGCTGGGCCGTAACAGCGTGCAACGCGCCGACGGCGCGGTCGAGGTGCTGGGTCACATCGGCAAGACCGACATGCAGGCGGGCGATGTGTTCATCATCGAGACGCCCGGCGGCGGCGGATATGGCCCGCCCACTTAACCTGGGCCTGCCAGGCGATACCCTCGGTATCGGATCGTGCAACCTCCCATTCGGGGCTTGTCCCCGGTTCTGCGCGCAACGTACAGTTGAATTTTAGACAGTAACGGGAGGACACCATGCACACACTACTGAGGATATTCCTGTCCCGCAGCTCGCCGCGTGCCGCCATCGTGTCGGCGTTCCTGCTGTGCGGTCTGTATTTCGTTTCCTGGTACTTCATCAGCCGCTGTTTCGCCAGCGGCGTCATCGCCTTCTGAACAAGGATCCCATGCTCAAGCGTTTGCTGCCCACCTTATGCCTGCTTCTGCCACTGACCGCCGCGCTGGCGCAAGAGCAAGAAGCGCCGCCCGCTGAAACCGACACCGTACTTCTGGTGGGCCAGCGTCCCGGCCCCGGTTTGTGGAAAGTGAGCAAAGGCGATCATGTGCTGTGGGTGTTCGGCACCTACTCGCCGCTGCCGGATAAAATGGAATGGCGTTCGCAGCAGGTGGAAGCCATGCTGGCGCAGTCGCAGGAATATCTGACGCCGCCGGGGGCGCGCTTCGAGGTCGGCTTCTTCAAGGGCCTGACCATGCTGCCGACGCTGATCGGCATCGAGAAGAATCCCGATGGCGCCACCTTGCAGGACGTGTTGCCAGCCGACCTGTATGCGCGCTGGCAGCCGCTGAAAACCAAATATCTGGCCAAGAACACCGGCATCGAGCGTGAGCGCCCGATCTTCGCCGCGCAGAAACTGTACGAAGCGGGACTCAAGCAATCCGGCCTGACGCGCGGCTACGCGGTCGACAAGAAAATCGATGGCGTCGTCAAGCAGCATAAGATCAAGGTCACCCGCACCGGCATCGATCTGGACACCAGCAATGCCGCCGAGGCGCTGGGCGAGTTCAAGAAATCCCAATTGGCCGATACCGCGTGTTTCACCAAAACGCTGGACCGCCTGGAAACCGACCTCGACGCGATGCGCGTGCGTGCCAATGCCTGGGCCAAGGGCGATATCGAAGCGATCCAGCAACTCAGCTTCCCGGACCAGAAAGCCGCCTGCGACGACGCCATGCTCAACGCGGAATTTGTCAAGAAGCAGCCGGCGCTGCAAAACGTCAAGGAGCGGGTGCGGCAGGCCTGGATGACGGCGGCCGAAAAAGCGCTCGACAAGAATGCCAGCAGTTTCGCCATGCTGAACCTGGCCGATATCCTCGGCGAGCATAGCTATCTGAACGCGCTGAAAGCCAAGGGCTACGACGTGGTCAGCCCGGATTAAGCGGTGGCCGAAATGCCGTATTTGCGCTGAGTGTGATGGTATTGCGCCGTCAGCGTTTCCAGTGACGGGTGGGCCGGGTCGAGGCGGCGGATGCGTTCCAGCAGCAACAAACACTGCTCGCCCAGCGGCGCTTCCCAGCCCAGGTCGTCCAGCTGCTTGAGCATGGCCGATGCCGCCGCCGGCAGCAGCGACAGATTGCCCGGCGCTTTGCGCAGGCCGGCGTTAAGCGTATCCACCGCTGCGCGCAGATCGCCATGCGTGCGCTGCTCCGTGGCGTGCGCGATAAGCTCGCCGACCTGAATCTTGATCTGTTCGCCCATGCCTTGCGCCAGATCGTGGCGGCCGGCCTTCTCGAACACCTGCACCGCGTCGTCCATCGACACGCCGCTGTCGGTATCGTTCATCAGATTCAGCATCAGGTCGGACGCTTGCTGGTCCAGCTTGACGCTGAGGCAGCTGTGCACCAGGCCGATCTTCAGGCCGGTCGACAAGCCGCGGCTGGCGGCGACGGCATTGACTGCGTTGGTGAGTTCGGTGGCGGCGGCATTCAGGTTGCCGGCCATCTCCTGCACCAGTCCGGCCGCAATGGCGCGGCAGACATCCACATTGGGACTGCTGCGCAGCGAACGCTCCATGTCGCGGATAACGCCGCTGGCCTGATGCGCATCGCCCTTCTTGACCAGCGTTTTGACCAGCTTGACATGATCTTCGGGATCGCGGAATTCGGAATACTTGGCCTTGGCCACCACCTGCTTGAAGGCTTTTTCGGCCACGCCGACGTCGCCGGTTTCGAACGCCACTTCGCCCAGATGGCGCAGACGGCGCACCATGTGCGGCGAAATCTGCACCGCATCTTCCAGGATTTTCTTGGCGGCCTCCTGCTGGCCCAGCGCTTCGTGGGCGCGCGCCAGCAGGTCGTAGGCCGCCATGTAACGCGGGTTCTGCTCCAGCAGCTGCTGCAAGGTCTCCTGCGCCTCGGCATACTTGGCGAGGCCGTAGCGGCAGCGCGCCAGGCCCAGGTGCGCCCAGGCGACAGGGCGGGTCATCAGTATCCACTGGTAGACCATTTCGGCGTCGGCCAGGTCGTTGACGGAAAATAGCAGCTCGGCGCGCTGGCGGGCGAAATCGATGGCGTAGCGCGGGTTCTTGTCCTGCGACGCCAGGCAGTCCGCAATGGCCTTGCGGACATTGCCCATTTCGATACTCTGATAAATCGGCAGGAAGTGCTGGCGGCGGTCCACCGCGCGAGTGATACGCTGCAACAGCGAGTCCACCGTGAATGGCTTCAGCAGGTAATCGGTGGGGGTCAGCTCGGCGGCGCCGATCACCTTGCTGTACTCGCCCTCGGAGGTCAGCATGATGAAGATGGTCCACGGCGAGATCAGTTTGTGCAGGCGCAGGTCCTCCAGCAACTGCTGGCCATCCTGGCCGTTGGCCTCGCCGCTGCCGTTGCCCAGGTCGTATTCGCACAAAATAATGTCGAACGGCTTCTTGGCGAGCTGACGGATCGCCGTGCCTGAGCTGACCGCGTATTCGATCTTGGTGATCGACGACTGGCTCAGCATATTGTGCAGGTTGCCGCGCATCCCGGGATTCGGGTCGACGATCAGCACCGACAAGTCGCTATTTTCTGCCATTGTTCACCATCCACGCTAAGATTCGATCAGCATACTCCAAGGCAAATGAAAATACCTCAGTTTTGGCGCAAAATGTTGCTTCTGAGGCAGCTTTAGCCCGGTTGAGACACTATATGGCCACGCTGATAGCGGGTATAATGTCGGCAAAGGAAAATCTGCAAGACCTGAATCAAGATTCGTATCTCGTGCCTCATTCCCCTTTAAACCGCAGCCTAGCTGCATCAACTATCTTCCAACCATGCTGATTCTGCCGGGCTCCAATGCCCTGTCCGCATTCCGTAGCCAACGCCTGTTGAACCAACTGCAAGCGGTGCTGCCTTCCGTTGCCGCCGTCCAGGCGCGTTATGTCCACTTCGTCGATGCCAGCGCGCCGCTGTCGGCCGACGACACCAACAGCCTGCAAGGCCTGCTGACCTACGGTGAACCGGCTCACGCCGACAACACCGAAGGCCATGCCGAGGAGTTCGTCGTGATCCCGCGCTTCGGCACGATTTCGCCATGGGCGTCGAAAGCCACCGACATCGTGCATAACTGCGGCATGGTGCACATCAAGCGCGTCGAGCGCGGCGTGGCGTATCGCATCAACCTGAAGACCGGCATCCTGGGCAGCTCGATTGGCGCGCCGAAGAAGCTGAGCGACGAGGAAGTGCAGTCTGTCATCGCGCTGCTGCATGACCGCATGACCGAATCCGTGCTGAGCTCGGCGGAAGACGCGGCCGGCCTGTTCCGCGAACTGCAGGCCCGTCCGCTGGAAACGGTGGACGTGATCGGCAGCGGCAAGGCCGCGCTCGACAAGGCCAACACCGACCTCGGCCTGGCCATGTCGGAAGATGAAGTGGAGTACCTGGACGCCGCCTTCACCAAGGCCGGCCGCAACCCGACCGACGTCGAACTGATGATGTTCGCGCAGGCCAACTCCGAGCACTGCCGCCACAAGATCTTCAACGCCGACTGGACCATCGACGGCGTCGCCCAGCCGAAATCGCTGTTCGGCATGATCAAGAACACCCACCAGTTGCAGCCGAAGGGCACCGTGGTCGCCTATAGCGACAACTCGTCGATCATGGAAGGCGCGGAAGTGATGCGTTTCTTCCCGCAGGACGGCAGCCAGGAATACGCGCCGCTGACCGAACTGACGCACACGCTGATGAAGGTGGAGACGCACAATCACCCGACCGCGATCTCGCCGTTCCCGGGCGCCTCGACCGGCGCCGGCGGTGAAATCCGCGACGAGGGCGCGACCGGCCGCGGCGCCAAGCCGAAGGCGGGCCTGGCCGGCTTCACCGTGTCCAATCTGCTGCTGCCGGGCGCCGTGCGTCCATGGGAAAGCGATGCCGTCGTCACCGCGCCAGTGGCCGACTACCGCGACAGCGGCACGCCGTACGGCAAGCCGGAGCGCATCGCTTCGCCGCTGCAGATCATGATCGACGGCCCGCTGGGCGGCGCTGCCTTCAGCAACGAATTCGGCCGTCCGGTGCTGGGCGGTTACTTTCGTACCTACGAACAGAACATCGGCAAGCAGTTCGCCGGCGCGCACGACACGGTGTTCGGCTACCACAAGCCGATCATGATTGCCGGCGGCATTGGCAACATCTCGTCGCAGCACACGCACAAGAACGACATTCCGGTCGGCAGCCTGCTGGTGCAGCTGGGCGGTCCCGGCATGCGCATCGGCATGGGCGGCTCGGCCGCATCGTCGATGGCGACCGGCACCAACACCGCCGACCTGGACTTCGACTCGGTCCAGCGCGGCAACCCGGAAATGGAACGGCGCGCGCAGGAAGTCATCAACGCCTGCTGGCAGCTGGGCGCGAAGAATCCGATCATCTCGATCCACGACGTCGGCGCCGGCGGTCTGTCGAACGCCTTCCCGGAAATCACCAACGACGCCAAGCGCGGCGCGATCTTCGACCTGCGCAAGATTCCGCTGGAAGAGAGCGGCATGGCGCCGAAAGAAATCTGGTCCAACGAATCGCAGGAACGCTATGTGCTGGCGATTTCGCCGGACGACCTGCCACTGTTCAAGTCGATTTGCGAGCGCGAGCGCAGCCTGTTCGCCGTGGTCGGCGTGGCCACCGAAGAACGTCAACTGAAGCTGGTTGATCCGGAGCTGGGCAACGAGCCGGTCGACATGCCGATGGACGTGCTGCTGGGCAAACCGCCAAAAATGCAGCGCGACGTGCACCATGTGCAGAACGATTTCCCGGCCATCGACCTGACCGGCATGGATCTGGAAGAGGCTGCCAAGCGCGTGCTGTTGCTGCCGACTGTCGGCGACAAATCGTTCCTGATCACCATCGGCGACCGTACCGTGGGCGGCATGTCCGTGCGCGACCAGATGGTTGGTCCATGGCAGGTGCCGGTGGGTGATTGCGCCGTCACCGCGATGAGCTTCGAAGGCTACCTCGGCGAAGCGATGGCCATGGGCGAACGCACGCCGCTGGCGGTGATCGACGCCGCCGCGTCGGGCCGCATGGCGGTGGCCGAAGCGGTGCTGAACATCGCCGCCGCGCCGATCCGCTCGATTGAAGACATCAAGCTGTCGGCCAACTGGATGGCGGCCTGCGGCCAGCCTGGGCAGGACGCCGCGCTGTACGACACCGTCAAGGCGGTCGGCATGGAACTGTGCCCGGCGCTGGGCATCTCTATCCCGGTCGGCAAGGATTCGCTGTCGATGCGCACCACCTGGAAAGACGGCGACGACGCCAAGGCCGTGCTGTCGCCGGTCTCGCTGATCGTCTCGTCGTTCGCGCCGGTGTACGATGTGCGCAAGTCGCTGACGCCGCAACTGCGCACCGATGTGGGCGACACCTCCATCATCCTGATCGACCTGGGGCGCGGCAAGAACCGCCTGGGCGCCTCGGCGCTGGCGCAAGTGATGGGCCAGCTGGGCAACTCGGTGCCGGACGTCGATAATCCGGAAGACATCAAAGCCTTCTTCGCCGCCATCCAGCAACTGAACGCTGATGGCAAGCTGCTGGCTTATCACGACCGCTCGGACGGCGGCCTGTATGGCACGCTGACCGAAATGGCTTTCGCCGGCCGCGCCGGCCTGTCGATCAACCTCGACATCCTGACCTTGGAAGAGGGCCATGGCGCCGATCAGGGCGACGCGAAAAACTGGGCTACCCAGATCGCCGAACGCCGCAATGAGCAGACGCTGCGCGCGCTGTTCTCGGAAGAGCTGGGCGCCGTGATCCAGGTGCGCGCCGAAGAGAAATCCGTGGTGATGGACGTGCTGCGCTCGTTCAACCTGGGCGCATGCAGTCACATCATCGGCAAGACCAACGACCGTGGCGTGATCGAATTCACCCGTGACGCCAAAGTCATCTACAACAAACCGCGTGTCGAACTGCACCGTCTGTGGAGCGAAACCAGCTGGCGTATCGCCCGTCTGCGCGACAATCCAGCCTGCGCCGACGCCGAATACGACCGCCTGCTGGACGAGCAAGACCGAGGCATCACGCCTAAGGTCACGTTCGACCTGAGCGAGAACGTCGCCGCGCCATTCCTGGCTACTGGCGTGCGTCCACGGGTTGCCATCCTGCGCGAGCAGGGCGTCAACTCACATATCGAGACCGCCTACGTCATGCACCAGGCTGGCTTTGCGGCGATCGATGTCCACATGAGCGACCTGATCTCGGGGCGCGCCAAGCTGGACGACTTCCAGGGCGTGATCGCCGTCGGCGGCTTCTCGTACGGCGACGTGCTGGGCGCCGGCGAGGGCTGGGCCAAGACGATTCTGTTCAACCGCGCGTTGTCCGATCAGTTCGCCAAGTTCTTCGCCCGTAGCGACACCTTCGGCCTGGGCGTCTGCAACGGCTGCCAGATGATGAGCAACCTGAAACCGCTGATTCCCGGCGCGCAGGCATGGCCGAAGTTCACGACCAACAAGTCGGAGAAATTCGAAGCCCGCTTCGCCATGGTGGAAGTGCTGGATTCGCCGTCGATCTTCTTCCAGGGCATGGCCGGCACCCAAACGCCGATCGCCATCGCCCACGGCGAAGGCTACGCCGACTTCTCGCAGACCGGCAACATCGGCGAAGCCGTGCACGCGATGCGTTTCGTCGACAACCGTGGCGCCGCCACCGAAGCCTATCCGTACAACCCGAACGGCTCGCCGCAAGGCCTGACCTCGGTAACGACGCCGGATGGCCGCTTCACGGTGATGATGCCGCACGCCGAGCGCGTTTTCCGTACCGTCCAGCACTCGTGGGCGCCTGAATCGTGGGGCGAAGAGTCGCCATGGCTGCGCATGTTCCGCAACGCTCGTAAATTCGTCGGGTAATTAATTAGAGGTGTTTGTTTGCCTCACGAAAAGAGAGCGGCGCGAGCCGCTCTTTTTCTTTTTGGGTGAATGTTTTTATGGCTTCCGGTGCATGGCGGGCATAATCTCTTAATGCCCAGCCGATAGCTTTTTGAATGAAGAATTCTTTTTCTTGCCCCAGCGTCAGGCAGTAATTAAATAAGCGTTCCTGATCGGTTTTGTCGCGCCAGCCTAATTGGTGTAATAGAGCGATGCGGCGTACCCACATATTATTATCGCGTAACGCCGTATCCATATGGTCGTGCTGGTAGCGTAATATGTCACCGATAATGCCGGTAAGCGCGTCCACCGTGTCCCACCATGATTTGTCCTGCACTAATTCCATCAGCACCGGGATATGCGTGCTGTTTAATTCTTTCCAATGCATTGCCAGCATGTCCAGCGCGACGTATTGATATTCCCGTTCAGGGAGTCGCCACAACACACGGGTGTGTTCCAGCAGCGCTTCGGCGCCAATACCTTTTAACGCGCGCAGTAGCGGTTTGCCGACGGTGCGGCGTGCGGGTGTGCCTATGCCGAGAAAATCGAACTGGTCGCGCATATAGGCGCGCATCGCCGGTGCGCGCTGCACATCGGCGACAGAGTTGAGGGCGGCCGTCAGCTGGGGCAGGAAAGCTGGATTTATGCTGTTTGTTGGCATGATCGTGCTGGTTTTGAGTCTGCATAGGGCATAAAAAAAGCGCCTGCAGGCAGGCGCTTCGTTTTCAGCCGGTCCAGCTTACTGGATCTTGGCTTTCTTCAGCAGCTCTTCGCGGTAGGCTGCGATCTTGCGCTGTTGCAGTGCTTCGGCAACCTGGCCTTTGACTTCTGCCAGTGGAGGAATCTGGCTTGGGCGCGATTCTTCCAGTTTGATGACGTGGTAACCAAATTCGGTTTTTACCGGAGTCTGGGTGATTTCACCGTTTTTCAGTGCGACCATGGCGTCGGCAAATGGTTTTACCAGTTTGCCTGGGGTCATCCAGCCCAGATCGCCGCCGTTGTTCGCGGAACCGTCTTTCGATACCTTGGCCAGTTCTTCGAATTTACCGCCGGCTTTCAGCTTGGCGATAATATCTTTGGCTTCCTGTTCGGTGGCGACCAGAATATGACGCGAGTGATATTCGGTGCCGCCAACTGCAGCTTTATACTTGTCGTATTCAGCCTGGATTTCAGCGTCTTTAACCGGGTTTTTCTTTACGTAATCAGCCAGCATCGCATTGATGGTAATGCTTTGACGAGCATTATCGATAGCGGCGGTAACTTCCGGCTTTTTGCCGTAACCTTGTTTGTCGGCTTCCTGCAGCAGCACTTCGCGGCTGATCAGTTCTTTTTTCACCGCTTCGCGCAATTGCGGCGAATCCGGCTGCTGGCCCTGGGCGACAACTTGTTTGACCATTTGATCAACCTTGGCAGCTGGAATAGCTTTGCCGTTTACGGTAGCGGCATTCTGAGCGAAAGCTGGTGCTGCCACGACAGCGATCAGGGCTAACATCAGGCGGGCTGGCTTCAACATCATTATTTAAAATCCTTAAAAAATTACACTCTGAAGGTGCATCATACCAACGCAGAATCAAAAACGGCGCCCCGCAGGGCGCCGCCTTTTATAACATTACTGCACTTTTGCTTTCTTTACCAGTTCTTCTTGGTAAGCTTGCACTTTCTTCTGAACCAGCGATTCCGCCACTTGCGGCTTCACTTCTTCCAGGGTAGGCAGTTTGGCTTGACGGATATCATCGACTTTGATGACGTGGAAGCCGTTCGGGGTCTGCACTGGCTTCTCGGTGACCTGGCCTTTTTGCAGGGCGACGAAAGCTTGCGAGAACACTGGCGGGAAGGACGATGGCGATGCCCAATCCAGATCGCCGCCGTTGGCTGCCGAACCGGTGTCTTTCGACTGCTTGGCCAAATCTTCGAACTTGGCGCCGCCTTTGATTTTTGCGATCACGTCGTTGGCTTCGGCTTCGGTGCCCAGCAGGATGTGGCGTACGTGGTATTCCTTGTCGCCGGCCTGGGCGACGAATTTGTCGTACTCAGCCTTGATGTCGGCGTCCGACACCGGGTTTTTCTTCACGTACTCGCCCAGCAGGGCGTTGACCATGATGGCTTGGCGGGCGTTTTCGATCGCTGCCTTGACGTCGGCGTTCTTGGCATAGCCTTGTTTGTCCGCTTCCTGCACCAGCACTTCGCGGCTGATCAGGTCTTTCTTGATCAGGTCACGCAGTTGCGGCGAGTCAGGCTGCTGGCCTTGGGCCACAACTTGCTTGACGACGGCATCGACACGCGAGGTTGGGATCGCCTTGCCATTTACAACGGCAACGTTTTGCGCAAAAGCTGGTACAGCGACAACGAGAAGTGCAATCAGCAACTTGGCTGGCTTGAAAGTCATTATTAATTCCTGTAAGGGGAAAGATTTAGCGAATGTAGCTTGGACGGCTATGTCTTCAATTATTTTTAATAAAAGCCGATAACGGCCATGCCTGCATCAGACTTCCGATGGCGCCAAGGCAGTAATGGCCAATGCATGAATTTCTTTATGCATCATATCGTGCACAGAATCATACACGAGTCGATGTCTCATGACGAGTTTAAGACCCTCGAATTGTAACGAAACAATTCTGACGTTGTAGTGCCCGCCGCCAGAGGCCGCACCGGCATGGCCGGCGTGGGACGCGGAGTCGTCTTCCAGCACCAGTTCGGTGGGCGCCAGCTTGGCTTCAAAGGCGGCGCGCATGCGGGCCAGGCGGGTATCTTGAATCTGGCTCATGCCTGGTCCTTGATGTGACGTGACAAATAAACGGTCTGGGCAACGATGAATACAAACATGATGCCGGTAATGCCGAAGGTTTTGAAGTTGACCCAGGCGTCGGTATCGCCTTTAAACAGCACGAAGGCCAGATACCAGTTCAGCGCGCCCATGACGGCAAAGAAAATCACCCAGGCCAGATTCAGGCGGGTCCAGATCTGGTTGGGCAGCTCGATAATCTCCTTCATCGATTGGCGCATCAGGTTCTTTTTGAACAGCAGGTCGCTGGCCAGCAGGCCGACCGCGAACGCCCAGTACAGAATGCTCAGCTTCCACTTGATGAATACTTCATCGTGCAGATAGATGGTCAGGCCGCCGAACACGGCGAACAGCACCAGCGTCACCCACAGGGTGCCGGTGACTTTCTGATTGCGCAGCTTGAGCCAGGCGATCTGGCCGACGGTGGCCAGAATGCCGATCACGGTGGCCAGCACGATGGGCGACTGGTCCGCCGTGACCGAGCCGCCGGAAACCACGCCGCTCATATAGGTATTGATGAAGTGCTGCGCCGCATCGGCATTCGAGCCGGCCAGTTTGTAGGCGACGAAGAAGCAGATGACCGGAAGCCAATCGAACAGGAATTTCATGATGTCTTTATTAGTGTTGTGGATCAATCTTCAGGATCAAAGCGTAAGGACGCCGAGTTAATGCAATACCGCAGCCCGGTCGGCGGCGGACCGTCCGGGAACACATGGCCCAGGTGCGCGTCGCATACCCCGCAGATGGTTTCGGTGCGCAGCATACCATGGGTCCGGTCTACTTTTTCCACCACGTTGGCCGGATCAATCGGCTCAAAGTAGCTCGGCCAGCCGCAGCCGGAATCAAACTTGGTATCGGAACGGAACAGCGGCGTGTTGCAGCATACGCAGGTGTAGATCCCGTGCTCGTGATGATCCCAGAACTTGCCGGTGAAAGCACGTTCGGTGGCAGCGTGGCGCGTCACCTGATATTCCATCGGATCGAGTGCGGCGCGCCATTCGGCGTCGGTTTTGACAACTTTATTGCTCATGGCTTATTTCTCGCTTAAGAAGAACAGCTAACTTCCAGGTGGCTTGCCCAATCCGGGGGCAAGGCGGCGTACTGCTCGTGCTCGGGCTGTTCGTCGAAAGGGCGCTGCAACACGGCCAGCAAACGCCCCACTTCGGAAAAGTCCTTATTTTGCGCCTTTTCAATGGCCACTTGGGCCAGATAGTTTCGCAGCACGTATTTGGGGTTGGTTTGATTCATCGCAACGGTGCGCACGGCGTCATCGCTGTTTTCGGCGCGCAGGCGCGTGCGGTAGCGCTCGGCCCACGCGTCGAAGGCCGGGCGGTCGATGAACAGGTCACGCAACGCTTCGTCGCCGCTGGCGTCGGCCGCGCGTACGCCGCTCAAGCGGCGGAAAAACAGCGTGAAATCAACGCCGGGCAGGATGGCGAACAGGTCGTCGAACAGCGCCCGGTCGGTGTCGAAATGCTCGTCCAGCAGGCTCAGGCCGAGTTTGGCGTGCAGCAGTTCATCGATTTTGCGGGCGAATTCCGGCTGGTAGACGTCCAGCGCGGCCTGGGTGGCGTCGACGTCGCCGATCAGCGGCAGCAGCGCTTGCGCCAGCGCGTAGCAGTTCCAGTGGCCCACTTGCGGCTGATTGGAATAGGAGTACCGGCCTTGCTGGTCGGTGTGATTGCAGATGTGGCCGGCGTCGAAGGCTTCCATGAAGCCGAACGGGCCATAGTCCAGCGTCAGGCCGAGGATGGACATATTGTCGGTATTCATCACGCCGTGCATGAAGCCGACCGCCTGCCAGTGCGCGATCATGTGCGCGGTGCGGCGCGTGACTTCTTCCAGCAGCGCGGCGTAGGGATGCTCGGCAGCACGCAGCGACGGGTAGAAGCGGTCGATGACGTAATCGGCCAGCAGTTTCAGTTCATCGTTTTTCTTGCGGTAATACCAGTGCTCGAAGGAGCCGAAACGCACGAAGCTGGGCGCCATGCGCACCACCACCGCCGAGGTTTCGGCGGTTTCGCGCATCACGCCCTGATCGGAACCGGTCACCGCCAGCGCGCGCGAGGTCGGAATGCCGAGCGCAGCCATGGCTTCCGAACACAGGAACTCGCGGATCGAGGAGCGCAGCACGGCGCGCCCGTCGCCCATGCGCGAATACGGAGTCAGGCCGGCGCCTTTCCATTGCAGTTCCATCGGGCCGCCCGCAGTGGCGACGTCACCGAACAGGATGGCGCGGCCATCGCCCAGCTGGCCGGCCCACACACCGAACTGGTGACCGGAATATACGGCGGCCAGCGGCTGCGCGCCGTCGGGCACGGCATTGCCGATCAGGATGTCGAGGCTGGCGGCAAGCTGGTCCGGCGTCAGGCCGATCAGCTGCGCGGCCGGTGCGCTGATGCCTACCAGATAAGGCGAGGGCAGGGGCGTCGGCATCAAACGGGTGTAGAACGCAGGCGGCAGGGACGCGAATGAGTTGTCCAGCGGCAGTTTAGCGGCAGTAATGATGTGCTCCAGGTTGGCTTAGTCCGGGATTTTACCGCAGGCGGTGAATGCGGCGGTGCAGCATTGAAAAGCATTGACGCTGCGCGCGCACAGCCACCACACTCGGGCCAAATAACCACGGAGACCTTTATGCTCATGGGCCAGATGATGAATCAGCCGTTGCTGATTTCCGGCATCCTCGAATTTGCCGCCCGCCATTATGCCGGCAGCGAGATCGTCTCGCAGCGCGTCGAAGGCGATCTGCACCGCTATACCTTCCGCGATTGCCACCACCGCGCCAAACAGCTGGCGCAGGCCTTGCAGGCGCTGGGCGTGCAATCCGGTGAACGGGTCGGCACGCTGGCGTGGAACGGCTACCGCCATCTGGAGGCGTATTATGCCGTCTCCGGCAGCGGCGCGGTGCTGCACACGATCAACCCGCGCCTACATCCGGAGCAACTGGCCTACATCTGCAATCACGCGGAAGACCAATATCTGCTGTTCGATGTCTGCTTCTTGCCGCTGATTGAAGCGATAGCGCAGCATTGCAAGACCATCAAAGGCTGGATATTGCTGGGCGACCCGGAACGCATGCCGGCCGACAGCAAGATTCCCACACTGCTGTGCTATGAGGATTTGCTCGATGCGCAGTCCGGCGACTACGCCTGGCCGGCGTTCGACGAAAACGCCGCCGCCACGCTGTGCTACACATCCGGCACCACCGGCAACCCGAAAGGCGTGCTGTACTCGCACCGATCGACGGTGCTGCATGCGTATGCCTCGGCCTTGCCGAACGTGCTGAACGTATCTTCGCGCGATGCGGTGATGCCGGTGGTGCCGATGTTCCACGTCAACGCCTGGGGCCTGCCGTATTCCGTGCCGCTGTCCGGCGCGAAGATGGTGTTTCCCGGTGCGGCGCTGGACGGCAAATCCGTCTACGAGCTGATGGAAAGGGAAAAAGTGACGTTTTCGGCCGGCGTGCCGACTGTCTGGCTGGGCCTGATTAATCACTGCGTGCAGAACAAACTGAAGTTTTCCACCTTCCGCCGCACCGTGATCGGCGGGTCCGCGTGCCCGCCGGCGATGATGAACACGCTGATCGACGACTTCGATGTCGAAGTCATCCACGGATGGGGCATGACGGAAATGTCGCCGTTGGGCACCACCGGCGGCCTGCTGAGCAAGCACCTCGACCTGCCCAAGGCGGAACAGCACAAAATCCTGCAGAAGCAGGGCCATGCCATCTATGGCGTCGATATGAAGATTGTCGACGAATTGGGCGAAGAGTTGCCGTGGGATGGTGTGACTTCGGGCAACCTGCTGGTCAAAGGCCCGTGGATCGTCGCCAGCTATTTCCGCAACGAGGGCGGCGATGTGCTGGAAGACGGCTGGTTTCCGACCGGTGACGTCGCCACCATCGACGCCGACGGCTTCATGCAGATCACCGACCGCGCCAAGGACGTCATCAAGTCCGGCGGGGAATGGATCGGCACCATAGATCTGGAAAATATCGCCATGTCGCACCCGGCGGTGATGCAGGCCGCCTGTATCGGCGTATTCCATCCCAAGTGGGACGAACGGCCGTTGCTGGTGGTGGTGCGCAAACCAGGGCAGGATGTCAGCCGCGAACAATTACTGGCGCATTTCGACGGCAAAATTGCCAAATGGTGGCTGCCGGACGATGTGGTCTTTGCCGATGCCTTGCCAGTCGGCGGCACCGGCAAAATCCAGAAAAACAAGCTGCGCGAACAATATCGCAACTACGCCTTGCCAACCCTCTGAATAAAACGTTTGCCTCGATGTGTAGCAGCCCGGCCACGCGCCGGGCTTTTTGTTGCCGTGCGACATGAAACAAGATTAAGTTCAGAAATAAATGGTTTGACTACTAATGGTTTTGCGCTTACATTATTGCCCTACGGCACTTTCAGGCCACTCCGGCCAACCCAGGCGCGCAACCCGGCAAAGTAATCATCCCGGCGATAGTTCTCTATTCGACACGCTCCCGGCTCCAACTATAGAACGAGAAAACGACATGTTTAATAGCATAACTATACGCACGCGCCTGATCTTCACGATGACCGTGCTCGGCGCCCTGATGCTGGCCCTTGGCGGCCTGAGCATCTTTGGCTTGAATACCGTGAACTACGCACTGAAAGACGTGTATTCCAATCAAATGGCGTCCACGGTAGCGCTGAGCAACGCCAAAAACTATCTGAACCGCGCCCGTTTCGTCATCGACCGCGGGGTTTTCCATCCGGAAGCGGCGGATCTGGAGAAAACGCTTAGCCGCGCGGAAGGCTTCCTGCAAGATGGCGAAAAGGCCTGGAAAGCCTATCTGGCGCTGCCGCTGACCGGCGAAGAAAAAACGCTGGCGGATGACCTCGATGCCAAACGCACGGTCTATCTGGCCGAGCTGCGTGGACTGATGGGCGCGCTGCGTGTGCATGATGAAGCCAAAATCGAAGAAATGTCGATGAAGACCTTGTCGGCGCAGTTCGGTATCTTCGATGCGGCGTCGAACAAGCTTGAGCAGTATCAGCTGACCACCGCCAAACTACATTACGACGACAGCCAGTCGTTCTTCTCCGGCTTCACTACCGGTTTCACGATTGCGCTGGTACTGGGCGGCATCCTGGTAGTGTTCTCGGCGGTGCGTTTGCTGGCCGCCATCCTGCGTCCGCTGGGCCATGCACTGGGCCATTTCGACCAGATCGCCACCGGCAACCTGGCCAACGATATCCGCCTCCAGCGTGACGATGAAATGGGCATGCTGATGAAGGGCCTGATCAAGATGCAGGACCAGATGTCCCGCACCGTCAGCAGCATCCGCAGTGGCAGCAGCGCCATCGCTACCGCCAGCGCGGAAATCGCCGCAGGCAATCTGGACCTGTCGCGCCGCACCGAAAATCAGGCGGCTGCGCTGGAAGAAACCGCATCCTCGCTGGAAGAGCTGACTTCGACCGTGCGCCAGAATGCCGATAACGCCCGCCAGGCCAACCAGCTGGCGCTGAGCGCGCAAGAGGTGGCAGGCAAGGGCGGCATGCTGGTGTCGCAAGTGGTGGACACCATGGGCAACATTAACAACTCGTCGCGCAAGATCGCCGACATCATCGGCGTGATCGACGGCATCGCTTTCCAGACCAACATTCTGGCGCTGAATGCGGCAGTGGAAGCGGCCCGCGCTGGCGAACAAGGCCGTGGCTTCGCCGTGGTGGCCACCGAAGTGCGTAACCTGGCACAACGTTCGGCTGCCGCCGCCAAGGAAATCAAGGAACTGATCACCGAGTCGGTCGAGCAGGTAGACGCCGGCAATCAGTTGGTCGACAAGGCTGGCGCCACCATGGACGAGATCGTCAGCAGCGTCGAGCGCGTCACCAGCATCATGACCGAGATCATGGTCGCCGGCGAAGAGCAGAGCGAAGGCATCAACCAGATCAACCAGGCCATCGTGTCGATGGATGAAGTGACCCAGCAGAATGCCGCACTGGTGGAAGAGGCGGCCGCAGCGGCCAACGCCATGCAAGAGCAGGCAGCGCAGCTGGAAGAAATGGTCAGCACCTTCAAGCTGGATACCAGCACTACGCACAGTCTGGGCGGCAACCGTCCGGCCTTGCGCCGGCCGACACTGGCCCTGGGGCACTAAGCCACTAAGTCACTAAGCAAAGGCGCTAACCAAGGTTAGCGCCTTTTTTCATTGCTTGGCCGCTTGCTGCGAGGCCAGCGGCACTTCCGGCAGGAAGGCCAGCATCAGCAAGCCCAAGCCCACCATCACCGTGCCGACGCCGAAGATGTTGCCGATCGCGTGACGGTATAGCACCGCGTTCGCGGCCTGCCCGTGCAACTGCTGCGCCAGAATCGCGCCGGAGCCGGTTACACCGATCAGCCCGCCCAAGGAACGGAAGAAGCCCAGCATCGCGGTGCCGACGCCGCGCCGCATGGCGGGCAGGGCATTCTGTACCGCCATCGTCATGTTGGGCATCACCAGCCCGAGGCCGGCGCCCAGCACGAAGACTGCCGGTTCCAGCAGCATGTAGCCGGCGTTGTTCAGGATGCCCCACGACAGCGCGCCGAACGACAGCGTCGCCAGCGCCAGGCCAACTACTTGCGCCGGTTTGTAGCGGCCGGATTTTGCCAGCACGCGTCCGCCCAGCGCGGACGATAGCACCAGGCCAACCATCATCGGTAGCGTCAGCAGGCCGGAAGTGGCGGGCGAGGCACCCATCACCATCTGGAACAGCAGTGGAAAGAAGACGCTGGAACCCATCATGCCAACAAAGGTCAGTGCCAGCACCACGCTGGCCACGTTGAACACGCGGTTCTGGAACAGGTCGGGCGGCAGTACAGGCTCGGGCACGCGGCGCACATGCCACAGCAGCGCGCCCGCCATCAGCAGCGCCAGCACAGTCAGGTACAACACCTGCGGCGAATTCCACGCCCATTCCGTGCCGCCCAGCGCCAGCACCAGCAGCGCTGCAGTGATGGCGCCGGTCAACAGCACCGAGCCCAGATAGTCGATCTTATGCGCGCTGTGCTTTTTATCGTGCGGCATGGATTTCGCGATGACATACAAGGCCACGGCGCCGATTGGCAGGTTGACGTAGAAAATCCAGTGCCACGACATCCAGTCGGTCAGCAGTCCTCCCAGCACCGGGCCCAACACGCTGGTCAGCGCATACACGGCGGCGATGCTGCCCTGGCGCTTGCCGCGCTCGGCCGGCGGCACCAGGTCGCCGATGACGATTTGCGCCAGCGGCATGAAGCCGCCCGCGCCCAGGCCCTGAATCGCGCGGAAGGCGATCAGTTCGGCCATGTTCTGCGCCAGCCCGCACAGCGCCGAACCGATCAGGAAAATGATGATGGCCGCATACAGCAGCGGTTTGCGGCCATATTGATCGCTCAGCTTGCCATACAGCGGCATGGTGGCGGTCGAAGCCAGCACGTATGCCGTGACCACCCAGGACAGATGGGCCATGCCGCCAAGATCGGAGACGATGCGCGGCAGCGCGGTGGCAACGATGCTTTGGTCCAGCGCCGCCAGGCCGATCATGATGACCAGGCCGATATAGATATTACGGATGGAAGTGTTCATTCGCCGATCTCGTTCAGGTAGACAAGTGCGTTGCGCAAGGCGTCGGCGCCTTCGGGCGGCAGTTGCGCCAGCCGGCGCGCCAGCCAGTCGCGGCGGCGCGTGCGCAGTTCTTCCAGCGTCGCCGCGCCGTGCTCGGTGAGCAGCAGGCCGCTGCGGCGCCGGTCCTGCGGATCGGGGGCGTCGCGCTTGACGAGGCCGAGGGTTTCCAGCGTTTTGACGTGGCCGCTCATAGTGGGCCCACGCAGCTTTTCCTGCCGTGCCAGCTCGGCCACGCCGATACCAGGTTGCAGACTAATGGTCGAGATCAGCATTTTCTGCTGCAACGTCAGGCCGGATGGGTCGTCGTCGCTCTCCTGGCGCAGACGCCGAAAAACATGGTGCAGGGCGATGCGCAACTCGTCAGCCAGCGCGATCGCGTTTTGAGGGATATCAGTAGGCATGGATAGTATGATAGGTAGGCTACCTACCTATACTAGTCCACGCGCTACGTTTTTTCAAGCGACCATGCGGCTGGCGAGGCGATGCACGGTGGGGCCGCACAGCATGACGATGGTAAAGGCGGCCGGCCAGGCGGCGAAAAACGCGTGCTGCCAGTGCGGCAGGAAGTCGGCGCTCAGGCCAAGGTTCAGCCAGGTCACCCAGCCGCTCATCAGCGACGACATCAGCAGGGACATTAACAAGGCAAACATGGCGCGCATGCGCAGGGCTGGATTCATGGCTTTCTCTCGGGTAGTTGTAAAACCCACAGCGTAGAGACTTGCATCAATCTATACTAGAGCCATATTTTTAATTTCAAATTCCGATAATGAAATCATGCTGGATGACTTAGCCCTGTTTGTAGCCATCGTGGAGGCGGGCAGCCTGAATGCCGCCGCCGCCAGGGAAAACCTGCCGCCGGCCACTGTCACGCGCCGTCTGCAAAAGCTGGAAAGCGAATTGGGCTACCGCCTGCTGAACCGCAGCGCGCGCCGCATGCAGCCCACCGCTGAAGGCATGCAGTACTATGAACAGTGCCGGCCGCTGGTGCATGCGCTGCGTCAGGCCACGCGGCGGCTGGATGCCAGCCTGTCTGCCGTCTCCGGCAATATTCGCGTGCTGGCGCCGGTCAACTTTGCCAGCGGCTTGCTGACGCCGGCCTGGACCAGCTTCATGTTGAAATACCCGGAAGTCAATCTGGAGCTGGAATGCTCGAACCGCTTGCAGGATCTGGTCGGCAGCGGCGCCGACCTGGCGATCCGCGTCGGCACGCTGGGCGACTCGACGCTGATGCAGCGCCGGCTTGGCAGTGCCGGACTGGTGATGGTGGCCGCGCCGTCGTATCTGGCGCGCGCCGGCACGCCGCAAGAACCGGGGCAACTGGAGCAGCACGAACTGATCGTGGCCGAGCCGTTGCGGACCTGGCGGCTACGCCAACCGGGCAGCGGCGTCGAGACGACGCTACAGCCGCAGGCACGCTTCCGCGTCAACGAAATGCGGCTGGCCGTGGAAATGGCGGCGGCCGGCATTGGCATTTTGCTGTGTCCGCTGCTGCAATCGCGCGATTTGCTCGACGAGGGCAAGCTAGTGCGCGTGCTGACCGATTGGATGCCGGAGCCGCGTCACATTTACGCCGTGTGGCCGCAGCGCCGCTATCTGCCGGCGCGGGTGCGGGTGTTGCTGGAGCATCTGGCGGCGTTTGCCGCCAGCACGCCATCGCTACAGGAGCTTACTTGAGGGCGCCAAACACTTTGCCGATCAGCTTGCTGCCGGTGCCGATCGGGTCGGCTCGGATGGCTTTTTCTTCTTCGGCGATCATGGTGTACAGGCCGTCCAGCGCGCGCTGGGTGACGTAGCCTTCCACCGTGGCCTGGTCCTTGGCCAGCACGCCCAGCTTGGGCGCCAGGCTCATGGCGGTATTGTATTTGGTGGCCAGGCCGGACTTGTCGGTGACTTTCTTGACCACCGGTTGGAACTGTAGCGCCAGCTTATCCTGCGTCCTGGAACGGAAGAAATCGGTGACGGAAGTGTCGCCGCCGGTCAGAATGTTTTTGGCGTCGGTGATGGTCATCGACTTGACCGCGTCCAGCAGCAGTGGCTTGGCCATTGGTACGGCGGCTTCGGCGGCGTGGTTCATCTGCACCACCAGCTCGTCCAGTTGCTGCGACTTGCCGGTCATTTTGAGCAGCGGACGCGCCTGTTCCAGAATCTTCGGCAGCGGAATGCGTACTTTGTCGTTGTTCAGGAATCCGCCTTCGGCACCGAGTTTGCCGACCGCCGCGTTGGCGCCGGTTTCGAGTGCCGCCTTCAGGCCGCCGGAAGCATCTTTGTTGCTCAGGTCATTTAGCGAAATGGCGCAGGCGCTGGCGGCCAGCAGACTCAGGGGGATTAGCAGCGCGATAGTGCGGCGGGTGATGGGCATGGCGGCGGAGCTCCGTCGTGGTCAATGACGCTACTGTACTCCAGCCGCCGTCACGCCGCCAGTGCGGGAATTTCCTTGCCCAGCCGTTCCAGCAGGCGGTCGCACTGGAACACGCTCAGCGTGCGGCGCGATGCGTCTTCGCCGACGTCGATCACTTCGTCCATTTCGCTGCGCGGATCGCCTTGCGCATTGGGATTGCGCATCATCTTCGGTGCCCCGTAGCGTTTGCTGTTTTCGATGGTCATGATGTTTTCCACCGTATCGACCATCAGGCCGTAGCATTCGTCGCCGCGATCAACCACCAGAATCTTGGTGTTGCTGGTGTCTTCCAGCGGCGGCATGCCGTACAGGCCGCGCAGGTCGATCACGGTGATCATTTGCTGGCGCAGATTCAGCATGCCGCGCATAAAACCGGGCAGGCCGGGCGGCCGGGTGATTTCGCCGACGCTGAAATCAATAATCTCGCGCACCTGCTTGATTTCCACCGCATAGCTGTTTTCCAGCGAGAAGGTGATGTAGACCTGGCGCTGGCCGCGCCGCGCATCGCGCCGTTCATTGCTGGCGATCTGCCCCGCGTCCTTCGGATACAGCGCGGCGTGGCCGGTGCGCATCTCCTTGATTTCATTACTGGAAAAAATCTGCTTGTGATCGAGGAAGAAGATGTCGCCCAATTCCGGCTTGGACAAACAGCCGCCGAACATGCCGGCGCGCGCCTTGCTCAGCATCGGAATCGGCATCACTTCTTCGCTATAGAAATTGACGATATTGTCGACCGAGTCGACCAGGAAACCAATCGTGGCGTCATCGATGCGCGCCACGATAATCCGCTGTTCCGGCCCGGCCACGCGCTCGCCAACCGCGCCGGCATTCAGCAGCGTGGCGAAATCCACCACCGCCACCGGCGCGCCACGGAAGTTGATGCGGCCCAGGCACAGCGCGCTGTTCAGCACCGAGGTCTGCAGCTCTGGCACGCGGATGATCTCCTGAATTGCGCCCATCTCAAAGGCAAACGAGGCAATGCCGACATGGAAGCTGACGCACTGGCGGCGCTCACCATGATGACGCCGCGTGTGCCTGTCGAGGCTTTGCAGCGCCAGCACCTGCGGCACGTTTTCGATATGGATCAGCGCTTCCGGATCGAGCACCTGCACCAGCCGCGCGCCCTGATCGAGCAAGATCGTGCCGGCCACCACGCCGCGCTGTGCGCCGTCCGCATACGCCAGCCGGCTGCGTTGTTCGGGCCGCACGCGCAGGATTTCGCCGGTGGCGTCGAACAGAATGCCGACCAGCACGCCGTGGTAATCGAGTATGGCGATTTTGTCGGTCGGCAGCGCGGCGCGCGCGCCGCCATCGAACACGCGCCCCAGGTTGACCACCGGGATGACGCTACCGCGCAAGGTGAACACCCCCTCCAGAAACTTGGGCGACAGCGGCAACGCCGTCACCTTGTCCGGATAATTGACCACCTCGCGGAAGCAACTGGCGGGAAGGGCGAACTCGTCGGCTCCCAGCACGAACGAGCCGAATAACTCGGTACCAGCGACAACGGCGTCATCAGGCATGGGCGGTCCCGGCGCAAGTGGTCACAATTTCCTGGACCGAAAAAGTGCCGGTGGCGCAATCGATGCTCATAGTGCGGCCGCACTTGCCGCCAACCCGGCAATAGGTCACGTTCAGGCCGAACTTGCGCAGGTATTTGCGCGCCGCGTCGGCATTCTGCTGGCCGATCTGCAGGCGGCTGGAGCAGCTGTTCAGCATGGTGGCGCCGCCGGCCACGATGACTTCGATCTCGGCGCAATCGTTCTCGCTGGCGCCGATCAGGCGCAGCAGCGACGGCACGGCCTGACTGACGTAGCGCGCGCCGAACTCGTCGCTCATCTGCGCGCACTCCGGCAGCAGGCAATGCGCCAGCGCGCAGCGGCCGCGTTTTTTCCAGATCAGGCCGATACCGACGCAGGAGCCGAGCAGGGCGCTCAACTGGTCGGTGCGGGCGCCGGCCTTCAGCTGGCCCATGCCCACCTGCAACGGCGCGCGCGGGCCGTCGGAGGTGGACGCCGGCAGCGCCCATGGCAAGGGCAAGGCCTGAGGAAGATTAAAAATTGCTTGCATGTTGACCGCCTATTCCATTCGATAAATCATCGGCCGGTCGAACTGGTAGGCGGTGTTGAGGCCAGAGATCGATTCGGATTCCCCCACAATCATGATGGCGTGGGTCGCCATGCTCGGGCGCGCCTGATTGAGTATCGCCTGCTGCTGCTCCTGATCGAAATAGATCAGCACATTGCGCAGGAATACCAGATCAAACTGCCTGGCTGGCCGTAACGGAGTCAGCAAATTATGTTGGGCTAACTCCACGTTTTTCTTTAGTGCATCCACCACCCGCAGGCCGTTGGCGCTGGGACGGAAGTATTTCCTGACCCAGTCCGGATGCGTGGACTGGATGCGTTCGACCGAACGGCCGGTGTACTGGCCGTCGCGCGCCAGCGCCAGGATCTGCTGCGAAATATCGGTCGCATGGATCTGGTAGCTGAAGCCGGCATGGCGTTCGGCAAATTCTTCGCACAACATCGCCATCGAGTACAGTTCTTCGCCGCTGGAAGCGGCTGCCGACCAGATCTTCAGGCGCTTGCCTTGATGCGCCTGCCACCACTGCGGCAGGAATTCCTTCTCTACAAAGTCCCACACCTGCGGCGTGCGGAAAAACAGCGTGTCGTTGGTGGTGACCAGGTCGATAAAATGCGGAATCTCCGCCCGGTCCTGCTCCACCTTGTCCAGGTAAGCCTGGTAACTGCCCAGGTTCAGCGCCTGCACCCGCGGGCGGATGCGCCGTTCCAGCAGCACGCTTTTGCGTTCGGTCATCGCGATGCCGGTGTGCTTGCGCACCAGCGCGATCAGCGCGGACAGCGTGGCCGGAGTAAAGCCGCCGGTTTCCATGCTTACACCGAGAAGCCGGATACCGTTTTGTTCAAGTCGCCTGCGCGCTGGTTCAAGCCTTCCGTCGAGCGGGCGATGCTGTCGCAGGCGGCGGCCGATTTCTCGGCTTCCTCGGCGATGTACTGCACGGCGGTGCTGACTTCGCGCGCGGTCAGCAACTGCTCGTTGGTGGCTTTGGAAATGTCGGAGATCGCCTCGGTGGTGCGCACCACGCCGGCCAGGATCTTGTCGAACGCATCGCTGGCCTGGCGCGAAATTTCGCTGCCGGAAGACACGCGCTTGACCGACTCGTTAATCAGCTTGGAAATTTCCTTGGTGGCCTGCGACGAGCGCTCGGCCAGCTTGCGCACCTCGTCGGCGACCACCGAGAAGCCCAGGCCGTGTTCGCCGGCGCGCGCCGCCTCGATGGCGGCGTTGAAGGCCAGCATATTGGTCTGGTTGGCGATATCGCTGATGACCTTGACGATTTCGCCGATGTCTTCCGACGAGCGGTTGATCAGGTCCATCGCCTCGATCGACTTGGCGACCGCCTTGGCGCCGATTTCCGCCTCGTGCTGGGTCGACTTGGCCATGGCGTCGGCGTCCGAGGTGTTGCCGGCAATGATGTTGATCGAGCTGGTCAGACCGTCGATGGAGGCATTCATCTGCTCGACGGTGGCTCCCAGCGCCTGTGTGCCGACCGCCACGCCGTTGCTGCGTTCGGCGATGGTGGTGGAGGCGTCGGCCAGGCCGCTGGCGGACATCACCACGTCGCTGATCACCTTGCGCAGGTCGGCGATCATCTTGCTGATGCCTTCGGCCAGCTGATCGAGCGGTTCGTCGCCGTCGACGATCACTTTGCTGGTCAGGTCGCCGTTGGCGGCCAGTTCAACCGAGTTCAGCAGGCGGGCGATTTTTTCGCCGTCGGCCTTGGATTTGGCCGCCACGGACTCTTCCAGTTCCACCTGCGCGGTAATATCGCTTGCGTATTTAACTATTTTGTATGGTTTGCCATTTAAATCCAGAATGGGATTATAGGTGGCTTGAATCCATATCGTTTTCTTATTATTGCCAAGACGTTTATAGCGGCCGCTGTCAAACTCGCCACGATTCAATTTTTGCCAGAAACGTTTATAGTCTGCACTGGCGGCATAATCCGGATCGCAGAACATGCGGTGATGCTCGCCTTTAATATCGTCAAGGTAGTAACCCATGACGTCCAGGAAGTTGTCATTGGCGGCGAGCACATGGCCCTGCATGTCGAATTCGATCACGGCCTGGGCCTTGCCGATGGCGCTGACCTTGCCTTCGTACTCGGCGTTGCGCATGCGGCTGTCGGTGATGTCGGTGGCGAACTTGATGACCTTGTATGGGCGGCCGGCGGCGTCCATGATCGGGTTGTAAGAGGCGTTGATCCAGATTTCGCGGCCGCCCTTGGCCAGGCGCTTGTATTCCCCGTGGTCGTACTCGCCGGCGGCAAGATGCGCCCAGAACTGCTTGTAGGCCGGCGAGGCGGCGAAGTCCGGTTCGCAGAACATGGCGTGATGGCGGCCCTGGACTTCGGCCAGCGTGTAGCCGACCGCGCGCAGGAAATTGTCGTTGGCGTGCAAAATTTTGCCATCCAGGTCAAACTCAATGACCGCCTGCACGCGGTTCAACGCCGCATGGATTGCCTGTAATTCAATGTCCTGAGTCTGAAGTGCCTGGTTCGGAGCGTTCATGAGAAACCCTGTCATATATAAGCGATGGCTAAATATCTTTGTTAATTACCTACTTGTGATATTTAGTGAGAATTAATCTGATATTCGGGGGCGGGGAATATATGCAGTATTGGTAGATTATTTCTTTTATTTAAAATGGAAGCAAGCCGAGCACAATACAACTTTGGCCGGTTGTCCGAATAAAGCAACATCTATTTCGCTACTTTCTCAGCATTGCAAAGTTTGATCGCCGCGTTCAAAACTAGCTTGTCTGTTGTGTAAGAAATACCATCGAGTGACCGGTGGCAAGGCTGCCGTCATCGCCGTGAAATTAATAATACGATCGTTCTTTTTATGCGGTATAGTGAACAAGTAGCCCACCCACCAAAAAATCATAAGGAAGAGACATGACAGCTGAATATCAAGTGCACGGCTCGGTGGCCGTCATCACGCTGAACAATCCGCCGGTCAACGGCATGGGACTGGCAACGCGCACTGCCGCCGTGCAAGGCTTGCAGCGTGCCGCAGCCGATGATGCGGTCAAAGCCATTATTATTACCGGCGCCGGCAGGGCCTTCTCGGGCGGTGCCGACATCAAGGAATTCAATACCCCGCAAGCGCTGGCCGAGCCGAGCTTGCACACCTTTATCGCCACGGCGGAAGGGTCGGACAAGCCGGTGGTGGCGGCGATTCATACCATCTGCATGGGCGGCGGACTGGAGTTGTCGCTGGGCTGCCATTACCGTGTGGCGCTGCCGGGCGCGCAGATTGCGCTGCCGGAAGTGAAGCTGGGCTTGCTGCCGGGCGCGGGCGGCACGCAACGCCTGCCGCGCGTGCTAGGCCTGGAGCCGGCGCTGAACATGATCGTCTCCGGCAATCCGCAGTTGTCGGAAAAATTGCCGGCGCTGTTCGATCAGATCTTCCCGGCCGATGCCGACCTGCTGCAATCGGCGATTGCCTTTGCCGAAAAAATCGCCGATGCGCGTCCGCTGCCGAAGGTGCGCAACCGCAAGGTGGACTACCCGAATCACGAAGCCTTCCTGCAATTTTCGCGCAACACGGTGAAAGCCATGGCCGGCCCGTTCCCGGCGCCGCTGGAATGCGTGGAAACCGTCGCCGCCTCGGTCACGATGAAGTTTGACGACGGCATGAAATTCGAGCGCGAGCGCTTCCTGCACCTGATCCAGACCACCGAATCGAAAGCATTGCGCCATGCCTTCTTCGCCGAGCGCGTGGCTAGCAAAGTGCCGGATGTGCCTGCCGACACGCCGACCAGGCCGATCAAGTCGGCCGCCATCATCGGCGCCGGCACTATGGGCGGCGGCATCGCCATGAACTTCCTTAACGCCGGCATTCCGGTCAAGCTGCTGGAAACCAGGCAGGAAGCGCTGGACAAGGGCATCGCCACGATCCGCAAAAACTACGAAAACACACTGAAAAAAGGCAAGCTGACCCAGGAAAAACTGGATCAGCGCATGGGTCTGCTGAGCAGCACGCTGTCCTATGACGACATCGGCCAGGCCGACATCGTGGTGGAAGCGGTGTTTGAAGAACTCGGCGTCAAGGAAGCCGTGTTTCGCAAGCTGGATGAAGTGATGAAGCCGGGCGCCATCCTGGCTACCAACACGTCGACGCTGGATGTCGACAAGATCGCCGCCTTCACCCGGCGTCCGCAGGATGTGATCGGCACGCACTTCTTTTCGCCGGCGAATGTCATGAAGCTGCTCGAAATTGTGCGCGGCAAGGAAACCGCCAAGGACGTACTGGCCACGGCGCTGGCGCTGTCCAAGAAACTGAAGAAAACCGGCGTGGTGTCCGGCGTTTGCGACGGCTTCATCGGCAACCGCATGATCGAGCAATACAGCCGCCAGGCCGGCTTCCTGCTGGAAGAGGGCGCCTTGCCGGAACAGGTCGACAAGGCCGCCGAGAAATTCGGCTTCGCCATGGGGCCGTTCCGCATGGGCGACTTGGCCGGCAATGACATCGGCTGGGCGATCCGCAAGCGCCGCTACGTCGAAAAGCCGGAAATCAGCTACTCGAAAACCGCCGACCTGCTGTGCGAAATGGGCCGTTACGGTCAGAAGACCGGCGCCGGCTGGTACGACTACAAGGCCGGCGACCGCAAGGCCTATCCAAATGATCGGGTCAACGCCATGATCGTCCAGCACTCGGCCGACCTCGGCATTGCCCGCCGCAAGATCAGCGATGAAGAAATCGTCGAACGCCTGGTGTACGCTTTGGTCAACGAAGGCGCGCTGATCCTGGAAGAGGGGATCGCCTTGCGCGCGTCGGACATCGACATGGTCTACCTGACCGGCTACGGCTTCCCGCTGTACCGTGGCGGCCCGATGTTCTATGCGGATACGGTAGGCTTGCCGAACGTGCTGGCCGCAATCCACCGATATGCCAGGGGACACCAGGGCCAGGCATGGCAGCCGGCGCCGCTGCTGCAACAACTGGTGGCTGAAGGGAAAAGTTTCAATAAGTAACTATTGTTGCTAATGCGACACAGATATTAATAATGTGTTCATATAAACGGTTGGCTTCGCTATACTCGAATCCAGCCGTTTTTTGTTTTCCCGCGCCTGGAAGGCGGCTGGCAGTTCTGACCGGCGCCCGATTTCATACTAATAACAGGGGTTCTCCATGAAACATACCATCGTTGCAGCAGCACTGGCCCTGGCCAGCATTTCGTCCGCTTACGCGGCCTCGATCAACGGTCTGGTAAATACCGGCGCCGGCGATAGCGGCACTGCGGATACGCACTATGCGCTGTCCAACGGCGCCAGCGAAAGCACGCCGATCATTACCCACGACAGCCTCTGGCCGGTGGACGGCACCTGGCTGAACAATACCCCGGGCGTGTCGCGCTGGATCACGCCGACCGGCAGCCAGGGCCAATCGCTGGACCCTTCGGTGGATGGCATCTATACCTACAGCCTGAATTTCAGCCTGGCAGGCTACGACGCCAACAGCGCCTGGTTCAATGCGCGCGTCGCGTCGGACAACTCGGTGGTGGTCAAGCTGAACGGCACCCGGATTTATGACGCGGTCGGCTTCGCCAGCTGGCACGACTTCAGCGTGGCCAGCAACAGCGGTCTGTTTGCTGCGCAGAACACGCTGGAATTCATCGTCACCAACGATGCGCTCAGCAACGGCAACCCGACCGGTCTGCGCGTCGAATTCCTGGCGTCCAACGTCGCCGCCGTTCCTGAACCAGCGACCTACGGCATGCTGCTGGGCGGTTTGGCGCTGATGGGCGTGGTTGCACGTCGTCGCAAGCAACAGTAATTCGTGGTAATGCTCACATGCCTTAAGGAAAATTTAATGGCTTTTGAGCATTTTCTTGGAGGTTCCGCTATAATTGCCAAGAACGGCAACATCCTTCCTTCGAAGCCCTAAAAAACGGTTCGAAGCTGAACGTCGGCATCCCGAATGATGCTGGCAGACACCTTCAATCATTTTAGAGGCTCATCATGAAACGCATCCTTCTCGCCGGCGTGGTCGCACTCGCAGCCATCAGCAGCGCCAACGCAGCCAGCATCAGCGGCCTGAAAAACACCGGTCTCGGCGCCAGCGGCAGTGGCGACAGCAACTACCAGCTCAGCGCGGCCAGCAGCGACACCACCATCAGCAGCAGCGTGCCGGTCATCACCTACGACAACCAGTGGCCGGTCAGCCCGTGGCTGGCGAACAGCAGCGACTCCAAATGGATCACGCCGACCGCCAACCAGGCCCAGAGTTTCGACGCCTGGAACGCCGGCACCTACACCTACACACTGTCGTTCAACCTGAATGGCTATGACGCCACGACAGCCGCGTTCACCGGCCGTTTCGCGGCAGACAATGTGGTCACGGTCAAGCTGAACGACACCGTCATCGGCAGCGCCAACGGCTTTGCCGACTGGACCAGCTTCGGCGCCAGCAGCGGCTTCGTGTCGGGCACCAACACCCTGAACTTTGTAGTCACCAACTGGGCACAGAACGGCGGCAATCCGACCGGCCTGCGGGTAGAGTTCGCGTCGTCGAGCGTCACGGCAGCGGTCCCGGAACCGGAGACCTACGCCATGCTGCTGGGCGGCCTCGTCCTGCTCGGCGCCGTCGCGCGCCGTCGCAAGCAGCAGTAAGCAGCAAGCAGTAAAACTCCTAGATCTTCACCGCCCTCCGGGGCGGTTTTTTTATTCGGGGTCAGGTCCAACATTCGGACACGGCATCGCCTACGGTCCAGTTCGTGCGCGAATGGGGGACCTCGTATCTTGAACATACCGCGAGACCACTGGATAATCAGATGGC
>CAUPXZ010000051.1:0-40352 GCA_963515135.1 uncultured Duganella sp. | reverse complement strand
CCGCGGCGCGCCGCGCCTGGTGGCAACATGCGCTGGCCGGCATCGCGGTGCTGGCCACGGTCGGCGCCGGCTGGGCCGGCTACGGACACTGGCAGCGGCAACCGCTGTTCCAGCAACAGTACGCCACCGCGCGCGGCCAGCAACTGAATACCGACCTGCCGGACGGCAGCCGTCTGCAGCTCGACACCGCCACCCGCACCGCCGTCACACTGTACCGCGACCGCCGCGAAGTGCGGCTGAGCGCAGGCCAGGCCGTATTCCAGGTTCACGGCGACAAAACCCGCCCGTTCGACGTGCTGGCCGGCACTACGCGCATCACCGTGGTCGGCACGAAATTCTCCGTGCGCTACCTGCCGGCCGGCATGCAGGTAGCCGTGATGGAAGGCAAAGTCCGCGTCGAGGGCGGCGGCGAAGCGCGCTTCCTTCTGCCGGGCCAGACCATCCGCGCCGGCCAGGATGGCCAGCTGAGCGACATCGGCAACATGCCGGTTGACGCCATGGCCTCGTGGCTCAGCGGCCGCATCAGCTTCGACAACGCCCCGCTCGGCGAGGTGCTGGCCGAACTGTCGCGCTACGGCGACACCGGCCTGCAAGTGCAGGACGCCAGCGTCGGACGCTTGACCGTCACCGCCAGCGTCAACCTGCGCGACCCGCACAGCTTCGCCCGCAGCCTGCCGCGCGTGCTGCCGGTCAGGCTGCGCGCCCTGCCGGACGGCGGCAGCGAAATCATCGCCGCAAAATAATTTTGCCGGCGACATCAGGGTTGCGCTCCCTGATACGTCTTCTCCACAACACGATCAACTTTGGAGAAGAATCAATGCAGCAATCCCGTACCCGGTTCACGCTGGCGCCCCTGGCGCTGGCCATCGCCCTGGCGCTGAGCGCCGCGCCTTACGCCCACGCCGCCGCCGATACACCGGTGGAACTGACGATCGCCGCCCAGCCGCTGGCGCTGGCGCAGGCGCTGAACGAACTGGCGCGCAAGACCGGGACCACCTTCGTCGCCGCGCCGGCGCTGTTGGCCAACAAGCAGGCGCCGGCGCTGGCCGGCAAGCTGACCGTGCGCCAGGCGCTGGACCGGCTGCTGGCCGGCAGCGGCCTGCTGGCCCATATCGACGGCAGCGCCATCACGCTGACGCCGGCCCCAAAGCCGGGCGCAGACAGCATGCTGCAAGAAGTGCAGGTCAACGCCAAAGCCGACCAGTCGACTGAGGGCACCGGCTCCTACACCGCGCGCGCGCTGACCATCGGCAAGGGCGTGCAGACGCTGCGCGAAACGCCGCAATCGGTCACCGTCATCACGCGCCAACGCCTCGACGACCAGAACCTGCAAACTGTTGGCGAAGTGCTGCTGCAAACCACCGGCGTCACCGCCCAGGAGCGCAACTTCGGCCACCTGACCTATAACGCGCGCGGCTTCTCGATCGGCAATTACCAGGTCGATGGCGTGCCGCGCGGCGAGTACGGCGGCATCGGCATCGCTCCCGACCTGGCCATCTTTGATCGGGTGGAAGTGCTGCGCGGCGCCCCAGGCGTGTTGATCGGCAATGGCGACCCGAGCGGCACCGTCAACTTCGTGCGCAAGCGGCCGACGGCGGAAAAGCAGATCGACATCATCGGCCGCGCCGGCCGCTGGAACACCTGGCGCCTGGATATCGACGTGGCCGGTCCGCTGAACGCCGACGGCAGCGTGCGCGGCCGCGTGGTCGCCTCGCATGGCGAACGCGACTCCTATCTGAAGCACACCAGCATCGATACGCCGCTGCTGTACGGCATCCTCGAAGTCGACCTCAGCAAGGACACCATGCTGACCGTCGGCGCCCGTACCCAGTCGTACAACCAGAAAGGCGGCCGGCTGATCGGCGGGCTGCCGCAATCGAGCGACGGCAGCGACCTGCAACTGCCGCGCGACACCACGCTGTCGCCGGCCTGGACCGGCATGGACACGCAAGCGCACGAGGGCTTCGGCGAACTGCTGCACCGCTTCAATGAAGACTGGCAATTCAAGCTCAGCGGCAGCTACAGCCGCAGCTTCCGCCAGGATGTGGCCGCGCGCCGCGCCGGCTATGTCAACCCGGCCACGCTGACCGGCGCCAGCGTCAACGCGGTGGCGTATGGCGACGATGATTTCCGCTCCGGCGGCGTCGACGGCCAGCTGACCGGCAAGTTCAACGCCTTCGGCCGCCAGCACAGCCTGGTCGTCGGCGCCAACTGGGAGCGCGAAGAAAGCAACACCCGCAGCGCACGCGTCAACTTCTCGCCGGCGCTGCCGATCAACTTCAACAATTACAGCGTGGATGGATTAGCGGTGCCGGCTACGCCGGCCTTCCCCAACACCTACCGCACACTGATCGAAACGCATGGTCTGTACGGCAACGTCAAGCTCAATGTCACCGATCCGCTAAGCCTGATGCTGGGCGGCCGCCTGAGCTGGTATGAATCCAGCCAGGTGCTGCAGCCGGCCAACGTCAGCAGCTACAACTACAAGCAGAACCACGAGCTGACGCCGTTTGTCGCCGCGATCTACAAACTGAACAAGGACTGGTCGCTATACGGCAGCTACACCGACATCTTCCAGTCGCAAAGCACCAACTACACCGCCAGCGGCAAGCCGCTCGACCCGGCCATCGGCAAGAACTACGAGGCCGGCATCAAGGGCGAGCTGTTCGACCGCCGGCTGAACGCCTCGCTGGCGGCGTTCCACATCGTCCAGACCGGCCGCGCCGCCACCGATCCGGCCTCGCCGCTCGACTGCCCCGGCACGCCGGCGGCCGGTGGCTGCTCGATCAACAGCGGCAAGGTCAAGAGCGACGGCTTCGAGGCCGAGCTGAGCGGTGAAGTCGTGAAGAACCTGCAAGTGTCGGCCGGCTACACCTACAACGACGCCAAGTACGTCAACTTGCGCGGCGCCGACGGCAAGCCACTGTTGCAGGAAGGCCGTGCCTTCGGTGCGGACTACACCCCGCGTCACCTGCTGCGCGTGTGGGGCTCGTGGAAACCATCCGGCGCACTGGCCGGCGTCACCTTCGGCGGCGGCGTGTCGCTGCAATCGAAACTGTCCGACCTGGACCAATACGCGCCGGCCGGCATCGTGCCGCGCACCCAGGGCGGCTACGCGCTGTGGAGCGCCATGGCCGGCTACCGCATCGCGCCCAACCTGAGCGCCACGCTGAACGTCGCCAACCTGTTCGACAAGCGCTACTTCCAGGGCGCATGGCAGAGCTTTTACGGCGAGCCGCGTAACGTCACCCTGACGCTGCGCGCGCAGTACTAAGCCGCATGAAAGAAGGTTTTCGACAGTGCATGGCGTGGCTGCACACCTGGGCCGGCCTGGTGACCGGCTGGGTGCTGTTCCTGGTGTTCGCCACCGGCAGCGCCGGCTATTTCCAGTTCGAGATCACCCGCTGGATGAAGCCGGAACTGCCGCTGCGGCCGGCCATGCCGGCGGTCACCACCGAGCAGGGTGTGGCCACCGCGCAGCGGGTGCTGACGCAACAGGCCGGCCAGGCCGAGCGCTGGGTGATCCACGTCGACGGCGGCCGCGACAGCATGGACTGGCGGCTGCACTGGCCCGGCCTGCAGGAAAACCTCGATCACGGCTACGGCAGCATCGTCATCGATCCGCTCAGCGGCGCCAGGCTGCCGACCGAGGCCGGCACGCCGCGCGACACCGGCGGCGGCAACGCGCTGTATCGCATGCACTACGAGCTGTACGCGATGCCGCGCGAGGCCGCGATCCAGCTCGTCGGCTTCAGCACCATGCTGATGCTGCTGGCCATTGTCAGCGGCGTCATCACGCACAAGAAAATCTTCGCCGACTTCTTTACCTTCCGTCCCGGCAAGGGCCAGCGCAGCTGGCTGGACGCGCACAACGTCATCAGCGTGATGGCGCTGCCGTTCTTTCTGATCATCACCTACAGCGGCCTGGTGTTCTTCATGGACCACTACCTGCCGGCCGCCATGCACGCCGAATACGGCTGGGACAAGCAATGGCCGAACAAGGGCTACAGCACGCCGCTGAATCCGCGCGCCAACTCGCGCTTCGATCCCGACTTCCGGCCCAATCCCGAGTGGGACGACGCCCCGCCCGGCTCCGGCCAGCGCGCGCCGCTGGCCGACCTGCGCTTGCCGCTGCGCGCCGCCGAAGCCGCCTGGGGTGCCTGCAGCGTCAGCCGCATCTGGATCGAGCATCCCGGCCAGGCCGGATCGCGCGTGACCATCTTCCGCAAGTTTCCCGGCCCGATGCGCAACGAACAGGCGCTGGTATTCGACGGCGTCAGCGGCCAACTGAGCACCGAATCACGCCCGCGCAGCCGTGCCGGCGGCGCATGGCAGGCACAGAACCTGCTTACCGACCTGCATGAAGGCGTGTTCGCTGGCTGGACGCTGCGCTGGCTGTATTTCCTCAGCGGCCTGCTGGGCTGCGCGATGATCGCCACCGGGCTGGTGCTGTGGACCGTCAAGCGCCGCCGCAAGCAGCACAGCACATTCGGTTTCCGCCTGGTGGACAGCCTGAACATCGCCACCGTGGCCGGATTGTGGGCCGCGCTGGCGGCCTACTTCTGGGCCAACCGCTTGCTGCCGCTGGACCTGGTCGGCCGCGCCGCATGGGAGCGGCACAGCATGTATATCGTGTGGGGATTGATGCTGCTACATGCGTCGCTACGGCTGCGCTTCGCGCCATCACTGCAGGTATGGCGCGAACAATTATGGCTGGCCGCCGCCGCATTGTGCGCCGTGCCGCTGCTGAACGCCTTGACCACACAGCGCCACCTCGGCGTGACGCTGCGCGCTGGCGACTGGGTGCTGGCAGGCGTCGACCTGACCTTGCTGGCGCTAGGCCTGTGCCTGGCCGCCGCCGCCCGCAAAGTGGGCGGCAAGCTGCGCTCCAGTGGAGCATCGGCATGAGCGCGCCGGATCATCGCCGCTACCGCTGGCAGGTGTTCAGCCGCGTGCTGGCCGCCGGATTGGGGGGCTACGTGCTAACCTCGCTGATCACCATCGGGCTGGCGCAACTGCTGTCGCGCGGCCTCGGCATGCTGCCGGCCGCCGCCGTGGTGAGTGCGACCCTACTGGGTTTTACGGTCTACACGGTGCTGGTCTGCTGGGCATTCAGCACGCGCAGCGCCACCCGCGCCTGGCTGGGCATGGCGCTGCCGAGCGTGGCGCTGGGCGTCCTGCTGCTTATTTGCCGCTGATGATTTCTTTCAGCAGTACGAAGGTTTCGTGGTGGATGGCCTGTTCGTTGGCCTTGAATTCCTTGTCGGCCTTCAGGTAGGCCGGCTTTTTCAGCTCGGCCTGTTCGGCAGCGGTCGGCTTCGGCGCCTGCGGATACAACTGCGCGCTGCTGTTGTAAGTGCCGTGCAGCACCTTCTGGCCATAGCTGGATTGGTAGAACTTGGTCATTTCCAGCGAAGTCTCGGTGCTCAGCAGCTTGGCTACCGGTGTCGCCAGCTTGGTGTAGACGAATTCCGGCTGCAGCTTGATCACCTTGTCCATCACCTGCTTGCGCTGTTCCGGCGACGCATACTTGCTCATGCCGGCCGTCATGCGCATCATTTTTTCCGCCTGCATGGCAGCCATCAAATCATGCGCAGCCTTGACCTGCGCGGCATCCGGATTGGGCGTGGCGGCGTGTACGGCGCCGGCCAGCATGACCGTGCTCAGGATAGTGGCGATCAACTTCATATGCTTCTCCTCTAAATTTTTTCCGCATTCTAGCTGGAAAAATAAAATACCCCCGCACCAATAAAAAAACGGATACCCGAAGGTATCCGTTTTGCTTGAGGCTAGCTGAACGCTTCGATTAGAAGGTGTAAGCCAGGCCCAAGCTGAAGAAGCGGCCAACTGCGCCAGCCTGGTGCAACGAAGCGTTGTACGAGGTTTGGGTGGTCGAGTTACCGTAGGTGCTCAGGTCATACGGTGGCTGCTTGTCGAACAGGTTCAGGATCGAACCTTTCAGGGTCAGATTCGAGCTGACTTTGTACTGAATGTTCAGGTTGGTCGAAGTGAACGACTGAACGTGGCAGTATTCCATAGGCTGCTCCATACCGCTGAAATACGCACGACCGGTGATGTCAGCCGACGCCGATTTGCAATCGGTGCCGCCTACCGATGGGTCCAACGCCGAGAAGTCGCTGGTGTAGTTGAACGTGGTGTTCACGTCCAGCGGACCACGGTTCCAGCCCAGACTCAACTGAGCACGGTTCTTAGGCGAGCCGGTCGCACCGGAAACCACCGATGGGCCTTGGGTGCCTGCCAGCTGGAAGGTGACACCCGCCACGGTTTGCTCGTAGCTGATGGTGTGCGCAGCGCTCAGACCAGCGCGGAACACGCCTTTGTCGCCCAGGTTCCAACGGTAGTTGATGTCAGCTTCAACACCGGTGGTTTTGGTCGAGCCACCATTGATATAAGCCGATTCCGCGAACAGGATCGGGCCTACCGATGGCGTACCAACGACAGTACCGCCACCGCCGGTCGCGATGTCGAGCGGCACCGCAGGACCGCGCACGAAGGTTTCCTTATAAGTTGGATCGTTGCCGGCTGCGGTCACGATCTGGTTACGCACTTCGATGCTGTAGTAGTCGAGGGTGGCGTTCAGACCTTTGAATGGCTCCAGCACGGTGCCGATGGTGAACGACTTCGATTTCTCTGGCGCCAGGTCGGCGTTAGGACGCTGCACGTAGGTAGGCTGGATGTTGCAAGCACTTGGCACATTGCCCGGGGTGGTACGGTCGCCATTGGCGCACAGCACAGGGTCGTTGATACCATGATACAGGAAGAACGAACCGGAGTTGCCCGTTTCCGCAGGGTTAGGATTGCGGAAGCCGCGCGCGAAGGTACCGCGCAGCGCGAACTGTTTCGACGGCGCCCACTTGACGGTGGCCGATGGCGTGAACGAGTTGTTGGTGTCGAAGTGGTCATAACGGCTCGACAGGTTGACTTCCACGTCCTTGACCGGGATCGCTGCCAGCTCGGCGAAGATTGCCTTGTTGGTTTCTTCACCGAATACGAAGGCTGAAGTCGAACCGACCTGACCGTTCAGGGTCAGCGGCGACGGTGGGGCATCCCACTCACGCTTGTGCCAGTGGCCGCCCACCGCGATCTTCAGCGGACCTGCGCCGAATTGCGGCAACAGATCGCGCGAACCCACCACGTCCAGGTAGTTCAGCTTGGATTCCAGCGTGTTCGAGAAGCGCGGCGACACCTGGTTGATCAGCGCTGGCGAGTTACCACCCAGCACGTTCCAGCTGCCGTTGCGCAGCAGGGTGATCAGTGCGTTACGGTCCACGAAGCCGCTGTAGTCGATTTCCGCTTTGGACTTGGTCAGGCCGCCGCCGAATTGCAGATCCCAGCCAGCAGCAGCGCCGGTCAGGTCGAACGCCAGACGGGTGGTGGTGGCTTTGTTTTGCTGGGTCGATGCAGCGTCCAGGCCAGGGATGAAGCCGTACAGACGGGACTGTGCGAATGGGCTGGTGATGCCAGCGCCAACAGCAGTGCCCTGTGGGAAGCGCGGGTTAGGAATCGCGCCAAAGCCCGGGGTCAGCACGCCGTTGTTGTTGACGTTGGTACCGGCAAACGCGGTGGCCGAGTAGGTTGCTGGTACGCCGCGGTTATTGGCGTTGTCACGCTGGAAGATCGAACCCTTGACCGACAGTTCCCAGTCGTTACCCAGTTTTTTGGTCAGGCCAACCAGCAGATTCTTGTTTTCGGTCTCAGGCTGGATCAGCGAGTAGGTATCCTTGACCGCGCAACCGCCAGCTTGATACAGGTTGAAGTTACATTTCGGATCGAGGAATACGTAGTTGGCTGGATTCAGGCCCGGCGCCGACGTCGTCCCATTTGGGAGGGTAATGCCAACGCCGGTGTGATTGAACAGGAACGGCGAGCCGGTCACGGTCAGGTAGTTGTTACGCAGGGTCGGTACGCCGATGGTCAGGTTCTGACCGCCGCGATCGCGCCAGTCCAGATTGGCCCAACCGTACTGGCTGCGCTGATCAACCGTGATCGAAGCCTGCTTGCGCCATTCGGCGGTAGCGAAGACGTTGTAGCCGTCGGCGTCCAGGTCGCCAAAGCCGGTGCTGAACGAGGCGCGGTGGGTTTTGCCGCCGCCGTGCTGGGTGTCGCCGGACTCAGCTGCAAAGCGGGTGCCGGTGAAGTTTTTCTTCAGCTTGATGTTGACCACACCAGCGACCGCGTCCGAACCGTACAGCGACGATGCGCCGCTCTTCAGGACTTCGATCGAATCAATGGCGTCAAAAGGAATATTGGACACGTCAACGAACGAGCGTTGCGAGTCATCGCCGATGGCGTAAGGCGACATTCGGTGGCCGTCGATCAGCACCAGGGTCGAGCCCACGGTCAGACCGCGCAGCGAAACGCCGGAAGCGCCGTTGGCGAACGCGCCGGAGAAGCCGGTGCCCAGGGTGCCGGCGCCATTGGCAGCCATGTCCTGCAGCAGTTCGGCGATCGACGACTTGCCGCTACGCTGAATATCGGCGGCGGTGATCACCTGAACCGGGGCAGCGGTTTCGCTGTCGGTACGGCTGATCAGGGAGCCGGTCACAACGACTTTTTGTACCGGTTCGGCGCTTGCCTGCTGAGCCATGGCTGGGGTCAGTGCAGCTACCGAGAATGCGCCGCTGGCGATCACTTGTAAGATTGCTACGGGCATCGATTTCATGCGCAACTTCATGGGGGAAAACTCCTTTTATGTTTTTCAAGAACCTGTCTCGGGTAAAGACCGGCCCTTAAGGGTGTGTCTAACTGTAATTCTTGTGACAAAACCATGACATAAAAACATAGCGTGACGAACAGTGTCAATTCAAAGGCCAGCTTATACGACTAGAAAACAACACTTTAATTTACGCTTTCCCCGCTTTTGCCATAGCTTATTCGGTGAGCAGATGATGATATTCGGAAATCATGCTGTAGCGCACAAAAGTAGTGCAAAAGCATCTGTTTTGCATTGCAGCAATGGCACGCAAAGAACTTGCGCGGTTTTACATGAATTAACACGAACCCGTAACGTAACCCCCTCTTTCATTGGAAGATTTTGGCGCACACACACGCCTGCCTTTACATAAAACAGCGGGTTTTTTACAATCAATACTGCTCCAGCAGACGCACCATTTCGGTGCCAGCCAAGAGGAAAAAGAGGCGCTCCGGGAGGAGAAAAATGATTAATATGACACTGAATTCACACATGACTGTATCCCAGACAGCAAAAGTCATCCCCTTTTCGGGCGGTTTTTTGCGAATAAATCAGTTTCCAGGACGATACTTGGAGTTACAAAGTGATACAAATTAAAGTGCCGGTCACAAAAATATTGACGGATGGGGAATGGGAATAAAAACGGGGCGCAAAACAAAAAAGCCACCCAGAGGGTGGCTTTTTCGCTGAATATTGGCGGAGAGGGTGGGATTCGAACCCACGGTAGGGTCGCCCCTACGCTTGATTTCGAGTCAAGTACATTCGACCACTCTGCCACCTCTCCTGGTGACGCATTTACTACTTTTTTCTCACATCCAAACAGTTGGCGGAGAGGGTGGGATTCGAACCCACGGTAGGGTCGCCCCTACGCTTGATTTCGAGTCAAGTACATTCGACCACTCTGCCACCTCTCCGTTTTTCCCACCTGCTGCTGCGAGAAGGCAAGATTATAGCAGGTGTGAAAGAAAATGGAAGGACAATTTTTACGCTATTTTTTACGCTTTCAGATGCGTCAGTCCACCCATGTACGGGCGCAGCACCGGCGGGATCTCCACCGAGCCGTCGGCCTGCTGATAATTCTCCAGCACCGCCACCAGCGTGCGGCCCACGGCCAGACCGGAACCGTTCAGCGTATGCACCAGTTCCGGCTTGCCCTGGGCGTTGCGGAAGCGCGCCTGCATGCGGCGCGCCTGGAACGCCTCGCAGTTCGACAGCGACGAGATTTCACGGTAGGTGTTCTGCGCCGGCAGCCACACTTCCAGATCGTAGGTCTTGGTGGCGCCGAAGCCCATGTCGCCGGTGCACAGCGACAGCACGCGGTACGGCAGGCCCAGGCGCTGCAGAATGGTTTCGGCGTGGCCGACCATTTCATCCAGCGCGGCGTAGGAATGGTCCGGATGCACCACCTGCACCATCTCGACCTTGTCGAACTGGTGCTGGCGGATCATGCCGCGCGTGTCGCGGCCGTAGCTGCCCGCTTCCGAACGGAAGCATGGCGTGTGGGCGGTCATCTTCAGCGGCAGCGCGTCGGCGGCCAGAATGTCGTCGCGCACGATGTTGGTCAGCGAGACTTCCGAAGTCGGGATCAGGTAGAAGGTCTCGCCCTCGCCTTCGGCGCCGCCCTTCTTCACCGAGAACAGGTCGGCTTCAAACTTCGGCAGCTGGCCGGTGCCGCGCAGCGAATCGGCGTTGACCATGTATGGCGTGTAGCACTCGGTGTAGCCGTGCTCGTCGGTGTGGGTGTTCAGCATGAACTGCGCCAGCGCGCGGTGCAGACGGGCGATGCCGCCTTTCATCACCGAGAAGCGCGAGCCGGTCAGCTTGGTCGCGGTGTCGAAGTCCAGACCCAGCGGCGCGCCGACGTCGACGTGGTCCTTGACGTCAAAGTCGAAGCTGCGCGGCGTGCCGACTTTGCGCACTTCCACGTTGCCGCTTTCGTCGTTGCCGACCGGGACCGATTCGTGCGGCAGGTTCGGAATGGTTTGCAGGAAGTCCGACAGCTTGGCCTGCAATTCACCCAGCTTGGCTTCGTTGGCTTTGAGCTCGTCGCCCAGGCCGGCCACTTCCGCCATCAGCGCGGTGGTGTCTTCGCCCTTGCCCTTCATCATGCCGATCAGCTTAGACTGCGAGTTACGCTTGGACTGCAGTTCTTCGGTGCGCATCTGGATCGCCTTGCGTTCCGATTCGAGAGCGTTGAACGCTTCCACATCGAGCTGGAACTTGCGGGTGGCCAGTCGCGCGGCGACGTTGGCTATATCTTTACGGAGAAGTTGGATGTCAATCATGGGAACAAAGCCGTTGTTGTATCGAAAACGTCCATTGTACCAAGACGATGCCACTTCCTAGCGAGTTTTGCGCAGCCAGCCGGCTGCCGCCATTACAGCACGGCTTTTTCTGCGGCGGTCAGGCGTTTGGCGGTCACGGTGACGGTAGGCATGACGATGTCGGCCTTGGCAACCACGGCGGCTTTGTCGGCCGGCAGGTAGATGTCGACGCGGCCATCGGCGGCGGTGGCGAAGCTGGTAGCGGCGGCAACAACAGCGGCGGCGGCGAAGATGACTTCCATGTGTTTGGCGATGTTCATGATGTGCTCCTTCAGGGTGGGTTCAGTAAGTGCTGCGGTATGGTTGTACTGTACCTAAAGGCGGTATGCGACGCGATGAGGATGCGACGAAGCGCAAAAAACGGCGTCTGAAATGCAAAAAGCCGGTTGCTGGCGCACACGCCGACTCGCTGTAGGATTTCTCCTACGCAACTAATCGTGCGCCATCCACTGCGTGAAATTTGTACTATGTATTCAACAGTACATTGTTTAAGGAGAAGAAAAATGAAAACCAATATCCTGAAAATCAGCGCGCTTTGCGCCGTGATGATGATTGCAGCGGGTTGCGCCTCCACCGGCGGCGGCTCCTGGGGCAACGAACCGCCACCGCCGGCCAATCCGAACTTCGCGGCCGAGATGAACAAGTTCAACGCCCAGTTCCCGAACGACAAGGCGACCAAGTACGAGGAAGTCTCGCTCAACTATAACAACGCGAAAAAGCTGGATGAGCGCGGCAACTGCCACGACATCACCAAGCATCCGGTAGTGATCATCCTGACGCTGGACGCCAGCGGCAAAGTCACCAATAGCACCACCGACGTGCAGGGCAAGAAGGCCGAATGCTTCCGCGAGGCTTACGCCGGCGTGCAACTGCCGCCGCCGCCGTTTGCCCCGTACCAGAAGCCGATCCGCCTGCGCTAAGCGTCAGGCCGCGTCTTCCTCGCCGGCTTCCTCCGTCTCGGCTGGCTTTTCCAGCCAGCTGATGACGATGTCGTTGAAACGCTCCGGCTGGCGCACCATCGGCCAGTGGTCGGTTTCCATCGCCACCACCTTGCAACCGGGCTTCGCCGCCAGCGTTTCGGTCCACTGCGGCGAGTGGAACATGAACGGCTTGCGGATGCCGTAGATGTACAGCATCGGCACCTTGGGCACGAACGGCACCAACGAGCTGTACGAACCGGCCGCCCCGCCGCTCAGAATATAGTAGGGATAATTCATGCCCGAACTGATGTATTCGCGCGGCGACGGCACGCCCAGCATGCGCACCATGGCCTTGGTTAGCGCATTGCCGAGCGGGCCGCCCATGGCCCAGGCCAGCGCCAGCGTGCTCTGGTAGCCGCTCACCATCAGCTTCTGCCCCATCGACCGCGAGCGGTTGGTCGCGCGCGACTGCGCATCGCCGATATCGACGCCGACAATAGCTGATACCAGCGCTTTATTCCGCATATAAAACTCGTAGCCGAACACGCAACCCCAGTCGTGCAGCATCAGGATCACCTTCTGCTTCTGGCTGACGCTGTTGACGATGTGCAGCAGCACGCGCATGGTCGCGTCCAGCGAATACGAGCGGCGCGGCTTGTAAATGTCAAACCCGGGCAAGGTGAAGCGCACGCAACGGTAGCGCTGTTTCAGCTCCGCCACCTGGGCATCCCACAGGCGATACGTGTCGGGCCAGCCGTGGATCATCACGATGGTCTCGGTGCCCTCGCCCTCCACGTGAATATCGACGCCATCCACCATCAACTGCTGACTCATTCATACTCCCAAGACATTTTTTGGCAATTTATCATGATGCCACCATTAAGCACAATTTTCGAGCAACCCTCTGGACAAAAGAAATCTCAGTACGTAGTATAAAGTACCAAATTAACAATTATTCACTGTGGAAACATACCACCCGCTGATTCTTGGGCTTTATCGCGCAGCACAGGACTTTCCCCCTGTTGAATTCAGAGAGCACGCCTTAGTGCAATTGAAACAGATAGTGGGCTTTGATTCAGCTGCGGTGATGAACGTCGACGCACTGCCTGGCGCAAAGATGGCGGTGCGCAGCATGCATTTATCCGATCAACCGGCAGACCAGCTGCTGACCTGGGATGGATTGGAAACCCCGGACTACGTGCTGATCGAAGCCTTGCAGCGGCGCGGCACCGTCATCGCGCGCAACAGCCGCGATGTGTTTGGCGAGCATGCCGATTTCATCAAGTATTGCGAGCACTTCGACATCGCCAATACGCTGATTTTGATCCCGCCCGAAACCACGCCCAATAATTATGACCTGATATCGCTGTGGCGGGCTCACCCGGAGCAGCGCTATTCCCGCGCCGACGGGCTGGCCTGCAGCCTGCTATTGCCACATTTTTTCCAGGCCGGCGAGATCAATCGCCGCTTGTTTGCCGCGCAAGAATCCGACACCCGCGCCCGCGTCTCGGTGCTGGCCAATCTGGCCGGTTGCCTGCATTTTGCCCCGGACCACGCCATCGCCCTGCTGCAAAACGAATGGCGCGAATGGACGCCACCCGCTTTGCCTTATGAACTGATGCAACGATTGGCCGCGAGTCCGTCGCGCAGTTATAGCGGCCGTCACATCAATATCAAGGCTGAGGTACTGGGGCCAACCTTGCACTTGCAGATCACGCCCCAGCCGAATGCGGCGCGCCTCACCGGTGCCGAATGGAATGTGGCCAGATTGGCGGCCCATGGCATGAGCTACAAAGAAATCGCCCGCGAACTCGGCAATTCGCCAGCGACGGTACGCAATCAGTTGCACAGTGTCTACGCCAAGCTTGGGGTGGACAACAAGACCCAGCTATCCACCGCCCTCCACACCATTGCAGCGTCATAGAACATTTGTTCCATAGGCACGTCAGCGCAGTTTTTCTAGAATTCAACTCCGGTAAATAGTTTGGAGTGAACCATGAAAAGCACCATCAAGAATGCCTACCAACGCGATACTGCGGCGGACGGCAGCGTCACGCTGTCCTATCGCGCCTCGCGATTTGGCGCCAATCACATGGGGCTGGGATTGATTTTCCTGTTTCTGATTTTTGTGACGTTTGTTTTCTTTCTCGGGATCGGGATGGTTCTTTTAATCCCGTTCGAGCGCTACCCAAGCATCCATGTCCCCGGCGCTTTTATCTTCGGCTGCGTCTGTACATTCTGGCTGACGCGCCGCGTCCTGGGCGGCAAGACCTACACCCTGGTACTCACACAACAGGGCATGATCTTCCCGCGCGGCAGCTATGGCGCGATGACCTATCAACTGCCATATGCCGAGATTAGCGGTCTGGGCGTCAACAAGATGCGCGCCAGCCACAACGGCGTGTATTCGGAATCGTGCAGCGTCTACGCCTATACCGGCGGTACCGAGGTCAAGGTCACGCGCGACATTCCGTAATCGCTGGCCGAGACCTTTATCCAGGAAATCAACCAGCACCGCGCCAAAGTCGCCGCCTGAGCAGTATCGGATCAGGACTTGCCGGCGTCCTCGTCCAGCTTGCGCAGGAAGGCCATTTTGTCGGCGATCTTGGTTTCCAGGCCGCGCGGCACCGGCTGATACCAGCCGGGCTCGCGCATATCGTCGGGGAAGTAGTGTTCGCCGGCGGCGTAGGCGTGCGGTTCGTCGTGGGCGTAACGGTATTCGTGGCCGTAGCCCAGTTCTTTCATCAGCTTGGTCGGGGCGTTGCGCAGGTGTACCGGTACTTCGCGCGATTTGTCCTTGCGCACGAAGGCCATCGCTTCGTTGAAGGCGTTGTAGCCGGCGTTGCTCTTGGCGGCGATCGCCAGGTAAATTACCGCCTGGCCCAGCGCCAACTCCCCTTCCGGCGAGCCGAGCCGCTCGAACGTGGTAGCAGCGTCGTTGGCGACCTGCATGGCGCGCGGGTCGGCCAGGCCGATGTCTTCCCATGCCATGCGGACGATGCGGCGCGACAGGTAGCGCGCGTCAGCGCCGCCGTCCAGCATGCGGCACAGCCAGTACAGCGCGGCGTCCGGGTTGGAGCCGCGCACCGATTTGTGCAAGGCCGAGATCTGGTCGTAGAAATTGTCGCCGCCCTTGTCGAAGCGGCGCGCGTTCAGCGTCAGCGCGTTCTGGATGAACTCGGCGGTGATCTTGTTGGTCTTGGCGGCGTTGGCGGCGGTGCCGGTGACTTCCAGCAGGTTCAGCAGGCGGCGGCCATCGCCATCGGCGTAGCCGATCAGCGTGTCGATGGCGGCGTCTTCAAATTCCAGCTGGGTCAGCACTTTCTCGCGGGCGCGGTCGACCATCTGCCGCAGTTCGCTTTCGTCGAACGACTTCAGCACGTAGACCTGCGCGCGCGACAGCAGTGCCGAATTCACCTCGAATGACGGATTTTCCGTGGTGGCGCCGATCAGCGTCACCAGTCCGGATTCGGCATACGGCAGCAAGGCGTCCTGCTGCGACTTGTTGAAGCGGTGGATCTCGTCGACAAACAGGATGGTGTGCTTGCCCATGTCCAGGTTGTGCTGCGCCTGCTCCATCGCGGCGCGGATGTCTTTCACGCCGGAGAACACGGCCGACAGCGCGATGAACTCGCAGTCATAGGCCTTGGCGGTCAGCCGCGCCAGCGTGGTCTTGCCGGTGCCGGGCGGCCCCCACAGAATCATGGAATGCGGCTGGCCCGACTCGAACGCCAGACGCAGCGGCTTGCCCGGCCCCAGCAGATGGCGCTGGCCGATGACTTCGTCTAGCGTTTTGGGACGTAATGCTTCCGCAAGCGGCTGCCGGGGTTCGGTGGAAAATAAATCTGCCATGGTCTGAAATGGAAAAACGCCGCAGCGTCGCAGCTGCGGCGTTGGAATGGTGTCGCTAACGCTTAATTATTGAATACGTCGGCGCCCTTCGGCATGACGAATTTAAAACTGGTGGCAGTCAGCGCTGGATTCTTTTCGATCTTGCTGAACTTCAGCACCGAAGTCTGGCCGAAGGAATCCTTCAGCTCCATCGCCGCCGGCAAGCCATCCTTCAGGCCGATGGTGATCTGCTCGAAGCTGGTGTCCTTGGCCTTCGGCACTGCTTTCAGCCACTCCAGGCCGTCACGCGTGCCGCCTTCGGACAACGTGAAATTCTTTTCCAGGTCGTTACTGCCGAACAGAATGGCCGCCGGCGACGAGCCCAGTGCATCACCCAGCTTCTTCACGGTGACCTGGTTCAAGTCCTTGTCGTAGATGAACAGCTGGTCGCCATCGGCCTGCAGCACCTGATCGTAGGGCTTGGCGTACGTCCAGATGAACTTGCCAGGGCGGGCAAACACAAACGTGCCGCTGGCATTCTTGCCAGCCTTGGGCGCCTCGCCATTGGTGTTTTTCACCTGCGTCTGCACGAACTCACCTTTGGCCGCCTTGGTTGACGACACGAAGGACTTGAACTGGTCCAGCGCGCCGGCTTGGGCGAAGCCCGCCAGCAGCAGGCCGGCGGTCAGTGCCGCCACGCGCCGCAGCACGTCATTCCCGCGCACGCGGGAATCTATACTCAGCATGGATTCCCGCGTGCGCGGGAATGACAGCGTGTTGTTCATATTCTTCCTTTGTTATTCTGCACTGGCAGCCGGCACGAGAATGTCGCGGTTGCCGTTCGATTGCATGGCTGACACCACGCCACTATTTTCCATTTGTTCCAGCAGCCGCGCCGCGCGGTTGTAGCCGATGCGCAAGTGACGCTGCACCAGCGAGATCGACGCCCGGCGGTTCTTCAGCACCACCTGCACCGCCTGATCGTACATCGGATCGGCCTCGCCGCCGCCCTCGCCCGCAGGCGCGCCCTCGGCGCCGCCCTCGCCCTCCAGCGTGCCGCCTTCGAGGATGCCCTCAATGTAGTCCGGCTCGCCCGTAGTCTTCAAGTGTTTCACCACCCGGTGCACCTCATCGTCCGAAACGAACGCGCCGTGCACCCGCACCGGCAGACCGGTGCCCGGCGGCATGTACAGCATATCGCCCATGCCCAGCAGCGTTTCCGCGCCCATCTGGTCCAGAATCGTGCGCGAGTCGATCTTCGACGACACCTGGAACGCGATACGGGTCGGAATATTCGCCTTGATCAGACCGGTAATCACGTCAACAGATGGGCGCTGCGTTGCCAGAATCAAGTGCAGGCCGGCCGCGCGGGCTTTCTGCGCGATGCGGGCGATCAGCTCCTCGACCTTCTTGCCGACCACCATCATCAGGTCGGCCAGCTCGTCGATGATGATGACGATGGTCGGCAGTTTTTCCAACGGCTCCGGCGAATCCGGCGTCAGGCTGAACGGATTCGGGATGTGTTCTTCGCGCTTCTTAGCCTCGGCGATCTTGGCGTTGTAGCCGGCCAGGTTACGCACGCCCAGCTTGGACATCAGCTTGTAGCGGCGCTCCATCTCGTTGACCGCCCAGTTCAGCGCGTGGCCGGCCTGGCGCATATCGGTCACGACCGGCGCCAGCAGGTGCGGAATGCCTTCGTAGACCGACATCTCCAGCATCTTCGGATCGATCAGGATCATGCGCACGTCGCGCGGATCGGACTTGTACAACAGCGACAGGATGGTAGCGTTGATACCCACCGACTTACCGGAACCCGTCGTACCCGCAACCAGCAAGTGCGGCATCTTGGCCAGGTCGGCCACCACCGGCTTGCCGGCGATGTCCTTGCCCAGCGCCACCGTCAGCGGCGATGGATTGTCGTTGTAGACCTTGGAGCCGACGATCTCGGTCAGGCGCACGATCTGGCGCTTCGGATTCGGCAGCTCCAGCGCCATGTAATTCTTGCCCGGAATGGTCTCGACCACGCGGATCGAAGTCAGCGACAGCGAACGCGCCAGGTCGCGCGCCAGATTGACGATCTGGCTGCCCTTGACGCCGGTGGCCGGCTCGATCTCGTAGCGCGTCACCACCGGGCCGGGATAGGCCGCCACCACCTTGGCGTCGACGCCAAAGTCCGACAGCTTTTTCTCGATCAGTCGGCTGGTGAATTCCAGCGTCTCGATGGAAATGGTTTCCTGGGTTTCCGGCGCATCGTCCAGCAGCGACAGCGCCGGCAACGCCGCGTCGCCGGCAGCGCGCGGCAGGTCGGTGAACAGGCTGGCCTGGCGCTCCTTCTCGACGCGCTCCGACTTGACCACGGTGGTGACTTGCGGTTCGACCTTGATGGTCGGCGCCGCCACCGGATGCTTCTCGACGTGCTTGGCGCGCTCGTGCACCACCACCTCCTCGCGCTTGACCGCCGCGACTTCGCCCTGGCGGCGGTCTTCGCGATACTGGTAGCGCTGGATGAACCAGTCAATCGCGCGCTCGACCGCGCCGCCGATGCGCTCGGCAACCGCCAGCCACGACACCTGGAAGAACAAGCTGAAGCCCAGCCCGAACAGCAACAACAGCAGCAAGGTGGCCCCGGTAAAGCCGAACGCCACATGGGCAGAATGGCCGATCAGCTCACCCAGCACGCCGCCGGAACTGCGCGGCAGTTCGGCATGACTGGTCAGCGTTCGCAGGCGCAGGTATTCCAGCCCGACGCTACCGATGAACAGCAGCACGAAGCCGATGCCACGGATCAGCGGCTCCTGCGCATGTTCCGGCTCCGGTTCGGTGGACAGCACATATTTATGCGTCAGGCCGCGATAGCCTTTCCACACCAGGCGCAGCAGGCAGAACGCCCACCACCAGGCGGAGATGCCGAAGATATACAGCAGCAGGTCGGACAGCCAGGCGCCGGTGCGGCCGCCCATATTGACCACCTTCGGCACCAGCGTCTCATGCGACCAGCCCGGATCGGTCTTGGTGTAGGTGGCCAGGATCAGCACGAAATACAGGCCCAAGACGGCCAGCGCCAGCCACCGCGCTTCCGACAGCAGCCGCACCAGCCGGTTCGGCAGCGGCTGGCGTTCGGTCGGAGTACGGGTGTAGCCAGACGAACCGGCGCTGCTGGCGGCGGCGCGCGGCGCGCGTTCCTGAACTTTTTTACTGCTCATAAATAATCTTGGTGTTGCAATGTTGGCGGTCAGGAAATATTCCCATGGCGGTATTCTACGGCATAAGGGCAACAACCGGCCCCACGATTCGTCCTGATTCCCTGCTTGCTCTATAATCTTGTATTGCTTGCGCAATTGCAATAGCGGCACCCTCTTGCCGCCCCTGCGTGCGCCCCCACATTCGGATTAATCCAACATTATTGAAGAAGCCTGCCATGACCACTCCTAAACACGCCCGCGTACTGATTCTCGGCTCCGGCCCGGCCGGCTACAGCGCAGCCATCTACGCGGCCCGCGCCAACCTGAAGCCGATGCTGGTGACCGGCGTCGAACAAGGCGGCCAGCTGATGACCACCACCGATGTCGAAAACTGGCCGGCCGATCCGCTGGGCGTGCAAGGCCCGGACCTGATGCAGCGTTTCCTGCAGCACGCCGAGCGTTTCAATACCGACATCGTGTTTGACCACATCCATACCGTCAAGTTGCAGGAAAAACCGATCCGCCTGATCGGCGACAGCCACGAGTACACCTGCGACACGCTGATCATCGCCACCGGCGCCTCGGCGCAGTACCTGGGCCTGCCGTCGGAACAAGCCTTCATGGGCAAAGGCGTGTCGGCTTGCGCCACCTGCGACGGTTTCTTCTACCGTGGCCAGCAGGTTGCCGTGGTCGGCGGCGGCAACACCGCCGTTGAAGAAGCGCTGTACCTGTCGAACATCGCCACCAAAGTGACGCTGATCCACCGCCGCGACAAGTTCCGCGCCGAAGCGATCCTCATCGACCGCCTGAACGCCAAGGTTGCCGAAGGCAAGATCGAGATCAAGTACAACCACACGCTGCATGAAGTGGTGGGCGATGACGGCGGCGTTACCGGCGTCAAGATCCAGTCGACAGAGACCGGTGCCATCACCGACGTGACCGTGCACGGCCTGTTCGTGGCGATCGGCCACAAGCCGAACACCGGCATCTTCGAAGGCCAGCTCGAAATGCACAACGGCTACATCAAGACCAAGACCGGCACCGAAGGTATGGCTACCGCCACCAGCGCGCCAGGCGTGTTTGCCGCCGGCGACGTGCAGGACCACATCTACCGTCAGGCGATCACCAGCGCCGGCACCGGCTGCATGGCCGCGCTGGACGCCCAGCGCTATCTGGAAGGCCAGGAGTAATTGCAATGAAAGACTTCGCAGACCTGAAATCGTTGAGCAAACAGCTCAAGGAGCAGGCTGAGACGCGCGCCGCCGCCGAGGCGGAGCGCGTCAAGCAGGTGAAAAAGCAGGTGGTGGAAGCCAATCTATTCCAGTCCGCGCTGGGCAGCGTCAAGCGCATGCCCGCCTCGGACCGCTACGTGCCGCCAAGCGTGCCGAAAAGCACCGCCCTCCCCGCCGCGCCAGCGCGCAAGCTGACGCCGGCCGAGGACGACGCGGCGGTGCTGCGCGAGTCGCTGTCGGACCTGTTTGAAGTCGATCATTATCTGGAAGACGATCCGGCGCTGAATTACTCTGCACCGGGCGTCGGCCCGGATGTAATGAAGAAGATGCGCAAGGGTCATTGGCCGGTGCAGGACGAGCTGGACCTGCACGGCATGAACCGCGACCAGGCGCGCGATGCGCTGGGCGCGTTCCTGACCAAAGCGACGCAACGCAATCACCGTTGCGTGTGCGTGATCCACGGCCGCGGCTTCGGCTCGCGCGGCCAGGAGCCGGTGCTGAAGTCGATGGTGCACAGCTGGCTGGTGCAAAAAGGCGTGGTGGCCTTCTGCCAGGCGCGTAACAATGAAGGCGGCGAAGGCGCGCTGATCGTGCTGCTGCGCGCCGCCCTGCAACCGCAGCGCTACTAAGCAGCGTTAACATGATGCAACAGCCGCTACCAGATCCGTAGCGGCCATGTTAGCCTATGGCATTGCAACCTTGTCCATAAGCCTACATGAAGCACGTCCCGCACGTCTCCCTGATTACCATCATCGAAATCATGGCAATCCTGGTCGGGGCGTTATCGGGATTTGTCGAGGCGCGGCGCAAGCGCATGGACATCGTCGGCGTGTTCACGGTGGCCTTCATCGCCGCATTTGGCGGCGGCACGCTGCGCGACATCCTGCTCGACAAGCGGCCGCTGTTCTGGGTCATGCACCAGGAATACGTGATCCTGATCTTCGTGCTGACGCTGGTGGCCACGCCGCTGATGAAAACCGTGCGGCAGATTATTTCCGAGCGCGTGATTGTGGTGGCCGACGCCATCGGCCTCGGGCTGTTCGCCGTGGCTGGCGTGGCGCAGGCGCAGGCGGCGCACATGCCGATCTTCATCGCCTCGATGATGGGGGTGATCACCGGCATCTTCGGCGGCGTGCTGCGCGACATTGTCTGCAACGAAGTGCCGATGGTGCTGCGCGACGGCAAACCCTATGCGATCTGCGCCTTCTTCGGCACCTGGCTGTTCATCGGCCTGCAATACATCGATACCGTGTCCGATGACGCGGCGCTGTGGATCAGCGCCGCCTTCATCGCGATTTTACGGCTGGTGACCTGGAAGTTCGACCTGCACATCCGCAGTCACCATTAAGCTTAGAACGAATACTGCGCCAGCAGTGTGTAACGCGGACCGCTCATGAACACCTGGCGGGTGAAGTCGCCCGCATGCTGTTGCATGATCTGACGCGTGTACGAGTTGCCCAGGTTGGTGCCTTCCAAGCCGACCCGGAACTTGTCCGTGAAGTCGTAGAAGATCGACGCGTCCACCTGGCCATACGCCGCCTGGTACAACGGCAGGCCGAAAGCCTGGTCGTTATTAGGCGTTGGAATCAGGAAGCGGCCGGCACCGGAGGCCGGGTTTGTGTTCAGGCCGTTGTTGCCACGGCTACCCCACTGATTCACGCCCAGCAGGTAACGCGAACGCCAGTTGTACGCCACGCGCATCGACAGGCCATGCTGCTCGTACATGATGGCGAAGTTGACCGTGTGACGCGACAAGCCCTGCATCGGCGTTTTGCCGAACGCGCGCGCATCGGTGTCGCAACCGTTGATGCTGAGGTTGAAGTTGGACGAGGCATCGTTACCCGAGCACCATTGTTCGTACACCGGATCTTTCAGCGTGCGCTCGCTTGATACGTAAGTCCAGCTGGCCTGCGTGCCGATGCCGCGCAGCCAGTCCGGTACGAAGTCGTAGTACTGCTGGTGGGCGATCTCGAAGCCGCGCGCAAAGCCCTTGGCGCCGTTGACCGGACCTGTTACCACGAACTGCTGCTCCTTGCCGGCGATATCTTTCGCCGTGTAAGCGTAGTTCTTGGTGATGATGATGTCCTTCAGGTCCTTGTTGAACGCCGAGAAGGTCAGCGAACCGGCCTTGGCAAAGTACCACTCGGCGGTCAGATCGACATTGGTGGAGGTGGTCGGCTTCAGCAACGGGTTGCCGTCGCTGGTGCCGGTCAGGCTGGTGCCGTCGAAGCGCACCGCCGTGGCGTTGCCGGCCGCATCCCGGGTAGTGGTCTGCAAATGCTGCGCGCTGAGCGTGGTCTGTACCTGCAGCTGGTTGAAGTCCGGACGCGACATCCCCTTGGCCAGCGCGAAGCGGAATTGCAGTTCCGGGCTGGCCTTCAGCCGCAGATTCAGGCTCGGCAGCCAGTTGTCGTAGGAATTCTTGACCGACTGCGCCTGGGCGAAGGCGCCGATCTCGATCAGCTTGTCCCGGCCAGTCACTGGTGCGCCCACAGGGATCTGCGGAACGCTAGGCGGCGTGAACGAGACGTAGCCGCTGCCGGCACTGCGCGTGCGGACATAACGCAGGCCGACGTTGCCGTCGATCGGATACTTCAGGTCATCCCAGCCAAAGCGCAGCTGCGTGTACGCTGAACGGGTCTTCTCGGTCTGCGTGTTGGTGGCGGCCGGGTCGTTGAAGGTGGCCGCCTTCCACGGATCGCAGGTCGAGCCTTGCTCCTTGCACAGGACGTCGTGGTAAGCGTGGATTTTGCTCCACTGGTCGGGGAAGCCGCGCACGGTCGCCTCGTCGGCGAACAGCATCGGCGGCAGGCTGTATTTGCCGCCGAAGAAGTTGTCGATGGTTTGCAGCGAAGCGCCGCCGGCGAAGCGCGGATCGCTCAGGCGTGCCACGCCGGGGATCTGCCAGCCTTCCATCCACGGGAAGGTAATGGCCTGCCAGTTGTAGAATTTTTGCGCCTTGTGATTCTCGCCTTCGCGGTCGGCCATGCGCACGCCAAAGCGGACGTCGCGCAGCACCGGATCGTCGAACGAGTACTTGACGTCGGATTTCCAGGCTTTCTGGGTGGCCTTGGCGCGGTCCAGCGCTTCCTGTGTGTAAGCCCAGTAGTAGTTTTTCGCATCAGCCATATAGGCCGCCGAACCCAGCGTGATCTGCGGTACCTTGCCGGTCATGTCCATGGTCTGGTTGGGCAGGATGAAGCCGGTCGAGACGTCGGCGTCGAAGCCTTCGGTAGTCGAGCGCACGTGCTGGAAGTCATTGGTCCAGGTCAGGTCCGGCGTGGCGCGCCATTGCACGTTCAACGACAGATCGCGGGTACCGGATTCACGCGTGTTGATACGCTGCGAGCTGTTGAACGGCGAGCCGCCATACGTCGGGTTCGAGATGGTGCCGCTCTGGAACGCGCCGTTGCTGTCGAATTTGGCGTCGGCGCTGGCCACCTGTTGATACCACTTGTCCTCGGACGAGGCCACCACGTGCTCGTCCAGGTCTTCCTTGTACTTGGTCTTGAAGTAGGTCAGCGCGGCGGTCAGGTCTTTGTTTGGGCGCCATTGCAGCGCGCCGTAGTCGCCGCGACGGGTGCGGTCGAAGTCCTGCGAGCGGTAGCCGACGCCCAGCGGTATCCATTGGGTCTTGCTGGGATCGTACTTGGTCGGATCGGTCGAGTTCACATGCGGGAAATAAGGATCGACACCGACGCCGTCCGAGCGGCTCGGACTCTTGGCGTGGGCAAAATCGATCAGGGCGCCGAATTCACCCAGGTCCGTGGCCCAGCGGTTCGACAGCAGGATGGTGCCGGTTGGCGAAGGCTTGCCCTTGCGCAGCGTGGAATACGATTCCGACACGCCCACCGTGCCCTTGAAGCCCTTGTAGTCAAACGGCATCGCGGTACGCAGATTGACCAGGCCGGCAACACCGCCTTCGATCTGTTCCGCCGAAGGATTCTTGTAGACATCGACACCCGACATCAGCTCCGGCGCCACGTCGGCAAAGCCGAGCGAGCGGCCGCCACCGGCCGAGAACGCGTCGCGGCCGTTGATTTCCGAGCGCACATAGGTCAGGCCGCGTACCGACACGCCGGAGCCTTCGACCGACTGGCGGTTCGGGTCGCCCGCCATATTGCGGTCGATGGTCACGCCGGCGATACGTTGCAGCACCTCGGTGACCGAACGGTCCGGCAGCTTGCCGATGTCTTCGGCGACGATCGAGTCGACCACCTCGTCGGAATCCTGCTTCAGTTTTTGCGCCGATTGCAGCGCCGCGCGCTGGCCGCTCACCACCACCACCGGGCCCTTGGCGAGGTCGGCGCCGGCCGTATCGGCCGCTTGCGCCCACGCCGGGCTGGCGTGCAACAGGGCAATCTGTGCGACCGCAGCGGCGATCGTCGTTTTTTGTAACTTATTCAATTTGTGTCTCCCTCTTATAGGTGTTTTTGTATTGCGTAAGTCGTGACGCTAGTGCTGGTTGAAAGGTTTATGCCTCCATGGTTTTTTGATGAGATAACTGATATCAGGCAGCGGCACGGGATGAGCCGCTCGCCGCCGTCTGGCGCGCGACATAGGCGCCATGATCCGGCATCGTGGTCACCGCCTGAGCGATCATGTCGCGCAGCGCGGCGAAGTGACCGTGCACCGCGCGGACGTCGACCCGCTCGGCCAGCGGGTCGTGGCGCTTCGGCACCGCGCCCAGGCCCATCATCATTGCCACGAACGACGGTTCGGCGAAGCCGCCGCGATCGACGATCGCCACGCGCCCGGTCTCGCGGAACAGTTCGATCTGATGGCGCAGCGAGTCCGGGATGTCCATGTTGGCGCAGTAGCGCCAGAATTCCGAATCGTCGCGCCTGGTCAGCTTGTAATGCAACACGATGAAGTCGCGCACCGATTCGTAACGGATGCCCATCACGCGGTTGAATTCATCGGCCAGCGCCGGGTTGCAATCGCGCTCAGGGAACAGTTCCAGCAGCTTGCCCACCGCCGTTTCGATCAGGTTGATGCTGGTCGATTCCAGCGGCTCGACGAAGCCTGCCGACAGGCCGATCGCGACCACGTTCTTGATCCACGACTTGCGCCGCCGTCCGGTGACGAAGCGGATCTGGCGCGGCTCGTCCAGCGCTGCGCCGTCTAGACCATCGAGCAATACCTGGCGCGCCCGCTCGTCCGTGGTGAAGCCGTTGCTGTACACGTGACCGTTGCCGATCCGATGCTGCAGCGGGATGCGCCACAGCCAGCCGGCCTCCTTGGCGGTCGAGCGGGTGAACGGCGTCAACTGCGGCGCCGAGGCACAGGGCACGGCCAGCGCGCTGTTGCACGGCAGGTAGTTGCTCCAGTCCTCGTAGCCGGCCTTCAATGTGCCTTCGATCAGGAGGCCACGGAAGCCCGAGCAATCGATGAACAGATCGCCTTCGACGCGGCGGCCGTCGCGCAGATTGACGGCCGTGACGAAACCGGTTTCAGGATGCTGTTCGACCTCGACAATCATGCCCTCAATGCGCTGGACGCCGCGCGCCACCGCATAGTCGCGCAGATACCTGGCGTACAGGCTGGCGTCGAAATGGAAACCGTAGGAATAGGCATCGGTCATGCCGGGCTTTTCCTCGTTCGGCGGGACGAACTTGTTGTACCGCGCCATCACCGACGGCATCGACCAGTTCTCCAGCTCCGGCATGTTGTTGAACGCCCGTGCCAGCCGCAGCCAGTGCTGGTGCGCGCCGAAGCCGGCCAGCGGCGGGCCGAAATCGCCGAAGGCGTGGAAGAAGCGGTTGCCGACGTGGCCCCAGTCCTTAAATTCGATGCCAAGCTTGTAGCTGGCCTGGGTCTTGGCGACAAAATCGTCGGCGTCCAGTCCCAGCGCCGCGTTGTAGACGCGGATCGTCGGCAGGGTCGCCTCGCCGACGCCGATGGTGCCGATCTCGGGCGATTCCACCAGCGTCACCTCACAGGGCTGGGTCGGGTGGCGCGCCAGGCGCTGGGCCAGCGGGGCGGCCGTCATCCAGCCGGCGGTGCCACCACCGACGATGACGATCCTGCGGATCGCGCCGTCATGCGTGTCATTGCTGTTCATCTCGTTTCCTTAGAATGGACTAGCTATGACAACGTTTTCATAAATAGCTGAATCAGCGGCGCCTAGTGCATAGGCCGTGGAGGCCAAGGCAAGCTGGGGCACGGCCATGGCAATGGCCGTCTTTGGTGGCGTTCTCAATTGTGTCTCCCTCGTTTTTATATCCAGCATCAGGTGCCGGTGATTCCAAATTAACATTAATGCGAGCAACGAACAAATAATTATTTCGCCAATGTCGCGCTTTAACCGCAAAAGCCAACTACGAAGCAACAAAAGAAAATCCCCGCCGAGGCGGGGATTGCTGAACTTTAGTCGGGGATTCGTCCGCCGGGCGGAACGCCGTAACGATCCGCCTGCACATTACCGCTGACGCCGTGGGTGCGCACATCGGCGGTGATCGGCAGCATTTCCTTGTCCCAGGCCTCCCACTGAGACTTCAGTTGCGCGAATACGTCGGGGTGGCGCCTGGCCAGATTGGCGCGTTCGCGCTGATCCTTGACCACATCGAATAAAAACTCGTTGCCGCCAATCTTCAAATACTTCCAGTTACCGGCGCGGATCGCGCGCTGCGCGTTGGCCTTGTAACGCCACAACAGCGTGCGTTCGGTATGGGCGGCCTGCCCCAGTACCACCGGCAACAGGTTGGCGCCATCGGTCGGATACGAGGGGTCGGGCGCGCCGCCGGCGGCCGCCAACAGGGTCGGCAGCCAGTCCATGGAAATCGTCACCTGCTCGCTCACCTGCCCCGGCTTCACCTTGGCCGGCCAGCGCAGGATGGCCGGCACGCGGATGCCGCCCTCCAGCAACTCGGTTTTCTGGCCGGTCAGCGGCCAGGTTTTCGAGAAGCGTTCGCCACCGTTGTCGCTGGTGAAGATGACGATGGTGTTGTCGGCCAGCCCTTGCTTTTCCAGCGCCGCCAGCACCCGGCCGATCGAGGCATCCAGCGACTCGACCATGCGGCCATACGTGGCCAGGTCGCCGCCGTCGTAGTGGAAGATGTTGTCGATGTTGCGCGAGATGGCTTCGTCGCCCGGCCCTTCCCATGGCCAGTGCGGCGCGGTGTAGTGCAGCGATAACAGGAACGGCTTGCCGGCCTGCTGCTTGTTGACGAAGTCGACCGCGCGCACGCCCAGCAGGTCGGTGTAGTAGCCGATCTGGTGCACCGGCACTTCGCCTTCGTACAAGTCTTCCTTGACGTTGGGGCCGACGCCCGGCTTGTGGGTGAAGTAGTCGATGGCGCCGCCGTAGTTGCCAAAGAAGCTGTCGTAGCCGCTTTTCAGCGGGCCGAAGGTTGGCAGGTAACCCAGGTGCCACTTGCCGATCAGCGCCGTGCCGTAACCCTGCTTCTTCAGCAGCGACGGCAGGGTTGGATGCGACGGCGGCAGGCCCAGCGTGTCGGAGGCGCCGGCGATCGGCTCCTCCAGACCACCGCGCAGGCGGTACTGGTAGCGGCCGGTGATCAGCGCGAAGCGCGTCGCCGAGCACACCGCCGAATTGGCGTAGGCCTGGTTGAAGCGGATGCCCTGTGCCGCCAGACGGTCCAGGTGCGGCGTCTTGATATCGGTCTGGCCGTAGACGCCGAGGTCAGCGTGTCCGAGGTCGTCGGCCAGAATGAAGATGATGTTCGGCTGATCCTTGCCGGCCGCTGCGGCGGCAGGCAGGTAGTTGGCCAGCGCCAGCGCCGGCAGCGATTGAAGGATGCGGCGGCGGGCGCTGCTAATCTTATTGTTCGTCATGCTGTTGGTCTCCTGTTTCAGAAATCTGCGCGGGCGGTCAGGCCCACGGTGCGTGGCGTGCCGATGATGGCGTTGTAGGCGCCAAAGCTGGTGTTCCACATGCTGGTGTAGTACTGCTTGTCAAAGGCGTTCTTGGCCCACAGCGACACATCCCATTTGGCGCCGCCGGCCTTGAAGCGCGCGCCGGCCGACAGGTTGGTCAGCGCGTAGGCCGGGATCTTCGAATACTTCGACGCGTCCAGTGTGCCGAAGACTTCGGTGCGATAAGAGGTGTTGGCGTTGAAATAGGCTTCCACACCATCGGCCACGGCGCGCGCATACTGCGCGTTCAGGCTGCCGGTCCAGCGCGGCGCGTTGACCAGCGCGTTGCGGCCGGACAGGTTGCACGAAGTGGCGACGATTTCAGGCGGGCACGGCGCGTTGGTGTACTTCAGGTATTGGACGTCGTTGAAGGCGCCGTTCGCGCCCAGCGTGAAGCCGCGCGCCACCAGGAAGGTGGTTTCCAGCTCCACGCCGCGGCTGCGCACATTGCCGGCGTTGGTCAGGTATTGCGACAGCGTGGTCGGATCGTAGGCGTTGTTCTGGTAGCCGTGCACCACGTTGGCGAACAGGCTGGCGTTAATCTGCGCGCGGCGTTCCCACAGATTGCTCTTGATGCCCAGCTCGAAGTTGTTGGCCTTCTCGTTATTCACCTTCAGCGACGAGATGCCGGCCGCGCCCGGCACGGTCAGGTTGATGCCGCCGGACTTCTCGCCGTGCGACAGGCTGGCGAAGCCGAGCACGTCGGTATCGATCTTGTACGCCAGCGTCAGCAGGCCGGACGGGCTCAGGTTGTTCAGGCTGATCTCGCCGGAGTTGAACACGCCGTAGCGGGCGTTGCGCGAGGCCAGCGCCGCGCCGGTGACGGTGGCGCCACCGGTGGGCGCGTAGCGGATCTCGTAAGCGCGCTTGTCTTCATAGGTGGCGCGCAGGCCGGCGGTCAGATCCCACTGCGGATTGATGTGCCAGATCGACTGCCCGAACACGGCGTAGCTGTTGACGCGCAGGTGGCCGTCCGCCAGGCTGCTGACATTGTTCCAGGCGCCATTCGGCGTGCCGTTGAACTGGTCGGCCAGCGAGCCGTTGACGCTGAAGTTGGTGTTGTCGAGGTTCTGATAATAGTAGTACGCGCCGACTACCGATTCCACCTCGCGGCCTTGTGGTGTGGCCAGGCGCAGCTCCTGGGTGAACTGGCGGTGACGCGCCAGCGCGCCGATGTTCAGAACCACGGGCTTGTCCAGGCCGTCGTCATTGCGCGGCGTGAAGTTCCAGAAGCGGAAGGCGCTGATCGAGGTGAACTTGTAGTCGTTGTCCAGCTTGTAGTTGGCCTCCGCCGACAGGCCGCCCTGATGCACGCTGACGTGCGAGCCGCTGTCCAGATTGACCTGGTACTTGCCCGGATCGGTAATCACGCGCGCACCGATGGCGGCGGCCTGCGTCAGCCAGCGGCCGCTCGGACCGGCGCTGTAGAACACCATGGTGCCGTTGTTGGAATCTTCCTCGTTGTAATCGGCAATCAGGCGTACGTTCAGCTTGGCGTCCGGCTCGTACAGCAGTTGCGCGCGCACGCCCTGGCGGTCGCCGCCCTGCACCGTGCGGCCATTGTAAATATTGGTGATGTAGCCGCCCTCGTGCGTCTTGTAGGCCGACAGGCGGCCGGCCAGCGTGTCCGAGAAGGCGCCGGAAACACTGGCCTTGCCTTGTACGAAGTGATCCTGGCCGACCGACAGCGAGGCCGTATTCTCGCTGCGGAAGGTCGGCTGTTTGGTGGTGATGTTGAGCACGCCGGCGGTGGTGTTCTTGCCGAACAGCGTGCCCTGCGGGCCGCGCAGCAGTTCCAGCTGTTGCACATCCAGCGCGTCGAACGCGGCCATGCCGGGACGCGCCAGGTAGACGTTATCCAGGTACAGGCCAACGCTGCCTTCCAGGCCGTCGCTGGCGGTGTTGTTGCCGAGGCCGCGCACGGCAAAGCTCAACTGGCGCGCGTGGACGAAGTTGACCGTGGTGCTCGGCAACAGCTGCTGCAAATCCTGCACGCGGTAGATGCGGTTGTTCTCCAGCGATTTGTCGTCCAGCACGCTCATGGTGGTCGGCACGCTTTGTGAGGTTTCGTTGCGGCGGCGGGTGGAAACGGTGACGCTGGCGATCACTTGCGCCACGTCGGCGGCAACCGCATTGGCGCCGGCGCCTTCCTGCGCGGCGGCGCTGGCTTCCACGGCAGTGTCGGAGATGCCGGCCACCGCCAACAAGGCGGCATTCTGCGCTTGCGCCGTCGGCGCGCAAGCGAAGGCGATGCCATAGGCCGCAGCGATGGCGACGGCGAGTTTTTTCTGTTGCATGATCAGGGCTTTCGTTCTGAAAAAGTGTGAGGGATCCCGCGCGCCGGCATATGGGCCGGCGCGTTGTTGCTGGAATTAGCGAGCTGTTATTGAGTGGCTATGCGAAACTTGCCTGGCTCGGGCGGGATCACCGCTTTTTCAGAGCGTGGCGTGCCTTCCGGCACCCAGTCGTACGGCACCGGTTGGGCGCGGTACAACCAATTGCTCAGCACCGGCTTGCCGGCGCCAGCCACCGGCGTCGGAGCGAAGTAAGGGCTGATGTATTCCCAGGCGATCTCGCCCTTGGCGGTGACCTGGAAGATGCGGCCGTTCATGCCTTCATCGATCAGGGTATTGCCGTTCGGCAGACGGCGGGCGCTGCTGATGAAGGAGCTGTAGAAACTCCAGTCCGGCCCGTTGGAATCGCTGCCCGTGTATTCCCACACGATCTGTTTCTTGATCGGGTCGATTTCCAGCACCCGCGAACGCGGCTGCACGCCAACGCTGACGCGCGGATAGCCGGCCTCGCCCTGGTTATCGAACACCAGGATATTGCCGGCGCCCGGCAGCCCTTGCGCGATCAGGTGCGCATCATGCTGGCCGATGATCTGATCCACCGGCCGCGGCAGCACGCGCGGGCCGCGCACCTGCTCCGGGTAATCCGGTCCCAGGCTCCACACCACCTTGCCGGTCCGTTTGTCGATGATGACGATGAAGTTGGCCTCGCGCGAATCGATCAGGATGTTATCCGGGTGGAAGCGCTGGTCGCCGCCGTCATGCCACCGATTCGGCCCCAGCACCGACATATTGTTGATGTGCAGGTAGTCGAACGGCACCGCCTTGCCGCGCGGCGACGCGCCCTCCTTCACCAGCTTCAGCGAGGCCGGCGAAAAGCCAAATTCATTCAGATGCTCGGACGCCAGCCACTGCCAGACGATATCGCCCTGCCGGTTCACTTCATAGATGACGTCGTCCAGCACCTGCGGCGCGCTGAAGCCTTGGACCGGATGCACCAGATTGGCCAGCACCAGGGTGTTGCCATTCTTCAGGCGGCGCCAGTCGTGGTGCTGCTTGGCGCTGCCGCCGGGCACTTGCGCGTTGGCCTTGCCTTCGACCGGTGCGGCGTAGGCATCCAGCGCGCTGCCGGCCGCGCCCCACTGCCAGACCACATTGCTGTTCCAGTCCAGTTCGCCAATCGCCTGATTGTTCAGTCCATTGCCCTGATTGAAGGTGCCCGGCGCGCTGGCCAGTTGCAGCAGCACATTGCCGCGCTTGCCGCCGGTCAGCGCCGGATCGAGCAGCACCGGCGGGAAACCTTCGGCGTTCCAGCTGTGCACCTCGTTGCCGTTCATGTCGATCAGATGGGTTTTCTTGTCCTGGCCGCTGAAGATGACGTAGCTGTTATGGGCGGTGGCGATGTCATAGCGGGTGACGCCGGTTGGATAGACGCTGGGCGCGGCGCCCGCAACGGCGGCCCACGACAACAGGGATAAAGCAACGATCTTCTTCATGGCGCAGGCTTTCAGTGAATGATGACAGTGTGTCTATATTACTGATCCACCTAGAAAACCCGAACTAATATAACCAATAATGAATATGCAAAAAGTACCTTAATCGGTGGGAGGCAAAAAAAATGCCGGCGAGGCCGGCATTCGAATAAAGCTGAAACAGGTTTACACCGCGTCGGGGCCGGTCTCGCCGGTGCGGATGCGGATCACCTGTTCGACGTTCTGCACGAAGATCTTGCCGTCGCCGATCTTGCCGGTGCGCGCGGCCTTGATGATGGCGTCCACCACTTGCTCGGCCACGCCGTCATCGACCACCACTTCCACTTTGACTTTCGGCAGGAAGTCGACCACATATTCGGCGCCGCGATACAGTTCGGTATGGCCCTTCTGGCGGCCAAAGCCTTTCACCTCGGTGACGGTCAGACCGGTAACGTTGACCTCAGCCAGTGCCTCACGCACCTCGTCCAGCTTGAACGGCTTGATCACTGCGGTAATCTGTTTCATGACTTCTCCTTATATACAAATCGAAAATCTTGGGCAGCGGACTGCATGCTTTGCTTGTATTGTAATCGACCAAAGCGCGCTGTCCATGTACATAAGCTTATTCTTTACTCCTGCACCGGAATGGAGCGCAGTTCTTCCATCCAAACAACGCTTTGCGCGTCACTTGGTGCGCGCCAATCGCCGCGCGGCGATAGCGAACCGCCGCTGCCCACCTTCGGTGCATTCGGCACGCAGCTGCGCTTGAACTGGCTGGTGCGGAAGAAGCGGTCCAGGAAGATGCCCAGATTCTTCTTGATCGCCGCCAGATCGTACTGGTTGCGCGTGACATGATCGCCATCCGGCCAGCGGCCCTGCTCCTTGTCCTGCCAGGCGGTATGCGACAGGAACGCCACTTTCGACGGATTGAAGCCGAAGCGCAGCACGTAGTACAGGTTGAAGTCCTGCAGCTCGTAGGGGCCGATGGTGCTTTCGGTGCGCTGCTCCGGCTGGCCCTCCGCCGTGCCGGGCACCAGCTCGGGACTGATCTCGGTGCCGAGGATGTCCAGCAGCACCTGCGCATCGTTGCGGCCGATGACGCCGGATTCGGCCACCCAGCGCACCAGGTGCGAAATCAGCGTCTTCGGCACGCTGGCGTTGACGTTGTAGTGCGACATGTGATCGCCGACGCCGTATGTGCACCAGCCCAGCGCCAGTTCGCTCAGGTCGCCGGTGCCGATCACCAGGCCGCCGTGGTGATTCGCCAGGCGGAACAGATGGTTGGTGCGCTCGCCGGCCTGCACGTTTTCAAACGTGATGTCGTACTGCGCCTGGCCTTCCGAATACGGGTGGTTCAGGTCTTTCAGCATCTGGATGCAGCTTGGGCGTATGTCGATTTCCTGCGCCGAGCAGCCGACCAGTTTCATCAGCGCATGCGCCTGCTTCAGCGTGCGCTCGCTGGTGGCGAAGCCGGGCATGGTGTAGGCCAGGATATTGGTGCGCGGCAGCTTCAGCTTGTCCATCACGCGCGCGCAGACCAGCAGCGCGTGGGTGGAGTCGAGGCCGCCGGAAACCCCGATCACCACTTTCTTCAGGCCGCTGGTGGTCAGGCGCTGCGCCAGCGCCTGCACCTGAATGTTGTAGACCTCGTTGCAGCGGTCGTCGCGGCGACGCGCATCGGCCGGCACGTACGGGAAGCGTTCGACGCAGCGCTTCAGCGCCAGCGGCTGATCGCGCTCGATCTCCAGGTGGAAGAACACGGTGCGGAACTTGCCGACTTCCGCCGCGTGGCGCTGCACCGATTGCGCGAAGGTATTCATGCGCATGCGCTCGCGCGACAGGCGCTCCAGATCGATGTCGGCGAAGGTCAGCGTCGGCTCGTCGATGAAGCGTTTCGGTTCGGCCAGCAGTTCGCCGTTTTCGTAGATCACGCCCTGGCCGTCCCAGGCCATGTCGGTGCTGGATTCGCCGCCGCCGGCCGAGGTGTACAGATAAGCGGCGATGCAGCGCGCCGACTGCTGGCCCACCAGCTGGTTGCGGTAATTGGACTTGCCCACCAGCGCGTTCGACGCCGACAGGTTGACCAGCACCGTGGCGCCGGCCAGCGCGGCAAACGACGAAAGCGGCACCGGCACCCACACGTCCTCGCAGATCTCGACGTGGAATTTGAACATCGGCACATCGCCCACTTCGAACAGCAGGCCGGCGCCGAACTGCACGCGCTCGCCGAGCAGGTCGATTTCGGTGGCGGTGGCGTAATCGGCGCTGCTGAACTGGCGCGCTTCGTAGAACTCGCCGTAGTTCGGCAGATAGCTCTTCGGCACCACGCCCTGGATCTGGCCGTTGGCGATCACCACCGCGCAGTTGTACAGCTGATGTTCGACCCGCAGCGGCGCACCGACCACGATGGCCATCTTCCATTGCAGCGAGGCGTCGAGAATCGCCGCCAGGCCATCCAGCACGCCGTCCAGCAAGGCGCGCTGATGGAACAGGTCGTCGCAGGTGTAGGCCGCCAGCCCCAGCTCGGGAAACGCCACCAATGCCGCGCCTTGCGCAGCAGCTTGTTCGGCCAGCAAAATGGTCTGCCCGGCGTTGTAGGCGGGATCGGCAATGCGGCACACCGGCGCGGCGATGGCGACGCGGGCAAAATCGTGGGTGTACAGATTGAAGAAATGATGGGCCATGTGAAGTCTTCCGCGTTGGCAAAATCCGATTATCGCACGGGCAAAGCCCGGCCGCATGCGCTAGACTGGCAACTCATCAAGCATGGAGGCAGCGTGGCAGCAACAGAGTTTACGATCATCGACTCATTGGCAGAGATAGACCCGGCGCAGTGGCAGGCACTGGCCGGCGACAACCCGACGCTTGCTTACGCGTTCCTGCACGCGCTGCACGAGACCGAATGCGCGTCGCCGCGCACCGGCTGGAGCGCACGCTACCTGATCCTGCAACGCGATGGCGAACTGCATGCGGCCATGCCGCTCTACCTGAAAGAGCACAGCCGGGGCGAATACGTGTTCGATCACGCCTGGGCCGACGCCTTCCACCGCCATGGCATGCCCTACTATCCGAAGCTGCTGTCGGCGGTGCCGTTCACGCCGGTGACCGGCAGCCGGCTGCTGGCCCGCACCGCCGAGGACCGGCAACTGCTGGCGCGCGCCGCGCTACAAGTGGCGCAGCAGCTGCAAACCTCGTCGCTGCACATCCTGTTTCCCGACGAGCAGGACAAGCAGGCGCTGGTCGATGCCGGCTACGTGCTGCGCGAAGGCGTGCAGTTCCACTGGGAGAACCACGGCTACGCCGATCTGGACGCCTTCCTCGCCACCATGAAGATGGAGAAGCGCAAGAAGTTGCGCCAGGATCGCCGTCGCGTGCTGGAAGCCGGCATCCATTTCGAGCATCTGGCCGGCGCCGCCATCACCGATGACGTGCTGCGCTTTTTCTACAGCTGCTATGTGTCGACCTACCAGGCGCACTACTCCAAGCCGTATCTGTCGCTGGCGTTCTTCCAGCGCCTGCTGGCCCAGATGCCGGACAAGCTGATGATCGTGCTGGCCAAGCGCGCCGATACGCCGGTGGCGGTGGCTTTCAACCTGGTCGGCGGCAACGTGATGTATGGGCGCTACTGGGGCACCACCGAATTCGTCTCCGGCCTGCACTTTGAAACCTGCTATGTGCAATCGATCGAGTATTGCATCCGCCACGGCATCGCCAGCTTTGAAGGCGGCGCGCAGGGCGTGCACAAGATGTCGCGCGGCCTGGTGCCGACGCCCACCTGGTCGGCCCACTGGATTGCCGATCCGCGCTTCGCCGATGCGATCGCCGATTTCCTGGCGCAGGAAACCGCTGCCATGAACGATTACATCGACGAATTGTCAGAGCATGCGCCGTTCAGAAGTAGTAGCCCGCCTGCAGATTGATCCTGCGGGTGAAGCCCTCATGCTGGCTGGAGGTCGACGCCAGGCCGCCGCCGTCCGGCGACAGATACGGATGGTGCTTGCCCCACATGAAATCGGCATAGAACAGCCATTTGCCGGCTGAAAAACTCAGCCCGCTGACGTTCTGCACGGATTTCTTGTAGTTGCCGACACGTTTGCGCAACTCGCTGTAATCGTTGTACAGCTTGAATCCGCTGAACGGTCCCAGCCTGCCCGGCAGGTCGTAGCTGACATTGGCGATGACAATATCGCCTTTGGCCGCCACCGGATAGGGATAACCGAAACCGCCCAGCATCACAAAGCTGTTCGGATCCAGTCCGCCATACGTCTGGCTGGCACTGTGGCTGGTCTTATAGTTGTAGCGCAGCGCCTCCAGCGCCACATTCCACGGTCCCGCGCCACCCCGGTAATGCACCGCCACGGCATTGCGGCGGGTGTCTCGGCCCTCGCTGCGGGTGTCATTGCGGATCGTTCCTGTCAGCGCGGAGAAGCCGACCTCATTGCGCCGCGTAGCGTCCAGGAATGCCGCCACGCGGCCGATCGCCGTATTGCGTTCATGGTCGTGCTGGCCGGTGCCATAACCCTGCTTGTCATCGTCGGCAACGATGTTATAGGAGTAGCGATTGGAAGCGCCGGCGGTATTGCCGCCACCACCATACGAGCCACCGTCGCGCGGATAAAAGCCCAGTTGCCACTCGACCGGACCAGGTTTGCTGGCATACGTAAGGCCAAGGTCAAACTTGTCCTCGAAGCCGGCGTAGAAGGCGATCGACTCGTAAAAATTGTTGGAAGTAAAAGGCGCCAGCCCGAACATATTTTTATCCAGGCCCACATGCAGCGTGCTCTTGTCGGCAAAGCGCATGCCCACCCAGCCGTGCTGAAGGAAGTGCTGCCAGTAGCCGCCCTGCCCTTTCGGGAAGCGGTTGTAGCGGTATTGCGCCGAGCCGATCAACGTGCCATCGTCGTAATCGAGGTCCAGACGCGCGGTGTCCAGCCCAAAGAAACCACGCGGATACGCGTCCTGCCAGCTTTTGTGTTCGTAGTTGAAGCGAACCGCGCCGCCCAGAGTCCACTGTGTGTCCGCCGCATCCGCCGCCGTCACACCGCCCGATAGCAGCATCAACATCGCCGCCAGTGCCGCACCGCCGGTGCTTGCTTTTTTCTCAGACATAAGTCCCTCGTTCTGATTAGGGGGCATTATTCTAAGGCAAGACGCCCGCCCCAGCCCGTCCGGTTGGACGGGCTGGATGAACATACATCAGGGAAACCCTTATGCGGTAGAATAGCGGAATGCACATATCCCTGGTTTAAGTATGAATCCAGTTTTCTTCACAGCAATTTCAATCGGGCCTATACTCTGGCCCCCTTGGAAAGTTTTCTAGGAACATGGCAAAAACAGCATGAATGCAGATTTCATAAAACAACGCAGTCGATTCAAATCCGCCACGATGAAGCGGATCGATGTCAGCGACGAGGCGTACACCAACGTCACCACCATTTTGGCGAGCATCGCCAAGCCATTCCATGTGCGCAAGGGCGAATACCTGCAGCGTGCCGGCGTGCCGGCCACGCAAGTGTACTGGCTGGCCAGCGGCGTCGCCCGCAGCGGTTTCTTCAACCGCGACGGCATTGAAGTCACGCTGCGCTTCTACCGCGAGGGCGAATCGGCCACCACCCTGACCGATCTGATCAATGGCGAAACCGCCCAGCCGGCGGTGCAATTCCTGATCGCCGAAACGCCGATCCACGGCTTCACGCTGGACTGGAAGCTGGCCTGCGAGTTGCGCGCGCAAAACGAGGTGATGCAGAACTACCACCTGAACCTCGCCATGCACGGCCTGCAGACGCTGGCCCAGCGCGCCTACAACAGCGGTGAGACCTCGGCGCAAGAGCGCCTGACCGCCTTCCGCGAAGAGTATCCCGGCCTGGAAGCCCGTATTTCGCAGCGTGCCATCGCGTCCTATCTGGGCATTACGCCGCAGTACATGTCGCGCCTGCGCCGTGAAGCTGAAGCCAGCGCGGCGGAAGCGGCCGACGCAGTCGCCCACGCCCGCCAGCAGGCCTAATAAAAAAGCCCCTTGCGGGGCTTTGCTTATGCTTGCTGCTCTTTCTGGTAGTTGGCGACGCCGGCCAGGATCTCTTCCTTGGCGGCTTCCGGGCCGTGCCAGCCTTCGATCTTGACCCACTTGCCTTTTTCCAGGTCCTTGTAGTGCTCGAAGAAGTGCTGGATCTGGCGCAGGCGCAGTTCGTTCAGATCTTCCGGCTTCTGCCAGTGGCTGTAGATCGACAGCACTTTGTCGACCGGCACCGCCAGCACCTTGGCGTCTTCACCGGCTTCGTCGGTCATTTTCAGCACGCCGATCGGACGGCAGCGCACCACCACGCCTGGAATCAGCGGGAACGGCGTGATGACCAGCACGTCCACCGGATCGCCGTCGGCCGACAGCGTATTCGGCACGTAGCCGTAGTTGCACGGGTAGTGCATGGCGGTGCCCATGAAGCGGTCGACGAAGATCGCGCCCGATTCCTTGTCCACTTCGTATTTGATCGGATCGGCGTTCATCGGGATTTCGATGATCACGTTGAAATCGTTCGGCACGTCTTTACCGGAAGGCACTTTGTTCAGGCTCATGGATTTTCCTCGTTAGCAGGCTGTGTTTAACCGCAACATTATAGCGAAACAGGCAGCCGGATGGCAGGACTTGTGCAAACCAAGCGCCGGGACTGTTGGGCATTAGCCCGAGACTGGTGGCAGCGCATCGGGTACCGCAGCAGCGGCCTCAGCCAGCGTGCCGACGATGCGCGCCGGATTGCCGGCAATAATCGACCGCGCGGGCGCCTCGAACGATGGCTGCAGCACGCTGCCGGCAGCGATCACACTGCCGCTGCCGATGTTGCAGCCTTTCAGAATGGTCACGCGATAGCCAATCAGCACGTCATCGCCAATTACCACCGGCCGGGGCCGCTCGTCACCGAGGTGGCGCCGGCCGACGGCCAGTTCGTGGTGGTTGGAGTCGGTAATGATCAGTGCGAGGTGGGCGTGCGCGCGTCAACGAAACTGCAGGAAAATGCGCCAGGAGAGCGCACCACGCCAAACACGGTACTGGGCGCCAACAGGATCTTGCCCTCTCCCTTGAGCAGCGTGGGCGTGTAGAGATTGAGAAAATTCGACGCTTGCGGATCGTGGCGGACGATGAATACGGACGCCTTGTCCGACAGGTGGTAAAACAGAGCGATCAGCAAGCCGCGTAAGGCGCCTTCCAGCGAGCGCGGTTCGGCGCCCATGATCAGGCGCTGGTAGCGCGCCAAGGTTCGAATCATGATGACTTTCAGGAAAATGCGGCCGCAGTGCCGCCGCCGTCATCATACTGCGAAACAAACTTGAAAGATATGCGCGGCGGCCAAGCTCAAGCGGCGCTATGCCCTTGAAGATTTGTTATGATGGAGGCTGTCCTTATTCAGATATTGCATGATGATCTTCCGCCAACTGTTCGATCCGGCTTCGTCCACCTACACCTATCTGCTGGGTGACGGCGGCGAGGCGCTGCTGATCGATCCGGTCTACGAACAGGCGCCGCGCGACCTGGCGCTGGTGCAGGAGCTCGGCCTGAAGCTGGTCGCCACGCTCGACACCCATGTGCACGCCGACCACGTCACCGGCGCCTGGCGCTTGCGCCAGCGGGCCGGCAGCCGCATCGCGGTCTCGGCCGCTGCGGGCGCCAGCGAGGTGGACCGCGCCCTGCGGCACGGCGATCGCATCGATTTCGGCGCGCGCCATTTGACCGTGCGTGCCACGCCTGGCCACACCTCCGGCTGCCTGACCTATGTGCTGGATGATGAGAGCATGGCCTTTACCGGCGACAGCCTGCTGATACGCGGCTGCGGCCGCACCGACTTCCAGCAAGGCAGTCCGCAGCAGCTGTTCGCCTCGGTGCACCAGCAAATCCTAAGTTTGCCTGGCGAGTGTCTGCTGTACCCGGCGCACGACTACCGTGGCATCACGGTCACCAGCGTGGCCGAAGAGCGCCGCTACAACCCGCGCTTGGGCGGCGATGTCGACGTCGGCGATTTCACCGGCCACATGAACAATCTGCATCTGCCGCATCCGAAATTGATGGCGGTGGCGGTGCCGGCCAACCTGCGCTGCGGCAAGCCGGACGGCGACGCGCCGACCGACACGCCAACCTGGGCGCCGCTGACGCTGCGTTTCAGCGGCGTATGGGAAATCGAACCGATGGCGCTGCTGGAGCGGCAGGACGAAGTCCAGATCGTCGACGTGCGCGAGGCGCCGGAATTCATCGACCAGCTGGGCCACCTGCGCGGCGCCACGCTGGTGCCGCTGTCGCAGCTGACCGAGCGCATGAGCGAGTTCGACAAAGACCGGCCGATCGTCGCCGTCTGCCGTTCCGGCGTGCGCTCCGCGCAAGCGAGCGTGCTGCTGACCAAAGCCGGCTTCGGCCAGGTCGCCAATCTCGCCGGCGGCATGCTGCGCTGGAAACTCGAAGGCTTCCCCACCTAAAACTTCGGGGTCAGTGCCGACATTCGGACATTTCGCGCGCGAAATGTCCGAA
>CAUPXZ010000050.1:0-40746 GCA_963515135.1 uncultured Duganella sp. | reverse complement strand
CTCCCTTTGACAAGTTTATCAAATGGAAGTGTCCGAAAATGTCAGGCTACCTCAGAATGCTTCGGCATTGTCGGATGCTTGTCTATAGCCTTCAAAGAAAAACGCCCGATGGGCACATCTGGCGTTTTTCTTTGGTGAGGCTTATTTGCCGCCGTACGGCGAGATGGTCTTGATGTTGCCATGCTCGTCGTAGAACAGCTCAGTCACCTTCACCGAACGCAGATGGGTGATGCCTTTCGACAGGCTGCTGTCGTGGTAGTACAGGAACCAGCGGCCTTCGAACTCGACGATGGAGTGGTGCGTGGTCCAGCCGATCACCGGCGTCAGAATCTGGCCCTGGTAGGTGAACGGGCCGTACGGGTTGTCGCTGGTGGCGTAGCACAGGAAGTGGGTGTCGCCGGTCGAGTACGAGAAGTAGTACTTGCCGTTGTACTTGTGCATCCACGGACCTTCGAAGTAACGGCGGTCATGGTCGCCGGCCAGCAGTGGCTTGCCGTGCTGGTCCAGGATCTCCACCGCGCGCGGCGCTTCGGCCAGCGATTTCATGTCCGCCGACAGCCGCGCCACGCGCGCGGTCAGCGCCGGCTGGTCGTCCGCCGGTTCTTCGTTGCCGTCGGCGTAGACGTTGTCGCGGTACTTCTGCAACTGGCCGCCCCAGATGCCGCCGAAGTAGATGTAGAACTCGCCCTGATCTTCAAACACCGCTGGATCGATAGAATAGCTGCCGTCGATCGGCGTGGCTTCCGGCGTGAACGGGCCGGCCGGATGCTCGCCCACCGCCACGCCGATCTGGAAGATGCCGTCCGCCTTCTTGGCCGGGAAGTACAGATAATATTTGCCGTCCTTGCGCGCCGCGTCCGGCGCCCACATCTGGCGCTCGGCCCACGCCACGTCTTTGACATGCAGGGCGACGCCGTGGTCGGTAACCGGGCCGTCCGGCGTGTCCTGCGACAGCACATGGTAGTCCTCCATGCCGAAGTGGTCGCCGTTGTCGTTGAACGGGATGCCGGCTTCGATGTCGTGCGACGGATAGATGTACAGCTTGCCATCGAATACATGGGCCGATGGATCGGCGGTGTAGATGTGGCTTACCAGCGGCTGCGAAATCGCGTGTTGCAGGGCCTGTTCTTCTTCAGGAGTCAGTTGTTCGGACATGGTTTGCCTTATCAGTTGGTGGCGGCGGCGGCGCGGCGGGCGAACAGGTCTTGTTCGATGGTGCGCTCGGTGGCCTTGTTAATTTTGTAGAAGTAGAGAATGACCACGCCCAGCAGGAACGGAATCGAGGCGTAGATGCTGATCGATACGCGGATGCCGTCGGCCACCGCCTGCGACTGCTGGGGCAGCGTGCCGTCGTAGCCGTAGCTCGACAGCAGCGCCGCAACCAGCGCGCCGCCGATGCTGAGGCCGGCCTTGAGACCGAAGATCATCGCCGAGAACAGCAGCGCGGTGGCGCGGCGGTTGTTTTTCCATTCCGAGTAGTCGGCCACGTCGGCGATCATTGCCCATAGCAGCGGGATGGTGATGCCGTAGAAGAAGCCGTGCAGCACTTGCGCGCCGAAGATCACGCCGATCGAGGTCGGCGAGAAGCCGTAGAAGACCAGCATGAACAGCGTGGAGGCAAACAGCGTCAGCGCATACACGTCGCGCTTGCCGAAACGGTCGGCCAGCGATTTCGAGAAGCCGATGCCGATGATCATGCAGACGATGCCGGCGCCATTGAACAGGCTGAACGCTGAGGTCGCCGGATCTTCCGGCCACTGGAACCTGGTCAGGCCGATGCCGTTCAATGCCGCGTTCAGGTGCACGATAAAGCCGTTGAAGCCGATGTCGTTGAGGAACTGCGCCAGCGCCGCCTGCTGCAGGTAGTCCTTGAAGTAGTAGATGTACAGGCCGCCCTTGAGCGCCAGCGTGACGAACACCAGAATGGTCAGCAGCAGCATCACCACCCACGGCTTGTTGCCGAACAGGTCAGCGATGTCCTGGCGCACGGTGGAGCGCTGCGCAGCAGTTGGCACGATGCGTTCGCGCGTGGTGAAGAAGGTGATCAGGAAGCAGATGGTGCCGGCCACGGCAAAGATGATCATGGTGTTCTGGAAGCCGGCCACCTTGTCGCCGCCCCCCAGGATCAGCACCAGCGGCAGCAGCAGCACCTGGATGATCAGCTGGGCGATCATCACGGCCACAAAACGGTAGGCCGACAGGCTGTTACGCTCCTGCATGCTGCCGGTCAGCACGCCGCTCAGCGCCGAGTACGGCAGGTTGTTGGCCGAGTACACCAACATCAGCATCAGATAGGTCAGCGTGGCGTAGATGATCTTGCCGCGCTCGCCCAGGTCCGGCGTGCTGAAGGCCAGGATGGCGATCAGGCCGAACGGGATCGCGGTCCACAGCAGCCATGGGCGGAACTTGCCCCAGCGCGTGCTGGTGCGGTCGGCCAGCAGGCCCATCAGTGGGTTGAAGCAGGCGCCGGCCAGGCCGCCGATGAAGATGATGCTGGCGGCGGCGTTGGCTGGAATCTTGTAGACGTCGGTGTAGAAAAACGCGATGAAGGTCAACAGGGTCTGGAAGATCAGGTTGGCGGCCAGGTCGCCCAGGCTGTAGCCGATCTTTTCCGTGACGGAGAGTTTGCCCGCAGGGCTAGAGGTGACGTTGGTCATGATGTCCGATATTGTTTTGTCCGGCCGGGTCTCCACGGCGTCTTCATGGTATTACCATGTTGCGATGCGCAAAATGAATAGCGCAACCATTTCATTGTCACTTTTCTGACAATTCACGTCAAGCGGATTAATTGGCGGCTGCCAGCAGGTTTTGCGCGCTTGATGGATAATCGGCAGATCGTTCATTTTGAAAGTATCCGCATCATGGCAGATTTGTCCGCATTTCCCATCGCCGGCAAGTGGCCGGCCCAGCATCCTGAGCGCATCCAGCTGTACTCGCTGCCGACGCCCAATGGCGTGAAGGTGTCGATTGCGCTGGAGGAAACCGGCCTGGCGTACGAGCCGCATCTGGTCAGTTTTGAGACCAATGACCAAATGTCGGCGGAATTCTTGTCGCTGAATCCGAACAACAAGATTCCAGCCATCATCGACCCGAACGGCCCGGACGGCAAGCCGCTGCCGCTGTTCGAGTCGGGCGCGATTCTGCTGTATCTTGCCGAGAAGACCGGCCAGTTGATTCCGAAGGATGCCGCCGGCCGCTACGAAACCATCCAGTGGGTGATGTTCCAGATGGGCGGCATTGGCCCGATGTTCGGCCAGGTGGGTTTCTTCCACAAGTTTGCCGGCAAGGAGTACGAGGACAAGCGACCGCGCGACCGCTATATCAATGAGTCCAAGCGTTTGCTGGGCGTGCTGGAACAGCGGCTGGAAGGCCGCCAGTGGATCATGGGCGATGAGTACACCATCGCCGACATCGCCATCTGGCCGTGGGTGCGCAACCTGGTCGGTTTCTACGGCGCCGGCGAGTTGGTGGAATTCAGCAAATTCACCAATGTGCAGCGTGTGCTGGAGGCGTTCGTGGCGCGACCGGCGGTGGCCAAGGGGCTGAATATTCCTCAGCGCGGCTAAGCGCTCAGCGGGCCGGCGCGCGGCAGGCGTCGTCGGTTTCCCATTGCCCGGAGCAGATGCGTGAGCGGCACAGCATGCCTTCTATCATGCCCAGCTGCTTGCAGCGGGCCAGCAGCAGGGCGGTGCTGTCGCCTTCCCGATGTTCGACGATGTCGCGGCTGCGCTCGGGGGCGACCGAGGTCGGCTTGCCGGCGTGGGCGACCAGCGCGGTGAGCAGGGTGACGTCGGTGTCGCCGGACTGAACTGGCAGCGGGACGGACGTTGCGCGAGCCGGTGGTGCGGCCGGCTTGTGTGCTGCGGTGCGCGATGACTGTTGCGCCGCGTTGGCGATCGCTGCCGTCACGGCAGTGGGTGTCGGAGCCGGCTTGGCTGCCACGTTGACGCCGGCGGCGCTGCCTTCACCGGTGTTGGTAGTGGAAATTTGAGCTGCCTGAGCCGTCGCCGCGGGCTCGTAGACGATGGTGGCCGCCTCTTCAGGGGGAACCGCCGGAGTTGCCTTGGCCGCCGGCGCGGAAATGCTCACCATGCTGGAGGCGCGACTTTGCCGGAATGTCTCCGGCGTGATGCGCTTGTCGTGCATCAGCCACGCCACGCCGCACATGAATAGCAGCAGCGCAAACAATCCTATCGTCCAGCCATCGACGGTCCAGCCGGCCGCGCGCATCGCGATGGCCGGCGCTCGCGGACCATGTTCCAGCTGCGCCAGAATGCGCTTGTCCTCCACCGTGCGCGGTGAGGCCGCCAGCAAATCAGGTTTCGACGTTTCCACAATTTCTCCCTCGTATTTGATCTGACCGGCATCGCTGTGCTGCGAACGGCCTACGATGAAGTGTCCCGCCTGTGACGTCGGCCCGTTTTGATGGAGCGCACCATGTTTCTCTTTTCTATGCTGCTGTTCTTCGTAGTGACGTGTTTTTGCGCCTGGCTGTTGCTGTTTCCCGCCGGACGCGAGGTGGTGGTGCAGTCGCTCGGCCTGGTCGGCCGACGCTTCGGTCGGCATGTGCGCGGCGGCGCAAGCCAGGGTGCGCGGCAGGCTGTCGTGCTGGGACGCGATGCCGGCGGCGTGCTGCGCCGTGCGGGGCAGTTGTTCAAGCGGTGCTGGCCGCTGTTGCTGGCGGCTTCGGTGCTGTTGACGGTGCCGCCACTGCTGGCGCTGATGCTCAGCGGTCGCGGCATGCTGTCTGGCTACGACAGCGATACCCACGCCATCAACGACCAGATCGCCGGCCTGCTGCAAGGCGAACAGCTGACGGCGCCCACGCCACCGCCGCCGCTGGCCTTCACCACTGCCGAAGTCACACTGGTGCGTCCGATGCTCGACAGCGCCAACCGCAACTGGCAACTGCTCGATCCGGCATTTGCGCAGCGGCTGCTGCTGGTGTTCCGGATCATGAAGGAGCGCCACGGCTACGACATGGCCATCCTGGAGGGCTACCGCAGCCCCGAACGGCAGAACGCGCTGGCCTTGGCCGGTCCCAGCGTCACCAACGCCAAGGCCTTCCAGAGCTACCATCAGTTCGGCCTGGCGGCCGACTGCGCCTTCCTGCGCGACGGCAAGCTGGTGATTTCTGAAAAAGATCCGTGGGCGATGCGCGGCTACCAGTTCTACGGCGCCGCCGCCGAAGCCGCCGGCCTGACCTGGGGTGGCCGCTGGACCATGATGGACTTCGGCCATGCCGAGCTGCGCGTGCCCGGCACGGTAAAGAAATAAGCGCCATTGTTCTTGCGCAAAAGATGCCGGCTTTGTTGGTGGCAACATTGATCGGTCCGCCTGCTGCCTGGGCGTCGCCGTCTTTGCCGGACCCCCGCTATGCTGCGCAGAATCTGGAGCTTCCTGACCGATAGCCGCAACCTCACCATCATCGGCCTGACGGCGGTGGCGGCTTTGTTCTACCTTGGCGCGCATGTGTTGGAGCTGGCGCTGATCTGGGCGCTGGCCGCCAGCGCCGTCATGCTGGCGCTGGCGGGCGCGCTGTGGGGCTGGCGCCGCTGGCGCGCGCGGCGCGAGTCCGACAAGCTGGGGGAGGCCATCGGCAGGCCGGAGCCGACCGCCGATCCCGCCACCGCCGAGGTCAAAGTGATCCGCGATAGCATGCTGAAGGCGATCGACACCATCAAGGGATCGAAGCTGGGCATCGTCGCCGGCACGCGCGCCTTGTATGAGCTGCCGTGGTATATGATCATCGGCAATCCGGCGGCCGGCAAGAGCACGGCGATCACCAACTCCGGTCTGCAGTTCCCGTTCGCCGACGGCAAGGTGTTGCAGGGCGTGGGTGGCACCCGCAACTGCGACTGGTTTTTCACCACCGAAGGCATCCTGCTCGACACGGCCGGCCGCTATTCGGTGCTGGATGAGCATCGGGCCGAGTGGCACGGCTTTCTGGACCTACTGAAGAAATACCGCCGCCGCGCGCCAGTCAACGGCATCATCATCGCGGTCAGCATCGCCGAGTTGCGCGGCGAAGATCCGGAGGCCGGCATCAAACTGGCGCGCAGCCTGCGCAAGCGCGTGCAGGACTTGATCGAGCGGCTTGAGGTGTTCGCGCCGGTGTACGTGGTATTCACCAAGGCCGACCTGATCGCCGGCTTTGGCGAGTTTTTCGCCCAGTCCGAACGCGCCGAGCGCGAACGCGTGTGGGGCGCCACCATGCCGTATCAGCGCAAGACCAGCAGCCAGCAGGTGATGGCCTTCTTCGACCACGCCTTCGATGAGCTGTGCGATGGCCTGAAAGCGCTGAGCATCGCCACCATGGGGCAGCAGCGGCGCGAGCGCATGGAGCCGGGCGTATTCACCTTCCCCTTGGAGTTCTCGACAATACGCGCGCCGCTGCGGGCTTTTCTGGTGACGCTGTTTGAAGAGAATCCATTTCAATTCAAGCCGGTATTTCGCGGCTTCTATTTCACCAGCGCCTTACAGGAGGGAATGCCGCTGAGCGAGCAGTCGCAGCGCGTGGCGAAGCGCTTCGCGCTGGCCGCGCCGGATACCGTGTCGTCTTGCGGTGGCGGACACTCCGGCTTCTTCCTGCTGCATCTATTCCGCAAGGTGATCTTCGCCGACAAGGACCTGGTGTCGCAGTACGCCAGCAAGAACAAGGTGCGGCTGAAGTATGCGGCGTTCTTTGCAGCGGTGCTGCTGTTGGGCGCATCGCTGGGTGGCTGGAGCTGGTCCTATATGGGCAACCGTCAACTGGTGAGCAATGTGCAAGCGGATCTGGACAAGGTGATCAAGTTGCAGGCCAGGCGGCTGGATCTGCAATCGCGGCTGGAGGCGCTGGAGATCATCCAGGACCGCATCGGCCAACTGGACAAGTATCGCGAGTCGCGCCCATGGTCGCTGCGCATGGGCCTCTATCAGGGCGAGGCGCTGGAGCGCAAGCTGCGCCAGGAATACTTCGCCGGCGTGAAGAACGTGATGCTGATGCCGGTGGTGGAAAACCTGGAAACGCTGTTGGCCGAAATGAACGCTCACGCCGGCGAGTTGCAGCCTTCCGGCGCGCCTCGTCCGCCGGAAGGAGGGCAGTTCCAGCAAGCCTCTCCCACCAATGTGGATGATGGCTACAACGCGCTGAAAAGCTACTTGATGCTGGCCGATAAGTCGCACGCCGAAGCCAGTCACCTGAACGACCAGTTGCCGCGTCACTGGCGCAGGTGGCTGGAGCAGAACCGCGGCGCGATGCCGCGCGAGCAGATGATCCAGAGCGCCGAGCGCCTGATGACGTTCTATCTGGCGCAGATTCCCGATCCGGCCTGGCCGCGCATCGACCTGAAGCTGGCGCTGGTGGACCAGTCGCGCGAGAACTTGCGGCGCGTGGTGCGCGGCATGCCGGCGCGCGAGCGTGTGTATGCCGATATCCGCGCCCGCGCCAACACGCGCTTCCCGGCGATGACGGTGGCGCGCCTGGTCGGCGAGCAGGATCAGGCGCTGGTTACCGGTAGCCACGCCGTGCCGGGCGCTTACACGCGCGAGGCGTGGGAAGGTTTCGTGCAGGAGGCCTTCCGCAATGCGGCCAACCGCGAGCTGCAAAGCACGGACTGGGTGTTGAAGAGCGCCGCGCGCGACGATCTGACGTTGGAGGGCAGTCCTGAGCAAATCCAGAAAGGCCTGACCGATTTGTACAAGGCCGACTACGCGCGCGAATGGCAGAAGTTGGTGCAGGGTGTGAATATCGCCAACCTGAATGGTTTTGACGCCGCCGTGACGGCGATGAACCGGTTGGGCGACCCGCAGTCCTCGCCCTTATCCAGGCTGTTGGCAGCGATCCATCAACAGACTTCCTGGGACAATCCATCGGTGGCCAGCGCGCAGGTGAGGGAGGCGCAGACGGGCTTTATCAACTGGATCAAGTACAGCGTGTTGCGGCGCTCGCCGGCGCAGATCAATATCAACCTGCCGGCGGAGCGGCCGGGCGGCGGCCTGGGACCGGTGGGACGCGAATTCGCCGGCATCGGCAAACTGGTGGCGGCCACGGACAAGGACGCGTCGCTGATGCGCGCCTACATGGACCTATTGTCCAAGCTGCGCAGCCGGTTGAATCAGTTGAAGAACCAGGGTGACCCCGGTCCCGGCGCGCGCCAGTTCATGCAGCAGACCCTGGAGGGCGGCGGCTCTGAGCTGGCGGACGCGTTGCGCTATGTCGATGAACAGATGCTGACCGGGATGACGGAGACGCAGAAGCTGGCCATTCGTCCGCTGCTGGTACGGCCGCTGATGCAGACCTTCGCGGTACTGGTTGGACCGGCGGAGACTGAGATCAACAAAACCTGGCTGGCCCAGGTCTACGAGCCGTTCCAGCAGACGCTGGGCAACAAATATCCGTTCTCGCCGACGGCGCGCATCGAGGCGGCCAGTGCGGAAATCGCGCAGTTCTTCGGGCCGGACGGTCTGGTGGCGAAGTTCGCCACCACCACGTTAGGGCCGCTGGTGTTGCGGCGTGGCGATGTGCTGGCGCCGCGCACCTGGGCGGATATGGGCATCACGCTGCCGCCGCAGACGATCCAGCGCTTCCCCGGCTGGATCGCACCGATCGGCGCGGGCGGGGTGGTGTCGGCATCCGCCGCCGCGCAGACGGTGTTCCAGATACAGCCGCTGCCGGCGCCGGGCACGCTGGAATACACGGTGGAGATCGATGGGCAGCAACTGCGCTACCGGAACACGCCGGCGCAGTGGGCGAACATGGTGCATCCGAGTCCGCAAGGTGCGCCGGGGGCGCGGATCACGGCGATGGCGTTTGACGGGCGCAGCGTGGATGTGTTCAACGAGCCGGGGCAGTTTGGCCTGAAGCGCATGATCGATGCGGCGGCCAAGCAGAAACGCGACGGCGGCGTGTTCGAATTGCGCTGGACCAGCGGCACGATCACGGTGGCGATGGGGCTGAAGATTATCAGCAGCCCGGAAAGCGGCGCCACCGCCGGCGCGCCGCAGGATCAGGGCTTCCGCGGCATGCGGCTGCCGGAGACCATCGTCGGCGCGGCGCCGGATGGCACCCCGGCGGTGGCCGTGTCGCCCGCCACGCCGCCTGTTTTATCCGCCGCCACGGGCATGCAAGGCGCCGCCGGAGCACCACGATGAAGCGCGGACCGCAAACGGTGCGTATCGGTTATTTCGGCAAGCTGCCGGCCCGCGCGGATTTCATCAAGGCCGCGGACAACGTCGCCCTGGCCAGCCTGCTGGACGACTGGCTGGCCGAAGTCATGAACGTGCTGAGCGCCGAGCCACGCTGGAAACTCAACTACGATGCCATGCCGCCATTGAGCTTTGCCTTCGTCGGCACCCGCAGCCGGCGCGCCATCGCCGGCCAGCTTGCGGCCAGCAGCGACAGCTCGCGGCGCCGCTATCCATTCCTGACCATGAGCGCGATCGAGGTGGAGCGGCCCGCCGACTTCATTCCCCGTAGCCCGCTGATCCTGGCGCCGCTATGGGATCGACTGAACCTGCTTAGCGCTGAAGTGCTGTCCGCCGTCGATCCCGACGCCTCCCTGCAAGCACTGTCCGCCGCCCGAGTCGAAATCGATGCACAGCACGAATCCGTCTTTGACGATTTCCTCGACCGTCACAATATCGGCGCGCTGGAAGCCATGCTGTCCAGCGCTTCCGTGCGCCGCACCATCCTGGCGATAGGCTTGCTGCTGCAACCGGTACGCCGCAGCGGCGCCGAACGTCTCGACAAAAGCCTGGTGCTGCCGCTGCCGCAGGCCGGCCGCCAGCGCTATCTGGTGGCTGCCTTCTGGCTGGATCTGATTGCACCGTTCCTGCGGCACGCGGACTTTGAACTCAGCCTGTTCCTCGCCGACCTGGCCGAGCGGCCTTCACTGATCGTCGGCTTCGGCGGCGCCGCGCCGGAAACGCTCGCGGCCATCATCGATCCGCACAGCGCCGCCGACCATCAGGTCAGCTTCGACTACGCCGGCTGGGTCGATGAGCTGATCGCCTGCGACCCGCAGGTGCAAAAGCTCTCGGCCTACCTCGAACAGGGCCAGTTGTCGCTGCGCTCCGCGCAGGCGCTATTTCATGAAACCTTTGTCTGAAAGGAGGCCCGCCATGCGCAGGCAAACGACGATGATCGCGCTGCTGCTGTCGAGTGCATGGGCGGCGGCGCAGATGCCGGGCCAGATCGTGGTCACCGGCGCGGTGCCGGATGAAGGCAGCAAGGCCGCCTTGCTGGCCAACGTGCGCGCGCTGTACGGCGCCGAGCGCGTGGTCGATCAGTTGACCATCGCCCAGGTGTCGCTGCCGCCCAACTGGAACGGCTATGTGCAAAAGCTGATCGCGCCCAGTCTCAAATTGATCAGCAAGGGCGAACTGAAAGTCGATGGCACCAACGTCACCTTGCGCGGCGAGGTGGCGAACGAAGCCCAGCGGCAGCAGATCGCCAGCGACATCGCCACCAGTCTCAATCCCAGCTATACGGTGAACAACGGCCTGCGCGTCAGCGCCGCAGAACAAAACCTGCTGGATGAAACGCTGGCCAGGCGCATCATCGAATTCGACAGCGGCAAGGCGACGCTGACGCCGTCCGGTCAGGCCATCCTCGATGAGATGGCGGTGGCGCTGCAAAAGGTCAAGGGCAAGAAGGTGGAGGTGATCGGCCACACCGACAATATCGGGCAACGCGAAGGCAACCTGGCGCTCAGCCAGGCGCGCGCCGAAGCGGTGCGCACCTACCTGTCGGGCAAGGGCATCAGTCAGGACATGGTGCTGGTGTCCGGCCAGGGACCGGACCGGCCGGTGGCCGACAACGCCACCGTCGATGGCCGCGCGCGCAACCGTCGCATCGAGTTTCGCGTGGCGCAGTGATCAGGGAAGGGTGATGGTCACGTAGGCGGGACGCGGCGCCAGCTTGACCAGATCCGAATACGCCGCCAGCGTGTCCTCGGTGGAGTGCGACAGCGAGGCCTCCAGACCGATGTACGCGCCCAGCGCAATCACGGCGAACACCGCAGAAACCGCCCACAGCGGCGTGTTGGAACGCAGCTTGTGCACAATCTGGTCCGGACGCTCGGCCTGCGGCGCAAAACCCTTGCTCTTGCCCTGCATGTGCGCGATTTCGTCGCCCAGGCGCGCGGTCAGGTAGGCCAGCTTGTCGCTGGCGTCCAACGCGTACTTGCCGCGAAAGCCGATCAGCAGACACATATGGAACACCTGCAGCGCCGGCAAGCGCGAGCCGCCGGCGCTGCGCAGCGCTTCGAGCCGGTCGAAGAAGTGTTCGCCGGCCAGCTGGTCGCCGAAGATCACCAGTTGCAGCGGACGGCGCTCCCACGCCAGTCGCATCGCAAACTGCGAAGAAAGAATGATCTCATCGAGCGCTGCGCAGAACGCATACTTGGCGGCGTCGATATCTTCGCCCTGGGCGCGCAGCTTGCGCGCCTCGCGGTCGAACTCCGCCAGAAAGGCGGTGATGGTGTCGAGGAATGCCGCTTCGCCCGGCGGCACGCTGCCGTTCTTCAGCATGAACAGCAGGTAGAAGCCTTCCTGCAGCAGGTCGAGCAATGTGTGAACGTGACCGTAGCCGGGCTGGATTTGCTTGCGCTGGCCACCCATCAGCGTTGGAATGGCGCGGCGTTCGACTTGCGGCGTCATGCTGTCACCGCGATCAGGTTGAGGCGCAGATCGCGTATGCCGGCCGGCACGTAGATCGAGATCGACTGCGCTTTGAGCATCTGTTCATACAACATGCCTTTGCCCTCCAGTGCGAAGTAGTAGGTGTCCGGTTGAACCGGGATCGCCGCCGGTACCTGGGGCGCGTGTGTGAGCTTCACGCCGGGCATGGCCGACAGCACGCATTTTTCCACATCGTCCGGTGCGCCGACCTTGACGCGCAGCGGCACCACCTCCACCAGTTCCAGCGCCGGCAGCGCGGCGCCGACGGCCAGGTACAGTGTGGTTCGCTGGTCGATTTTTCCGGAATCGAGCTTGCCCAGATGGTAGCTGGGCTTCTCTTCGGTGAGCGCGATGGCGAAGTATTTGGTCGAGATGACCGTGTCCAGCAAATCGCGGATGATGGTGTCCAGCGCCGTAAAGCACTGCGCCGGATCATCGTGCTGATAGCCGGGCAGGTCGACCAGCGCGTACTGCTTGGAGTAGGTCAGCATCGCGCCGGCCAGCGCGAGCAGCGCTTCGAACAGCCGCTCGGGGTGCAGCCCCGGATTGCGCGTGTAGTGCATTAGCGCCGCCGCCGACGTGCTGACGGTGTGCAGCAGCCAGAAGGACGACACGTCTCCCGAGCGGAATTCGATCACATTGCGGCTAGGTTCGCGCATGTGGCCTTGCAGCGACTGCACCTTGGCTTGCAGCGCTTCCAGCAACCGGTCCAGCATGCCTCTGAGCGCCGGCGCGCTGCCGATCGACAGTCCGGGAGGGATCAACGAGGGATCGGGTTCGAAGCCGCCGGTGACGGTGCGCCGCAGCCGTATCAGCGGCACGCACTCGAAAGCGCCCAGCGGTTCAAGGTCCGACAGCAGCCGCACCGCGCTTTTGAGGAAGGTGACGCCGGCGCCGACGGCTTGGGTGTACAGATCCGCCATCTCGCGGCTGTCCTGACCGTAGCGCGCGCCGCCGTGCTGTTCACCGATCGCCGCAGCGTTGCCGCCGCCAGGCGCCAGCGACGGCAGGGCGGCATGCCATGTGACCTCCAGCACGCTGGCGGGAATGCGCGACAGATCAACCGCTTGCGGCAGCGGCGTACTGAATGGCGCGTCGACGATTTCGCCGTCGCGGAAAATCAGCGACAGCGATTCGAGCCGCAGCTTGCCGGCCTTCAGCGCATCGAAGTCCCAGCTTATTTCGCGTACGCCCCACAGGTAGGGATGCAGCGCCTGCGCGGTATGGCGCAGGCGCGCCTCATGATATTGGTCCTGCTGCTGAAAATGCTGCGGGCGCAGGAACAGCCCTTCGCCCCACAGTACCTTGGATGGAATACTCATGCGTTCTCCCTGGTTCAATCGCAGCGCACTTGCGCCAATGGTTGGCCCGCGCTGATGGCGCAGGCGTGCAGGCCGATGGTGATGCCATTCTTTTCCGCGTCGTCGACCGGGACCACCACCCGCCAGTGGTTTGTCGCCGGTGCGCGAAACAGCGCCACCACGCCGATGTGGTAAGCCTCGCGCGTGACCCTTTCGCTGATCTCGTAGCGCTGGCCGGGAATCAGCATCACCTCCTTCACTTCCAGCAGATCGTTGCCCAACGTCTCGCGCTCGCTTTGCTGGCTGAGGAAGCTGTCGAAACCCATGCGCAGGAATGCGCTCGGCTGGCGCAGCTTGTAGATGCGGGTGGCCAGCGCGTACGGCTGCCTTTCATTGCCTGCGTTCAGATTGGCGCCGGCATGCAGGCGTATCTCCACATTGCGCGGCGGCTTCTGGATGTCGGGCAGGCGAGGGCCTGCGCAGCCTTGCAGCACCAGCAGTGCTGTGAACACGGTCTTCTTCATGGCGTCTCCAAACGATCCATCCATTAGAGCCAAAGCCGCGACAGTGCTGTTTGCGACCGCGCAAGCAAAGAGAAAAGAAGACGCTGCTTGAGTAAGCGCAATCGGTGATGCGTTCATTTCATGAATACTGGCCATCTTCTCACCCGGTCAGCAAAAGGAGAAACCGATGAGCATTTCAAAATCAACGCTGCCTTGCATCGCGGGCCTGCTGATGTTGACAGCCTGCGCAACGGATGGCCTCAGCGTGCGCGCCGAGAAGCCGCAGGCCGCGACACTGGAGCGCGCACTGGCGGACGCCGACATCGCGCTGGCGTCGGGCCAGACCGACAAGGCGCATGGCATCTTGAAGAGCGCCGCCGCCAGCTACCCTGCCGACAAAGCGCCGTGGCTGCAGATCGCGCAGATCAAGTTTGATCGCGCCAGCTACGGCGAGGCGATCCTCAACGCGCAGGAAGCCTTGCAGCGCGACCCGGCCGACAAACTGGGAAACAGCATCATCGCCGTCAGCGGCCTGCGCCTGTCGACCAAGGCGCTGGCGGACCTGAGCCAGCAGAACAATCTGAGCGGCTCGCTGCGCTCCGAGGCGCAGGATCTGGCCAGGCTGCTGCGCAGCAGCCTGGGCGAGGACGTACTGGTGCCCACCGCGAATACGGCCGCGCGCAAGCCGGTGGCGCCGTCCGCCGCCAAGAAAGGCGCGGCGGCAAAGAACAACAACCAAAACAACGATCCCTTCGGCGGATTGAAATAAGGAGCTTGTATGGCTAACGGTGACAGCATTCAGAAGCGTCTGAACAAGGTGCGGGCCCCGCGCGTGCAGATGACCTATGACGTGGAAATCGGCGATGCGATGGAAAACAAGGAACTGCCTTTCGTGGTCGGCGTGGTGGGCGACTTCGGCGGCAATTCGGACGCGGAAAAAAAACGCCTGAAAGACCGCAAGTTCGTCAACATCGACAGCGGTAATTTCGATGAAGTGTTGAGCGGTGTCGAGCCGGTGGCGCGCTTCCAGGTACCGAACCAGTTGAAGGGCGACGACAGCAGCTTCAATGTCGAACTGCGCTTCAAGTCGATGGACGACTTCCGGCCCGAATCGGTGGTGCGCCAGGTCGAGCCGCTGAGCAAGCTGCTGGAGGCGCGCAGCAAGCTGGCGGACCTGCGCAACAAGCTGGCCGGCAACGACGCACTGGAGGATATCCTCAGCGATGTGCTGAACAACACCGACAAGCTGGCCAGTCTCAAGTCCGGCAAGGGAGGCTGACATGTCGGCACAACTGACTGCTGCGGCACAAGCCGCGCCGGCGCTGGAAGGCGGCAGCCTGCTGGACCAGATCGTCGAGCAAAGCAAGGTGGCCAAGTCCGGCGTGGAGCATGAACGCGCCAAGGACATCATCTCGGAACTGGTGAACCAGGTACTGGACGGAACGGTGGTGGTGTCCAACAACCTGTCGGCCACGCTGGACGCGCGCGTGGCGGAGCTGGACCGTTTGATCTCCACGCAACTGAGCGCCATCATGCACGCGCCGGCATTCCAGAAGCTTGAACAGAGCTGGACCGGCCTGCACTACCTGGTGAAGAACTCCGCCACCGGCCAGGGACTGAAGATCCGCATGCTCAACGCCACCAAGCGCGAATTGGTGAAAGACTTCCAGTCGGCGCTGGAATTCGACCAGAGCGCGATGTTCAAGAAAATCTACGAAGAAGAATTCGGCACCTTCGGCGGCGCGCCGTATGCCGCGCTGCTTGGCGACTTTGAAATCTCGCGCCAGCCGGAGGATATGTACTTCATCGAGCAGATGTCGCACATTGCGGCAGCCTCGCATGCACCGTTCATCACAGCCGCCTCGCCCGAGTTGTTCGGGCTGGAAAGCTATGGCGACCTGTCCAAGCCGCGCGACCTGTCGAAAGTATTCGATACCGTGGAATACGCCAAGTGGAAGGCCTTCCGCGAATCCGAGGATTCGCGCTACGTCGGTCTGACGCTGCCGCGCTTTCTCGGCCGCCTGCCATTCAATCCGGTCGACGGCACCACGGTCGAAGGCTTCAACTTTGTCGAGGATGTGGACGGCAGCGATCACCAGAAATACCTGTGGTGTAACGCCACCTACGCCTTCGGCGCCAAGCTGACCAAGGCCTTCGACGATTTCGGCTGGTGCGCGGCGATCCGTGGCGTCGAAGGCGGCGGCCTGGTGGACGACCTGCCGACGCACACCTTCAAGACCGGCGAGGGCGAGGTGGCGCTCAAGTGTCCGACCGAAGTGGCCATCACCGACCGGCGCGAAAAGGAGCTGAGCGACCTTGGCTTCATCTCGCTGGTCCACTGCAAGAACACCGCCTACGCGGCGTTCTTCGGCGCGCAATCCGCGCAGAAGGCGAAGAAGTACACCAGCGAAGCAGCCAACGCCAACGCCGTGCTGTCGTCGCAGTTGCAGTACATCTTCGCCGTTTCGCGGATCGCCCACTACATGAAGGCCATGATGCGCGACAAGGTTGGCAGTTTTGCCGCCGCCTCCAATGTCGAAGACTTTCTGAACCGCTGGCTGATGAAGTACGTGCTGCTGGACGATAACGCCAGCCAGGAGCAGAAGGCGCAGTTCCCGCTGCGCGAGGCGTCGGTGCAGGTGCACGAAGTGGCCGGCCGCCCCGGCGTATATCGCGCGGTGTCCTTCCTGCGTCCGCACTTCCAGCTCGACGAATTGTCCGTTTCACTCCGTCTGGTCGCGGAGCTGCCGCAATCGACCAATCACTAACCCCCAACAAACCTAGAGGAGCATGCAATGGCAATCGACGTATATCTGTACATTGACGGCATCAAGGGCGAGTCCAACGATGACCGCCACAAGGACTGGATCGAGTGCAAATCGGTCAGCTTCGGCGTGGAGCAGCCCAAGTCCGCCACCGCCTCCACCGGCGGCGGCCACACGGCGGAGCGCTGCGAGCATCGCGACATCGTACTCTCCAAGCTGGCCGACCTGGCCTCGCCGATCCTGCTGCAAACCTGCTCGGCCGGCCGCACCATTCCCAAAGCCAGGTTCGAGTTCATGCGCGCCGACGCCCAGGGTGAACGCGTGAAATACTACGAGATCGAAATCGAGAATGTGCTGATCGGCGCCGTATCGCCGTCGGTGGAGGAGGGCGATATCCTGACCGAGGACGTGGCCCTGAAATTCTCGAAGATCAAGTGGAAGTACACGCAGCAGAAAATCAGCGGCGGCGCCGGCGGCAACACCTCCGGCGGTTGGGACCTGTCGGCCAACCGCGTGGTCTGATCAACTCTCCCCCCGCGCCCGCGACGGGCATCCTGGTAGTCGCTCGCGGCGCGCATTTCGGCCAGGCCGTCCGGCCTGGCCTCTTTTCGAAAGCACGCAATGAATGGCTTCACACCCGGCCTGATGGACCGCTTGCTCGGCGTACATGATCGCCCGATGTCGCTGGAACAATACAAGGACAGCGTTGCGCGTGATCTGGAAGACCTGCTCAATACCCGCTGTGCGCTGCCGGAGGCGCTACTGTGCGCCTATCCCGAGTGCACCCGCTCCATCGCCAACTACGGCCTGGTGGACTTTGCCGGCATGTGTCTGAGCAGCGCCGACGACCGGGGCCGCCTGTGCGCCGCACTGAAGGCGGCGATCGAACGGCACGAACCCCGCCTGCGCAACGTCCAGGCGCGCCTGGAGCGCGAGGCCGGCGCCATCAACCGGGTCAGCTTTGCCATCTACGGCACGCTGGCCGGCCTGTCTTACACCGAAACAGTCAGCTTTGACGCGGTGCTGCAACCGTCATCGCTGCATTACTCGATCAATCGCAGCGCGCGCGGAGGCCGCACATGAACCTGAAATCGCTGATCGGAAAACTGAATGACACCACACGGATGGCCGCCACGCGCGCCGCCAGCATCTGCGTGGGATTGGGACAGCATGAAGTGGAGGTCGAGCATCTGTTGCTGGCCCTGCTGGAACAGGAACGCTGCGATGCCGTCCTGATCGTCCGCGCTTGCGGCGTGGATGTGGCGGTGCTGGAGGCAGACCTGCGCCAGGAAATCAGCCAGTTCAAGACCGGCAGCACGCGCACGCCGGTGTTCTCGCGCCATCTGCCGCTGCTGCTGGAAAACGCCTGGCTGATCGCCTCGCTGGCCAATCCGCCAGGCCAGATCCGCAGCGCCCACCTGCTGGTGGCGCTGCTCACCGAGCCGGAACTGGAGCAACTGGCGCTGCGCGCCTCGGCGCAGTTCGCGCGCATTCCCATCGACGAAGTCAAACATCAACTGGAGAAGTACACGCACGGCTCGCAGGAAGATGCGGTCGCCGCCGAGCCGCTTGCCGACATACCGCAGGCCACCGGCGCGCGCACGCCGGCGCTGGACCAGTACACCACCAGCCTGACGCGCCAGGCGCGCGACGGCAAGCTCGATCCGGTGATCGGCCGCGAAATGGAAATCCGTCAGGTGGTCGACATCCTGCTACGCCGCCGCCAGAACAATCCCATCCTCACCGGCGAAGCGGGAGTCGGCAAGACGGCAGTGGTGGAAGGCCTGGCGCTGCGTGTGGTGTCCGGCGATGTGCCGTCGGCATTGAAGGAGGTGGAAATCCGCACGCTGGACATGGGCTTGCTGCAGGCTGGCGCCAGCGTCAAAGGCGAGTTTGAGAATCGGCTGAAGAACGTCATCGACGAAGTGAAGCAAAGCCCGCAAGCCATCATCCTGTTCATCGACGAAGCGCACACCATCATCGGCGCCGGCGGCGCGGCCGGCCAGAACGACGTTGCCAACCTGCTCAAGCCGGCGCTGGCGCGCGGCGAACTGCGCACCATCGCCGCCACCACCTGGAGCGAATACAAGAAATACTTCGAGAAGGACGCCGCGCTGGCCCGCCGCTTCCAGGTGGTGAAGGTGGAGGAACCCAGCGAGGACATCGCCGGCGCCATGCTGCGCGCCATGGCGCCGCTGATGGAACGGCACTTTAATGTGCGCCTACGCGACGAGGCGGTGACCGAAGCGGTGCGCCTATCGCACCGCTACATCAGCGGCCGCCAACTGCCGGATAAAGCCGTCAGCGTGCTGGACACCGCCTGCGCGCGCGTGGCGCTGGCGCAAAGCGGCACGCCGGCGCTGCTGGAGGATACGGCAAGGCAGATGGAGCGCATCGCTGCCGAAATCGCGGCGCTGCAACGCGAGGAGGATGAACCGCGCCTGCATCAGCGCCGGCAGCACCTGCAAGCCGGCCATGCCGCGCTGGCGGAAGAGCATGCGCTTCACAGCGAGCGCTGGCGGCGCGAACAATCGATCGTTGCCGCCATCATCCGCCAGCGGGCGGACAGCCACGGCGCAGGGGAGATCCGCGCGCTGAAGGAAGAACTGGCCGCGCTGCAAGGCGAAACGCCGCTGGTGCCGCTGGAAGTGGATGGCGCCATCGTCGCCGCCATCGTCTCCGGCTGGACCGGCATCCCGCTGGGGAAAATGGTCAAGGACGAGATCCGCACCGTGCTGGCCTTGCAGGAGTCGCTGCAAACCCGCATCCTCGGCCAGCCGCATGCGGTTGACGCCGTGGCGCAGCGCGTGCGCACCGCGCGCGCCAATCTGGATGACCCCAACAAGCCGAAAGGCGTGTTCCTGTTTGTCGGCCCGTCCGGCGTCGGCAAAACCGAAACCGCGCTGGCGCTGGCGGATCTGCTGTACGGCGGCGAGCGCAAACTCATCACCATCAACATGAGCGAATACCAGGAGGCGCACAGCGTTTCCGGCCTCAAAGGTTCGCCGCCCGGCTATGTCGGCTACGGACAGGGCGGCGTGCTGACCGAGGCGGTGCGCCGCCAGCCCTACAGCGTGGTGCTGCTGGACGAAATTGAAAAGGCGCATCCGGATGTGCTGGAACTGTTCTTCCAGGTGTTCGACAAAGGTGTGATGGACGATGCCGAAGGCCGCGAGATCGACTTCCGCAACGCCATCATCATCGCCACCGCCAATGCCGGCTCGGCGACCATCATGCAGGCCTGCCTGAACCAGGAGACGCCGCCGCAGCCGCAGCAGCTGGAAGAGCTGCTGCGGCCGCAGTTGGTCAAGCATTTCAAGCCGGCTTTCCTCGGGCGCGTGAAAGTGGTGCCGTACTACCCGATTGCTGACGCGGTCTTGAAGGACATCATCGCGCTCAAGCTGGCGCGCATCGGCCAGCGCATCCGCGAGCAGCATCACGCTGAATTCAGCTACGATCCCGCACTGCTCGATGCCGTGCTGGCGCGCTGCACCGAGGTCGATTCCGGCGCGCGCAATGTGGACCATATCCTGAACGGCACGCTGCTGCCGGAAATCGCCCAGGCGGTGTTGCAGCGGATGGCGCAGGAGCAGGCCATCGCATCGATCAAGGTCGCTGTCACCGGCAAGGGCCAGTTCAAATACAACGTCAAATAGGAGGCGTCCATGTTCAACGTAGCACAACTGCTGCAACCGGTCAGTGCCGACCGGCGCTGCGGCGAAGACCTGTCCTTCAGCAGCGAGGTGGACGCCATCGCGCAGGCACGCCAGCATGATGATCCGACACTGGAGCAGGGCGAATGGGCCATTGCATTGAAAGAAGCCGACTGGCAGTTCGTCGCCAGCCGCTGTGCCGACATGATCGCCACCCGCAGCAAGGATCTGCGTCTGGCCGCCTGGCTGGCCGAAGCGTCGGCGCGCACGCGCGGCCTGCGCGGCCTGGGCGACGGCTACGCCGTGGTGGCCGGATTGTGCGAACAATACTGGACCGATTTGTACCCGTTGGTCGATGACGGCGACTACGACCAGCGCATCGGCAACCTGTTCTGGCTACTGGCCCGCACGCCGGTGCTGGTGCGGGAATGCGCCGCGCAGACGCCCACGCTGGACGACGCCGAATACTGCCTGTCCACGCTGATTGCGCTGGAGCGCGTGGTAGATACGCAACTGGGCGCCGACGGCCCCGGCTTCAGCGTCGCGCGCGAGGCGTTGCAGGCGGTGGTGCGCGAGATGGCGCCGTATGGCGCTTCCGTCATGCTTGCAGACAGCCCCGTGACCACTGTTGGTAACGTTGCCATGGCGCCTGCCACCGGCTTGCAAAACCGCACTCAGGCCTTGCAGCAACTGCGGCTGGTGGCGGAGTTCTTCCGTCGCACCGAACCACACAGCCCAGTGGCTTACCTGGCCGAGCGCGCGGCCAGCTGGGGCGAGATGCCGTTGCACGTCTGGCTGCGCGCGGTGATCAAAGACCCGGTCGCCGTCGCCGGGCTGGATGAGCTGCTGGGGGCGGCGCCAGCATCCGAGTAATGCTGCGGTGCAATGCCGAATGTTTCTTTTCTGCTACAGCGAAAATAGCGATTAGTGCTAGGATGACCTGGACAATCCAGACTTTTAGCCAGGGAGTTAGCTATGCACAACCTCAGGATCGGTACCCGCCTCGGCTTCGGTTTCTCGCTGATTTTGTTACTGTTGGTGGCAATGAGCGCGATTGGCATTCTTCGTCTGAGCAGCGCCAGCGCCAAGACCGATGAGATGATCAATGTGAAGGTGCGCGATGAACGCCTCACCGCCGAATGGGGCAAGATCATTGAGGTCAACGCCGCACGCACCACCGGCGCGTTCATGGTGCGCGACGCCGGCGACCAGAAAAAGCTGGAGGCGCTGATGGCCGGTTCTTCCGGCCGCGCCACGCAGATCCAGGACCAGATCGGCGCCAACCTGGATAACGACGAACTCAAGCCGCTGTTCAAGCAGGTGCTGGACACGCGCAAGGCCTACACCGATTTCCGCAAGTCCGTCTTCACCGCCAAGAACGCCGGTGACCTGGACAGCGCCGCCAAAATCTACGAAGGCGAGATGACCCAGAGCCGCATCGCCTACCTGGCCGCGCTCAAGGCCTTCTCCGATCGCCAGGCGGCGCTGCTGGATGCCGCCGCCGTGGACATCCACAACCAATACCAGAGCGGCCGCACGCTGCTGATCATGCTCGGCCTGGCGGCGATCGCGCTGGGCGTGGTGGCCGCGTGGTGGATCACCCGCACCATCACGCAACCGATCAACGCGGCAGTGAAGGTGGCGGAGACGGTATCGTCGGGCGATCTGACCAGCGATATCCAGGTCAGCAGCAATGACGAAACCGGCCAGCTGATGAATGCGCTGAAGACCATGAACAACAATCTGGTGAACATCGTCGGCCAGGTGCGCAACGGCACCGAGCTGATTGCCACCGCGTCGACGCAGATCGCCGCCGGCAATCAGGACCTGTCCTCGCGCACCGAGGAGCAAGCCAGCTCGCTGGAGGAAACCGCATCGTCGATGGAGGAGCTGACGTCCACCGTGCGCTTCAATGCGGAGAACGCACGCCAGGCCAACGAGCTGGCGATCAGCGCGTCGGAAATCGCCAGCCGTGGCGGCTCGGTGGTGGGCGAGGTGGTCAACACCATGGGCTCGATCAACGATTCGTCGCGCAAGATCGTCGACATCATTTCGGTCATCGACGGGATCGCCTTCCAGACCAATATCCTCGCGCTGAATGCGGCGGTGGAGGCCGCGCGCGCTGGCGAGCAGGGGCGCGGCTTCGCGGTGGTGGCGTCGGAGGTGCGCAATCTGGCGCAGCGCTCCGCCGCTGCGGCCAAGGACATCAAGGGCCTGATCGACGATTCGGTGCAGAAGGTGCAGGTCGGCTCGGAACTGGTCGACAAGGCCGGCCAGACGATGGAGGAAATCGTCCAGAGCATCGGCCGCGTCACGCAGATCATGACGCAGATTAGCAATGCCAGCGAAGAGCAAAGCCAGGGCATCGCGCAGGTCAACGACGCCATCACGCAGATGGACCAGGTGACGCAGCAGAACGCGGCGCTGGTGGAGCAAGCCGCTGCTGCGGCGGAATCGATGCAGGAGCAGTCGGCCAAGCTGGCGGATGTGGTCAGCGTGTTCAAGCTGGGTGCCTCCTATTCGACGCCGGCCCTGCCACGCGCGCCATCCAGGGCGGCCTCACTGCCGCCTCGTCCTGCAGCGGTGGCTGCGCCCAGGCCTGCCGCGCCGGTTGAAAAGCGCAAACCCGTCACCACCAGCGAGGGCGACTGGGAAGAGTTCTGAGCCACGGTAGAATGGCGGTTATGAACACCGCCAGCACCACCGAAATGAAAACGCGGCGCGCCCTGTGCGCCGCATGCCTGCGCCCACAGCAGACCTGTATCTGCCGCTGGGTGACAGCGCTGCCGAATCAGGTTGAAGTCCTGATCCTCCAGCATCCGATGGAAGTCAGCAATGCCAAGGGCAGTGCGCGCCTGCTGCATCTGAGCCTGGCCAACAGCCGTCTGGAGGTGGGCGAAACCTTCGATGTGCCGCAGTTGCAGGCCATGCTGTCGCCCGACCGGCGCAATGTGCTGCTGTATCCCGACACCGAGGATGCCTCGCTCGGCCTGGCGAGACCGCAGCCGTTCGATGCGGCCTGGCTGAACCAGCCTTTGCGGCTGGTGGTGCTGGACGGCACCTGGCGCAAGAGTCGCAAGATGCTGTATCTGAATCCGCCGCTTCAGACTTTGCCGCGCATGCCGCTGCGCGACACGCCACCGTCGCATTACCTGATTCGCAAGGCGCATTTGCCGGACCAGTTATCCACGCTGGAAGCCACGGTCTACGCGCTGGCGCAGCTGGAAAACGATATAAACAAATATAATCCGCTGATCGACGCCTTCGACGGCTTCGTCGCCCAGCAGGCCGGCTACGTCACGAAATCAGCTTGAGGCCTGGCGGCAGGGCGTCGCCCAGCATGCGCTTTTCGTCGGCCTGGTCGAGCTGCACCACGTCGCGCACCATGGCGCTCCAGTTGGCCGGGGCGCCGATGCCGCTCAGGCGGCGCAGCACGTCGGCGCGCAGCGTGTCGTTGATGTCGCGCGAGCGGTCGCCGCTCATGCGCGCCAGATGGGCGGCGGCAAAGCCGGCCGGCTCCACTTTTTTCCAGTCGAGTTGCAGCACGCTGTCCAGCCATTGCTCGACGATGGCGGTTTCCACCACGTCGTGCGCGCTGCCGTGGAAGGGCTGGCGCGCGCCGACGCGGCTCAGTCCCCACAGGAAGCGCCCCTGCGCTGCTTCTGCTCTTGCGACATCGGCCGCGCCGGTGCGGGTTTTGTTGGCGGCCGCCTTGGCTGCGGACCTGCTGGCCTTGTGCAGCTGGTCCAGCATCCACGCGCCGATTTCTGCCTTGTAGTTGCCGGGGATGCGTTCCAGCGATGCGCCAAGGCGCAGCATGTCTTCCTCGCTGCCGTTGACCAGCGTGACCGGGCGCCGGCCGCGCTCTGCGGCGTCGGCCTGCACGTTGAAGGCAAAATCGTCCAGCACGCGCAATTGCGCTTCCACGCTCAAGCCGCCGGCGACGCGGCGCCACAGCGTCCACCATTCGGCGCAGACCTGGCTATCCTTGTGGTTTTGTACGCCGCTGTCGAACATCGCCCATAGCTGCTCGATGCGCCACTCATCGAGCGTGTGGCCGAAGCCCGGCCGCAGACAATAGCCGCTCAGGTTAAGCCATGCGCGTTCGTGTTCGGAAGAGCGGCGGCGGCCTTTGGCGCGTTCCATCAACGCGTCGAACAGGCGGCGCAGCACCGGCGTGGTCCAGCTTTCACGGCTGCCCAGCAGGTGTTCCAGCTGGCCGCGCAGCTGTTTGACTTCCTTGATGTCGACCTGCTGTGCGCGGGAGCCGAAGATACGGTCGATTTTTTCGACGGCGGCGGTGAGACCGGCTGGCATCGGCGTTTCATCCGGCGCGGTGGCTTCCGGTGTCGCTTCGCCGCGCAGCTGAAATTCCAGCAGCCAGCGTTGCGCATCTTCCGTGGCGACGCAGTGCACTTCCAGTGTGCCGACTTCGCTCAGCATGGCGGCCAGTTGCACCGGGATTTCCTTGCGCGCGTCGGCGGCGCCGCTGTCGCGCAGGACGGTGGCGATCGGCGGCAACTGGATGTATTGGTCGGGGTGCAGTTCGACCACGTCGCCGGCTTGCGGCGCGTCGGAGGTGGAGGAGGCGAGGTGAAAACGCACCGGCCTGCCCAGGCGCAGGGCAAAAGTACGCCCGGCCAGCAGCAGCTCGCGGTTTTCGGCGGCGCCGCGCGGCAGGATGCAGATGGCGCGGCGCGCCTTGTCGGCGGGGCCGGCGTCGTCCAGCAGCAGGAAATAGCTGCGCGCGGCGCCGCCGCCGATGACCGGCGCCTGGCCCGACTGGCCCAGCGCGTAGGCGACACCGCCGCGTGCCACGGCGACGTCCGGGTTGTCGTTGTGCAGTACGCGCAGCGGTTGCCGGCGCCAGCCTGCCAGCGTGGCTTCCAGCCGTCGCGCCAGGGCGTCGGCGCGGAATACGCCACCGTTCAGCAGCAGCGTGTCCGGCATCGGGATCGCGCCGCTGTCGGCGGACAGTCCCAGGGTTTGGCGCGCGGCGGCGGCGTGCTGGCGCAGGAAGTCGGCAAGATGGCGTGTGATGGCCGCATCGGCGGCGTAGGGCAGGCCGAATTCGACGATGGCGCCGCGTCCGCGTTTTGCCGGGGCTTGCGTTTCGTTGAGGGGGAAGAAGCCGTCGACCACCAGCGCGGAGACTTCGTCGCGCGTCAGTTCGGCCGAGCGTGAGCCGCCGATCAGTTTCGAACCGGTGCCCAGCAGCGTGACGGTGGTGCGTTCCGGTGCGTCGGCAGCGAGCAGCAACTCTTTCGCCGCCCGGCAGCGCTCCGCCAGTTGCGACAAGCGGCTGGCGGAAAGCTTCGCCTGCGGCGCGCCGCCGGTCAGCCGCGCCTCGACCAGATGGGCGAGGGCGAGGTCCATATTGTCGCCGCCGAGGATCAAATGGTTGCCGACGCCGATGCGGTTGATGGCCGGCTGGCTCTCGCCGCTGGCTTCCACCTTCATCAGGCTGAAGTCCGTGGTACCGCCGCCGACGTCGCATACCAGCACCAGCCGGGTTTGGGCCAGATCTTCCGCCAGCGACGCCCGCTGGCGGAACAGCCAGTCATAGAACGCCGCCTGCGGCTCCTCCAGCAACCGCAGCGACGGCAGGCCCGCCATGCGCGCCGCCTCCAGCGTCAGCGCCCGGGCACCTTCATCGAACGACGCGGGAATGGTTAAAACAATCTGCTGTTTTTCAAGCGGATGCGCCGGGAAGCGCGTATTCCATGCATGTCGCAAATGCGCCAGATACGAGGCACTGGCAGCCACCGGCGAGACCTTGGCCACATCGGCCTGCGCGCCCCATGGCAGGATAGCCGCCATGCGATCCACCTGCGGATGCGACAACCAGCTCTTGGCGCTGGCCACCAGCCGTCCCGGCACCTGCGCGCCAAGCTTGCGGGCCAGTTGGCCGATCACCGCCTGCGCCGCATCTTCCTGTGGCCAGGGCAGCTGCAGTTCACCCGCCGCCAGCTCGCCGGTGGCAGGGTGATAGCGCAAGGACGGCAGCAACGCCGCAGCACCAACCTCGCCGGGCGCCGTCAATTGATCGATGTCGAACAATTGAATCCGCGCGCTACCGGCTTGCGCAAAGGCCATCACCGTATTGGTGGTGCCCAGGTCGATGCTGACGACGTAGTTACTCATGCTGTGCGGACGTCGAACTCCACTTTCCAGCGCTGGCCGTCGTTGGCCACTGCGGCCAGCTCCAGCGTGCCCGATTCGGTCGCCATCGCATGCAGGCGCACCTGCACCACGTCGCCGGCCACACGGCCTTCCGGCGACAGGTTGGCCTGGATCTCGTTCATCTCGATCAGTTCATCGGCGCCCCAGAAGTCCAGCAGGTCGCCGATCTGGTCCTGACGGCGCACCGAGGAACCGAAGAAGCGGAACTGCACCGGCTCGCCGACCACCAGGCCGAACTCCTGGTTCGGCAGTTCGATCTCGTTGCCTTCCTCCATGCCGAACGGCGCCACGCACAGCGCCTGAATCGGCGGCTCCATGCCGGGTATCGCCGGCATCGCCGACTCGATCGCCACGTAGTACGAACGCGCCGTGCCGCCGCGAATGCGCACGCCGCTGCCGCGCCGCACGTAGCTGTAGTAAGCCGCGCCGCGCGCAACCGCCAGATCCAGATCGGCGCCGCCCAGCATGCGTGCAGGCTCCGCGCCTTCCATGTACAGCCAGTCGTTGATGGTGCCCAGGATGCGCTGCGCCAGCAGGTCCGACTTGAACACGCCGCCGTTGAACAGCACTGCGGTCGGGTGCAGGAAGGTGGCGTCGGCGCTTTGCTTGCCGGCATAGCCTTCCAGCTCCGCCGTGGCGCCGACCTGGCGCGCCAGGAAGGCCGCCAGATGGCGCGTGATGCCGGCGTCCTGCGCGTATGGCAAACCAAGCTGGGTCAGGCCGGCGCGGGTGCGCACGGCCGGACGCGCCGATGCATCCACTTTCGGGAAGAAGCCGTCGAGGATGAAGGTGCTGACTTCGTCGCGCGTCAGTTCGGTGCGGATCGAGCCGCCGATCAGTTTCGAGCCACGGCTCGGCACCACGATCGGCCAGGTGGCCACGGTTGCATCGGCCAGCAGCTTTTCCTTGGCGCTGCGGCAGCCATAGGTCAGCGCGCGCATCTGCCACGCGTCGAGCTGCGTACCGTTGGCGGCCAGCTTGCGCGCCACCAGGTGCGCCAGCGCCAGGTCCATATTGTCGCCGCCCAGCAGAATGTGGTCGCCCACCGCGATGCGGTGCGGCTCCAGCACGCCGTCGCGTTCCAGCACGGCGATCAGCGAGAAGTCGCTGGTGCCGCCGCCGACGTCCACCACCAGGATGATGTCGCCCGGTTTGACTTCCTTGCGCCAGCGGCCTTCGCTGCCCTGGATCCAGCTGTACAGCGCGGCCTGCGGTTCTTCCAGCAGCGTGAGATTGGTATAGCCGGCAGCGCGTGCCGCGTCGGCGGTCAGTTCGCGCGCGCCCGGATCGAAGGATGCCGGAATCGTCACCGTCACCGCCTGCTCGCCGAACGGCGCGTCGGGGTGCGCCTGTTCCCACGCCTTGCGCAGGTGGGCCAGGTAGCGGGTGGACGCTTCCAGTGGCGACACGCGCGTGACTTCTTCCGGCGCGTCGTTCGGCAGCAGCGCCGAACGACGGTCGACACCCGGATGGCTCAACCAGCTTTTCGCGCTCGACACCAGGCGGATCGGCGTGGTGGCGCCACGGCTGCGCGCCATCTCGCCGGCCACGCCGGTTTGCTCTTCGGCGCTTTGCTGCCACGGCAGATTGTTTTCGCCCGGCGCCAGTTCGTCGGCGTGCGGCAGGTACAGGAAGGATGGCAGCAGCGGCAGTTCTTCAACGGTGCCGGGCGCGGTCAGCTGCGGAATCGCCAGCACCCCGTGCGCCGTTTTCTCGCCGTCGCTGGCTTGCAGATTCACATACGACAGCGCGCTGTGCGTGGTGCCGAGGTCAATGCCGATGGCATAACGTGGTTCGCTCATAATTCCACCTCCGCCGGCGCCAGGATGGACGCCTCATGCGCTTGCGCCAGTTTCGGCAGGCGCACCTCGGCCGAACGCCAGCCGCGGTGGCTCAGCGTGCCCTTGAACGGCGCCTTGCCGACCACGTTGCCGGTCAGGCGCACAGCGGCGGCGTCGAAGCCTTCCGGCAGTTCGACGCGGCTGCCTTCCGCCTCGCTGCGGATCGGCTGGATGGTGAAGTGTTCTTTCAGCACCTTGGCGCAGCCTTCGTGCACCACGCGCGCGGCGGCGCCGATGTCGGCGTCGGAATAGGCGCTCAGGTTTTCTTGGGTGAAGTCGATCAGGCGCGCTTCGCGCTGGAACAGCGACAGCAGTTGCAGCGCGGCGTCCGGCGTGGCGACGCGCAGCGTCACCGGGGCTGGCGTTGGGACAGGGGCCGGCGGCGCGACTGGCGCAGTCGCTGGTTGCGGTGCGTCGTCGATGCGCGTCAGGCGCGCGGCGTATTCAGCGTCGGACAGGGCGCGGAAGAAAGCGCCGATCGCGATCGAAATCCGGCTGAAGAACGACGGCAGAGGTTGGCTCGAATTGTTCATAGTATGACTCACTGTAAGGTTGCCGAACGCTGCGCTGAGCGCGCGCTGGGGCGAAGCCCGGCATGATACCAGCTTGCCCCGGCGCTCCCCAAGAACGCAAGCGGATTTCGCTTGAAATGGCGGCGCGCAGCGCCTAGAATACTGTATATGTATACAGTATTGCGAGCGACGCCATGTCCTACGACGAAAACAAGCACGAACAAGTGATGCTGCCGCCGCCTTCGCTGACGGCGCAGAAGGGGCGTGGCGCCGTGTCGAACATGCAGGGCCGCTACGAACTGAATGCGCGCGTAGCCTACGACGACGGCTGGGAGCGCGAGGAAGAGGAGGCCAGACCATGGAAAACGCATGTCACCGAGGAAATTTGCAAGTCCATCCTCAGTCGCAATGCCTCGCCGGACTTGCCGTTCGGCGTATCGCTGAATCCGTATCGCGGTTGCGAGCATGGCTGCATTTACTGCTTTGCGCGGCCTACGCACAGTTATCTGGGCCTGTCGCCGGGCATGGATTTCGAGAGCAAGATCTTTGCCAAGGTCAACGCGCCGGAGGTGCTGCGGCGCGAGCTAGCCAAGCCCAGTTATCAGCCGGAGTCGATCGCGCTCGGCGTCAACACCGACGCCTACCAGCCATGCGAGCGCGAATACCAGCTGACGCGCCGCGTGCTGGAAGTGCTGCAGGAATGCCAGCACCCGGTCGGCCTGATCACGAAGAACTCGCTGATCGAACGCGACATAGACATCCTGGCGCCGATGGCCGCGAAGCAGCAGGCCGGCGTCGCCATCACGCTGACCACGCTGGACCCGGCCATCGCCCGCACGCTGGAGCCGCGCGCGGCAGCGCCCGCGCGCCGCCTGCGCACCATCCGCACGCTGACCGATGCCGGCATACCGGTGGCGGTCAGCATCGCGCCCATCATTCCCTTCGTTACCGAGCCGGACATCGAGCGGATACTGGAAGCGGTCAAGGAGGCGGGCGCGGTCAGCGCGCACTACACGGTGCTGCGGCTGCCGTGGGAGGTGGCGCCGCTGTTCAAGGAGTGGTTGCAGGCGCACTTCCCCGAGCGCGCGCAGCGGGTCATGAACCGCGTGCGTGAAATGCGCGGCGGCAAGGACTACGACAGCAACTTCGACACGCGCATGAAAGGCGAGGGTGTGTGGGCCGAGCTGATACGCCAGCGCGTCAAGATCGCCTCGGAGCGGCTGGGACTGGCCGGCCACGGCAGCCGCTTCCACCGCATGGATGCGTCGCAGTTCACGCGGCCGCTGGTGGTGCCCCCGCTCGGCGCGCGGGCCAGGGCGGCTGCCGATGCGGGGCAGCTGGATTTATTTTGATTGCAGCGCCGCCAGGTGGCGTTCGATCTCGAACACATGCTGGTCGTGCCGGCCCAATTCGCGCAGGGCATGGGCCAGATGATTGAGGTAGTCGCTGTTCGGGCCGCTGGGGCCGGTGGAGCGGGCGATGTGGGCGGCGATGTCCAGCTCCGACGCAGCGCCGAGGAAGGCAGTGTTGTCCGGCGTGGCAATGTAGACCAGGCCTTCGACGGCGTCGCCGTCGTCAAAGGTCATCGGCATGGCCAAACGCAGGTAGCCGTTTTTTTCGCGGTGGTCGAGGTGGGCAAAGACGTCCGGCGTGATCAGGTAAGCCATGCCGTGGCAGATGGCGCCGGCTTCCTCGATCAACGTCACCACGCGGCCCGGCGCTTCCGGCGTGCCGCGATGGTCGTGCGAACCCTGCCAGAAACGTCGCGTCCAGCCATCGATGCTGGCCGGGCGGCGTTGCAGGTAGGGGAAGTCCGCTTTGTAGATCAAGGAGCCGTAGCCAAACAGCCAGACGCTGTGCTGGCCGTCAAACTTGTCCATCCGCTGGTTGATGGTGATGGTGTTCGCAGTCATGCCGCCATTATAAAACAGCGGTAGCGCTATCATCAGGCGGCCTTTTCGAGTCCCAGAACCAAAGGCAGGTCGGCCAGATGGCGCACTATGTCGACGCGGCCCACGCCGATGAAGTTGAATGCGGCTTTGAGTTGCATTTCGTGGTTGTCCAGCAGCTCGTCGCGCGATTGCTGGCCCATTACGGCGCAGCCGGACGTGACCAGTAACAAGCGCACGCTGGCGCGCGGGCGGCCGGCGGTGGTTTGCAGTTCCAGCAGGCGGTCCATCCACGCCTTGAGCGTCGATGGGATCGAGAAATTGTGCATGGGGGCGCCGAGCACGATCACATCGGCCTCCTGGAATTCCTGCAGCAGCGAAGCGCTTTGCAGCGCTTCGGCGCGCAGTCCGGCGTTCATCGGGATATCGGCGTCCCAGCGCTGGCTGATAACTTGCAGCAGCGGGCCGCTGGCATGGGACAGGGGAGCAGCCGCGAGGTCGCGGTAGAGTACGGTCGCATGGCTGTTAGCCGTGGTCAGCGCCGCAATGGCCGCCGAGGTAATCTGGCGGGAAGTCGAGTTATCGCCGAGGGCGCAGGAGTCTATGTGCAAAATGTTCATGAATAAAGCATACACAAACAGAAACCGCTTCCACAATAGGTTTGTGGCAAATTAATTTGCTCAATTGAAATAAATTGTAAGTAAGCTGTTAAGCATCAGACAGGTTCCATTCCTGGGCGGCAACGAACTCATGCAGAAAAGCTGCCAGACTTTCTGCCGCCGGCGAAAGCGCGCGGGCGCTGCGGGTGTAGACGAAGAAGCGCCGGGTCAAGGCCGGCGCCTCCAGTTGCCGCATTTTCAGGCCGTACAGCTGCACCATTTTTTGCGCGTAAGGCAGGCACACAGTAATGCCCTGGCGCGCATGGACCATGGCCAGGGCGGTGGTCATGAAGGTCACCTCATTGTGCGGGCTGAGCGAGAGCTCCCGGAAGGAAACGTGAACATCCCGCAACAGCCGTTCGGTGAACTGGCCTTGCAGCGAAATGAAAGGATGGCGGTTGACGTCGCTCCAGGTGATGCGCTTGCGCTGGTCCAGCTCGTGGCCCGGCGGGTAGACCACGACGAACGGCATCTCGAACAGCGGCTGCGCGGCGATTTCAGCGGTGGCGTCGCGTTCGGGGCCGATGCCGAAGTCGACTTCGCCGCTGAACACGCGTGCCGATACCTGCTCCAATGGACAGTCGGTCAGCCGCACCTGCACCTCGGGATGGCGCTCGCGGTAGGCGGCGATCACCTCCGGCACCATGGTGCACGACAGCATCTGCGGTGCCGCAATGCGGACCGACCCCTGCTTCAGCGCCTTGCGACTGGCGATGTCGGCCATGGCGCGGTCGAGGTCGTGCAGCATCTTGTCGAACAGCGGATACAGTTCCCGGCCCAGTTCCGATAACTGGGTCTTGCGCGTGGTACGCTCGACCACACGCATGCCCAGCAACTGCTCCAGCTCCTTGATCTGGCCGCTGAGCGCCGACTGCGTCACGCTCAGGTGGTCGGCGGCCAGCGTAAAGCTGCCGGTCTTGGCCAGCGCCACCAGGGCGCGCATCTGGCGTAAGCTAGGATTCATTGAAAATTCTGATAAATAGCGGGATAAATACGATTTGCATGATATCTGAAACTGGCATCTAATGCCGGAATCGAGAAGGAGACAGCTATGAAAATCAAGCAAATACACCACGTCGCCTACCGCTGCAAAGACGCCAAAGAAACCGTCGAGTGGTACGTCAAACATCTGAATATGGACTTCGTGCTGGCCATCGCCGAGAACGAAGTGCCGTCGACCAAGGCGCCGGATCCGTATATGCATGTGTTCCTGGATGCCGGCCATGGCAACGTGCTGGCTTTCTTCGAGCTGCCGACGCAGCCGGAAATGGGGCGCGACCAGAATACGCCGGCCTGGGTGCAGCATCTGGCGATGGAGGTCGCCAGCTTGGATGAGTTGCTGGCCGCCAAGGAGCGGCTGGTGGCCGCCGGTATCGAGGTGATCGGCCCGGTCAATCACACCATCTTCAAATCGATTTATTTCTTCGACCCGAACGGTCATCGTCTCGAACTGGCCTGCAACATCGGCACGCCGGAAATGATGCAAAAGCTGGACCAGGTTAAATGGGACATGCTGGAGGAGTGGTCGCAGACCCGGAAAGCGCCGAAGCATGCGGCGTGGATGCATGGAGGTGACGCATGAAGCTTGCCACCCTGAAAGACGGCAGCCGCGACGGCCGCCTGGTCGTGGTGAGCCGCGACCTGACGCGCTACCAGCTGGTGCCGAAAATCGCCGCCACGTTGCAGCATGCGCTGGATCATTGGGAGCATGTCGAGCCGCGCCTCAGGCAAGTCTACGCCACGCTGAACGCCGGCGAAGCGGTCGACGCCCAGCCGTTCGAGCAGCAGCACTGCCACTCGCCATTGCCGCGTGCCTACCAATGGGCGGACGGCTCGGCCTATATCAATCACGTCGAGCTGGTGCGCAAGGCGCGCAATGCCGAAGTGCCCGCCTCGTTCTATACCGATCCGCTGATGTACCAGGGCGGCTCGGACAGTTTCGTCGGCCCGCGCGATCCGATCTACGCGCTGTCGGAAGAATGGGGCATCGACCTGGAAGCGGAAGTGGCCGTCATCACTGGCGACCTGCGCATGGGGGCAACGCCGCAGCAGGCCGGCGCAGCGATCCGCCTGGTGATGTTGGTCAACGACGTCTCGCTGCGCAACCTGATCCCCAACGAGCTGGGCAAAGGCTTCGGCTTTTTCCAGTCCAAGCCGGCCAGCGCGTTCTCGCCGGTGGCGGTGACGCCCGACGAGCTGGGCGCGCACTGGGCGGACAACAAGCTGCACCTGCCGCTGCTGGTCGACCTGAACCGGCAGCCATTCGGCCAGCCAAACGCCGGCGAAGACATGACCTTCAGCTTCGCGCAGTTGGTCGCGCACGCGGCGGCCACGCGCGAACTGGCGGCCGGCACCATCATCGGCTCCGGCACCGTTTCCAATAAACAAGGCGGCCTGCACGGATCGAGCATCGCCAATGGTGGCGTCGGCTACTGCTGCCTGGCCGAAGTGCGGATGTACGAAACCATCGAAACCGGCAAGCCGCAAACGCCATTCCTCAAGTTTGGCGACAGCGTGCGTATCGAAATGAAGGATGAGCACGGCGCCAGCATCTTTGGCGCCATCGAGCAGGTCGTCACGCCTTACCGGGAGCGTCGCTGATGAAGCTCTACACCTACTTCCGCAGCTCGGCCGCCTATCGCGTGCGCATCGCGCTGAACCTGAAAGGCATCGCTTACGAGGCCGTCCCGGTGCATCTGCTGCGCAACGGCGGCGAGCAGCTCAGCGCCGCCTACCGCGCCATCAACCCGGCGGCGCTGCTGCCGGCGCTGGCCGATGACGGCAACCTCATCGGCCAGTCGCTGGCCATCATCGAGTATCTGGAAGAGACGCAGCCGCAAACGCCGGTGTTGCCGGCAACACCGGGGGAGCGCGCCCGTGTGCGCGCGCTGGCGCTGACCGTCGCAGCCGACACGCACCCGCTGGGCAATCTGCGCGTGCTGAAACACCTGACCGGGCAACTCGGCTTGACAGAAGACGTCAAGCTCGGCTGGCAACAGCATTGGCTGCGCACCGGCCTGGCCGCGCTGGAAAGCTTGCTGGCCGACGACCCGCGCACCGGCCGCTACTGTCACGGCGACCGGCCCTCGCTGGCCGATTGCTGCCTGGTGCCGCAAGTGTTCAGCGCGCAGCGCTTCGGCGTCGATCTGGCGCCGTACCCGACCATCGCGCGCATCCACGCCGCCTGCAACGAGCTGCCGGCCTTCCAGCAAGCCCATCCATCCCGCCAGCCGGACGCGGAATAAGTGCGCTGAGGTACATACGCTGACGGGCTGCGGTGTCAGTATGGATGCGTCTGTAACAAGCCAGGGCACACCATGACTTCAGCCGACGCGCAGGCGTTGCTGCATACAATGCAAAAGGACTCGTTCGACTATTTCATCAGCGAGTACAACCCGCTCAACGGCCTGATCCGGGACAAGACGGCCGAGGACTGGCCGGCCAGCATTGCCGCCGTCGGCATGGCGCTGACGGTCTACCCGATCGGCGTCGAGCGCGGCTGCATGGCGCGCGCGGACGCCGTGGCGCGCACCCTGGCCGCGCTGCGGTTTTTCGCCGCCAGCGAGCAGAGCGACTCGCCGACCGCGAGCGGCTACAAGGGTTTCTATTACCACTTCCTGGACATGAACAGCGGCCGGCGGGTGTGGGACTGCGAGCTATCCAGCATCGATACCGCGTTGCTGATTGCCGGCATGCTCACTGCGGCCGGCTACTTCAGCGCCGACACGCAGGAAGAGGGCGAGATCCGCGAACTGGCCGACATGCTGTATCGCCGCGTCGACTGGCAATGGATGGTCGGCCGCAAGCGCCTGCTGTGCCATGGCTGGCAGCCTGACAAGGGTTTTCTGCGCTGGCATTGGGAGGGCTACGATGAGGCGCTGATCCTATACATCCTGGCGCTGGGTTCGCCGACCTTCCCGATCGAGCGCGACAGCTACAACGCCTGGTCCAGCACCTATGAGTGGAAGTCGGTGTACGGCATCGATTACCTGTATGCCGGGCCGTTGTTCATCCACCAGATGTCGCACATCTGGCTCGACCTGCGCGGCATTCGCGACGACTTCATGCGCGCGCACGATCTGGATTACTTCGAGAACAGCCGCCGTGCCACGCATGTACAGCAGCGCTATGCGATCGAGAATCCGCTCGGTTTTCCCGATTATGGCGCGCTGTGCTGGGGCATCACGGCCAGCGACGGGCCGGGCCCGGCCAGCCGCAAGATCGATGGCATCCAGCGCAAGTTCTACGACTACGTCGGACGCGGCGCGCCGTATGGCCCGGACGACGGCACGCTGGCGCCGTGGGCGGTGGCCGCTTCGCTGCCGTTCGCGCCGGAAATCGTGTTGCCCAGCATTGAGCACTACCAGGGATTGCATCTGTGCGAACAGAATCAGTACGGCTTCAAGGCATCGTTCTCGACCGTTTTCCATCACGGCAAGGGTGGCGGGCGGCGCTGGGTGTCGCCTTACCACTTCGGCATCAATGAGGGGCCGACGGTGATCATGGTGGAAAACCATCTGCATGACTTTCCGTGGCGACTGATGCGCGGCAACGCCTATCTGCGTGACGGGCTGTGCCGCGCCGGCTTCGAGGGCGGCTGGCTCAGCGCTTGACTTTGCCGCGCTCGGCGGCGAGGCGAGCCTGTGCCAGTTGGCGCGCCTCGTCCAGCGCGCGGGCGGGGGCCACCATGCGGTTGGGCTGGACGCCGCCACCTTCCCAGTTGTAGCGGGTGATGACATTGCTGGCGCGGGTGATCGCGATCGAGGTTTGCAACTGGCGCGAGATGCGCTGCTTGGCGCCGGTGCGCGCATCGCCCAGCGTAGGAGCGCCGACCAGCACGGCGCGGTTCTGGTACTGCTGCACATCGTAGGCGAAGGCCTCGGCGGCGCCGCTGGTGCGCTCGTTGATCAGGATGTACAAGGGCTTGTCGGCGCCGAAGCGCCTTCCCGGCACCTCGTCCCAGGTCCAGTATTCCGCCACCACGCGGCCCGCGCGGTCGATCTGGTCGTGCAGGTGGATGCGGTCGTCGCGGAAGAACCAGCTGCGCTGGTCTTCCAGCAGATAGCTGGCCAGCAGCATCGCCATTTCCTGGCTGTCGCCGCCGGCGTCGCGCACATCGATGATCAGGGCAGGGCTGGCGGCCGCCTGGTCCATCAGGCGCGCTGCGGTATCCAGCGCGCCGCGGTCCAGCGTCGCGAAACGGCTGATCTTCAGGTAAGCGATGTTGTCGTCCAGCGATTCGAACTTGCGGAAACCGTAATTGTCGGCCGCCGGGGCGGGCGGTTGCGGGCGCTGGCGCTCGTCGCCCAGGTCGTAGGGCACGAATTCCAGATAGGTATGGCGATCCGGCGCAATCGCCGCCACATCGCGGGTGACGCGCGCGGCCAGGCCGCGTGCCGTCAACTGCTGGTCGTAGTCGCCCCGCGCCAGGCGCTGGCGCAGGTCGTCGGCTGCCGCCTTGGCGCGCGGGCCGTCGACGTGCAACTCGTTCAGCCGGCGCGCAAACTCGTTGATGATGTGGGCGCGCGCCGGCGCGTCCAGCGCTTCGTCCAGCACCGGCGGCGCGGCGGTCTGCGCGCCGGCGCTCATCGAAATCGTCAGTGCGGCAGCGGCGATCCAGCCATTCAAACCTCGTCGGCCCATTTATTCCCCAAAATCAGACATGTATTCGAAAATTATCTTAACACTTTCCCATCAGAAAATGCCGCTGCGGTCCTCGGCGCGTTACAATCTCGCCTTTCCCCAAAAGCAATTTTCTTCATGACAATACCGACCACCATCCTGGCGGCGCTTAACCGCGCCGATGTTTCCTGGCGCCCATTGCTGACCAAGGGGCTGGAAGCCGTGATGGCGGCGACGCCGGACTACCTGCCGCAATTGGCGCAGGATCAGTACCTGCCGACGGAACAGCGGCTGTTTGCGGCATTCGCGCTGCCGCTCGACAAGGTGAAGTATGTACTGGTGGGCGAAGGACCATATCCGCGAGCAGAGAGCGCCACCGGCGTCTGTTTCATGGATGGCGCGGTTGGCGGTCTGTGGTCGTCGGAAGAGGGCGGCGGCCTGTCGAAACCGGTCAACAAGGCTACCTCGCTGCGCAACTTCATGAAGATGCTGCTGGTGGCCGATGGTCAGTTGCAACTAGAAAACACCGCCGGCGCGGCGATGGCCGCCGTGTCGGCCCAGGCGCGCAGCGGCGCTGGCAGCCATATCCTGACCCTGGCCGAGATGCAGCACAAGCTGACCGGGCAGGGCTTCCTGCTGCTCAACGCCTCGCTGGTGTTCCGCAGCCATGTGGCCCCGGCCAAGGATGCCAAAGCCTGGCTGCCGTTCTTCGAGACGGTGATGGCCGGCCTGGCCCGGCAGGCGCAGCCAGTGCCGACGATGGTGCTGTGGGGAAAAATTGCTGAATTGCTCAGTAAGTTGCCGGTAATGAAGGATTTTCCGCAGATTTCGGCGGAGCACCCCTACAACCTGAGTTTTATTGGCAACAAGGAAATGCACCAGCTGTTCCAGCCGATGCGGCTGCTCAAGCCGTAAACGAGGGGCGACCAGCAAGCTTCATTAAAGTTTGGTATACTTGACTAATTCGATCAACTAATCAGGCTTTTAAACGAAGCTAAGAGGTCGATATTTTAACTCAACCGAGGTAGTGATGCGTCTGACCACCAAAGGCCGTTTTGCTGTGACTGCAATGATTGACTTGGCGTTGCGCCAAGGCAAGGGACCAGTCACGCTGTCCGGCATCAGCCAGCGTCAGGCGATTTCCTTGTCCTACCTGGAGCAGCTGTTCGGCAAGCTGCGCCGCCACGAGATCGTCGAATCGATCCGCGGTCCGGGCGGTGGCTACAGTCTGGCGCGCCGCGCCGACAAGGTCACCGTGGCCGACATCATCATCGCCGTCGACGAGCCGCTGGATGCGACCCAGTGCGGCGGCAAGGAAAATTGCCATGGCGCCGACGCCGCCAGCGGCGTGCGCTGCATGACCCACGAGCTGTGGGCCACGCTGAATGAAAAAATGGTTGATTATCTGGATTCCGTTTCGCTGCAGGATCTGGTCGATCAACAAAAGCAGAAGAACGCTGAGCAAAACGTGGTTGTGATGCACCGCAACGACACCCACGCCGCGCTGTAAGCCCTAACGGAGTAACCAGATGAACGCCCCAGAAAAAAACATCGCTGACGTGACCTTCCAGACCGCGCCGCATTTCCCGATCTATATGGACTATTCGGCCACCACGCCGATCGATCCACGCGTCGCCGATGCGATGATCCCATACCTGCGCGAACAGTTCGGCAATCCGGCGTCGCGCAGCCACATGTATGGCTGGACCGCCGAAAAAGCGGTGGAAGAGGCGCGCGCCAATGTGGCAGCGCTGGTCAATGCCGACCCGCGCGAAATCATCTGGACCTCGGGCGCGACCGAATCGAACAACTTGGCCATCAAGGGCGCGGCGCAGTTCTACAAGACCAAGGGCAAGCACATCATCACCGTGAAAACCGAGCACAAAGCCGTGCTGGACACCGTGCGTGAACTGGAGCGCCAGGGTTTTGAAGCGACCTACCTGGAACCGCAGGACAACGGCCTGATCACGATCGAGCAGTTGACCGCCGCCATCCGTCCGGACACCATCCTGATCTCGGTGATGCTGGTCAACAACGAAATCGGCGTGATCCAGCCTATCGACCAGATCGGCGAACTGTGCCGTTCGAAAGGCATCATCTTCCACTGCGACGCCGCGCAAGCGACCGGCAAAGTGGTAATCGACCTGCAAAAGACCAAGGTCGACCTGATGACCTTCACCGCACACAAAACCTACGGCCCGAAAGGCGTGGGCGCGCTGTATGTGTGCCGCAAGCCGCGCGTGCGCATCGAAGCGCAAATGCACGGCGGCGGCCACGAGCGCGGCCTGCGTTCGGGCACGCTGCCGACCCACCAGATCGTCGGCATGGGCGAAGCCTTCCGCCTGGCGAAAGTGGAAATGGACACTGAGATCTCTCGCATCAAGGCGCTGCGCGACCGTCTGGCCAAGGGCCTGCAAGAGATCGAAGAAACCTACATCAACGGCGACATGGAACATCGCGTGCCGCACAACCTGAACGTCAGCTTCAACTACGTCGAGGGCGAGTCGCTGATCATGGCGGTGAAAGACCTGGCGGTATCGTCGGGCTCCGCCTGCACCTCGGCCTCGCTGGAACCATCGTATGTACTGCGCGCGCTGGGCCGCAGCGACGAACTGGCGCACAGCTCGATCCGTTTCACCATCGGCCGCTTCACCACCGAGGCCGATATCGACTTCGCGATCGAACTGATGAAGTCCAAGGTCAACAAACTGCGTGAACTGTCGCCGCTGTGGGATATGTTCAAAGAAGGCATCGACATCAGCTCGATCCAATGGGCAGCCCACTAACATTGAAGAAATAGGAGCATCAAAATGGCTTACTCGGAAAAAGTGTTGGACCACTACGAAAATCCACGCAACGTCGGCGCCTTTGAAAAGGGCGACGATTCGGTCGGCACCGGCATGGTCGGCGCGCCGGCCTGCGGCGACGTCATGAAGCTGCAGATCAAGGTCGGCGCCGATGGCCTGATCGAAGACGCGAAATTCAAGACCTACGGCTGCGGCTCGGCGATCGCCTCGAGCTCGCTGGTGACCGAATGGGTCAAGGGCAAAACCCTGGACCAGGCGCTGGCCATCAAGAACACCCAGATCGCCGAAGAACTGGCGCTGCCGCCGGTGAAGATCCACTGCTCGATCCTGGCGGAAGACGCCATCAAGGCAGCGGTGCTGGACTACCAGAACAAGCACGCCACCGTAGAAGCGTAATTACTGTACGTCGCCCCGGCCAAACCGGGGCGCGGGAGAATCAAATGGCAATCACCCTGACCGAAAAAGCAGCGAAACACATCAACCGCTACATCGAGCGCCGCGGCAAGGGCCTCGGTTTGCGTTTTGGCGTGCGCACTACCGGCTGCTCGGGCATGGCCTACAAGCTGGAGTACGTGGACGAAGTCACCGACGAAGACAGCGTGTTCGAGTCGCACGGCGTGAAAGTATTCGTCGATCCGAAAAGCCTGCCGTACATCGACGGCACCGAGCTGGATTTCGCGCGCGAAGGCCTGAACGAAGGCTTCAAGTTCAACAACCCGAACGAGAAAGACGCTTGCGGTTGCGGTGAAAGCTTCCGCGTCTGAGCCGTATGCAGAATCACTTCGAACTCTTCAACCTGCCACAGCAGTTTGCCGTCGACGCGGGCGCGCTGGACAGCGCCTACCGCGACGTGCAGAGCCGCGTCCATCCCGACAAGTTCGTCAATGCCACCGACGCCGAAAAGCGCGTCGCCATGCAGTGGGCCACCCGCGCCAACGAAGCCTACCAGACCCTGAAGCATCCGCAGAAGCGCGCGCAATACATGTGCGAGCTGGCTGGCGTCGACCTGCAGACCGAGTCGAATACGGCGATGCCGATGGCCTTCCTGATGCAGCAGATGGAGTGGCGCGAAGAGCTGGGCGACGCCCGCGCCGGCAAGGATAGCGACGCGCTGGAATCGCTCGACCAGCAGCTGCGCAATGCCCGCAAAGAGCAGCTGGCGCAGATCGCACAGCAGATCAATGCCGGCGACTACGCCGCCGCCGCCCAAGGCGTGCGCGCGCTGATGTTCCTCGAAAAATTCGGCGAAGAAGTCCGCTTCGCCTTTGAAGCAATCGAAGCATAAAATCGGGGTCAGGTCCCCCATTTCTACACGGCCTCTGCCGTAGCGGACGCTACGGCAGAGGC
>CAUPXZ010000049.1:0-41167 GCA_963515135.1 uncultured Duganella sp. | reverse complement strand
TGTCGGCACTGACCCCGAATTTTTGGCCGCGTGCTTTAGAATAGCGGGATTCGTCTTTTTCCTGGCTTGCTATGAACGCTGATCCATTAGAACTGCAAAAATTCGCCGAGCTCGCGCACCGCTGGTGGGACCCGACCTCGGAGTTCCGCCCGCTGCACGAAATTAACCCGCTGCGCCTGGAATGGATCAACGCCCGCGCGCCACTGACCGGCAAGAATGTGATCGACATCGGCTGCGGCGGCGGCATCCTGTCGGAGTCGATGGCGCACAAGGGCGCCACCGTCACCGGCATCGACCTCGGCGAGAAGGCGCTGAAAGTGGCCGACCTGCATTCGCTCGAATCCGGCGTGCAGGTGCGCTACAAGCTGATCGCCGCCGAGGACATGGCGGCGCAGGAGGCCGGCCAGTTCGACGTCGTCACCTGCATGGAGATGCTGGAACATGTGCCGGACCCGGCCGCCATCGTGCGCGCCTGCGCGGCGCTGGTCAAACCCGGCGGCCAGGTGTTCTTCTCGACGCTGAACCGCAATCCGAAGTCCTACCTGTTCGCCGTCATCGGCGCCGAGTACGTCCTGCGCATGCTGCCCAAGGGCACCCACGATTATGAAAAATTCATCACACCGTCCGAGCTGTCGCAGTACATCCGCAGCGCCGGGCTGGAAGTGGCCGGCTTCAAGGGCATGGGCTACAACCCGCTGACCAAGATTTATTCGCTCAACGAGGACACCAGCGTCAATTACCTGGTGGCCGCGCGCCGCCCGCTGGCAGCATGAGCCGGCCCCTGCCCGCCGCGCCGCGCGCCATCCTGTTCGACCTGGATGGCACGCTGGCCGATACCGCGCCCGACCTGGCCGCTGCCGTCAATCTGCTGCGCAGCGCGCGCGGCCTGGAACCGACCGCCTACGAAATCCTGCGTCCGACCGCCTCGGCCGGCGCGCGCGGCATGATCGGCGCCTCGTTCGGCCTGACGCCCGAGGATGACGGCTATCTGGCGCTGCGTGATGAATTCTTCAGCAACTACGAGGCGGCCATCGCGGTCCACAGCCGCTTGTTCGACGGCATTCCGGCGCTGCTGGCCGGCATCGAGGCGGCCGGGCTGCAGTGGGGCGTGGTGACCAACAAGTCGCAGCGCTTCACCGATCCGCTGCTGCCGCAGATCGGCCTCGGCCACGCGGCCTGCGCCATTTCCGGCGATACCACCGCGCACCCCAAGCCGCACCCGGCGCCGCTGCTGGAGGCCGCCAGCCGACTGAAGCTGGCGCCCGAGCAGTGCTGGTATGTAGGCGACGATCTGCGCGATATTCAGGCCGGCAAGGCGGCCGGCATGCTGACCATCGCCTGCAGCTGGGGTTATTGCGGCGCCACCGAACCGGAAAGCTGGCAGGCCGACTACCTGTGCCAGCAACCGGCCGAGCTGCTGGCATTGATGCAGGCGGCGCTGGCCGGCGGCGCGCTGGCGGCCTGAGCAGGTTGAGAGTTGCGCAAAGGTTGCATGTCACATTATTTCTGTTGCCGTACGGACAGATCAGGCGTAGTCTCCCGCAGGACTGCGTAGCATTACTTATTTCCTGAAAGCCAAAACCTCGCCGGATAGGAAAGCAGGGTCAGTCGCCGACAACTCAACTTTCCTATCAGGTGCATCATGAATTTTCCTGAACAGGTTGCCCAGAACCCGCAACCTTATGCAGATTCATTCGCCACCCTGCCGCAGCGCACCACCGCGCCGCAAAGCTGGATGGTGCGCGTGGCCGCCGCCAAATACCACTGGTACGACCTGATCGCCGGCTTCGCCGAGAAGCCGGACATCCGCGATCCGATCGGCCGCTACATGCGGCGCATGCAGTTCGAACTGGAAGCCACCGCCCACAAGCGCCACCTGTTCTTCGCCGTCAGCCGTCCACGGGTGCGCTTCGACATCACCGGCGTGGTGCAATGGGGCTTCTTTTCGCTGAAGCTGAGCCTGCCGCTGCTGGTCGGCGCCGAGGCAGTCAAAGAATCCATCACCGTCGAGCTCAAGGTGCCGTTCGCCGCCACCATGAAGAAGCCGACCGTGATCCTGACCGAGAATTTCATCAGCCTCAACTGGGGCGGCCTGGTCGAGGTGTTTTCCGTGCACGACCTGCTGCAAACCTACGCCCACACCCTCAAGCTGCCCAGCAAGGTGGGATATGTCGGGCAGACGCGCGACCCGGACGGACGGCTCGGCAAGGGCCGGCTGCCGGCGCTGCACAAGCTGCGCGCCCAGACCGGCATGGAGGCCGACACGCTGATCCTGGTGCTCGGGCTGGACATCGACATCAATTGCGCCGACGGCGATCCGGCCGCGCTGCCGCACAACGAACACCCGCTGGCGTCGGAGATGCTGCACGCCGAGCGCATCGACGTCATCGAGGCGGCGCTGATCCGCCATTTCGAGGGCGGCACGCCGCGCTGGCGCCAACCGGACGAGCGCCGCGCGCGCGCCGAGCGGCTGGCGGCGGTGCAGGCCGCCAACCATCTGGTGCAATACACCATCGACCTGGCGCTGCCGCCGCAGGATGCCGGCTGCTACAACGAGCTGGGGTCGGACTTCGCCGGCGCCGCGCCGCGCCATCTGCTGAGCTGCTACATCGCCGACGGCCAGGCGCAGGTGGCGACGATGCCACTGCCCACCCAGGTCAGGAGCGGCAGAGCCTGAAGCGGCGCGCAACTAGTGTTACATTGACGTGTTCTTGATGCTGCGACAAATTTCCACATGGAAATAACTGGTCGCAGGCACTATAATCACCGGATATGACACACTTGGAGCGCGCACATGAGCAATGACGACGACGATTATCCCGATCCGTCGCCGGAAGAGCTGGGCATAGGCGCGCTGTTCGAGGAGGCGCCCGAGCCGTTCCACGACCTGGTGGCGCCGCCGCCGGACGAGATGGAGGAGCTGCTGCCGCTGATGCCGCAGCGCAGCGCCGCGCCGCAGACCTGGACGGTCACGGTGGCCGACGCCAAATTCCACTGGTACGATCTGATCGCCGGCTTCCCGCCGGTGCCGGACATCCGCGACCCGGTCGGCCGCCATCTGCGCCGCATGCAGTTCGACCTGGAGGCCACCAGCGAAAAGCGGCTGATTTATTTTGCCGTCAGCCGCCCGCGCATCCGTTTCGATCCGTCGCGCAATACCAGCTGGGGCTTCTTCTCGCTGAAGCTGACGGTGCCGCTGCTGGTCGGCGTCGAGCAAAAGAAGGACACGCTGACGCTGGAGCTGACGGTGCCGTTCGCCGCCACGCTGAAGAAGCCGACCGTGGTGCTGACCGACCAGTTCATCACGCTCAACTGGGGCGGCCTGATCGAGGCGCTGTCGATCCACGACGTGCTGCAGCAGTACGACAATCCCTACCAGGACACCACCGAGGTGCAGTACGTCGGCCAGACCCGGGACCCGCTGGGCCGGCTGGCGCGCGCGCGCGTGATCGGCGTGCAGCGCGTGCACCAGCGCTACAGCGAAGACCGCGACATGCTGCTGCTGGTGCAGCGCATGAATGTCGAGGTGGAATCGGCCGACGGCGATCCGGCGGCCAACCCGGTCAACCAGAATCCGGTGGCGGCCGACCTGCTGCAGAAAGACCGCATCGATGTGGTCGAGTGCGCGCTGATCCGCTATTTCGAGGGGCCGGAGATGCATGGCCGCAGCGACAAGGAAGGCGAGATCCGCCGCCAGCGCCTGCGCGAGGTGGCGCTGACCAATAATCTGGACAGTTTCCGCATCGACCTGCGGCTGGAGGACGCCGGCAAGTACCACGACCTGTACTCGAAACACACCGGCGTCTCGCGCAACCATGTGATCGACTGTCGGATTGTCGATGGCAACGTCATCGTCAACCGCGTGGCGGTGCCGGACAACAAAAAGGCTTAAACCGCCGCCAGCGCCTGCTCCAGGTCGGCCAGCAGATCGTCGCTGTGCTCGATGCCGATCGAGAGCCGCACCGTATCCGCCGTCACGCCCGCCTTGGCCAGTTCTTGCTCGTTGAGCTGGCGATGGGTGGTGCTGGCCGGATGGCAGGCCAGCGACTTGGCGTCGCCGATATTGACCAGCCGCGTGAACAGCTGCAGCGCATCCTGAAAGCGTGCACCGCCCTCCTTGCCGCCCTGCACACCAAAGGTCAGCACGCCGGACGGGCGGCCACCCAGGTATTTCTGCGCCAGCGCGTAATCCTGGTGCCCTTCCAGGCCGGCGTAGTTGACCCATTTCACTTTCTGGTGGCTACTCAGGTATTCCGCCACCTTGCGCGCGTTGTCGACGATGCGCTCCATGCGCAACGCCAGCGTCTCTATCCCTTGCAGCAGCAGGAAGGCGTTGAACGGCGACAGCGCGGCGCCGGTGTTGCGCAGCGGTACCACGCGCGCGCGGCCGATATAGGCGGCGGCGCCCAGCGCCTCGGTGTAGACCACGCCGTGATACGACACATCCGGTTCGTTGAGGCGCTTGAAGCGGTCCTTGTGTTCAGCCCACGGGAACTTGCCGGAATCGACGATGGCGCCGCCGATCGAGTTGCCGTGGCCGCCAAGATACTTGGTCAGCGAGTGCACCACGATGTCGGCGCCGTGCTCGAACGGTCGCAGCAGGTAGGGCGTGGCGACGGTGTTGTCGACGATCAGCGGCACGCCGTGCGCGTGGGCGACAGCGGCAATCGCCGCGATGTCGGTGATATTGCCCAGCGGGTTGCCGATCGATTCGATGAACACCGCCTTGGTGCGCTCATCGATCAGCGCGGCGAACGACGGCGGATCGCTGGCGTCGGCGAAGCGGGTGCTGATGCCGTATTGCGGCAGCGTGTGGGCAAACAGGTTGTAGCTGCCACCATACAAGGTGGAGGCCGAGACGATGTTGTCGCCCGCCTCGGCGATGGTCTGGATGGCGTAGGTGACGGCGGCCTGGCCGGACGCCAGCGCCAGCGCGCCGATGCCGCCTTCCAACGCGGCGACCCGCTGCTCCAGCACGCTCTGGGTCGGGTTCATGATGCGGGTGTAGATATTGCCCTCGACCTTGAGATCGAACAGGTCGGCGCCGTGCTGGGTGTCGTCGAAGGCATAGGCGACGGTCTGGTAGATCGGCACGGCGACGGCGCGCGTGGTCGGGTCGGGGCGGTAGCCGCCGTGGACGGCGATGGTTTCCAGTTTCATGATTGGTCTCCTGGTTGGCTGGCGGCCAAGGTAGCGCGAAGCCGGCTGCTTGGCGACGAATGATTCCAAAAATGCAAATACACATTCCGGATAAGGTAAGCTGTCACACATTGACCGGCTGGCCCGTCTAAGGTTCATGATGACTGAAACCGCCATTTTTACCGCGCTGCGCCCGCGCCTGTTCGCCACCGCCTACCGCATGCTGGGCACCCGCGCCGACGCCGAAGACGTGGTGCAGGACGCCTGGCTGCGCTGGCACGACAGCGCGCGCGCTGCGGTGCAGTCGCCGGAGGCGTGGCTGGTGACCATCACCACCCGGCTGGCGATCGACCGGCTGCGCGCGCGCATGGCCGAGCGTCAGTCATACGTTGGCTGGTGGCTGCCCGAGCCGATCGTCGAGCTGGACGAGCAGACGCCGGAAAGCAGCGCCGAGCTGGCCAGCGAGGTGTCGATGGCGTTTCTGTGGGTGCTGGAACGGCTGTCGCCGGAGGAGCGCGCGGCGTTTTTGATGCGCCAGGTGTTCGAGCACGACTACGCCGACATCGCCAGCATGCTGGGCAAGAGCGAAGCCGCGTGCCGGCAGATGGTGCACCGGGCGCAGGAGCGGGTGCAGCAGCAGAAGCCGCGTTTCGACGTGCCGCAGGAACAGCATCGGGCGCTGCTGGGACGCTTCATGGCCGCCGCCCAGCTCGGCGACCGGGCGGCGATGAAGGCCATGCTGGCGGACGACGTGCAGCTGGTGGCCGACGGCGGCGGCAAGGTCAATTCCTATCTGCGGGTGCTGCACGGCGCCAGCCGCGTGGCCGGCTCGTTCTGGTCGCTGGAGCATATGTTCCCGCAGCAGGTGGTATACCGCCTGGCGCGCATCAACGGCGAGCCGGGGCTGCTGCGCTATGTCGATGGCAAGCTGGAATCGGCGCAATCGTTCCGCATCGAAGGCGAGCGCATCGCCGCCGTGTTCATCGTCCGCAATCCGGACAAGCTGGCGGGCGTGCCGCAAACTATTTTCTGAAAGCTGTCACAACGCGGGCGCCTGGCCCGTCTTACAGGTATGAAGGGCGCGCGGTGTGCCCTCCTCTACTGTGAAAGGCATCATCATGACGCAAGCAGCCCGTATCCCCTTCTTCCAACTTGCCCCGGCCAACCTGCAGGCCATGATCGCGCTGTCGGCGTCGGTCAAGAAAAGCTCGCTCGGCGTGCGGCTGGTGGAACTGATCAATTTGCGCGTGTCGCAGCTGAACGGCTGCGGCGTCTGCGTCGACATGCACTGGCGCGACCTGATCAAGCAAGGCGCCGAACCGCGCCACCTGAACGCCGTCTCCGGCTGGCGCGAGGCGCCGTTCTTCAGCGCGCTGGAACGCGCGGCGCTGAACTGGGCGGAAGCCGTCAACGCGCTGCCGCACAAGCATCCGACCGACGCCGATTTCGCCGAGCTGAAAGAACATTTCACCGACAACGAAATCGCTGAGCTGAGCTACGCCATCGCGGTGATACGCGGTTGGAACGTGATCAACGCCAGCCTGTACAACCAGATTCCGGAAGTGCCGGCGCCCGGCTTCTAAGGCCCGCCTCGCTGCGCTGCAACTTCAGGGACACCTCCAGTCGTTGCAGCATGCTCAACGACTGGCACAAACCGCCGTCAAAAACAAAGGCCCCGACGCTTGCGCGTCGGGGCCTTTGACATTGCATCCGGATGGTGGAGGCGGCGGGAATCTGCAATCTCCACCATCGGCACTCGTGAGCTGATTCTACAGGGCCGCTTGTGCCGGTCCGGCTCGACGGCGCACCCCACTTGGGGTGCGAACTTGGGGGGCATTTTAGCACTGCGCTTCGATCAATGAATTACATGTTGACAAATTCTCATGGGACTGCAAACTACGAAGTTTGGCGATAGAACCTTCTCATGGCTTTAAACATTGACTATCAGCTAACGGGTTCTGGATGGGCCGATTGCAAAGTGCAGTCCGCTGACAAGTCTTGCCAGATTTCCGCATCTTACTTATCCGACGCTTTAGGACGCCTTGTGATTGCCGCTTCTGCGGTCTTGGCGGGGGCGCATAGCATTTCCGTTGGCTTTGATGAAGAGCCAGGCGAATTTCGTTGGGTTATCACCAACACCGGCGGAAACCTTTGGGTTTCGGTCTCGATTTTGTCTTTCCCGGAGCTGTGGGGCGCTCGACCAGACTCGGAAGGCGAAGTAATGTTCATATGCTCATGCGACCCCTCCGAGTTTGCAACAGCGGTTCGTAACGCCGCACAAAACGTTCTCGATCACCATGGCGTTGCTGGGTATAAAAAAAATGGGCCGAGCACGAATTTCCTTTGGAGCAACTGAAATTGCTCGATGAGGCGATCGCCCGTTGGAATTCAAACCGCTAGCGGAATAGCACATACGAACGCAGAGGTCTTCCTCCTTATTGGTTTTAATGCAAGCACACCAGGGCGTGTGGTTAGGAGTGCAACCTAACGAACTCGCTTAAAGATATGAGATCGCAGCTTATTGCCTAAAGTTTAAACCTCGGACGCCTCATCATGTGAGTCAGGTGCAGTGTAAATCCACGTATCGGAAAGAACTTTCTTGATGAGCGGCATGTCGGTTTCCTCTGCCACTTGGAGTAGCTCTACCGTAATCGTTTGTTCGTTGCCATTTCCTAAGATTTCCATCAGTTCACGGTATGTTTCGGTTTCCCGTTGGACGTATCCATGCATGGAACACCCCCAATCCGCTGCATTGAGGCTGATCGACTGAAAGCGCGCTTTTTCATCCCTAAAGGCAAAGTTGTAATAGTTATCAAGCTTAGCTCGAACGCGGGCAACAAGGGGATCTCGGGAGCCGAGAGCCAGGAATGTGTTCGGCGGCATACTCCATAGGCCAACACTCGCCTCCCACTCAACTAGGACACCCCGATCACGGATGCGCACATACATCTGCTTCGCTGCTCCAGCAGAAATCTCGACGCACCACTGGTCTTTAGACACCGCTTTCATGCTCAGAACGTTGACGTTCTTTACAGCTCGATGCATTTGGCCTCGGTAAAACGATTCTAGGGTGTGGCGCAGAGATTCGCCGCTTGTAGTGAGCGCGCCCCGCTCATCGAAGGGAGTGTTGAAATAGGCATACAGGACCCTCTCGACTTCGGGAATATTGGCAGAATAAGATAACACCCTGGGCGCAAGGTGGGCGCCGGTCATAAAGACCGGCATGTCAGAGTCGGGTAGTTTGTTCAGGTCCAGTGAGGTGCAGCCCAAATTGAATGCCGCCTGATAGTCAGTGCCTGCGAACAATGCGTCATAGAAAGCTACAGCGAATTTGGACGCGGAGTTATCACCGACTGTTCCAGTCATGCCGATAACATAGTCGATTTCTTTATTTAGTGCTTGGGCTTGGATAGTAGAGTAACATGCATTTAAGACAATGCATTTTAAGTCATCCTTAAAATGATGGAAAAGGCGTGCAAGCGGCGCAGCATCAGTAAAATGTGTATTTCCATCACGATCCTCGAAACACAAACCGTCATCGCCACCGCCGTGTCCGGAAAAATGAACGATGGAGGGGCGGAAATCCAGTAATGCACGCCGAAGGTCGTCTACGGTGACCGCTTCATTGCTTTCAATCTTCCAATCTTCCCTATTACGTGATCGCTGCAATGCATGGCGTATGTCACGCACTTCGGCACCTAGTCGAAGTCGGTCTTGATCTTGCGGGCTAGCTGCAACAATTAGAATTGTAGGCATATCACGTATCGAAAAATTTGTGTGTTCACAATAACATGACTCACTGCTCGCTACTGATCGGTTTCGAGCTTAGCAATCGGCAATTCATGGGACGGAGGCGATTTTCAAAATTGCGTCTTGGTTGAAAACGAGAGTGCTATCGCGGATCGTCATTTTTTCTAGGACTTCGCTATGCCAGGAATGCGCCAACATGACGTCATGTCATGCCGGTAGCTCCTCGACAATGTCGTTGTGGTCCTCGCAGAGTTCGACATTGTTCGTCGCTAGCTCTTCATCGGGGTTAGGCTGGCGACGCAGTAACCCTCGCTTAAAGGCCACTGAGAGCGCCTGGGCGGCACTGGCCGCGTCACGCACGTTGGGAGTTCGAAGACTGCGGTAAATTTCGCGCGAGGCGAAATGATGACGGAGGTCAGTCGGGATTGCAATACGGAAATGCAGGATGCCTGCCCGCTGCGGTGGAGGTGTGACGGTAGCTTGAATGCCATTTCTGGTCCGATTTGGGGTGCTGACTTGGGGTTCTGAGCCAAACCGGGCAGGCAAAAAAGAAAAGCCGTTGACGAATCAACGGCTTATCGAATTTGTGGTGGAGGCGGCGGGAATCGAACCCGCGTCCGCAAGCACTCTACAGACAGTTCTACATACTTAGCACTATCATTTAATTTAACCTGTACAGCACGGACGTGCACGTTCTGGACAAGCGATTCACCTTAGATTTAGCGCTGCTTCAAGTGACCCGTCACAGCGCGATTCCCTGTAAATGACTCCTTAGCTTTTAACGGCCCGCCCCAGGGAAGAAGCGTTTAGGAGCTAACAGCCCTTAGGCTGCCAGTGCGTACGAGTTATCGTTTGCAGTTATTGATTTCTGGGTGTATTTACGAGGTAACCAGGCCTCGGTATGCCCTGTTCTGCTTTGCAACCCACGTCGAAACCAGGTCGCCCCCACAGAACTCCTATTCTACTCCACTTTGGCGCGCCCCGCCATCCGCGTCAAACGCCCGTCATATTTGACCGCTATGATGCCCTGCATTAGCGCCCCACGGCGACTACTACCGGCGCCGGCGGTCGGGAAATATACCGGCACCAACACTTCTTTACATCGCTTTCAGCAGCAGTCCGGCCGTGCCTACGAAGGTGGCGACGATCAGCCCCACCAGCCACCGGAACTGGGCGTCACTGCGATCCATGCGGCGGTTGCTTTCATACATCAAGGCATCGATGCGGGCGGTGGTTTCCCGTTGAAAATCCAGCATTTGTTGTCGCGAATTTTCAATTTTTGCGTCTACCAGCTTGAATTGGTCCAGCGTCTGCTGGCGCGACTCGGCGATCTGTGCCCACGTTGCATCAAAGCGAGAGGATGTTTCCTTGGTCAACGCGTCGAAACGTGCAGAGGTTTCCTTGCTCAATGCATCAATGCGGGAAAAAGTTTCTGCGCGTAATGCGTCGATACGTACTGCTGTTTCACTCCTCAGCGCGTCAATGCGCGCGTTCACTTCGCGGAAACCGTCGTGCATTACTGCACGCGTCTCGCTGAAGCCCGTGTTCATGTCGTCCCGCAGTTTGTCGATGGCAGCGTCCATGTCGTCATCCTTGTGCGCACGATAGCGATTGTCAAGCTGAGCCGGGGATTGCATGCTGGCCTCCTGTTTCTTTGCTTGAGCTTAGAAGCCGGTCAGGGGCACGGTTTGAGCTAGCGCAAAGGGGAGAGTTGTTGTTGCATTGCAGCACACGGTTGCGGTTTTATGAATCCAGTCGCATCCCCTGCATTAGAATGACAGTGTCATCATTTCAGCCAGCGATGCCGCCATGCACGATGCCGCAATCCCGGTTCCGAAGAAGCGCGGGCGCCCGCACAAGGGCGAAGGCGGCGGCCTGCGCGCCGAACTGATCGAGAAATCAGCCGAGTTATTCCGCGTAAAGGGCTATGACAACACCACCGTGCGCGATATCGCGGCCGCCACCGGCATCCAGGCCGGCAGTTGGTTTTATCATTTCAAGACCAAGCAGGAAATCCTGGCCGCCATCATGGAGCAAGGCATGCAGCGCTCGCTGGCCGAAGTCGAGGCGATCGCCGCCCAGCCGCTGTCGCCCAGCGCCATGCTACACCAGCTGGTGGAAGCCCATCTGCAGACGCTGCTGGCGCCGGACCACCATTTCATTGCAGTGCTGCTGTATGAATGGCGCTCGCTGGACGAGCAGTCGCGCCAGCGCATCAGCGCACTGAAGGACCGCTACGAGGCGGTATGGGACCGCGCCATCGCCGAGCTGCACCGCTCGGGCGCGTGGCCGATGCCGTCGCAGTTCGACCGCTTGCTGATCTTCGGCGCGCTGAATTGGACGGTGCAGTGGTACAAGCCGGGCAGCGGCGCCGACGTGCGTGAGCTGGCGCACCAGGCGATGCGCTTCATCCTGCGCACGCCTGGCGCAGTTGAGGCACAATAGGCATATCTTCACTGCCAGGATCGCCCCATGATTTACGAGATTGCCGAGCTGTATATCAAACCGGACACCCATGATGAGTTCCAGGCCGCCGTCGCCAGGGCGGTGCCGATCTTCCAGGCGGCCAGTGGCTGCCAGTCGATGCGCCTTGACCGCAGTATCGAGACGCCGGATACCTATCATCTGGTGATCGGCTGGGCGACGCTGGAAAACCATACGGTCGATTTTCGCGGCAGCGCCGGTTTCCAGGACTGGCGCGGTCTGGTCGGCGGCTTTTTCGCGCAGCCGCCGAAAGTCGAGCATTTCGCCACCGTCGTGGCCGGTTTTTGAGTCACGCATAACAACAAGGAGGCCAGCATGTCCCGCACCATCCACCGCAATTTCCCGCAACAGACCGATGCCGAGAGCGCCCGCAGCGCGCTGCTGTCCGGCGGTTTCCCGCTGGCCAGCGTCAAGCTGACCAGGCATGCCGAGCTGCCGCCGTCGGTCGCCACCAGCACGGTCGGCAACCTGCTCGACGCGCTGACGCCGGGCGGTCCGGCCGCCGCCGCCGCCGCCCGGCATCACGCCGGCGCCGGCGCCATGCTGTCGGTCGATGTGTATGACGACGAGGAACGCGACAAGGCCGACGCCATCATGGGCGGCTTCGGCGCCAGCGAAGCGTAGCGCCCGCCCCCGCCCGGCGCTACGCCGCCGGGTGGTTGAACACCTGCCGCAGGTAGGCCAGGAAGGTTTCGTCCTTGCTGATGGTCTTGCCGGGCGAGTCGGACAGCTTGGCCACCGACTGGCCGTTGCACTGCACCAGCTTCATGACAATGTTCAGCGGCGCCAGCCCGACGTCGTTGGTCAGGTGAGTGCCGATGCCGAAGCCGGTCATGATGCGGTCGGCGAAGTGGCGGTACAGCGCAATCGCGCTGTCCAGATTCAGGCCGTCCGAGAACACCAGCCGCTTGCTCCTGGCGTCGATGCGCAACGCGGCGTAGTGGGCGATGGCTTTTTCGCCCCACGCCACCGGGTCGCCGGAATCGTGGCGCAGGCCGTCGAACAGCTTGGCGAAATATAAATCGAAGTCGTCGAGGAAGGCGTCCATGCCGACCACGTCGGTCAGCGCGATGCCGAGGTCGCCCCGGTACTCCTGCACCCATGCCTCCAGCGAGGCTTTCTGGAAATCGCGCAGCCGCACGCCGAAGGCCTGGAACGACTGCATGTATTCATGCGCCATGGTGCCGATCGGGATCAGGTTGAACTTCATCGCCTGGTAGACGTTGGAGGTGCCCTTGAAATATTCGGGCACTTCGCGCGCCAGCCGCTGCACCACTTCGTCATGCCACTCGCCCGAGAAGCGGCGGCGGGTGCCGAAGTCGGACAATTCGAACGGATAGAATTTGGCCGGCTCCTGGCCAAATGCCTTGAGCCTGGCGATCTTGGCGCTCAGCCGCGCCCGCCCCTCGGCCAGCGCGGCCGTCCGGTCGAAACGGCGGAAGTACAGTTCGTTGACGATGTACAGCACATAGATCTCGAAACCCATCACATGCACCTGCGGGCCGGCGGCGTGGATCTTCAGCGTGTCGCCGTCGGCGCTGACGTCGATGAATTTGCGCTGGAAGCGGAACACCGTCAGGAAGTCGACGAAGTCGCTTTTCATGTAGCGCAGCGAGCGCAGGTAGTTCAGTTCCTCGTCGCGGAAGCTCATCGAACACAGGTGATCAAGCTCCTGTTCGATCTGCGGCATCAGCTCGGTCAGCGGGAAGGCCGGCGTGTTGCGACAGACGAATTCGTATTCGGTGTGCGAGTTCGGGTGGCCGTGCAGCAGCGCCTGCCACATGGTGAATTTGTACAGGTCCGTCTCCAGCAGGCTGCGGACCACCGGCGCCTTCATGCCGGCTCCCCGGCGTTGGCGATCAGTTCGGCCAGCACGTCGGACGCCTGCATCCTTTGCACGCCGCGCGCGTCCATCGCTTGCAGGAAAGCCTGATATTGCGGAGCGAAGCCGGTGACCGGGCTGATGCAGTCGGTGATCAGCACCAGCTTGGCCAGCGCGGCGGCGCCGTACTGCTGTTCGAAATAGTCGGCGATGTGCTCGACGGTGGCCTTGACGCAGTGGCTGCCGGCCTCGCCGGCGACGTAGATGCGGTCGGCCTCGGCCAGCGTGCGGACGAATTTATAGTTGAATTGCGTGTCCGGATCGTCGGCGTCCGGCACTTCGGCCTGCACCGCCGAGTAGTGCTCGGTCCACGGGTTCGAGCCTTTGGCCAGCTTGGCGACGATGCCCAGCGACGCTTCTTCCCAATGGCCGTAGGCGGCGCGCACGTCGGCGTGGACGTTGTGGCCCCAGCTGCCGATTTCGCAGTGCACCGGCCACACCATCAGCCGGTAGCGGCCGGCCGCTTCCAGCCGGTCGAGGTAGTTCAGCGCAAGCGGCAGCGCGGCCAGGTGGCGCGGCAGGTACTTCCGCGCGCGCACCTCGGCGGCGGTGATTTCGGTGAACGGCGCGACTGCGGCGCCGTCGGCGCGGGTCCAGAAGGTCGGGTGGGCGATGTCGAAGCGGTGGTGCGAGTCGAGCGTGACGCTGAGCGCGGTGATGCCGGCGCGGCCGCGATTGATCAGGCCGGCCAGGCGCAGCATGTCCTGGTGCGCGCCCGGCACCGGCAGCGCCGGCGCCAGCGGCTGGCGGCTGACGGGATCAACCGGGAGATAATCGGCGGGCAAGTCGCAAAAATCGTTTTGCGGGTCGATCATCAACAGATGCAGATGCCGTTTCATGTAAGGCTCCATGGAGTGAAGCCTGCATGATACCGCAGACGTCGCCGCGGCGCGGGCGGGCCGCTGGCGGCGCCGCCCGGAGCGGCCTCAGGCCGCCAGCGCTTCGATCTGGGCGCGGCTCTTGGTCAGCGCGGCGGCCACGGCCTCCTCGCCCATCGCCACGCCTTCGGCGACGATGAAGGTGACGTCGGTCAGGCCGAGGAAGCCCAGCACCGCGCGCAGATAGGTGGTGACGTGGTCGTAGGCGGCGTAGGCGCCTTCGCTGTAGGCGCCGCCGCTGGCGACGAACACATAGACTTTCTTGCCGGTGACCAGGCCTTCAGGGCCGTTGGCGCCGTACTGGAAGGTGCGGCCGGCGCGCGCCACGTTGTCGATCCAGGCTTTCAGGCCGGAGGTGACCGAGAAGTTGTACATCGGCGCGCCGATGACGATGGTGTCGGCAGCCAGCAGTTCGTCCACCAGCGTGTCCGAGGTCTTGATGGCGAATGCCTGCTCGGCGTTGCGCTGTTCGGCCGGGGTGAAGAAGGCGCCCAGCACCTGCTCGGTCAGGTGCGGCGCCGGCGTGCTGGCCAGGTCGCGCGTGACCACCGTGGCGGCCGGATCGGCGGCCTTCAGTTTGGCGATGAATTCGCCGCCCAACTGGCGGGTCAGGGAGCCGGTGCTGCGTACGCTGCTGTCGATGTGGAGGATGGTTGCCATGATGCTGAGTCCTTTCGGTTGGGAGTTGCAGCGATCATAAAGCGTTTATAATATCGATGAAATGCAGTTTATTTCTATTTAATTTATCGAGAAAATCGATTATGCGAGATCCCGGCCTGCCCTCCCTCGACCAGCTGCGCGTGTTTATAGCCGTCATCGACCATGGCGGTTTCGCCCATGCGGCGCGCGCCTTGCACCGCACGCAGTCGGTCATCAGTTACACCATCGCCAATCTGGAAGAACAGCTGAATGTGGCGCTGCTGGACCGTAGCAAGCGCAAGCCGACCCTGACCGAGGCCGGCAAGGCGCTGCTGGCCGATGCGCGCGCGGTGTCGCTCAAGGTCGACGGCATGCGCGCCCGCGCCAAGGCGTTGTCGGCCGGGCTGGAGGCCGAGGTGTCGCTGGTGGTCGATGTGATGTTTTCCACCTGTAAGCTGGTGCGCGTGCTGCATGCATTCCAGAAGGAGTTTCCGACCGTGTCGATGCGGCTGCGCACCGAGGCGCTGGGCGCGGTGACGCAGCTGGTGGCCGACCACACCTGCCGCATCGGCATCAGCGGCTGGATGCCGGGCACGCCGGATGTGATCGAGCGCCAGGCCTGCGGCTTCGTCACCATGGTGCCGGTGGTGGCGCCCGATCATCCGCTGGCGCAGATCGACGGCATCGTGCCGACCGCCGTGCTGCGCGAGCACACGCAATTGGTGCTGACCGACCGCAGCACCCTGACCGCCGGCCAGGATTTCGGCGTGCTGGCGCTGCGCGACTGGCGCCTGGGCGACCTCAGTTCCAAGCATGCGCTGCTGCGCAATGGCATCGGCTGGGGCAATATGCCGCTGGAATTCGTGCAGTGGGATCTGGATGCCGGGCGGCTGGTGCAGCTGCAGATTGCCGAGGGCAGTTCGTTCAGCTTCCCGTTGTATGTGATACGCCGTGGCGACGAGGAGCCGGGGCCGGCCACGCGCTGGCTGATGCAGCAGTTCCTCGATCTGGCGCAGCCCGGCGCACTGCTGCCGCTGAATGAGCGCGAGGAGCGCGAGCTGGCGGCGCATGCGGCCCAGCTGGCCGCGCAGCCGCACGCCTATCACGCGTTGAGCGAATGCGCGAATGCGCCGGCCAGGCAGCCGGCCACCGCCAAGGCGCGGCGGCCCAAGCCGCCCACGCCGGACGCGCCGGACGGCATCGCGCTGGCCGCGCCTATTTCACTCCGGCCGCGCTGAGCTTGGCGCGCAGGCGGCGGATTTCTTCCGACAGGTCGACCACCAGGGCCGCCACATCGTCGTTGGCGTCGAAGTCGCGCTCGATCTGGCACAGCCGGCGCGCGCGCACCAGGTCGGCGCTGGTGAAGCGCCACGCGCTGCTGTGATCGGCGCTGTGGTCGGCGCCGCTGTCGGCCGCAGCGTCCAGCAGGATGCCGGTGCGCACCCGCGCCACCACCCAGTCCGGCTCGACGGCGCAGGCCTGCGCCAGCTCCTCCAGCGTCAGCGCGGCGGCGTCGTCGATCACCACCGCTGTCAGGATCGTTTCCATGCTCATCCTCCCGCGCGCGGATTGAAGGCCAGTTCGCGCGCCATGGTTTGGTACAGTTCTTTGGCCTGCTCGGTATTGGCCGGCGGCAGCACCACTTCCAGCAGCAGATACAAGTCGCCGGCTTCCTTGCCGGGGATGCCGCGCCCGCGCAGGCGCAGCTTGCGCCCGCTTTGCGAGGCGGCCGGCACGGTCACATGCACCTTGCCCGACGGCGTGGTCACCTCGATCTCGCCGCCCAGCGCCAGTTCCCACGGCGCCACCGGCACCGTCTGGTAGACGTCGCGGCCGTCGAGGCGGTAGCGCGCGTGCGGACGGAACTGGATTTCCAGGTATAAATCACCCGGCCCGGCGGCACCCGGCTGGCCCTGGCCGGACAGGCGCAGCTGCTGGCCGGCGGTGACGCCCTTCGGGATGTTGACGCTGAGGTTGCGCTCGCGCGTGACGATGCGGTCCTGGGCATCGCGCTCGGCCACCATCAGGCTGATGGTACGGGTGGCGCCGGTGTAGGTGTCGGCCAGCTCGATGGCGATGCTGGCGTGGTGGTCCTCGCCCTTGCGCGGCGCCTGCTGCCGGCGGCGGCCACCGCCGCCACCGAAGTTGGCGAACAGGTCGGAGAAGAAGTCGCTGTCGGCGAAACCGCCCGGGCCGCCCGGGCCACCGCCGCCGAAGCCGCCAGCACCGCCCGCACCGCCGGGCTGGCCGCCAAAACCGCGCCCCCAGTCCGGCGGCGGCCGGAATTCCTGGCCGGCCCGGTACTGGTGGCCGCGTCCCAGCTCGTCGTAGGCGGCGCGCTTTTCAGCGTCGCCCAGCACGCCGTAAGCTTCATTGATGTCCTGGGTTTTCTGCTGGGCGTCGGCTTCCTTGCTGACGTCCGGATGGTATTTCCGGACCAGCTTGCGGTAGGCCTTCTTGATCTCGTCCTCGCTGGCCGTCTTGGCCACGCCCAGGGTCTGGTAATAATCCTTGTATTCCACGTTGCCCGCTCCGGTTTTCGCTTTCTCGTAGTCTAACGAAAAATATCAGACCGTGCAGTGCGGTACTACCAGACCCTAGTCATGGCCAAGACGGCCAGCGCGGAAGACATCAGGAAGGCTACCGCAAGCTGTCAACGTCTAAGTTAATTCCATTTTCTCCAATTTTCTCATGCAGGGTGCGTTTTACGATCCGCATACTGGTATGACGACCATCACTCTTTTATTGATTTTTTATTAACCACATCGCATCCTCCAGACCTTAGCAATAGTGTTTTTTAACGCGAAAAGTGCAAATTTTTTGCGCGTTTTTTGCACTTCGCACGCGCTGCAAAAGGAAGAAAAAGCAATGGCATTAATTTTTAAAAACAGCGTCTGGTATTGGCGGAAAATGATCAAGGGCGTGATGTTCAATCGGTCCACGAAGACGGCAGATAAGAAACTGGCCGAGACGATAGCCCGAAAATGGGAACACGAAGCCGTACAGTCCGTGGTCTATGAAGGCGAAAGGCCCGTGTCAGTTCACGAGGCCATTAAGGAATTTCTAGCTGCGCGGGAAAACACAGGCGGATATGCAAACGCATGCCAGCACATGAAGCGCTGGCAGCAAGCAATTCCTAACGCCACCTTCAAGTCAGTGCGAAAGCAGCAAGTACAAGCCGTCGTGAACAAAATGCTTGCTGACGGATACGCGCATAACACCATCGCCGTAGCGACGATGTACTGGAATGCCCTAATCAACTACTGCGTCGATAATCAACTTTCTGCCGGTCCGAAAGCCGACAAGGTCAAACAAAAGCCGACTCGCTTTCGTATCATCACTGAACAAGAAGAAGCAGCAATGCTAGCGGCTACATGCCCTTCTGCTAAGTATCAGGGCAAGAACGCCCAGACTGACGCCATGCGGCAAGATAATCAAGACCTGCTTGTATGCCTGCTGCATCTGGGTGCGCGCATCAACGAAGCGCAAAACCTGCGCTGGTCGGACATCGACTTCTCGGCTAACACTATTCTGGTGCGTCGATTAAAACGCAGCAACGACACCTTACTACTGATGACCAGCGCATTGCGTGGCGTCATGGAACGTCGTTACACGGCAAAGTCCGACACCTGGGTGTTTCCGTCAAAGTCGGATACCTACAAGACGAATGCACAGTGGGTCAACATCATCGTCAAGCGTGCCGGAATCAACTTAGACGGCGGCAAGATCACCAGCCACACGTTTCGACATACTGCGGCAACACGCCTACTCCGTTCCGGTATGGACATCACGATGGTGCAGAAATTCCTCGGCCACAAACAGATCAGCAGCACGATGATCTATCTACATTCCCAACCTAGCGAAGTAGCAAGCAAAGCGCTTGCCGTATTCGATGGCAATTGAACACACTTCCTCACTAGCAGACGCCGTCCGCGAGCACATTCGTTTTAAACGAGTGCGCCGGCCTGTATAAATAGATTCGCGGGCAATCTCCCCCGCTGTGCAATTTGACGACTGCTACATCAGGCCCGGTTCACCGGGCCATTCCATCTTCCAGTTGCGCGACCTTAGCGATCCGGCATAGTCCAACTCTGGCCTAGATCAATACTGACTTTGCCCAAGTAAGTCCCCACCATCAACTTCGAAAAGTCCGGCATATCCACCATAGACATGATGTGCGAAAATTCGCCATCCCAAGCACAGTCATCCGACATTCGTACTACCTTCTGCACCGTCGACTGACCATTAAATTTCCGCATCAGCTTCTGGTGTTCTTCAATGCGCTGCTCTTCTTGCGCATAAACGGGATCAACAAAGTCCTTCGTGTGGATTGGGTAGACGTACTCGTGATCAGCCTCCAACAAAGGAAACGTCAATCGTAGTTCATTAGTGATCTTTGCAAATACTTGTGCGGGCAGCTTTTGCCCGAAGTAAACGCAATCATGTACAAATAAAAGCGGCTGGCAACCAGCATCTAGCGCGCCAGCGCCAAAGCGGGTAATCGCTTCAGCTTCCATAGCTTGATAAATCCAAGCTAGCTTTTGATCCTTCGTACGCTTCTGCCCGGAACGCGGACAGCATGAACTGTACTGGCGTCCGAAAAAGTCAAAACTGTCCGGGAAGTGGCCGGCAATCACTTCGCGAACCGATGCCATAGCATCACCGATTCTAGCAAACTGCACGTTCAACATCAGGCGATTGTACGCAGTCTTACCGAGCGCTTTGCGTATCGAAGCATAAGGATTATTGGCCGTCTTCGCGCCGAAGCCCAGCGACGTAAAGATCGTCTTTATCCTCTCTTCCGTAACGCCTACATCCACGGCAATCTCTTTGCGAATGCGCGTTCTGTGATTAACATAGTCTTTAAGCGCTTCAACATCAAGGGTAGGATCGATACCTAATGCCAAGTCTGTCATCAATGCATAGCTGGCTGCCTTGAAGTCGTACATATGGCATCGACCTATTGCTGCGTGCCTGACCGCCTTTGAAACTCGCTGCAAGCTTATACCGTGCCCATAGCAGCGACCGCTATCACTTTGTTCCCAATATTCTGGAAGCAGGTATTGTCCGTCTTCTTCTACAACGGCGGCCCTTATGTTTTTTGCGTTAAGAAGATTCCTAAGCAGCGCCTGTCGGTACTTGTCATTTTCTGGCGAAGCTTGCTGGCAAGCCACCACGTATGCCTGCTTGGTATTTTTCAAAAAGCTCTCTAGCATCCCCACATCGACAGCCGTATGAACATTCGGCACTACTTCAGGCTTAACGGTATCAGTTATGGTCGGCTCCAACTCGGCAAGCGCCAGCATCACCTCCGTGAGATAAGCCGGGTTAATTGAAACTCGCGAATTCTTCCCGACATTCCCCTCGAAATCGACATTGATCAACGCGTTGTGGCGATCTGCGTTGACTGCGCTACACACCTTAACATTTCTTCCGCCGACTTTCACCCGCCCGATCCGCGCACTGATTGTGTCCAGTGCCAGCGATATCTGGTCATCCTCGAACCCGAATCGACGAATTGAATCAGCAATCGCATCCAGCATGACTTCAACATACTTCGCCGCAGACTTCGTGGCCTGATAGGGCTTAAGTGTCGGATACTTAGCGACAAGTGCTGACGAAATCCGCTCTTTCATCTCACCAACGGAATTGCGGCACGGGGATAAAGCAACAACTGCTATCGGGTCTAACGAATCAGGTGTAGTAATGCCTTGCCAGTTGTTTGTCGTGCTTTCTTCTACTACGTCGCGCACTTTTTGGTAGCCCTGATTGACCACGTTCGCGTGGACGTCGGCATGTTGGTTGAAGTTGGATACGGTAGATGGCACGGACTCGTGCCGGGAATTTTGATTATGCAATTTGATCTCCTAATGGTGAAAGCTGACGAGTGCTCTCTCCATATTTAGCCTCGTGGGATTTCAACTTTCCCACCTACGCGCTATAGTTACGTCAAAGGAAAACGCTACAACTTCTATATCGATACACTTTTTATATCAAGATGAAATCCAAATCAATCTCCGAAGAAATTCCTACCATCGTTGCAATGGCTCAACAGTTACTTGACCAGATGACAGATATGTACGATCAACTTGTAGCTGGCAATACCCTAGGCAAGTTCTTAGTCGATGCTTTCGAGCCAATGATGCAGTCTCAGCCAGACCCAAATGAAATAGAAGACCAGTTCGAGACAACTGGAGAAATATCAAATCTGGATATGATGCACTTGTCATCTGCCTATCTCGTTGGTGTCCTTCATTGCTACAGCATAGATGAAGAGAATGCTTGGGTAGGCCTATGCCATGCCCAATATTGGATAGGTGTAGCCTACGGACTCGGATTTACACAGGGATTGATCAAGAAGGCTTTTGTTAATCGCGCCAAATCAGGTGGCGCTCAGCGAAAAGAGCGCTATGAACCACTCAGAAAACTTGCTCGTGAACTTGCAGAAAAAGGCGACCCGGCCACTAACCGACCATTCCCCAGCCGCCGACAGGCAGCTCTAAAGATAAAGGACCAGATACTTGCTGCATCGATTGCCGGTGTGAGATTGAAGCCAGATCAGGCCGAACGCACCATTACTTCGTGGCTCGCGGATATGCAGTTTGGTAGTAAAAGCAAACGCTAAAGTAGCACACGCAACCGTCAAAGTAGCAAACGGGCTAGGCCGTAGAAAGGCAAAAATTTAAGATTCTCTCATCCACTGCGTAGCGGACAATTTTCTAAACTGCCTAAAATGAGAGAACCTTCATGACAAATAAAGCAAGCCGTAAAACTTCCAAACTTCGCAAAGATATGCTGGCACTGCGTCAGCGTATCTGCAATCCGAGGTCGCTGATTCACAGCAATGTTGCTGGCATCTATCCTCCTGTCGGCACATTCCTCGACATGGCGCTGCAATCGAGTGCAGGCAAGGCAGTGGCACCTAAAGGTGCCCAAGTACAAGCCGCAGCACAGCCCAAATACCCCCTGACTTTCGCCGATCATTTGGTCCAGATTGACCAATTCCAAGGCAATTATCGCAATTCGCTTTTGCAATTGCTTGGCGCCGCTTATGCTGCGTGCATCGTCTACGATGACAAGTCCGAGACAGTGAAAGCGGCAAACAAAGCAGCTCTCGAAGCAAAGTGTGCCACTCTCAAAATCGAAGGTAAATCGTACTATCAGTTGATCATCAAGTACGCCTTCGGTGACGACGCCAAACGCGCATCGGGCTTCGTACATGTTATCAAAGCTGCGGAGAATCAAGCGCCATCCGTTCATCCAGATGATTTTATCGCGTGGGTTACCAGCCAAGGTGGCATCCAGCAAGTGCGTATGAAATTCAACTCCGATGGCACGGAAAAAACATCGACGACTCCAAGTCCAGCAGATGCCACCGCCGAAAACATCAGCAAGGCGAAAAATGCAATTTTGAATGCCTGCGTGACGAAGATTCCGTATGGTCAATTGCCCGAGATTACTATGCTTGGCAATGAAGGCGAAGGCTTGGCGATTCTGCGCCAGCAAGCTGACGGCAGCGTTGTTATCAAACTCGTTTTGAACGATTCGAAGATGGTTGACACAATCTACGCTGCGCACGGCCGCACGTTGAAATAACCATCAACACCTAGCTAGCTACACATATTGGCTGATGTAATTTGCATCAGCCATCAATGCCAAAATTAAGAAAGAGTGAGTGCATGTCTACTCCACAAAACATCAACGACATCGTTTTTGAATCCCTAGCAGAAAAGATGAGAGTTTCCTCGATCACCAGCGGGAACATTAAATTTCCAAATGCGGGAAAAACAGGATTTCTGCTGTACGGAAAGCCTGGCACCGGCAAGACAACACTGGCCGCCATGCTGCCATCGCTGATTGAAGCTTGCCAGCTGAACGGTGGTAGCAGTCCAGATGTGCAACAGTATAAGTGCATCACCGGTAAAAATAGCATTGATCTCATCCAATCTTTCCATACCCAATTGAGCCTGATTCCAATCACCATTGGTAGCGGGATTCGCTATATCATCTTGGAAGAGGTAGACAACCTGACGCCGCAAGCACGTACCCAACTGAAATCTGTCATGGAAATGCCCGACGCCGTTTTTATCCTGACGACTAACAATGTGCATTTGCTTGAAGCAGCACTGCGTAGCCGCTGCATCGAAGTCTCGTTTAATCCGGAAAATCCGAAAATTTGGTTGCCACGTTTGCGCGAGATTCTCGCAAGTGAAAACATTAGTACCGGCGCATTCTCCGATACATTCTTGGAACAACTGGTATCGGCTGCAAACTTCGATGCACGTGAAATTGTGTTCCAGCTGAGAATGGCAATAATGCAGCAGCAAGCCAATGCAGCGATTTCAAGCGCTATGGCCGCGACCGTTCAGCCAGTGACGCCGCAACAGCCGGCACAACCTAGTCCGACGAATCCGTAACGAGGAAGGCGAACCAGTTTAGTTCTAGTTCGCCTTTATGAAAAGAAAACACGAGATCGATGCCTGGCAGCTAAAATAGCAGCAGTTGCCGTACGCACACCCCTACTACAAAAATGCGCTTACGCGACGATCTAGTCAGTCCGCATGCCTGCAAGATAAAAATGCCCCCCGCCACAGAGATTGATATATTTTTTAGAACAGCCGACCATCCGAACTTCTATTCAGACGGATCTGGACAAAGGCACTATCGTAATCCGCATCCATGGCACGCAGAAGCCGATTGACGTCCAAGTTCACGCACTCGACAGCTGGACTACTAAGGCTCCAATCGAGACACACTACGGCATCAGCATCGTCAGTTGGTGGCGCGGCCTCACGCAAGTGCAATCCCTTACTTGGCGATAACAACTCCAATCGAACTGTTGAAAGTGCCGAGATATACATCCTACGGCACCAGCTATGCACAGTTCCCCTTTTTGACAACGCCAGCCTGTCAAATCTAATTCACTAAAACTCAATACCCATATCGCTGGTACATTTCCACGTCTTCAGCAAGACAAAATACGCTACGGTATGTGACTCCACAATGGCAGGTGGTCTGGGCTTGTTTCAAAGTACGAGAAAAAGGAACGGAAAAATAGTGATTACCGGGAACAATCCTATCGCAATCAGGACACTGTGCGTTGAAATAAAAAGTGCCGCCATCTTCGGCTGCTATGATGGCGTTTTCGAGCACTACAACCATGTTTACATCCTTTCTTTTTTCGATATAAAGTAAGAAAAATTTATGCTAGATTATCAAATGTTACAGAAAATATTTTACTACCATGGCAATAAGGACTTGCTCCGCATGCGCTCGCATACAGCCTTTTCATAGTCAGAACTGCATAATTCACGCGCCTTCTGCGTGCAAAGTTTTTCAGCCCCTTTCATAACAGTCGCACGTCCACTGCCTTTGTAAGCATCTATGGCCATACGCATCTCTTCGTTACACATCATAAGATAAAGTTGTGCGTCCGATTTTTGCCCAATGAATGATCCTATCGCTTCAGCCGAGCTTTCCAGTGACTCTGATGCACGTTTAAATTTTTCTTGATTCGACAGCGCGTCAAATTCATCTTGTTTTTTTTGCTCATCTTTCTTTAAGGCAAGCGAAAAATCCTCACGCCTTTTCAATTCACTCACCCTATCTAACCAAATCTCATATTCGTTTTTTATATATTTGCTATTTTCTTGAAATCGCAGGGATGTAGGTGTCAACTTACTACCCTCAATGAAGCTTGCCTTAATCATGCCACTTTCGATTATGCAGGCTTCAGTAGATGGCGTTAGCGCGGCCAATACCACGCCTGTTAACGGCTTAGTGGGATGAATAGTAATTTTTTTGAAGGTGACGTCTCTTAACTGCACCGAAGGCATCCATCCCCGCTCCAAGGAGTCTTTTGCTGATTTCTGTAAACTATCTGCAAGACAAATCGCAGCTAACTGCACTCCTTTTCTTTGTAGCTCATCAACACTTGTGCCGAAGTCAGATACAGCTGTGATGATGGCGTCCTTGACCAATTGCTTTCCGCCGTGGTCGTTACTAGCATCCAACACTCCACTAAATTTTATCTTGTCAAACCATTGCAATTTAGCTGGGGTAACTCCCTGCGGCAAACGTAACTGAAACTCGAAGTTCCCGGAAATAACTCGGTAGTCATGGCCGGGGATTGCTAGTGATACATAGCCGGTGCCATGAACAGTATGCCCGGCACACTGCTGTAAATTTTTACCCCAACAAGCTTGCTGAAAATTCGCAGGGCTTAGGGAGGATAATTTCACAACGGAATTCAAATCAGAATCCGAGCTCAGGTCTACCGGGCGCGTGGTTCCATCAACAAGAACTTCATCTCCGCTAATAAAAGTCATCTTGTTTACGGCAATATTTTTTTGATCCGCAGTTACTCTGCTTAGCAAGCCCTCTGTATCTTCACTAAATTTAATTGCGCTTACAAAAGCATCTTGTTCTTTCTTTTCACTTTTATCACACCCTGTTAAAATAATAAAAGAAACCGAAAATGCAGTAAAAATTGATATTATTTTATTCATACTTTATTCTGAGAAATTTGTTTTTATACGAAAATGCTACTTATTAACCATCCGATGTTTGAGATTGGCATCATAAATTCGTTTTGCCAAATCAATACCTTCTTTTAATACTAGATCACAATATTCGCCTGACCCCACTCCTGTTTTATGAAAAATAGCACGATGGATTTTGTCAGAAAATGGAATCATCTCACGCTGAATGAGAGAAACAATTGCCATCCTATCCCCATGTCGTACGAAGAACTCTGCTTGCCGTTGCGTTTCCATATGAAATAGTTTTGCGTTTAATTCTTCAACATACTGAGTTAAATCATGCTCTGATTTGATGCAGCGATTTTGATCTTCTTCAGAGGGTCTATCTATTTTATCCGTTACCGAATTTACAATCGGAACTCCATCCGAATCAACGTGATTTACATCATTGGGATGTAACTTCCCCTGACCAAAAGCGGGAATTGACAACCAAATCAATAATGGCAGTAGTTTGGCAAGCTTTTTATTCATGGTTCAGCAATCTTATTTCTAGAAAATAATTCTGGATGACACTTATGAATCGTCAAACCGTCATAACCAAATATCAGCTGCACGAACTCCGGAAGTCAGCGCTTCATCTACTGGCACGCCATCCGTCGCAGCGTCGCTGTTCATTCGACATCCCCCTGGAATACGGGCGGCAGAAGGCTTCCGCCGGTACAACGCTTGCGAACCAACAGAAATCATCCGTTAACGGACTGTTGCGCAATACTCTTATCAAGACGCTGGCTTCCGCCCCCAAGCCCGAACTGTTGGATCTCAACCCAATCCACATCGCTCTAAATTTCATATCGATATGAAATTTAGATCAATTTAACGCAAAAGTGTCCGCGGTGCAAGAAATTGCACTTACCACTAACGGAAAACAACGCCAATACTAGCTATGTTTAGATTGATAGGGTCGAGACCTTCGGATGCGATGGACTGCTGATAGCGGCAAAAAAGTGCAGGGCGTAGTAGAAGAAAGCACGACAGAATAAATGTGAGCACATGACACGGCTGACATATGCAGGCTGATCTCTAGCTGCTTTCCTTTCGTGTTTCCATTCGCCGTTGGTCGGTAAAGGAGATCAGGTAGCTGGCGAAGTCGTTTAAACCGAACCAGACTTTTTTTGCTCGACTGTGCTTTTCCAAAAAGCCCGCTGTTGACTGCCTTCGGGCTTTCCCGAGATGTTATTGCGTGCAGCTAGCGCAATCATGTATGCGGCATATGCCTGCGCAATAGACTTTTCCGTCGATGAAGGTTGCTGCTTTTCGTCCATACAAGGTCCTAAAACGATCTAATTTTCAGATCAGTTTAGACAGACCATTAGAAAATTTCAAATGAAAAATTAAATCGCAGTCGTGGCTTTGACCATGCACTTCGACAGCTTATCGAAGTACTTCAACGCATCTTGGGTCAGTTCAACCTGTTTTCGTCGCGTGTCTTCTGTGTCCGTCAGCGTCAGCCAGCCCTTCTCTCGCATGGACGTCAAGCGGCTATGAACTGTTGCAGGTGCGCCCAGTTCTTTCTTGCCCATCATGTCGCGCACCGACAACCGTTCATCCTGTTGACTAGCAAGCGCGACGATGCCAAGAATGCGTTCTTCCAGCGGATCAAGCGCTCCTAGAGATGGCAGGCCACGCAGGGCATCAGCCAACTGCAAGAAGCGCATGTAGATTTCGGCAGGGCGTTTGGGAGGTGTCATATTCGTTTTAAACTACTCGGATATTGTCGGTTCAACCGACATTTGAATTGCTACAAATTTTAGCACATGATCTATCGCAGCCGTCTCTCCGGGAGCGGCAATAAGGACAGCAACCATTTAGCCGTATACAAGACAATCAAGGTGCCTAGCAGGTCACCAATCATCATGACAAACAGGCCCGGCAGCAGATCGCTACCGCCATGTATCGAGAACCATAGGTGATGAAGCAAAGGACTAGCGATAGAACAACCAACGGCACACAGTAGTAGGCGCTGCGGTGTCAGGTTCGTCAGCGATGCCTGCAAGCCGTATCGCGATTGCGCAGCCAGATAGACCAAATACGGTCCTATTGCACCGGCAATCGTTCCCGTCGTCGCACGCAAGGCATCGCCAGGGAAGTAATACCAGTAGCAGGCAAACCAGCCAGATATCAGCAGACCGATGGCGCCAGCACGTCCGAACATCAAGGTACACAAAAGGCGTGTGCCTGCTGGCAAATAAATCCAGCCAATGCCTTGCAGGAATTCAGCACGTCGGAAGAACAATTCGTTGGCGAACATCATCAACCCATGAAGGCCAATCGTGCCAAGGATCATATACAGATTCAAATTGGAAGACGATGTAGGCCGATTCATTCAGTATGTTCAACCAGAAAGATGCTTGCCGACATTGTAATCTAGCAAGACGATTTGCCGCCAGCTTACGGCAAGATGATTTTATCTAACGGCGGATCCGAAATGACAAATACCTTGCCGTCCCTGATGTAAACCTGCACCGGCCCGACTCCTGATGGAATCCGTATTAACTGAGTCTTTTTTCCACTGCCAGATACCGCCACAGTCCTATGAATGTTCGTGGCCTTCTTTTCAATCAACTCGAAATATCGCATTTGTGTTACCTCCGGCGATATTTATCTGAAAGCGCTATGGCACTCTATGGGGTCATGACTTACGCAAGTTCTACCGCTACGCGCTGCATTTCGTCGTTCACATCAATGTAACGCTGGGTAGTTGCGATGTTCTGATGCCCGGCCAACGCCATCAGCACGCGAACACCCACGCCTTTGCTTGCTAGATTAGTGATGAACGTGCGGCGGCCTGAATGGCTGCTCGCGCCGTCAATCCCTGCTTCCTTGTACAAGAAGTGGAAATGCTGGCACAAGGTATTCGCGCTGAATACCAGACGCTTCTGTGTATAGAACAGCGGCATGTCGGCCTGCACCCGCTTCAACGTCGCCAGATACGCGGCAAGTTCCTTTTGCAGCCGTTCGTTTAAAAAGACTGTGCGCGCCCTGCTCCCTTTTGTCTGTTCTGGCAGCAAACGGATTTCCGGCCTAACACGGCCATCTTCCGACAGCACGTCCTTGACCAGCAGCGCGGCAACCTCGCCGACACGCATACCTGCCAAGTGGGTCATCAACAGCATGGCTCGATTTCGGGCTGCGTGCCGTTTAATTGCAATGAAAGCAAGGATGCGCTTGAGTTCTTTTTCGGTGAGTGTTTTTGCCTGTGCCATATATCAAAACAAAAGGATTTAATGCACCGGAGGATGCAACCTTTTGTTTTGAAAATCAACCGAAGAGTCACAAGATAGAAAAGTCTTTATTTTCAATCGACTAGCGGAAAATATAAGGATTTCGCAATTTCCTTATATTTGGCAAATTCCAAATACCCATTTGTTGAATATCTCGAAAGACACTTTTCTCAACCATTACTCCTACAAAAAAAGTCACGCACAATCGAAGCTTTCAACGGAGAAAGCAACGTAGTATAGTGGCAACGTTACGTTCGCAAATCTATCAATACATAGTCAACGAGAGCGCAAAGTATGAACCCATTCCTTCCTCCGACAACCCCAAAGCAGATGGTGCTTGATCTAGGCATCGAGATCCAACGTGACGTGAACGGTATTGAAATGGGGGTTCTGGATAATGGTATTCCTTATCTCACCCAACGCGGTTTGTCGGGCATAGTTGGAATTGCTAGGAATGTAATCCAAACCATTACCAAAGAATGGGAAGATCATTTTAATGATGCGATTTTAGGAAAAGACCGAATTTCCTTCTTCAAGCAGTATCTTAATTCGCAGGGTTTTAATGAACCAAAACTTTACTTGGAGAGCATTCAAAATGGGACGGCGCATTACGCTTACCCTGATATTGTTTGCATGGCCTTCCTTGAGTTTTATGCATTCGAATCAAAAGCAGAAAGCGCAACAGCAATTGTTAACTACCGTAGATTCGCCGCTTATGGCTTACGGAAATTCATTTATGATTCCCTCCAATATACGCCTAGCGATAAATGGAAATATCACAACGACCGGATTTCAATCCTAAAAGATAGTGCACCGGCAGGATATTTTACCATCTTTAAAGAAACTACCGGCTTAGTGGTTGACTTAATCTCAGCGGACTTAACTGTGAATGACAAAACGGTTCCAGATATCAGCGTAGGTTTAGGCTGGGCAAAGTACTGGAAAGATAACCAACTTGAAAAGAAATTTGGTGATCGAGTAATTTATGAACATAATTACCCAGACTACTATCCTCAAGCATTGAGCAATCCACAAAAGCCGAACGCTTATCCTGATGCTGCACTTCCTCTTTTCCGACAGTGGTTTAGGGAGACATATTTATTGACAAAATTCCCCAAATATATCCTATCCAAGGCAAATTTGTTACCTGGCGGAACTCAAGAAGCGATAAGGATTGGCGGCTTGTATCAAAGCAAAATTTTGCCGCCGCCAAGTAAAAATTAATTACCCACCGATACCAAGTTTCTGTTTGATTTTTGCCCATACGGACTCATCAAAATCTTCGGCTAACATCAGCGATGCAGAAGAAGGATCAATATCAACAATCTCTCGATAATTCTTCTGGAATTCGAATCCTTCTGTTTTGTATCTTGCTAGAGACTCACGTAGTGCCGAAAGTTGGTCCGTTTTTATGACCATCCTAATTGCAGTTCCGATAAGATTGCATTCATACCATTGCTTCCCTTCTTTCCCAGAAGTCAACAAAATTCCAGATCGTCCACTAGCCACAAAGAAATTTCCGCCATTGCGGCATATTCTGTTTGTCATATATAGACCAAATCCGGAATTTGCCCAATGGCCACGTTGCCTCACGCGAGTCCCTTTGAATGCCTTACCGGAAATGGCTGGCATTAATGCGAATTTAATCGCATTTTTATCGGTAGTGGTATCCACATGCGGATTTACGCTTAGACTCTGCCGTAAACCGATGCCTCGATCCAATAGAGCAACCTCCACCTTGTTTTTTGTAGGCCAATATTGAGCGCATATTCCAAATCTTCGCGCTTCACTGTGCTCAATTACATTACGCATTAATTCACGCATAGAATAAGTAAGCGTTTCATGAATTGCCCCTTCGGAATCGCCACATAACAAACTAGCCATTTGACTACTGTTTTCTTCAATTTCTTCGCCTACTTCAATCCCTTTTCTAGCAGCTTCCCTCTCCAACGTCTGGCAATCAAAAATTCTTAATGGAATATAGCGAGCGCCTCCTTTTGCCTCTCCCGGTGCTTTTCCGTGATCAAGTCCGAAAGCCTGAAAAAACCCCATATGGGCAGCGTAAGACATATGCTGATAATTCGCGCATGAGATATTTGATTCTGGATGGTTATCAATTAGCCGTCGAATTTCGCTTGATACCATAAGCATTGCAAATGGCTCAGTATTTCGCGTGTATTTAAAATCAAAGACGTAGTGATCAGCTTGTTCAATTTCTCCCATCTCACAGGAGAATTTTAAGGCGGTGCCTAACTCCAGCGAGCCAGGCATGACGATAGTTTTGGTCAGTTCCATTAGATACCCTAGTTTTTTAACAACTAGACTTATCATAAAGCAACGACATAAAACCAATCAACCAATATCAAGTGTCGGATCATCCGACACTACAATGGAGCGATGACTCTTGACCGAATGTTGATCTAATTCCATATAAATTATTCTTTTGTTGATTTTATATCAACAAAAGCGCACCATCCTTACATGAACAACTACTAAGGATGGCAAAAATGTCCCTGCTGAACAGCTTGAAAATCGTTACCGCTAAACGCCCAGCACCTGTATCGCCAATCGCACGTCGCCACGATATGCTGATCGCCAAACTGAATGAACAAGTCGCATACGCCCAAGCCCAGCAAGACGGCGGCGTGTACGCGCCAACGCGCATCCGCACCGTGAAGGATCAGGAGTCTGGCGAGAGCAAGCGCGTCGAAATGCCGAAGCGCGTCAAGCCGTGGTGGTTCACTGACGACAGCGGCAAGCTTTGCCTGACTGTCAAGTACGGGACGAAGCCGCTGGAACTGGCGAAGGGTAAAGTGGCTATCGAGCTGGCGGCGCAAGCTGACCTGATCCCGACTTTGGAAACGCTGAAAGCTGCTGTAAGTGCTGGCGAGTTGGACGCCCAGATCGAAGTGATGAGTGGCGCGCTGCGCAAAGGCTTCGCGAAGAAGTGATCCGTGCAGCCCAGATAGCAAAAAAGCGCCCGTAATGGGCGCTTTGTCATTTCCAATTGTAAAATAAGCCAGTTTTAAAGTTCACATATTTTGCACGTATTTTGCACGACAGGGTTAGTCAACGATCTAGCCCTACTGGCAAATAAAGATAAGGCAAAAACTAAAATAATCCTTGTATTCCACGTTGCCTGCTCCGGTTTTCGCTTCGTGCCAGTCTAGCGCAAATGGTAAAAATATGCGGGCCGCGTGGCGCCTCCCTTTAGCGCAGGCGGCGCACCGACGAGATGCGGTTATTCATGTCGTCCAGGTGGTCATAGCGGCCCGGATTGAGGGCGATGCAACGGCCGCCGAAGTTGGCGTGCTCGCACAGTTCCCAGCGGCCTTCGTTGATGATCACCGAACCGGCGCGGTCGTTGAAGTCGTAGTCGTCCAGCTTGCGCACGTCGCCGGGCAGCTCGGCGCGGCGGCCGCCGAAGTTGGCCTGGGCGAACAGCACGATCGGTTCGCGCCGGCCGTAGCCGGGGCCACGGCCGTCACGGCCGTCACGGTCATCGCGCTCGCCGCCCCAGCCCGGACCACGGCCATCGCGGTCGTCGCGGTCACGGCCGCCGATCTCGCGCACCGACGACACCTGGTCGTTGAATCCTTTGAGCTGGCGGTATTCGCCGCGCTGCAGCGTGATGCACTGGCCCTGGAAGCCGGCGTGCTGGCACAGCTCCCAGGTGCCGGAACGGACGATGACGCTGGAGGTGCGGTCGTTGAAGCCCTGCGGCACCAGGTCCGGGGTGGCGCCGCGCACCGTCACCGAGCGGCCGCCGAAGTCGTCGTCGGTGTACAGCGTGATCTCGCCGGCGTGGGCGACGCCGGCCAGCAGCAAGGTGATGGTCAACAGGCGCGAGAAGATGGTTTTCATGGTGGTCGTCAAAAATAAGTCAGGATGCGGTTACAACGGTCGGCGCGACAATGTCGCTGACAGGAAACTATAACCAATTTGCAAGCAATTGTAAGGCTCAGTTGGCGCGCGGGCGCTCCACTTCGCGCGCCGATGAGATCATATTGTCGAAGCCTTTCAGCTCGGCGTATTCGCCCTCCTTCAGGATCATGCATTTGCCCTTGAAGTTTTTTTCGGCGCAGACCTGCCAGGTGCCCTTGTGCACCACCACGCTGGAGGTCTTGTCGTTGAAGCCCAGCGGGTCGAGGTCGGGGGTGGTGTCGTGCAGCGTGATGGCCGGGCCGCCCAGCCGTGTGTGGCTGTACAGCGTGATGTCGCCGGCGCGGGCGGCCACGCAGGTAACAGCGCAGGTGGCGCCCAGCGCGGCGGCGGCAAAAAGGTGGCGCATGAACGTCTCCGGTCGGGGTCAGCCCGCATGATAGCGCGCATAAGTGTTAGCAACACAGTAAAATTGTGCCTTTCTGTAACGACTTTATTCCCCATGCCGCATACCTTTACCCTGCCGAATGTCCGCCGTGAGATCGCCGCCCTGTGGCGGCTGGCGTGGCCGGTGCTGGTCGGCCAGCTGGCGACGGTCGGCATGGGCGTGGCCGACGTCGCCATGACCGGCCACACCTCGGCCGACGAGCTGGCGGCAGTGTCGCTGGGCGCCTCGGTGTGGTCGATCATCCTGGTGACGGTCAGCGGCGTGATGATGGCGATTAACTCGATTGTCGCCCACGACATCGGCGCCGGCGCGCTGACCAAGGTGCCGCACGCGGTGCGCCAGTCGCTGTGGAAGGCGCTCGGCGTCGGCGTGCTGGCGATGCTGCTGGCCAATCTGGCGACCCTGGTGTTCGACTATCTGTACCTGGCGCCGCATGTGCACGACCAGGCGGCGCTGTTCGTCCACATCATCAGCATCGGCCTGCCGCCGTTCGCCGCCTACCGCGCGCTGTACGGCTACAGCACCAGCATCAATCAAACCAAGCCGGTGATGGTGATCGCGATTCTCGGCCTGCTGTTCAATGTGTTCGTCAACTGGCTGCTGGTATTCGGCAACTGGGGCTTGCCGGCGCTGGGCGGCGTCGGCTGCGCGGTGGCCACCGGCTTGTGCATGTGGCTGATGCTGGCGGCGATGATTTTCTGGGTCTGCCGCCAGCCGGTGTATCGCCCCACCTTCCCTTTCACTCACTGGGAGTGGCCGCACTGGCCGGAGATCCGTTCGATGCTGCGCCTCGGCCTGCCGATCGGCGTCACCTACTTTGCCGAGGTCAGCGCGTTTGGCGCGGTCAGCCTGCTGGTGGCGCGCTATGGCGTGGTGGAGATTTCGGCGCACCAGATCGCGCTGAATTTCAGCTCGCTGACCTTCATGGTGCCGCTCAGCTTCGGGATTGCCTTGATCACCCGCGTCGGCCAGGCCATGGGCGAGGGCCAGCCGGTGCGGGCGCGCTTTGTCGCCTGGGTCGGGGTTGGCATGTCGCTGGCGTTCGGCGTGCTGTCGGCGCTGCTGATGGTGGCGTTTCGCCAGCAGATCGCCGCCGCCTACACTTCCGACCTGGCGGTGCAGGCACTGTGCGTCCATCTGCTGCTGTTTGCCGCGCTGTTCCAGCTGTCCGATGCCACCCAGGTGGCGACGTCGAGCGCCATCCGTGGCTACAAGGTCACGCGCCAGCCGATGCAGATCCAGTTGCTGGCGTTCTGGGGCTTCGCGCTGCCGCTGGGCTGCTGGCTGGGCCTGGGTCACGACATGGCGGCGGCCGGCTTCTGGATCGGCCTGACCATCGGCCTGACGGTGGCGGCGGTGCTGCTGAGCTGGGCGCTGCACAAGCTGTCGCTGGAGAAGATCGCTTAACGCCGAAGGAAAAACGGTTTTCCGGTGCGGATTCCCAATCTTGCCGTCTCGCCACGGCCCTGTGCGTCTGGTATCGTCTCGGCTTCTGCACATTAGAGAGACACCATGCGCTTCATCCTTTGCTTCCTTGCCCTGCTGTCGGGCGCCGCTGCGGCGGAAAAACTGACCCTGGACCGTATCCACAGCGATCCGTCGCTGTCCGGTCCGGGCGTGCGCAGCCTGAAAGTCTCGCCGGACGGCGCCCGCGTCACTTTCCTGCGCGGCCGCGACGACAACCAGTTCCAGCTCGACCTGTGGGAATACAACCTGAAGGACAAGACCACCCACCGCCTGGTCGACTCCAAGCTGCTGGTGCCGGAAGAGAACCTGTCGGACGCCGAGAAGGCCCGCCGCGAGCGCGCCCGCACCGCCAGCCTGAAGGGCATTCTGAGCTACAGCTGGTCGCCGGACGGCAAGCGCCTGCTGGTGCCGATCGCCGGCAATCTGTACCTGATCGAGGCCAGCAAGCCGGACCAGGCGCGCATGGTCGCCAGCGGCAATGTGCTGGATCCGAAGATTTCGCCGCAAGGCCGTTATGTGTCCTATGTGCGCGACCAGAATCTGTTCGTCATCGACCTCAACACCGGCAAAGAGAAGCAGCTGACCAGCGACGGCAAGGGCACCATCCACAACGCCGAAGCCGAGTTCGTGGCGCAGGAAGAGATGTCGCAGACCACCGGCTACTACTGGGCGCCGGACGATTCCGCCATCGCCTACAAGCGCTACGATGAAGCGCCGGTGCCGGTGGTGCGCCGCTTCGAGATCTTTGCCGACCGCACCGAAGTGGTCGAGCAGCGCTACCCGGCCGCCGGCGATCCGAACGTGCTGGTCGAACTGAAGATCGTCTCGCCGGTCAGCGGCGAGATTCGCGATGTGAATCTGGGCACGGAAAAAGACATCTACCTGGTGCGCGCCGACTGGAGCGCCAACAGCAAGGCGCTGCTGTTCCAGCGCCAGACCCGCGACCAGAAGAAACTGGAGCTGATCGCGGTCGATGCCGCCACGCTGGCGCAAAAGGTGCTGATTACCGAGACGTCCCCTACCTGGGTGAGCATCTTCGACGACCTGCGCTTCCTCAACGACAACAAGAGCTTCATCTGGTCGTCGGAACGCAGCGGCCGCAAGCACCTGTACCTGTACGGCCTGGATGGCCAGCTGAAACACGCTATCACCAAGGGCGAATGGGGCATCGACCGCCTGCTGGCCGTCGACGAGAAAAACGGCCGCCTGTTCGTGCAATCCAACCGCGACGCGGTGATCGACAGCCAGACCTACTCGCTGAAACTGGACGGCAGCACGGCTGACAAGCCGGTCCGCGTGACCCAGGGCGACGGCTGGCACGATTCCGCCTTTGCCCGCAACGGCGAGGTGTTTGTCGACACCTATTCCAGCCCGGACACGCCGCCGCAAGTCAGCATCCGCAAGCCGGACGGCGCCATGATCCAGTGGCTGGAAAAGAACGAGCTGAACGCCAGCCATCCCTATGGCAAGTACCTGGATGCGCACCTGAAAACCGATTACGGCACGCTGAAGGCCAAGGACGGCCAGACCTTGTACTATTCGATCGTCAAGCCGTCCGGCTTCGACCCGTCGAAAAAATACCCGGTCTACCTGTCGACCTACGGCGGCCCGCACTCGCAGCACGTATCCCGCAAATGGGGCAATTTCTTCGACCAGTACATGGCGCAGCAAGGCTTCGTGGTGTGGCGCCTGGATAATCGCGGCTCCTTCCGCCGCGAACGCACCTTCACCGACGCCAACTACCACCAGTTGGGCCGGGTGGAAGTGGAAGACCAGCTGACCGGCATCGAGTGGCTGGGTCAGCAGAGCTTTGTCGACGCCAAGCGCATCGGCGTGTTCGGCTGGAGCTATGGCGGTTTCATGTCGCTGCGCCTGCTGGCGGAAGCGTCGGACAAGATTGCGATGGGCGTGTCGGTGGCGCCGGTCACCGACTGGTCGCTGTACGACACCCACTATACCGAGCAGTTCATGGGCACGCCGAAGGAAAACCAGGCCGGCTATGAATACAGCGGCGTGTACTCGCATCTGGATGGCCTGAAGTCGCCGCTGCTGCTGATCCACGGCATGGCCGATGACAACGTGCTGTTCACCAACACCACGCGCATGATCGACGCGCTGGTCAAACGTCAGGTGCACTTCGAGCTGATGACCTATCCGGGCGCCAAGCATGGCATTTCAGGACAGGTGGCGCAGCGTCACGTCTGGGGCAATATCGAGGCCTTCTTCAAGAAGAACCTGAAGCCCGAGCAATAAAACAAACAGCCGCTTGAAGCGGCTGTTTTCTTATGGCGATCCGCAATTAGTTGCGGTTGCCCTTGACCACATCTTCGACCGCTTCTTTAGCGTCGCCGTAGCCTTTCTGGATTTTGCCTTCAGCCTGTTTATTCAGGCCTTTGGCTTGCTGTTCGGAGCTGCCGACCAGTTTGCCAGCTTCTTCCTGAATTTTGCCGCCGATTTCTTTGGCTTTACCTTTGACTTGATCCTTGTTCATGATGAACTCCTTAGTAGCTAAAGGGCACACAGCCCAGTGCTGTGTGCATGGGATCTACTATAGGACGCTCCGCCTCAAGCTTCTGTGCGCTCTCGTACGCAACGCCAAACACTGGCCAGCCAAGGCTGTTGCTCGCGCGGCAGACCTGTTGGGCGGTAGTAATGGTGGATGGGCTCAAAGCCAGCTGTGCTCAGGTAACGCAGCCAGGTATCGTAGTCGTAATAGCTGCCGTAGCGCGGGCCGTTCCAGCCTTCGCGGTTATCGCCGCGCGGGTTGGAGCTGAACAGCACGCCGCCGGTCTTCAACGCGGCATGCAGGTTGCGCAGCACTTGCGGCAGCGCCGCGCTGGGCACATGAAATAGCGAAGCGTTGGCGTAAATGCCGTCGAAATATTCGGCCGACAAATCGAGCTGGACGAAATCCTGCTGCCACACCTCGCAGCCACTGTAGGCGCGCGCCATCTCGACGAATCGCGCCGAACCATCCACGCCGATGGCTTCATGCCCCATGGCCTTGAACGCCTTCAGATCACGCCCCGGGCCGCAGCCCAGGTCCAGCAGGCGGTATGGCGCGGCGTTCTGAATCCCATCCAGCAAGGCAGCGATGTTCTGGCTCACATCATGATCGATGGTGCCGGTGAAAAACTGCTCCGCAGTCGCCTCATAATGCCGCAGCGTCGTCTGTGTGATGTCTTGAATCTTGTCCATAAATTTCCACGAGAATACCTATACCGGTTCTATTCTTTCAATGCGTGCGGCATCGTTACTCGTTTAGATGTCTCGTTTGTACTCGTTTCTACTCGTTTGAACTTTGTGCGGCGCACCAGAGTCTAACGAGTAGGAACGAGACAAAACGAGTACAAACGAGACAGGAGAACGAGCATGGATGCCGCACGCATTGATTTTATACCCCCGGCCGTGTACTCCGAGCTACTTTCCCATATGCAAAGAACGCATAGCATGCTATCGCCCACCGAGGCGGTCGCGTGCGCGGGATGACGAAATCATTTTCCGTGGCCGCGTCGTCACGCCGCACGGCTGCGCGCCCAGATCAACCAGCGTCTCGACAACCAGCCGCTGTCGCCGGCCGAAGCCATCTCGGAAGCCGCCAAAGCCATGAACACCACGCTGAGTGCCGCCATGCTGCTGATCCAGCATGTCGACCACCAGTCCACCACCGTGCTCGAGCGGCGCCTGCCGAAAAACCGCCGTGCATTCGACCTGATGGACGACGTTCACTGAAAAGCGACGAAAGCCGCCCAAACCTCTTCTGGTATTCGAAGATTCCCTATATAGTTAGCTTATAGCAACGCGACCATCGCCAAGGAGATAACTATGAAACTTGATGCCCTGTTCCAGAATCCAACTGCGTTGCCCACCGCGCCCAAGGTCGTGGAAGAGCTGATCAGCAGTTTCGACAAAGCCAGCGTCTCGACCGAAGAGATTGCGAAGAAATTGTCGACGGACCCGGTACTGAGCGCCAAGCTGCTGCGCCTGGCCAATTCGGCCTACTATCACGTCTCGCGCAGCATCGGCACCGTCGAAGACGCCGTGCTGATGCTGGGCTTTGTTACCGTCCGCACGCTGGTCATCAGCTCCGGCCTAGTGAGCGGCTTCAAGACCGTGCCGGGCCTCGACCTGAAGCAGTTCTGGAAATACAGCCTGCACACCGCCGTGGCGGCCAAATGGATCGCCAAGAAAACCAAGGAAAACACCGACCTCGCCTTCACCATCGGCATGATGCACGCGATCGGCCAGTTGGTGATCCATTCGGCCGCGCCGGAACAGGCGATGGCGCTGGACAAGGTGGCCGGCCCGATGGACTCGCGCCGCCTCGACGCCGAACAGCAATCGCTGGGCTACACCTTCGCCGACGTCGGCGCCGAACTGGCCAAGCGCTGGAAATTCCCGCCGGCCTTCGCGGAAACCATCCTGGCCTTCCCGGAACCGCATCATAACGGCGAACTGAACCGTCTGGCCGCCGTGGTCTCGCTGGCTGCCTGGCGCGCCCGCGTCGATCAGGCCGGCCTGAACGACGACGAAATCGCCGCTTGCTACCCGGTCGACTTGGCCGAGGAACTGGGTCTGGACGATAACGCCCTGATCGACGACATGCCGCCACCGGACGAATTGAGCGCCGGCCTGGAAGAACTGGTCAAATAAGTTAATTTTCCATCATCGAAATCCGCCTGTTTTCCCGCAGGCGGATTTTTTTTCGATTTTTTTTTCAAAAAACCCTAAAGTTTCCATTCAAGGCGACGTTAATCAGGACATGCGGTACTCCGCTTAACTTTAGCCAGGTGCAAAAATGACCTCTTCCGACGTTCTCTCGATGTATGAAAACATTGCCGGTTTGACCAATCAAATGGCCGCCGCCGCACGCATGGGAGACCTGGATCGCCTGGGCAAGCTGGAAGGCCAGTGCGCCACCGAAGCGCGCGCCGCCGGCAACGGCGTACCGCCGCTGAACGGTGGTCAGCGCCTGCGCAAGATCGACCTGCTGAAACAAATCCTGGCCAACGACCGCGAAATCCGCGACCTGACCGATCCGTGGATCAACACCGTCCCCGGTCTGGCCCGCCAGTAAGCCGGCCAGGCCCAAAATAAAAAGCGCCTCGTAGAGGCGCTTTTTTTATGCCGCCAGCGCCACGCGCAGCGACAAGGCAATCCCCTGCGCCGCCTGGTTGATTTCCTCCAGCGACGGGAAGCTCGGCGCGATGCGGATATGACGGTCCTTCGGATCGACGCCATACGGGAAGGCCGCGCCAGCCGCGGTCAAGGTGATGCCGGCTTCCTTGGCCAAGGCCACGGTGCGTTTGGCGGCGCCGTCCGGCGTCACCAGATCAATGAAATAGCCGCCTTGCGGCTGGGTCCATGACACACCAGGCACATCGCCCAGCAGTGCCTGAAACTGTTCCAGCACCGCATCGAACTTCGGCTTCAGCAGCTGGCGGTGTTTTTCCATCAGCGCCTCGACGGTCGGCAGGTCTTTCAGGAAGCGCACATGGCGCAACTGGTTGATCTTGTCCGGGCCGATGCTGCGGAAGCCGGCATGCCTGGTCCACCAGGCGATATTGGCCGGCGATGCCGCCAGCGCCGCCACGCCCGAACCGGCCCAGCTGACCTTGGACGACGACGCGAACACGATTGCGCGGTCCGGGTTGCCGGCCTGCTCGCACGCTTTCAGGATATTCGCCACTTCCAGCTTTTGCTCGCCCAGATGATGGAAGCGATAGGCGTCGTCCCACATCAGGCGGAAGTCCGGCGCCGCCGTCTTCATGGCTGCCAGACGCGCCACCACTTGATCCGAGAACACCACGCCGCCCGGATTGCTGTACTTCGGCACCAGCCACATGCCCTTGATGCTGGCGTCCTCGGCCACAAGCTTCTCGACCACGTCCATGTCCGGACCGTCCTCGTTCATCGGCACATTGATCATCTTGATGCCGCGTGCCTCGCAGATGGCGAAGTGACGGTCATAGCCCGGCACCGGGCACAGGAAAGTCACAGGATGCTGTACCCAAGGCGCGTGGCCCGGCACGCCGTTCAGCAGCGCGTAGACGATCACATCGTGCATCAGCGACAGGCTGGCGCTGCTGTCGACCACCACCTGCGCGGCCGGTACATCGAGCAGCTCGGCGAACAGCGCGCGCGCCTCCGGCAGGCCGACGCTGCCGCCATAGTTGCGGGCGTCGGTGCCGTCGGCGGTGTGGTAGGTCGGCAACGCTTCGGTCAGCGCGTTGGACAGGTCCAGCTGCTCGGGCGCCGGCTTGCCGCGCGACATGTCGAGCTTGAGGCCGAGTTGTTGGAAGGCTTGATATTGGGCTTGGTAATCTGCTGCTGCGCTCATCGGAGGGTCTCTCTATGGTGGGAAAATAGCGCCAAACACTATACCCCAGATCGTCCGGGCGAAGGCAGAGCTTCCAGCTATATGCTTATGCGCATTGCGCATGAGAGCATGCGCAAAACGCATGATCAGGCGGCGGTGTTGACCTCAACGAAGTCTTCCGGCCCCGGCTCCGGCGTCTTTTTCTTGCGGAAGCCCTGCCAGATCTTCAGCGGCCCCTTGCCGACTTGTTTCTTGCGCCACCAGAACCAGCCGCCGCCCAGCAGCGCCAGCAGGCCGATGCCGCCGCCGGCCAGCAGCGCGTAATTGGTCTGCGGCTCCGGCGGCTTCTCCTTCTTGTATTTCAGCTTGGGCAGTACGCGGATCTGCTTGGTCGCCACCGGCGCCGGCGCCGAGGCGGCCGCCGATGCGGCAGATGCCGCCGACGCTTCGCCGCCCGGCGCCGCCCCGCCCCCGCCCCCACGGCAGGCTGGGCCGCGACACCAGCCACAGTGCATAG
>CAUPXZ010000048.1:0-41632 GCA_963515135.1 uncultured Duganella sp. | reverse complement strand
GGCTCAACTGCTTTGCAGTTGAGCCCGTGTGCGATTGTTGGACCTGACCCCGGGTTTTATTGTTGGAGGGCTACTTTGGTGATGTAGTACTCGGTTTCGCCGAAGCACTGGGTTGGCACGCCGCGATGTTGGGAGTAGCTGAGGATGACGCGCTTGCCGGTGGCGGCGGTCAGCTCTTTCGCTACCTGCGGGTCGCGCACGCTGAATTCGAATTTCTCGGGGATCGCGCCCGGCATCGAGGTCAGCAGGATTTCGCCTTCCCAGGTTTTGCAGATCCAGCCACGGGTGGAGAATTTCTGCAGGTAGCCGGCCCGCTCGCCATCCGAGTAGGAGACGCTTAACATGGCCCAGGTGTAGGCGGCCATCATGAGCAGGGCGGCAATCAGCAGGCCGAAGGTGTAGAGGATTACGCGTTTGGAGGTCGTCATGGCGGCTATCTTATCATGCGTTGTTCTGACGTTTATAGCGGATCGACGACCACAGCGATACGGCAATGAACGCGACCCCGGACAGGCCGGTGAACCACTCGGGAATATGGTATTTGACGCTGGCCAGCATGATCAGCGCCAGGATGCCGATCGCATAGTGCGCGCCGTGCTCCAGGTAGACGTATTCGTCCAGCGTGCCCTTGTGCACCAGGAACACGGTCAGCGAGCGCACGAACATGGCGCCGATCGCCAGGCCGAGCATGATGATGACCACGTCGGTGGTGATCGCGAACGCGCCGATCACGCCGTCGAAGCTGAACGAGGCGTCCAGCACTTCCAGGTACAGGAAGCCGCCGAAGCTGCCCTTGGCCACCGTTGCCACCACCGGGCCGACGCCGGCTTCGGTGATGTCGTCGTCATCTTCCGGCGGCTTTTCTTCCAGCAGGCTGCTGATCCAGCCCACCGCCAGGTAGACGATGACGCCGACCACGCCGGCCACCAGCACTTTATATTGCTGGTCGGCGCCGACCAGCGAGACGCAGGCGAAGATCGCCGCCAGCGTCAGCAGCACGGCCAGGCTTTCGCTGCCCAGCTTGCCGAGTTTTTCTTCGATCCAGCCCAGCCAGTGCAGTTCTTTCTGGTCGTCGAACAGGAAGTTGAGGAACACCAGCAGCAAAAAGGCGCCACCGAACGCGGCCACCTCGGCGTGCGCCCCGGTCAGGTAGCGCGAGTATTCCTGCGGCGTGTTCAAGGCCATATGCCACACCTCGACCAGCCCCAGCCCGGTGGCCATCGACACGATCAGCAGCGGGAACACCAGCCGCATGCCGAACACCGCCACCAGGATGCCGACCGTCAGGAACAGCTTGCGCCAGAATTCGTTCCAGTGCTTCAGCACCGAGGCGTTGACCACCGCGTTGTCGAACGACAGCGAGACTTCCATGATGCCCAGCACGGCGGTGATCCACAGCGCCTGCGCCAGGCCGGCCATGCCGCCATGGTTGTAGCCCCACCATCCGGCCAGTGCCAGCAGGATGAAGGTGACGGCAAACGAGATTCTGAAGTGTTGCATGGTTGTCTTTGTTGAAATGTCAGCAATGGCTGGATTTTATATTACTTGCTTCCGCCGCAGGGTTGCCATCTGCCATAATATCGCCACAAAAATGTTAAGGATATAACGATGGACATCGCTTACCTCGTCACACCGCTGCTTACCTGGATCACGGTGGGGCCGATCAAGTTTCTTATTAACAGTGCCAAGGCGCGCAAATGGGCCTTCAATCTGGTCGGTAATGGCGGTTTTCCGAGCAATCACAGCGCTGTCGTGTCCAGCATGGCGACGCTGATCGCGCTGCGCGAGGGCATCGGCCATCCGGCGTTCGGCGTGGCGGTGACGCTGTGCTTCATTGTTATCATTGATGCAAACAGCTTGCGCCAGCACGTCGGCAAGCAGGCGGCGGCGATCAATCGGATCGCCGGGCAGGACGGCGCGCAGGGCGCAGGCCATACCTGGCTGCGCGAGCGCATGGGGCATACGCTGGTGGAAATCGCCGGCGGCCTGTGCACCGGCATCGCCATCGGTCACCTGGTCCACGCTATTTTCGGCCGCGGCTAAGCGTCCGTCGCCCCCTCGGCCGGACGTCCGCTCCGGCCAACTTCTCTACCGTTTATCCGCGTATTTGGCGTTTCAGCCACAAATTCTACCGTCCGTCGCACTATGATTGACCTGACAACGCGCGTCGCGGATACTCTGCGCCACTGTAGTCTGGCTCATTCTAAAAGCACCCAACGTGCCACTTTTCGGAGAACTTTATGTTGCGCAAAACCCTTGTAGCTCTAGCCATTGCCTCTGCCCTGGTTGCATGCGGCAAATCAGCGAAGGAGCCTGAGAAAGCCGGCGCCAGCGCCTCGGCCTCAGCTTCCGCAGCGAAAGAGGAGCCGAAAGTGACGTTGCAGATGTCGCCGGAAGACACGCTGACCATCGAATCGGATGCGCTGGCCTCCGGCCCGGTGATTACCGGCTCGATCCAGCCGGAGCGCCGCGCCGACCTGCGCGCCGAGGTGGGGGCGATTGTAATTCAGGTACTTAAGGAAAACGGCGAAGCCGTCAGAAAAGGCGATGTGCTGCTGCGCCTGGATGAAACCTCGATCCGCGACAGCCTGACCTCGGCCGAGGAAGCCACCCGCGCCGCCGAACAGACGCTGGCCCAGACCCAGCGCATGTACGAGCGCCAGAAAACCCTGCTGGCGTCCGGCATGGTGTCGACCACCGCACTGGAAGACGCCGAAGTGCGCCGCAACAACGCCCAGAGCGATGTCGCCGCCGCGCGGTCGCGTTCGGTCTCGGCGCGCCAGCAACTGACCCGCACGCTGGTGCGCGCGCCGTTCGACGGCATCGTCAGCGAGCGCAAGGTGTCCAACGGCGATACGGCGCAAGTCGGCAAGGAGCTGATCAAGGTGATCGATCCAAGCAGCATGCGCTTCGAGGGCACGGTGTCGGCCGACAAGATCGGCTTGGTCAAGATCGGCCAGCCGGTGCTGTTCCGCATCAATGGCTATGGCGACAAGCCGTTCGCCGGCAAGGTCAAGCGTGTTGATCCGGCCGCCAACGCCATCACCCGCCAGGTCGAAGTGCTGGTCGATTTTGCCGATAGCAACCGTCCCGGCGTGGCCGGCCTGTACGCCGAGGGCCGGGTCGAGGCGCAAAGCACGAATTCGCTGATGATCCCGCCGTCGGCGCTGGTGCAGGCGGGGGACAGCAGCTATGTGTGGCGCGTCAAGAACGGCACGTTGGCCAAGGTGCCATTGCGCATCGGCACCCGCGACGAGCGCAGCGGCCGCTGGCAGGTGCTGAGCGGCCTGCAGTCGGGCGATATGGTGGTGCGCGTGCCGGCCTCGGGCTTCAAGGACGGCCAGAAAGTCGTGCTCAGCACGCCAAAAGCGGTGGCGTCGGCGTCGACCCAGACGTCGGGCAAATAAAGGATAAAGCCATGTTCTTATCGGATTTTAGTGTTAAACGGCCGGTCGCGACGATCGTGCTGATCGTCGCGATGATGTGCCTGGGCTTGATGGCGCTGACCAAGCTGCGCGTCAACCAGAACCCGGACGTGGAAGTCCCGTTCATCGTGGTGGCGATTCCGTATCCGGGCGCGTCGCCGGAGACGGTCGAGCGTGAAATCGTCAACCGCCTGGAAAAATCGTTGAATTCGATTACCGGCGTGACCGAGATTAATAGCACCGCGTCGGAAGGCTCGGCCAGCATCTTCATCAAGTTCACCTTCACCAAGAACCTGATCGAGGCGTCGGACGAGATCCGCAATGCCATCGCGGCGGTGCGCTACAAGCTGCCAATCGAGATGCGCGAGCCTATCCTGCAGCGTATCGACCCGTCGGCGCAGCCGGTGATGCAGATGGCGCTGTCGTCCAGCTCGCAGACCCACGCGGAGATTTCGCGCCTGGCCGAGGACAAGCTGGCCGACCGCTTCCGCAGCATCGACGGCGTGGCCTCGGTCAATATCGACGGTTCGCTGAAGCGCGAGCTGAGCGTGCTGCTGAAGGCGGAAAAACTGCGTGAATACCACGTCTCGGTCAGCGATGTGGTCAACGCGCTGCGCAACCAGAATACCAACGCGCCGGTCGGCAAGGTGCGTGGCGAGCTGGACGAGAAAAGCATCCGTCTGGTCGGCCGCATCGAGCGTCCGGAAGAGTTCCAGCAGGTGGTAGTCAAGCGCAATGGCGACGACCTGGTGCGCCTGGCGCAGGTGGCGACGATTGTCGACGGCTTTGCCGAAACCAATAGCCTGAGCGTGCGCTCAGGCAAACCGAACGTCGGCATCTCGGTGACCCGCTCGCGCGATGCGTCGACCGTGACCGTGGCCAAGAAGATCAAGACCATGGCCGAGGAGATGCAGAAGGAAATGCCGGCCGGCACCAAGCTGGAAATCACCCAGGATGACGGCGAAAACGCCGAGTCCAGCCTGGACAACGTGATTCATGCGCTGGTATTCGGCGCCGGCCTGACCATCTTCGTGGTGTACGCCTTCCTGAATTCCTGGCGCTCGACCCTGATTACCGCGCTGTCGCTGCCGACCTCGGTGCTGGCGGCCTTCATCGGCGTCTGGCTGTGCGGCTTCACGCTGAACTTCATGACCTTGCTCGGCCTGTCGCTGGCGATCGGCGTGCTGATCGACGATGCCATCGTGGTGCGGGAAAACATCGTGCGCCACATGCAGCTGGGCGCGGATCGCCGCACCGCCGCGCTGAAAGGCACGGCCGAGATCGGCATGGCGGTGGCCGCCACCACCTTCTCGATCATGGCGGTGTTCATTCCGGTGGCCTTCATGCCGGGCATCACCGGTGAGTGGTTCCGCCCGTTCGCGCTGACCGTGACCTGCTCGGTGGCGGTGTCGCTGGTGATTTCGTTCACGCTGGACCCGATGCTGTCGGCCTTCTGGGGCGACCCGCCGGATCACCATGACGCGCCGCGGCGCGGCATCGAGAAGTATTTCGCCAAGTTCAACGTCTGGTTCGACCATCAGGCCAACCGCTACGGCAATGTCATCGAATGGGCGCTGCATCACCGCCGCTCGATGGGCGTGATTGCGATGGCGACGTTTGTCGGCGCGATCTATCTGCAGGCGCAGTTCGGCGGCGCCAGCTTTGTGCCGGCGTCGGACTGGGGCACGATTGCGATCGACGTCCGCACCCCATCGTCGAGCTCGCTGGAATACTCGCGCCTGAAGCTGGAAAACGCGGCCGTGATCGCCCGCACGCTGAAAGAAACCAAGGACACCAACAGCTATGTCAACCTGAGCGGCGGTCGCATTTATGTGGACGTCGGCAAGAAGACCGAGCGTAATCGCGGCGTGGTGGAAATCGCCAAGGAACTGCGGCAGAAACTGGCCGGCCTGGTGGGCGCCGAGTACACGGTGCTGGACGACCTCAGCAACGGCGCCCGCAAGCCGGTGCAGATTGAATTTACCGGCACCGATTCGCGCAAGCTGATGGAAATCACCAATGCCTTCATGGACCGTCTACGCAAGGTGCCGGGCGCAGTGGACGTCGGCCTGTCGGAAATGGATCCGAAGGATGAGCTGCAAATCGTGCTGAACCGTGGCCTGGCCAACTCGATGGGGATTGCCGCCGGCGATGCGGCCAGCGCGCTGCGGGTGGCGTTTGCCGGGATCGAAGTGGGCGACTGGGTTGATCCGACCGGCGAGTCGCGCGATGTGGCGGTGCGCCTGGCGCCGGAAGACCGCACCAGCGCCGAGAACATCGAGCGCCTGCCGATCGCTGTGGCCGGCACCAACCAGATGGTGCCGCTGGATCAGATCGCCAGCGTGACGATGGGCAAGGGCCCGTCCACCATCAAGCACAAGGATGGCAAGCGGGTGATCTCGGTCAGCGCCAACGTCGAAGGGCGTTCGCCGGGCGAAGTCACCAGCGACGCCATGAAGCTGGTCAAGGACATCGACTTCCCGCCGGGCTACGGCCTGGCGCTGGGCGGCGCCGGCAAGGACATGCAGGAAGTGTTCGGCGCCATGGGCATCGCGCTGGTGGCCGGCGTGGGCCTGATGTACCTGATCCTGGTCATGCAGTTCGGCTCGTTCACGGCGCCGATCGGCGTGATGCTGTCGCTGCCGCTGTCGCTGATCGGCGTGGTGCTGGGCCTGCTGGCGACCAACAGCACCATTAACCTGATGAGCTTGATCGGCGTGATCATGCTGATGGGCCTGGTGGCGAAAAACGCCATCCTGCTGCTGGACGCGGCGCGCAAGCGTCAGGAAGAGGGCTTCAGCCGCGAGGATGCGCTGATGTACGCAGGCCGCATGCGTCTGCGTCCTATCCTGATGACCACCTTCGCGCTGATCGCCGGCATGCTGCCGGTGGCGATAGGCCTGGGCGAGGGCGGCGAGTTTTACCGTCCGATGGCGATTGCGATTATCGGCGGCACGATCACCTCCACCGTGCTGACCTTGCTGATGGTGCCGACCTTCTACGACAGCATCGAGATCAGCAAGGACCGCATGGGCGCCAAATACCGCCGGCGCGCGGCCCGCTGGCCGATGGTGGCGGCGATCGTGGTGACTGCGCTGGAGGCGCTGCTGACGCTGCTGCTGATCCGCTTCGTGTTCCGCATGATCATCAAGGGCTTCTACAAGCTGACCGGTCGCGGTCCCAAGCCACAGCCTGAGCAAGTGATCGAAGAACAGCGGAAAATTGCTTAAAAAGATTTATTGTTAGCTAAATAAAGGGCCTTCGGGCCCTTTTTTAGTATTTTCGCTCTAATAAGTTGTTTTATTTGTGTGGTAAGCTGCTGGCCTTCCCGTACCGTTCGGCTACGAGGACCATAAAACCTCATAAATAAAGCGAGACTAGCATGCAGCCAAAATATCTCTCCCTGATCATTGCCGCCGCCCTCGGCGCGGTTTCCGTCGGCGCGCAAGCGTCCGGCTACCGTTTCGGTTCGCAGAGCGTGGCCGGCCAAGGCACGGCCGACGCCAACGGCGCCGAAGCGGTAGACGCCTCGACCATCTTCTACAACCCGGCCGGCATGTCGCGCCTGGAAGGCACGCAGATCAGCGCCGGCGCCACCGTGGTCGTGCCGCACTCGACCTTCAACGACACCGGCTCGACCCACTTCACCGGCGCCCCGGCCGGCGGCAGCGCCGCCAAGGACTACGCACCGGATGCGGTGGCGGCGCCATCGCTGTACATCAGCAAGAAGCTGAATGACCAATTCACCGTCGGCCTCGGCATCTACGTGCCCTACGGCGCCAAGCTGGACTACGGCAACAACTGGACCGGCCGCTACGCGCTGACCAATATGAAGCTGGAAGCGATCAGCCTGAACCCGTCAGTGTCGTGGAAGCTGAACCAGCACCACGCCTTCGGCTTCGGCATCGACGCCGAGTTCATGAAAGCCGAACTGGGCCAGGCCGTTGACGTGCCGGGCTCGATCGCCGCGCTGTCGAGCGGCGCCGGTGCAGCGCAGGGCGCGGCCCTGATCCGTCAGATCGCCGCGCTGGGCGGCAACCCGGCGCTGCTGCGCACTGCCGCCGACGGCCATGGCTCGAACGACGGCAAGGACTGGGGCTGGGGTTTCAACCTGGGCTATATGTTCACGCTGGACGAGAATACCCGCTTCGGCCTGGCCTATCGCTCGTCGATCTCGCACAAGCTGCGCGGCAGCACCGTGTGGGACTTCTCGACCGTGACCAGCGATCCGATCGTCAACAAGGTGCTGGAGACCGCCTCGCACAAGACCAACTCGGCGGCACTGGTAGCGCTGCGCACGCCGGAGACGCTGTCGGCCAACGTGTTCCACCAGTTCAACTCGAAGTGGGCCGGCATGGCGGACGTGACCTTCACGCGTAACAACCGTCTGGGCAACCTGGATATCGAATTCCCAGGCACCACCGAAGGCGCGGAAGTCATCCGCCAGCAGTGGAAAAACACCGTGCGCGTGTCGCTCGGCGCCAACTATGCGTACAACGAAAACCTGACGCTGCGCGGCGGTATCGCCCACGACGAGTCGCCGGTGCAAGGCCCTGAATTGACCCACCCGGCGCTGCCGGACAGCGACCGCATGCAGTACTCGATCGGCGCCAACTGGAAGCTGAGCCCACGCTCGTCGATCGACCTGGCGTACAGCTTCCTGGACTTCAAGGACGCCAGGATCAACTACACCAACCAGTGCAACCCGCTGGCGACGGCCTGCACCGGCAATGGCGAAACCACCCGTGGTCTCTACCAGACCCATCTGTCGCTGATCGGCCTGTCGTACAACTACAAGTTCTGAGCGCGCCAGCGCCTCGTCTGCAAAGGGCCTTCGGGCCCTTTTTTTATTGCTGACGGGTGGGCGGCGGCGGGTTGTCCGGCTGGGCTGGCGGCGGCGTGGTCTCGGCGGGCGCCGGCATGGCCGGCGGTGGCGACTGTGCCGGTGGCGCGGTGGTGTCGGCCGGCGCGGTGCTTGGCGTTACCGGCTGGTCCGCCGGGCGCTTGTCGCAAGCGCTCAGCAGCGTGACGGCCAGCGCTGCGCCCAGCAGCGCCCTGATGGTGAGGGAGAGGGAAGTCATCATTCGTCCTTTCGTTAAAGAGAAACGATTAGACTGCGCCGGCTGCCCGGCGGTTCCCTTCTCAGGCGGCTTTGCGCTCGCCGTCGATCGGCTGCTCGGCGTCGCTGGTGAAGACGGCCTGGTCGGTTTCGCCCAGCACGCGGCTGGTGACGGCGCCGGCGGTGATCGAGCCGCTGACGTTGAGCGCGGTACGGCCCATGTCGATCAGCGGTTCGATCGAAATCAGCAGGCCGGCCAGCGCCACCGGCAGGTTCATCGACGACAGCACGATCAGCGCGGCAAACGTGGCGCCGCCGCCAACCCCGGCCACGCCCACCGAACCGATGGTGATGATGGCCAGCAGCGGCGCAATGAAGCCCGCCGTGAACGGATCGATGCCCACGGTTGGCGCGATCATCACCGCCAGCATGGCCGGATAGATGCCGGCGCAGCCGTTCTGGCCGATGGTGGCGCCGAACGAGGCGGCGAAATTGGCGATGCCTTCCGGCGTGCCCAGGCGCTGGGTCTGGGTCTGCACGCTCATCGGAATCGCGCCGGCGCTGCTGCGCGAGGTGAAGGCGAAGGTCAGCACCGGCAGGATTTTCTTGGTCCAGCGCAGCGGGTTCAGGCCCAGGCCGCTGACGATCAGCAGGTGCACCACGAACATCAGCAGCAGCGCGCTGTACGAGGCCGCCACGAAATCGACCAGGCGCAGGATGTCGGTATAGCTGGAGCTGGACACCACCTGCGCCATCAGCGCGAACACGCCGTACGGCGTCAAGCGCAGCACCAGCGTGACGATGCGCATCACGATCGCATGCGCGACCTGGATGAAACGCTCGAAGGCGGCGAAGATGTCCGGTTTCTTGTCGTGGATGCCGGTGGCGGCGATGCCGATGAACACCGAGAAGATCACCACCGCAATGGTCGAGGTCTTGCGGCCGCCGGTCATGTCGAGGAAGGGATTGGCCGGGATGAAGCTCAGCAGCATGCTCGGCAGCGAAATCGCTTGTGCCGATTCGACCTTGCCTTGCAGATAGACGCCGCGCGCGACGTCGGCGGCGGAGGCGGTCAGGCCGACAGCGCTCAGGTTGAATACCTTGGCCATCAGAATGCCGATGGCGGCGGCAATTAACGTGGTGACCATCAGCGTTCCGATAGTTAGCGCACTGATTTTGCCCAGCGAATTGATACCTTTGAGCTTGAGGATGGCGGCGATGATGGACACCATAATCAGCGGCATCACGATCATCTGCAGCAGCTTGACGTAGCCGGTGCCGACGATGTCCAGGTATTCGCCGGTGGTCTTGATCTCGGCCGCGCCGGCGCCGTAGATCACCTGCAAGGCCGCGCCCAGCACCACGCCCAGCCCCATGCCGGTGAACACGCGCACCGAGAACGACGCATGCCTGCGCTGCTGCGCATACAGGAAGCCGAGCAGCGCCAGCGCTGCCAGCAGGTTGAGGATCACATTGATTGCCATGACTTGCCCTTGCTACTTTGTTGTAAGCGATCGCGCATTTTATCTGTGCTCATAGAAGGTTTTGAGAATATTTGGCTATATGGCTATGCGAAATTCATATATAGGCTGTCTGGGCTAATTATCTCTAGGCAATTTTCTACAACTACATTAAATTGTAGTTGTAAAATTGATTATTACCATACGTAGAGGAGCGTGCTGCATGGCTATCAAAAATATGAAGGTGGGAACGCGGCTCAGCCTGGGCTTCGGTCTGGTGCTGGTCTTGTTGCTGTTGGTTGCGCTGCTGGGCGTGTTCAATATGAGCACGATCCATGCCAAGCTGGAGCGCATCGTCAATGAGAATGCGGTCAAGACGCAGCTGGTCAACAAGATGGCCAACTCGGTGCATATCGTGGCGCGCGTGACGCGCAGCGTGGTGCTGCTCAACGATCAAACGGCGATCCGCGCCGAGATGGAGAAAGTCACCCGGGCGCGTGCCGAATACAACGCGGCGGTTGACGCGCTGGGCAAGCTGCCGGCCAGCGCCACGGGCGTGGCGATCCGTGAGCGCATCGCTGCCCAGGCCCGGACCACGCGTCCGCTGAACGACAGGCTGTTCGAGCTGGCGCTGGCCGACCAGGACGCCGAAGCCACCGATCTGCTGATGAAGCAGGCCGGCCCGGCCACCCAGCTGTGGCAGGACGAGATGGACCAGTACGGCGAATTGCAGCGCGCCACAAATGAATCCGACGCGGCCGAGGCCGGTGCCGCCTACCGGCGCGCGCGCACCCTGATGCTGGTGCTGAGCGGCCTGGCGATCGTGGTCGGCGCGGTGGCGGCGGTGACCATCGCGCGCGGCCTGCTGCGCCAGCTGGGCGGCGAGCCGGACTACGCGGCGGAAATCGCCGGCCGCATCGCCTCGGGCGACCTGACGGTGGTGGTGGATACCGCCAGTGACGACAAGCAGAGCATGCTGCATGCGATGAAGCTGATGCGCGACGCGCTGGCCCGCATCGTGGCCGAGGTGCGCAGTGGCACTGAAACCATCGCTTCGGCGTCGACCGAAATCGCCAGCGGCAACCAGGATTTGTCGGCCCGCACCGAGCAGCAGGCCAGCTCGCTGGAAGAAACCGCCTCGTCGATGGAGGAACTGACCAGCGCGGTGCGCCAGAATAACGACAACGCGCGCCAGGCCAACCAGTTGGCACAGTCGGCGTCGGCGGTGGCGCAGCAGGGCGGTTCGGTGGTGGCGCAGGTGGTCGACACCATGGGCGCGATCAACGACTCGTCGCGCAAGATTGTCGACATTATTTCGGTGATCGACGGCATCGCCTTCCAGACCAATATCCTGGCGCTGAATGCGGCGGTGGAGGCGGCGCGCGCCGGCGAGCAGGGACGTGGCTTCGCGGTGGTGGCGTCCGAGGTGCGCACGCTGGCACAACGCTCGGCCTCGGCGGCCAAGGAAATCAAGGAGTTGATCGGCAGTTCGGTCGAGAAGGTGGAAATCGGCAGCAAGCTGGTGGAGCAGGCCGGCCAGACCATGGACCAGGTGGTGGCCAGCGTGCAGCGCGTGACCGCGATCATGGCCGACATTTCCACCGCCGGCGACGAGCAGAGCGCCGGCATCGAGCAAATCAACCAGGCGGTCAGCGAAATGGATACGGTGACCCAGCAGAATGCGGCCCTGGTGGAACAAGCCGCCGCCGCGGCGGAGGCGATGCAGGAACAGGCCGCCAATCTGGAGCGCGTGGTCAGTGTGTTCCGCCTCGATGGCCTGAGCACGCCGCGCGTGGCGGCGCCGTTGCGCAAGCCGGCGGCCGCATCCCCGCCAGCGCGGGTGGCCAGGCCGGCGCCGCGCGTGGCCGCCCAGCCACGCAAGCAAATCAGCAGCGCCCAGGCAAGCAGCGGCGATGATTGGGAGGAATTCTGAGATAATCGAGGCCAGCCCGGCCGTAGTGCAGTGCCGGGCGTCCTGTCACTCTTTTATGGATGAGCCTCGATGAAAGTCCTGTTTGCCCTGATGTTGGTTTCGACGGCCGCGCTGGCCGATGACGCGGCGCTGCTGAAATGCCGCCAGCTGGAAGATGGCCCGCTGCGTCTGACCTGCTACAACGCGATTCCGCTTGGCGTGCCGCAGTCGGCGCCCGTCGCTGCGGCCGCTGCCGGGACGGCGCCGGCCACGGGCGCCGCCGCGCCTGCCCAGAACCAGCTGGTGCAGGAGTTCGGCCAGGAAAAGGCCGCCAAGATCGACGCCATCGAATCGTCCATCGTCGGCGAGTTTGACGGCTGGGTGCCGAACCAGCGTATCCGTCTGGCCAACGGCCAGGTATGGCGGATTGCCGACGGCAGCGATGAAGCAATGTCGGTCAGCAATCCCAAGGTCAGGCTGGAACGCGGTGCGATGGGTGCCATTTACATGGACATCCAGGGCTCGCGCAGCGCGCCGCGCGTCAGGCGCGAGAAGTAAACCAGATGTCGAAGCTGGTCGCGCCGTCGCCGGTGGCGGCCAGCTGGTAGGCGTAGCCGTGCCGGTTCAGCACTTCGCGCACGAACAGCAGGCCGATGCCTTGCCCGCCTTTCTTGGTGGTGAAGAAGGGCGTGAACAATTGCCGCGCCGGCACCTCTCCCAGCAGGTCGCCGCTGTCGATCACCGACAGGCGCACGCCGTCCGCCTCGCGCGCCAGCACGAAGTCGATGCGCTTGTTTTCGCCCGCAGCGGCTTGCACCGCCTCCATCGCATTCTTCACCACGTTTAACAAGGCCTGCTCCATCAGCTGCCGGTCCATGGCGATGGCGGGCACGTCGTCGCAGCGCTGCCAGGCGATGGCAATGCCGTGGCTGCGGCATTGCTCGCGGTACAGGTAGAGGATGTCGTTCATGATGTCGCGCACGGTGCCGGGACGCAGTTCCGGCGCCGGCATCTTGACCACGCGCGTGAACCGTTCGATGAACTCGCCCAGGCTGGCGTTGCGGCGCTGCACGGCGTGGATGGCGGTGCTGAAGTCTTCGCTGTCGCGCTCGGCCAGCTGGCTGCGGTAGTAGAGCAAGGAGTCGAGCACCGAGCCGGTGGCGGCGACGGTGTTGTTGACCTCGTGGCCCAGCACGCGTATCAGCTTTTCGTAGGTGGCTCTTTCGGAGCTTTCCAGTTCTGCGGTCAGCTCTTCGACCAGCAGGAAGTGGCGACTGAAGCCGCGGTCGTAGAACTGGCCGCGCTGGCCGCGATAACGGCGGCCGTCGGCATCGCTCAGCAGTTGCGAGGTGCCGAGCGGCAGCGCGTCCAGCTGGGCCAGCAGGCTGGCGCTGTCGCGCGTGCAATCGCCGAGCCGCTTGCCGCGCGCGTCGCCCAGCTGGGGCAGGGCCTGGGCGCTGGCGTTCAGCAGGCTGATGCGGCCGTCGAAGTCGAACACGATAACGGCGCTGGGCGTGGCTTCCAGCAGGCGGTCGAGAAAGCCTTGCTGTTCGCCGATTTGCAGGCGCTCCCGGTAGAGCGCGCCCAGCATGGTGTTGAACAGTTGCACCAGCTCGTTGAGTTCGGCGTCGCTGCTGTGTTGCAGGCGCGCGGCATAGTGCTGGTCCTGCAGCAGGTCGTGGAAGTGGCGCGTGTAGCCGAGCGGTTCCAGCGCGCGGCGGATCAGGCGCATGCCGAGCGCCAGGCTGAGCAGCACGGCGGCTTCCAGCGCCAGCATCAGCGCCGGCTGGCTGCGCAACAGCACCACGGTGATCGCCAGAAACAGCGCATGCGCGGCGATCAGGTAAGCGTACAGCCGCCGCCGCAGGCTCATGGCAGTGCGTCGCCATCCGGCGCGCTGCCGAGGCCGTGGCGTTCGAGGCGACGGTACAGCGCCGTGCGGCTCAGGCCCAGCGCTTTGGCCACGCGCGAGATATTGCCGTGATGCTGTTCCAGCGCGTGCGCGATCATATGCCGTTCCACCTGCTCCAGCGTCATGCCGTCGACGCCGCGCAAGGCGCCGGCGGCGCCGCCATGCTCATGCTGTTCGACGGCGACAAAATCCGCTTGCCGCAACTCGCTGCGGCCGACCAGCAGCAAGGTCCGCTCCAGCGTCTGCTTCAGCTGACGGATATTGCCGGGCCAGGGTTGTGCGCTGAGCCACTCCAGCGCCTGCGGCGCCAGCGTCGCCGAGGGCAGGCCATAGCTGGCGGCCACGTCGCCGATGATATGCCGCGCCAGCAAAGGAATATCGCTGCGCCGCTCGCGCAATGGCGGCAGGCGTATCGTGATCAGATTCAGGCGGTAGAACAAATCCTCGCGGAACTCGCCGCTGGCCACCAGTTCCGCCAGCTCGCGGTTGGTGGCCGACACCACCCGCACATCGGCGCGCTCGGTGCGGCTGGCGCCCACCGGCTGATAGGTCTGGTCCTGCAACACCCGCAACAGCTTGACCTGGTCCGCACGATTCAACTCGCCGATCTCGTCGAGGAACAGCGTGCCCTCGTGGGCGCTGGCGACATGGCCCTTGCGGTCCGCCCTGGCGTCGGTGAAGGCGCCGCGCACATGGCCGAACATCTCGCTCTCGAACAGCGACGGCGTGATCGCGCCCATATTGATCTTCACCATCGCCTTGCCGGTGCGCGGACTGTTGCGGTGGATGGCGTCGGCGATCAGCTCCTTGCCGCAACCGCTTTCGCCGAGGATCAGCACCGGCGCGCGCGTATTGGCCACCTGGCCGATGGTGGTCAGCACCTTCAGCAGGCGCGGGTGTTCGCCGATGATGCCGCTGAAATCGAACTGCGCGTCCAGCGCCTGGCGCGATGCGCTGCCGGCCGGCACCGGCGCGGCCGCCTCCAGCGTGCTGCGGATCAGTTCTGCCAGTTGCGTGTTGTCCCACGGCTTGGTGAAAAAATTGGCCGCGCCCGCCTGCATGCCGCGCACCGCCAGTGCAATCGAGCCCCAGGCGGTCATCAGCAGCACCGGCAATGCCGGCTGGGCGGCGCGGATATCGGCCAGCAGCCGCAAGCCTTCGTCGCCGCTGGTCTGCAGCGAGAAGTTCATGTCCTGCAGTACCAGATCGACCGGCTGCGAGGTGCAACCCTGCAGCAGGGCCAGCGCCCGCTTCGGATCGTCGGCGCACAGCGCGTCGTAGCCGGACTGTTTGAGCAGCAGGGCCAGCGACACCTGCACCGCGCTGTCGTCGTCGATAATTAAAATGCGTTGCTTGCGAGTGGGATCCATTGTTTATTCGTAGTGCAGCGCCTGGGTCGGGCTCAGGCGCGCGGCGCGCCAGCCGGGATAGAGCGAACAAAGCAAGGATAGCAGATAGATCACACCTGCCGATAGCAGCGCCGCGCCGAAAAACACCGGCCAGTTCAGGCTTGCGCCGAAGACGCCGGTCAGCGGCAGCTGCACCAGCAGCACCAGCGCGATCAGTATCGCTCCCGTGCTGAGCAGGAACTGCTCGCAGATGATCTGCCGGTAGATGGCGCCGGCATCCGCGCCCAGCGCACGCCGCAGGCCGATTTCCGGGATGCGCTGGGTGGTGTTCTGCCACAGCACGCCGAACAGGCCGAACGCCACCATCACCAGCAGGAAGGCGGCGATCACCGCCAGGATCACCAGCGGAATGGTCTGCGTCTTCAGCATCGAGGCGCGCGCATCGGTCTGGGTGGTGATCACATAGTTCCAGTCGCTGCGGATTTGTTTCAGGCGGGCGTTCAGCCTGGCTTCAAAGATGCGCGGCGTGCCGGGCTTCAGCTTGAGCATGATGTTGTGCGCGGCCTCCTTGCCGACGCCCGGTATCCAGCGCGGCAGCATGAAGTACACCGGGTCCATATACTCGCCATGCGAACGGAATTGCTCGACCACGCCAACCACGCGGTAGCGCTGGCCGTCTTTTTTATTCCGCGTCTGTTCCACGTACAGCTGACCGATCGGATCTTTGCCTGGGAACCACTTATCGGCCAGCCGGCGGTTGATCAGCACCGGCGCGGCGTCGGCGTTGTCATCCATCCGGGAGAAGAAGCGCCCCTGCGTCACCGTCATCTCCATGGTGGCGAAGTAGTCGTCGCTGACACCCATGCCGTCGAGGGTGAGCTCGTGGCTGCCGTCGGGCAGCGTGTATTCGCCGGTCCAGCGCGACATCTCGTAGGTGCCGAAGGAACTGAAGGCAACCGATTCCACTTCAGGCATTTCCAGCAGGCTGCGCTTGAGATGGTCGAAGATGGCGGGATCGTTGGGCAGGTCCTGCGCGGTGCGGATACTCACCGACCACTGGTTTTTCCAGCTGTGGCCGGTGGGTAATTGATACAGCTGCCAGTAACGCAGGCCGAATGCGGCAATGGCGAACACCACCAGGAAGGCCAGCAGGATTTCCAGACTCAGCATCAGGTTGCGGGACTTGCGTTTCCAGATCAGTTTTAACAGATGGCGCAGCATCAGGCGGTTCCTTTCAACGCATGGACCGGTGCCAGGCGGGACATTTTCCAGGCCGGGATCACGCCCGACAGCACGCCGAACACCAGCGTAATCAACAGGCCGTAGCCGAATACGGCCAGATTCAGGTGTACTTTGAGGTAGGGGATGAGGTCGGTGCTTTCCAGCCACCACAGCACGCCGGCCGCCAGCGCCAGTGCAATCGCGCCGCCGATCAGGCACAGCAGCACATTTTCCAGCACCAGCTGGGCCACCAGTTGGCGGCTGGTGGCGCCGAAGGCCTTGCGGACGCCGATCTCGCTGCTGCGTTCCATGATGCGGCCAACGTTCAGGTTGATCAGGTTCAGCGCCGGCAGCGCCATGAACAACAGCATCAGCACCACGATGATGGTCAGCAGCTTGCCGGCGTCGCCGTCTTCGGCCTGGCTGCTCAGCAGCGTGCGCGAGAACAGCGCCAGCTTAGAGTCGCCCCAGAAACGGGCGATATTGAACACCGTTGGATCGTCGAACTGCACGCTGCGGGCCGCAGCCAGGATTTCCTTTTGCAGTGCGGGCAGATCCGCCGGCGTGCGCGCCAGGATCATGGCGCCGAAGCCGCCGAACATCTGATTCTTGTAGTCGCTCGATGGCTGCGCGGTGATCGGCGTCCAGATGTCGGCAAAGGCGTTGACGTGCAGCTCGTCCCGCACCACGCCGATGACGGTAAAGGTCTGGCCGTTGGCGCTGAATTTTTGGCCCAGGTAGGGCCGGCCGGGGAACAGCTTGCGCGCGGTGGACTCGTTGAGCACGGCCACCATGCGGCCGTGGGCGACGTCGTCGGCATTGATCACGCGGCCGGACACCACGCTGAAGTCGAGGATCTGCCAGTACTCCGCATCGGTCAGCCGCATCAGCTGGTCGCTGACCCGGCCTTCCTGATACACCGATACCGATTGCGGCAAGGCGGTGGCCGACACCAGTTCGGCGTGCTTCAGCGGTTTCAGGTATTGCTCGATCATCTTGTAGCCCAGCGTGCCGGTGCGGCGGTGCGTGCTGGTGGTGTGGGTCGACTGCATCATGATCATTTGCACGAAGCGCTCGCTCTTGCCTTCCACGCCGGTGGGGTAGAAGGTGTTTTGCAGCAGCGCGGTGACCACCATCAGCACTACCAGCGTCAGCACGATGCACAGCAGGTTGATGGCGGTGAACAGTTTGCGGCGCATGAAGACCTTCCATGCGGTCAGCAGATAATTTCTGAACATGCGGGCTCCTTACGCCACCAGTTGACCGTCGAACACGCGCACGATGCGGGTAGCCTGTCTGGCTTCGTGCTCGTTGTGGGTGACCATGACGATGGTGGTGCCTTCGCTGTGCAGCTTGAGCAGGATGTCCATCACTTCCTGGCCCATTTTGCTGTCCAGGTTGCCGGTCGGCTCGTCGGCCAGCAGCACTTGCGGCTGGCCGACGATGGCGCGGGCGATCGCCACGCGCTGTTGCTGGCCGCCGGACAGCTGGTTCGGATAGTGATCCATGCGCGCGCCCAGGCCGACTTTTTCCAGTGCCTCGCGCGCCAGCCGCTGGCGCTTCCGGGCCGGCAGGTCGCGGTACAACAGCGGCAGTTCGACATTGTCGATGACGCGCAGGTCGTTAATCAGGTGGAAGCTCTGGAAGATGAAGCCGAAGGTGTTGTTGCGCAGCCTGGCCACGTATTTGTCCTTGTACGATGTGACCGGCGCGCCGGCCACGTCGATGCTGCCACCGCCCGGCTCGTCGAGCAGGCCGATCAGGTTCAGCAGCGTGCTCTTGCCGCAGCCGCTGGGGCCCATGATGCTGACGAATTCGGATTTTTCGACGTGCAGGTCGATGTCTTTCAGGGCCAGGGTCTGGACTTTGTCGGTCTGGTAGGTTTTGCTGACTTTGTTCAGGCGTATCACGGGGTTCTCCTTTTATTGCGCGACGCGGACGCTGTCGCGTTCCTTGTAGCGGCTGGTGTCCGAAATGATGAGTTGATCGCCGGCGCGCGCGCCGGACAGGATTTCCACCGACTTGCCATCGCTGGCGCCGATGTCGAGCGTGGCTTTGCGGGCGACGCCGTCGCGCACGATGAAGATGTCTTGCGGGCCGCGGCCGTTGAAGGCGGGGCCGGCGTCGGCCAGCAGCGTGTTCTGCTTTTGCTCGGTGACGATGGCGACTTCCACGCGCAGCTTGTTGCGCAGCATGGCGTGGTGCGGCTCCTGCAGCTTGACCAGCAGTTTGACGGTGCCGTTCTGGATTTCCGGCAGCACGGTCTGTACCTCGCCGGCGAGCTTGACGTTGCCTTGTTCGACCAGCACTTTCTGCCCGGCGCCAAGCGCGCGTGCGTGGAAATCGGACAGCGAGGCTTCCACCTTGTAGTTGTTCAGCTCGGAGACTTTGGCCACCAGCTGGCCGATGCTGACGCTGGCGCCTTCCTCGGCCATCAGCCAGGTCAGCATGCCGGCAAAGGGCGCGCGCACCTGGGTTTGCGCCAGCAGTTGCTGCTGCTCCTGCTGTTGCTTTTGCAGGATGCTCTTTTGCAGCCGCGCGCCTTCGATATTGCTGTTGGTGACGCGCTTATTGTCCTCCTGCTGTTCGTGGTGCTGGCGCAGCTGGATCTCGATGCGTTTGACGTTGAGTTCGGCGGTCAGCAGATCCTCGGCGGAGACGCCGCCGGCCTTGCGCAAGGTCTGGTAGCGGCCGAGCTTGACGCGGGCGGCTTCCAGGTCCAGCTGCAGCAGTTCGATGGCACCGGTGAGCTGCTTGCGTTTCTGGTCCATCTCCAGCGTTAGCGCCAGGATGCGGTTTTCCTGCTGCGCCAGCTGTTCCTTCAACGCATCGATGGCCAGCAGGATGGTGCGGCTGTCCAGTTCCAACAGCAGCTCATTCGTTTGCACCTGCTGGCCCAGCTTGGCGTGCACCCTGGCCACGCGCGTCTGGATCGGGCTGGACACCAGTTCCTCGTGCACCGGGATCACAATGCCGGAGGCGCTGATGCTGTTGGCGATATTGCCGACGCGGACGGTGGCGATGCTGACGTTGTGCGCATCCACGCTGGGGCTGATGGCGCGGTTGATGCCCCAGGCGGTGAGGCTGATCGTCGCCAGCAGCGCGGCGACTGCCAGCGCGGTGTTGCGCCGGCGGCGGCTGATGATGTAAGGGCTGATATCGGTATCCATGCCGGGTGTATTGCAATCCCCGTGCCACACCTTTGATAAAAGGACAAACCCAGCAAAATCAAGGTTCTAAGCTGAAACCTTCGCCGCCCATGCCCATCCACCTTGCCCGCCTTCGCGCAGCACCGTCCGGAACCGGACACACTTTGCGCTAGCGCAGGCGCTTGCTCATGCTGGTGTAGCTGAAGCTGTGGCCGTCAATGTTGAACATGTCGGGGATTTCGCCGGTCCGGTGGAAGCCACGGCTCTGGTACAGCTTGAGGGCCGGTGTGTTGGCGGACAGGACTTGCAGGTCGATCCATTTGAAGCCCGCCGCCAGCGCCCATTGTTCTGCATGCGCCATCAGCCTGCCGCCCAGTCCCTGCTGGCGATAGGCGCGCTCCACGCCCATGCCCAGCAGGCAGCGATGTCCCGCATACCGCTCCGGATGCGCGCGCAAGTCGATGTGGCCGGCGATCGCGCCATCCTCATCGCGCACCACCCACAGCCGCCGCCAGCCGGCGTTGCCGATCTCCACCTGCATGCCGTTCTTGAACCCCTCGGCCTTGTCGGCGGGGAAGCGCGACTCGGCGCGTGGCAGCGGCTGGAAGTAGGCGTTGTCGCCCTGGCCGTTGTCCGACAGATGATGGTTCAGGTAAGCCAGAAACGCCGCAAAGCCAGCCGGTTCAAGTTTTTCGATCTTCATTTGAATGTGGGAAATTACCAACCCTGGCAGTTATACCAATGTGATAGGGTGCTTGTCTACGTCGCGGAGGGGATATGCATATCAAGATGATGGCCTTGCTGCTGTTTACGCTACCCTTGCTGGCCAAGGCTGATGACGCCATCATCCCCGACCGGCCGGGACTGGTGGAATCCAGCAAGACGGTCGGCGCCGGCCGCTTCCAGCTGGAGACCAGCTTCGCGCTGGACCGCGACAACACCGATGGCATCCGGCAGCGGACTTATTACACGCCGACGCTGCTGCGCTTCGGCCTCGGCGAGACGCTGGAAGCCCGCATCGAAACCGATGGCCGCATGCGTGTTGTCACCAGCACCGGCAGCACGCGCCAGATCGAGAACGGCTATGCCGACCTCGCGCTCGGCGTGAAATGGCATGTGGCCGATGCACAAGGCGCCCGCCCGTCAATGGCGCTGCTCGCGCATCTCGACCTGGACAGCGGTTCCAGCGCGTTCCGCGCCGCCGGCAAAGGCGGTTCGCTGCGCCTGACGTCGGAATGGGAACTGGACGACGATTGGGGCTTGGGCGTCATGCCCGGCCTGGCATGGCAACGCGACGATCAAGGCGGGCGCTATGCCAGCGGCATCTTCGGCATCGTGCTGAACCGGCAGTTAAACCAGCGCGGCAGCGCCTTCATTTCGTACTCGGCGCCGCAGATCGCGCGCGGCCGCCACGGTGGCGTGATGACGACCGTCGATGCCGGCGGCACCTGGCTGCTGACCAATGCCGCGCAACTGGATACCGCCTTGTCGCGCGGGCTGAACCGCAATACGCCGGACTGGAGCTGGACGGTGGGCTTGTCGCTCAAATTCTGAGCCCACCGTTGCGATGCTTCAGGCTGCCGCCAGGCGTGGCGCCGGCGCCGGCAGGCGCGCTTGCTTGCGCTGGCTGCTGCTACCGCTCTGCGCCGCGCCGCGATCCGACGCCAGCGTGAAGACGCCAACCAGCTGCACCAGCTGGTGCGCCTGGTCTTGCTGGGCTTCCGCCGCTGCGGCCGCTTCCTCAACCAGCGCGGCGTTCTGTTGCGTAACCGTGTCCATCTCGGCGATGGCGTGGTTGATCTGCTCGATACCGGCTTCCTGCTCGTTATTGGCGGTGCTGATTTCAGCCATGATGGCCGTCACCGATTGCACGGCGGCGACGATCTTCTCCATCGTCGCACCGGCCTCGCCCACCAGCGCGGTGCCGGCGCCGACTTTGCCGACCGAGTCGTCGATCAGCGTCTTGATTTCCTTGGCGGCCGAGGCCGAACGCTGCGCCAGCGTGCGCACTTCCGACGCCACCACCGCGAAGCCGCGACCCTGTTCGCCGGCACGCGCCGCTTCCACCGCGGCGTTCAGCGCCAGAATGTTGGTCTGGAAGGCGATGCCGTCGATTACGCTGATGATGTCGACAATCTTCCTGGCCGATTCGTCGATCGCATCCATGGTTTTCACCACGTCCGCCACCACCACGCCGCCTTGCTGGGCGATGTCCGAAGCGCTGCGCGCCAGCGTGTTGGCCTGGCGGGTATTTTCGGTGTTCTGCTTGACGGTGGCGGTCAGTTCCTCCATCGACGAGGCGGTTTCTTCCAGCGAGCCGGCCTGCTGTTCGGTGCGCGACGACAAGTCCATATTGCCGCTGGCGATTTCGGTGGCGGCGGTGACGATGTTGTCGGCGCCGGTGCGTACCTGGCCGACGATGTCCGCCAGGCTGTCGCGCATGCCCTGGATGGCGAACAGCAGGCTGTGCTGGTCAGCGGCGCGCAGCGCGATCGGCACGGCCAGGTCGCCGGCGGCGATCTTGCCGGCGATGACGGTCACATCGGCCGGCTCGCCGCCCAGCTGGCGCAGCAGCTGGCGCGTGATCATCCATGCCATGGCGGCGCCCACCGCCAGCGACAGCAAGCCCAGCCCGATGGCCAGGTTGCGCGAATCCTTGTAGGTTTCTTCGGCGCTGACGCGGGCGCGCTCCATGCTGGCGCTCTGGTGTGAAATCAGTGCGTTGATGGCGTCCATGTAAGCCAGTTGCAGGCCGCGCATCTTGCCCAGCATTTCATCGACGGCGCCGTCGACATTGCCTTCGCGGCGCAGACGCATCACCTCATCCAGCGAGGTCTCGTAGGGTTTGCGCGCCACGTCCAGCGCCTCGAACAGTTCGCGGCCCTTGCCGGACTTGACCATGTCGCCCAGCTTGCTCATTTCCTTGTCGATTTCCTTGCGGCGATCCTGCACCACGGCCATTTCCTTGCCCGATTTGGCTTCGTCGCGGATCAGCAGCGCGTTGCGCAGCGCGCGCGCAATCTTGTTGTTGTGCTCCATGATCAACTGCGCCTGCACCACTTTCGGGTAGGTTTCGAGGACGATGTCGTCGGTATTGTCGGCCAGTTCGCCCTGGCTGTAGATGCTGAGGCCGATCGTGATCGCCAGCAGCAACAGGACGGCGCCAAAGCCCAATGCCAGCCGGGTGCCTACCTTGAGGTTCTTGATATCCATGATGATATTCCGTATGTCGAGAAAGATAACTCGCGTCCCAATCGGGAACGTTGGCGGGAATAAGGCCGGAGAGGAGGTTGGCGATCGCAAGAATTGGGCGATCAGTGAGGCAGAGAATAATCACCAATATACACACGCAATTCCCTTATGGCAACTAAAGCGATGAAAGTTGCAGACTTTCAGCCACATTCAGCAGCGTTGGGATCGATTCCATATAAACTTGGCATTCTGTTCACTTTGAGGTGGAGACAATGACAACAACAAACAATTCCCGGCTGGATGTAATTGATGCGCTGCGCGGCTTCGCCATCGTCTCCATCATGCTGCTGCATAACATCGAGCACTTCGACTTTTACTTTGCGCCGGCCGGCCTGCCGGCGTGGCTGAAGGCGGTCGATAAGGTCATCTGGGATAGCCTGTTTTTCCTGTTCGGCGGCAAGTCATATGCGATTTTTGCCCTGCTGTTTGGCATGACTTTCTACATCCAGTACCACAACCGGGAGGTCAGGGGCGAGGACTTCCGCGCCCGTTTCGCATGGCGACTGATGCTGCTGCTGGCTTTCGGCCTGGTGAATTCGATGTTTTATCACGGCGATATTCTGAGTATTTACGCGGTGCTGGGACTGGCGTTGATACCGGTGGCGCGATTAAGCAATCGCTGGGTGCTGATTATCGCGCTGGTGTTATTGGCGCAGCCGTACGCATGGCTGGAAGTCATTCAGGCCTTGCCTGATCCCAACGAGAAATTACCTGATCCGGCATCGTGGGCATATTTTGGCCGCGCCAATGATTATTTCGCGCACGGCTCGGCTTTACAAGTATGGACTGGCAATCTGACCAACGGAAAAATTGGCGTGATTCGCTGGAGCTGGGAAAATGGCCGAATATTCCAGATCCCGGCTTTATTCATGCTGGGCATGCTGGCTGGCCGTAAAAATTTATTCACCAATCCGATATTCTGGCGCAAGGCTTTTGTGATCGCCTTGCTGGCATTTATTCCGCTATATGTTCTTAAAACCTGGCCGGAGGCGTGGGGCGTCGGCGAGGCTGTACGCCGTCCGCTGCTGGTGATTATTACTTCATGGTCCAATGTTGCGCTGATGGTGGTGCTGGTGGCGATTTTTGTTCAGCTGTTTTATACCCGTGGCTGGTTGAAGGTATTTTCCCCGTTGGGACGAATGAGTTTAACCAGCTACGTGGTGCAATCGATTATAGGCACCTCGATTTATTATGGGTTTGGCCTGGGCATGTATCAGTACACCGGCGCCAGTTTTGCTCTGGGGATCGGTATCGGCCTGGCACTGCTGCAGCGGCAGTTCAGCGTCTGGTGGCTGTCCAGTCATGCTCAGGGACCGCTTGAAACCTTGTGGCACAGACTGACCTGGATCGGTGGTGCGTCACCCGCGCATGCTAAAAGTTAGCACGAACGCACCAACATTCAGCTTGCATCGGCCGTATCGTCAGGTGTGATCCAGGTGATGCGGCCATGGCCGGATTCATTCAGGCGGATTATCAATGCATCTGCCGCCGTATCGGCCAGGCTGAATTCGAATTGCACATCATTGGAATGGCGGACATTATCCAGGCTGGCGCCGGCCAATTCAATTTCACGACGTACCAGGCCTTCCATTGCATAAGGTGCGCTGCAAATAAGCAAGCGCTGCTTGATAATGGCGATTTTATCCGCGCTTAATAAGGCCTGTGCCACGCTGTCGGTATAAGCCCGCACCAGTCCGCCGGCGCCCAGTTTAATGCCGCCGAAATAACGGACTACGGTGGCCAGTACACCTTCCAGATCCTGATGGCGTAAAACATCCAGCATCGGGCGCCCGGCGGTGCCGCTTGGTTCGCCATCATCCACCGCTGCCGATTGACCACCGGCTAATAATGCCCAGCATACGTGGGCGGCGCCCGGATGTTGTTCCCATAATTCCGCCACCACTTTCTGCGCGCTGGCGCGATCGGTCATCGGCTGCACGCAGGCAATAAAGCGGCTTTTTTTAATCAGCAATTCGTGATGAACCGCTGTGTTTATGGTTTGTGGCATGCGATATTCTCTTCGGTGAAGCGGCGTATGGTGCCAGAAAACAGGTGCTGGCGCCATGCTGGCGGGGCGGGCGGTATAATCCTGACCGAGTTCATCCACCTGATATGCCATGACTAATTCCTCCTCCGCACCCCACCTTTCCGTTGCCGATGGCGATACGGGAGAGGACGACGACCTGATGCTGCAACTGGGCCTGACGGCGCGCGGCATCATGCTGGCCAAGGCCGAGGGCCGGGTGTTCCTGCGCCTGACCGGCGAGGTGGAGTACGGCGGCCGCCGTGTGCCTTACGATCTGGTGCCGGCGCAAGGCGTGCTGGCCAAGGCGTCGAAATGGCGCAAGATGGATGCGGACACCCGTTCGGCCCTGCTGCGCGAGCGCGCCAGCGAAGATGTCGCCGCCGAATTGCACGGCTATGTGAAAGATTTCGTCCGGGAGCTCTCCGACGCCTGCGACGATTGTGACATGGACCCGGATATTTTCTTGCATTCGCTGAGCGATATGCAGGTGTCCGAGCCGGCCGGCATGGTGTTCGACCGCATCCGCATGCGGCTGGAGCATGCGGTCGAGCGCGACATGGAGGAGCAGCACGCCGAGCGCACCCGCCAGAGCATCAACCTGGCCGAGTACCCGGCCTCGTTCGATGTGGCGCGGCGCATCAAGCGCAAGTTCATCGCCGTGCTGGGGCCGACCAATTCCGGCAAGACGCACCAGGCGATTGAAGCGCTGGCCAAGGCGCCGAGCGGCGTCTACCTGGCGCCGCTGCGTTTGCTGGCGCTGGAGAACTATGAGCGCCTGCAGGCGATGGAACAGCATGGCCAGCCGCTGAAAGTCAGCCTGGTGACCGGCGAGGAGCGTCGGCTGGTGGCGGGCGCCACCCATGTCGCCAGCACGGTGGAGATGCTGGATACGCACACGCCGGTCGATGTGGCGGTCATTGATGAGATCCAGATGCTGGCGGACCGCGACCGTGGCGCCGCCTGGACGGCGGCGGTGTGCGGCGCGCCGGCGCGCACGGTCTATCTGGTGGGCGCGCCGGAAGCGCGGCGCGCGATCGAGGTGCTGGCGGCGCGGCTGGAGTGCGAGCTGGAAGTGCATATCCTCAAGCGCAAGGGGCCGCTGTCGGTCGAACCGACCGCCGTGCGCAAGCTGAGCAACCTACGCCGCGGCGATGCGGTGATCTGCTTCTCGCGCCGCGAGGTGCTGATGTGGCGCGACATGGTGACCGAGATGGGGCTGTCGGTCGCCACGGTGTACGGCAACCTGTCGCCGGAGGTACGGCGCGCGCAGGCGCAGCGCTTCCGCGAAGGTACGGCCGATGTGGTGGTGGGTACGGACGCCATCGCCATGGGGCTGAATATGCCGATCGCGCGCGTGGTGATGACCACTACGGTGAAGTACAACGGCTATGAAGAGGAAGAGATCCCGGCCGCGCTGGCTCGCCAGATCGCCGGACGGGCAGGGCGCTACGGCGTGCACGAGGAAGGTCTGGTGGCCGGCTATGACAATGAAACGCACAATGTGATGCGCTCGCTGCTGCGCGAGAAGCCGGTGCCGATCAAGACCACCGGCTTCGCGGTGGCGCCGACGCTGGAGCATCTGCACCGCATCTCGTCGGTTACGCATGAGCACGCGCTGGCCAAGCTGCTGAAGCGGTTCGTGCACAACATCGACGTGCCGGATGGTTTCTTCTATCCGCGCATTACCGAGGACCAGTTCGAGCGCGCCGCCTGGCTGGACACGCTGGAGCTGACGGTGGCGGAGAAATTCGCGTTGTCGCTGGTGCCGATCTCATCCAAGGTGCCGTCGCTGCAGAACGCCTGGGAGACATGGGCCAAGTCGCTGGCGCACAAGAAGGTCACGCAGCTGAAGCCGAATGACCGGCCGCTGCACTACATGAATCTGCAGGAAGTGGAGGATGCGTGCCGCCTGTATTCGGCCTACGCGTGGCTGGCCTACCGCCAGCCGGAACACTTCCCGGACACCGAGCTGGCGCAGCGCCTGTCGCGCGAGGCGTCGGAGCGGGTGGATGCGATCCTGCAGGAACAGAACTCGGCGGCGCGCAAACGCCAGCCGCGCAAATTCCGCCGTTAAGCGCCGGGCCGGATTCAGCGGCGGCGCCGTTTAGTCGTCAGCTGACCGCTGAACAAGGCCATGACGCCGATGCCCAGCAATGCGATAGTGCCTGGCTCGGGCAGGGCAGTGGCGCCGACGATCAGCGTCGACAGCATGGTGACTGGCGTGCCGTCCGGCGCCGTCAGCAGCGGACCCACATCGACATCGAGGAAGTCGGTGGGCGTGAGCGGACGATCGCCGGGACCGTTGACGGTGTTGAGCACGACGGTGCCGAAAAAGCTCCCGGTCGCGCCGGGTTCGGTGGAGGTCAGTACAAAGGCCTGGACCAGATCGACCGTATCCACCAGTACGCCGCTGGCGTCCTTCACGTGCACGCCGATGATGCTGGCATCGACGAAGGCCAGGCTATGCGTCGCATTCAGCGTGAAGGTAGAAACGATATTGGCCTGGGCCGTGGCCAGCACGCTGGGCAGGATGTCGCCCACGCCGGCCACGTCCACCGCGCGATAGATCCGCGCGTCGGCAACCAGCCAGACACGCCCCGGGCCGGGGCCTTGGCGATTGATTTCATTGACCACCGTGGCGGTGGCCAGCGCACCGACGGCCGTGCCGCCCGGGCCGGCCACGGAACCGGCAACGCCGCCCGCCACCACCGCCGCGCCTTTCAGCAAGGCGCGCCACAAACCGTCACCGCCGGCAAAAGCGGTGGCGCTGTCCTGAAATACCGCCACCTGACCGGCATTCGGGCCGCTCTCGACGATCGGGTAAAAATACTGCCCGCTGCTCAACTGGTCGGCAAAGACCTGCTGAGCGACGGCAATCGGCAGCGCGTGCGCGCTGCCGCTGCCCAGGACGCAACATGCAAAGAATGCGCTGGCAAGGCGCGTGGCCCACTGCGAATGGTACTTTTTCATGATGACTCCCTCCGAATGATCATCGCGGCGCGATGAATAAACGGCTGACAGGCATCACTCGTGCCAAGTCCTGCGGCAAAGGCGTGCTGATGTTTCTCGACTGGGCTGCGGCGACTGATTGTAAAAAAATCCGACGCCTTCAAAGGAAGGGAATCTTGGTAGGCCGTGCGGGATTCGAACCTGCGACCAACGGATTAAAAGTCCGCTGCTCTACCAGCTGAGCTAACGACCCAAGGGCCAAGATTATATTGGCTCAGGTAGGAAAAATCAAGGCATCTCAGTCGCAATGATTGCAAGCAGCAGCAGCAGGCAGCCAATGAACAGTGAACCCATGATGCAATTGAAGACATCGTTTGCGTTGTCGTCGTGGATGATCCGTAACAGGAAATTTTTCATATAAGCCTCCACTAGGCGAGTCGAAAATGGACCAGCGGGTAGCAGTAGCACATTAGAACTACGGCCAGCGCCGATAACCAGATCACAGCGATTGGGATGCGCTGCTGCTGGGATGCTCGTGAGGCGCTGATGGCGATAAATATCGCACAAAAAAACGCTCCGCCGATACATAGCCCCATCGCCCATGCAGCAAACTCCTGTTGCTCAGGCCTGCTGGTATAGCCGGTGAATGCGTCGTATCCGGTGGACGCCAGCATGCCAAGCGACACCCAGAATAATTGGCCTCCATCCACAGATTTTTGGATCATCTGTATGCTTTTTCAGCGTCATGCGGATTAGATCAAGCAGTCGCCGTTTTGTTCCGCGCGCCATGATTAGCCAACCTCAGCTATCATATCGCCCTGCTGTTAAAAGGATGATGATGAAAGTAGTTGCAGGCACTGCGGCGGGCGCCCCGAAAACGCTCCCGGCACAGTTTGGTTTGATCAATTTGTTGAAGGCAGGCGCGGCGCAGCTGATTGTCTTGCACCATCTGGCGTTCTACGGCCCGATGGCGGATCACGCGCGCGTGATCTTCCCGTCGCTGTTCGACTGGCTGGCGGGCAGCGCGCGCATTGCCGTGCAGGTGTTCCTGGTGATCGGCGGCTTCCTGGCGGCCAAGTCGCTGTCGCCGTCTGGTCACGCCGGCTGTCCGACGCCCTTGCGTGCGGTCTGGCGCCGCTATGCCAAGCTGGCGCCGCCATTTGTTGCTGCCACGCTGATCGCCGCCGTGGCGTCGATCTGGGCCGCCGAATGGATGACGCACGATTCGATTTCCACCCCCGCCACCTTGAGCCAGTTGGGCGCGCACATGCTGCTGCTGCACGGCGTGCTGGGCTATGAGTCGGTCTCGGCCGGCGCCTGGTATGTGGCCATCGATTTCCAGCTGTATGCGCTGCTGGTTGTCCTGCTGTGGCTGGTTGGCCGCATTACCGGCAATCGCCAGCAGACATGGCTGATGCCGTTGGTGGTGGCGTCCGGCATCACGCTGTCGCTGCTGCACTTCAACCTGGATGCTGAATGGGATAACTGGGCCGCTTACTTTTTCGGCAGCTACGGCCTCGGACTGATGGCGTGGTGGGCCAGCGACCCGCGCCGCAAGCCGGGCATGGCGGTCGTACTGATGCTGATGGCGCTGTTGCCCGCCGTGGTGGGGCTGCTGCTGGAATTCCGCAGCCGCATCGCGCTGGCGGCGGTGGTCGCGTGCGTGCTGTTCCTGTGGGGGCGCGGCAAGATCGCTTCCGGCAGCCGCGCGTGGTCGGCCGTCAACGGCCTCGGCAAGATTTCGTATTCGGTGTTCCTGATTCATTTCCCGGTCTGTCTGCTGGTGAACGCGGCCTTTACGCGCTTTGCGCCGGCCGAACCGGAATGGCAAGGATTCGGCATGCTGGTGGCCTGGAGCGGCAGCCTGATCGCCGGCGCGATATTCCATCGTTGGGTGGAATATCCGCTGAGCCGCCTGATGCGGTTTGTTGCTGACCAGCTCGCCGTGCGGGATGTCCACATGCCACGGCCGTTGCCGCGCTAACAAGGAGGCTGGCGGAGTTATACCATTTTGGCATAGCTTTTTGTAAAGAAATAATAGATTGGCATGGTTTCACCGGGCGTAAGATCAAAACCGGTTGCAAACGATGTCATAAAAAAGTCCTTACAAAAATCTGGAGACTACATCATGGCTATACCTCGCAAGACCGTGCTTGCCGTCCTGATTGCCGACCTGCTGATCGCCGTCAGCGTCCAGGCACAAACCACCGATAAAACCGCAGACGCCGACGCCGGACCTACCGTCGTCGTCAGCGGTATTCGGGCTTCGCTGAGTTCGTCGCTGAACACCAAGCGCCTGCAGGAGGGCGTGGTGGACGCAGTGTCCGCCGAAGACGCCGGCAAATTCCCCGACACCAACATCGCCGAATCGCTGCAGCGCGTGACCGGCGTGCAGATCCAGCGCAATGGCGGCGAAGGCCGCTACATCTCGGTGCGCGGCCTGGGGCCGGAATTCAACAACGTGCTGGTCAACGGCCGCACGCTGACCAGCGATACCGGCGGCCGCGAATTCTCGTTCGACCTGCTGTCGTCGGACCTGATTTCCAAGGCGCTGGTGTACAAGACTTCGCAACCGTTCCTGCCTGAGGGCGGCATCGGTTCGACGGTGGACATCCAGACCGCGCGCCCGCTGTCCGGCAAGACCGGCCACAGCACGGTGATCAATGCCTCCGGTTCGTACGACAACAATTCGGAAAAGAAAACGCCGAACATCAGCGGCATGTACACCTTCGCCAACGAGGAGCGCAACTTCGGCGTCAACGCCTCGCTGTCTTACACCGACCGCGCGTCGAAGCAGAACAAGGCCGTCACCGATGCGTGGAATTACCGCGACGTGTCGGTCATCAATGGCGACCTGAACTCCAGGGGGCTGACCATGGCCGACGTCACCACCAAGAAACTGTACATCCCGCAAAGTTACGGTTTCCAGCAGGAAGACGAGAAGCGCAAGCGCCTGGTCGGCAACCTGACGGTGCAATACAACCCGTCCCCGACGTGGAAACTGACGGCCGATGCGCTGTACTCGCACCTGGATCAGCGCAATGACATCATCGCCGTCAGCGACTGGATCAACCCGCAGGTGCTGGGGGCGCAGATCAACGGCAGCAACCAGATTACCGGCCTGCTGCGTCCCGGTTCGACCTTCTATGCCAACAACCCGGCGCTGTCCGGCAGCGGCAATCTGCTGGGCGAGGCCAATTCCAATGACATGATTGTCAAGGGCGGCGACCGGCTGTCGATCACGCGCGCCTTCGGCCTCAATTCGAAATGGGCGCTGGCGCCGGACTGGAAACTGGAAGGCGACGTGAACACCTCGCGCACCAGTTCCGGCTCGCCGGACATGTGGGTGGTGGCCGGCATGGTGCCGAAGAACGGCGATGTGCTGAGCTTCAACGGCACGCCGTCGATCGTGTTCGGTGACGGCATTGCCGACCCCGGCGCGGTGCGCGCACATGCCGTTTCCAACGGCGACGTGCAGCGTACCGACAAGATCTCGGAAGGCCGCCTGAATCTGGACTGGAGTCATGAGATGGGCTACTTCAAAGGGCTGGGAACCGGTCTCAGCTATTCGCAGCGCGAGGTGCGGCGCACCCAGTGGAGCAGCGATTCGTGGAACACCTACAGCGGCTACCATCTGGCCTTGCCAGCGTCGCTGTTCACGGTGACGCCGCTGGAAAACTTCCTCGGCGGCGGCGCGCAGGTGCCGAGCGCCTATCTGCGCTTCGACCCGCACGCGTACATGGATTATCTGAACCAGCGTTCGACGCTGGCGTATTCCAACGACCCGGCGCAATACCTGAACACCACGCTGTTCCCGAACGGCCCGATGGCGATCGACTACACCAAGCCGTCGATGTCGGGCGTGAAGGAAAAGGTGTCCAGCGTCTTCCTCGACAGCAAATGGGAAGGTGAGGGCTGGTCGGCCAATGCCGGCGTGCGCGTGGTGCATGTGCAGTCGAGCTCGGTCGGCACCAGCCGCGTGTTGCAGACCGCCACCAAGAGCCCGAACGACACCACCTACATCCTGGTGTACGGTCCGATGAGTACCAACACCGTCGACAACAGCTATAACAGCGTGCTGCCGTCGGCCAATCTGAAGTTCGACCTGACGCCGGACATGATGTTGCGCCTGGCCGCCTCCAAGACCGAGACCCGGCCGACGCTGAGCCAGATGGGCATCGACAACTGGTACGGCGGCCGTTACGGCGACGTGCAGACCGGCGGCGGCAATCCTTACCTGAAGCCGATGAAGTCCAACAACCTGGACCTGTCGTGGGAATGGTATCTGTCCAAGACCAACTACGTTAGCGCGGCGGTGTTCCAGAAGAACGTGCGCGACTTCCTGGAAACGCGTCTGGTCGATACCTCGCTGCCGCAATACCCTGGCGAGGTAGTGCACGACACGCGCGTGCGCAATGGCCAGAAGGGCAAGATCAAGGGCGTGGAAATCGCCGGCCAGTATGCTTTCGACGAGGCAGTGTCCTGGTTGAAAGGCTTCGGCGTGGCGGCCAACTACACCTATGTGGACGCCACCGCCAGCCGCGAGGTCGACAGCGGCACGCCGAATTGCGGTTATCCGGGTTTGTCGCCGCAGTCGTACAACGGCTCGGTGTTCTATGAGAACAGCAAATTCCAGGCGCGCGTGAGCTACAACTGGCGCAACCACTTCTCGATCGATTGTGGTGGTGGCAGCACTCAGCCGCGCAACCGCGCCGCTTACGGCCAGACCGACGCCAGCCTGCGCTACAACATCACGCCGACAGTGGCGCTGTATCTGGATGCGATCAACCTGACCAACTCGCGCACGCATGAGTACGCGCTGAACGAGAGCCAGTTCCTGACGCTGGAAGATGTCGGCCGTCGCGTCAACGTCGGCCTGCGCGCCGCGTTCTAAGCCCTGCGCTTCAGGTCGAGGCCCAGCGCCGCCTTGCGCAGGCGCCCGTTGCGGCGCAGGTAGGCAAAGGCGGCGCTGGTGTCGTACATCAGCTGGTAGTGGTAGTAGTTGATGTGCTCCGCCATCACGAACGTCAACAGGCCACACGCCCACAGCAGGTCGCCGGCGGTGGCCGCCTCATGCATCGCCATGAATGCGGCTACGCCGGCAATCAACACCACATTCGAATATTGAAAGAAGCGGTACAGGGGCTGGAAAAACGCCGGCAAGGGCTGGCGCTGCATGACTGCCTTCAGCTTGAGCTGCCAGTAGCCGGCCCCTTGCAGCAGCAGGTAGCTGACCAGGGCCAGCGCCGCAATGCGCATTTCCCACGCCACCAGCCCCGGCGACTTCTGCCAGTGATAGCAGAATGCCGCCGGCAGGGCAACGGCGCAGAAGGTTTCTGCATTGCGTAGGTGTTTCATCCGGTTCGGTATCTTATGCATGGGGGTGCCATTTTTGTTGATTTGATAAATCTAGCACAGAAGCTGCTTGCCTCTCGCATGGCTGGCAGGTATTCCATCATCGATGGCATAACCGCCAGACATCGGTATGCGAACATGGCGCTATGAAAATTATCCGTAGCCGAGACTTTGTCGCACCCCGCGCTTGGGGTGCTGAGCTGATTGCTGCCATACCTGATGCAACGGTGCGGCTGCACTGGACCGATCAGCCATACCACTGGCACGTCAACGACGGCGAGGAGGTGTTTGCGGTCATGGATGGCGAGGTCGACATGCACTATCGCCAGGATGACCAAGAGCACATCGTCACGCTGCGCGCCGGCGATCTGTTCTTTGCAGGCGAGGGCGACGCCCACTGCGCACATCCACGCGGCGTCTCACGCGTTCAGGTCATCGAGCGCGCGGGCAGTGTTTGAATTAGCTCGCCGCTGTGATGAAGCGTATCGAATAACCAAGCGTGTCCGTCAGATTCATGAGGGCTGACCGGTGTTAAACGTTGCGCGCCCAGCTGTTTCGGAATGACTGGATACGTCAGCTGCGCCTTCAGGGAGCGGCTTACCCTCAATGCGAAAGTGCCGGAAGAACTTGAAGTTTCGATGGACACCGCTTGGATCGGAGAAAAAAGGAAGCGCAAACTCACGTTCGTTGAGTAGCACCAATCGCCAGACAATGCCGCCGAAGAAACGAAACGTAAGCGTGTTCGGTGAATGCACCAAGAGTTCTGAGAAAGTACCAGTGGAATACATCGCGCCAAGTGTCGCGGTGTCTATCAGTGCCATGTTTGCGTCAAGCATATAGATGCTTAGCACTTCTTCGAATGGGATATCGTTGGTGAAGAAGGCGACGCGATAATTTCGCCACTGTACAGCTGCTTCCAGCACCGCGCCAGTTACCATCAAGCCGGTTGGTTTCCCATCAAGCAGCAGTTCGGAAGAAGCCAGTGCGGTATCTGTGTAGGGTGTCGAGATCCGCGCCGCGAACTCTGAAGTTGAAAGTATTCTCACGAGCTTCCCTACCATATAAAGCCAGCGCCAAAAGCGGCGAGCGCACCGCCAGCGAAGGCGCCTATTGTCACACATAGTGGTGCGCCAGGGCCGCATGCTAAACCCGCAATCGCGCCGGCGCCTATGCTGCCGCCGATGCCGGCAGCGGTGGTGACCAGTTCTCGCTTCACCGCAGTGGACTTGTCGCGCGCAGCAAGAATGTTATACGTTGATAGCGCCAGTGACAGCAAAATGACGCTACGCCCTAGGTAAGACAAACGTCGCAGATTGCGCGTGAAATTTGAATCAGATCGGCCTGCCGATGCCACGATTTCAGCGAATACATTATTTTGCCTTGCCGGACTAAGGCTCGTGAAATTAGCATTTCTCCCAAATAACTTCTGAGTTTTTTCGGCGATCAGGGCGTTCAGGCTGCGGCCATTTTGCTTCGAGCGCTGCGCCACGGCGAGAGCAACTGGCGTGGTGCGCGACCTGATGAGTTGCATGATGATGTTGCGGGTGGCCTGTGCTTGCTCAGCCGCTTGCGCCCACGTTAGCTTGCCGCTTGCAACCTCGGCGCGCAAACGATCTGACAGTATTTTTATCTCGCGCGCATAAATGCGACGGGCGGTGGAATCAATGTGTAGATGCACGCCTACACTGGCGGCAGTCGCCTCCAGTGATTTGATCGCGTTCTCGAATATCTCGTCGTCCGGTGTTTTCATAAAACCTCCCTGTGAACAGTGTCTGCTGAGCGTACTGCTTTGCAGATTGGAGGTATTTGAAGCGGCGCAAGCGTTCTAAAGATTGGCTCAGCGTGAGGTGGCTGTATCTTTGGTCCAAGCGGCCGTGATGAATGAGAACCCGTGCTCAGCGGACTCAGGTGTGCTGCGTCGGGGCATCAAGGGGCCTTTTTCTTTTGCACTTGCCGCTGTTGTTGCTTGCGCTGGGTCTGGTTTTTGTTTTGCTTGGCCTGGTACAGGGCTGCAGCTTCCAGCTTGGCCTGGGCGACCGTGCGCAGTTCTTCTTTGTCGTCGTGTGTGACAAAGTAATCGGCGGCCTGTGCGTCCACCACGATCTTGATGGCTGCCTCATCTTCGAGGTCGTACAGTTCGGTGAGCAGCGTGGTTATCTCGTCAAGGAATTCTTCGTAGGTCATGATGCGGGGTAGTTGATATGAAGGTTGGCGGCTCCGGACGGAGCGCTGCAAGTCGCCATTGTAGCTTGTCTGGAGGAACATCATATACGTGAGCTTGGTACGGCCGCTAACGTGCGAATTCTGATGCAGAGGCCTACTCGAGATCGGTGCTGATGAGCTTGAACCTAAGGAAAAATTTTAAGGGCCGGTGTACCCCTATTGGGTCTGAAAAAAACGGCACCGCAAATTTATCCTCAGGGAACAGCGTGAGTGTCCAGATCGTCCCGCCAAAGAAGCGGAATCGGACTGCGTCATGCAGCGCCAAATCCAAATCCGAAAAGACGCCAGAGGAGTACATGTGGCCCATCCAGACGGAATCGATGACGTCCAAATTCGTGTTCAACAGGTGGATATGAAGTGATTCCTCAAAGGGCGTATCACCAGTCACGAACAGCAACAGATGGTCATTCCACCGCAACATGACTTCAAGTACTGCGCCATCGACAACCTTCCCGGTCGCCTGACCCGCGCGCAGGATTTCGCTCTGTGGCGTCCCTTTCGAGAACAGTGCAGTGAGCAGGCGAACTTGGTATTCCGGCGCACGTAGCAACTTCATGGCAGCCTCGCGAAGGTTAACAGTCATTCTGCTTTGACCTATAACACATCGCGTAATTCCTTTTTCTGAGCGCTGGCAAAAGGATACTCTGCCGGCGCGACAATATAAGTCCAATATTCGTTACTACGAATAATTCTGGTGGTTTTAATTATTTGTTACTACACTAATCTATGAGGATCACCTTTGATTCCGTCAAGCGTGAAAAGACGCTCGTTGAACGAGGCCTGGATTTCGTTCGCGCCAAGGAAGTGTTTGAAGGAGTTACCGTGACGACAGACGATGATCGCCTGGACTACGGCGAGCGTTGCCGTGTAACCGTTGGCTATCTTGATGGACGGATCGTCGTCGTTGTATGGACACCGCGTGGTCAGGCGCGACGAATCATCAGTATGAGGAAAGCAAATGAACGTGAAATCGCAAAATTCGACCAAGACTTGGGTTGACCCGGACGATGCGCCGGAGTTGACACACGAATTTTTTGACAAGGGAGTCTGGCGGATTGGTGATCAAATTGTGTCCCGTAACGAGGCGCAAGCGGAGGCGGGAAAGCGGCGCGGTAGGCCAGCAGGGAGCGGGACCAAGATTAGCACGACTATCCGTTTTGACGCCGAGGTGTTAGCGGCATTCAAGGCTACCGGAGAGGGATGGCAGACACGCATGAATGACGTACTGAAGGAGTGGCTCAGATCCCGCTGAAGTAGATTGCTTGGAGCGACCAGAAACAAAAAAGCCCACGAACCGAAATTCGTGGGCTTCCTTGATAATTCTTGGTAGGCCGTGCGGGATTCGAACCTGCGACCAACGGATTAAAAGAACGTGAAGCGTCGAGGGTGTACTGAATTCTGTGTAAACGGGTTATCGTTTAAGCCTGCGGCACTCGGTCCTCAAACTGAATGGCGAAGCGGTTCAACGCCGCTTTCCAGTCCCGTATCGGCATCGTCCACTTCTTGCTGATGTTGTTCAGCGCGAGATAGAACAGTTTGCTGACGGCGTCGTCGGTTGGAAAAGAACTGCGGGTCTTCGTGACTTTTCGCAGGCTCATATTAATCGATTCAATCGCGTTCGTGGTGTAAATCACCTTGCGGATTTCCGGCGGGTAGTCGAAGAACGGTATGACGCGAGCCCAGTTGCGGCGCCAAGACTGACTTATTGGTTTATACTGTTTATCCCATTTTGCTTCGAATTCGCCAAGCCTCAGTTCAGCTTCGTCAGCGGTGGCAGCGCTGTAAATTAGCTTCAGATCTGCGGCCACTTCCTTCTGCTCTTTCCAAGGTACGAAGTTAAGGCTGTTACGCACCATGTGAACGATACACAGTTGAACAGCGGCCTGCGGATAGACCGCCTCAATGGCGTCTGGGAAGCCTTTCAAACCGTCGACGCAGGCGATGAAGATATCCTGTACCCCGCGATTTTTCAGCTCGGTGACGACCTGCAGCCAGAACTTGGCGCCCTCGGTTTGCGAGATCCACAGGCCCAGCACCTCCTTGTGGCCCTCCATGTTGACACCGATCGCCAAGTAGACTGCTTTGGTGCGCACTGCGCCGTTGTCGCGCACCTTGACGTGGATGCAATCGAGATACAGGATCGGGTAGACGCTATCGAGCGGCCTGGCCTGCCAGAGCTTCACATCCTCGCTAACTGCGTCCGTGACGCTGGAGATGAGCGTCGGCGATACCTCGGCGCCGTACATCTCTTCCAGATGGCCTTGGATCTCCCGCACGCTCAGTCCACGGGCATAGAGTGAGATGATTTTGTCGTCGAAGCCGGCCCAGCGGGTTTGGTTCTTGGCCACGATCTGAGGCTCGAATGTCCCCTGGCGGTCGCGGGGAACGTCCAGCGGCAGAGCGCCAAAGTCGCCCTTGAGCGTCTTGGTGCTATGGCCGTTGCGTGTGTTGCCGGTGCCGTTGGTGACCTCGCCGCTCTTGTCGTGGCCCAGGTGGTCAGTCATCTCGGTCTCCAAGGCTCGCTCCACCAACATCTTGGTGAGCTGCTTGAGCAGACCGTTTTCACCGATCAAGTCCTCGGGCTTCTGGTAGTTCGCCAGCAGACTATCGGCCAATTTGAGCAGTTCTGGATCGAGCTTGGCCCGCTTATTACGCTTTACAACGGTCATCATTTCTCCTTGAGCTGGCAGTTTCCTGCCAAATGACCGTTTACACAATATTATTTACACCCTCGAAGCGTCAGGTATCAGTAGGCATCGGGCTTGGTACATTCTACCATGCCAACGGGCGTCCCTCCCGATGTTTCCTTTGTGCACGAGTTTTCTTGGTTTTTCTGCGCTCCGACACTCGATTACGTCCGACCTGCCCTGAGATGGATCGTGCCTGATTTCATTGCATCCTGAACCGACCAGAGGGCGACCAGTAGCCATCATTGGCGATGTGTCTGCCCTTTATGCCTCTGGTGTTCCGCATAGCGTTTTTCTTCACGCCGCCGAGTTATTGTGGGTCCCACTTGGTCGCAATGCCTGGACGTGATGGTGGTGACACGCCCTTGGATATGCAGCACGTTGACCGGAGCCAGACCGGAATGGGGGGCATATGAGTTAGCGGTTGTAACGAGGCTGCGCCGTTTTTGCAGCCCATCTCTGCACACTCTGCACAAACCTGGAACAGCCGCTAAGACGAATGATAGAGTTCTATTTATAGCAACCGCCGCTTTGATGTAACGGCAAATGGCCGTATCTCTTTTCTTAGTTTTACAGTGTGAGTTAATCAGCATCAGTAGCGGCTTCGCCATTTACCTCAGATTCCTCGACGGCACGTTGTTCTTGTAAGACATACTGATGTACGGTCATAAACTGATGCGCAATGCGGCGGGGTTGTGCCATTGTATCGGGAGGATAGTTTTGAGGTGTATCAAGTTCTTCCCCGTACCGTAACCGTAAATTTTCGGCTATGTAATTTGCGGGAAGGAGACGGGATACCGAGTTGTACTGCTCTCTTTCAAAGTCGGCTGGTCTCGGCAGGCCATTCTCCATTCCCCAAGCTTCTCCTACGTAACAACTCAAAAAGGTGTCTAACTGCTCTGGAACCGCATCGAAGAGCGCCTCAAGTCTCTGGCGAACGCGACCAGCTGGCGCTCTGTCGGCCCAAGACCAGTACAGCGATGGGGCATCTTTCGGATGCGCAATAAATAAGGGCGATATAGCGTCTGCCTCTTCAATGCGGGTGGTCAGAATTTCTCGCAATGGCTCTTCGCCCTCATCAGCCAGAACTCTCTTTTCCGGCGGTTTATCTTCGTAGTGTCGAATCCATCTAATGCATTCCATTGCAAAGCCGACTGGTGCTGCGATTGCAATAGCTCGCTCGGCTTCAGCCTGTCGTTCCATCGCTGTAGGTATTTGTCGCAAAAGCCCGGCAATAAGCATTCCTGCCTTAGCTCGGGTATCAGCCATAACCATCATGCCTCGCTCGCGAGGAAGTAAGTCTCCGTTTAGTCCGAACGCGGTGATCAGAGCTGAAGCTTGAACCTGAGTTAAAGATCCCTCTCGCTGACGAAGCCTCGAGATCACTCGGGGCAGACCCTGCCGTTCGGCAAATCCTAGAATCAAAGCTCGTTTCTCCTCATTAGAGGCGACCGGAGCTACGTCGCATAGTTCAGCCACACTTGCATCTGAAACGTCCCCGACCGGCACGCTATAAGTGAAATAGCGCTTGAAATATTGGCTGGAACAGACCTTTTGCTCCGATCCCCAAATCTCGTCCCATTCGTTGCCGTAACCCGTACTGCCTATGCGCGGGAATAGCGGAACCAGAAGCCGCGACTTCACGCCTTCTTGCTCGTCTGCAGCCAGTTCCGGCGTCAGGCGTTCTATAAGGCTGTCGATGCGGCTAGCCGTACCTTGAAGAGCATTCTGACGAACATTTCGCTCGCCACGGAGGAAAAGCTGCGAATTTTCCCTAATCCCGGTATAGAGAAGTGGATACAGAACCCGTATTCCCTCAATAAGCATAAGATCAACTGGATTGACCTCGCCTTTAAGGATAGGTAGCGCGAACATTAGTGCATTTGAGAACAACTTTGCGCGGCGTGGCGTTTCCAATCGAGGTAGGAGCGCGTCGTCAAAATGTCTTATAAAAGCGTCTATCTGGGCTTGAGTTAGTTCGATGCCAGCTTGATTTAAAGCGTTCTGTACCCCTTCTAAGGCAAGTTGCCTCAGGCTATTCTCGTCTGCTGGTGGCAGGTGCAGCGGTACTTGGATGATTTTCTCTAGGAAGGCACGACCAGCGGGCGCGCCACCTGCGCCATACCTCTCACCGAGCGCCGCTGAAACAACTGCATCATCAAATGCGAGAACGTACGAGGTATGTCTGAAGCTGGCAGATAATTTGACCAATTTAAAAATGGCGTGAGTTTCTTCCCGGTCTAGACGATCAATGTCGTCTATTAAAATGACTAGGCGTTTGTTGGCGTCATCAAGCATCCGTTCAATTCGTTTACGAAGCTCATCTAGTCCAACATTCGACATCGCTTCGCCGACACCCTTGACGGCGTCGCCGGGTCTCAGTTGGACAACACCTCCAACTGTTAGGGACGCAAGGGAAAGCACGTTACCGTATTTTTTTAGTAAATCACCAGCTTTCTCTTTCACGTTGGGAAGAGACTGCCCCATCGCATCCGCGAGGGTGGCAAAGAATCCTCTCAGCAATAGATCCTCACTTTGGAAATGCCAAGGATTGAACCGAACGACGATAGCATTTGGGTACGAGCCAAGTGCTTCTTGCATCATTTCCAGTACAGATGTCTTGCCGTCTCCCCAAGGACCGAAGAGGCCAAGAACGATACTAGACGGATCAATTCTGGTTGCTATGGTCTCGGCTATCCGCGTAGCAAAAAATGATCGATTGAAGCGGTCTTCAGCTTTTCCCGAAATGGGTTGATCCGCAATGTACTGGTCAGGGACTACATGATCCTGCGGAGCATCTGAGTCATTCGCATTTTGACTATCTCCATCTGGTTCAGTCGCTGCTCTCGCAGCCTTTTTTCTGAAAAACCCGAACATGACTTCCCCTTTATAATTTTTCATTCGATGGCTGTTATAGCATTAGGCTATGTTCATGAACCTTAGGTAGCAAGTCGAAGCTTCCCCAGCCTATTTTCTCAATACTTAAACCCATTCCGCTAACTTGCACTTTTCCAAAGACGAGTACAATTCTATCCTTCGAATCGTTGTCTATTCCTTTTTCTCTTGCAAGTCCTACCGTCGTTTTTAATGTGAAATCTTGTATAGTCTCATTGCAATATAGTCGCGTCATTCTAATATTGTGATCAAGTCCTGGGCCTGCCGCAAAAGACCCTTTGATACGTCCATAATAAAGCTTAGGGGAATCGTCCGGTTCGGTGACATCTCGTATGTCGTATAAGAGATCAATTAAGCGGGCAGCAAAAGTCTTTTCTGGAAAGACATAGTACTTTGAAAGATTCTGATCGAAGTTCCTGCATATTCCCCTCACAGTTCTCACCCTGCTAGGTAATAGGAACGATTCACCATTGTGTCGCGATATAGGCGTTTCGGAAAGCAAGCCCTCTTCGTTCTCTACCGGCGTTGCATTGTATTCGTCATCGGTTTCGGTAGGAAGATCTGGACGCGCGGAAAGGAATTCGCTAACGACGACAAGGTTCCCAGCATCTACGGCTTTTCTGGCTTCTTCGTAGGTGTCATAGCGTTTTCCCTCAGGCTTTTTTGACCTTAGAGAGCACGGCACGTGATCGTATCGGTTAGGTGTTTAGGTTCGTGCGATCATATACCTCGTCGCAGCATGGCGTTATTCCGGGCCA
>CAUPXZ010000047.1:0-43106 GCA_963515135.1 uncultured Duganella sp. | reverse complement strand
CCGTCAAGCTGATCAACCCGATCGCGATGGAAGAAGGTCTGCGCTTCGCAATCCGCGAAGGCGGCCGTACCGTCGGCGCCGGCGTTGTAGCGAAAATCCTAGGTTAATTTTTAACCTGGATTGAAACAGGGGCGGGATGGTGTGATACCATCTCGCCCCTGTGTTCCAAAATCGTTCTTTTTAAAATTGCTGGCGCTACACAGTTGCCAGTTCGCTCTTTCAAGGAATTATCATGTCCGCACCAAACCAAAAAATCCGTATCCGCCTGAAGGCCTTCGACTACAAACTGATCGACCAGTCGGCCCTGGAAATCGTTGACACCGCTAAGCGCACCGGCGCCGTTGTCAAAGGCCCAGTTCCACTGCCAACCCGCATCCAGCGTTTCGACGTTCTGCGCTCGCCGCACGTCAACAAAACCTCGCGCGACCAGTTCGAAATCCGCACCCACCAGCGCCTGATGGACATCGTCGACCCAACCGACAAGACCGTTGACGCACTGATGAAGCTGGACCTGCCAGCTGGCGTTGATGTCGAAATCAAACTGCAGTAATCGAGTTTAAGTTGGCAGCCCAGGCTGCCTGCTGATGATGGGGCCGGACGTGCAAGCGTCCGGCCCCATTGTTTTTTGCGGCGGGAGCGGCTAGAGTCTGTGGCCATGCTTGCCTCTTTGGACACCCACCTGCTGACCGCCAGCGCCCGCGATGATCTTCCCGGCTGGCGCCGCTTCGTCATCGAATTCCTCTACTTCGGCATCAAGGAAGCGCGCGCCTGTTTGTTCGTGGCGCTGTTCTTCGCCAGCGTGCTGCTGGTGCCGCGCGCCGGCCTGTTCGGCGTGCCGCGCTACGATGTGCTGCTGTTGGCGGCCATCGGCATTCAGGCCTGGATGGTCTGGGCCAAACTGGAAACCTGGGACGAGCTGAAGGCGGTATGCCTGTTCCACATGGTTGGTTTCGCGCTGGAGGCGTTCAAGGTGTCGGGCAGCATCCAGTCGTGGAGCTATCCGGATTTTGCCTACACCAAGCTGTTTGGCGTGCCGCTGTTTTCCGGCTTTATGTATGCGGCGGTCGGCAGCTACATCGTGCAGGCGTGGCGACTGTTCGACCTGCGCGTGCGCCACCATCCGCCGTACTGGATGGCGGTGCTGATCGCACTGCTGATCTATGCCAACTTCTTTACGCACCACTACATCGGCGACTACCGCTGGTATCTGGCGGCTGCCGCGCTGGGCCTGTACGCGCGCACCACGGTGCTGTTCCGGCCGCTCGACCGCGATCGCCAGATGCCGTTGTTGCTGGCCTTTGTGCTGATCGGCTTCTTCATCTGGCTGGCGGAAAACGTCAGCACCTTCTGGGGCATCTGGCGCTACCCGAACCAGCTGGGCGCATGGTCGGTGGTGCATGTCAGCAAATGGAGCTCATGGTCGCTGCTGGTGGTGATGACTTTCACCATCGTCGCCCACCTCAAGCACATCAAGGCGCGCATTCACGTGCCCGAATAAAATATGCGCGTGCCTCACCCGTCTTCAGGGCATGGACACGACAATTACTCCCCAACGCGCCGGCCGCATCGAGCTGGCGCTACAGAAAATCTTTACCCGCAAGACCCAGGTGCTGGAGATCGAAGACATCGGCCAGCACTTCCGTCTGATCACGCTGGGTGGCGACGCGCTGTGCGACGCCGACTGGACGCCGGGCGACAAAATCCAGGTGATGCTGGGCGGCTGGGTGCAGCGCACCTACACGCCGATCGACTGGGATGCCGAGCACGGCCGCACGCGCATCCTGATCTACCTGCATGGCGACGCGCCCGGCACGCGATGGGCGCGTGCGCTGCGCCCGGGCGACAGCTGCGCCCTCCTCGGTCCGCGCAAATCGATCCGGCTGGCGCCGGCGGCCTCGCCGGTGATTCTGTTCGGCGACGAAACCTCGCTGGGGCTGGCCGCCGCATTGTCCGCGCAGGCGAGCACATATATGCTGTTCGACGCCGGCGCGCATGTCCATGCGGCCATCGAGCGCTTGCGCCTGCCCAACGCTGTCACCGCAAGCGATGCGCGCGAACTGCAGGCGCAGATGACTACGCTGTTGCAAGCCCATCCGGATGCCGATATCGTCCTCACCGGCAAAGCTGGCGCCATCCAGCAAATGACCCGCCTGCTGCACCAGCACGGCACCGCCGCCAAGCGCCGCCAGACCAAAGCCTACTGGTCGCCCGGCAAAACCGGCCTGGATTGAGGACTCAGTTCCAGGCGTGCAGGCTGGCGGCGAGGGCAGGGGGAAGTTCGCTCAGCTTGCTGCTGTTGCGGCGCCCCGGTCCCTGGTTGTCAAACGGACGCATCAGGTAGTGGCGGGCCATCGCGGCGCCGCCGATGGCGATGGCGTTGTCACCGAAGTGCGGTGTGCGCACCGTCGGCGCGGTCAGCTGGGTGGCGCTGGCGCAGTCGTCCAGCACGCTGCGCCCGGGCGCGATCAGCCGCTCGCCCAGCCGCAGGGCGGCACCGCCGATGACGATGCACATCGGGTCGAACGCCACCCACAAATTGTTCAGCAGCACGCCGAGGTTGCGGCCGGCCGCGTCCACCGCCCGCGCCGCGTGGGCGTCGCCGGCGTCGGCCTGGGCAAACAGCTGTTCCAGCAGCTGCGGCGTCGACAGCTGACGCTGGCCGTAGACCTCGTCCATCAAGGCTTGCAGGCCGATCAGCGCGTCGGCGCAGCCGCGCCGGCCGCATGAGCACAGCGGGCCGCCTTGCTGCAGGATGGTATGGCCGACCTCGCCGGCGAAGCCATACAAACCGGTCAGAAGGCGGCCGTTGACGATGATGCCGGCGCCAACGCCGTAGTTGATGCTCAGGTAAATCAGCGGATCGACGCCGCTCTCGCCGGAGAATTCCAGCTCGGCCAGCGCCGCCACATTGGCTTCGTTCTGAATGAACAGCGGCAGCCCGCCCAGCGCGGTGCCGGCGAAGTGCGCGTGCAGTTGGCCGGCCACATCGATATTGCGCCAGCCCTGGTGCGGCGCGTGCTGCAGCACGCCGGTGGCGTCGTCGACCACGCCGTGCAGGCCGATGCCCAGCCCCAGCACGGTGCGCTCGGCCAGCGCCGGGCTGGCGCTCAGCGCGGCCAGGCCGCCGGCCATTTGCGCGATGCAGATGGCGGCGTCTGCGGCGTTGGCGTAGGGCAGTTCCTGTTCGGCCAGCACTTCACCCAGCAGATTGGTGGCGACGATGCGCGCGGCGCCGATACCGAGGTCGGCGCCAAGCAGGGCCAGCCGGCTGCCGTCGATGTGCAGCGGCGTTGCCCGCCGTCCCAGCGCGCCGGTGGTGCGCACGTCGCTTTCGCTGAGCCATCCTTCCTCCATCAGTTCGCGCACCAGCAGGCTGATGGTGGATTTGGTCAGTCCCACGGTGTCGGCCAGCGCCGCGCGCGACAGGCCCGGCGCGCTGGCCAGCTGGCGCACCAGGGCCATGCGGTTGATTTGCTTGAGTAATTGCTGGTCGCCGGCGACGATCATGGGCGTGTTCCAAAAAAGGGCGTGCGGCGATGATACACCACGCTTGTCATAATGACTATGAAGCTTCCATAAGGCATGGCCGGCACCCTTCTGGTGCGTGGAAACAACAGCTGGCGCGTCGAATCGGTGCGCTAATTCGTTCGATCGATTGACTAATGGAAGCGTTTCTCCGATACTGACATTGTCTAATTTGTCATATTAATGAATTAAGTTAGGTATCGCTCAGGCGGGCATCACCCCGCCAACCGTTTTCTGCGGCACCCCAGTACAGATAAAAGAGTTATCCAGCCCGTTGTTTGTGTAGGAATCACGTCCGGCACATGCCGGTATAAATTAAAAAATAAGGAGATGAAGTGCGTACTTTTATGAAAACGTTTTCAAAACCGCCGCGCCAGCGCCGCCTGATCAGTCTGGCGGTTGCAGGCGCTTGTGCGACGTTTACTGCGGCCCACGCGCAGGACGCCACCAGCAGCAATTCCACCGACAGCATGACCAGCGGCCCCTCGGTGGTCGTGACCGGCATCCGCGCCAGCCTGCAGTCGACCATGAACATGAAGCGCAACGCCGACGGCATCGTCGACGGCATTGTGGCCGACGATATCGGTAAGTTCCCCGACACCAATCTGGCCGAATCCTTGCAAAGGATTTCAGGCGTTTCCATCGACCGCAGCAACGGCGAAGGGCAGAAGGTCACCGTGCGCGGCCTCGGCCCGGACTTCAACCTGGTGCTGCTGAACGGCCGCCAGATGCCGACCACCGACCTGGGCGACCTGTCCGGCCGCTCGTTCGACTTCTCCAACCTGGCGTCGGAATCGATCTCGCAGCTGCAGGTGTACAAGACCGGCCGCGCCGACAGCCCGACCGGCGGCATCGGCGCCACCATCAACGTGATGACCGCGCGGCCGCTGGACAATCCGGGCATGCGCGCCAGCATCGGCGCCAAGGCGGTGCACGACACCTCCAACGACAATGTGCCGGACATGCACAAGGGCAACAAGGTCACGCCTGAAATCTCCGGCATCTACAGCAACACCAGCGCCGATGGCCGCTTCGGTGTCGCCATCAGCGCCAGCTACCAGGAGCGCGATTCCGGCTTCAGCAAGGCTGGTAGCGCTAACGGCTACCAGGGCCCGTACCGCGGCTCAGACACCACCGCCGGCTCGACGCTGCCGCAACCGGGCCAGCCGGGCTCGCAGAACATCACCAACCGTCCGGCCCAGGACGCGCTGTACCAGATCCCGCAGAACTTCGGCTACGGCGTCAACGCCATCCAGCGTCAGCGCACCAACGGCCAGCTGGTGCTGCAATTCCGCCCGGTCAAGGAACTGACCTCGACGCTGGACTTCACCTACTCGGAAAACAAGGTGCAGACCAAGCGTAACGAGCTGAGCGTATGGTTCGGCCAGACCCCGACCTCGACCAGCAGCTGGCCGAGCGGCAAGGTGGTGTCGCCGATCACCTACCAGGAAAACTACACCTCGCCGCAGGACGTGTCGGTGGTCGGCGGCGATTACGCCACCAAGACCAAGAACCAGTCGATCGGCTTCAACACCGTATGGAAGGCCTCGTCCGACCTGCGCCTGGAATTCGATGCCCACCACTCGACCGCCGAATCCGGCGCCGACAGCCCGTTCGGCACCGAGAACAACTTGTCCAACGCCAGCTTCAGCCGCGGCGCCACCAAGATCGACTACAGCACCGAACTGCCGGTGCTGAGCATGCCGCTGGCCGACCTGGCCAACCAGCCGATCCAGGCCGCCGGTTCGTGGTTCCACAACAGCTGGCAGAAAGCCACCGTCAACCAGGCGCAGGCCAAGGGTAACCTGAAGCTGTTCGAGGCGTCCGACCTGAACTTCGGCGTCAGCTACACCGACTCGAAAAACCGTTCGACCTACTCCAACGTGCAGAACAATACCTGGGGCGGCGCCACCAAGGCCTCCGACTACCCGGCCAACATCTTCGTCGCCAGCCCGCTGAGCTCCTACTTCAAGGAGTTCGACGGCCATGGCTCGTCGGCGCTGTATCCATCGTTGTACAGCTTCGACTTCGCCACGCTGCGCGCGCTGACCGCCAAGGTTACCGGCAACGCTGCCGGCTACCTGCCGAACTTCTCCAGCGCCGACACCGACCGCGAGCTGCAGGAAAAATCCACCTCGGCCTATGTATCGTTCGGCACCGACTGGGAGACCGCGATTCCGTTCCACTCCAGCGTCGGCCTGCGCTTCGAGCGCACCAAGGTCACCTCGGTGGCCCAGGTGCTGCCGGGCACGGCGGTGGTGTGGGTGTCGCAGAATGAGTTGCCGATCACCTTCGGCGGCAACGCCTACAGCACCCAGGAAGCGTCGTACAACAACGTGCTGCCGAGCCTGAACCTCGACTTCGACCTGCGCAAGGACATGAAGCTGCGCGCCAGCGCCGGCACCACCATCGGCCGGCCGCGCTACGACCAGCTGCAAGGCGGCCTGACGCTGGGCACCATCGGCAACGTGTTCACCGGCGGCACTGCGTCGGTCGGCAACCCGGCGCTGAAACCGGTCAAGTCGAAGAATCTGGATATCTCGTGGGAATGGTATTACGACCAGCAGAGCGTGCTGTCGGTGGCCGCCTTCCACAAGAAGATGGACAACTACGCCGGCCAGTCGGTGATTTCGCAGAACCTGTACAACCTGCACACGCCGGTCGGCGGCGCCTACTACAATTCGGCGCTGGCGTCGGGCTGCTCGGTGGCGGACACCAATTGCATCCGCAACTACATCCTGAGCAACTACGATGGCCGGCCGGGCGTGCAGAAGACCGGCGTCAAGTCGGACGGCAACCTGAACGGCAACATCACCGGCCTGCCGACCGATCCGCTGATGAACTTCCTGACCACCACCTACTCGAACCAGAAGTCGGCCACGGTCAAGGGCGCCGAGCTGAACGTGCAGCATATGTTCGGCCGCAGCGGTTTCGGGGTGCAGGCCAACTACACCTGGGTCAGCTCGCCGACCAAGTATGACAACGCCAACACCAACGACCAGTTCGCCATTCTGGGCCTGAGCAATTCGGCCAATCTGGTGGGTATCTACGAAGATGCCAAGTGGTCGGTGCGCGTGGCCTACAACTGGCGCGACAAGTTCCTGGCCTCGACCGTGGACGGTGGCAGCCGCGCTTCGCCGGTGTACACTGACAGCTATGGTCAGACCGACGTCAGCATTGGTTATACGCTGACGCCGAACCTGAGCTTCCAGGCCGAGGTCATCAATCTGACCAACGCCACCCAGCGTCAGTTCGGCCGCACCGAGGCCGCCACCATGAATGTGACGCAGGGCGGTCCGCGTTACATGCTGGGCGCGCGCTACAAGTTCTGATGCGCTAAGCGCTGCCGAGCAGTAAATCCACAGGCCGTCGCCCCCGCGACGGCCTGTTTTTCATGAAAGTCCGAGTGTGCAAGCTATCGCTGAAATCGGCTGCGAACGCAGCCTGCAAGTGCGCGGCGACGGCCGCCTGCCGCTGCCCGACGAGATCCTGGCCGCCGGCACGCCGCTGGTGCTGCGCGGCCTGGTGGCCGACTGGCCGCTGGTGCGCGCCGCGCGCCAGTCGCCGCTGGCGGCGGACGTCTACCTGCGCCGCTTTTACCGCGACGCCACCGTGCTGGGCACGTCCGCGCCGCCTGCCACCGGCGGCAAAATCTTCTACAACGACGATCTGAGCGACTTCAATTTCAGCGCCCAGATGGTGCGCTTCGACCAGGTACTGGATGCGCTGCGCGCCCATCTCGACCATCCGCAAGCGCCCACGCTGTACGTCGGCTCGACCACCGTCGATACCTGCCTGCCTGGCCTGCGCGCCGAGAACGACCTCAACTTCGGCGGGCGCGATCCGCTGACCAGCATCTGGATCGGCAACCGCACCTGCGTGCCGGCACACTATGATTTGCCGGACAACCTTGCTTGCGTGGCGGCGGGGCGCCGCCGCTTCACGCTGTTCCCGCCGGAGCAGTTGAAGAATCTGTACATCGGCCCATTGGATTTCACGCCGGCCGGACAGTCGGTCAGCCTGGTCGATCCGCAGCGGCCGGACCTGGAGCGCTTTCCGCGCTATGCCGAGGCGCTCCAGCACGCGCAGTCGGCCGTGCTGGAGCCGGGTGACGCGCTGTTCATTCCGAGCATGTGGTGGCATCAGGTGGAAGGGCTGGAGCCGTTCAACATCCTGATCAACTACTGGTGGCGGCAGTCGCCGGCGTTCATGGACACGCCGTTCAATACGCTGCTGCAAGCGCTGCTGACCTTGCGCGAGCTGCCGCCGGCACAGCGTGCGGCATGGCAGGAAATTTTCCGTCATTACATCTTCGACAGCGACGGCGGCGAAGTGGCGCATATCCCGCCCGCCGCGCGCGGCATGCTGGCGCCGCTGGACGCGGCTGGCGCCCGCGCGCTGCGCGCTCAGGTGCTGAACCGGCTCAACCGATAGCGCCATTGCCGTGCCGCCAAGGCCATGCCGCAGGCATGGTTTTTTTTACTTGTTCGGCCAGATGAAATTTGGATAATTATTAAAAATGCCATGTAAAACTCGGTTCATTTTTCCGCCTTAAAACAACAAATATATGGTTAAAAATTAAATTGACCAGCAAAAAAATACATTTTTACTTGGTGTGACTGGCAATATTGTGAGAAATTGCGCCCCAGACGTAGAAAGTGACAGTTGTTACAAAACCGCTGCACTAAGAAGCGCAAAGAAAAATCACCTCAGGGAGCACCTTTGAATCACAGCATCAAGAAAAGCGCCATTGCAATGGCGCTGGGTTTGGCATTTTCGCAATCTTCGGTAGCCCAGGAAGCGGCTGCGGAGCCTAAGATCCAACGGGTCGAAATCACCGGTTCAAGCATCAAGCGCGCCGAATCCGAAGCGGCCGGCGCGGTCCAGGTCCTGACCCGCGACGATATCGCGCGCACCGGCCAGACCACGGTGCTGGGCATTCTGGCCTCGTCGGCGGCGGTCGATGTGGCCAGCAACTCGGCCACCGCCAGCTCGGGCGGTTTCGCCACCGGTTCGTCCAGCGCCGGCATGCGCGGTCTGGGCAAGGTTGCCACCCTGGTGTTGGTCAATGGTCAGCGCATCGCCCAGTACGGCCTGTCGGACAACGGCCGCCAGGCGTTCACCAACCTGGACGCGATCCCGTCGCAGGCGGTGGAGCGCATCGAGATCCTGAAAGACGGCGCCTCGGCGATCTACGGCTCGGACGCGATCGCTGGTGTGATCAACATCATCCTGATGAAGGATTTCGTCGGCGCCAAGATCTCCGCCAACTACAAGGAGTCGGAAAACTTCAAGGACCAGCGTAACCGCAGCGTCTCGGGTATTGTCGGCTGGGGCGACGTCGACACCGACGGCTTCAACACCTACCTGACCTATGAAGGCTACAAGGCCGACGGTTTCTCCACCGGCGATCTGCGCAGCAACGTGCCGGACTGGCACCGCCTGACCCCGGGCCGTTCGACCTGGGATGCGATGAACTCGTACTCGCCAACCGGCAACTACTATCTGAGCTCGACCAACATCACGGCCGCGCCAGGCTGCCCGGCCGACGCCATCGATCCGAAAGACAAGCTGTGCAAGTATGACCTGCTGCCGACCACCGGCCTGCAGACCGACGCCAAGCGTTACGCGGTGGCTAGCAACACCCACTTCCGTATCGGCAAAGAGATCGACGCCAACTTCGAGATCACCAACTCGGGCGCCAGCAACGACTACATCGTCTCGCCGTTCGCGCTGAGCTCGACCACCTCGGCCAGCACCTGGTACAACGCCGTCGACGGCAAGATGGTCGGCCCGTTCTACTACCCGAAACTGCCGGTCGGCCACGCCAGCAACCCGTACAACGTGCCGGTTGAATTCCGCACCCGCCTGATGGACACCGGCAACGGCTTCAACTTCAACCGCGCCGAGTCCGAGCAGACCCGCGTGATGCTGACCCTGACCGGCGACGTCGCCGGCTGGGACTGGAAAACCTCGGGCGGCTACATGACCTCCAAGGCCACCAAGTCGACCCGCAACGCCAGCGCCGCCGGCTACACCAACGCCATCGTCAGCGGTGCCTACAAGTTCGGCCAGCAAAACGATACGGCGCTGCTGGAATCGATGTTCCCGGTGCGTAGCACGGTGGGCGAATCGAAGACCGCCTTCATCAACGCCACCGCCTCCGGCGAACTGATGCAACTGCCGGCCGGTCCGCTGAGCGTAGCGGTCGGTACCGACATCCGCCGCGAACACTACGCCATGACCAGCTCGGACAACGTGCTGCGTGGCGAACTGGTCGGCGTGGCCGGCCTGCAGGTGGACGACAAGATGGACCACTACGCGCTGTTCACCGAAGCCACCATTCCGGTCATCAAGCGGGTGGAAGTGAGCGCCGCGCTGCGCGCCGACAAGTCGACCAACAGCGAGGTGCACTACTCGCCGAAAGCCGGCCTGCGCGTCAATGCCACCGACAGCCTGTTGCTGCGCGCCACCGTCTCGGGTGGTTTCCGCGCGCCGAACATCGTTGAAACCGGTAACGGCCTGGGTCGCGGTTCGTTCGCTTCCAGCATGAGCGATCCACGTCGTTGCGCGATCGCCAGCACGCTGAACAACCTGGTGCAGAACGCGCCGGGCGCCACCACCATCGACAAGCAGCAGGCCAACACCTTCCGTACCGCCGACTGCAACTTCAGCCTGGCGACCTTCGTGGCCTCGAACAAGGATCTGAAGCCGGAAACCTCGCGTTCGATCACCGCCGGTTTCGTCTGGGAGCCAGTGAAGAACTGGACCATGGCGCTGGACTACTACCACATCGAGCGCAAGAACGAGATCAACACCCGTTCCGCCGCCGACGTGCTGCGCGGCGAAGCCAGCCTGCCGGCCGGCCAGCTGGTGCGTGTCGACAACAGCATCTCGGATACCCAGTTCCTGGGTCTGGTGAGCAAATACGCTCCGGGCAACACCGTCAACTTCGGTGGCGTCGGTTCGATCGGCCTGCTGTACAACCCGTACGTCAACAGCGGCAAAACCCGTGCTTCGGGCTTTGACTTCGACGCTTCGGGCCGCTTCAATACCGACCTGGGCCAAGTGCGCCTGAAACTGGAAGGCACCTACCTGTGGAAATATCAGGAATTCAGCGTCACCGATAACGCCTACGGCAACAACCTGGCCGGTAACTACGACATGGGTTCGCGCCTGCGCACCAAGCTGCGCGCCAGCCTGAAGAATGGTAACTTCGACCACGGCATGACGCTGAACTACGTCAGCGGCTACAGCAACAACAACGAGGCATCGCCGACCTACTGCGCTACCAACAATGTGGCTGCCGCCTACCTGGACACCTGCGGCCACGTTGGCAGCAACACCACAGTTGACTACAACCTGTCGTACAGCGGTATCAAAAATACCAAGCTGAGCCTGTTTATCGACAACCTGTTCCAACAGGACGCGCCGGTGCAATGGCGTGGTGGCTATGTCGACAACAACTTCCAGTTCCGCCGCATCGGCGTGACCGCGAGCTACTCGTTCTTCTGATCGACTAGTTAGCTGAAGCAAAAGACCAGGCCGCGCGCCTGGTTTTTTTTTCGGTTTGAGCGGCCCGCCAGCCCGCATGGCGCCTTGGTTTGGCAGCTCATTCCAAAGCGGCGCAAAAAACTGACATACCTCGTACTAAGTTGTTGCGTCAACCCCCAAATCACGCTACACTAGCCGGCTTCGGTATGGATTCCGTCTTTTTATTGGTCCGTACTTTTTTGTAGTTCAACATATCCCCGCCCAATCGTAGGTGGGAATTGGAGAAAAAATGAGCCTTGGCCTCCTCGGTCGCAAGGTTGGCATGATGCGTATCTTCACCGATGACGGGGACTCGATCCCAGTCACCGTGGTTGACGTATCGAACAACCGTGTTGCGCAAATCAAAACTCCTGAAACTGACGGCTACACCGCAGTTCAGGTCGCATATGGTCAACGTCGCGCTTCCCGCGTGACCAAAGCTGTTGCTGGTCACCACGCTAAAGCCGGTGTTGAAGCTGGTACTCTGCTGAAAGAGTTCCGCGTTGACGCTGCTAAAGCCGCCGAACTGAAAGCTGGCGAAGTTGTCGCCGTTTCGCTGTTCGAAGTCGGTCAAAAAGTTGACGTACAAGGTGTTTCGATCGGTAAAGGCTACGCCGGTACCATCAAGCGTCACAACTTTGCTTCGGGTCGTCAGACCCACGGTAACTCGCGTTCGCACAACGTTCCAGGTTCGATCGGTATGGCGCAAGATCCAGGCCGCGTGTTCCCTGGTAAACGCATGACCGGTCACATGGGTGACGTCACCACGACCGTGCAGAACCTCGAAATCGCCCGTATCGATGCCGAACGCCAGCTGCTGCTGGTCAAAGGTGCGATCCCTGGCGCCAAAAATGGCCAGGTAGTGGTTTCGCCGGCTGTCAAAGTTAAAGCAAAGAAGGGAGCTTAAACGATGGAACTCAAGCTCTTGAACGCTCAAGGTCAAGCCGCCTCTAATGTTGCTGCAGCCGACGCTGTTTTCGGTCGCGACTACAACGAAGCCCTGATCCACCAGATCGTCGTTGCTTACCAAGCCAATGCTCGCAGCGGCAACCGTAAACAAAAAGACCGTGAAGAAGTCCACCACACGACCAAGAAGCCATGGCGCCAAAAAGGTACCGGCCGTGCGCGTGCTGGTATGTCGTCGTCGCCACTGTGGCGCGGCGGTGGTCGCATCTTCCCGAACTCGCCTGACGAGAACTTCACCCACAAAGTGAACAAGAAGATGTACCGCGCTGGTATCTGCTCGATCCTGTCGCAACTGGCCCGCGAAGAGCGCCTGGTTGTGGTCGAAGATTTCGCGATCGAAGCGCCAAAAACCAAGCTGCTGTCGCAAAAGCTGACCGGCATGGGCCTGGAATCGGTACTGATCATCACCGACGTCGCCAACGAAAACCTGGAACTGGCTTCGCGCAATCTGCCGAACGTTCTGGTCGTTGAACCACGTCACGCAGATCCAATGTCCCTGGTGTTCTACAAGAAGATCGTGGTCACCAAAGCTGCATTGGCCAAGATTGAGGAGATGCTGGCATGAGCGCATTGAAATTTAGCGAAGAACGCCTGCTGAAGGTACTGGTTGCTCCAGTGATTTCCGAGAAGGCCACCATGGTCGCGGAAAAGAACGAGCAGATCGTGTTCCGTGTTACCACCGACGCGACCAAGCCAGAAATCAAGGCTGCCGTTGAACTGCTGTTCAAAGTCGAAGTGGCTTCGGTGCAAACCGTGAACCGCGAAGGCAAACAAAAGCGTTCGGGCGCCCACATCGGCCGCCGCAACCACACCAAGCGTGCTTTCGTGTGCCTGAAACCAGGCCAGGAAATCAATTTCACCGAGGAGGCTAAATAATGGCACTCGTTAAGATGAAGCCAACCTCCCCAGGCCGTCGTGGCATGGTGAAAGTAGTCAACAACGACCTGTTCAAAGGTCGTCCGTTTGCTGCCCTGGTTGAGAAAAAATCGAAAACTGCTGGCCGTAACAACAACGGCCACATCACCACCCGTCATATCGGTGGTGGTCACAAGCAGCACTACCGCGTGATCGACTTCAAGCGTAACAGCAAAGACGGTATCCCGGCAAAAGTGGAACGTATCGAATACGATCCAAACCGCACCGCGCACATCGCGCTGCTGTGCTACGCCGACGGCGCCCGTACCTACATCATCGCCACCAAAGGCATGGCTGTAGGCGACGCGGTGATGACCGGTTCGGAAGCGCCGATCAAGTCGGGCAACTGCCTGCCGATCCGCAACATTCCAGTCGGTACCGTGATGAACTGCGTCGAAATGCTGCCAGGTAAGGGTGCCCAGATGGCCCGTACCGCCGGCGCCGGCGTGGTGCTGATGGCCCGTGAAGGTACCTACGCTCAGGTGCGTCTGCGTTCGGGCGAAGTCCGTCGCGTGCACATCGAGTGCCGTGCAACCGTGGGTGAAGTCGGCAATGCCGAACACAGCCTGCGCAAGATCGGTAAAGCTGGTGCGATGCGTTGGCGCGGTGTTCGTCCTACCGTTCGCGGTGTGGTCATGAACCCGGTCGATCACCCGCACGGTGGTGGTGAAGGTAAAACCGCAGCTGGTCGTCACCCTGTTTCGCCATGGGGCCAACAGACCAAGGGTAAGAAGACTCGCAGCAACAAGCGTACTTCTTCGATGATCGTCTCGCGCCGCGGCAAGAAATAAGGATAAATCATGACTCGTTCATTGAAAAAAGGGCCGTTCTGTGACGCCCACCTGGTGAAAAAAGTCGAAGCCGCGCAAGCGACCAAAGACAAAAAGCCAATCAAAACCTGGTCCCGTCGCTCGACCATCATGCCTGACTTCATCGGCCTGACGATCGCTGTTCACAACGGCAAGCTGCACGTGCCAGTGTACGTTTCCGAGAACATGGTAGGTCACAAGCTCGGCGAATTCGCGCTGACCCGCACGTTCAAAGGCCATGCCGCTGACAAGAAGGCGAAGAAATAATGGAAACCAAAGCTATCCTCAAAGGCGTGCGCCTGTCGGACCAAAAGGGCCGCCTGGTTGCTGACCTGATCCGTGGCAAGAAAGTTGACGCTGCATTGAACATTCTGCAGTTCAGCCCGAAAAAAGGCGCCACCATCATCAAGAAAGTGCTGGAGTCGGCTATCGCCAACGCCGAGCACAACGATGGTGCCGACATCGACGAACTGTTCGTGAAAACGATCTACGTTGAAAAGGGCCCGATCCTGAAGCGCTTCACCGCGCGTGCAAAAGGTCGTGGCGATCGTATCTCGAAACAATCGTGTCACATTTATGTGACCGTCGGCAACTAAGGAGCCAAGATGGGTCAGAAAATTCATCCAACTGGTTTCCGCCTGGCGGTTACCCGTAACTGGGCTTCGCGTTGGTATGCAGGCAATGGTAACTTTGCCGCCATGCTGAACGAAGACTTGAAAGCACGTGATTTCCTCAAAGCCAAGCTGAAGAACGCTTCGGTCGGCCGCATCGTCATCGAGCGTCCAGCCAAGAACGCGCGTTTCACCATCTACAGCTCGCGTCCAGGCGTGGTCATCGGTAAAAAAGGCGAAGACATCGAAGTACTGAAGTCGGCGCTGACCAAGATCATGGGCGTGCCGGTGCACGTCAATATCGAAGAAATCCGCAAGCCGGAAATCGATTCGCAGCTGATCGCTGACTCGATCGCTCAGCAGCTCGAAAAACGCATCATGTTCCGTCGCGCCATGAAACGCGCGATGCAGAACGCCATGCGTCTGGGCGCCCTGGGCATCAAGATCATGTCGTCGGGTCGTCTGAACGGCATCGAGATCGCCCGTACCGAATGGTATCGCGAAGGCCGTGTGCCACTGCACACCCTGCGCGCTGACATCGACTACGGCACCTCGGAAGCTTCGACCACCTACGGCATCATCGGCGTCAAGGTGTGGGTCTACAAGGGTGACCGCTCGCCGAACGGCGATGCACCAGTCATCGATACCCCGCCAGACGAGAAAAAGCCACGTGGCCCACGTCGTGAAGACGGCAAGCCAGCTGGCCGCCCACGCCCAGCTGGTGCTGGTGGCGCCCGCCGCGCTGCTAAGCCAGCCGAGAAAGCAGGAGAATAATCATGCTGCAACCAGCACGCAGAAAGTATCGTAAAGAGCAGAAAGGCCGTAACACCGGCATTTCGCACACCGCCGGCACCAACGTGTCGTTCGGCGAGTTCGGTCTGAAGGCAGTTGCCCGTGGTCGTATCACGGCACGCCAGATCGAGGCAGCACGTCGCGCCATGACCCGTCACATCAAACGTGGCGGTCGTATCTGGATCCGCGTGTTCCCGGACAAACCGATCTCGAACAAGCCGGCCGAAGTCCGTATGGGTAACGGTAAAGGTAACCCAGAGTACTACGTCGCTGAAATCCGCCCAGGCAAAGTCCTGTACGAGATGGACGGCGTAGGCGAAGAACTGGCGCGCGAAGCATTCCGCCTGGCCGCTGCCAAACTGCCACTGGCGACCACGTTCGTGGTCCGTCAAGTTGGTCAATAACAGGAGTGAAATATGAAAGCATCTGAACTCCGCGGCAAAGACCAGGTAGCTCTGCAAAAAGAGCTGAATGACCTGTTGAAGGCACAATTCGGCCTGCGCATGCAAATCGCTACGCAACAGCTGAGCAACACCTCGCAGCTCAAAAAGGTACGTCGCGATATCGCACGCGTAAAAACGGTATTGAACACGAAGGAAGCAAAATGACCGAGCAAGTAAAGCTGAAGCGTACGCTGATCGGTAAAGTTGTGTCCGACAAGATGGACAAGACCGTTACCGTTCTGATCGAACGTCACGTGAAACACCCTCTGTATGGCAAGATCATCGTTCGTAGCGCCAAGTACCACGCGCACGACGAGACCAACCAGGTGAAAGCCGGTGACACGGTGGAAATCGTGGAAGGTCGTCCGATCTCCAAAACGAAGGCATGGACCGTGACTCGTGTGGTGCAAGCCGCACAAATCGTTTAATTGAACTGACTGCCGCCCGCGACTGCCCGAAACTGTGGTTTCGGGCGGCGTTTTTCAATTAGTTCTTGCAAGCCCGCGAGTTGTGTGTAATACTCGTGGGCTTCGTTCATGTAACGCCGCAAAGTGTCTGGCCACAGACGCTGAACCGTGCGGTCAGTAGCAGTTCGAAGGTCAAGCACCCAAGCAACAGACTCAGCAGAGGCTGTTGGCGGGACCAAGACTGACCGTTAGGTCCGCATTGTGTGGATTCTTCGGCTTAAGTTGGGAAAGAGAATATTATGATTCAAACTGAAAGCCGGCTCGAAGTAGCCGACAACACCGGTGCCAAGGAAGTCATGTGCATCAAGGTGTTGGGCGGTTCCAAGCGCCGTTATGCTGGCATTGGTGACGTGATCAAAGTAACCGTTAAGGTTGCTCAGCCACGTGGCCGTGTCAAAAAAGGTGAAATTTATAACGCCGTGGTAGTGCGCACCGCTAAAGGTGTTCGCCGCCAAGACGGTTCCCTGGTGAAGTTCGACGGCAATGCCGCCGTACTGCTGAACGCCAAACTGGAACCGATCGGTACGCGTATCTTTGGACCAGTGACGCGCGAGCTGCGCACTGAAAAGTTCATGAAGATCGTGTCCCTGGCACCTGAAGTACTGTAAGGAGTCAGCAATGGATAAGATTCGTAAAAACGACGAAGTCATCGTTCTGGCCGGTAAAGACAAGGGCAAACGCGGTGTCGTTTCGCGTCGCGTAGACGCAGAACACGTTGTGGTTGAAGGCGTCAACGTCGCTAAAAAAGCGACCAAGCCGAACCCAATGACTGGCGTTCAAGGTGGTATCGTCGACAAGACTATGCCGATTCACGTGTCCAACGTAGCGTTGTTCAACGCCGCGACTGGCAAGGCAGACCGTGTTGGTTTCAAAGAAGTGGATGGCAAAAAAGTCCGCGTCTTCAAATCGTCCGGCGAAGTAGTGAAGGCTTAAGAAATCATGGCACGTCTCCAAGAATTCTATAAAGAAAAAGTCGTCGCTGACCTGACCGAGAAATTCGGCTACAAGTCGGTGATGGAAGTTCCGCGTCTGACCAAGATCACCCTGAACATGGGTGTGGGTGAGGCCATCGCTGACAAGAAAGTGCTCGAGCACGCTGTTGGCGACCTGACCAAGATCGCCGGCCAGAAGCCAGTGACCACCAAGGCCCGTAAAGCAATCGCTGGTTTCAAGATCCGCGAAGGCTATCCGATCGGTACCATGGTAACGCTGCGTGGCGCTCGCATGTACGAGTTCCTCGACCGCTTCATCACCGTGGCGCTGCCACGCGTGCGTGACTTCCGCGGTGTGAATGGCAAGGCCTTCGACGGCCGTGGCAATTACAACATCGGTGTGAAAGAGCAGATCATCTTCCCTGAGATCGAGTACGACAAGATCGATGCGCTGCGTGGTATGAATATTTCGATCACCACCACCGCTAAGACCGACGACGAAGCGAAAGCTCTGCTCGCCGCCTTCAAATTCCCGTTCAGGAACTAAGAGATCATGGCAAAACTCGCACTGATTAACCGTGAAGCGAAACGCGTGGCCCTGGCGAACAAATTCGCCGCCAAACGCGCCTCGCTGAAGGCCATCATCGATGACCAGTCGAAATCGGAAGAAGAACGTTACGAAGCGCGCCTGAAACTGCAAGCGCTGCCACGTAACTCGGCTCCGACCCGCCAGCGTAACCGCTGCGCCGTCACCGGTCGTCCACGCGGCACCTTCCGTAAATTCGGTCTGGGCCGTATCAAGCTCCGTGAATTCGCCATGCGTGGTGAAATTCCGGGTATGACTAAAGCTAGCTGGTAATAGGAGAATAAGCAATGAGTATGAGCGATCCTATCGCCGATATGCTGACCCGCATTCGTAACGCCCAGGGCGTGCAAAAAACGACCGTGGCCATGCCATCGTCGAAAGTCAAAATTGCGATTGCCAACGTCCTCAAGGACGAGGGTTACATTGAAGATTTCGCAGTCGCTGAAGATGGCGGCAAGTCGGAACTGAAAATCGGTTTGAAATATTATGTCGGCCGTCCCGTCATTGAGCGCCTGGAGCGCGTGTCCCGTCCGGGCCTGCGCGTCTACAAAGGCAAAGACGAGATCCCTTCGGTAATGAATGGTCTGGGTGTGGCGATTGTATCGACCCCACAAGGCGTCATGACCGACCGCAAAGCACGCGCTACCGGTGTCGGCGGCGAAGTGATTTGCTACGTGGCCTAAGGAGTAAGACATGTCCCGAGTAGCTAAAATGCCAATCGCTGTGCCAGCTGGCGCTGATGTCGCCATCTCCGCACAAGCGATCACCGTCAAGGGCCCGCTGGGCGTCCTGACCCAGAGCCTGAACGGCCTGGTTAAAGTAGAAAACAACGCTGGTACCCTGAGCTTTGAGCCGTCGAACGACAGCCGCGAAGCCAACGCCATGTCCGGTACGCTGCGCGCACTGGTCAACAACATGGTGAACGGTGTGACCAAGGGCTTCGAGAAAAAGCTGAACCTGGTCGGCGTGGGCTACAAAGCCCAGGCCGCTGGCGACAAGCTGAACCTGTCGCTGGGTTTCTCGCACCCGGTCGTGCACGCCATGCCAGAAGGCGTGACCGTGACCACCGCCACCCCGACCGAGATCGTCATCAAAGGCATCGATCGTCAAAAGGTGGGTCAGGTTGCTGCAGAAGTTCGTGCTTACCGCGCTCCGGAGCCTTACAAAGGCAAAGGCGTCCGTTATTCGGACGAAGTGGTTAAGATCAAAGAAACCAAGAAGAAGTAATTAGGGGCTGACGATGGATAAAAAAGAATCTCGTCTGCGTCGCGGACGTCAAACCCGGATCAAGATTGCTCAGATGAAAGTGAACCGCCTGTCGGTTCACCGCACTAACCTGCACATCTACGCAAACCTGATCAGCCCGGAAGCCACTGTACTGGTTTCGGCCTCGACCGCGGAAGCGGAAGTGCGCGCCGAACTGGCTGGCAAATCCGGCAAGGGTGGCAACGCCGCCGCCGCCGCACTGGTCGGCAAGCGCGTAGCAGAAAAAGCACTGAAAGCCGGTATCACCGAAGTCGCCTTCGACCGTTCCGGTTTCCGTTATCACGGCCGTGTGAAGGCGCTGGCAGAAGCCGCGCGTGAAGCCGGTCTGAAGTTCTAAGGAACGATCATGGCAAAAATGCAAGCAAAAATGGCAAGCGACAAGCCGGATGATGGCATGCGCGAAAAAATGATCGCGATCAACCGCGTGACCAAAGTGGTCAAGGGTGGTCGTATCATGGGCTTCGCCGCGCTGACCGTAGTAGGTGACGGCGATGGCCGCATCGGCATGGGCAAGGGCAAGTCGAAAGAGGTACCGGTTGGTGTGCAGAAGGCAATGGAAGAAGCCCGTCGCAACCTGATCAAAGTACCGCTCAAAAACGGCACGCTGCACCACACCGTCCTGGGTCGCCACGGCGCCTCGAAAGTCATGATGTCGCCAGCTAAACCTGGTACCGGCGTCATCGCTGGCGGCGCAATGCGCGCGATCTTCGAAGTCATGGGCGTTACCGACGTGGTCGCGAAATCGACCGGTTCGAGCAACCCGTACAACCTGGTTCGCGCCACGCTGGACGGCCTGGCCAAACTGCACACTCCTGCTGACATCGCTGCTAAACGCGGCAAGTCGGTAGAAGAGATCCTGGGTTAAGGTGAACGACATGACTACGAAAACCGTCAAAGTACAACTGGTCAAGGGCCTGATCGGCACGCGTCAAGACCACCGCGCCACCGTGCGTGGCCTGGGCCTGCGTCGCGTCAACTCGGTCGCCGAGTTGCAAGACACCCCATCGGTACGCGGCATGATCAACAAAGTGTCGTATCTCGTTAAAGTAGTTGCGTAAGCCCCGGCTTACTCACGGAGAAATCATGGAACTGAATACCATTCAACCAGCCGAAGGCGCCAAGCACTACAAGCGTCGCGTCGGCCGCGGTATCGGCTCCGGCCTGGGTAAAACCGCGGGCCGCGGCCACAAGGGTCAGAAATCGCGTTCGGGCGGCTTCCACAAAGTCGGCTTCGAAGGCGGTCAGATGCCTCTGCAACGTCGTCTGCCTAAGCGCGGTTTCAAGTCGCTCAACGCCACCTTCAAAGCTGAAGTGCGTCTGTCCGACCTGAACAACCTGGCTGTTGGCGATGTCGACATTCTGGTGCTGAAACAAGCTGGCGTACTGAGCGTGCTGGCACGCGATGTGCGCGTCATTCTGTCCGGCGAGATCACCAAAGCGGTGAACCTCAAAGGCCTGAAAGTGACCGCTGGCGCGAAAGCCGCCATCGAAGCAGCCGGCGGCTCGGTAGCCTGAGCCCCCGCACACAGCTGATCGGAGCGAAAATTGGCGACTAATCCACAATTGGCAAAAAGTGCAGCAGCTGGTTTCCCTTGGGGCCGGCTCTGGTTCCTGCTTGGCGCATTGGTGGTTTATCGTATCGGCGCTCACATCCCGGTTCCCGGGATCGATCCGGTACGATTGGCAGAGCTGTTCAAGTCGCAAGAGGGCGGCATCCTGGGCATGTTGAACATGTTCAGCGGTGGCGCGCTTTCGCGCTTCACGGTGTTTGCGCTCGGCATCACGCCTTATATCTCGGCCTCGATCATCATGCAGTTGGTGTCGATCGTCTCACCGCAGATGGAAGCGTTGAAAAAAGAGGGCGAAGCAGGCCGCCGCAAGATCACCCAGTACACCCGTTATTTCACGGTGGTACTGGCGCTGTTCCAGGCGTTCGGCATCGCTGTCGCGCTGGAGTCGCAGCAAGGTCTGGTGCTGGATCCAGGCATTGCCTTCCGTTTCGTGACGGTCGTTACGCTGTTGACCGGCACTATGTTCGTGATGTGGTTGGGCGAGCAAATTACCGAGCGCGGTCTCGGTAATGGTATCTCGATCATCATCTTCGCAGGTATCGTGGCCGGCTTGCCGGGCGCACTGGGTGGCCTCGGCCAGTCGGTGTCGACCGGTCAGATGGGCGCGCTGTCGGCGATCATCATCATGATCCTGGTGGTGGCGGTAACGTTCCTGGTGGTATTCGTGGAACGTGGCCAACGCAAGATTCTGGTCAACTATGCGAAACGTCAGGTGGGTAACAAGATTTACGGTGGACAAACGTCGCACCTGCCATTGAAGTTGAATATGGCTGGCGTGATCCCACCGATCTTCGCTTCGTCGATTATCTTGTTCCCGGCAACGATCGTGGGCTGGTTCACGACGGGCGCCGATACGGCCAACCCAGTCGTCCGGTTCCTGAAAGATTTGGCAGCATCGATGGGGCCAGGCGAGCCCATCCACGCACTGTTGTACGCCATTGCGATCGTGTTTTTCTGTTTCTTCTATACAGCGCTGGTCTTCAACAGCAAGGAAACAGCAGATAACTTGAAGAAGAGCGGGGCCTTTGTGCCAGGGATTCGTCCCGGTGAGCAGACTGCCCGTTACATCGACAAGATTCTGACCCGATTGACACTGGCTGGCGCCCTCTACATCACTTTGGTGTGTTTGTTGCCGGAATTCATGCAAGCCGAGTGGAAAGTACCATTCTATTTTGGCGGTACTTCGTTGTTGATTATTGTGGTTGTTACCATGGATTTCATGGCGCAAGTACAAAACTACGTGATGTCGCAGCAATATGAATCGCTGCTGCGCAAAGCAAACTTCAAAGGCGGAATTCCGACGCGATAAGCGCGGTTTCAACATACCGAATGGCAAAAGACGACGTCATACAGATGCAGGGTGAGATCTTAGAAAATCTCCCTAATGCAACATTTCGAGTAAAGCTGGAAAACGGGCACGTGGTGCTGGGGCATATTTCAGGTAAAATGCGGATGAACTATATCCGCATCCTGCCTGGCGATAAGGTGACGGTCGAACTGACACCTTACGACCTGTCCCGCGCCCGCATCGTGTTCCGGACCAAGTAAATTTAGATAATCGAACCTTAGAAGAGAGTTCATAATGAAAGTTAACGCCTCAGTCAAGCGGATCTGCCGCAACTGCAAGATCATCAAGCGCAAAGGCGTTGTTCGCGTAATCTGCGTCGAACCACGTCATAAACAGCGTCAAGGTTAATAACCGTTATTTATCGAGGAATAACGAATGGCACGTATTGCAGGGGTTAATATCCCAAATCACCAGCACACCGTTATCGGCCTGACGGCCATCTACGGTGTAGGCCGCCCACGCGCGAAGTTCATCTGCGCGCAAACGGGTATCGCGACCAATAAAAAGGTCAAAGATCTGGACGACAGCGAACTGGAAAAGCTGCGCGATGAAGTAGGTAAATTCATCGTCGAAGGCGACCTGCGCCGCGAACTGTCCATGAACATCAAGCGTTTGATGGATCTGGGTTGCTACCGTGGTATGCGTCACCGTAAGGGCCTGCCGGTCCGCGGTCAACGCACCCGCACCAATGCACGTACCCGCAAGGGCCCGCGCAAAGCCGCTCAATCGCTCAAGAAATAATCTAGGGAAATCACATGGCTAAGCAACAAAGCAGCGCAGCAGCAGCTCGCGTACGCAAGAAGGTCAAGAAGAACGTCGCTGAAGGTATCGCGCACGTTCACGCTTCCTTCAACAACACCATCATCACCATCACCGACCGTCAGGGCAATGCGCTGTCGTGGGCGACCTCCGGTGGTGCTGGCTTCAAGGGTTCGCGTAAATCGACCCCGTTCGCAGCGCAGGTTGCTGCTGAAGCCGCTGGTAAAGTCGCGATCGAATGCGGCGTGAAGAACCTGGAAGTGCGCATCAAGGGCCCAGGCCCAGGCCGTGAATCGGCTGTGCGCGCGCTGAACAACCTGGGCATCAAGATCACCGAGATCCAGGACGTGACGCCAGTTCCGCACAACGGCTGCCGCCCTCCAAAGCGTCGTCGTATCTAATGGCCTGGCCGGCTCTGCCGGCTGCGCTGTTACACAATTCAGCTGGTGCAGGCAACCGGTAACGGTTATACTGCCCGGCTATTGTCGTCTGCCGCTTGCGGCGGACTTAAGCCACGTCTGGCTCACCCGCAGACCAGACTAGCGTTCAGCCCTTAGCGGTTGGAACGTCATTATTTAAAAAAGGAAATACCGTGGCACGTTATATCGGACCAAAAGCAAAACTGTCCCGCCGTGAAGGCACTGATCTGTTCCTGAAAAGCGCCCGTCGCTCGCTGGACAGCAAATGCAAACTGGACGTAAAACCAGGTCAGCACGGCGTGAAGTCGGGCGCTCGTACCTCGGACTACGGCAACCAGCTGCGCGAAAAACAAAAAGTAAAACGTATGTACGGCGTGCTGGAACGTCAGTTCCGTCGCTACTTCGCAGAAGCCGACCGCCGCAAAGGCAACACCGGCGAAACCCTGCTGAAGCTGCTGGAAGCCCGTCTGGACAACGTCGCCTACCGCATGGGCTTCGGCTCGACCCGCGCTGAAGCGCGTCAGCTGGTATCGCACAAAGCCTTCACCGTGAACGGCAATGTGGTGAACATCGCTTCGTACTCGGTTAAAGTTGGCGACGTTATCGCCGTGCGTGAAAAAGCCAAGAAACAAGTGCGTATCGTTGAAGCGCTGTCGCTGGCTGAACAAGTCGGCATGCCAGCCTGGGTTTCGGTTGACGCCAAGAAAATGGAAGGCACTTTCAAGTCCCTGCCGGAGCGTAACGAAATCGCTAACGACGTCAACGAATCGCTGATCGTCGAGCTGTACTCGCGTTAATCTGTAGTCTAAGTAGCACCAAAACCCGCCCGCTTTTTCAAGCGGGCGTTTTCACTAATGCCATCAGCCTTATCGGCCTAACGCGCCGAGGGTATTGAAGAGGACATTTCATGCAAAACAGTTTGTTGAAACCACGTATTATCGATGTAGAAGCGCTGGGCGCCGGTCACGCTAAAGTTGTGATGGAGCCATTCGAACGCGGCTACGGCCACACCCTGGGCAACGCGCTGCGTCGCGTGCTGCTGTCGTCGATGGTGGGCTACGCGCCGACCGAAGTGACCATCGCTGGCGTGGTGCACGAGTACTCGTCGCTGGACGGCGTGCAAGAAGACGTGGTTGACCTGTTGCTGAACCTGAAGGGCGTTGTGTTCAAAGTGCACAACCGTGACTCCGTCACCCTGACTCTGAAGAAAGAAGGCGAAGGCGCCGTGCTGGCTTCGGACATCGATCTGCCACACGATGTGGAACTGATCAACCCGGACCACGTGATCGCTCACCTGACCGCCGGCGGCAAACTGGACATGCAGATCAAGGTCGAAAAAGGCCGTGGCTATGTACCAGGTAACGTGCGTCGTCTGTCGGAAGACACCAACAAAACCATCGGCCGCATCATTCTGGACGCGTCGTTCTCGCCAGTGCGCCGTGTGTCGTACTTCGTTGAGTCGGCCCGTGTCGAACAGCGTACCGATCTGGACAAGCTGATCATCAACATCGAAACCAACGGTGTGATCTCGCCAGAAGAAGCGATCCGTCAATCGGCGCGCGTACTGGTCGATCAACTGAATGTGTTCGCTGCACTGGAAGGCACCGAAGCCGCTGCCGAAGCGCCATCGCGCGCGCCGCTGGTCGATCCGATCCTGCTGCGTCCAGTCGACGATCTGGAACTGACCGTGCGTTCGGCCAACTGCCTGAAAGCCGAAAACATCTACTACATCGGCGACCTGATCCAGCGTTCGGAAAACGAACTGCTGAAAACCCCGAACCTGGGCCGCAAGTCGCTGAACGAGATCAAGGAAGTTCTGGCTTCCCGTGGTCTGACCCTGGGCATGAAGCTGGAAAACTGGCCGCCTGCTGGTCTGGAGAAGTAATCACCCGACTTCCCGCGTCAGCGGGAGGGTGGGGTTGCACCGCCCGCTACATGTTGTAGCGGGCGTATTTCACTAAAAACCGGTCCGCGCTCATGTTGAGCGATCGAAGAACTCGGATTTAAACATCATCGAAAGGAAGTACCATGCGTCACCGTCACGGCCTCCGTAAACTGAACCGTACCTCGTCCCACCGTCTGGCTATGCTGCGCAACATGACCGTATCGCTGCTGCGTCATGAAGCCATCAAAACCACGCTGCCAAAAGCTAAAGAACTGCGCCGCGTTGTTGAGCCGATCCTGACCCTGGGCAAGACCGACACCCTGGCTAACAAGCGTCTGGCATTCGCCCGTCTGCGCGACCGCGAAATCGTAGGCAAACTGTTCTCGGAACTGGGCCCACGTTTTGCAAACCGCAACGGCGGCTACCTGCGTATCCTGAAAATGGGTTTCCGCGTTGGCGACAACGCTCCAATGGCTTACGTTGAGCTGCTGGACCGTCCAGAAGTCACCGCCATCGAAGACGCACCAACCGCTGAGTAATCAGCCGGTCGTCCCGTAGCACTGAAGAGCCAGGCCTAGCCTGGCTTTTTTTTCGTCCCTGCGCGTTGTAAATGTAAGTTAATTACATGTATTCCATTGACTTAAAAATGAGAATCGTTATCATTCCGGTTTCGATTAAAGTGTCATTACTGGGGAAATGATGAACAAGCAGTTGAAGATGAAGCACCTGGCCGTGTTGGTTGGCCTGGCCCTGCCGCTGCTGGCGCAGGCGGACGACGACAACGCGGTGCTGCCGACGGTGCAGGTCACCTCGCAAAAGCTGGGCGAGACCAGTTACACCGCCGCCAAGGCCAAGGGCGGCACGCCGCTGGACCTGTCGCTGCGCGACACGCCGCAGTCGGTCAGCGTGATCACCCAGCAGCGCATTGAAGACCAGGGACTGCAGACCGTGACCGATGTGGTCAACAACGTCATCGGCATTTCCGTCAACCAGTACGAAACCAACCGCGCCGGCTTCACCGCGCGCGGCTTCGACATCGACAACCTGCAGATCGACGGCGTGCCGACCACCTGGACGCAATCGTGGTCCTCGGGTGAAGTCGCCAGCAGCCTGGCGCTGTACGAGCGCGTCGAAGTGGTGCGCGGCGCCACCGGCCTGATGACCGGCGCCGGCAACCCCTCGGCCTCGATCAACCTGGTGCGCAAGCGCGCCACCAGCAAGGAACTGACCGGCTCGGCCGAGATCGGCGTCGGCAACTGGAGCACACGCCGCGCCCAGGTCGACGTCTCGACGCCGCTGAGCCAGGACGGTTCGGTGCGCGGCCGCGTGGTCGGCGAGTACACCGACGCCGACAGCTGGGTCGACCTGCTGAGCAACAAGAGCAAGACCATCTACGCCACCGTCGAAGCCGACCTGACGCCATCGACCGTGCTGGACATCGGCTTCAGCCGCCAGGAAAACGACGTCAAAGGCCCGAACTGGGGCGGCCTGTCGTACTGGTACACCAACGGCAAGCTGACCAACTGGGACGTGTCGAAAACCTCGGCCGCCGGCTGGACCCGCTGGAACACCTCGTACAACAGCGCCTTCGCCAACCTCGCGCACACCTTCGACAACGGCTGGAAGCTGAACGCCAGCATCACCCGCGGCGACCGTCGCGGCGACTCGCAGCTGCTGTATCTGTACGGCTATCCCGACGCGACCACCGGCACCGGCATGTTCCCGTTCGCCGGCGCTTACCTGACCCGCACCAAGCAGGACAACGCCAATCTGGAGTTGTCGGGGCCATTCCAGCTGGGCGGCCGCAAGCATGAGGCCGCGTTCGGCTATATGTACTCCAAGGCGGACTTTACCTCGGACCGCCGTCCGGAAGGCACGCTGGCCGATACCGGCAACTACAATAACTGGAACGGCGCCGCCTATCCGGAGCCGACCTGGGGCGCACCGACCCGCTATTCGCAAAGCGTCACCAAGCAGGAAGCCCTGTACGGCGTAGTGCGCTTCTCGCTCACCGATCCGCTGAAACTGATCGCCGGCGCGCGCGTAACCAACTACAAGCGGAGCGGACAGGAGGGCACCAGCGCTGCCTACGAGCTGAAGAATGATAACGAGGTCACGCCGTATGTCGGCCTGGTCTATGAAATCAACGATACCTACTCCGCCTACGCCAGCTACACCAGCATCTTCCAGCCGCAGGATTACCGGGATCGGAGCGGCAAGACGCTGGATCCGGTAACCGGCAAGAGCGGTGAAGTCGGCATCAAGGGCGAGTTCCTGGACGGCAAAGTGAACGCCTCGCTGAGCGTGTTCCGCATCAAGCAGGATAATCTGGCCCAGTCCGATGGCCTGGGCACCGATGGCAACCCGGTCTACAAGGGGACGGATGGCGCCACCAGCCGCGGCCTTGAGCTGGAGCTGAACGGCGAGCTGGCGCGCGGCTGGAACGCCAGCGCCGGTTACAGCATCTTCCGCGCCAAGGACGAAACCGGCGCCGATTTCAACAGCATCTACCCACGCAAGCTGTTCCGTGTCTTCACCACCTACAAGCTGCCAGGCCAACTGAGCGGGCTGACCGTGGGCGGCGGCGTCAACTGGGAAGGCCGCACCTATACCATCGATCCGTTTGCCCCTGGCTTCGCCAGCAACGGCGGCGTCATCGAGCAGCAGTCGTTCGCGCTGGTCAACCTGATGGCGCGTTATGACATCAGCAAGAACCTGTCGGCCCAGCTGAACGTGGCCAACGCCACCGACAAAAAGCATTTCGGCATGTTCGCCGCGTACGGCGCGATCACCTACGCCGCACCGCGCACCACGTCGCTGAGCTTGAAGTACAAGTTCTAACGCCAACGCTATGGGCCGGAGCCTTCGGGTTCCGGCCTTTTTTCTGAGGAGAACCCATGCGCGCCTTCTGGACCTTGGTACACCGATATCTCGGCCTGCTGACTGCGGGCTTTTTGTTTATTAGCGGCGTCACCGGCGCCATTATTTCGTGGGACCACGAGCTGGACGACCTGCTCAACCCACACCTGATGGAAGCCCATACGCCGGGCACGCCGCAGCCATCGCTGGAACTGGCCAGGCAGGTGGAGGCGCGCTATCCGCAAATCCTTGTTTCGTTTATTCCGATCCAGATTGAAAAAGGCGAAGCCGTCGCTTTCGGCGTCTCGCCGCGCGTGAATCCGGCCACCGGCAAGTTGTATGAGCCAGGCTTTAACCAGGTGTTCATCGACCCGGTCAGCGGCGCCGAATTGGGCAAGCGTGAATGGGGCGCGGTATGGCCGATTACCAAAGAAACCTTCGTCTCTTTCCTTTATCGGCTGCATTACACACTGCATCTTCCTGAAATGTGGGGTATCGACCGCTGGGGTTTATGGCTGATGGGCGGCATTGCCATGATCTGGGTCGTGGACAGCTTTGTCGGTTTCTATTTGACGCTGCCATTGCGCCGCAAAGAAGCCAGCAAACCCTGGATGCAACGCTGGAAACCGGCATGGAAAGTGCGCTGGAAAGGCGGCAGTAATAAGCTGAATTTCGATTTGCACCGCGCCTTCAGTTTATGGACCTGGGGCCTGTTGATTATTTTATCGTTCACCGCGTTCTCGCTGAATCTATACAGCGAAATTTTCTATCCGGTGATGAGCAAAATTTCCAAGGTGACGCCAACGCCATTCGATGTTATTCCCATGGCGGAATTGCATAAACCACATACGCCTAAAATTGAATATGCCAAAGTGGTTGAAACGGCGACGCAGGAAGCGATTCAGCGTAAATGGGAAGAACCGGTCGGCAGTATTTTCTATACCAATGCGTTCAATGTTTATGGCGTGAGTTTCTATAAGCCGGGCAATGACCACGGCACCGGCGGTGTCGGCCCGGCGTATTTGTATTACGACGGCGCCAACGGCAAGCTGCTGGGCGAGCGCTTGCCATGGAAAGGCACGGCTGCGGACATCTTCGTGCAGGCGCAGTTCCCGCTGCACTCCGGCCGCATCCTTGGTTTGCCGGGTCGCATCCTGATTTCGTTCATGGGCGTGGTGGTGGCAATGCTCAGTGTGACCGGGGTCATCATCTGGTGGCGCAAACGCGCGTCCCGCGTGGTGACGGCAGAGCGCCGCGCAGGCGACTTGGTGGAAGCATAAAGTTGAGTACATGCCAAAAATTGGCATGTACTAACTAATTTCCAGCGCGAACTACTTCAGACGACGCTCGCCGGCGGCCTTGAATTCGGAGCCGGCGTTCCACGTTGGGGTGACGCCTTGGGCAATATCCAGGCCAACCTGGAATAGCAGCTGGATGTCCTGCACGCCACCGCTGAAGTCCCAGTCGGTGCGGAAGCTGTCGGTCACTTGATGGTAATCGTGGGTGAAATAGTTATTCACGACTTCCGTGGCGTAGTTATCCGGTTTATTCAAATAGCCGCTGCGTGCCTTGGTATATAAAACCGGCACGCCAGCGCGCGCCAGCTCCAGTTGATCCGCCCGATAAAAACTGCCCAGTTCCGGGCGTGAATCTTTTTCCATCACGCGACCTTGCGATTTGGCGTATTTTTCCAATAATCCATCGATACTGGAATGTCCGGAAGTGACGTTTTCAATCTGCCTGGTTTTGCCCCAGGCATTAATGCCGTCGATATTGATGTTCGCAACGGTGTTTTTCAGCGGATAGAGTGGATGGGCAGCATAGTATTTCGCGCCGAGCAGGCCTTTTTCTTCCGCAGTAGTGGCGATAAACAGGATGGTGCGCTTTGGCGCTTTCGGCAGGGCTTTATAAGCCTTGGCCAACTCTAGTAGTGCCGAGACACCCGAGGCATTATCCAGCGCGCCATAATAAATCTTGCCGGTTTTACCGTCCACGCCTAGATGGTCCCAGTGCGCGCTGTAAATGACGTATTCGTTTTTTAAATTGGGATGGCTGCCTTCTATTTTCGCCACAACATTATTTGAGTTCACCGTGCGCGAAATATTTTCAACTTTAAAGTCGGCCGTACCTTTCAGGCTGACCGGGCGGAAATCCTTGGTCAGCGCCTGTTTTTTCAGCGTGTCGAACTCGTAGCCGGCGGCGCGCATCATGGCTTTGGCCTGGTCCAGTTGTATCCACCCAGGCACTGCCGGCGCATCTGGATCGTCGCCGTCGCGCAGCAGGCTGAACTGCTCGCTGTTGCCGCCGCTGCGCACCACGTCCCATGGATAGGCGGCGGGTTTCGTTTCATGAATGATAATGGCAGCTGCCGCGCCCAGCTTGGCGGCAATCTCGTATTTGTAGGTCCAGCGGCCGTAGTAGGTCATGGCCTTGCCCTTGAACATGTTCGCGTCCAGCTCGGCCGGATTGTTCGGGTCCGGGATTGCCGGATCGTTAATCAGCATCAGGATGGTCTTGCCGCGCACGTCGACGCCCTTGTAGTCGTCCCAGCCGTATTCCGGCGCCTGCACGCCGTAGCCGACAAACACGATGTCCGAGTTGTTGACGTTGACAGTCGATGGCTGGCTGGTCGAATGCGCAACAAAGTCATCCTCGAATTTCAGCGCGACTTTCTGACCGCCGATGGTGTAACTGAAGCTTGGCGTCGGTTTCTGGCCGCGCATCGGCACCGCCTGCACCCAGCTGCCGTCCGGATTGCCGGGCTTGAGGCCAAGTTTGTTGAATTCCTGCTGCAGGTAGGCGACGGTTTTGGCTTCGCCGGGCGTGCCCGGCGCGCGGCCTTCAAATTCGTCGGAGGCCAGAGTTTTGATGTGTGCGCTCAGATCGTGGGCGGAGATAGCGTTCAAGGCCTTGGCCGGCGCCTGCGCGAAGGCGGGCAGGGTGCTCAGCACGAGCGTGGTCAGCAGCAGGGGACGTAGGGGGGACATGGGGCGGGACTCCTTGCGGTGAAAAAATCGAGTTTCGCATAGATCAAGGTTTTAAGGCCTCGCTCAGGCGGGAAAAACGCCATCGGTGTACTATGCTGTTGCTCCAATGAACAGTCCTTTTGAGAGAAAGTCGTCATGTCCCGTTTTGCCCGTTTGACCCGATTGCTTGCGCCGCTGCTGGCGCTGATCGCGCTGCTGTTGCAGCCCGCCCGCGCCGCTGATGAATTCCTCGACCCGGCGGAGGCGTTCAAGTTTTCGGCGCGCATGGTGGATGGGCATACGGCGGTGGTGACGTTCCAGATCGCCGATGGCTACTATATGTACCGTGAGCGCTTCAAGTTCAGCGCGCAGGGCGCCAAGCTGGGCGCGCCGCAGATCCCGCCGGGCAAGGTGCACTATGACGAGACCTTCGCCAAGGACGTGGAGACCTATCGCAAGAACGTGACCATCACGCTGGCGGTGGAGGGCAACGCCCCGTTCATGCTGCTGGTCGGCGGCCAGGGCTGCTCGGAGAAGGGGCTGTGTTACGCGCCGCAAGACTACAAGGCATCGTTGACTGCCAGCGGCTCGGTGCCGATTGCGGCGACTGCCACCCCGGCGGCCTCCGCCCCGGCAGCGCCGGTGGCAACGCCGGCCAAGCCTGCCACTGCAGGCGCGACGGCTTTCCCGGCAGGCGCTGCCGGGCAGGGCGCGGTCGACCAGGGCGTCGATGGCGGCAAGGCTGCCGCGCTGACGCCGGGCGTCAAGATTTATACTATCCCCAACCCCACCGCAACCGACACCACGCCGCCGGCTCCTGCCGCCGCGCCTGCCGCAGCGGCGCCGGTCAACGAATCCGGCCGCCTGGAAGCCGCCTTGAAGAGCGGGAAATTCCTGGTCATCCTGCCGTTGTTCGCCCTGCTGGGCCTGGGCCTGTCGTTCACGCCGTGCGTGCTGCCGATGGTGCCGATCCTGTCCTCGATCATCGTCGGCGAAGGCGCCAACACCAGCCGCAGCCGTGGCCTGCTGCTTTCGTCCACCTACGCGCTGGGCATGGCGCTGGTCTACACCGCGCTGGGCGTGGCGGCCGGCCTGGCTGGCGAGGGCCTGGCCAGCGCGCTGCAAAACCCATGGGTGCTGGGCGCATTTGCCTTGCTGATGGCCGTGCTGTCGCTGTCCATGTTCGGCTTCTACGAGCTGCAAGTCCCGGCCGCGCTGCAAAGCAAGTTGAGCGCCGCCTCCAACCGTCAATCGTCGGGCAAGCTGGCCGGCGTGTTCATCATGGGCGCGATTTCCGCGCTGATCGTCGGTCCGTGCGTGGCCGCGCCGCTGGCCGCCGCGCTGGTCTACATCAGCCAGTCGCGTGACGTGGTCATCGGCGGCGCCGCGCTGTTCGCCATGGCGGTCGGCATGAGCGTGCCGCTGCTGCTGGTGGGCGTCTCGGCCGGCGCACTACTGCCGAAAGCCGGCGTATGGATGGACAACGTCAAACGCTTCTTCGGCGTGCTGATGCTGGCGGTCGGCTGGTGGCTGGTATCGCCGGTGTTGCCGGGCGCCGTGCAGATGATGGGCTGGGCCGCGCTGTTGGTCGGCTACGGCATGTATCTGTTGTTAAATAAAGGACTATGGCTGGCAAAATCGGTTGGCCTGATTGCCGCCGTGCTGGGCATCATGCAGCTGGTGGGCGTGGTCAGCGGCGGCCGCGATCCGCTGGCGCCGCTGGCGCATCTGACCGGCAGGGCTCACGAAACGCCGCTGGCCTTCCAGCGCGTCAAAACGGTACAGCAACTGGATGCCATCCTTGCCCAAACCGGCGGCAAAACCGTGATGCTGGACTTCTACGCCGACTGGTGCGTGTCCTGCAAGGAAATGGAAAAGCTCACCTTCGTCGATCCGAACGTGCGCAGCAAGCTGGCCAACACCATGCTGCTGCAAGTCGATGTCACCGCCAACGATGAGGACGACAAGGCCATGCTGAAGCGCTTCGGTCTGTTCGGGCCGCCGGGCATCATCCTGTTCGATAAACAGGGCAAGGAAATCCCGAACTCGCGCGTGATCGGCTTCCAGGATGCGGCGAAGTTCACCGCATCCCTGTCCGTGCTGAACTAATCAGCCCTGGCGCGGGGCTGGGCCACCCCAGCCTTCATGGCCGCCATGGCCCCAGCCGCCACGATGGCCGCGACCATGTCCACGCTGACCGTGTTCGCCACGCGGGCCGCGCAGACCGTGTTCATCGAACAGCGTCTGCTGCGCCGGATTCAGTTGCGCATAGAAGGCACCGACTGCCTTCACGCGGGTTTCCAGAAACGCCTCACGCTTCTTGGTCATGTCCAGCGCCAGGTTCAGGCGTTCCGGCGCGGTCAGCTTGTTGATCGGCTTGCGCTCCGGGCGCTGGCCATCGAAAGCGGCCGGCTTGATGGCGGCTTGATAGCTGGCCCAAGCCGATTCCTGCTGTGCCGTCAGCTTCAGCAGCTCATGCAGGCGCGCCTGGCGCTTGGCGTACATATCGGCCATCCTGGCCTGCACTTGTTCCTTGCTCGGATGCTGGTGGGCGCCGTGCGGCTTCTGTGCCGGCTGGGTTTCCTGGGCGTGCGCTGCGGCCATGCCCAGTACGGTGAAACCGATCAGTATGCTTTTGCGTAAGATGTTCATGGTCGTTCCTTCATCGTTGAGAGTTCATCAATCGCCGCACATTGTGTGCTGCGTTGGTGACCATATTGATCGCCGAAGGTTGCTCTTACGTTGCTCTCGTCCCGGTTTTTGTATCCAGATGTTAAGCACCTGAGCCGATATACAAGACGATACAATAGTCGGATGGTCTTCAATGGATAATGACGGCATGGAACCAACATCAACTATCTTAATTGTCGACGACGACCGTGATATCCGCACCCTGCTGGCGGATTATCTGGAGTCGAACGGCTACCGCGCGCTGTGCGCACCCGACGGCGCCGCCATGTGGAAGCTGCTGGACGAAGGCCGTCCGGAACTGGTCGTGCTGGACCTCAACCTGCCGGGCGACGACGGCCTGACCCTGTGCCGCAAGCTGCGCGCCCACTCGACGCTGCCGGTGATCATGCTAACCGCCCGCAACGAGCCGCTGGACCGCATCCTCGGCCTGGAAATGGGCGCCGACGACTACCTGCCGAAACCCTTCGAGCCGCGCGAACTGCTGGCGCGCATCCGCAGCGTTCTGCGCCGCAGCAACGCCATGCCGAGCGGCGCCAGCGCCGACAAGGCGCAGCAAATGAAATTCTCCGGCTGGACGCTGGATCTGACCGCGCGCCACCTGCTCAATCCGGACGGCATCGTCATCATGCTGTCGGGCGCCGAGTTCCGTCTGCTGAAGGTGTTCCTGGAGCATCCGAACCGCGTGCTCAACCGCGACCAGCTGCTGAACCTGACGCAAGGCCGCGACGCCGATCCGTTTGACCGCTCGATCGACATCCAGATCAGCCGCTTGCGCCAAAAGCTGGGCGAAGACGCGCGCATGCCGCAAATCATCAAGACCGTGCGCAACGGCGGCTATGTGCTGGCCGGTCAGGTCACCGTGGAGCCGCAAGCGTGAAAGCCTTCCTCGGCTCGATGACCGGGCGCGTGTTCCTGGTCCTGCTATTGGGCATTGTCGCCTCGGCGGCGCTGACCCAGTGGCTGGCCGTCAACGAACGCACCCGCGCGCTGGAACGTTACCGCGACTTCCACGCATTGGAACGAGCCGAGCAGTTGATCACCACCGCCGACGTCATGCCGGAAAGCGCACGCCCGACCTTCCTGGTCGCCGCCGCGCGCGGCACGGTCAAGCTGGAGATGAGCGACACGCCGCAGTCGCCCGCCTTGCCGGCCACCGAATTCTCCAGCGCGCTGCAACAGCGGCTTGGCGAGCGCTACCATCTGCTGCCGCTGGACGAGCATCCGGCCGCCTGCGACCAGCCGCGCCAGACCACCACGCTGTTCGCCTCCAGCCAATGGAAGGGCACCTGCGAAACCATGAACGTGCGCCTGTACGATGGCCAGATCCTCAAGCTGTCGGTGCTGCCGCCGCGCCAGGCGCCGGCCTCCGCCAACAGCGAACTGCTGTCGCTGGCGCCGTTCCTGCTGTCGATCGCGTTCCTCGCCTACTGGGTGGCGCGCATGTCGATGCGTCCGCTGAAGCGCCTGGCGCAAGCCGCCAAGGATCTGGGCAACGACATCAACCACGCGCCGGTGGTGCTGAGCGGCGCATCGGAAATCCGCCAGGCCAGCGCCGCCTTCAACGCCATGCAGGCGCGCATCCGCCAGCACATCACGCAGCGCACGCAGATGCTGGCCGCCATCACCCACGATTTGCAGACGCCGCTGACGCGGCTGCGGCTGCGGCTGGAAAAGGTCAACGACGACGAACTCAAGCAGCGCCTGGTCGACGACCTGTCGGCCATGCAGCAAATGGTCAAGGAGGGGCTGGACCTGGCGCGCAGCATGGATTCCAGCGAAACCATGCAGGCGCTGGACCTGGACGCGCTGCTTGACAGCGTGTGCAGCGACGCCACCGACGTCGGCCAGCAAGTCGAGTTGCGCGGCCGCGCCGCCATGGCGCTGATGGGCCGGCCGCTGGCGATCCGCCGCTGCCTGGTCAACCTGATCGACAACGCCGTCAAATATGGCCGCTACGCCAATGTGACGGTGGAGCGCCTGGTCGGTTCGGCGCGCATCCGTATCCGCGACGGCGGCCCCGGCATTGCACCGGACCAGATGGCACGGGTGTTCGAACCGTTCTATCGGATCGAAACCTCGCGCTCGCGCGAATCCGGCGGCACCGGCCTGGGCTTGACCATCGCCCGCAACATTGCCGAACAACATGGCGCTGCCGTCACGCTGGCCAATCACAAGGACGGCGGCCTGGAAGTCACCCTGGTGGTGCCGGAGTTCTACGCAGGCAACTAATTGAATTGACGAGGAAAAAAGCGGCCGGTGGTAATACTGGTGCAGTTTTTCTCGTGGATACTATGCGACAATATTCCGCCCATGCGCGGCGGCAATATTTTTCGACGGTAAAAATTATTATTAAAATGAAAAAATCTTCCATAGCATCCCTGGTCGGCATCATCCTCGTCGTGGGCGGCGGCATCTGGTACGCGACCCATGGCGGCGACCATCCTGCCACCGGCAGCAAGATGAACGGCAACGCGCCGCAGGGGCCGACCACCGTCAGCATCATCGCGCCGAAAAAACAGGACGTGCCGGTGACGCTGCAAGCCAACGGCACCGTCACGCCGATCAGCACGGTTGACCTGCATCCACAGACGATCAGCACGATTTCCAAGGTGCATATCAAGGAAGGGCAGTTCGTCAAATCCGGCGAGCTGATGTTCACGCTGGATGACCGCAGCGAGCGCGCCAACCTGGACAAGGCGCAGGCGCAGGTCGCGCGCGACCGCGCCTCGCTGGCCGACTACGAGCGCCAGTACCAGCGCGCGCTGGAGCTGGCGGAGAAAAAATTCATCGCCCAGGGCGCGGTGGACACCCTCAAGGCGCAGGTGGACTCGGCGCGCGCGCTGTTGCAGGCCGATATCGCTGCCGTGCGCTCGGCCGGTGTCGACGCCAGCTATACCGCGATCCGCGCGCCGATGAATGGCCGTGTCGGCGCCATCAATGTCTATCCGGGCAGCCTGGTGCAGCTGACCACCTTGCTGACCTCGGTCACCCAGCTGGACCCGATCACGGTCGCTTTCACGCTGCCGGAAACCGCGCTGTCCGGCCTGATGGCGGCGCAGCGCGAAGGCGCGGTGCCGGTGCAGGTGACGCTGGACAATTCCAGCGTGGCCGTCAACGGCAAGCTGAGCTTCATCGACAACACGGTTGATCCGGTGGCCGGCGTGATCCGCGTCAAGGCCCAGTTCGACAACAAGGACACCAGCCTGTGGCCCGGCCAGTACGTCAACACCAAGCTGATTTCGCAGGTGCTCAAAGATGCGACGGTGATTCCGCAAAACGCTATTATTAGCAACACCCGCGGCACTTTCGTGTACGCGGTGGACAAGGACCAATCCGCCAAGGTGGTCAACATCAAGCGCCTGTACGCCTTTGGCGAGCATGCCGCCGTGTCCGGCCTGAATGGGGATGAACAAGTGATTGTCGACGGCAAGCAGAATCTGCGGCCGGGCGGCAAGGTGCGCATCGCCGCGGCCGACAAGCCAGCCGATGCCAAGGTTGATGGACCCAAGCAGAAAGGCTAAGCGATGAACCTTTCCGAGTTGTGCATCCGCCGCCCGGTGATGGTGGTGCTGCTGTCGGCCTCACTGATACTGGCCGGCGTACTGTCGTACTTCTACATCCCGGTGGCGGCGCTGCCGAGCTATAACACGCCGGTGATCAACGTCTCGGCCGACCTGCCGGGCGCGTCGCCCGATACCATGGCGTCATCGGTGGCGCTGCCGCTGGAGAAGCAGTTCTCCACGATTGCCGGGCTGACGCTGATCACCTCGACCAACACGCTGGGCAACTCCTCGCTGACCTTGGAGTTCGACCCGAGCATCAACGTCAACGAAGCGGCGGTCGATGTGCAGGCGGCGTTGCTGCGCGCGCAGCGCCAGTTGCCGATCGAGATGACCGACCTGCCGTCCTACCGCAAGGTCAACCCGGCCGACGCGCCGGTGCTGTTCATGACCATGAACTCGCCGTCGCTGAGCCTGTCGGAACTGAATGACTACGCCGAGAATCTGATCGCGCCGTCGCTGTCCACGCTGCCCGGCGTGGCGCAGGTGTCGGTTAATGGCCAGAAACGCTTTGCCGTGCGTGTGCGCGCCAAGTCCGATCTGATGAACGCGCGCAACCTGACCTTGCAAGAGCTGCAGGAGGCGATCAAATCGGCCAATGCCAACACGCCGCTGGGCATCCTCGACGGACCCAAGCAGACGCTGACCATCACCGGCAACGCGCAGCTGATGAAGGCCGCCGATTATGCCGAGCTGATCGTTGCCCAGCGCAACGGCGAACCGGTGCGGCTGAAAGACGTGGCCGAGGTGCAGGACAGCTTCCAGTCGACCAAGGCGGCCGGCAGCTACAACGGCGAGCGCTCGATCGTGCTGCTGGTGCAGCGTCAGCCGGATGCCAACACCGTGCAAGTGGTGGACGGCGTGCGCCGCCTGCTGCCGCAGTTCAAGGCGCAGCTGCCGGCGTCAATCAACATCAACCTGGTCAATGACCGTTCGGTGTCGATCCGCGAAGCGATCCACGACGTCAACCTGACGCTGCTGCTGACCATCTTCCTGGTGGTGATGGTGATCTTCCTGTTCCTGCGCCGCGCGGCGGCGACGTTTATTCCGGCCATCACCATGCCGATTTCGCTGCTGGGCGCGCTGGCGCTGCTGTACGCTTTCGGCTACTCGCTGGACAACGTCTCGCTGCTCGGCATCACATTGGCGGTCGGCCTGGTGGTTGACGATGCGATCGTGGTGCTGGAAAACATCGTGCGCCACATCGAGATGGGCAAGCGGCCGCTGGAAGCGTCGCTGGTCGGCGCCAAGGAAATGGGCTTCACCATCATTTCGATTTCCGTGTCGCTGGTGGCGGTGTTCATTCCGATCTTCTTCATGCCGGGCGTGATCGGCCTGATGTTCCACGAATTCGCCGTGGTGGTGGCGCTGTCGGTGCTGGTGTCGGCGGCGGTGTCGCTGATGCTGGTGCCGATGCTGGCCAGCCGCATGCTGCCGGCCGACGCCATCGACCCGGAACACGACAAGGGCAACTTCCTCGGCCGCTGGTTCGAAGCCGGTTTCAGCGCGCTGCGCGATTTCTATGCCCGCACGCTGGACACCGCGCTGCGCCATCGCTACTTCGTGCTGCTGCTGGCGCTGGGCACCTTCGCGCTGACGGCGGTGCTGTACGTCACCACCCCGAAAGGCTTCTTCCCGGAGGAGGACCTGGGCCAGATCCGCGTCAATACCGAAGCGTCGGAAGATATCTCGTCGACCTCGCTGCTGGAATTGCAGGAGCGCGTGGCCACCGTCATCCGCAACGACCCGAACGTGCAGGATGTCACGTCGTTCGTCGGCGGCGGCAATACCGGCCGCATGTTCCTGGTGCTGAAGCCGCGCGGCGAACGCCAGAAGATGCCGCAAGTGCTGGACAGCCTGCGCAAGGCGACCAAGCAGGTGCCGGGCATCGCTGTCTACCTGAGCCCGGTGCAGAACTTGCAGCTGGGCGGACGCCAGTCGAAATCGCGCTACCAGTACACGCTGCAATCGGTCAGCCCCGGCGCGCTGAACGAATGGGCTGACAAATACATGGACCGCATGCGCGCCGACCCGGACTTCCGCGACGTCACCAGCGATTCGCAGAACAAGGGCTTGCAGGCGTCGCTGAAGATCGACCGCGACAAGGCCAACAACCTCGGCGTGGCGGTGGGCGACATCCGCACCGCGCTGTATCTCGCCTTTGGCGAGCGCCAGGTGTCGACCATCTACTCGCCGGCGGCCAGCTACTACGTGATCCTGGAGGCGGCCGATGCCGACCGCCAGTTCGACAGCGCGCTGACCAGGATCTCGGTGCGCAACAAGACCGGCCAGCTGGTGCAGCTGTCCAGCTTTGCCACGGTGGAGCGCACCATCGGCCCGACCGCCGTCAACCACCAGGGCCAGTTGCAGGCGATCACGCTGTCGTTCAACCTGGCGCCGGACGTGCCGCTGGGCACGGCTACCGCCAAGATTGACAGCTGGGGCGCCGACATGCGCCTGCCGCCGTCCATCATCACCAACTATGGCGGCGATGCGGCGGTGTTCCAGAGTTCGCAGGGCAGCCAGCTGATCCTGATCATTGCGGCGCTGGGCGTCATCTACGTGCTGCTGGGCGTGCTGTATGAGAGCTATATCCACCCGCTGACAATTCTGGCCGGCCTGCCGTCGGCGGCGGTGGGCGCGCTGATCACGCTGCGCCTGTTCAATATGGACCTGACCATGATCGCCATCATCGGTATTCTGATGCTGATCGGTATCGTCAAGAAGAACGCCATCATGATGATCGACTTTGCGCTGCACGCACAGCGCGAGCAAGGGCTGACGCCGGATGTGGCGATCCGCCAGGCTTGTATTCTGCGCTTCCGCCCGATTATGATGACCACCATGGCGGCGCTGATGGGCGCGCTGCCGATCGCGCTGGGCCTGGGCGCCGGCGCTGAGCTGCGTCAGCCGTTGGGGCTGGCGGTGGTGGGCGGCCTGATCTTCTCGCAAGTGATCACGCTGTACATCACGCCGGTGATCTATCTGTTCCTTGACAAGTACAGCGGCACCGGCCCGATGAGCGACAAGCAAATCGCCGCCGACGCCGCCATCGCGCCGCCGGAGCGCGTGCATCCGGTTCCGCTGAAGGCCGTGAACAAGCATTGAGCGGTAGCAAGTTGATCGGAAGGTAGTCTCTTTATCATGGGCAAATTGCTTAGCGATAAAGAGGCTACCGCATGAAGCGCACCAGCATCACCATCATCGGCATGGGTCCGCGCGGGCTCAGCGTTTTCGAACGGCTCGCCGCAGCGGCGGTTCACCGCCAGCTTCCCCTCGACATTATTCTGATTGAGCCCGGTGAATGCGGGCAGGGCGTGCATGCGGCGCGTCAGCCGCAGCATTTGCTGATCAATACCCTGGCCAGCCAGGTCACCATGTTTCCGGCGCCTGGCGCGGTTCAGCATGCGCCGGTGTGCGCCACACCGACCTTGACGGAGTGGGCGCGCCAGGCGGGCTATCGGCGCGTTGGCCAGCGCTATGGCCGGTTGGGCGACAGCGTCGGGCAGGAGATCGGCGACGCCGATTATTTGCCGCGCAGTTTGCTGGGCGAGTATCTGGGCTGGGTGTATCGGCAGGTGGTGGCGGCGCTGCCTTCATGCACATCGCTGACCCATCACCGGCAACGGGCGGTGGACTTGTCACCGCAGCCGGATGGGCGTTGGGCGATTGCGCTGACGAACGGCCACATCGTCAGCAGCGATTGCGTGTTTCTGACCACCGGGCATGGCAGCAACCAGCCCAGCGAGGAGGACGCGCGGTTGGCCAAGTTTGCGCAGGAGCATGTATGCCGCAATAGCAGCTTGGCGTATGTGCGGCAGGTGTATCCGGTGGTCGAGCAGCTGGCATGCATCGGCGCCGGTGCGCGGGTAGCGATCCAGGGGCTGGGGCTGAGCGCACACGACGTCATCGCCGAGTTGACGGTGGGGCGGGGCGGCGAGTTCATCGCGGGCGAGGGCGGCTTGCGCTACCAGCGCTCCGGGCGCGAGCCGCAGCTGACGCTGTTTTCCCGCAACTGCCTGCCCTATGCGGCGCGCGGCGTGAACCAGAAAGGCATCGACGGCCGCCACCAGATGCGCTACTTCACGCCGGACGCAGTGGCCGCACTGCGCCGCCAGTCGCTGATCGCGCGCGGCACCAGCCAGCTCGACTTCGAGCGCGACCTGCTGCCGCTGCTCAAGCGCGAGATGGCGGAAGTGTACGCTGCCGCCGCCCGGTGCGCGCCGCCCGCCATTGCCGACGTCGAGCCGAACGCGTTGCTCGCTGAGCTGCTATTCCCCCTGGACAGCCGGCAGTTCGCCTCGCTGGACGATTTCCGCCGCTACTTCTGCGACTGGCTGCGTGCCGATCTGGGCGAAGCGCGCAAAGGCAACCTTGCCAGCCCGACCAAAGCCGCCACCGACGTGCTGCGCGATGCGCGCGCCACACTGCAAGCCATCATCGAGCATGGCGGCCTGACCCCCGCCTCGCACCGCCGCTTTCTCAGCAGGTGGCACCCCGCCATCAACCGCGCCTCGTTCGGGCCGCCACTGCGGCGCAACGAGGAACTGCTGGCGCTGCTGGACGCCGGCATCATCGCCATCCAGGCCGGCCCAGGCTGCAGCATCGGCGTCGACGAAACCGACGCCACCTACCGGCTCGGCCCCCACCCTGTCGACGTGATCATTATTGCCAGACTAGACCCATTCAGTCCCCAAACCGACACATCCTTACTCATCCGTAATATGTTAAAACGCGGCCTGATCCGGCCTTGCCAAAATGGCGATTTCCACCCCGGCGGCATCGACATCGCCCGCGCTGGCCAGCCGCTGGACGCGCAAGGCCAGCCGCTGCCCAATGTCTGGGCGCTGGGCTACCTGACCGAAGGCGCCCACTACTACACGCACGCCTTGCCACGTCCTAAAATGCGATCCCGGCAGGTGTTGGACGCCGAACACAGCGTCACCGCAATGCTCGCTAAAATGGTGCCAAGCCCGCGCCGCAAGGGACACCGGGAGAGCGCCCCAAAGCAGCAAACCATTGACACTTTGCAAAGCAATTGATACATACAGTAACACCCATCAAGAGCCGAAACTTGTAAAGTAGACAGTCTGATGCCATCACATGGCATCTGGAGCGGTTCCCAAAATAGCGGGACTCTGGCACTATGGCCCCATTTTGACGACTCGCGTTCCACAAGGTTGGTATTTTGCACCACGACTCCCACATTCTCTCCGCGCACTCCGACTACTGCGAGACTTGCGGCCAGCGCCTGCCGTCAGCGCAGGGCGACGGCTACGCCACCTGGGAACGCAAATCCAAGAACAACCGGATCGGCATCGGCATCTCGATCGGCCTGCACGTACTGGGCGTGCTGTATTACCTGTTCGCGCCGTCGCACACGCCGCCGATGAAGCCGCCGTCGGTCAAAGGCGGGCAGATGGTCTACATCGCCCCGCTGGAAAAGCAGCCGAGCAAGCCGAAGCAGACGCCCAAGCCGGAAACGCCGAAAGCCAAGCCGAAAACGCAGCCGGTGCGCAAGCCGTCCGAATCGAAGCAGGCGCCGGTGGCGCCGCGTGAAAAGCTGGAAACCTACGTGCCGCCGCTGGAAGCGAAGATGACGCCGCCGCCGCCGGAACAGGACATGTCGGCGATGATCGCCAAGCGTCGTGCCGAGCGTGAAGCGCAGAATCCGCCATCGCAGCCATCGCCGGCGGTGGAAAGCGAAGGCGACCGCGCCAAGCGGGTGGCGATGGCCAACATCGCGCGCGCCAACAGCGCGGCGACGGCCGACGAAAGCGGCGGCCTGTTCACGGTCAAGAAAATCAGTTTCAACAGTGCCGAAATCAAATTCCGCGGCTTCAACACCAACTTCAAGCGCAACTGGCTGAAGCAGGTGAACGTCGAGCGCGGCGCCGAGCAGGACATCGAAACGGCGGCGATCAAGGAAATGATCAAGATCATCCGCAGCGAAAAGCCGGGCGACTTCGACTTCGAATCGCACCGCCTGGGCCGCACCGTACCGCTGAGCGCGCGTAAAGAAGACGAGAAGCAGCTGTTCGAATTCCTGATGCGCGAAGTCTTCCCCGACTACTACAACCTCAGCCGTAAATAGACCCGGGGTCAGGTCCCCCATTTCTACACGGGCTCAACCGCAAAGCGGTTGAGCCCGTGTAGAAATGGGGGACCTCGTATCTTGAACATACCGCGAGACCACTGGATAA
>CAUPXZ010000046.1:0-44947 GCA_963515135.1 uncultured Duganella sp. | reverse complement strand
ATTCGGACATTTCGCGCGCGAAATGTCCGAATGTCGGCACTGACCCCGAAGTTTAACGCATCACCAGTGCTTTGACTGCTGCCAGCGATGCGCCGCCGGGCTTGGTGGCCTGGACCTGATTGCGGCCGCCTTCTTTGGCGACGTACATGGCGCGGTCGGCGGCGACGAACAACGATTCGGTGTTGTCCAGCTGGTGCGGGTGGATGGTCGCCACGCCGATGCTGACCGTCAGCCAGGCCGAGGTGGTGGAGCGCGGGTGCGGAATCTGCAACGATTCGATGTGGGCGCGGATCGCTTCGGCCAGCTGGTAGGCGGCCTCGCCGTCGGTCTCGGCGAACAGCAGCACGAATTCCTCGCCGCCGTAGCGCGCCGCCAGGTCGGTCGGCCGCAGCGCGTGCGCGGCGATTGCCTGCGCCACCTGCTGCAAACAGGCGTCGCCGGCCGGATGGCCCAGGGTGTCGTTATATAGCTTGAAGTGGTCGACGTCCAGCACCACCAGCGACAACGGCAGGCCGCTGCGCGTGGCGCGCTGCCATTCCTTCTCCAGGAAGCTGTCGAAGTGGCGGCGGTTGGCGATCTTGGTCAGCGGGTCGACCATGGCGGCGCGCAGCAGCGTGTCTTCCGACTGCTTGTGGTGGGTGATGTCGTGCAGCAGACCGATGAACAGCGGCTGGCGCAAGTACATCGGCGTCAGCGTCAGGTCCATGCATACCGAGCTGCCGTTGCGGTGGCGGATGATGACTTCGCGCGTGCCGTGGTTGTGCGCCGTCTGCGGCGCGGCGGCGTAGCGCGCGAAGTAGTCGAGGTATTCCTGCGCCACCAGTGGGTTCAGCAAATCGGTGATGCTGCGCCCGGCCAGCGGTTCCAGCTGGTAGCCCAGATATTTGTCGCAGGCCGGGTTGGTCATCTGAATGTGGCCGTCGGCTTCGATGATCAGCAGGCCTTCGGCCATGTTGTTGACGATGGTGCGCAGGCGCTCGGCCTGTTCTTCGTGCGTTTCGCTGCGGCTGCGGATCTGCAGCTGCGTGCGCACCCGCGCGCATACTTCCGGCATGCGCAGCGGCTTGCTGATGTAATCGACCGCGCCCAGGTCGAAGCCGGCCACCACGTCCTCGGTGTCGGTGCGCGCGCTCATGAAGATCACCGGGATGCGCTGCGTGCCGGCGTGGCTCTTGAGCTGGCGGCAGGTTTCGTAGCCGTCCATGCCGGGCATCATGATGTCGAGCAGGATCAGGTCCGGGTGCACGCGCCGGGCGATCTTCAGCGCGCGTTCGCCGCTGGTGGCGACGAAGGTCTGGTAACCCTGCTGCACCATCAGCTTGCGCAGCGCGCCGAGATTCTCGGGCGCGTCGTCAACGATCAGGATCGCGGCATCGCGCCGCGTGGCAAAACTCAGACTTCCGGAATTCATCGGAGCTCGCCTTTAACCTGGTGGCTTGGGCTGGCGTGTTTGGTCGGTTGCGCGGATTGGCAACGTGGCGGGCAAGCGAAAGTGATTGGTGCGCGTTTCAACAAAGGCTGACCTGATATGAAAGTGACTATCCGTCTAAATCATACCGCTTTGCAATCCTGTTCGGTTGAAAAATTTCCTGCGAAATTAGAGAGTTGTTTTTGATGCATCAAGCCGCAGCCGGGCTTGTGCCAGATTGTGTAAGTAATGTTGGCGGGGAGTTATGGGATTTGCCGGTTTTAGTGACTATTGGTGATAAATTCACCGGCGCAGGTGTTGTATTTTTGCGGGCGGCGCACGCAGCCCGCAAAGGCGGTGCTTAGACTTTGGCGGCGATCAGCTTGCCCAGGATTTCGATGCCGTGACGGATGCGCTCCGGCGGCACGGTCACGAAGGACAGGCGCAGCGTGTTGGTGGCCGGCTCGTTGGCGTAGAACGGCGAACCTGGCACGAAGGCGACTTTCTGCGCGATCGCTTCATCCAGCAGCTGCATGGCGTTGATGTGCTTCGGCAGCGTCACCCAGATAAACATGCCGCCTTCCGGCTTGGTCCACTCGACGCCGGCCGGGAAGTGCTGGGCCATCGCGTCCAGCATCACCTGGCACTGGTCGCCGTACAGCGCGCGGATTTTCGGGATGTGCTGGTCGAGGAAACCGTCCTTGATCACTTCGTGCACCACCATCTGGGTCAGCTGCGAAGTGTGCAGGTCGGCCGCCTGCTTGGCCAGTTCCAGGCGGCGCGCCAGCGGCAGCGGCGCCACCACGTAACCCAGGCGGATGCCAGGGGTCAGCACCTTGGAGAAGGAACCCATGTAGATTACGCCGTCCGGGTTCATGGCCACCATCTTCGGCAGCGGCTCGCCTTTGTAGCTCAGCGAGCCGTAAGGGTCGTCCTCGATCAGCGGCAAACCGAGACGGGCGCAGGTTTCCACCAGTTCCTGGCGGCGCTCGATCGACAGCGAGCGGCCGGTCGGGTTCTGGAAGTTAGGCAGCGAATACAGCAGGCGCGCGCCTTGCGCGACGGCGTCGATCGACGACGGCACCAGGCCATGTTCGTCGGTGGCCACCGATTTGAATTCCGGCAGATATACCGAGAACGCCTGCAGCGCGCCCAGATAGGATGGCGTTTCGACCAGCACGCGGCTGCCTTCGTCGATCAGCACTTTGCCCAGCAGGTCCAGCGCTTGCTGCGAACCGGAGGTCATCAGCACTTGTTCCGGTACGATCCTGGCGCCGCCGGTCGACAGCGAGTCGGCGATCCACTGGCGCAGCGGGGTGTAGCCGTCGGTCGGGCCGTATTGCAGCGCGACCTTGCCGTTCTCGCTCAATACCTTGTCGTAGGCCGCTTTCATTTCATCGACCGGGAAGGTCAGCGGCGATGGCAGGCCGCCGGCGAAGGAGATGATCTCCGGCTGCTGCGTGATCTTCAGGATCTCGCGGATGAAGGACGCTTGCAGCTGTTCGGCGCGTTCGGCGAACTGCCACTGGATAGGATTGGGGTTTTCGATTTTCATACGTGTCTCACTAGAGAATGACAACAAGCGCGCTTGTGGCGGCTTTTATAGAAGGAACGGCAGCGGATAAGCCACCGCCCGCTTTACGCGACTTCCGCGATCAGTTCGATTTCGACGCAGGCGCCAAGCGGGATTTGGGCGACACCAAAGGCCGAGCGGGCGTGCTTGCCGGCGTCGCCGAAGACTTCGCCCAGCAGCTCGGAAGCGCCGTTGGTGACCAGGTGCTGTTCAGTAAATTCAGGGGTGGAGTTCACCAGGCTCATGACCTTGACGATGCGCTTGACGCGGGTCAGGTCGCCGCCGACGGCCGCCTGCAGCGTGCCGATCAGATCGATGGCGATGGCGCGCGCGGCGGCCTTGCCTTCGGCGGTGTCGATGTTCTTGCCCAACTGGCCGACCCATACGCTGCCGTCGGCGCGCTTGGCGATGTGACCAGACAGGAATACCAGATTGCCGGTTTGGGCGTACATGACGTAGGCGGCGGCTGGGGTGGCCGGTGCTGCCAGGGTGATATCAAGCGCTTTCAGTTTTTCGTAAACAGACATTGTGGTTATCCAGTTAATTATTTGTGTGTGGAGACCGATATTGTACTCTCGCGGCGGAGTATGCTTACAGTTGCCGCGAAATCCAGATACTGTACGGTTTCAGCCCCGTTTTACCTGCATTTTGCGGCCCAGGCCCACGGTGGCGATGACCGCAATTGCGAAGATCAGGGTGGGCCATTCCAGCGTCTCGCCCAGTACCGCAGTGGCGCCCAGCACAGATAAAAACGGCTGCACCAGCTGTACTTGCCCCACCCGCGCCACGCCGCCCAGCGCCATGCCGCGATACCAGAAGAAGAATCCGATAAACATCGACAGCACCGACACATAGGCGAAGCCGGTCCAGGCGGCGACGCTGGCGTGGGCGATTTGCCCCGCCTCCTGCCAGGCCAGCCAGCCGACCACCGGCAGCAGCGGCGGGGCGGCCAGCACCAGCGCCCAGCAGATGGTCTGCTGTCCGCCCAGCGTTTGCGACAGTTTGCCGCCGGCGGCGTAGCCCATGGCGGCCAGCAGCACCGCCAGGAAGATCGCCAGGTCGGCCGCGTGCAGACTGCCGCCGCTCTGGCGCAGCGCAAAGCCGACCACCAGCGCCGAGCCTATGATGGCCATGATCCAGAAGCCGGCCGATGGTTTTTCGCCGCCCAGCAGGGCCGCGAACATGGCGGTGGCCAGCGGCAGCACGCCGACCAGTACAGCGCCATGGGCGGCGGGCAGGCTGCGCATCGCCACCGAAGTCAGCCAGGGGAAGCCGATCACGCAGCCGATGGCGACCATGGCCAGCGCCGGCAGGGCGTCGCGCGGCGGTAGTGGCGCGCGCTTCCAGTACAGCCAGGCGGCGGCCAGTACAGCGGCGGCCACTGCGCGGCCGAGGGCGACGAACATCGGCGACAAGCCGGCCGCGCCTTCAGCGCCGCCACCGACGGCGAGGCGGGTGAAGGGCAGTGTAAGGCTGAAGATGGCGACGCCGATCAGGCCAAGCAGCATGCCGGCGGTTTCGTCACCCAGGCGGTTGTGGGTGGTGAGGGTAGGAGTAGCTGTCATGGCTTAATCCTACGTGACAAAACCAGTACAGTGCCAGTACACTTGCAAACATAATTTCACATACTGTGACGGTAATATGACCAATACACGAGCACGCACTTCGCTGTTGGGGGCCGCTGCGGCTGCTGCGGCGGAAGCAGTCAATGAGGCGCTGGCCGCAGCACAGGCACGCGAAGGGCGCGCCAGTGCCGCGCCGGCGCCCGGTCCGTCGGTGGCGTCGGTGCCGGCATTGGCGCCCGCAGGCCGCAGTGGCGCCGCGCGGCCATCGCCCCGCACATCGGCCGCCGCCGGGACGCCGGGCGTCGGCGTGGGGCGCGGCGCGGCTGGCCCGATGCTTGGCCTGCTGTTGCGCGAGTCGGGCGAAACGCTGATCGACCAGATCGTGCGTTCGGTGGCGGCGCGCATTGATGACCGCCTGCTGCGTGGTGGCGCGCGCATGCCGTCGATCCGCGCGTTTGCGGCGTCGCATGGTGTGTCGGCCTTCACCGTGGTGGCTGCGTACGACAAGCTGGTGGCCACCAGTTACCTCGAATCGCGGCGTGGCGCAGGCTTTTTTGTCCGCGAGCGGCCAGCGATGGCGCTCAACGCTACCGAAGCCGGCGCCGGCGGCGTCATGGCGCGCTCGCTGCGCAGCGCGCAATCCGGCTTCGACGCCAAGCCGATCGACGTGGTCTGGCTGGTGCGGAATATGTTCCGCCAGATGCCGCACCAGCAGATGCCCGGCTCCGGCGTGCTGCCGCCTGAATGGCTGGACGGCCCGGCCGTCGCCAACGCGCTGCGCGCCGTCAGCCGCCAGAATCCGACGCTATTATTAAGCTACGGCGTGCCGCAAGGTTTCCTGCCGCTGCGCCAGCAACTGCAGCATAAACTGGCCGAACTGGAAATCGCTGCCGCGCCCGAGCAAATCGTCACCACCGCTGGCGTCACGCAGGCGCTGGACCTGGTAGCGCGCGAATTCACCCGCCCCGGCGACACCATCTTTGTCGACGACCCGGCCTGGTTCCTGATGTTCGGCTCCTTCGCCGCGCTGGGCGCGAAAGTTATCGGCATCCCGCGCCTGGGCGACGGGCCGGATATAGCCCGGCTGGCCGAGCTGGCGGCGCTGCACAAGCCCAAGCTGTACATCATCAACTCCGTGCTGCACAACCCCAGTTCGACCTCGCTGTCGGCGGCCAAGGCCTTCCAGGTGCTGCGCCTCTCCGAAGAACATGACTTCATCATCGTCGAAGACGATATCTATTGCGACCTGCATCCGGGCAGCGCGGTGCAGCCGGCCACGCGCCTGTCCGCGCTGGACCAGTTGCAGCGGGTGATCTACCTGAGCGGCTTCTCCAAGACCATGGCCGCCAACCTGCGGGTCGGCTTCATCGCCACCTCGCCGGAGCGCGCCGAGCGCCTGGCCGACCGCAAGATGCTGTCGACGCTGACCACCAGCGACATCGGCGAGCGGGTGGTGTACAAGGTGCTGTCCGAAGGTTCATATCGCAAGCACGCCGACCGCCTGCGCGCGCGGCTCGACGGCATCCGCGCCAAGACGCTGCGCCAGATGGAGCGCGTCGGCCTGAAGGTGGACGGCTCGCCGCCGGCCGGCATGTTCGTCTGGGCCGACGCCGGTTGCGACACCAATCTGCTGACCGAACGTGCCATGGCCCATAATCTGCTGCTGGCGCCGGGCAGCCTGTTCTCGCCCAAGCAACTGCCATCGACCCGCATGCGCCTCAATGTGGCGGCGATGCAGGAGCCGGCCGTGTGGCGTTTCCTTGAATGGGAACTCAGTTGATACTCACGGCTCTTGAAAAGCCTCTTATAATCCCCATTTTCCTGAAATCTTAACCAAAAGACTATTCCAAAATGGCTGACACCGAAAAACAAACCCTTGGATTCCAGGCCGAAGTGAAACAGCTGCTGCAGCTGATGATCCACTCCCTGTACTCGAACAAAGAGATCTTCCTGCGCGAACTGATCTCCAACGCCTCCGACGCGTCGGACAAGCTGCGCTTCGAAGCGATCAACAACGACGCCCTGTACGGCAACGACCACGAGCTGAAAATCAAAGTCGGCTTCGACAAGGCGGCGCGCACCATCACCATCTCCGACAACGGCATTGGCATGAGCCGTGACGAAGCCATCTCGCACCTGGGCACCATCGCCAAGTCGGGCACCAAGGAATTCTTCGGCAAGCTGTCGGGCGACCAGCAGCAGGACGCAGCCCTGATCGGTCAGTTCGGCGTGGGCTTCTACTCCGGCTTCATCGTCGCCGACAAGATCACCGTCGAAACCCGCCGCGCCGGCGCGGCCGCCTCGGAAGGCGTGCGCTGGGAATCGGAAGGCCAGGGCGACTATTCGGTCGAGCAGATCGAAAAAGTCGGCCGTGGCACCGACATCATCCTGCACCTGCGCGAAGGCGAGGACGAGCTGCTGTCGTCGTGGAAGATCAAATCCATCATCCGCAAATACTCCGACCACATCTCGCTGCCGATCGTGATGCAGAAAGAAGAGTGGGACGAAGAGAAGAAGGAAACCGTCCTCAAGGACGAGCTGGAAACCGTCAACCAGGCCAGCGCGCTGTGGGCGCGCAGCAAATCCGACATCACGCCGGAGCAGTACGAGGAGTTCTACAAGCACGTATCGCACGACTTCGCGGCGCCGCTGACCCACACCCACAACCGGGTTGAAGGCCGCAGCGAATACACCCAGCTGCTGTACATCCCGGCCAAGGCGCCGTTCGACCTGTGGGACCGCAACAAGCGCGGCGGCATCAAGCTGTACGTCAAGCGTGTGTTCATCATGGACGACGCCGAGCAACTGATGCCAACGTATCTGCGCTTCGTCAAAGGCGTGATCGATTCGGCCGACCTGCCGCTGAACGTCTCGCGCGAGATTCTGCAGGAATCGCGTGACGTCAAAGTGATCCGCGACGGCTCGACCAAGCGCGTGATCGGCATGCTGGAAGAACTGGCGAACGCCGACGAGCAGGAAAAGAAAGATAAATACGCGACCTTCTGGACCGAATTCGGCCAGGTGCTGAAAGAAGGCATCGGCGAAGACGCGACCAACAAGGACCGTCTGGCCAAGCTGCTGCGTTTCGCCTCGACCGCCAACGACAACGACCAGCAAATCACCTCGCTGGAACAGTACCTCGCGCGCGCCAAGGAAGGCCAGGACAAGATCTACTACGTCACGGCCGACAACTACATCGCCGCGAAAAACAGCCCGCACCTGGAGATCTTCCGCAAGAAGGGCGTCGAGGTACTGCTGCTGACCGACCGCGTGGACGAATGGATGCTGTCGTTCCTGACCGAGTTCGAAGGCAAGGAACTGGTGTCGGTGGCCAAAGGCGGCCTGGATCTGGGCGCGCTGGAAGACGAGGCCGAGAAGAAGGAACACGAAGAAACCGAATCGTCGTACAAGGATCTGGTTGAGAAAATGAAGGAAGTGCTGGCTGACAAAGCCAAGGACGTGCGCGTGACCTTCCGCCTGACCGATTCGCCGGCCTGCCTGGTGGCGGACGAGCACGAACTGTCGGGCAATTTGCTGCGCATGCTGAAGGCCGCCGGCCAGAACGCGCCGGAGTCCAAGCCTATCCTGGAAATCAATCCGGATCACCCGCTGGTGCAGCGTTTGAAAGCCGAAGGCGTGGCCAGCTCGTTCAGTGACTGGTCCAACCTGCTGTTCGATCAGGCCCTGTTGGCGGAAGGCGGCGCGTTGAGCGATCCAGCCAGCTTCGTCAAACGCCTGAACGAGCTGCTGCTGGCGAAGTAACGCAAACCCCGGGGTCAGGTCCTCCATTTCTACACGAGCTCTGCGCTATCGCTGAATAGGGTTGAGCCCGTGTAGAATTGGAGGACCTGACCCCGGAGTTGCTCATGAAGAAATCCGCATTGGCGCTGGCTGTTCTGGCCAGCGTTTTCCTTTCCGTTCACGCGCAACAGACGCTGCCCAGCGAGACGCCGGATGAATTCAAGGCGCCGGTGGAGAGCTTCGATTATGTCAAGCGCACGGTGATGATACCGATGCGCGATGGCGTGCATCTGAATACTGTCATCGTCATTCCGCGTCACGCGCGCAATGCGCCGCTGCTGCTGACTCGCACCCCTTACAGCGCCGAGGGCATGACCAGCCAGTCGGAGAATGCGCAAATGGAGTCCATCCTGCAGGGCTACGATAATCAGGCGGACGTTATCGTCAAAGGCGGCTATATCCGCGTGGTGCAGGATGTGCGCGGCAAATATGGCTCGCAGGGCGATTATGTGATGAACCGTCCAATGGCCGGCACGGAGTTCAATCCGACCGCCATCGATCATTCCACCGATACCTGGGATACCATCGAGTGGCTCAGCAAGAATGTGCCGGAGTCGAACGGCAAGGTGGGCATCATCGGCAGTTCGTACGATGGTTATCTGCCGCTGATCGCGCTGGTGCATCCGCATCCGGCATTGAAGGTGGCGGTGCCGATGAATCCCATGGTGGACAACTGGCGCGGCGACGACTGGTTCCACAACGGCGCGTTCCGCCAGGTGAATCTGCCTTACATCCTGGAACAGGTGGTCACACGCCGCAATGACGCGCGCTGGTTCACCAACACCTATGACGATTACGATACCTTTATGCGTGCCGGTTCGGCCGGTGAGCTGGCGCGTCAGCGTGGCGTGGAGCAGAGTGGTTTCTGGCGCAAGGTGTTGGCCCATCCGTCGTACGATTCGTTCTGGCAGAGCCAGGCCGTCGATAAGATTCTGGCGCAGCAGGCGATCACCGTGCCGACTTTGCTGGTGCATAGCTTGTGGGATGCCGAGGATGTCTACGGCGCGATCGCGGTCTACAAGGCGGTCCAGCCGAACGATAAGGTATTTCTGGTCATCGGCCCGTGGAACCACGGCGGCCAGGATGGCGACGGCAGCAAGCTCGGGCCGATCAGGTTCAATAGCGATACCGGCTTGTACTTTCGCGAGCAGATTCTGCGCCCGTTCCTGGATCGTTACCTGAAAGATGATCCGCCGCCAGAGGCGCTGGCAGCGCAGATCGCGCCGGTGACGGCGTTTGAAACCGGCACCAACAAGTGGCGCGCGCTGGACCGCTGGCCGGCCGGCTGTGCTGCCGGCGCCAACGCCGCCGCAGCTTGCGTCATCGCTCCGGCCGCGCTGAGGCTGGGCGCCAATGCGGCGCTGCGCCTGTCCGGCACAGTGCCGGCGGCGGCAAGCGCGCCGGCGGACAAGAACGGCTACGATGAATACGTCTCCGATCCCGCCAAGCCGGTGCCTTACCGCGCGCGGCCTATCGCCGCCGTCGGCTATGACGAGGCCAAAGGCCAGACCTGGCCGCGCTGGCTGGTCGACGATCAGCGCGAGGCATCAGGCCGCACCGATGTGCTGACCTATGCCACCGGCGTGCTGAGCGCGCCGGTCAAAATCAGTGGCGAGCCGGTGGCGCACCTGCTGGCCGCCACCAGCGGCACCGACGCCGACTGGGTGGTCAAGCTGATCGACGTGTATCCAGACCAGGTGCCGTCGCAGCCGGAGCTGGGCGGCTATCAGCTGATGATCGCCGCCGATATCTTCCGGGGCCGCTACCGCGCAAGCCTGGAGACGCCGAAACCGCTCAAGGCCAATACGCCGCTGAAGTACAGCTTCGCGCTGCCGACCGCCAACCACGTATTCCTGCCCGGTCACCGCATCATGGTGCAGATCCAGTCCAGCTGGTTCCCGCTGTACGACCGCAATCCGCAGACCTTTGTGCAGAATATCTTCCACGCCCAGCCTGCGGATTACAAGAAGGCGACCCAGCGCATCTACCACGACAGCTACATCGAGCTGCCGCTGGTCGGCGCCGCCGTCAAGTAGCGGCCGGCTTGCGGTGCCGGCGCGCCACCAGCATCAGTGCCGGCAGCCCGAGGCCGAGCATGGCAAAGGCGCCCGGCTCCGGCACCGGGGTGATGGCCAGAAAGCCGCGAATTTCGCCGGCCGGGTAGGCGGTGGTATGAATGTTCAGATACGCGGCGCCAGCGTTCAACCCGGCCAGGAATGCTGCTTCCGCGCCGGCCGTGGTGCCGCCGTTGGCGCTCAGGAAGGCGCCATTCCAGCTGCTGGCCAGCGATGTGTCATAGATGTGATTGTAGGCGCCGATCTGCACGCCAAGCGGAAAGCCGCCGAACGTGGGCGTCTCGGTGGCGACGCCGGCCACGTCCACGCCCGGCGTCGCTGTGCAGCAGTGGATGTGCGCGGCGGTCGTGTCGCCGATGAGCGAGAGGAAGGCGGTGCTGATGGTCAGCTCGTGCGTGGCGACGTCGAATTTGACCACCGCCGCGCCGACCGCAGGCGAACTGTTAGGCGGCGCTTCCTTCGCTCCGCCGAGGATGGCGGTATAGCTGGCCGCGTTGGCGGCGGCCGTGACGGCGCACAGCAAGCTTGCTGCGGCCCATGCGCGGGTATGTAGTTTCATGATGTCCCTCCAGGTGTTTAGCTTAGAGGGGACATACGCGCGCGAGTTCCGCGCTTACAGCGTGGTGCGCAGCGCGAACAGCTCCGGGAACAGCACCACGTCCAGCATCTTGCGCAGGTAGCTGACGCCGGCCGTGCCGCCGGTGCCGGTCTTGAAGCCGATGATGCGCTCGACCGTGGTCACGTGGCGGAAGCGCCAGAAGCGGAACGCGGTCTCCATGTCGACCAGCTTTTCCGCCAGTTCGTACAGCGCCCAGTAGCGCGTCGGGTCGCGGTAGACTTCCAGCCAGGCCTGCTGCACCGATTGGTCGGCAGCCGTGGGCAGGGTCGGATCGGCGTTCAGCCGCTCGGCGGAGATAGGCAAGCCGTTGCGGGCCAGTAGCCGGATCGCTTCGTCGTAGATGGATGGCGTGTTCAGCGCCTCCTGCAGCAGCGGGAATTCAGGCGTGCTGGCGTGCACGTTGAGTAGCGCGGCGTTTTTGTTCCCGAGGATGAATTCGATCTCGCGGTACTGGTGGGACTGGAAGCCGGACGAGGCGCCCAGGTAGGGACGGATGGCGGTGTATTCCGGCGGCGTCATCGTCGCCAGCACATCCCATGCGTGCACCAGCTGATCCATGATGCGGGCGACGCGCGCCAGCATCTTGAAGGCCGGCGGCAAATCGTCGGCACGAATGTGCGTGCGCACGGCGCGCATTTCGTGCAGCATCAGCTTCATCCACAGTTCGCTGGTCTGGTGCTGGATGATGAACAGCATTTCATTGTGATTCGGCGACAGCGGATGCTGGGCGTGCAGAATCTGGTTCAGGCCCAGGTAGTCGCCGTAGCTCATCGCATTGCTGAAGTCCATCTGCGCGCCGTGCCATTGTGCATCGGCATCGGCCTCGCCGGCTGGCGCCGCCGCGTGCATCGGGCAGCCGCTGGCTGGTTTGTTTTGGTTCATATTGTTTATCTCGTTATCAGGTCACGGCGTCGCGCTTGGCGTCAACGTTGTAGTCTTTGCGGTCCAGGATATCGCGCAGGATCTCGACGGCATCCCATACGTCCGCATAGCTGGTGTACAGCGGCGTGAAGCCGAAGCGCATGATGGCCGGCTCGCGGTAGTCGCCGATGACGCCGCGCGCGATCAGCGCCGCCATCACGGCATAGCCGTGCGGGTGGGTGAAGCTGACGTGGCTGCCGCGGTTGGCGTGCTGGCGCGGCGTCACCAGGCCCAGCGGATGCGCAGCGCAGCGTTCTTCCACCAATTCGATGAACAGATCGGTCAGCGCCAGCGATTTGGCGCGGATTTCCGCCATCGTGGTCTGGTGGTGCACGTCCAGACCGCATTCGACCAGGGCCAGCGAGACGATAGGCTGGGTGCCGCACAGCGCGCGGGCGATGCCGTCGGCCGGCTGGAAGTCGGGCGCCATGGCAAACGGTGCGGCGTGGCCCCACCAGCCGGACAGCGGCTGCTGGAAGTTCTGCTGGTGCTGCTTCGGCACCCAGATAAAGGCTGGTGCGCCAGGGCCGCCGTTCAGGTATTTATAGGTGCAGCCGACCGCCAGATCGGCGCCGCCGGCATGCAGATCGACCGGCACCGCGCCGGCCGAGTGCGCCAGATCCCAGATGATCAGCGCGCCGCAAGCGTGGGCGAGGGCGCTGGCCGCCTGCATATCGTATTGATAACCGGTGCGGTAGTTTACATGGGTCAGCATGACTAGGGCGACGTCGGCATCGATGGCGCTGGCCAGCTCGTCCGGGCTGTCGATCAGGCGCAGCGTGTAGCCGCAGTCCAGCCAGGCTGTAAGACCCTGGGCCATGTAGATGTCGGTGGGGAAGTTGGAGCGTTCGGTAACGATCACGCGGCGGACGGCGCGCACCGGGTCGGCCGCCTGCATCAGCAGTGCGGCAGCCAGCGCCTTGAACAGGTTGACCGATGTGGTGTCGGTGACAACCACCTCGCCATCCACGGCGCCAATCAGCGGCGCTAGCAGATTGCCTAGACGCTTGGGCAAGTCGAACCAGCCGGCGGCGTTCCAGCTGCGGATCAGGTCATGCCCCCATTCCTGGGCGATCACTTGCTGGGCACGGGTAAGCGAAGCTTTCGGACGGGCGCCCAAAGAGTTGCCATCCAGATAAATAATGCCGGCAGGCAGGTCGAACTGGTCGCGCAGCGGCGCGAGCGGGTCTTGCGCGTCGCGCTCCAGGCAGTGGTTGCGAGTTGTCATTGTGGTTAGATGTTGAGGTCTAAAGTAGCGAGTGTAACCCGAAAAATTGCCCAGGCGCCGATTTTTAAGCGGCGGTACTGGCCGCAAACCCGCATGAATACTGGGTTTGATCCGTTTTTTAAAAATTTTTCGATTTTTTTCAAAAAAACCCTAAAGTTCCCCAAAACCCCGCCGTTACCGTTCTTAGATGCGCAGGAAACCGTGCATTGATCGGTTTGGCAGGGGTGGCAAAAATATTTAAAAATTTTTCATCAAAACCCTAAAGTTCTCCAAAAGACTGCCGTTACCGGTTTAGATGTCGCAAAAAAGAGTCGCTTTGCCGCTTTATTTTTCGATTTAAAAGGGATGTTTTTGGAAACTAGTATCCCGCAAGAAACGCGCGCCGCAAGGGCGTAGCAGCTGATCTGCGAGTGTTTGTAAGACAAACACCGACAGGTCGCACCCGTCATTTCCCGACCGAAAATACGGAGAGTTACCTCTACTCGTGTTTTTGTTGCTCAAGCAGAATGTATCTCAACGGAAACGCAAACGTGTTCCGACAGAGAGAAAACGCAAGGAGTGGGAAAATGACCGCAAACGATATGATGGCTGAAATTCGCGACGCCAACCTGAGCTACCTGATGCTGGCTCAGCAGATGATCCGCGCCGATAAAGTCACCGCGATCTTCCGTCTGGGCATCGCTGCTGAAATCGCCGACCTGATCGAAGGCATGAGCAACGCGCAAATCCTCAAACTGGCAGGCGGCAACATGATGCTGGCCCGCTTCCGCTTCGACGACAGTGCCATCCTGTCGATGCTGACCAACTACAATAAAGACCGCGTTCTGGCCCAGTCGCACGCCGCCATCCTGATGGCCGGCCAGCCAGTCGAAGAAATCGTTTAATTTCCCGGAGCGCAGATCATGGCCGCCAAGAAGAGTGTCGTATCGGAAGCCCAGGAAATTCAGCTGGCCATCGAACTGATCCAGCTGGGCGCCCGCCTGCAATTGCTGGAATCGGAAGTGTCGCTGTCGCGCGAACGCCTGCTCAAGCTGTACAAAGAGCTGAAGGGCGTGTCGCCGCCGAAAGGCATGCTGCCGTTCTCGACCGACTGGTTCCTGACCTGGCAGCCGAATATCCATTCCTCGCTGTTCATCAACATCCACAGCTTCCTGGTGACTCACGCCGGCGCCACCGGCGTCGAAGCAGTGATGAAGGCCTACAAGCTGTACCTCGAACAAATGCCGCCGGAACCGGGCGAAGAGCCGCTGCTGTCGCTGACCCGCGCCTGGACCCTGGTGCGCTTCTTTAGCAGCAAGATGCTGGAAACCGCTCCGTGCAACAAATGCCAGGGCAAGTTCGTGGTCAACGCCATGGACCTGAACGGCAGCTATGTCTGCGGCCTGTGCCACATGCCTTCGCGTGCCGGCAAGACCAAAAAATCGCGCGAGGCGGAGGCAATCGCGGCATAATGCCGGCGTGAGCGAAACTTATATTAAGCGCATCATCCGCGCGCCCGCCGTGCGGGCCATGCTGATCCAATGCGGCGCCTTGCCGCTGACTCTGGCCATCCTGTATGTGATGGCCAGTTTCCATTTACCCACCGATTATCTGACCTTTGCCCTGGTGCAGGGCCTGCTTGCGGCCGTGCTTACGTGGAAGCTGGCGCTTGCGGCCTGGTGGCGCGCGATCCAGTTGCTGTTTCCGCTGGCGGTGCTGACCGCGCTGGCGCTGCAACTGCCGTCATGGCTGTTCGGCGCCGGCTTCCTGCTGCTGCTGGGCTGGTACTGGTCGACCTTCCGCACGCAGGTGCCGTATTACCCGTCCGGTCCGGCCGTGTGGGATGCCGTGCGCCAGTTGCTGCCGGCCGACAAGGCGCCGCGGGTGATCGACATCGGCAGCGGCCTTGGCGGCTTCACTTTGTACATTGCGCGCGTGCGGCCGGATGCCGATGCCATCGGTATCGAGCTGGCGCCGTTACCCTGGCTATATAGCTGGCTGCGCGCCAGATGCACCGGCAGCCGCGCGCGCTTCATTCGCGGCGATTATGAAAACCTCGACTTCAGCCAGTTCGATCTGGTGTTCGCCTATTTGTCGCCGGCCGCCATGCCTGGCGTGTGGCGCAAGGCGAAGGCGGAAATGTGTCCTGGATCTTTGCTTCTAAGCTATGAATTTGTCATTGAGGAAAGAACACCAGATAGCATCATTCGTGCCACAGAGGGAGGAGTTCCCCTCTATATATGGTACTTTTAAGCATCATTTGACGTTATTCACTTGCCCGTCGCCCCATAGTCAGGCTATTGTAGTTCTATATGTAAATTCTTGAAAAAACCGGCCCGCTCAGTAACAATTCGGCCGGTTTTCGCTCTGGGGAGTCAGCTCACTTGTTAGTCATCATCGGATATGTAGTGGTCATCGTCGGCGTGTTCGGCGGCTACGCCATGGCGGGCGGGCATCTGGCCGCGCTGTTTCAGCCGCTGGAACTGGTCATGATCGGCGGCGGCGCGATTGGTGCTTTCATCGTCGGCAATAACGGCAAGACGCTGAAAGCCACGCTGGCCGCGCTGCCGACCCTGCTCAAGGGCTCGCGCTACACCAAAGACCTGTACATGGAGCTGATGTCGCTGCTGTTCGACGTGCTGTCGAAAGTGCGCAAGGAAGGCTTGATGTCGATCGAAGGCGACATCGACAGTCCCGAGCAAAGCCCGCTGTTCAGCAAGTACCCGAGCGTGCTGGAAGACCATCACATCGTCGAATTCATGACCGATTACCTGCGCCTGATGGTGTCCGGTAATATGGATGCGTTCCAGATCGAGAACCTGATGGATATCGAGATTGAAACCCATCATCACGAGGGCGCCGCGCCCGGCCACGCAATTTCCCGTCTGGGCGACGGCATGCCGGCTTTCGGTATCGTGGCAGCGGTGATGGGGGTGGTGCACACCATGGAAAACGTCGGCCTGCCGCCGGCCGAGCTGGGCATCCTGATCGCGCACGCGCTGGTCGGCACCTTCCTCGGCATTCTGCTGGCCTACGGTTTCGTGGCGCCGCTGGCCAGCCTGCTGGAGCAGAAGCTGGAAGAGTCGACCAAGATGTACCAGTGCGTCAAGGTCACGCTGCTGGCCAGCCTGAACGGCTACGCGCCGGCGCTGGCGGTGGAGTTCGGCCGTAAAGTGCTGTACTCGACCGAGCGTCCGACCTTCAACGAGCTGGAAGACCACATCAAGAAATCGAAGTCGAAGTAAGCCATGCCGCGCACTGTTACTCGTTTAAGGATGAATCATGGCTGAAGAGGGCTTACGGCCTATTATCGTCAAGCGCATCAAGAAGCACGGCGGCGGTCACCATGGCGGCGCCTGGAAGATCGCGTACGCCGACTTCGTGACCGCGATGATGGCTTTCTTCCTGCTGATGTGGCTGCTCGGCTCGACCACCAAGGGCGACCTCAACGGCATCTCCGAATACTTCAAGACGCCGCTGAAGGTGGCCATGCAGGGCGGTTCCGGCAGCGGCGACAGCTCGTCCATCATCAAGGGCGGCGGCAAGGACCTGACCCGCGCCGACGGCCAGGTCAAGGCCAGCGACGATCCGCAGGTCAAGAAGACCTATAACCTGACTGCCGCCAAGGCGGCCATGGAAGCGGAAGAGAACCAGCGCCTGAAGGCGCTGAAGGAACGCATCGAAAACAAGATCGACGCCAATCCGCTGCTGAAGAAATACAAGGACCAGCTGCTGCTGGATATCACCAGCGAAGGCTTGCGGATCCAGATCGTCGACGAGCAGAACCGCCCGATGTTCGCGCTGGCCAAGGCCGAGCTGCAGCCGTACACCAAGGAAATCCTGCACGAGATCGGCTTCGTGCTGAACGATGTGCCCAACCGCATCACGCTGTCCGGCCACACCGATTCGACGCCGTATATGAGCGACGCCGGCTACAGCAACTGGGAATTGTCGGCCGACCGCGCCAACGCCTCGCGCCGCGAGCTGATCGCCGGCGGCATGCAGGACGCCAAGATGCTGCGCGTGGTCGGACTGGCCTCGGCCATCAACCTCGACAAGGCCGATCCGTTCAATCCGATCAACCGCCGCATCAGCATTGTGGTGATGAACAAACGCGCCGAAGACAATGTGCTGCGCGACGGCCGCCAGATCGAGGTGGGCGGCGATGAAGCGCCGGCGTCGGCGATCCCGGCCGCCGCGCCGTCCGGCCCGCCGGTAAGAAAATAAGCAAGTGAGCAAGCAGAAGTAATCGAGACTGTTATGACGAGAAAAAAAATTCTGGGTTCCCACGTCAAGCGCCTGTTATCTGGCGTGTCTGACCATGGTCGCCGGCATCTGACCGAAGTCGAGACCGACCTGATCCAGACCGGCCTGCTGCTGGAGGAAGCGATTGAAAAGCTGTCCTTCAACTTCATGGCCATCCACCAGACGGTGGAGGCGGAGCAGGCCACCATCCAGCTGCTGCTGGACGGCGGCACCGTCACGCCCGAGCAGCGCGCCCAGCTGGAAGCGCTGCAAAGCCAGGTGGGCGGCTATGTCAACGCTGCCATCACCAGCCTGCAATTCCAGGACATGACCAGCCAGTTGCTGGACCGCACGCTAAAGCGCGTGACCGGTCTGCGCGAGTTTCTCGGCACGCTGGGCGCGCACGGCGCCGAAATGCTGCCCGAGAGCGACAACGAGCAGATCGTCGAACTGCTGGGCAAGGTCAGCATGGCGCTGGCCATTCAAAGCCTGGAGCTGCGCAGCGTGCTGCGCAAGGCAGTCAGTCAGCAACACCTGGAAAGCGGCGACATCGAGCTGTTTTAACCACCTAACAAACGTGATTTACAAGAGAGAATAAGATGGCCAAGACTATACTTGCAGTTGATGATTCCAGCTCCCTGCGCCAGATGGTTGCCTTCAGCCTCAAGGCTGCCGGCTACCAGGTGGTTGAAGCGGTGGACGGCCAGGACGGCCTGGACAAGGCCAAGCTGCAGAATGTCGACCTGGTGCTGACCGACCAGAACATGCCGCGCATGGATGGCCTGCAACTGATCAAGCTGCTGCGCGAGCTGCCGAGCTACGCCAAGACCCCAATCCTGATGCTGACCACCGAATCCTCCGACGAGATGAAAGCCAAGGGCCGCGCCGCCGGCGCCAACGGCTGGCTGGTCAAGCCGTTCGACCCGCAGCGGCTGATCGAGGTCGTGAAAAAGGTCATCGGCTGATAAGGCGCGTCATGATGCGAAGCGAACGTAACGGAGTATCACCATGACCATCGATATAAGCCAGTTTTATCAGGTCTTTTTCGATGAGGCCGAGGAACTGCTGGCTGAAATGGAACGGCTGCTGCTGGCCGTGAATGTGGAATCGCCCGATGCCGAGGATCTGAACGCGATCTTCCGCACCGCCCATTCGGTCAAGGGCGGCGCGTCCACGTTTGGCGTGACCGATATGAGCGAGATCACCCATGTGCTGGAGACCCTGCTGGACCGCATCCGCAAGGGCGAGATGGCGCTGACCGGCGAGCACGTCGACGCCTTCCTGGCTGCCAAGGACATTCTGAAGATGCAGCTGGACGGTCACCGTCTCGGCAGCGAAGTCGACCAGGACGCCGTCGGCGATGTGCGCATGATGCTGCAATCGCTGGCGCAGGACGTGCCGGTGGTGGCGCTGGCGCCGGTGGCGCCGGCCTATAACGCAGTCGAAGCCAAGGTGGTCGATCACAGCGGCGGCCGCCGCTACCGCCTGGAACTGCCGGCCATGGCGCACCGCGAAGTGCAGGCGCTGGGCGAGGAGCTGGGCCTGATGGGCCACGTCTCGATCACGCCGCTGGACAAGGACCGCAACGCGATGGTGGTCACCACGCATGAAAGCCTGGACGACATCGTCGCCATCTGCTCGTTCGTGCTGAATCCGGACGAGATGAAAGTCACCGAGCTGCCGGCGCTGGACGATGCGCAGGCGCACAAGGAAAAGGCCGCACGCGACCAGGTCGAGGCCGACCTCGGTTACGGCTTCTTCGACACCACCGATCTGAAACCGGCCCCCGCCGGCGACGGTTACGGCTTCTTCCAGCCGCTGGACGAAATCCGCGCCAACGCCGCTGCCGCGTCCGAGGACGCGCAAGGCTACGGCTTCTTCCAGCCGGTCGAACAGATCCGCGCCGCCGCCGGCATTGTCATCGAGACCCCGCCGCCGGAGGAAGAAAAGAAAGTCGTCAAGAAGGAAGAAAAGGAAAAGGAAAAAGAAAAGGCAGCCGCCCACGCCGGCGCCGAATCGTCATCGATCCGCGTGTCGATCGAGAAAGTCGACCAGCTGATCAACCTGGTCGGCGAGCTGGTCATCACGCAGGCGATGATCGAGCAGCGCGTCGATACGCTGGACCCGATGGTGCACCAGCGCCTGCTGGCCAGCGTCAGCCAGCTGACCCGCAATACCCGCGACCTGCAGGAATCGGTGATGTCGATCCGCATGATGCCGATGGACTTCGTGTTCTCGCGCTTCCCGCGCATGGTGCGCGACCTGGCGCACAAGCTGGGCAAGAAGGTCGACTTCATCACCAACGGCGCCGCCACCGAACTGGACAAGGGCCTGATCGAACGCATCGTCGATCCGCTGACCCACCTGGTCCGCAACTCGATCGACCACGGCATCGAGATGCCGGACGTGCGCCGCGCCGGCGGCAAGAGCGATGCCGGCCGGCTGTTCCTGTCGGCCTCGCATCAGGGCGGCAACATCATCATCGAAGTGTCGGATGATGGCGGCGGCCTGAACCGCGAGAAGATTCTGGCCAAGGCGCAGCAGAACGGCTTGGCCGTCAGCGACACCATGAGCGATGCCGAAGTGTGGCAGCTGATCTTCGCGCCGGGCTTCTCCACCGCCGAGGTGGTCACTGACGTGTCCGGCCGTGGCGTCGGCATGGACGTGGTCAAGCGGAATATCACCGCCATGGGTGGCGTGGTCGATATCCGTTCGGCCAAGGGCTTCGGCACCACCATCTCGATTTCGCTGCCGCTGACGCTGGCGATTCTGGACGGCATGTCGATCCGCGTCGGCGACGAGGTGTATATCCTGCCGCTGGGTTTTGTCATCGAGTCGCTGCAACCGGCGCCGGAAGATGTCAAGGAAATCAGCGGCAAGGGCCGGGTCATCAAGGTGCGCGGCGAGTACCTGCCGCTGGTGCCGCTGTACCAGATGTTCGACATCACGCCGCGTTTCAGCGACCCGTGTCAGGGCATCGTCATCATCGTCGAGACCGACGGCCGCAAGGCCGGCCTGTTCGTCGACGAGCTGGTTGGCCAGCAGCAGGTGGTGGTCAAGAACCTGGAGTCGAATTACCGCAAGGTTGCCGGCATTTCCGGCGCCACCATCCTCGGCGACGGTGGCGTGTCGCTGATCCTGGACGTCGCCGCACTGATACGCTCGTCGCGCCAACTGGCCGACGAATCGATTTTTTCTTCTTAGGGGGCCAACATGGCAGAGATCCAATCCAACACCGCACACGCCAGCGAGATCGCCGGTCATGAATACCTGGCCTTCAAGCTCGGCGCGGAAGAGTACGGCATCGACATCCTGAAGGTGCAGGAGATTCGCGGCTACGAGGCGGTGACCCGCATCGCCAACGCGCCGGAATTCATCAAGGGCGTGATCAATCTGCGCGGCATCATCATCCCGGTGGTGGACATGCGCATCAAGTTCAACCTGGGCGAGCCGGTGTACGACCAGTTCACCGTGGTCATCATCCTCAACATCAACGGCCGCATCGTCGGCATGGTGGTGGATTCGGTGTCCGACGTGACCACGCTGACGCCGGAACAAGTGAAGCCGGCGCCGGAAATGGGCACCGCCTTCAGCAGCGATTACATGATCGGCCTGGGCACCATCGACGAGCGCATGCTGATCCTGGTGAACATCGACAAACTGATGTCCAGCCCGGAAATGGGCTTGATGGATCAATTGGCGGCATAAACCGCACTGCCGGCGCCACAGCCCCGCCCCGGTAACCATCTGCATTACGGACGCGCTCCAAAAAGAAGAGCGCGCCGCCACACGACGATAGAGTATAGAAGGGGAGTGACACCATGAATTTACGCGACTTCAAGATTGGCGCACGGCTACGCATCGGCTTCGGCATTATCCTGCTGATCCTGGTCGGCATCGTGCTGATGACCAATTACCTGAATTACAGCAACAAGAGCAAGCTGACCACGGGATTGGAGACCGCGACCGCCAAGAACCTGCAAGCCAGTGCCATGAAGAGCGCCATGCTGGAAACCGGCATCGCCATGCGCAATATCGGCCTGCAATCCGACGTCAGCCTGATGCAGAAGGAAGAACAGAAGGTCAAGGACCAGCGCGCGCGCTATGAAAAGGCGCTGAACCAGCTGAAGGCGCAGGGCCTGAACGACGCCGAGAAAAAAGTGCTGGCCGACCTGGCAGCGCTGGACGCCGACACCGATGCTGCCTTCAAGGAAGCGATCGGCCAGATCCTGGCGTTTAACAGCGAGGGCGGCATCAAGGTGATTTCCGGCCGCATCGATCCGCTGAATACGCAGACGCTGGCGCTGATCAACAAGCTGGTCGAGATGCAGCAGGCCAGCGCGGCCGAGGTGATGGACAACTCCGTTACTGCCGACCGCAGCCTGATGGTGGTGTTGTTCGTGCTGGGCGGTGTGGCGGTGGCGCTGGGCGTAGTGTGCGCCACGATTATTACCCGTTCGATTACTGTGCCATTGTCGGGTGCGGTTGGCGTGGCGCAGAAAGTGGCGTCGGGCGAACTGACTTCGCATGTGCAGGTCGAGGGCAGCGACGAGACCAGCGAATTGCTGCAGGCGCTGAAGGACATGAACGAGAGCCTGGCCAAGACGGTGGGCGATGTGCGTACCGGCACCGAGTTGATTTCGACCGCGTCGCAGGAAATCGCCTCGGGCAACGCCGATCTGTCGGCGCGTACCGAATCGCAAGCCAGTTCGCTGGAAGAAACCGCGTCGTCGATGGAAGAACTGACGTCGACCGTGAAGCAGAATGCCGACAATGCGCGCCAGGCGAATCAGCTGGCGGTGTCGGCATCGTCGGTGGCGGAGAAGGGCGGCACGGTGGTGTCGCAGGTGGTGCAGACCATGGGTTCGATCACCGAATCGTCGCGCAAGATTGCCGACATTATTTCGGTGATTGATGGCATCGCTTTCCAGACCAATATTCTGGCGCTGAATGCGGCGGTCGAGGCGGCGCGCGCCGGCGAGCAGGGCCGCGGTTTCGCGGTGGTGGCGTCCGAGGTGCGCAATCTGGCGCAGCGCTCGGCCGGCGCCGCCAAGGAAATTAAAGAGTTGATTACCGACTCGGTTGAAAAAGTCGATGCCGGCAGCAAACTGGTGGATGAGGCCGGCCAGACCATGGATTTGATCGTGACGTCGATCCGCCAGGTGGCCGACATCATGGGCGAAATCACCGCCGCCACGCAGGAGCAGAGCAACGGCATCGAGGAAGTCAACCAGGCGATCTCGCAGATGGATGAAATGACGCAGCAGAATGCGGCGCTGGTGGAAGAAGCGGCGGCAGCGGCGGAAAGCATGCAGGAGCAGGCGGAATTCCTGTCGCAGGCGGTCAGCATCTTCAAGCTGTCGCATGATGCGGTGGCGCGCCAGACCGCTGTGGCGCCGCGTCGCAGTGTGGTGGCGGCCAAGCCGGCCAGCGCGCGTGCGCCAGTGATCGCCGCACCGCGCCCGGCTACGCCGAAGCCGTCGCCGAAGCCGGCCGCAGCAAAGAAAGCCGCTCCGGCACCCTCGGGCGCCGACGAGTGGGAAGAGTTTTAAGTAGCCGTCATACCCGCGAAGGCGGGTATCCATACTCAGCATGGATGCCCGCATGCGCGGGAATGACGGAGGCATAGTTAGTGCAGTCAAAAAAAGGATTTAACATATGCCGCAATCAAAAGACACCGTCAAAGAATTTGACTTCAACGCCCGCGACTTCGAGCGGGTGCGTGGCCTGATCTACAAGCGCGCCGGCATCTCGCTGGCCGACAGCAAGCAGGAGATGGTCTACAGCCGCCTGGCGCGCCGCTTGCGCGCCACCGGCATCGACTCGTTCGCCAAGTACCTGGACGACCTGGAAGCCGGCCGTCTGGGCGAAGAGTGGGAGTCGTTCACCAACGCGCTGACCACCAACCTGACCTCGTTCTTCCGCGAAGCCCACCACTTCCCGTTGCTGGCCGATCATGTCAAGGGCAAGCGCGAGCCGCTGACCATCTGGTGCTCCGCCAGCTCCACCGGCGAGGAACCGTACTCGATCGCCATGACGGTATGCGAGGCGTTCAACACGCTGACGCCCAACGTGCAGATCATCGCCACCGACATCGACACCAACGTGCTGGCCACCGCCGCCAACGGCGTCTACGGCATGGACCGGCTGGACAAGATGTCGCCCGAGCGCCAGCGCCGTTTCTTCCTGAAGGGCAAGGGCGACCGCGAAGGCATGGCGCGGGTGCGGCCGGAATTGCGTAATATGATAACGTTCAAGCAGCTGAACCTGCTGGCGGACAGCTGGCCGATCAGCGGCCAGTTCGACGCCATCTTCTGCCGCAACGTGATGATTTACTTCGACAAGGCCACCCAGCGCAAGATCCTGGCGCGCTTCGTGCCGTTGATGAAGCCGGATGCGCTGCTGTTCGCGGGGCACTCGGAGAATTTCCTGTATGTCTCGGAGTCGTTGAAACTGCGCGGCAAGACCGTGTATGAGCTGGACGATGGCGCAGCCGCCCGTAAAGCACCGCCGCATCGCACCTGAGAGAAATCATGGACCTCGAACAATTTGCCACCAACGTCTATTACGACCGCACGTTCGACTGCCAGGCCGCCAAGATCCTGCCGGGTGAGTACTACCACACCAACAAGGACATGCTGATCGTGACGGTGCTCGGCTCGTGCGTGTCGGCCTGCATCCGCGACCGCACCACCGGTCTGGGCGGCATGAACCACTTCATGCTGCCGGACGGTGGCGGCGACGCCGGCAGCCCGGTATCGGCCTCGGCGCGCTATGGCACTTACGCGATGGAAATCCTGATCAACGATCTGCTGAAGGCCGGCGCCAAGCGCGAGAATCTGGAAGCCAAGGTGTTTGGCGGCGGCGCCGTGCTGAAGGGTTTTACTGCCATCAACGTCGGCGAGCGCAACGCCGCCTTCGTGCTGAATTTTCTGAAAGTGGAACGGATCCGGGTGGTGGCGGAAGACTTGAATGACATCTATCCGCGCAAGGTGTATTTCTTCCCGCGCACCGGCAAGGTGCTGGTCAAGAAGCTGATGCAAAGCCACAATGACACCCTGGTCAAGCGGGAAATCGAATACGCCAGCCGCCTCAAGGTGGCGCCGGTGGGTGGCGAGATCGATCTGTTTTAAATAACAAGAAAGCGTTTTATGAAGATCAAAGTCCTGGTGTGCGACGACTCCGCACTGATCCGCAGCGTCATGAGCGAGATCATCAACTCCCAGCCCGACATGGAAGTGGTGGGCGTGGCGCCCGATCCGCTGGTGGCGCGCGAGCTGATCAAACAAACCAATCCTGACGTGCTGACGCTGGACGTCGAGATGCCGAAAATGGACGGCCTCGACTTTCTGGAAAAACTGATGCGGCTGCGCCCGATGCCGGTGCTGATGGTGTCGTCGCTGACCGAGCGCGGCTCGGAAATCACCATGCGCGCGCTGGAACTGGGCGCGGTGGATTTCGTCACCAAGCCGAAGATTTCCATCCAGGCCGGCATGCGCGAATACACCGAACTGATCACCGACAAGATCCGCGCCGCCTCCAAGGCGCGCGTGCATGCGCGCCGCCTGCCGCAGCCGGGCCACGAAGGGCACACGGCGGCGCCGCTGTCGGCGCTGCGCAATCCGCTGCTGTCGTCGGAAAAGCTGATCATCGTCGGCGCCTCCACCGGCGGCACCGAGGCGATCCGCGAGTTCCTGATGCAGATGCCGTCCGACTGCCCGGGCATCCTGATTACCCAGCACATGCCGGAAGGCTTCACCCGTTCGTTCGCCAAGCGGCTCGACTCGCTGTGCAAGATCTCGGTGCAGGAGGCGCAGGGCAACGAGCGCGTGCTGCCGGGCCACGCCTACATCGCGCCTGGCCACTCGCACCTGTACCTGACGCGTAGCGGCGCCAACTACATGACCCGCATCGACCAGGCCGAGCCGGTCAACCGCCACCGGCCGTCGGTGGATGTGTTGTTCCGTTCAGCGGCGCAAGCCGCCGGCAAGAACGCGGTTGGTGTTATTCTGACTGGCATGGGCAAGGACGGCGCGGCCGGCATGCTGGAGATGCGTAACGCGGGAGCGTATAATTTCGCCCAGGACGAGGCGACCAGCGTGGTGTTCGGCATGCCGCGCGAGGCGATTGCGATCGGTGCGGCGCATGAAGTCGGCGCCCTGCAGGCGCTGCCGGGCATGGTGCTCGGCCACCTGGCACAGCATGGTATGCGCGCCTTGCGTGTTTAATTGTGCAAGTGTGACGTTTTACTGCTACTTTGTTCGCCTTAGGGCAACGAAAATGCTATCCTACAACTTAATGCCAAATTGTAGGCACTATTAACAACCGCGTAGAGAATCAACGGAGCAATTCATGGCTGATCCAAAGATGAAATTTTTAGTTGTTGACGATTTTTCGACGATGCGTCGCATCGTCCGGAATCTGTTAAAAGAACTGGGTTATGCCAATGTCGACGAGGCAGAAGACGGCGTGATGGCGCTGGCTAAGCTGCGCGCCGAATCGTTCGACTTCGTCGTGTCCGACTGGAACATGCCGAATATGGACGGTCTGACGATGTTGCAAAACATTCGTGCCGATCCAGCCCTGGCCAAGCTGCCAGTCCTGATGGTGACGGCTGAAGCAAAAAAGGAAAACATCATTGCGGCGGCGCAAGCCGGCGCCAACGGTTACGTGGTCAAACCATTTACCGCTGCAACTCTGGACGAAAAACTGAACAAGATCTTCGAAAAACTCGGAGCTTGATTTTCGGCTGCGGGGGCCAAGCCCCCGCCAGTGGGCAGCGCGGACGCGGGCGCTGCCGAGCACTATCTTTAAGGCCATGCACCACTCCACTTTCCTCGTCCGGGAGCCATTGCTCGACCCCAAGCAGCGCGTGGTCGGCTATGAGCTTGCCTGGCAACATGCGGGCACGGGCGTCGTCTCCTCGCGGGAGTCGCTTGAATCCCTGATCGGCTTTGTCGCCGGCCAGGTGGTTGACCAGGATGATGGCTGGCTGCTGGGCGACAAAATTCTCTTCCTTGAAGCCGTGCCGGCCATGCTGTCGGCCGACACGCTGTACGATCTCCCCCCCGAACACACCGTGCTATCGATCAAGGCGGCCGAACTGGCCAACCCCGATACCATGGCGGCCGTGCAAGGCTTGCGCGCCGGCGGCGTTGGCATTCTGCTGCGCGAGGCCGATCTGCCGCGCATCGGTACCCGCTTGCCGACGGTGGCGTCGTATGTGGAGGTGCGCTTCTCCGGCGCCGACGTGGCGACCCAGGCGCGTACCTATGCGGCCTTGAAACAATCCACAGTGGGCATGATTGCCCGCCCGGTCTGCAACTGGACCGACTTCGACGCCTGCGCTGCGCTGGGCCTGAATGCCTTTGTCGGCAAGCTGCACCTGACGCCGCGCCCGGCGACCAACGCCAAGGGGCTGAATCCGGCGCAAACGGTGATCATGCAGCTGATGCAGATGGTGCGGCAGAACGCCGACATCGCCCAGCTGGAGGCGGTGCTGAAGCGCGACGCCACGCTGTCCTACAAGCTGCTGCGCTTTATCAATTCGGCGGGATTCGGCGCGGGCAGGGAAGTGCAGTCGCTGCGCCAGGCGCTGGCCCTGCTGGGCTACACGCCGCTGTACCGCTGGCTGACGCTGTTGCTGGCGACTGCCAGCACCACGGGCTATTCGCCGGTGCTGCTGGAGACGGCGGTGGTGCGCGGCCGTCTGGCCGAGCTGCTGGGGCAGGCGGCCTTGGGCAAAAGCGAGGCGGAGAATATCTTCGTGGCAGGCATGTTCTCGCTGCTGGATCGGCTGCTGGGCATTCCGATGGATGAAGTGCTGGCCAATGTCCAGCTATCCGACGATGTGGTGGCAGCCTTGCTATCGCGTAGCGGCAAGTACGGTCCCTATCTGGCGCTGGCCGAAGCCTGCGAACTGAGTTCCGGCCTGGTCGCCTCGCTGGCCGCCACCCTCAAGTTGAGCCCGCTGGACGTCAACAAAGCCCACCTGTCAGCGCTGGCCTGGGCACAAAACGTCGGCGCTTGATCTGGATCACACCGCATAAGCGCGGCGATTGACGCCCACGATTGCGCAGCGCATGATGTCTGCATCATGAACGCTAATTCCGAACGGGAGTATATCGACAACAAGGTGGGCGACCTTCGCAGCTCCGTTGACGACCTGCGCACGACGGTGAATGAGCGGTTTGATACCATGCGCATGACGATGGATGCAGGCTTCAAAACCGTCGACGCCAAGATCGAAGCGATGGCGGCAAAAGTCGTGTCCGAAGTCGTCAGGTGGGTGGTGGGATTGTTCATCACGCTCATCGTACTGACGGTCGGGCTGGCCAGCGTGGTCATGAATCTGTTCCTGAGGCAGCCTCCGCCAGTGGCGGCTGCGCCTGTGCCTGCGGTCATCATTCAACTGTCGCCGCAGGGCGCGACCGTGCTGCCGGCCGCGCCTGCTGGAGGCAAGCCTTAGATTTCCAGATTGTCGATCAGGCGGGTCGTGCCGAGCTTGGCGGCGGCCAGCACCACCAGCGGCGTGCCTTGAGCCAGGTCGCCGGCGTTCGGCGGTTGCAGGTCGTTGCGCTTGCGGATCGAGATGTAGTCCGGCTTCCAGCCGCGCTGGGCCAGATCGTCCATCGCCTTGTGCTCCAACTGGAGCACATCCAGATGACCGGCACGCACCTCATCGGCCACCGCGTTCAGCGTCTGGTACAACGCCGGCGCTTCGGCGCGCTCGGTCGCCGACAGATACATATTGCGCGACGACAGCGCCAGGCCATCGTCCGCGCGCCAGGTTTCGGCGGCGATGATCTCGGTCGGCATCGCAAACTGGCGCGTCATATTCCGCACGATCATCAGCTGCTGGTAATCCTTCTTGCCGAACACCGCCACGCGCGGCTGCACGCACGAGAACAGCTTGGTCACCACCGTGCACACGCCGTTGAAGAAGCCCGGACGGAACTCGCCTTCCAGTGTGTTGCCGAGGCCATCCGGCGGCTGCACGCGGTACTCCTGCGGCTCTGGATACAAATCCTTCTCGGTCGGCGCGAACAGCACGTACACGCCTTCCTTCTCCAGCTTCTCGACGTCGGCCTGGAAGGTGCGCGGATACTTGTCGAAGTCCTCGTTCGGGCCGAACTGCAGGCGGTTGACGAAGATCGACGCCACCACCGGGTCGCCGTGCTTGCGCGCCAGGCGCATCAGCGACAAATGGCCTTCGTGCAGATTGCCCATGGTCGGGACAAAGGCGGTGCGCAGCTGGCCGCTGAGTTGGTCGCGCAGTTCTTCAATCGAGGTGATGATTTTCATGGTGTTAGCTCATTCTGGTGGCCGGCTCACGCCGGCGAGTAGGCCAGCCGCACATAAATCGGTGCGAACGGTTCGGCCTGGGTGATTTCAATCAGGGTTTCCTTGGCCAGCTCCAGCAGCGCCACAAAGTTGACCACCACCACCGGCACGCCGCCGGCCACGTCGAACAGGTCGGCGAACTCGACAAAGCGGGTCGACTGCAGGCGGCGCAGGATGCCGGTCATGTGCTCGCGCACCGACAGCTCTTCGCGGCTGATTTTGTGGTGCTGGGTCAGCTTGGCGCGCTTCATCACGTCCAGCCATGCCTGCTGCAGGTCGATCGGCGCCACCGCCGGCCAGGTCGGGATCAAGCTTTGCTCGATGAAGATCTGGGTGCGGACAAAGTCGCGGCCGACTTGTGGAATGGTGTTCAGGTCGTAGGCTGCCAGCTTGATCTGTTCATATTCCAGCAGACGGCGCACCAGTTCGGCGCGCGGATCGTCCGCCTCCACGTCCAGATCGGCCTGGCGTTGCGGCAGCAGCATGCGCGACTTGATCTCGATCAGCATGGCCGCCATCAGCAGGTACTCGGCCGCCAGTTCCAGGTTGGACAGGCGGATCTGGTCGACGTACTTCAGGTATTGCAGCGTCAGCTGCGCCATCGGGATGTCGAGGATGTTGAAGTTCTGCTTGCGGATCAGGTACAGCAGCAAGTCCAGCGGGCCTTCGAAGGCTTCCAGGAATACTTCCAGCGCGTCGGGCGGGATGTACAGGTCGGTGGGCAGCTTGAGCAGCGGCTCGCCGTACAGGCGGGCGTGGGCCGAGACTTCGGCGGTGACCGCAGCGGCTTCTACCGCGGCGGCGTCAGCGAGCGGGTTGGCGGAATCGACCGGCGTGCCCTGTTCGGCGTCCGGTACCGGCGGCCCCACATGAGCCGTATCCTCTGGCAACATCCCCGCCGCCCCGCGCGCGTTTAGACCTTGTTCTGGTAAACGTAAGCTTGTTGCTTCACAGCCGACTTCAGCTGACTCTCTTGCTCATCCAGCGATACCGGTGGACGGTCCCACAGCAGCGCGCGACCTTGTTGCTGGCCGGCTTCAATGCCAGGATTCTTTTCCTTCAACGCCTTGATGAACAGGGTGTGGTCGGATTCGTACATCGAATGTTGTTTAGAAAGTTTCATATTATCTAAGTGGGTGGATCAGCAGCGGCTATTTTACCGCGCCCCGGCGCTCCAACGCTATTTCTATCGCTGGCAACCGGATGGATCGGGTATGCTCTGGAGAATAATGTTGCACGAATATCAAAAATGACCGATCAGATCACTGGGCGCCTGTCCGTCCAAACCATCTTTCTGCTGACCTTGCCACCGCTGCTATGGGCTGGCAACGCCATCGTCGGCCGCCTGGTGCACGATCTGCTGCCGCCGGTGCTGCTCAATTTCCTGCGCTGGAGCATCGCCTTGCTGATCCTGCTGCCGCTGGCCGGCCCGGTGTTCCGCCGCGACGCCGGCCTGTGGCGGCACTGGAAAACCTATGCCATGCTCGGGCTGCTGGGCATCGGCATGTACAACGCGCTGCAATACATGGCGCTGCAAAGCTCGACGCCGATTAACGTCACGCTGGTGGCGTCCGGCATGCCGGTGTGGATGATGCTGACCGGCTGGTTGTTCTTCGGCGTGCCGGTCAGCCGCAAGCAGGTGGCCGGCGCCGTGCTGTCGATCGCCGGCGTGCTGCTGGTGCTGGCGCGCGGCGAGTGGCGGCATGTGCTGGAGCTGCGGCTGGTGCCCGGCGACCTGTTCATGATACTGGCGACCATCGCCTGGTCGTTCTACAGCTGGCTGCTGACGCGGGCCACCGAACCGGCCGCGCTCCGCGCCAACTGGGCCAGTTTCCTGGCGGCGCAGGTGGCGTTCGGCGTGCTGTGGTCGGGCGGCTTCGCGCTGGGCGAGCAGGCGCTGGGTGCGCTGCCGGTGCAGTGGAGCTGGACGCTGGCGGCGGCGCTGCTGTATGTCGCCACCGGCCCGGCGATCGTCGCCTTTGGCTGCTGGGGCGCCGGTGTGCGCGCAGCGGGACCATCGGTGGGCGCCTTCTTCGTCAACCTGACGCCGCTATTCACGGCGGTGCTGTCGTCCGCCTTCCTGGGCGAAGCGCCGCATGGCTACCACGCCGCCGCCTTTGCGCTGATCGTCGCCGGCATCATTGTTTCCGCGCGGCGCAGCTGAAACCTTGGCGGAGCGCAACAAAGCCCGCCGCCTGACGTTCTACACTGCAACTCCGCTAACCACCTCGGAGCCGCAGCATGCCGTCCAGTTCACTTGCCGTCACACTGACGGCGGCAGCCCTGTTATACACTGCCGCCATGACCTCGCCAGCCGCCGCCGATTTCGATACCAGCGTCCGCGACGCCCTGGCGCCCGGCTTGCTGGGGCTATATCCGACCGAGCGCTTCAGACTGTCCACGGGTCACTGCAAGGACTGTCTGGCCAGCGAGCAGGCGCTGTGGTATTTCGCCGACGACCTGATCGCCGTCGCCCAGCGCGACGCAGCCGGCTACGCGCCGCGCCTGCGCGCGCAGGACGACGTACAAGCCTGGCTGGCCGAAGGCGGTGGCAAGGCGCGCAACGTGCCGCCGCCGTTGTTGTGGATCGGTTCGCCGCATGTGGCAGAGGGACGGCTGCAGCCGGAGGGCCATCTGCTGCGCGCCGGCGTGGCCGCGCCGTTGCCGTTTGCGCTGACGCCGAAGCTGTCGACCAATCTCTCCTATGCCGACGCCAGCAGCCTGGCGTTCTTTGCCGACGGCGAGGTCAAGGCGCGCGGCGTATTGCGCGAGGAGCGCTTCGTGGCGCGCACGCTGTGGCCGAAGCGGTTTGCGCTGCCGGTGGCAGCTGCCAGTCAGCCGCTCAGCGGCAGCGAAAGCATCGAAAGCCTGGTGCGGGCGGAGCAGGGCGGCGCCCGTTCTGCCTTCGCCACCCGCACGCTGTGGCGGCGCGATGGCGGCACGCAAGCGTTGCCGCTGGCCGGCAAGCCTGCGCTGGCGTTCGTGCTGAATGGCGCGCAAGGGGACGATGACGAGGCTTACGGCGGCCATTTCGCGGTTGCCACCGGCCGCTTCGGACCGGTCGGCGAGTGGGACGACTGGCTGGTGAATAATTTCTACAGCCTGGCGTCGGTCAGCGAGAAGGGCATCATCGCCTCCACGCTGCCGATGGATGCCTACATGGGCGACCTGAATAGCGGGCAAGCGTGGTATCGGCCATCCTACATGCTGGTGGCGGTATTGAAGGATCAGCGCGCGCCAGCGTTATATCAGGAAGCGATCAGCCGGGTGTTCAACCATTTTTATCGGCAGGATTTTCATTACCGGCACGCCAGCAGCAACTGCGCCGGCATCAATGTGGAAACCTTGCGCACGCTGGGCTGGAACATTCCGCGTCTGGGCGGCGAGAATCCGCTGAAGGCGGCGCTGGCACTGCCCCTCATGGCGCTCAAAGAGGTCAGCCTGGCCAGCGGCCAGACCGCCTATGATTATCTGAAAACCGAGCGCACCGAGTTGCTGCCGTTTGCGGCCTTCAACACCATCGGCGAGGACTTGCTGGCACGGTTAGCCACCGGCGCGGCGCAGACCGGGCTGGAGGCGCAACTGGGCGAGGATCTGGAGGCGTTGCTGTTTGTACGGATACCGCAGTTTCCGTCATCGCGCGCGTTCGGCAGCGATCCGGTGCTGTCGCTGCGCGAATACCAGCAGCGCGCGCCGGCCAACCGCGCCGATTGGCAGATCGTGCCGGTGGCGCCCCGCGTATTTCCCGCAGCGCTGAAGGATGTCGCCGCACCGGCAGAGCGCCGGCCGGCATCTGTCACCGCCACATGGGTCTGGGCCGGCATCACGCTGACCACGGTTGCGACCTTGCTCCTGGCCGCCCGCCGCCGGCAGAAAAAAAGCGCCGCCCCACCACCACCTGGCAAAAACTAGCCAGCGGTGGATGCTTTCAGCGCATCGATGAACACCCGTACTTTCTGCGGCACATGCGAGGTGGCCGGATAGACGGCGTGGATGTCGCTCTCCGGTAGTGACCACTCGGGCAGCACGCGTACCAGCCGGCCGGCGGCGACATCTTCCTTGACGGAAAACGTGGTGGCGCGCAGCACGCCGTCGCCGCTGAGTGCCGCCGCCCGGGTGGCGTAGGCGGTATTCGAGGAAAACACGGTGTTCTGCATGCGTACATCCACCTGTTTGCCGGCGCGGTCCACCAGCGAGAACTGCGTGGGCTGCGCCAGCACCGACAGCGACACATACGGCAACCGCGACAGGTCGTCCGGCGTTTGCGGCATGCCGTAACGGCCGATGAAGTCGGGGCTGGCCACCAGCCAGCGCACCAGCTTGTCCACCCGCGCCGCCATCAGGCTGGAATCGGCCAGCTTGCCCAGGCGCACGGTGACATCGATGCCCTCGGCGATCAGGTCGATGATCTGGTCGCCGCAGGTCAGGTCGATCTTCAGCGCCGGGTAGCGGGTGCGCAGCCGCGCCAGCAAGGGCGACACCACCATCAGGCCGTAATCGATCGGGCAGGCCACGCGCAGCGTGCCTTTCGGGCTGTCGCTGCTGCTGCGCGCCTGTTCGACGGCCAGTTCGGCCGCCTTCAGCAACTGCCGGCTCGATTCATAGAATGCGCGCCCGGCCTCGGTCAGGCTCAGCTTGCGCGTCGAGCGCAGCAGCAGGCCGACGCCAATTTCCTGTTCCAGCAGTTGCATATGTTTGCTGACCATGGACTTGGCCAGCCCCAGACGCTCGGCGGCCGCTGTCAGCGAGCCGGCCTCGACTACCGCGACAAAAGTCGTCAGGCGGTTCAGATTGATGGAGGAAAGATCGGTCATGGGCTTGATTGTATACTTTAAGTGGACGCTGATTCCTGTTTTGTGCGGCTTATCAGCACGATGCCGGTTGCTTATACTGACTTCATCAATCACCCATCAAGGAGTTCATCATGAAGCTGTACGGCATTCCTCTGTCCGGCCACACCCATCGCGCGCACCTGTTCCTGAACCTGCTGAACCTGCCGCACGACTATGTGCAGGTGAATCTGGCCGCCGGCGAGCACAAGCAGGAACCCTTCCTGTCGATGAATGCCTTCGGCGAAATCCCGGTGTTGCAGGACGGCGAAGTCGTGCTGGCCGATTCGAACGCCATTCTGGTCTATCTGGCCTCGAAATACGACGACAGCGGCCGCTGGCTGCCGCGCGACCCGGTAGCCGCTGCCAAGGTGCAGCGCTGGCTGTCGGCCGCCGCCGGCAAAATCGCCTACGGCCCGGCCGCCGCCCGGCTGGTAACGGTGTTCAACGCGCCGCGCGACCATGAGACCGCCAAGGCCATCGCCGCCCGCCTGTTCGATGTGATGGAGCGCGAACTGCAAGGCCGTCACTGGCTGGTGGGCGAGCACGCCACCATCGCCGATGTGGCCGGCTACAGCTACATCGCCCACGCGCCGGAGGGCGGCGTGTCGCTGAAACCCTACCCCAACATCCGCGCCTGGCTGGACCATGTGCGCGCGCTGCCGGGCTTCGTCGCCATGCCGGCCACCAAAGCCGGCCTCGCTCCAGAGGAGGTGTAATCATGGCTGCCGCCGCGTCGATTTTCCATGCCGGGGAACTGGCAATCCAGGAGCGCGCAGGAGTACGCGAGCAGATGGCGGGCGCGACGGCATATATCCGCGATTTCATGCCCGACCAGCATCGCGAGTTCTACCACAGCCTGCCGTTCTTTTTCCTCGGCGCGCTGGACGCAGCGGGCCAACCGTGGGCCACCATGCTGGCGGCCGACGCCGGCTTCATCGTGTCACCGGATGCGCGCACGCTGGACATCAGCGGCGGCGTGCTGCCCGGCGATCCGCTGGACGGGCAGCTGCACGCCGGCGCCCATATCGGCGGGCTCGGCCTGGAGCCGACCACGCGCCGCCGCAACCGCGTCAATGGCGAGATCGTCGCGGCCGATGACGGTGTCTTGCGGGTGAGCGTCACGCAAAGCTTCGGCAACTGCCCGCAGTACATCCAGCATCGCCAGCACACGCCAGTCTCGACCGACGAGCGCAAGGTGCAAGTGCAGGTGTTACGGGGCGCCGCGCTGAGCGCCGCCGACCGCGAGCTGATCGCCGGCGCCGACACTTTCTTCATCGCCAGCGCCAATATGGCTGCCGATGCTGGGCGTGGCCGCGGCGTGGACGTCTCGCATCGCGGCGGCCGTCCGGGCTTCGTCCGGGTCGACGACGACCATACGCTGACCGGGCCTGAATTCGTCGGCAACTACTTCTTCAACACTATGGGCAACCTGCTGAACAATCCGCGGGCCGGCTTGCTGTTCATCGATTTTGAAAAAGGCGACATGCTGCACCTTGCCGTGGAAGGCGAAATCATCTGGGATGGTCCGCAGCTGCAAGCGTTTGCCGGCGCGGAAAAGCTGCTGCGCTTCCATGTGCGTGAAGTGGTGCGCAATGTCGGCGCGCTGCCGTTCCGCTGGACCGAGCCCAAGCCTGCGATGCAGAACGCCCGCACCGGCAGCTGGAACGAGGCCGACAGCGCCCAGGCCGCCGCCGCGCTGACCACCAGCTGGCGCGCGTTCAACGTCGTTGATGTGGTGCAGGAGAGCAGCGACGTGCGTTCGTTCTACCTGGAGCCGGCGGACGGCATGGGGGTGGCCCCGCATGTGCCGGGACAGTTCGTCTCGGTGCGCGTGCCGGAGTGGGCGGGCGAGGGGGCGGCGTTGCAGATGCGCAGCTATACGATATCCGACGCGCCGACTGGTCGCCGCTATCGCATCAGCGTCAAGCGGCAGGGCGTGGTGTCGTCGTGGCTGCATGCGCATCTGGCGCCCGGCGCGCAAATCGAGCTGATGGGGCCGGGCGGCGCGTTCACGTTTGAAGAGGGCACGCAGCGCCCGGTGGTGATGTTGTCGGCTGGGATAGGCATCACACCGATGATCGCCATGCTGAACGGCCTGCTGGTGAACGGCAGCCGCACGCGGCACAAGCATCCAATCTATTTCATCCATGGCGCGCGCGAGGTGGCGCATCCGTTTGCCGTGCATTTGCAGACGCTGGCGATGGGTCACGCTAATCTGCAACTGCATGTGCAGCAGAAGCGCATCGACCTGCCGGTGCTGAAGGCCTTGCTGCCGTTTGACGATTACGATTTTTATCTGTGTGGTCCGGCTGGCTTCATGCAGGACATGTATGACGGCTTGCGCAAGCTGAACGTGGCTGATGAGCGCATCCGCTTCGAAGCATTCGGTCCGGCCAGTGTGCGTCGCAACGCGGCCAAGACGGCGCCTTTGGCTGCGCCGGCAACGCGGGTGCCGGTGCCGGTGCGTTTCGTCCGCTCCGGCATCGAGACGACCTGGGACGGCTCGCACGCCAGCTTGCTCGACCTGGCCGAGGCCAGCGGCATCGAAGCGCCCTCGGGCTGCCGCTCGGGTCTGTGCGGCTCATGCACGGTGAGCCTGAGCAGCGGCGACGTGGACTACACACGTGCGTGCGGCACCCAGCCGGAGGCCGGCCAGGTGCTGCTGTGCTCTGCCGCGCCGCGTGCGGGCAGTGGCCCGCTGGCGCTGGCGCTATAAGTTTGCTTAGCGCTTGGATTTGACGGTCTTGTCCTCGCAAGGCGCGTGCGCCGGTGCGGTGGCGCCGCCGTCGGTATGCGCGGTGTTGCAATCGACCTTGTTCTTGTCGCGCTGGGCGTGCTTGCGGTCCTTGGCCGTCTGGCCGGTTTCGGTGTTCTGACGGTTGCTATTGTTCTGCATGGTGGTTGCTTGCTGCTCGCCGCTGGTGGCGGCGCTCTGACCTTGCGTCGGCGTGCCGGTGTTGCTGGTGCCGGCGGGTTGCGTCTGGGCCATGGCGGCTGTGCTCAGGCAGGCTGCCGCGATCATTGCAATCAGTTTGCTGTTCATAAGAATCTCCTTTAGCGTTTGACGTCGGGATTGGGGGTGGTGGGGGCGGCATGAGGCGACGAAGCCTTGCCGTTATCCTTGCCGCAGGCGGTGGCGTGCTTGGTCTTGTCGGTTTTGGCATGGGCCTCGACTGTTTCGGCGCCGCTGGATTCGACGCCGCCTTGCATGCCGCTGCACGGGTCTTTGTCAGCCTTTTTGGCCTGTGCCGCCTTGCCGTCGCCGCTCTTGACGGATGGATCGGGCTGGGTCTGGTGCGCCCAGGCGCCGGCACCGGTGCCAAGACAAGCCGCGAGTACGTAGATAGCAAGTTTGTTGCTCATGATTGCCTCCGTTTTTGGACGCAACCATTGTTTCATGCAGGCGAGCATGCCGGCGTAGGAGCACAAGCCGTGGTCAGGTCGGACTTAGTGCCTTAGCGAGCGCCGCATCACCAGCGGCGGCGGCTCCAGCGGATTGGCGTGCGAATACTCCAGCTCCTCGGCCAGTTCGAACTGGTAGGCGGCATAAAAGTCGATCAGCTTGGGCTGGTCGGCGCGCACCGCCAGCCGCACTTCCTGCACGCCGGACGCCAGGCCGTGGTGGATCACCGCTTCCAGCAGGTGCTGCGACAGGTTGCCGCCGCGATGTTCCGGCAGCACGCCCATGCGGCACACCTCCCACACATCCTGCTCCGAATCGAGCGGCAGCCAGCGCACCGAACCGATCGCCTGATTGTCCACCTCCAAAACAAAACCGCCGCCATCGCGCAGCTGTTCTGCAACGATGACGGCGGTTTCGCGGTGGCCGCTGGAAGTGACGCTGACCTTGCCTGCCCACGCGGCGCGCGTGAGCTCGGCGATCAGTTTGGCATCATCCCGTGTTGCTTCGCGCACCCTCAGGTTCATGCCGTGATCCTTAACGAATGCGCATGCCCGGCTCGGCGCCCGGCCACGGGTTCAGGATATAGATGCCTGGATTGGCTTTCTCATCGGCTGCCGAGGCGGCCATGACCATGCCTTCCGATACGCCAAACTTCATCTTGCGCGGCGCCAGGTTGGCCACCAGCACGGTCAGCTTGCCGATCAGGTCTTCAGGCTGGTACATCGACTTGATGCCGGAGAAAACGTTGCGGTGGCGGCCTTCGCCGGCGTCCAGCGTCAGGCGCAGCAGTTTGTCCGAGCCTTCCACGTGTTCGCAGTTGACGATTTTGGCGATGCGCAGATCGACCTTGAAGAAGTCGTCCACGGTGATTTCCGGCGCCATCACTTCGATGCCGGTTTCGGTCACGGCAACGGCTGGCGCGGCTTTGACCTTGGCTGGCTTTTCGGCTTTGACTGCAGGCGCGGCGGCTTGCGCGGCAGCGGCGGCCGGCGAGTCGAACAGGTCTTCGATCATCTTGGCGTCAACGCGGGTCATCAGGTGCGAATAGGCGCCGATGGTGCGGCCCAGCATGGCGCTCGACACCACGCCGCTGGCGACATCGGTATCGGTCCACAGCAGTTTCTCGTCGTTGAGGAATTTGGCGACGTTGGCGGCGACGCCCGGCAGCACCGGCGACAGCAGCAGTGTCAGCTGACGGAACAGGATCAGCGCGGTGGTGCACACGTCGTGCAGCTCGGCGACCTTGGCTTCATCCTTGGCCAGGATCCATGGCTTGTTCTCGTCGACATACTGGTTGGTGATGTCGGCGATTTCCATGATCTCGCGCAGCGCCTTGCCGAACTCGCGTGCCTCGAAGTTGGCGGCGATGCTGGCCTGGCGTTCCACGCCGTCCGCCGTCACCAGCGCGCGCTTGATCCACGCCTGGGCATTGTCGGACAGGCTGCTGGCCAGCTTGCCGTCGAATTTCTTGGCGATGAAGCCGGCGCAGCGCGAAGCGATGTTGACGTACTTGCCGATCAGGTCCGAGTTGACGCGGGCGACGAAGTCGTCGCCGGTGAAGTCCAGGTCTTCCACCTTGGAGTTCAGCTTGAAGGCGATGTAGTAACGCAGCCATTCCGGGTTCATGCCCAGGTTCAGGTAGCGCAGCGGCGAGATGCCGGTGCCGCGCGACTTCGACATTTTCTCGTTGTTGACGGTCAGATGGCCGTGCACCGCCACGCGCATGCGCTCGATGGTCGGGTGATCGGCAAACTTCAGCATCGCCGGCCAGAACAGCAGGTGGAAGGAGACGATGTCCTTGCCGATGAAGTGGATCTGCTCGGTGTTGGAATCGCGCAGGAAGGCATCGTAATCCAGACCCTTCTTGGTGAAGTAGTTCTTCAGCGAGGCCAGGTAGCCCACCGGCGCGTCCAGCCAGACGTAGAAGTATTTGCCCGGCGCATCGGGAATCGGGATGCCGAAGTACGGCGCGTCGCGCGATATATCCCAGTCGGCCAGCTTTTCGCCGGCTTCGCCCAGCCATTCGGACACCTTGTTGACCATTTCCGGCTGCAAGCGGCCTGGCGTGTTCAGCCATTCCTTGAGGAATTCGTAGCAGCGCTGGTCCGACAGCTTGAAGAAATACTGTTCCGACGGTTTCAGCACCGGCGTGGCGTTGGTGAACACCGAGAATGGATTCACCAGGTCGGTCGGCTGGTAAGCCGCGCCGCACACCTCGCAGTTGTCGCCGTACTGGTCCTTGGCGCCGCATTTCGGGCACTCGCCCTTGATGTTGCGGTCGGCCAGGAACATGCCCTTGACCGGATCGAAGAAGCGGTCGACGGTCTTGGTCTGGATCAGGCCGGCATCGCGCAGCTTGCGGTAAATGCCTTGCGACAGTTCGACGTTTTCCGGCGAATCGGTCGAATACCAGTTATCGAAGGCGATATGGAAACCGTCCAGGTACTGGGCGCGGCCGGCGGCGATCTTGGCCACGAACTCCTGCGGCGTGATGCCTTCCTTCTCGGCGGCGATCATGATCGGGGTGCCGTGCGTATCGTCGGCGCCCACAAAGTGGACTTCGCGCGCCACACCGGCGTCGCGCTGCATTCGCTGGAACCGGACCCAGATGTCGGCCTGGATGTACTCCATCATGTGGCCAATATGGAAAGCGGCGTTAGCGTAGGGCAGGGCAGTGGTGACGAACAGCTTGCGGGTCATGGTCTTGTTGCACTTTGTGGGTGGAAAAGGAGCATTTTAACAGCGGATGCGGCACTTGCGCAGGTTGCGCTAGAATGACGACATATTTAACGGAGAGTTACATGAGCATCACTGTAGAAGAAGTCAAGGCCGCCCTGTCGAAAATTGTTGATCCAAACACAACGAAGGATTTCGTTAGTGGTAAGGCTGTCAAGAATTTAAAGGTTGATGGCAGCGATATTTCGCTGGACATCGAACTGGGCTACCCAGCCAAAAGCCAGATCGATGCCATTCGCGGCAGCGTGATTGCCGGTTTGAAGGCCCTGCCGGGAGTCGGCAATATCAGCGTCAGCGTATTCAGCAAAATTCTCGCGCACACCGTGCAGCGTGGCCTGAAGCCGATGGTGAATGTTAAAAACATCATCGCCGTCGCCTCGGGCAAGGGCGGCGTCGGCAAATCCACCACTGCCGTCAACCTGGCGCTGGCGCTGTCCGCCGAAGGCGCTTCGGTCGGTCTGCTGGATGCCGACATCTACGGCCCGTCGCAGCCGATGATGCTGGGCGTTAAAGGCCGTCCGGAAACCAAGGACGGCAAATCGATGGAGCCGCTGGAGAACTACGGCGTGCAGGTTTCGTCCATTGGTTTCCTCATCGACCCGGACGAGCCGATGGTATGGCGCGGCCCGATGGTGACCCAGGCCTTGCAACAACTGCTGGAACAGACCAACTGGCGCGATCTGGACTATCTGATCGTCGACATGCCGCCGGGCACCGGCGACATCCAGCTGACCCTGTCGCAGAAAGTGCCGGTGACCGGCGCCGTGATCGTCACCACTCCGCAGGACATCGCGTTGCTGGATGCGCGCAAGGGTCTGAAAATGTTCGAGAAAGTCGGCATTCCGATTCTGGGCATCGTGGAAAACATGAGCGTGCACATCTGCACCAACTGCGGCCACGCTGAAGAAATCTTCGGTCACGGCGGCGGCGAGAAGATGTGCAAGGACTTCAACGTCGACTTCCTCGGCGCGCTGCCACTGACCATGGCGATCCGCGAACAGGCCGACGCCGGCAAGCCGACCGTGGTGGCCGATCCGGATGGCCAGGTTGCCGCGATCTACAAGGCCATCGCCCGCCGGGTGGCGGTGCAGGTGTCCGAGAAAGCCAAGGACATGACCAGCAAGTTCCCGACCATCGTCGTCAAGAACGACTAACGTCGCGGCAGTCCGCCGTTATCGCGTTGCCGTTGTGGCGCGACGCGTTGGCGGCGTTCATCAAAGTCGGCGCGCGGCGGGCCGTACCTGGCGCGCCGCATGCGTGCCGCCGCGCCCGGCGACCTTGCATCACCAAGGCCAGTGAATCTGCAGGCCGACGCCATCGCGTTGTGCGGCTTTATACAAATACTCCCCCAATAGCAGGTCCTGCAAAGCCAGGCCGGTCATGTCGAAAATGGTGATGTCCTGCGGCTGGCGCGCGAACGATGCCTGCCCTGTGAGTACGTCGCCGAGTTGCACGCAGCTCGTGCCTGGCGCCCATTGTAACTCCCCCAGCGTGCCGGCTTGTGCCAGATCATCCACCACGAGCTGCGCTTGCGGCAGCAGGCCTTCCGGCAACTCGCGCTTGCCGCGCGTGTCCGCGCCGACGCAGTTGATGTGCGTGCCCGGCCGCACCGCACTGGCGCTGAACAGCACCTCGCGCGCCGGGGTAGCGGTGATCACTACGTCACTGGCGGCGACTGCGGCATCCGCGTCGTCGGCGTGCCGCAGCGTGCAGTGGCCTGCGGCCAGCGCGGCAAACCTGGCCTCGAAGTGCTGGTCCGGCTGCCCGCTGCGCGATACATAGCGCGCTTGGCGCAGCGAGGGCAGCGCGCGCAAGGCCGCCGCCAGTTGCGCGCTTGCCTGCACGCCGGTGCCGAACACGCACAGCGAGGCGCTGTCCTGCCGCGCCAGCGTGCGCAGGCCCAGTTCGCCGGCAGCGGCAGTCCGCGCCGTGGTGATGGCATTGCCGTCCAGGATGGCGCGTGGCCGCCCGGTGGCCGGATCGAATAACATGATTGTGGCCTGATGCGGCTCGCCGCCCAGCTCGCGGTTGCTGGGCCAGAAGCCGGCCGCCTTGAAGCCGAGCAGATCGCGTGAAGCGACATCGCCGGACTTGATGCCGAACACGCCGCCGGTCGCCAGCGCCTCGCGCACGACCGGAAAGCTGCGGCCTTGCCGCGACCCCTGCAGTGTGAATGCAGTGTTTACCGCCTGTAACGCGATATCGGAGGTGAGCAGGCCGGCGATGGCATCGCGGTCCAGCAGTAGAAGGTGGGCTTGATTACGCATGATTGGCACGTTTGTCTAAAAATGGATAAAATGTATTGTATCGACATTCGAGGAGCAAGTCATGCACATCCATCTGGAAACGCCGGCGCTGTTGCTGGACGAAAGCCGCATGCAGCGCAACATCGAGCGCATGCAGAACCGTATGAACAAGCTGGGCGTGGCGTTCCGGCCACATGTGAAGACCAGTAAATGCCTGGAAGTGGTACGCCGGCAGATGAGCGCCGGCGCGCGCGGCATCACGGTTTCGACCTTGAAAGAGGCGGAAGAGTTCTTCCGCGCCGGCGTGGAGGACATTTTGTACGCGGTCGCGATCGTGCCGAACAAGCTGGATCACGCGCTGAGGCTGATCCGCGCCGGCTTGCACCTGACGCTGCTGGTGGAGTCGGAGGCGATGGCCGGGCAGGTCGCCCGCCACGGCGCCGAACATGGCGTCTGCTATGACGTGCTGATCGAAATCGACACCGATGGCCACCGCTCCGGCGTGAAGCCGGACGATCCGGCGCTGCCGCGCATCGCCGCCGCGCTGCAAGGCGGGGCCCGTCTCAAGGGCGTGATGACGCACGCCGGCGCTTCCTACGACCTGAATACCCCCGAAGCGCTGGCTGCCATGGCCGAGCAGGAGCGCTCGCGCTGCGTGGCCGCGGCCGACCAGCTGCGTGCCGCCGGCCATGCTTGCGAGGTCGTCAGCGTCGGCTCGACGCCGACCGCGCTCAGCGCGCAGCATCTGCTCGGCGTGACCGAGGTGCGGGCCGGCGTCTACGTGTTCTTTGACATGGTGATGGCCGAGGTGGGCGTCTGCACGGCGGACGATGTGGCGATCAGCGTGCTGTGCACGGTCATCGGCCATCGTCCCGATCAGGGCTGGATCATCACCGACGGCGGCTGGATGGCGATGAGCCGCGACCTCGGCCATCAAAACCATGGCTACGGCCTGGTCTGCGACGCTGACGGTAAAGCCATCCCGGGACTGGAGTTCGGCAAGGCCAACCAGGAACACGGCGTGCTGCAATGGACCGGCGAGGGCGATATCAGCCAGCTATTCCCGGTCGGCCGCAGCCTGCGCATCCTGCCAAACCACGCCTGCGCCACCGGTGCGCAGCACGGTCAATATCACGTCATTCCGCAAAAAGGCGGCGAGCTGAAGGTGTGGCCGCGCTTCAGCGGTTGGTGATCCGAGGCCGTCGATCGGATCGGTTAAAGGAAGAGGCTGGTTTCTGGTGTTGGCCGCTGCCGCTGGCGACGCGGTAAAATAGCGTTCTTTATATATCTCAGCTTTCACTCCGATGACGAACGTCCCATTCCCGGCACCAGCCAAGCCAGTCCGCACCCGTTTCGCCCCTAGCCCGACCGGCTACCTCCACCTTGGCGGCGCCCGCACGGCGCTGTACTCGTGGGCTTTTGCCCGTCACTTCGGCGGCACCTTCGTGTTGCGCATTGAAGATACCGACCTGGAACGCTCGACGCCGGAAGCCGTGCAGGCAATTATCGAAGGCATGGCGTGGCTGGGCCTGAATCACGACGAAGGTCCGTTCTATCAGATGCAGCGCATGGACCGCTACCGCGAAGTGGTGGCGCAGATGCTGGAAGCCGGCACCGCCTACCACTGCTATTCGTCGCCGGAAGAAGTGCAGGAAATGCGCGACCGCGCCACCGCCGCCGGCCAGAAGCCGCGCTACGATGGCACCTGGCGTCCAGAGCCGGGCAAAGTGCTGCCGGCAATTCCGGAAGGCCGCAAGCCGGTAGTGCGCTTCAAGAATCCGCTGGATGGCGATGTGACCTGGAACGACTTCGTCAAGGGTAGCATCACCATCGGTAATAAAGAACTGGACGATCTGGTCATCGCCCGTCCGGATGGTACGCCAACCTATAACTTCTGCGTGGCCATCGATGACCTGGACATGGAGATCAGCCATGTGTTGCGCGGCGACGACCACGTCAACAACACGCCGCGCCAGATCAACATCCTGCGCGCCATCGGCGCACCGCTGCCGGAGTACGGCCACCTGCCGATGATACTGGGTTCGGACGGCGCCAAAATGTCCAAGCGCAAGGATGCGGTCAACGTCATGCAATACCCGGCCGAAGGCTATCTGCCGGAAGCGATCCTGAACTATCTGGCGCGCCTGGGCTGGAGCCATGGCGATGACGAAGTGTTCTCGATGGAGCAGGTGTGCGCGTGGTTCGACGGCTCGCACCTGTCGAACTCGGCGGCGCAATTCAACATCGAAAAACTGAACTGGCTGAACAACCACTATATTAAGCAGGCCGACAACGAGCGTCTGGCCGAGCTGGCCACGCCGCGCATGCTGGCCAACGGCGCCGTGTTCGAAGGCGCGCCTTCCTTGTCAGTGGTGCTGGGTCTGCTGAAGGAGCGTACCAATACTGTTAACGAACTGGCCGATGCCGCCATGCTGTTCTACCGCGAGCCGCAACCGGATGCCGCGCTGCTGACCCAGCATGTGACCGACGCCGTCAAGCCGGCGCTGGCCGATTTCGCCGAGCGTTGCAAAACGGTGGAGTGGAACAAGGCTGCCCTGGCCGCCATGATCAAAGAAGTGCTGGCTGCGCATGGTCTGAAGATGCCGCAGATCGCCATGCCGTTGCGTTTGTTTATTACCGGTCAGCTGCAAACGCCGGCGATCGACGCCGTGCTGGAAATCTTCGGCCGCGACACCGTTGTGGCGCGTCTGGCGAAGTTCCTTTAATTTATTCATCGAAGCAGGGGCAAAGTTGCAAAAGGGTATTTGCATAATACGGCGCCTCTGCTATACTCTTGTCTCTCGCGCAAACGGGGGTATAGCTCAGCTGGGAGAGCGCTTGCATGGCATGCAAGAGGTCAGCGGTTCGATCCCGCTTACCTCCACCAGTTTGCAGAGATTGTAGTACGGTAGTTCCAGGGTCCCCATCGTCTAGAGGCCTAGGACATCACCCTTTCACGGTGAGTACCGGGGT
>CAUPXZ010000045.1:0-46107 GCA_963515135.1 uncultured Duganella sp. | reverse complement strand
TGAGCGAAGGCATTTTGAACGGCTCGCGGGTGTCTAGCAGACTCGTGGCGATTCAAGCAATGCTCACTTGAGCAGTCATAAAGAGCAGTATCCAAAGAATCGTTTGCGTTGGATAAGGATGAGGCGGTGGGATCTGCCGCACAAATTCCAAATATGGATCAGGCCTAAAGCCCATCGCGACGACTGCGATGACTCCAATGATCAAGCCGACCGGAAGCGCGAAAATTCTCATGGCGCCCAACGTTTCAATTCAGCCTCGCCGTAGGTGTCGGGTGGAATTTTTGATTGGACACGTCCGACCCGAGTGACCAACAATACTCGATTTCATTCTCCATGCCAGAACAGCAAAAAACCAGAGTTTCCGGGGAGGTGGTCAGTGCCACAATCGCAGATTCCACTGCCACGAGCGCCACTTGATACCGCCTTATGAAAGTACTTAGAGTCATATTCGTTGATCAAGTCCACTGTGGCACGCGATTTCTCCACGATATCAACGCACACCGAGAGTGCCGAAGATTCATGGTCGAAGTAAAGCGCAAAAGTGTAAACCGATGATACGCTCGCAGCGCGAACTTGTTCTATTGCATCAGCTAGAACGCTATCTATGAATTACGCATCTTCTTAAGCAGTCCAACGTGCACGATAACCGGCGCGCGTCAGCGCGTTGGGTTGATTGTCTGGTTAGGAGTGTCAGCTTCACTCACAGCGTGCAGTATGTGTGTGCTAATTGCGCTCCGGTGTCGCGTGTGCACACCATCTTTCCTGGATCAGCCCTTTTATCGCACAACATATCGGCCCACTCCTTATGTGAGTGACATGAGTCCAGATCTTTGAAGCGCGCCGAGACGAAACAAGATTTTTCACCGGGAGAACAAATAACGTATTTCACCGGTGTCTCTCCGTTGGCATTTTTTACGCCATCGACTACTCGGTCTGAGCATCCAGTTGATATCAACAATACAAAAAGTACGATGAGCGAAGTCTTCATACCGCCTTAACATTGCTAGTAAGCTGCGCGCGGTTTTTCGCGCGTCCGCTTAAGTAAATGGTTAGACATAAGTTACTTAGGACTTATAAAATAACTTCGAATGCCCTCAACATGTTGCATTACTATTTTTGAACCATCGGGAGCCATCGTCACAACACGGCACGTATCTCTAGCTCGAAGTATGGAATACTCATAGTCAAAAAAGCGTCGAGCTGTTAGTACTGAATCGTGCCGAAAGTGTTTCATGTATTATCTCCCTCGGATCGCCGACACTTCGAGATGACTTATACGAAGCATATGCCGCCTGTTCATTTCCCATACGAATGGCGTATCGCTTTCCGCCAGAAAAGGCAAATTAGCCACCTCCAATCTGATTTCCCCCTTCAATTGGTCGTCAAGTAAAGATGCTACGACAGAGGAACTCAGTAGCAGCGCACCGCCATGTACAAATGAACCATCACGCCCACCACCAGAATGTGCGAGAAAACCGACGTCGTCAGATTCTAGATCGCGGTCCAACTCTTTAGCAAAACCCCATTTTGTAGAAAATGTGAAATGAATATCAATGTCAGATAGTTTGCTACCGGTGCACAAGACAATATTCGTGTCATGCGCCGCACGAAGAACCAACGAGTACGAATCCGAGGATAACAACCTACCTTCATTGGCATGAAGCGAAGTAGTCGCGGAAACATGCACTACAGAGAAGAAGATCTGGGCTCTTAGGACGTAATTCATATGAATGATCGCTTGGGAAAGCTAACGTGAAAAGTAACTGGTTACCGGAACGCGCAGCGTGGAGGCAGTCCAGTTGACTGCATCGTTAGCCGTTATATGCCCCGGCAATAGGTGGCCCTGAGCGCGCATTGATAACTCCTGTTTCGATTCGATAGCTGATGTTTTTGAGCGTATGCTCAAGTTCGATGATGGCGACTAGTACGCTTTATCCGTACGGCACAAATCCAAAACCATTGCCGATAACGACAGCTGTGCCGTCAACGTTTTCCATGCTTTCGCTGATCGCCGCCAACACTTCCGCTACACTAGCGGCCTTCGTGTCCAGTACATCGACCCAATAAGCGAGGCCTGCCTTTTCCGGCTCCCGCCCAAGGACGTTCTGGTAATACTTCGTGACCAGTTCGGTATTGCCAGGATTATCGCCATAGGCGCGGCGGTACTCGTCCGAGGCAACAAAACCCTGCGCTACAATGCCTAGGCTAACGCCCTTGTCCATCAAGCTCATCCAGTAACCGACGCCGCCCTCGTCCGGGGTACGAGCAAAGGCAGCTTTGTAGATGCGATACGCCTTGCCCGCAATCTCGCTGGCACCGACGTCAAGCGCAATCGCACTATCAGCGAACAGCAGTCGCTCAATTGAAATGAGCGAATCGCGGCCGTCGATGCCTTGTTTGTCTTCCACGGTAAAGCCAGTTGCCGCGCGCGTGACGGTGTAGTCAGAGCGTTTGCCTGTGTACACTGCCGCATCCAGACCGTCGCCGCCATCAAGGCTGTCATTCCCGCCCAGCCCGATCAGGCGGTCGCGCCCAGCATTGCCTTTCAACGTGTCATTGCTGGCGCTGCCGTAGCGTGTCAGCGGCGCGGTCGCCGGAGCACCGCCGCCCAGCGGATTCAGGCCGATCTGGGTGATGATGGCGCTGTTGTCATCGCCGCCGGCGCCATACACGCCGTCTGGGCCTGGAAGCGTATCAACGTGGACGAAATCGAGGTAGCCGTCGTTGTTCAGGTCGACGGAAATGGCACCGTCTCCAAAGTACGGGTCGCCGCCGGTAAGCAGCGACTGGTCAGCCGCAGTGTAGCGACCATCGGCCGCCCCCAGCAGCACAACCGGAGACATATCACCTGGGCGCGCCCAGCTGTAGTTGACGACGAGGTCCATAATGCCATCGCGGTTGACGTCGAAAGGCTGCGCGCTGACCGGATCGGCCCGTTCCGCAGTACCGGTCCACGTACTCTGATTGGCCAGGCGAGTGTTCGTTACGTCCACGAACTGACCATCTGAACCTTGCTGCAAAAACTGGATGTACATCCCGGTCCACGCCGGTTCCATTTCTGCGCCACTGACATCGTCATTGCGGGTATGAAGCATGACGATGTCGTCCAGGCCGTCGCCATTCATATCCCAGCTGCCGCCAAACTTCGCCGACGTATAGCCATGGTAAAACGCAGGCAGCGGCAGACGCAATGCGCCGGACTGGGGAAAATAACCACGCCCATCATTGAGCAGAATGAAGCTGGACTGGGTCAGGTGTGTGGGGTCGTTGTCGCGGATTTGGGCCATCACCAGATCAGGCGCGCCGTCACCGTTAACATCTGAAAATGCCACATCGCCATAACGCCAGTAGTCCGTCTGTCCGGGGCCAAACAGCGTTGTGACTCCTACTCGATTATTCAGGTCAACAGTGAACTTACCGTTATCGTTGATAAGGAAGTGGCTGGTGATATTGTTGCTGCCGGTCGATTCTATCCATAGATCCAGGTCGCCATCTCGATCGATATCGGCTGCGGCGATGTCCTTGATGCCCATCGTCAGGTCCACTTGCGAGTTATACGGAGCGGCGGCGGCCGGAACGATCAGTGGTCTCAGCGCATCGGTAAAGGCGGTGCCTGGTGAAAACTTTCCATCAGCCTCGCCCACGAATAGCACAGGCTCGCGGCCCATCGTCTTGCGCGTCGACCAATCGTAGTAGCCGGCATCGAATACCGCCAGATCGAAACGGCCGTCACCAGTAAAGTCAGCCACAATTGTTTGCGGCGACATAAATTTGCGCGCCTCACCATTGGCCCAATTCGTATCAAGGGTGAAGCCACCGTTCTTATTGCCATATGCAAAGGCCAATGACACCCCAGCCGCCGGCTCGGCCGTATTACCACCCAAAACCAGGTCGAGTAAGCCATCACCGTTCAGGTCGGCGTGCGCTAAGATGCGGGACAGGCCTGGAATGGGAACGACATTGACCGTCGTATAAAAGTTGTCGATGTTCCCGGTCGAAATCGCCATCATATTGTCCAGAGAAATATATTTTTAGGAACATTAGCAGGGGCCGCATTCACCGCCTTGGGGACCAAGCATTACCAATACGCCATGTCAATTTAGCACATGCTAATAACTTATGGCAAATCCCCGCCTGCACATCAAAAAACAATAAAAAAACCGCCGGGGCTTGCGCGCCCGGCGGTTTTTTAAATCAGCCTAAGCTGAATTTACTGTGCGTTGGCAGCAGCGGCGGCAGCTTCTTCCGCAGCGGCTTTCATCGACAGTTTCAGGCGGCCGCGGTCGTCGGTTTCCAGAACCTTGACGCGCACTGCCTGGCCTTCTTTCAGATAATCCGCCACGGCGTTCACACGCTCGTTGGCGATCTGCGAGATGTGCAGCAGGCCGTCTTTACCCGGCATGACCTGGACGATGGCGCCGAAGTCCAGCAGCTTCAGCACGATGCCGTCGTAGGACTTGCCTACTTCGACCGAGGCGGTCAGCTCTTCGATGCGGCGCTTGGCTTCCTGGCCGGCTGCAGCGTCAACGGAAGCGATGGTGACCACGCCTTCGTCGCTGATGTCGATCTGCGTGCCGGTCTCTTCGGTCAGCGCGCGAATCACGGCGCCGCCCTTGCCGATCACGTCACGGATTTTCTCCGGATTGATCTTGATGGTGATCAGGCGTGGCGCGAAGTCCGACAGTTCGGTCTTCACGGTTGGCACGGCCTTTTGCATTTCGCCCAGGATGTGCTCGCGGCCTTCCTTGGCTTGCGCCAGTGCCACTTGCATGATTTCCTTGGTGATGCCCTGGATCTTGATGTCCATCTGCAGCGCGGTGATACCGTTGCGGGTGCCGGCTACTTTGAAGTCCATGTCGCCCAGGTGATCTTCGTCACCCAGAATGTCGGACAGCACGGCGAAACGGCCGCCTTCCTTGATCAGGCCCATGGCGATACCGGCCACGTGCTCTTTCATCGGCACGCCGGCATCCATCAGCGCCAGGCAGCCGCCGCAGACCGAAGCCATCGACGACGAACCGTTCGATTCGGTGATTTCCGATACCAGACGCACTGCGTAGCTGAACTCTTCCTGCGATGGCAGCGCGGCGATCAGCGCGCGCTTGGCCAGACGGCCGTGGCCGATTTCGCGGCGCTTCGGCGTGCCAACACGGCCGGTTTCGCCGGTGGCGAACGGTGGCATGTTGTAGTGCAGCATGAACGGGTCGGTGAACTCGCCCATTAGCGCATCGATCTTCTGCGAATCGCGGGCGGTGCCCAGGGTTGCAACCACCAGCGCCTGGGTTTCACCACGGGTGAACAGCGCCGAACCGTGGGTACGCGGCAGCACCGACGTACGGATCGAGATCGGACGCACGGTGCGGGTGTCGCGGCCGTCGATGCGTGGCTCGCCTTCAAGGATCTGCGAACGCACGACTTTCGATTCCATCTCGAACAGCACGTTGCCGACATCCACCGAATCCGGTGCGGCAGCGCCGGCAGCGGCAGCTTCAGCAGCCAGGTCGGCGACTACTTCGGCCGACATCGCACGCAGCTTGTCGGTACGGGCTTGCTTGTCGCGGGTCTGGTAGGCGTCGCGGATTTTCGCTTCGGCGAAGTGGGCCACGCGGCCGATCAGCGCTTCATTCTTGGCCGGCGCGGTCCAGACTTGCTCTGGCTTGCCACCGTCGCGTACCAGGTCGTGGATCGCGTCGATCACGGCCTTCATCTGGGTGTGGCCGAAGACCACGGCGCCCAGCATGATTTCTTCCGACAGCTGCTGCGCTTCCGATTCCACCATCAGCACGGCGGATTCGGTACCGGCAACCACCAGATCCATCTGCGAGGTCTTCAGTTGTTCAACGGTAGGATTCAGGATGTACTGGCCGTTGGCGTAACCCACGCGGGCGGCGCCGATCGGACCGTTGAACGGCACGCCCGACACGCACAGGGCGGCCGAGGCACCGATCATCGAGGCGATATCTGGATCGATTTCCGGATTGACCGACAGAACGTGAATGACCACTTGCACTTCATTCAGGTAGCCCTCTGGGAACAGCGGGCGGATCGGACGGTCGATCAGGCGGGATGTCAGCGTTTCTTTTTCCGAAGGACGACCTTCACGCTTGAAGAAACCGCCAGGGATTTTACCCGCGGCATAGGTTTTCTCCAGGTAGTCGACGGTCAGCGGGAAGAAGTCCTGACCTGGTTTCGCGTCTTTACGTGCGACCACGGTGGCCAGGATGACGGTGTCTTCAATCGACACCATCACCGCGCCGGAGGCCTGGCGAGCGATTTCGCCAGTTTCCAGCGTGACGGTGTGTTGACCGTACTGGAAGGTTTTCGTAACTTTATTAAACATGGGTAATCCCTTTCTATTTGCCGACAGATTTTCAGGAGCTGTCGTTCACCTCACCACAGGCAACCAGGCTGGGGACTGGCTACCTTTGCTACAACGGTACTACCACGTTCTACTTGGCATTTTTTTAATGCCTGAAAAGACAAAATGCCCGCGACAGTAAACTGACGCAGGCATTTCGACTTAAGCCGGGATCGGCAAAAATTACTTACGCAGACCCAGTTTAGCGATCAGATCGCGGTAACGGGTTGCATCTTTGCCCTTCAGGTAGGACAGCAGGGATTTACGACGGTTAACCATCATGATCAGACCACGACGCGAGTGATGATCTTTGCTGTGGGCTTTGAAGTGGCCGTTCAGTTCGTTGATGCGTGCGGTCAGCAGTGCAACTTGCACTTCTGGGGAGCCGGTGTCTTTTTGGCCACGGGCGTTGTCAGCGATGATCGCTGCTTTGTTGATGTTTTCTACGGTCATGATATTTACCTTTAACATGCGGTGCGCGGAGTCGTAACCCTGCCCACCGTGATTACAATAAGCCTGGTCGGAAAGACCAGACCCGGAAGTATAACGGAAAAAGCCTGCTGTGTATGCCCTTTTTCAGGAAACCCGCCATGAAACGCCTGTTATTTATTATCGTTTTGCCATGCGCGCTGGCCGCCTGCGCCCACTTCGGCGCGCCGCCACCGCAACCGGGCGACAGCGCCGACGCCGTCCGCGCCCGCCTCGGCCAGCCAACCGGCGTCTACCGCAGCGGCGGCGACACGCTGCTGGAATACGCCACCGGCCCGATGGGACAGTACACCTGGATGGCGCGCCTCGGCGCCGACGGCCGCCTGGTGTCCTACGAACAGGTGCTGAGCGGCGAGAAATTCGCCACCGTCAAGCCCGGCCGCGACACCAAGGACAGCGTGCTGACCATCCTCGGCCGGCCGACGCAGGTGACGCATTACGCCAGCGTCGACGGCGATGTGTGGTTATATCGCTACAAGGAGCAGGATGTGTGGAACTCGATGATGTCGGTGGAATTCAACCGGCAAGGCGTGGTGACCGCTCTGGTCAACGGTCCCGACGAGGAGCGCGAGAATCGCCGCCGCTGAGGTAGGATGATTCCCACGAGAACTGGGGGCGTGCGCCGACGCGGCCGCGACCGAGCGGTTGCTATGATTTCTCCATCAACATTGCAACTTATTGGAGAAACCATGTCCTTCCGCACGCCCCCTGCCCGCCACGCCATCTACGCCGCCACCCTGCTGGCCCTGACCACCGCCAGCGCCATCGCCTGGGCGGAACCGTCGCCGGCGCTGGACCGCGCCAGCCTGTCGGTCGGCGCCTTCTACACCAAGCCGAAGATCGACTACCAGGGCGACACCAACTACGGCCGCATCGACACCGGCTCGTACAAGCTGGACAACGTGACGCTGCCGCGCGTCAAGGCCTCGCTGCTGCTGGGCGATTCGCAGGGACTGGACTTCGACTACTACCGCTACGACAAGAATTACGATCCGTCGCTGAGCGGCGCCACCAACATCAACGGCCTGCCGCTGACCGGCACCGGCAAGCTCAACGCCAAGCTGAAGCTGGACCTGGCCAACCTCGCCTATAAATGGTGGATCGGCAGCGGCACCAGCGTGTTTGGCGTCGGCGTCGGCGCGGCCTACTATTCGGCCAGCCTGAAGGGCACCGCCAGCGGCGTGCTGAACGGTGTATCCGGCAGCGCCGCCTATGAGGAGAAGGAACATGCTTACGCGCCGCTGCTGGAACTGGGCTGGCGCCAGCAAGTGTCGGACAATGTGCGCATCTACGCGGACGCATCCGGCATCAAGAAAAACGGCGGCAGCATCGAGGGCCATATCTACGGCGGCGCGCTGGGCGTGGAATGGTATCCGACCAAGGCGGTCGGCATTGTGGCCGAATACACCGCGCACAAGATCAGCCTGAACCGCGCACGCGACAACAGCGACCTGAACGTGCGCCTGCACGGCCCGGCCGCCTACGTCAAAGTGCGCTTCTAAAACATTTTAAATTGGCAGCTTGCTCAACCAAGGTGCCAAAATGCCGCTACGTGCCGGCCCCCAGGGTTGGCGCGGTGCTCGGCGCTTGGTTCCAGCTGCACCTGGCGCGGCGCGCGGAGAAGCAGGAAAGCTTAAGCGCGCTCGCCAAATAGTTCGGCCAGATGTTTGCGCCCCACAGCGGAAATTTCCAGTGCGCGCGTGTCGTCACGGCGGCGCAGCCAGCCGCGTTCGATGAAATTGTCCAGCAGTGCAACAGCCAGCGGACCGGCGAAATGGTCGCGGCGTTCGGACCAGTCGACGCAGCCGTATAGCTGGCGCGGACTTTCGCGCAGCACGATGCCGAGGTCGCGCACGCGTGCCACGCCTTCGGCGCTGAGCGCATAGTCTTGTGCATCGCCTTCTACCCAGCCATTTTCAACAAAGCAGTCGCACAGGTCCACGCCCAGTACGCCGGCCAGATGACCGTAGCAGCTGCGCGCTTGGCGCAGGCCGCGCATGGCTGGCGCTTTCCACCGTGTGGCCTCGGGCAATGCGCCGTCGGCCACACGCAGCAGAGCTTCGAGTGCGTGGGCGACGTTGCCGTCGGCAAGCATGTAGTAGCGGTGACGGCCTTGTGCGCGCACCCGAGCCAGGCCTTCGTCGACCAGCAGCTTCAGATGCTGCGAGGCGGTCGGCGCGGCCACGCCGGCGTGCTGCGCCAGCTCGGTGGCGGTGTAGAAGCGGCCGTCAAGAAGACGCGACAGCATCAGCGCCCGCGTCGGATCGCCGATGGCCGCCGCCACCCGGGCGAAGCGCGGCTGCACTAGCGTCATGGCGCGCAGGCCGGCGCTTGTGCGCGCTCGTTCATGCCGTAGTCGCCGATGACAGAGGCGACGCGCAGGCGATAATCGTCGAACACGCCGCCGCGCCCTGCCAGTTGGGCCGCACGGTGCCGTTCCTGCTTGCGCCATGCCTGCACCGCGGCCTCGTCGCGCCAGAAAGACAGCGACAGCAGCTTGCCTTGCGTAGTCAGGCTGGTGAAACGCTCCACTGAGATAAAGCCGTCCACGCCTGCCAGCAAAGGCGCCAGCTGCGCCGCACGCTCCAGATATTCGGCGTGGCCGTCGGCGCTGGGCGTCACTTCAAAAATCACAGCGATCATTCGAGCCCTCCGATAAAAACGTGTTGACGGCATTGTAAAGCAGGCCTCGCGACGCCTCCAGAGCGTCCATCCGTGTCATGACGCCACCTCGGACAAAAAAGTGCGCTCTTCACGCAGGATGAAACGTTCGCGCTGGGCGTAGGCGAAATTCTCGACCGCCTCGGCGTCGGCGCGCAAGCGGGCGCGGTAGGCTTCATACTCCGCCAATGAGTCGAAGCCTACCAGTCCCCACGCCTCGTAGTTGGTGCCTTCCAGCGGCAGGAAGTAGCCGAGCAGGCGGCCGCCCAGGCGCGGAATGATGCGGTGCCAGTTCTCGGCATATAGGCGAAACGCCTCGCGCTGAAAGGGATCGATCTCGTAACGGATAAAGCAAGTGACAGCCATGTAAGCCTCCTGTTGAAAAACATCAGGATAGCTAGCGAGACGCCCAAATGCTTCGGCGTGGAACGAAGTATCAGCCGATTGCCGCGCGCACCTGCTCCGCCGTGGGAATCGGCGCGACTGCACCGTGGCCCAGTGTCGACAAGCCGGCGGCGGCGTTCGCATAACGCACGGCATCGGCCAGCGCATCGCCGGCCGCCAGCCGTGCCAGCAGCGAGCCGTCAAAGCAGTCGCCGGCGCCGGTGGCGTCCACCGCCTGCACCGCGCGCGACGCCGCCAGGCGCGGCTCCTGGCCCGGCTCCGCATACCAGGCGCCGGAAGGTCCGGCCTTCAGCACCACCGTATGCGCGCCATGCGCGCGTGCCCACGCGAAGATCGCCGGCACATCGTCGGTGCCGGCCAGCGCCACCGCTTCATCTAGACTCGGCAGAAAGAGATCGGTCATCGCAATCGTCGCCGCGATGGTGGCGCGGGCGCGCGCCAACGGCCACAAGGACAAGCGCAGATTCGGATCGAAGCTCACCTTGCCGCCCGCCGCGCGCGCGGTCTCGATGGCGGCAAACACCGTATCGCAGGCGCCGGCCGAAATGGCCTGCGAAATGCCCGATACGTGCAGCCAGCGGGTGCGCGCCGCCGCGCTCAGGTCCATGCTCTGCGGCTGCATGCGGCTGGCCGCCGAACCGGCGCGCAGATAGCTGAACGCATGCCCTTCCGGCCCGTGATTCACAAAATACAAACCGGTCGGCGCGTTGGCGTCGCGCGCCACCGCGCTGACGTCCACGCCTTCCGACTCCCACAGCGCCAGCAGCATGCGGCCGAAATGGTCTTCGCCCACGCGGCTCAGGTAAGCCACGCGCGCGCCCTGGCGGCTGGCGGCGATCGCCGCGTTGGACGTGTCGCCGCCAAAGCCCTGGCGATACAAAGGCTCGCTGGACCTGGCCTGGTTAAATTCCACCATCGCCTCGCCCACCGCTACAACATCAAAATACTCACTCATGGTTGCGGATTCACTCGCTCAATTTTGGAATGCAGTTTGTTCAGCGCCGACAGATAGGCCTTGGCCGACGCCACGATAATGTCCGGGTCCGCGCCAACGCCGTTGACGATGCGGCCCTCCTTCGACAAGCGCATCGTCACCTCGCCTTGCGACTGCGTGCCAGTGCTAATCGCGTTCACCGAGAACAGCACCAGTTCCGCGCCGCTGCCGACTTCTCCCTCGATGGCATTGACGGTGGCGTCGACCGGGCCATCGCCACGGCCTTCGCTGACATGCGCTTCGCCGTCCACGCTGAACGTCACCTTGGCGGTCGGCGTCTCGCCGCTGACCGAGCGCTGCTCCAGCGCGACAAAGCGATAAAACTCGCTCTCCTGCGACTGCTGCCCGTCCGACACCAGCGCCAGGATGTCTTCATCAAAAATATCGGCCTTGCGGTCGGCCAGCTCCTTGAAGCGCGCAAAGGCGGCATTCACCTCCGCCTCGGATTCAAGGTCAATGCCCAGCTCCTGCAAGCGCTGCTTGAACGCATTGCGGCCCGACAGCTTGCCCAGCACGATCTTGGTGGCGGCCCAGCCGACATCCTCGGCGCGCATGATCTCGTAAGTCTCGCGCGACTTCAGCATGCCATCCTGATGAATGCCGGAAGCGTGGGCAAACGCATTCGCACCCACCACCGCCTTGTTCGGCTGCACCGCAAAGCCGGTGATCTGCGACACCATCTTGGAAGCCGCCACAATCTGCGTGGTGTCGATGCCGCATTCGAGATTGTAATAGCCGCCGCGCGTGCGCAGGGCCATCACCACCTCTTCCAGCGCGGTATTGCCGGCGCGCTCACCGAGGCCGTTGATGGTGCACTCGATCTGCCGCGCGCCGCCGAGCATCACCCCGGCCAGCGAATTGGCCACCGCCAGTCCCAGATCGTTATGGCAGTGTACCGACCACACGGCCTTGTCGGAATTGGGAATGCGCTCGCGCAGGCGGCGAATGGTTTCGCCGAACATCTCCGGCACCGCATAACCCACCGTATCGGGGAAGTTGATGGTGGTCGCACCCTCCGCGATCACGCCCTCCAGCACGCGGCACAGGAAATCCTCGTCCGAGCGGCTGCCGTCCTCCGGGCTGAATTCGATATCGTCGGTGTACTGGCGGGCGAAGCGCACCGCATTGCGCGCCTGCGTCAGCACCTGCTCCGGTAGCATGCGCAGCTTGGCCTCCATGTGCAGTTTGGAGGTGGCGATGAAGGTGTGGATGCGCTTGCGCTCGGCCGGCGCCAGCGCCTCGGCGGCGCGGGCGATATCGCGATCGTTGGCGCGCGACAGCGAGCAGATGGTCGATTCGCGCACCACGCTGGCAATCGCCTTGATGGACTCGAAGTCGCCGGGCGAGGCGGCCGCGAAGCCGGCTTCGATGACATCCACGCGCAAGCGCTCCAGCTGCTTGGCGATGCGGACTTTTTCGTCCCTGGTCATCGACGCGCCCGGCGATTGCTCGCCGTCGCGCAAGGTGGTGTCGAAGATGATAAGGCGGTTGGATGAGTTGCTCATGATAGCTCCGTGGCTGATGTGACATTGCGCTTCGTTGCTTGAATCTGCTCAGGGCCGACCGCCCCTGGGTTTAATGCCGTTCGCTGGGGTCGTCGCTGTCCATCTCGGTCTGGATCAGGCTGACCTTCTTGCCCTTGGCCGCGCGCCAGGCGGCGACCAGATAGCCGGACAGGCCGTACACCGCGAACAGCGGCCACAAGGTCGCCGCCGGCTTGATGGCGATCAGCGCCAGTCCCAGCGCGATCAGGAACACACCGATGAACGGCACCGGCTTGCGGAAGTTCACGTCCTTAAAACTGTAGAACGGCACATTGCTGACCATGGTCAGGCCGGCGAACATGGCGATGCCCCACGATACCCAGCCCATCTCCAGACCCGACACTTCAAGATCCAGCATCATCAGGATGAAGCCCGCCATCAGCGCCGCCGCCGACGGCGACGGCATGCCCTGGAAGTAGCGCTTGTCCACCACTTCGATATTGGTGTTGAAGCGCGCCAGGCGCAGCGCGGCGCCGGCACAGTAGACAAAGGCGGCGATCCAGCCCAGCTTGCCGAGGCCGCGCAGCGACCATTCATACATCACCAGCGCCGGCGCGGCGCCGAAGGACACCATGTCCGACAGCGAATCGTATTGCGCGCCGAATTCGCTTTGCGTGTTGGTCAGGCGGGCGACGCGGCCATCCAGGCCATCGAGGATCATGGCGATGAAGATCGCCCAGGCGGCATGCTCGAATTTCTGGTTCATCGCCATGACGATGGCGTAGAAACCGCAGAACAGCGCCGCCGTGGTGAAGGCGTTCGGCAGCAGATAGATGCCGCGATGACGCGGCCGGTCGAGGTCCAGTCCCCGGGCGCGATGCGCAAAACGGCTGAAACGCGACGTCTTGGGCAGTTTGGCTACGGCCGCGGTCTTGGCGCGGCGGCGGGGAAATTTGGGCATAGTGGTCCGTTCTCTTATCAGGTCATGTTGCTTCGTCATTATAGAGGAGGCGACAATAAAAAAGGACTTGTTACCATGCATCATCAAAAAAGCCTGTAACAAACCGGGCGGTGGAACGACTTAACGTCATCTCAACCTCTCTGGAGACCACCATGAAACCAGCCATTCTCGCCGCAGGCCTGCTGCTGCTCAATCAACAAGCTCCCGCCGTCGCCCAGGCGGATGCCCCCTCCCCCACCCCGGCCGCGCTGGTCGATGCGCTGAACGGCACGTTCGGCAAGCACGCCGGCAAGCGCGCTTCGCACGCCAAGGGCTTTTGCGCCAGGGGCGACTTTACGCCCGCGCGCCAGGTCGGGCAATTCGTCAACAGCCCGCTGTTCAGCCAGGCCAAGGTGGATGCGGTGATCCGCTTTTCGATCGGCGGCGGCAATCCGGGCGTGTCCGACAAGAGCCGTTCGGTGCGCGGGCTATCGATGCGCCTGACCGGCGGCAACGAGACTTACGACCTGCTGCTCATTTCCGAGCCGGTATTCTTTGCCGCCACGCCGGCTTCCTTCGTCAGCTTCCTGGAAGCGCGCGTGCCGGACCCGGCGACCAAAAAACCCGACCCGGCCAAGGTTGCGGCGCATAATGCCAAATACCCGGACGGCAAGAATCAACCGGCTTTGCTGGCCGCCCATGCCGCGCCGGCGTCGTATGCCGCGACACCGTACTTTTCCACCAACGCCTTCGTGTTCGAAGGCACTGGCGGCGCCAAACAACACGCGCGCATCGTGGTCGAGCCTGCGGAAGGCACCCGTTACCTGAGCGAGGAGGAAGAAAAAACCATGCCGGACAACTTCCTGGAAGCAGAGCTGACGCAACGTCTTGCCAGCCATCCCGCCGAGTTCACCCTCTACGCGCAACTGCCAGCGCCCGGCGATTCGCTGACCGATTCATCGCAACAATGGCAAGGCGCCAGCCGCGTCGCGCTCGGCACGTTGCGGGTGAATGTGCTGGACGGCCAAAGCTGCGACGGCATCGTCTTCATGCCGGTGACGCTGCCGGCCGGCATTACGCCATCGGCCGATCCGATCCTGGCCGCGCGCGCGCCTGCCTACGCCATCTCGCTGGGACGCCGCGCGCAATGAGCCAGACGCCAGCGGATCCGTGGCGCCAGCTGGCGCAGGAGCGGCCCTTCCTGCTGCGGCTGGCGCGCCTGCAACTGGCCTCGGCCGCCGACGCCGAGGACGCGGTGCAGGAAGCGCTGCTGGCCGCCATCAAAGCCTGGGATAGCTACGCGGCCCGCGCCAGCCTGCGCAGCTGGTTGACGGCCATCCTGCGCCACAAGATCATCGACGCCATCCGTGCCCGCCGCTTCCTGGCGCCCGCGCCGCACGGCCTGACGGGGGACGACGGCCGCGAATTCGATCCGCTGTTCACCAGCGACGACGCCTGGCATCCGGAAGCGTTTGTCGACACCGTCTGCGGCGCCACCAGAGCGGCGGAAAAACAGCTGCTCGACATAGTCGAAATCTGCATGAACCGCCTGCCGGCGGACACCGCGCGGCTATTCCTGATGCGCGAATACCTGGGCATGGAATTGAAGGAAATCGAAGAAAGCTGCACCATCAGCGGCGGCAATCTGCGCGTGATGTTATACCGTGCCCGCATGCGCTTGCGCGAATGCGCGGTGCGCGGTTGGGGAGAACTGGAATGAGCAAAACACTGACCTGCCGCGAGACCACCTACCTGGTGATCGGCGCGCGCGACGAGCCGCTGAACCGCGAGCAACAGGACGCGCTGGCGGCGCATCTGCAGACGTGCAGCTACTGCCGCACCGCCAACGCGCAATTCAGCGCGCTGTTCGCGCAGCTGGATGCGGTGCTGGCGCGCGGCGTGCAGCCGTAAGCCTTACTTGAAGCGCACCTTGCCGACCAGGCGCATGTTCAGCACCGTTTCGCCGGCCTCGAAGCTAGGCTCGGCGACCGATGGCGCCGGCGGCGCCGCTGCGTAGGCCATGATGCGCGAGCCGGTCACTTCGACCCGGGTGCTGGCGTAATTGCCGGAGCCTTCAAAATCGACCGTATCGAGCACGGCGTCGCCGACCTTGCGGCCCATGGCCTTGGCGATCGAATTGATGCGCTCATTCAGATTCTGATAGGTAGAGGCGATGCGCTGGTCTTCCAGCTGGCGCGTGGTCTCCGGAGTCAGGCCGAAGCGCACATGGGTCAGGCTCAATATGGCTTGCCCGGCGGCGACTGTCTTCGGCAGCGTGTCGAGATTGGTGGTCACCAGCTCCACCGACTGGCTGACGCGCCACGAGGTCGGCACGCGCGGTTTGCGCAGTTGCTGTAGCTGGCCGGGCAGCGCTGGCGGCTCGTCCGGATAGACCGGATAGGTGGAATAGCTCTGGGTTTTCAGCCTGGCTTGCGGATCGGCCTTCTTGAGGATATCCAGCCCCTGCTTCATCTTCTGGTTGACGCGCGAGGCGGCGGCAGCCTTGTCCTTGTCGACCTCTTCGATCGACAAGATGGCGGTAGCCTGGTCATTGGCGTGCTTCACTTCGCCAAATGCCGGCACCACCACCAGCGCGCCGTTGGTCGGCAAGGGTTCGGCGTGCGCCACGGCGCATGCCATCAGGATAGCAGCAGCAAGGTATTTCATTGCAGTCTCCAGTTAAGAAAACTGCAACTCTACCTCAACTGGCCGTTATTTGAAGCGGACTTTGCCGACCACTTGCATCTGCAGCGTGGTTTCGCCCGGTTCGAAGCTCGGTTCGGCCACTTCCGCCATGTCGGCGGCTTTGGCGCGCATCATCATCGGCGCCGCCGCGAACGCCTGTTCGCGCTGGGCGTAGTTGCCCGAACCTTCGAAATCGATGGTGTCGATCACCGCGTCGCTGACCTTGCGGCCCATGGCGCTGGCGATCGAGCCGATGCGCTCGTTCAGGTTCTTGTAGGTGGCGGCGATGCGCTGGTCATCCAGCTGTTTGGTGGTTTCCGGCTTCAGGCCGAAATTAATGCTATTCAGCGTCAATATCTTCTGCGCGGCGGCCACGGTTTTCGGCAGCTTGTCGAGGCTGGTGGTGGTCACTTCCAGATACTGGCCGACGCGCCATGCGGTCGGGATGCGCTGCTTGACCGGCTGGCCGTTCGGCAACACGCGCTCTTCCGGGTAGACCGGGTAGGTGTAATAGCCCTGGGTTTTCAGGCTGGCGCCCGGATCTTCTTTCTTGACGATCTCCTGGCCCTGCTTCATTTTCTGGTTGACGCGCGAAGCGGCGGCGGCCTTGTCCTTGTCCTGTTCCTCAACGGCCAGCAGCACGACCACCTGGTCGTTGGCGTGCTTCACTTCGCCGTAGGCGGGCACCACCACCAGCGTGCCGGTGGTCGGCAACGATTCAGTCGGAGCGGCGTGCGCGCCCAGCGCGAAGGACACAGCAGCGGCGGCGGCAAGTTTTTTCATCAAAGTCATTACGGGCTCCAAGTTAAGTTTACGACAAGGCGAACTTTACCTGAATTTACCGCGCGCACCTGTAAGACATAGTGACTGTTTGTAACATTTCCCCAAGGGCTAGCCCGTGTTAAGGATTTTCTAATTGCCGGCTTGCTATGATGCGATATCGACGAGGAGCGAGATCATGGCAATTGTGCTGGAATTTGCGTTTTACCTGTTCATGGAAGTACTGATGTACAGCCTGGGGCGCATCGTCATCCCCATTATCTCGTTCGGCCGCGCACGCGCCATGCGCACCCGGGAGATCTTCAGCAGGAAGCCGGTCGAGCCCTACACCGCCGACGGCAAAGTGCTGGTGCCCGAATGGGGCGCCGCGATGATCGGCGTCATCACCCTGACCGTGGCGGTCTCCATTTTCTTCGCCTTACGCTGATTTCTTCCGTAGTAATGCATGCAACTTCGCTGAATTAGACTGCATCAATAAGCGACAAGAGCGTTAGAGGGAATATTGAAGTTCACCTTCAACCTTCTACAATCAATCATGTGGATCACTTACGATCCGGTCAAACGTGAACAAACACTAGCATCACGTGGATTAGATTTTGCTGATGCATCGATCGTTCTCGATGGCGAGCATTTGATCATTCCCGATACAAGAAAAAATTACGGGGAGACACGCTTTGTCTGCTATGGCTTCAGCATGAGGAAAGCCAATGAACGCGAAAAAAGACGCTTTACCCACCTCTTACGGAAGTGATCTTATACGGGTGGACAGCCATGAAATACAGAAGGAAGAGTATGAAGAAATTCCAGAGTTGAGCGACGAGGCTATCCTCCTTGGCACGCTGAAGTTGGGCGAGCGGACAATTTATGCCTATTCGCATGAGCTCATCACACTGCATCTTCCATCTGAAGTATTTGAACGCTGGGTAGCCAGCGGCCCCGGATGGCAAAGCCGTATGACAAAACTGCTGAGCAGCATCTGAGATCGCCCCGGGTACGCTCAAATGCGCCCGGGGCCTGCTTACATCAGTTTTTCAGTCCTGCCGGCGCTTGCGGCAGGTCGCGGCCACGCGTGCCCCAGCCTGCGGTATCCGCTTGCGGCGTCAGGCGATAGCCAAGGATGCCACCGGCCTGCAATTGCTCCCAGTCCAGCCACACACGCGACACCGGCTGGTTGCCCCAGCTGACCGATTTGACGAAGCGGCGCTCGCCCGGCTTGGCGTCCGGCGCTTCGATGCGCAGCAGGCGGCCTTGCGGCAGATCGATTTCGGCGCGCGCGAAGCGCGGCGCATGCAGCAGGAAACGGCCGCTGCCCGGCGTGTCCGGATACAGTCCCAACGCGCTGAACAGATACCAGGCCGACATCGTGCCCAAATCGTCGTTACCGGTTACGCCGCTCGGACCGTTGCCGAACAAAGTCTCGGCTGCGCGCAGCACGGTGGTGGTTTTCCACGGCTGGCCCATCAGCGTATACACCCATGGCGCGTGCAGGTCGGGCTCATTGTTCGGGTTGTAGCGGAACTGGCTGTAGTAGCTGTACGCACCCACCACCCACGACTTGCGCACGGCTTGCGGGTCGGTCAGCAAGGCGTCGTAGTCGAAGAACATGTCGAGGCGTTGCAGCGCCTTGGCTGGTCCGCCCATCGCTTCGGCCAGGCCGGGGATATCCTGCCGCACCAGCCACTGATACTGCCAGCCGGTGCCTTCGTGGAAGCCGCGCTCGCTGCGTGGATCATAGCTGCCGTCGACGTCCTTGAACCAGTCGCCGCCAGCCAAGCGCGGACGCGGGAAGCCACTCAAGCCGGTCGCCTTGTCCTGGGCTTTCGGATCCCAGACCTTGTGCCAGTTGAGCGCGCGTTGCGCCAATACTTTTTCATCGTCAGTGTGACCCAGCGCCTTGGCCATGGTGGCCAGCGCGGCGTCGCCCACCGCGTATTCCAGCGTCGACGAGGCGCCATGGTGCGGATCGACGTCCATGCCTTTCGATGGGAAGCTGCGGTCGTACTGCACAAAGCCCTGGCTCAGGTAATTCAGGTTGCCGGCGCGGCCTTGCGCGCGGATGCCGTGCGGCGGCACGCCGAAGGCGTTTTCGCGCAGCGCGGTGTAGGCTTCAGCCTCGCGGCCCTTCAGCGCACCATAGCGCCACAGGTCCACCAGGAACGGCGTGACCGGGTCGCCGGTCATGATGTTGGTCTCGAAGTTGGCATAACCCCAGCGCGGCAGCCAGCCGCCCTGCTCGCGGATCTTCAGTACCGAGGTGCCGATGTCGCGCGCGCGTTCCGGGCGCAGCAGCGCCAGCAACTGGTTCTGCGCACGGTAAGTGTCCCACAGCGAGAAGAACTCGTAGTAGGTCCAGTCCTTGGCGGTGTGGATGGCGTTGTCGTAACCGCGATAACGGCCGTCGGCGTCGTTGCCGGTCAGCGGTTGCAGCAGCGCGTGGTACAACGCGGTGTAGAACACGGTGCGGTCGTCGGTGCTGCCGCCCTCGATACGCACGCTGCCCAGTTCGCGCTGCCAGACCGATTGCGCCTGCGTGCGCATGGCGTCAAAGCTCAGCGGGCGGCCGTTGGCCATGCCTTCGGCCTTGAGGTTGGTGCGCGCGCCTTCGATATCGACGTGCGAGATCGCGCTCACTGCGGTCACTGCCTTGCCCTTGTTCAGGTCGAAGGTCAGCCAGACGCCGTGCGGACGGGCTTCGCCTTGCTGGCTCGGGCCTTTGGCGCCGGCCTGGCCGCCGCGATCATCCCAGATGCCGTGCGCCGTGAACGGCTGGTCGAAGGTCATGCGGAACCAGGTGGTGTACTGCGCGCCGCCGCAGAAGCTCTTGGTGGTGATCTGGCCTTCGACGGTACGCTCGTCCACCACGGTCACTTCGCTGCCGGTGACGGAATGGCGCTCGTTGGCCTGGCCCAGGTTGAGCAGCACATTGCCGTTGGTGGCGTTGGCCGCGAAGGTGTAGCGCTCGGCGGCGGCGCGGGTCAGCGCGGTGGCCTCGGCGGTGATGCCCCCGTAGCTGGTCAGCTGCACCTTATAGTAGCCGGCCTGGCCGACTTCGCCATCGTGGCTGTACTCGGCGGCGTATTTCTTGTAATCGAAACCGCCCGGTTTGGCGGTATCGAAATCGCCGCCGGCGCCGATCTTGCCGGTGACCGGCAGCACCTGCAGTTGGCCGCCCTGCTCCCAGCAGCCGGCGCCGGACAGGAAGGAGTGGCCGAAGCCACGGATGCGGTTATCGCTGTAGCGCCAGCCGGCGTAATGCTCGCCGGTCGGGCTGACCTGGATCATGCCAAACGGGGCCGAGGCGCCGGGGAAGGTATTGCCTTCATCCTGGGTACCGATGAAGGTATTGACCGGTGTTGTGTTGGGCGACGCGGCGGTGACCGCGATCGCGGCGGTCATGGGCAGCGTCAGCGCGACCAGCAGCGCGCAGGCTGCCACACGCGGCGTGAGGGGGAATGCGGACATGAAAACTATCTCCTTTTTTAATGGTCGTCGGCCAGTGAACGCACGCGCAATGACTTGCGCAGCGTCGCCAGGCTGGCCTTGGATGAAACATGCAGCGACACGCTTTCACCCGGCAGCAGTGTCAATGCATTATCAGAAACATCGGCGTCGGCAGCGCCGAAATCGATCCAGACGGCGCGGGCAAATTTGGCGGCGCTCAGGTCGAGTGCATAACCGTTGCCATCAGCGCGCAGTTGCGCATGCAGGCCGGCATCCGGCCAGCGCAGGTTTTTGGCCGGCTTGAAATACACCGCGCCACGCGAGGCCGGCTCGCCTTCGGCTTGCAGGTCGAACACGGCCACGGTGGATGCCGGATCGGCGTCGCCCAGCAACGCGGCGTCGGTGTAGCTGGCCAATTTGTTCGACGACAGCGGCGCCAGCTCAACCGGCTTGCGTTCGTCGCGCAGCAGCTTGCCATCCAAACTCAGCAGCCGCAAGCGCAGTTCGCCGCGCACCGCGTGGGTGCGGTCGTTGAGCAGGCTAAGCAAGGTAGTTCCGTGCGGCGTGCGCAACGCGGCCACCGCCACCGGCGCATAGAAGCGGCGCGCATGGAATTGCAGAGCTTTCCAGCGGCCGAACCAGTCCACGCTGGACCATGAGGCGCCCGGCCACACATCGTTCAGTTGCCAGTACAGCGAACCCATGGTGAACGGCCGGCTGGCGCGATGATGCAACGCCGCCAGTTCGATGCCCTCGGCCTGCGCGGCCTGGCTCAGGTAGACAAACGAGGCGAAATCCTTGGTGGCGCCGAACTCGTAGTCGACGTATTGCATCAGCCGTTCATTGCCTTTACCAGCCAGGAATTTCTGGTGCGCCTCGATCACCGGCATGGCAATGCCCTGCTCGTCGCGTTTGGCGAAGGCGTCGATGGTGCGTTGCACCGGCCAGGCCTGCAGGCCGTATTCGGACATGAAGCGCGGCGTGATCTCCAGGTACTTGGACGGCGGATGCGCGGGGTTGCCCCATACTTCCCAGTAATGCATATCGCCGCTGGCCGGCGTGTTGGCCACTTCGGCCAGGTCGTCGCCGGGCGAGCTGGCCCAGTAGGCGATGCCGCCGCCCTCTTCCGCCACCACCTGGCGCAGGTCGGTGCCGAACAGCTGGACGTAGCCTTTCCAGACTTTGTCGCCTAAGGCCGGATCGGCCTTGGTCAGCTCCTGGCCCGGTCCCCAGTATTTCCAGGCGATCTCTTCTTCGTTATTGCCACACCATAGCGCCAGGCTCGGGTGATTGCGCAGGCGCCGCACCTGATCGCGCGCCTCGGCCACCACGTTGGCGCGGAACGCGTCGTCATACGCCGGCTGCATGCCGCCGCCGAACATGAAGTCCTGCCACACCAGCAGGCCCAGCTCATCGGCGAGGTCGAAGAAATCGTCACTCTCGTAATAGCCGCCGCCCCAACTACGCAGGAAGTTCATATTGGCGTCGCGCGCCGATAGCAGCACGCGGCGCAGTTGCGTCTTGCTCACCCGTGGCTGGAACATATCGAAGGGAATGGTGTTGGCGCCCTTGGCGAACACCGGAATACCGTTGACGGCGAAATAGAAGCTGCGGCCCTTGTCGTCCGGTTCGCGGCGCAGTTCGATGCTGCGCAAGCCGGTACGCGCGCTGGCTTTGGCAGCGCCCAGCTCCAGCTCGTAGCGGTACAGCGGCTGGGCGCCGTAGCCGTTCGGGAACCAGCGTTGCGGACGGTCGATGCGCAGCGGCAGTGCGATGCGGTTGTCGCCGACGCGCAAGGCGGCGCGCTGTTGCGCGGCCAGTGTGCGCTTGCCGTCCGGCGCCGTCTGCCACAGGCGCAGGTCGAATTCGCCGTCGCGCACGGCGTCGGCCGAGACGATGGCGACGAGGTCGGCGCGTGCCTCGTCCACATGGTCCTGGCGCAATTGCAGATTATCGATGCGCAGCGTATCCCAGCTTTGCAGCACCACCGGTTTCCAGATGCCGGCAGTGACGTAGCGCGGCCCCCAGTCCCAGCCGTAGTGATAGCCGGGCTTGCGCACGAAGTTGGCGGTCATCGCATCCTTCGGCTCATCGCCGTAGGGCGACGGATAGTTACCTGCCAGCTTGAGCGGCATGGCCTGCACCTGCGGCAGCAGCTTGGCGATCGGCGAACGCAGGACGATGCGCAGTTCATTGCCCTTGGCGCGCAGCTTGCCCTGCACCGGCACGCGCCAGGTGCGGAAGGCGTTGTCGGCGCTCAGCAGCTGGACGCCGTTGAGCCAGACCTCTGCAAAGGTATCGAGGCCGTCGAATACCAGATCGCTGCGGGCGTTTGTCAGCGCCGTGGCCGGCGCATCGAAGCGGGTGCGGTATTCCCAGTCGGCCAGGCCGATCCACTGCAAACCCGCTTCGGGCGCGCCAACATATGGATCGGGAATCAGCTTGTTGGCCAACAGGTCGGTATGCACGGTGCCCGGCACCTTTGCCGCGCGCCACGACGCTGCCTGCGGATGCGCAGCAAGTTGCGGACTGCCTGGCAGTTGGCGGAAGGTCCAGCCCTGGTCGATGACGAGTTGATCCGATGCCGCCGCAGCGGTAGCAGTGCTGGCGGCGATGGCCAGGCACAGCCCCAGCGTCAACATCAGCCGCCGCCACAGCAGCGCGCGTGTCAGACTATGGCCGCTCATGGCGCCGGCGCCTTCCAGTAGCGGTTGATCCATTCCTGATGCGTCGGCATGGCGCCGACGGCATGGGCCAGCATGCGCTCCATGCCCGCGACCTGCTCGACCAGCGTGGCCTCCGGCATCTCATCGACAATCGGATGGTAACTTTGCGGCACAATACCCTGCCCCAGCATCACCTGCACCCAGCTTGGCAGCGCGAAGAAATCGTCGCCGTTGCGGAAGTAGCAGCCATTGCTGCGGAACAGATCGACCGCCTCGCGCAGGCTGTCCGGAATCGACATGGTGCGGCAGTAATCCCAGAACGGCGTGTCGTTGCGTTCGGTCGCGTTGTAATGCAGGATCAGGAAGTCGCGCACCCGCTCGTATTCGAAAGCGGACTCCTGGTTGTAGCGGTCCATCAGCAGCGGATTGAAATCGCGCTGCGGGAACATGCTCAGCAAGCGGGTGATGCCCGATTGCGCCAGGTAGATGCTGGTCGATTCCAGCGGTTCGAGGAAGCCGCTGGCCAGTCCCAGCGCCACCACATTCTTGTTCCAGAACTTGCGGCGCATGCCGGTGGTAAAGCGCAGCTGGCGCGGCTCGGCCAGCGCCTCGCTGTCGAGATTGGCCAGCAGTGTGGCGGCGGCTTCGTCGTCGCTGATGTACTTGCTGGAATACACATAACCATTGCCGATGCGGTGCTGCAGCGGAATGCGCCACTGCCAGCCAGCCTTCTGCGCGCTGGCGCGGGTGTACGGCGTGATCGGATCGACGCCCGCGCTGGGCACCGCCAGCGCGCTGTCGCACGGCAGCCAGTGCGACCAGTCGATATAACCGGTCTTCAGCGTCTGCTCGATCAGCAGGCCACGGAAGCCGGAGCAATCGATGAACAGTTCGCCATCGACTACCTGCCCGCTTTCCAGCGTCACCGATTCAATAAAGCCATCGTCGGCGCGCTGCTGCACGCTGACAATCTTGCCTTCGATGCGCTGCACGCCGCGCTGTTCGGCCAGCTCGCGCAGATAGCGCGCGTACAGCGTGGCGTCGAAATGGTAGGCGTAGGCGATGTCGGCCAGCGGCGAGCCCGGCGCCGCGTTGTGGTCGCGCGGCGCGAATTTGCCCTGCGGCGCCATCACCGTTTGCGGCGTGTAGGCGCCGATCGGCGCAGCGCGCCCGGACTGGAACAACTTCAGCCAGAACTGGTGGAACGGCAACGGCCCCATCGAGCGGCCGATGGCGCCGAAACCGTGGATATAACTGTCGCCGATGCGGCCCCAGTCGTTGAATTGAATGCCGAGCTTAATCGTGCCCTGCGTACGTTTGACGAATTCGGCCTCGTCGATGCCCAGCCATTGACCGTTGAACAGGCGAATGTGCGGAACGCTGGCTTCGCCAACGCCGACAATGCCGATCTCTTCGGATTCGATCAGGCGGATGCTGGCGCCCTTGCCCAGATAGGTAGCGAGAGCCGTGGCGGCCATCCAGCCGGCGCTGCCGCCACCGACGACGGTAATGCTGTTGATGCGGTTGTGCTGGTGCATACGGGCGTCCAAAGAAGACGGCTTTGCCGGGAGGGAGGCAAAGCCGTTAAAGACACTACCCCGTTCGGCGGAACGGGGCAGGACCGGAACTTAGAACTTATAGTTCGCGCCAAAATACGCGATACGGCCAGCGTAATTATTGGAGTAGAAACGGTTCTTGGTATCGTTGCCCAGATGCGAGCTCGATTCTTCCTTGGTCACGTTCAGCACCGAAGCGGTAAAGCTCAGCTGCTTGGTGAAGTTGTAGGCGATGTTCAGGTCGACCTGGCTGTACGGATCGCGATAGACGTTCAGGCCATTCATCAGGCCGTCCACTACCACACCGCGACGGTTGTACGAGGCCCGTGCCAGGAAGGTGTCGGTTTCATAGAACACCGTCACATTGGCCTGGTTCTTGGCACTGCCGACCAGCGGCGACTTGCCCAGTTCGGTGCCATCGCCGAGCGTGATCGCCGCCTGGTTGGTCTTGTTGTAGGTGTAGTTGACCTGGAAGCCCACACCCATGGCCAGCGTGTGCTGCACGAACAGTTCGACACCTTGCGAGACGCCGTTACGGCCACCGGCGGTGGTCGAGTAGTTCTGCACCGTCACGCTCTGACCGCCGACCGTCTGCGGCACATTCAGCACCACCGGCACCGAGAAGTTGCTGACGTTCTTGCGGAACACGTTGGCGCCCAGCACCGAACCGCGCTGGAAGTACCACTCCAGGCCCAGGTCGAACTGGTTAGCCTTGTACGGTTCCAGTTCCTTGTTGCTGCCCGAACCGTACCAGCCCTGCTGATCGCCGCCGCCGATCAGACGGCGGTCGTTGACGTATTCCTGGCTGTAGTTGCGCAGGCCGCCTGGATAGGCGATGTCGTTGTAGCTAGGACGCGCCACCACCTTGGAAGCCGCCGCGCGCAGCAGCAAGGTGTCGCTCAGGTCATAAGCCAGATTGATGCTTGGCAGCACATCGGTGTAAGTGCGGTCGAGCGAGCTGACGGCGAACGACTTGGTGTGCGCGATGCTGTCCGGCAGCGTAGTGAAGCCGCTGATGCAACCGGAGCCGGACGGCGCGCCGATCGCTGGCGCGCCGCCTGCCTGGCAAGGCGCCGGATTGCCGTCGGCGCCATCGAAGAAGTAGTCGCTGTAGTTGTCGACCTGGTCGGTCGAATCGGCATGCTGCTTGGTGCGCACCACGCGCAGACCGACGTTACCGCGCAGACGTTCCGCCTTGATGTTGGCTTGCACGTAGGCGGAGGCGATTTTCTCATTGACGTTGTAGACGAAGTTATCTTCGTTACGCGTCTGCATCGCGCCGTAGGTCTGGTTCAGGTAGCTGACATAGGCCGGGAAATTAATCGCCGGGAAGGCGCTGGCATTGATGCCGCCCACAATATTGTCCAGCGACTGGCTGTACAGGAACTGTGGCTGGAATTTGTTGGCGGTTGGATCGCAGCCGGCCTGGTAGCGGTTGTCGTAGTTGCTGGCGTCGGTGCCCTTGCACGCCCAGTAGCTGTTGCCGGTGCTGCGGTGGGTGCCGCCGTCACGGTACTTGGCGCCGAACATGACCGAGTCCAGCCAGCCACGGTCGGTGTGCCAGGTGGCGTCCGCCTGCGCGTACTTCTGCTCGGTGCTGTTGCGGGTCCACGACGACTGGGTCGAGCCGAGGTCGATCTCGCCGATGCCTTTTTGCAGGTTGGCCATCAGTTCCGGCGAGAAGGTCATGGTCGGCGTGCCATTCAGGCTCCACGAGCTGGCGTAGTTACCCAGCGTCCAGCTGCCGTTGGCATTTTGCATGCGCGGCTTGATCGGCATGGAGAATTGCAGTTCCGGACCGCCGGCGGCCCAGGTGCGGCCGAGCTTGAAGCTGGCGTCGACCGACTCGCCGCGCCATTCGGCTTCGATGTCGGCGGTCTGCGACAGGGCTTTTTCGCGGTTGTAGCTGCCGGTGATCTGTGGCGTCGGCACGGTGCAATCATCCGGACCCCAGCCGCCAGGTTTCTGGCCGCCTGCGGCCGCCTGCGCTTCGCTGCAATAGTAGGTCTTGCCAGGGTGGACGCTGTATTGCGCGCCGGTGACGATGGTCTTGCTCGGGTCGAAGGTCAGGCCATCGAGCAGACGGCCGCCGGCCCAGTTGCCGTCGCCGTTGTAGCGCGCCAGATTCCACTCGGGAATCTTCAGCGTGTTGGTCTGCGAGTTCTGCGACAGGTCGAAGCGGAAGTAGTTACCGGTCAGCGTCAGGTTGCGCGCCGGCTTGAATTGCAGCGTCAGCTGACCGCCCTTGCGCTCGCGCTCCTCGGTCTTGACGTCGAAGTTGACCGAGGTCGGCATCATGAAGTTGCTGTAGTACTTGCCGCTCTGGTCGTAGAAGCCCGACTCACCCCACCAGTAGCTGTTCATCTTCGACGGCTTGCCGTTGACATCGGTGGCCGGATGCGCGGTGTTGTCGTCGCTGTACCACTTCCAGTCTTCGGTGCTGGCGCCCATGGTGCGCGTGGTGCGTTTCTGCTGCGTGTAGCCGACCAGCACGCCGAAGCGGTTCTGCTCGTCGTGCCAGGCATACTGGCCGGAGAACTGGCCGTCGGTTTTCTTGGTGGTGTCGGCCCAGGTGCCTTCGGCCGAAACGAAGCCGCTACCGGACTTGACGTCCAGCGGACGGCGCGTGCGCAGGATCACGGTGCCGCCGATGCCGCCTTCGTCGATGCGCGCTTCCGGCGTTTTGAACAGCTCGGCGCTGGACAGCATATTGGCCGGCATCAGCGTGTAGTTGAACGAGCGCGTCGGGTCGCCATTGGATTCGGCGGTGGCGATGTAGTTGCCGTTCAATTCGGTCAGCGTCAGTTCCGACGACAAGCCGCGCACGCTGACGTTCTTGCCCTCGCCACCGCTGCGGTCGATGATCACGCCCGGCACGCGCTGCAGCGCGTCGGCCACGTTCTTGTCGGGGAATTTGCCGATGTCTTCGGCGGTCACCACCTCGACGATGGAATTGGCGTCGCGCTTCTGGTCGAGGCTTTTCTCGATCGCGTAGCGGTAGCCGGTCACGACAACAACTTTATCGTCTGCGGCCTTGGCGTTCGGCGTTGCCGGCGCCTCGGTCTGCGCCTGCGCGCTCAGCGACAGCAGCGCGGCGCCAACCGCCATGGCGATCGGCGTGGCGCGGCAGCGTAAATGCCGGGAAGTGTGATGGATGTTGCTCATGTGGTCATCTCCTGGTTATGCCCGATATCGGGCTTGTTATAAGTGGGTGGCCGCCGGATGTTTTTACTAAACGCCGGAGATTGCCTGCATGTCGTTGGACATCGCATTCGCCCGTTGAAATTTATACAAAGTAACTTCATGCAGCTCAATCAGTTTCCAAACTTGGGGCGAAGTTTAGTTTGATTTACTAAACTGGGACGAGGCCGATTTACCACACTTGTCTTGCGCGCAATCGGCGACACTAAACACGCTGCGGCTAGTTTTTCTGCATGGTGGCGCGTCCCAGAAATTGCAGAAAACCCCAACGTTCCGGCACATGCATATCGATCACACCCTGCGGCGACCAGACCCAGTTGTCTTCCTTGGGTTTGCCGGTGGTCCATTCCACGCGGCTGAAATTGATGCGCCAGGTGGTGCCGTCGCGCGGCTGCGGCACCGCCTGCCGGGATGCGAACGCGCTCAGGGGATAGGCGATTTCCACGCTCCAGCCGCGATCCTTGTCTTTCGGGTTGTTCAGCGTGCCCTGCACGGCGATGGCGGTCTTCAGGCCCTGTATATCCCAGCTGTTGTCGGGCTGGCCGTCCTGGTTGTAGGGCTTGGGCAAAAACAGATCCCAGCCGGTGTTCAGCGCGTTGATCTCGAACTCGTAATAGCTGTCGGTGTCCGGCAAGGGCTTGATGAAGACCTCGAAGTCGTTGTCCTTGAAGATGACGGAGTCGCGCTGCGTCAGCGTGGCTTTGACGTCCGGCTCTTCCATCTCGGCGGCGATGTAGAGGTACTGGTCGTCCCACAGCATCTTGACACGCGTGCGGTATTTGGGACGCGGCTTGCTGTCGCCTTCGATATCGACGAAGTCGGCAGTCCACGGCGCGTTGCGCCATGCAGCATCGTCAAGCTTGCCGTCGATGTGGATCGGGGCAATGGCGCGCAGGCAAGGATAGGACAGTGGCGCCGGTACGGTGGCCAAGGCAGGCAGGACGGCGCCCACTCCGGCAAGCAGCAGCACAGCACCCATCTTTGTCGTCATCAACAGCTCCTTGCATATAACCTAATAACGTTATAACAAGAAGCATCAAGCGCACTCAACAAACTTTCAATTTTTGGCTGAATTTAGTGATTTTTACTAAACATGCCCATCTTGAACTAAAAAAAAGCCGGCTTAAAGCCGGCTTTCGTTGTGCGAGGAACTGATTAGTTCTTCGACTGGTCAACCATCTTGTTTTTGGCGATCCAAGGCATCATGGCGCGCAGCTTGGCGCCGACTTCTTCGATCTGGTGCTCGGCGGTCAGGCGACGACGCGAGATCAGGGTCGGGGCGCCGGCTTTGTTTTCCAGGATGAAGGACTTGGCGTATTCGCCGGTCTGGATGTCTTTCAGGCACTGACGCATCGCATCCTTGGTCGCTTCGGTAACGACTTTAGGACCGGTCACGTATTCGCCGTATTCGGCGTTGTTCGAGATCGAGTAGTTCATGTTGGCGATGCCGCCTTCATAGATCAGGTCGACGATCAGTTTCAGTTCGTGCAGGCACTCGAAGTACGCCATTTCCGGTGCATAGCCAGCTTCGGTCAGGGTTTCGAAGCCGGCTTTGATCAGCTCAACCGCGCCGCCGCACAGAACCGCTTGCTCGCCGAACAGGTCGGTTTCGGTTTCTTCACGGAAGTTGGTTTCGATGATGCCGGCCTTGCCGCCGCCGTTAGCCGAAGCGTACGACAGGGCGATGTCACGAGCGACGCCGGATTTGTCCTGGTACACAGCGATCAGGTGGGGCACGCCGCCGCCCTGGGTGTAGGTGGCGCGCACGGTGTGGCCTGGTGCTTTCGGTGCAACCATGATGACGTCCAGGTCGGCACGTGGCACAACTTGGCCGTAATGCACGTTGAAGCCGTGGGCGAAGGCCAGCACTGCACCTTGCTTGGCGTTTGGCGCAACGTTTTCGTTGTAGACCTGGGCGATGTTCTCGTCCGGCAGCAGGATCATGATGACGTCGGCGGCTTTGACAGCCTCGTTCACTTCAGCGACTTTCAGGCCGGCTTTCTCAACCTTGGTCCACGAAGCGCCGCCTTTGCGCAGGCCGACAGTCACGTTGACGCCGGAATCGCTCAGGTTTTGTGCGTGGGCGTGACCCTGCGAGCCGTAGCCGATGATGGCCACGTTTTTGCCTTTGATCAGGGAGAGGTCAGCGTCTTTGTCGTAGAAAACTTTCATTTTTTAATCCTAGTAAATTCGTTATGTATGGGTTGCGTGCTGCTTAAACTTTGAGGATGCGTTCGCCGCGTCCGATGCCGGAACCGCCGGTACGTACCGTTTCGAGAATCGAAGCGCGGTCGATCGAGTCGATGAAGGCGTCGAGCTTGCTCTTGGCGCCGGTCAGTTCAATCGTGTAGCTTTTCTCGGTGACGTCGATGATGCGGCCGCGGAAGATGTCGGCGGTACGCTTCATCTCTTCGCGCTCCTTGCCCACCGCGCGCACCTTGATCAGCATCAGTTCGCGTTCGATGTGATGACCTTCGGTCAGATCCACCACCTTCACCACCTCGATCAGGCGGTTCAAGTGCTTGGTAATCTGCTCGATGATGTCGTCCGAACCGGTGGTGACGATGGTCATCCGCGACAAGGTCGCGTCTTCGGTCGGCGCCACGGTCAGGGTCTCGATGTTGTAGCCACGGGCCGAGAACAGACCGACCACGCGGGACAGCGCGCCGGCTTCGTTTTCCAGCAATACAGAAATAATGTGTCGCATATTAGAGATCCTCCGAACCCAGCAGCATTTCGGACAGACCCTTGCCTGCTTTAACCATCGGCCAGACGTTTTCCGATTGATCGGTAATGAAGTTCATGAACACCAGCTTGTCCTTCATCGCAAACGCGTCGCGCAGTGCGCCGTCAACGTCGCCCGGTTTCTCGATGCGCATGCCGACGTGGCCATAGGCCTCGGCCAGCTTCTCGAAGTTCGGCAACGAATCCATGTAGGACTCGGAGTAGCGCGAACCGTAGTCGATCTGCTGCCACTGGCGGACCATGCCGAGGAAGCGGTTGTTCAGCATGATGATCTTCGGCGTCAGGTGATACTGCTTGCAGGTCGCCAGTTCCTGGATGCACATCTGGATCGAGCCTTCGCCGGTGATGCAGGCAACGGTCGCGTCCGGATTAGCCATCTGCACGCCCATCGCGTACGGCAGGCCGACACCCATGGTGCCCAGGCCGCCCGAGTTGACCCAGCGCTTAGGCTGGTCGAACGGGTAGTACTGCGCTGCCCACATCTGGTGCTGGCCGACGTCGGAGGTGATGAAGGCGTCGCCCTTGGTCACTTCCCACAGCTTTTGCACCACCGATTGCGGCTTGATGACCAGGTCGGAGCTGGCGAATTTCAGGCAGTCGCGGCCGCGCCATTCCTGGATCTGCTTCCACCAGGTTTTCAGCGCCGGCTGATTCGGCTTGGCGTCCGACGCGTCCAGCTGCGCCAGGAACTCGATCAGCACGTCTTTGACGTTGCCGACGATCGGGATGTCCACCTTCACGCGCTTGGAAATCGACGACGGGTCGATGTCGACGTGAATGATCTTGCGCGGGTTCGAGGCGAAGTGTTTCGGATTGCCGATCACGCGGTCGTCGAAGCGGGCGCCGATGGCGATCAGCACATCACAGTTCTGCATCGCCATATTTGCTTCGTAGGTACCGTGCATGCCGGGCATGCCGACGAAGTTTTCGCTCGACGCTTTATATGCGCCCAGGCCCATCAGCGTGTTGGTGACCGGGAAGCCCAGCTTGTCGACCAGTTTGTTCAGTTCCGGTGCGGCATTCGCCAGGATCACGCCGCCGCCGGTGTAAATCATCGGACGTTCGGCTTGCAGCAACAGTTGCACTGCCTTGCGGATCTGGCCGGAATGGCCTTTGTCTACCGGTTTGTACGAACGCATCTCGACCTCTTTCGGGTACGAGAAGGTCGTTTTGTGCATCGAGATATCCTTCGGAATATCGACCAGCACAGGGCCTGGACGGCCGGTGCGGGCGATGAAGAAGGCTTTCTTGACGGTCTCTGCCAAGTCCTTGACGTCCTTGACGAGGAAATTGTGCTTGACCACCGGACGGGTGATACCGACCGTGTCGCATTCCTGGAACGCATCCTGGCCGATGGCGTGGCTAGGCACCTGGCCCGAGATCACGACCATGGGGATGGAATCCATGTAAGCGGTGGACAGGCCAGTCACAGCATTGGTAACACCCGGACCGGACGTGACCAGCGCGACACCGACCTTGTTCGACGAACGCGAGTATGCATCGGCAGCGTGCACCGCAGCCTGCTCATGGCGTACCAGAACGTGTTGGAATTTGTCTTGCTTGAAGATGGCGTCGTAGATGTACAGTACGGCTCCGCCCGGGTAGCCAAAGACGTGTTCAACGCCCTCTTCGGCCAGGCAGCGCACCAATATTTCTGCGCCAGTTAACTGCGATGATGAAGATGCTTCGGTATTCATGAAACATTCCTTTCAAGGTCCATTGGAGATTGATCGGATGCTCTGTCCTAACGAAGTACACTTGCCGCTACAGCTCTGCCCAGACTCCCTTTACTTATGCGGTCGTACTGCCTTTTCCGTCAACCGTAGTGACGTGCAAAGCAGTGCTAACGCAAACTCTCGTTTGGCCGGGTTTTCCGTAGTGGTTATGCGTACCTCTCGTACTTGTGGTACGGGCGAGAGCAAACTGCCTACATATGAAAGCGCGTCGTGTCGTTGCGGCGTTGTGTGCCTGCTGCGACCAGACCATAGAGCTTCGGGGTTGTTCAAAGCGTCCCATACGGTACACCCGGCCAACCTTTTCAGCAAGAGCTAATTTGGAAATTGATCGGCTTTGCGGTAAAACCATGCAAAATATGACGTTTTTTGCTAGGATGCGCCTCAGTTCAACCCCGGCAGCCCCCTTCCCCGACGCATGGCCACAGACAAAGAATTATCCGACTTCCTCGAAAACGTCGAACGCCGGGCCTTCAAGCAAGCCGTCTACGCAGTACGCAAGGACGAATCCGCGCTGGACATCGTGCAAGACGCGATGATCAAGCTCGCCGAAAAATATGGCGACAAGCCGGCCGCCGAATTGCCGGCCTTGTTCCAGCGCATCTTGCAGACCACCATCCTCGACTACTTCCGCAGGGAAAAAGTCCGCAACACCTGGGTCAGCCTGTTTTCCGGCATGGGCCCGTCCGGCGACGAGCATGATGATTTTGACATGCTGGAATCCTACGCTGCCGAAGAAGGCACGGAAGCGGCCGAGTCCGGCGCCGACAAGTTCGAACGCCAGCAGACGCTGGACATCATCGATGCCGAAGTACAAAAGCTTCCGGCACGTCAACGCGAAGCCTTCCTGATGCGTTATTGGCAGGATATGGATGTGGCCGAGACGGCCGCAGCGATGGGCTGCTCGGAAGGCAGCGTCAAGACGCATTGCTCTCGCGCAACACATACGCTGGCCGAGGCGCTGGCAGCCAAGGGAATTAAATTATGAACACCGACGATCTGAATTTCGCTTACAAAGTGCGCCACGCGCTCAATGACAAGCTGGACGATCTGCCCGCAGCAACCACTGACCGCCTGGCGCAGGCGCGCAAAATGGCGCTGGCCCGCAAGAAAGCCCACGTGGAGGTGCCGCTGGCGGTGCGCGTTGTCAAAACTGAACTGGCGGCGGCTGGCGGCGGCTTGATGTCGTCCTTCAACTGGCTGGGCCGCTGGGGCATGCTGGTGCCGGCGCTTGCGCTGGTGATTGGCATGGTCGGGATCTACCAGTACGAGCAGCAGGAACGCATTGCCGATCTGGCGGAGATCGACGCCGCCGTGCTGTCGGACGAATTGCCGCTGGACGCCTACCTCGACCACGGCTTCAACGCCTACCTGACGCGAAGCGAGTAAGCGATGGCATGGAGCAGTGGCGCCAAGTGGGGCGCGGCAACGGCGGTGTTAGCGGTAGCAGCCGGGGGCGCGTGGATCGCCGCCCAGCCGGATGCTGCCGATCTGGTGGCGGCGCCGGTGGCGGCTGTCACCGGGCAGAAAGGCGCTGTGGCGGCGGAAAAAATCATGTGGAAGGATTTGACGCCGGCGCAGCAGCAGGCGTTGGAACCGCTGGCCGGCGAATGGGATGGCATCGAGCCGATCCGCAAGCAGAAATGGCTGGGCATCGCCAAGCGCTATGCCCGCATGAATCCGGACGAGCAGGCCCGTGTGCAGCGCCGCATGCGCGAGTGGGTAAGCATGTCGCCGGACGAGCGCCGCCAGATCCGTCAGAACTACGCCCGCGCGCAGAAGCTGAACCCGGCGCAGAAAGCGGTGTCGTGGGAAGAATATCAAACGCTGTCCGACGAGCAGAAGAAAGAGCTCGCCGCCAAGGCCGCCACCAAGAAACAGGTGGTCAACCTGCCGACGCCGTCGCAAGCCAAGCTGGCGACACCGGCGCCGGTCAAACAAGCCGCGCCGGTGGTGCCACCAATTACGCCACCGGTGGCCACGCCGCCGGTCGATCCCAATGCACCGTTGCCGAACGCCTCCAACGTGACGCCGATTCCGCCGACCTCCACGCCGCCTACTCAACCGGTTCCTGCCGATGTCAAATAAGCCCACCAAGCCCACCATCCAGCGCCGTCTGATTTCGATGGTGTACGAAAGCCTGCTCGGCTTTGCCGCGCTGTTCCTGCCCTTCCTGATTTTTGAGATCGTCACCGGCGGCAGCCACACGCCGCTGGTCGAACACATGCGGCAGGCGCTGGCATTCCTGGTGCTGGGCGCCTACTTCATCCACCAATGGACGCGCGAAGGCCAGACGCTGGCGATGCGCACCTGGCGCCTGAAGCTGGTGACCTCCACCGGCGGTCCGCTGACGCCGCGCGTGGCAGCCATTCGCTACCTGCTCAGCTGGATGTGGATCTTGCCGGCGCTGGTCGTCGCCCTGGCGTTTGACCTGCACCGCTGGCAAGCACTGGGCGCGATCCTGATCGGCATCGTTGCATGGTCGCTCACCGCGTTCTTCGACAAAGACCGCCAGTTCCTGCACGATAAGCTGGCCGGCACCCGTCTGGTGCAGCTGCCGCCACTGCCAAAGAAAAACAGTGGCGCGCCGTCAAAAGCTGCGCACTGAGGCGCTGGCAAGCTCGCGCAAAAAACCCAGATCGGTCAATATCCAGTGGCGCTGTTTGCCGCTGAGATAGTCCGACTGTACCCAATCCGAGAACAGCCTGCTCAGCGTTTCGGCGCGCATGCCCAGCCGCCCGGCCAACTGCCGCTGACTGATCGGCAGCTCGATCGCCGTGCCGCCCTGGCGCGCCGACTCCTCCAATAGATACGCCGCCAGCCGCTGCGGCGCTGTGCTCGCGGTCAGCCACTCCACTTCGTTGACACTGCGGTACAGGCGCTCGCTCAGCGCCGCCAGCGTCCGCATCGCCAGCGGCGAGTGGCTGGCGCAGGCCTGCTGCCAGGCCTCGCGCGGCACGCCGTACACCGTCAGTTCGCCCACCGCGCGCGCATTCATCGGATAGCGGCCGTGGGGCATGAACATCGACCATTCCGCCACCAGTTGCCCCTTGCCGAACGCCTTGAACACGCGCTCGGTACCATCGGCGCCATAACGCAGCATCTCCACCGTACCGCCCGCCACCATATAGCAATGCTGCGCGCGGTCGCCCTCGCGAAACAGCCAGGCGCCAGCGGCCACCTGGCGCGTGCCGGCCGGTGCCGCCAGAGCCGCCACCACGGCGGACGGCATATCCCTGAACAGCGGATGACGGGATAGCAAGCCGACGAGTTGCTCGTTTGACTCGGAGAAATTGACTTTTGTCATTGGGAGGGAGGCGCTACGTCTGAGATGATTCGTACATGATAATAATTCTTATTTAGATTATGCGCAAATCCCTCCCTCCCGCCAGCGGCCGCCGTACTGCCCTGCGCGCCCTGCTACTGCCCATGTTGAGCACGCCTTTGACGGCGCTAGCGGTGCCCAAGCGCTATCCGCTGCTGCGCCTGTCCGGGCCATCTGCCGTGGTCAGCTTCCCACTGCTGTATATCATCGACAGCGGTGCATTAAGCGCCGTTGCCAACAAAGTCGAATTCCGCCCATGGCAAAGCGTGGACCAGTTGCGGGCGCTGCTGACCAGCGGTGCCATCGACTTCACCGCCACGCCCAGCAACCTGCCGGCGCTGATGGCCAACAAAGGCGAGGCGGTACGCCTGCTGAACATCGGCGTCTGGGGCATACAGTGGCTGGTCAGCCGCGATCCCAAGGTGGCGCGGCTGGAAGATCTGAAAGGTGAGGAACTGCTGGTCGGCTATCAGCGCGACTTGCCCGCCATCGCGCTCGACAAAATGCTGCAGGCCAAGCAGATGCAGCCCGGACGCGATATCCGGCTGCGTTACGTGCGCGATGCGCAGGATGCCATCGCCCTGCTGCTGTCCGGCCAGGCCCGCCACGCCATCCTCGGCGAGCCGACCACCTCGCTGCTGCTGTGGCGTAACCGTCAGCAGGGCGGCCCCCAGCTGTACCGCGCGCAAAGCCAGCATCAGATGTGGCGCGAAACCTTCCCCGCCCAGCCCGAGTTCCCCACCGCCGGCATCATGGCGGCCGCCACGCTGTCGCACGACCGGGCGCTGAGCCGCGCGGTCGACAGCGCCTACGCGGAGTCGACCCGCTGGTGCGTAACGAATCCATCCGAGTGCGCCAAGCTGGTGCTGCGTCAATTCCCGCATCTGCCGGCGGCGGCGGTCGAAGAATCCATCCGTCACACGCAACTGGACAGCCGCAGCGCCGCCAGTGTGCGGCCGCAACTGGAAGCGCTGTACAAGTTACTGGCCGAGAGCAATCCGCAGGCGACCGGCGGCCGCCTGCCCGACGCGGGATTCTACGGACCATGAAGCTCGCCACTCATACCTCACGCAAGCTGGCCGCCACCGGCCTGATGCTGTTGCTGACCGGCTGGCACGCCACCGCGCTGTGGCTCGGACCGATGCTGATGGCGACGCCGCTTGCAACCCTGCGCGCGCTGCTGGACCTGGTGCGCAGCGAACGCTTCCTCGATGATGCCGGCGTCACGCTGTTGCGGGTCGGGCTGGGCGTGGGACTGGCGTGCGCCTTGGGCCTGCTGCTGGGGCTGGCTGGTGGCGTTAGCGGACGCGTGCGCGGTCTGCTGGAGCCGCTGCGCTGGCTGTTGATGGCGGTGCCGCCTGTCGTAGTCGTGTTGCTGGCGATGCTGTGGTTCGGGCTCGGCACAAAGATGGTTGTGTTTCTCGCCGTGCTGATGCTCACGCCCGGCATGTACGTCAACGTGGTCAAGGGCATGCGTGCGGTTGATCCGGCGCTGTTGGAGATGGCGCAGGTGTACCGCTTCAGCGCCTGGCAAAAGCTGACGCGACTCTACCTGCCGGCGCTAGCCGCACCGCTCAGCGCCGCCTTGCTGATCGCCACCTGCGGCGGCGTGCGGCTGGTAGTCATGGCCGAGGTGCTGGGCGCCGACAGCGGCGCCGGCTTTGCGCTGGCCAACGCCCGCAGCACCTTCGATAGCGGACAGCTGTATGCGTGGGTGCTGCTGACGCTGCTGCTGGTGGGCGTGCTGGAGTTCGTCATGCTGCAACCGCTGCAACGCCGCCTGAGCCGCTGGCAGGAGCCGTCCCATGCTTGACTACAGCAATCTATCGATACGGCTCGGCGAGCGCGACGTGCTGGCCGGCTTCGACCTGAGGCTGCAGGCCGGCGAACGGGTCGGCATGCTTGGCGCCAGCGGCGCCGGCAAGAGTTCGGTGCTGAAGCTGGCTGCCGGGCTGCTGAAACCGTCCGCCGGCACGTTGCGGCAGACCTTCCGCCATCCGGTGCTGGTGTTCCAGGAGCCGCGTTTGCTTCCATGGTGCAGCATGCTCGATAACGTCACGCTGCCGCTGGAAGCCGCCGGTGCGCGCCGCGACGAGGCCCGCATGACTGCTCTGTCATGGCTGGAGCGCGTCGGCCTGCGCGACCAGGCGGCATGCTGGCCGCGCGAGCTGTCCGGCGGGATGGCACAGCGGGTGGCGCTGGCACGCGCCTTCGCGCTGCAACCGGATTTGCTACTGCTGGACGAACCATTCAGCGCGCTCGACCCCGGCCTGCGCCGCGCGCTGACGCAACTGTGCGACGCCTGCCTACGCGACAGCTGCGCCGCCCTGCTCTACGTCAGCCACCACCCGCACGAGCTGGTGGAACTGGTCGACCGCTGTGTGCTGCTGGAGAACGGCAAAGGTCGCGACTACCTGATCGGCGCCCATGCGCAACGCGCCCAGGTAGCCGACGCCCTGCATCGTGCCCTGACTGAACCTAAAAGGAAGCAATCATGAGTTATCCCGTACTGGTGGCGATTCACCTGTTTTGCGCGCTGATGTTCGTCGGCACCGTGTTCTTCGAAGTGCTGATACTGGAGGGCGTGCGCAAGCACGTCCCAGCGGAAGCCATGCGCGCCGTCGAACGCGGCATTGGCCTGCGCGCCCGCCGCCTCATGCCGATTGTGATCGTCACCCTGTTCGCCGCCGGCATCGGGCTGGCGATGCACTACCGCGAACAACTGGCCGATCCCGCCGGCAGCACCTTCGCCACGCTGTTGACGATCAAGATCGTGCTGGCGACCAGCGTGTTCGGCCACTTCCTCACCGCTAACTACTGGCGCATTCGTGGCCGCCTCGATTCCCGCCGCTTCCGCCTGATGCACTTGAGCGTGTTCTGCCACGTCGTGCTGATTGTGCTGCTGGCCAAAAGTATGTTTCACGTCACTTTCTAATTATTGGAGTATGCATGTCTAAGCCGTCTTTCCGTCTTACCTCCCTGTGCGCCGCACTGAGCGCCGCCTTGTCCTTGCCAGTCATGGCGGACGATACCGCGCTGCCAGCCGTGACCGTCAGCGCCGTTGCCGATAAACTGATCCCATCGGCCGAAGCGGAGCGCGCCAAACTGGCCCGTGTGCCCGGCGCCACCAACCTGATCGAGCCGCAGCAACAAGGCCGCCTGCTGACGCTGGGCGACGCGCTCGGTTTCCAGCCGGGCCTGGTGGTGCAGGAATTCTTCGGTGGCACCGACCAGCCGCGTTTGAATATTCGCGGCTCCGGCATCCAGAGCAATCCGGTCAATCGCGGCGTGCTGCTGTTGCAGGAAGGCTTGCCGTTGAACGAGGCCGATGGCTCCTTCATTATCAGTCTGCTGGAGCCGCGCAACGCCGCCCTGATCAGCGTGCGGCGCGGCGCCAACGCCATCGCGCCGTCTGCCACCACGCTCGGTGGCGAGCTGGATTTCCAGTCGCTGTCTGCGGCCACCGATCACGGCACGCTGCGCGTTGAAGGCGGCAACTTTGGCCGCCGCAATCTGCAAACCTCGGCCGGCGTGCAGCGCGATGGCTGGGATGGCCACGTCAGCGTCAGCCATGACGACAGTGACGGTTTCCGCCACCATTCCGACGCGCGCCGCACCGCGCTGCACGCCAACGCCGGCATCAGCCTGGGCGGCGGCGTCGAGAACCGCAGCTACCTGTCGTACACCGATGTCGATTTCAGCATCCCCACCGTGCTGACCAAAGATCGCGCGCTCAGCGACCCGCGTTTCACCATGGGCGACGGCAACACGCCACAAGACACGCTGCTCAACAACTACAAGCGCGATCCGCGCCGCGAAGTGCGTCAGCTGCGGCTGGCCAACCGCACCCATTGGGGTGACGCCACGCTCAACCAGGAAGTCGGTGTCTACGCCCAGCGCACCGATGATTTGTTTGTCGAGCCGACCAGCCATAACGTCAGCGACAGCCACACCTATGGCGCGCAATGGCAGCTCAACGGCAGCAATGGTCGGCTCGGTTATCACGCCGCCGCCGCGTGGAGCCACACGCAGATGGACCGTGAGCTGTACGCCAACAACGCCCAAAACGGCCAACGCATGCAGCGCTTCGGCGACTACGATCTCGACGCCGACAACCGCGATCTGGCAGCCGGCGCCGACTGGCTGTTGGCGCCGGGATGGAGCGCCGTGGCCGACATTAAACTCAGCCACGCCAAACGCGATGCGCGCAACCGCGCCAACGGCGCTGTGCTGGACCAGTCCTACCATTATTCGACACCCGAACTGGGCCTGAACTGGACGCCGGTGGCAGGTCAGCGCCTGTACGCCAACATCAGCCGCAGCAACGAGGCGCCGACGTACTGGGAAATCATCACCGGCACCATCAATCCAGCCGCGCCGGCCGCCGCCACCTCCAGCATGAACCGGCTACGCCTGCAACGCGCGCAGACTGCGGAAATCGGAGGCGCCGGCGACTTTGCGCTGGCCGGCAAGGCCGGTCACTGGTCGCTCAGCATCTACCGTAGCAAGGTCGAGGACGAGCTAATTTCAACCACCGACGCCAACGGCGTCCGCGTCGGCACCTACAACTATGCGGCGGATACGCGCCACCAGGGCATCGAGGCGGGCCTGGACGGCACGCTGCCTTCCTTCGGCGCGAACAGCCTGGCTTACCGATTAGCGTGGACGCATAGCGACTTCACTTTCCGCGGCGGCGAATTCGCCGGCAAGCAGCTGGCCGGCGTGCCGCGCAACGTCATCAACGCCGAGTTGATGCAGCAAACCGGCGCCTGGCGCTTCGGCCCGAATGTGCGTTGGCAGCCGCAGGACACGCCGATTGATCACGCGAATACGCAAACCCAGCCTGGCTACGCGCTGCTGGGACTGAAGGCCGAGTATCGTGGCGACCAGCACTGGAGCGCCTACGTCCAGCTGGACAACGTGACCGACAAACACTACATCAGCAGCTATGCGATCCGCAATCGCACGGCGGCCACCGATCTCGCCTTCCTGCCTGGCAATGGACGCAGCGTGCTGGCCGGGATCAACTACAAATTCTGACTATTATGCCGAGCCATCAGGAATTGATCGACCAGGCGCGCCATGACCTCTGCACCGAAGCGGAGGTGCGGCAACTGGTGCATACGTTTTACACGCGGGCGCGCGCGGACCAGGTGCTCGGTCCGGTGTTCCTGGCGCATGTGGGAGACTGGGACCGGCACCTGGCGCAGCTAACGGATTTCTGGTCCGGCCTGTTGCGCGGGACCGGGCGTTACAGCGGCAAGCCGATGCCCATGCATCTGGCGCTGCCGGACGTGAAGGCGCAGCTGTTCCTGCGCTGGCTGGCGCTGTTCGAGCAGGTGACGGCGGAGTTGGGGAATGAAGCGATGCGGGTCAAGGCCAATGGCCTCGGCGCGCAGATCGCTGAGCGGCTGTGGCGCAACTATCAGTTGCATCACTGGCCGCACAGCGCGCCGCGCACCTTGCGGGAGAGTTAGAAGCGCTCGTAGTTCTGCAAGTAGCGCCATTCGCCGGAAGGCAGGCTGGCCATGGACATACGGCCGACACGGATGCGCTTCATGGACACCACTTTCAGGCCGACTTCCTTGCACAGCTTTTCGATCGTGCCCAGCTTGAGTCCTTTGACGGCCCAGCGCAGGCGCGTTTCGTTTTGCCAGCTTACTTTGCCGTTGATCTGATTCAGCTGCTGCAAGCCGCCTTCAATGATGTCGCCCGAGACTTCGACGATGATTTCCTGCTCCAGCGATTCTTCGCTCAACTTGCGGTTGACGCGGAAGTCCTGGGTGAACACCACCAGGCCGCTGGCTTTAACGTCCAGCGGCACCATTTCCTGCTGGCCGGTGATGTGGCGCTTGAGGAAGCGCTGGCCCGGCGCGGAGCGCGTCAGCGTGTCGGCCTTGAGCAAATGCAGCGGCTGCGCAGCGCCCGCAGGCTTGTGCAGCAGAATGGTGACTGGGGTAATCTCCAGCAGCGTGGCGTCGTCCGCCAGCGTAACCTGCTGCTCCGGCGCGACGCGCGCGCCGGCTTCCTCCACCAGTACGCCGTCGACACTGACAAAGCCGCCTTCGATATACAACTCGGCTTCACGGCGCGAGCATTGGCGGTCATCGGCTACCCGCTTGGAGAGACGTATCGTGTTATCCAAAGAAATCTCCAAATACGGTGATGGCGCGGTCGATGTCGTCGCGCGATGCGTCCATGTGTGTGACGATGCGCGTGCGCGGGCCGAGCGACATGCGGATGCGGGTCAGGTCCAGTACATCCCCCAACCCTTTCAGCACAAACTGCGGAATGTCGACGTAGAAGATGTTGGTCTGCGGCGCGCTGACTTTGAGGTTCTTCATCTTCGCCAGTTCGGCGGCGAAGTAGGCGGCGTTGTCGTGATCCTCGGCCAGGCGTTGGATGTTGTGCTCCAGCGCGTACAAGCCGCCAGCGGCGATGATGCCGGCCTGGCGCATGCCGCCACCCAGCATCTTGCGCCAGCGCTTGGCTTCTTTAATCAACGGCTTGGTGCCCAGCAGGACCGAGCCGACCGGCGCCCCCAGGCCTTTAGACAGGCATACGGAGACGGAGTCGAAGCCTTGCACTACTTCGCGCGGGGTGATGCCCAGCTTGACGGCCGCGTTGCAGATGCGGGCGCCGTCGAGGTGCGTGGACAAGCCTTTATCGTGCGCCAGCTTGGTTGCCTGCTGCACGTATTCCATCGGCAGCACACGGCCGTTGATGGTGTTTTCCAGCGCCAGTAGCTTGGTGCGGGCGAAGTGGAAATCATCCGGCTTGATGTAGGATTCAATGTCGGCCAGCGCGATGCTGCCATCGGCCTGATTGATGATCGGCTGCGGCTGAATGCTACCCAGCACCGCAGCACCACCGCCTTCGTAGCGGTAGGTATGCGCCTCCTGGCCGACCAGGTATTCATCGCCACGGCCGCAGTGCGCCAGCAGCGCGAGCAGATTGGTTTGCGTGCCGGATGGCGCGAACACTGCATCTTCAAAGCCGAACAAATCGGCTGCGTATTCCTGCAGACGGTTGACGGTCGGGTCGTCGCCGTAAACGTCGTCGCCGACTTCGGCGGCGTTCATTGCGGCGCGCATGGCGGCGCTTGGACGCGTGACGGTGTCACTACGCAGGTCGAGCCAGTTCTCCATTACGCTACCTCTTCGTCGGCGAAGAAACGGGTGTTCATCTCTTGCAGGCCAACGGTGTCCAGCACCTCTTTCAGGCGCTCGGCCGGACGCTTGCGCGGCAGGTTCTTGTAGGTGGCGATAATCAGCTCATTCTTCATCGAGTGTTCCCAGCCTACCAGTTCGGTCACGGTGACGTTGTAGCCGTGCGCTTCCAGTTGCAGGCAGCGCAGCACGTTGGTGATCTGGCTGCCGAATTCACGGGTGTGAATCGGGTGGCGCCAGATTTCGGTCAGCGCGGATTTGCCCAGTGACTGGCCTTTGTTCTTCTTCAGCACCGAGGCCACTTCGGCCTGGCAGCATGGCACCAGCACGATGTGCTTGGCCTTCTTCTTCAGCGCGAACTGGATGGCGTCATCGGTGGCGGTGTTGCAGGCGTGGAGCGCGGTAACGACATCGATCTGCGCCGGCAGCAGCTTCGATTCGGTGGACTCGGCCACCGACAGCGGCAGGAAGGACATGCCGGGGAAGTTGAACTGGCTGGCAAGTTCCTGCGAGCGCGCGACCAGCTCTTCACGGGTTTCGATGCCGTAGATGTGCGAGTCGTTCTGTAGCGCCTTGAAGAACAGGTCGTAGATGATGAAACCGAGGTAGGACTTGCCGGCGCCGTGGTCGACCAGCGAGACGCTGTCCTTTTCGGCCAGCACTTCCTTCAGCAGCGGCTCGATAAATTGGTACAGGTGGTAGACCTGTTTCAGCTTGCGGCGGCTGTCCTGGTTCATCTTGCCGTCGCGCGTGAGGATGTGCAGCTCCTGCAGCAGAGCCACGGTCTGACCTTCGCGGATCTCCGGCATGTTGTCGGCGCTGGTGACGGTGGCGCCGATCTTTGGTACGGGTTTTTTAGGCTGCTTCATCGATCCACGCCTGCTGAACTGCTTCGAGGACTTTCTCACCGCCGCGCGTATGGTCGTCGTCAAACTCTTCGAGGCCGACGATCCAGTTGTGCAGATCGGTGAAGCGAATGGTGGCCGGATCGATATCCGGATACTTGTCGTACAGCGCTTCCGCAATCGCGGTGATGTCAGTCCACTTCATATCAGTGCCCGCCTTCGCTTGCGTGATTGATGGTGTACTTCGGAATTTCAACGACCAGGTCTTCGTCCGCGACCACGGCCTGGCACGACAGGCGCGACACGGCTTCCAGGCCCCACGCCTTGTCCAGCATGTCCTCTTCGGTTTCGCTGGCTTCGTTCAGCGAGTTGATGCCTTCACGGACCAGCACATGGCAGGTGGTGCAGGCGCAGGACTTCTCGCAGGCGTGCTCAATGTGGATATCATTTTCCAGCATGATATCGCACAGCGTCTTGCCGGCTTCGGCTTCAACGACAGCGCCGTCCGGGCACAGTTTTGCGTGGGGCAGGAATACGATTTGTGGCATGTTTAAACTCTTTTGTTGGCCCCGTCATTCCCGCGAAAGCGGGAATCCATAGGGACGCGATTTCATTGGCTCAGCATGGATTCCCGCATGCGCGGGAATGACATGCTTAGACTACCTGGTCCAGCGCCTTGCCGGCCAGCGCACTGCGCACGCTGCGATCCATGCGGCGCGATGCAAATTCTTCGGTGCCGTGGGCCAGCGCTTCGACCGCAGCTTTCACGGCCTGATGATCGACGGCGCCGGTCTGCGACTGCGCGACGATCTCGCGCGTTTTCGCCATCAGCGCATCGACTGCCACGCGCTCCTCGTCCGACAGCAGCGGCGCGTCCTCATCCAGCGCCGCTTGCGTGGCCAGCAGAATACGTTCCGCCTCAACCTGTTCTTCCCGCAGCGCGCGTGCTTTCATATCGACATCGGCGGAAGCATGCGAATCCATCAGCATGCGCGCCACATCGTCATCGCCCAGGCCATACGACGGCTTGACACTGATCGACGCCTCAACGCCCGAACGCAGCTCGCGCGCCGACACCGACAGCAAGCCGTCCGCATCCACCTGATAGGTGATGCGGATGCGCGCCGCGCCGGCCGCCATCGGCGGAATGCCGCGCAGCTCGAAGCGTGCCAGCGAACGGCAGTCCGCCACCAGCTCACGCTCGCCTTGCAGCACATGCACCGCCAGCGCGGTCTGGCCGTCCTTGAAAGTGGTGAATTCCTGCGCGCGGGCGCAAGGAATGGTCGAGTTGCGCGGGATGATTTTCTCCACCAGTCCGCCCATGGTCTCGATGCCCAGCGACAGCGGGATCACATCCAGCAGCAGCCAGTCGTCGCCGGCGGCGCGATTGCCTGCCAGCAGATTGGCCTGCACGGCGGCGCCCAGCGCCACCACCTTGTCCGGATCGATATTCGCGTGCGGCGTGGTGTGGAAATGCTCGCTCACCGCGCGATGCACATGCGGCATGCGCGTCGCGCCGCCGACCATGACCACGCCATCGACGTCGTCCGCATCGACATTGGCGTCGCGCAGCGCCTTTTTGATGGCTTTCATGGTCTTGTCGATCAGGTGCCTGGTGATCTCCTGGAACTTCTCGGCAGTGATGGTGATGTGCACTTGCTCGCCCGACTTCAGCGCCGCATCGACCGTCACCTCGGCCTTGGTGGACAACAGCTCCTTGGCTTCGCGCGCCTTCACCATCAGCACGGCGGTATCCTCATCCGACAGCGGCGCCAGCTTTTCCTCCTGGTGAATGTGGCAGAACAGGCGGTGATCGAAGTCATCGCCGCCCAGCGCCGAATCGCCGCCGGTGGCCAGCACTTCAAACACACCCTTGCTCAGCTTCAGGATCGAGATATCGAAGGTGCCGCCGCCCAGATCGTAGACGGCATAGATGCCTTCGGAAGCGTTATCCAGGCCGTAGGCGATCGCGGCCGCAGTCGGCTCGCTGAGCAGGCGCAGGACGTTCAGGCCGGCCAGCTGGGCCGCATCCTTGGTGGCCTGGCGCTGCGCATCGTCAAAATAGGCCGGCACGGTGATCACCGCGCCGACCAGATCATCGCCCAGCGAATCTTCCGCGCGCTGGCGCAGCGTGGCCAGGATCTGCGCCGACACTTCCACCGGGCTCTTGACGCCGGCGACCGTCTTCAGCTGCACCATGCCAGGCGTATCCTGAAAATCGTAAGGCAGGTTTTCCGCGTAGGCGATATCGGCCAGGCCGCGTCCCATGAAACGCTTGACCGACACGATGGTGTTCTTCGGATCTGTCGTCTGCGCGGCCTGCGCCTTGTAGCCAATGTTGGCGTGACCATTAGGCAGATAGCGCACCACGGACGGCAGCAGCGCGCGGCCATCCTCATCGTTCAGCACCTCGGGGATGCTGTTGCGCACAGTCGCCACCAGCGAGTTGGTGGTGCCCAAATCGATCCCCACCGCCAGCCGGTGCTGGTGCGGCGCGGTCGACATGCCTGGTTCGGAAATTTGCAGAAGTGCCATGTATTAATACCTTTAATCCGGGGTCAGGTCCCCCATTTCTACACGGCCTCTGCCGTAGCGTCCGCTACGGCAGAGGCCGTGTAGAAATGGGGGAC
>CAUPXZ010000044.1:0-46726 GCA_963515135.1 uncultured Duganella sp. | reverse complement strand
CGACATTCGGACATTTCGCTCGCGAAATGTCCGAATGTCGGCACTGACCCCGATGTTAATCGAGGATGCTGGAGATGCGGGCCGGGGAGATGGGCAGGCGCACCGCGTCGGGCCGCCAGCCGTACAGCACTTCGGTGGCGCCGCCGCAAATGCGGCCCTGGCACGGTCCCATGCCGCAGCGCGTTTGCAGCTTGGCGCTGCGCCATGAGGTCTGCGTGCGCAGGTCGCCGTGGCAGACGTCTTCGCAGCGGCAGACGATGGTGTCGTCGCCGGCCAGCGTGCGCAGTTCGGGACGCAGCGCGAACGACCGCGCCAGGCGCCCGGCGAATTTGCGCCAGCGCGCGCGCTCGGCAAACACGCCGCGCGCCTGTTCCTGATTGCCGCTGGCGGCCAGGCCGGCGATCCGGCCTTCGGCCAGCGCCAGATCGACACCGCCCACCCCCGTGCCCTCGCCGGCGCAGTAAATGCCGGACACCGAGGTTTGCTGCCATTCGTCGACCCGCACCACGGTCTGCGCATCATGCGCGGCGGTGGCGCAGCCCAGCGCCTGTGCCAGTTCCAGATTCGGCAGCAGGCCGTAGCCGCAGGCCAGGTAGTCGCATTGCAGCGTTTCGATTTCCGGCACGCCGCTGCGCTGGATCTGTACCGATTGCAGCGTGCCGTCGCCCTGCGCCGACAGCACATAGCTGTTGCGCAGGTAGGGCACGCCGCGCAATTGGCTGTTCAGTTGCAGCGCTTGCGCGATCTTGGCTGGCGTCGCTAGCAGGCCGATGCCGAAGCGCAGCAGCGCCGGCGTGGACGCCTGCTCGACGATGGCGACGATGTGCGCGCCCTTGCTTTTCAACGTGGCGGCGGCGGCTAGCAGCAGCGGACCGCTGCCGGCCACCACTACGCGCTTGCCTTGCAGCGGATAGCCGCCCTTGGACAGTGCCTGCAGGCCGCCGGCGCCGGTCACGCCGGGCAGCGTCCAGCCGGGAAAGGGCAGCAGGCGCTCGCGCGCGCCGGTCGCCAGTATCAGTTTGTCGTAATGCAGCGTGGACGACGCGCAAGGAGTCTGCACCCGCAGATGACCGGGCTGCGGCGCATACAGCACGCGCGCCTGCGGCAGGAATACCATGCGCCGCGAGGTGCTCAGCGCGGTCCACAACTGCCGCGCGCGCGAATCGCTTTGCTGCTCGGGATCGCCGCGCCAGATCTGGCCGCCGGCGTTCGGGTTGTCATCGGCCACGCCGACCAGTGCGCCTTTTTCAACCGCCGCATGCGCCGCCGCCAGCCCGGCGGGACCGGCGCCCACCACCAGTATGTCGAAGCGTGTCATGCCGCAGCCCCGGTGACGATGTGCATGCCGTCGGCGCACAGCGTCTGGCACGACAGCTGGTGCGGCATGCCGTCGATGGTGACGCGGCACTCCTGGCAGACGCCCATGCCGCACAAGGGCGCGCGCGCGGCGCCGCCGACCGAACGGCGCGTGATGATGTTGCCGGCCATGGCGATGGCTGCGGCCACGGTGATGCCGGGCGCCACACTGAGGTCGTCGGCGTTGATACTGATGGTGATCTGGTCAGGCATGGAAGCGCCCCGGTAAGTATGGCGCAAACGGGATGCGCGTTTTTTCATTCTGGATCTGGGCGGCCAGCAGCTGCGCGGTCGCCAGCGAGGTGGTGATGCCCAGGCCTTCGTGGCCGGTGGCCAGCCACAGGCCGCGCCGCGCGGCGCATGGGCCGATCAGCGGCAGGCCGTCCGGCGTGGCGGCGCGAAAGCCGGTCCAGGTGCGCAGCAGGTTCAGCTCCGCCAGCCGCGGCGTGAAGCTGACCGCGTGGCGCAGCATGCGCTGCAGCATATCCGGCTCGACCGCCGGGTCGACGGTGTCGAACTGGCGCGAGGAGCCGATCAGGATTTGTCCGGTGGGGCGCGGCTGCAGATTGAAGGCCACCGAGTCGCCGCTGGCAGCGTGCGCGCTCTTGATGTAGCCCAGCTCCACCAGCTGATGCTTGACGAAGCCGGGATAGCGGTCGGTGATGGCCAGGTGGCCCTTCTTCGGCTGCAGCGGCAACTCGGGCAGCAGCCCGACGGAGCGCGCGCCGGCGGCCAGCACGATGTGCTGCGCCTGATGGCGCGTGCCGTCGCTCAGCAGCACGCCGTGATCTTCGATCGCCTTGACGGTGGCACGCTTGGTGATGGTGCCGCGCCGCATGGCGCGATCAAGCAGGATGCGGGTGGTCTTGGGCGGATACACCAGGCCATCGCCCTTGACCAGCAGGCCGCCGGCCAGGCCGGCGCGCAGCTGCGGTTCGCGCGCGTACAGCGCGGCCGGCGTCAGCACCTCGCACAACAGGCCGTGGCCGGACAAGGTATGCGCCTTGGCCAGCGCCGCGTCCATTTCCTCCTCATCGGCGGCAACCCAGATGGTGCCGCAGCCGCTGTATTCGTGACGCTGCGGGCGCTCGCCCACCAGGTCCTTCCACAGCGCGACCGAGTAGGCCGACAGCGCCAGTTCGGCCGCGTTGTCGTCCATGACCACCAGGTGGCCCATGCCGGCCGCCGTGGCGCCGCCGCCGGCGATGTCCTGCTCGATGACCGCCACCCGCAAACCGCGCTCGCTGAGCGCGTCGGCGCACGCGGCGCCGACGATGCCGGCGCCGATGACGATCACTTCGGCGTTGTTCACCGGATGCCCCAGACGAAAGGATCGCTTGGGTCGAGGATCAGCTGCGCCTGGGCGTTGACCCAGGCCTTGCCGCGTATGCTAGGCAGTAGCTGGCCGTCGCGCACGCGGTACGAACCTTCGAACACGCTGCCGATCACGCTCTCCTGCTTCCAGATGGCGCCTTCGGCCAGCTTGCCGTCGGCGGCCAGGCAGGCCAGTTTGGCGCTGGTGCCGGTGCCGCAAGGCGAACGGTCGTAGGCTTTGCCGGGGCACAGCACGAAGCTCTGGCTGTCGGCGCCGGTGCGGGAATCGGCAAACAGTTCGATGTGGTCGATCGCCGCGCCGTGGTCGCCGGTGATGCCCTGGTCGGCCAGCGCCTGCGCCACCGCCACGGTGTAGTTGGTCAGCGCCTCCACATTGCGCACGCCCAGCTCCAGGCCATGTTCGGCGATCAGGAAGAACCAGTTGCCGCCGTAGGCGATGTCGCCGGTGACCGGACCGATGCCCGGCACCTCGACGGTGACGGCGGCGCGGCTGCGCCAGGAGGCGACGTTGTCGACGGTGACGCTGCCGTCGGCATGCAGTTCCGCCTCCACCACGCCCACCGGCGTGTCGATGCGGTGGCGGCCCGCGCCGATGCGGCCCATGAAGGCCAGCGAGGCCACCAGGCCGATGGTGCCGTGGCCGCACATGCCCAGGTAGCCGACGTTGTTAAAGAAGATCACGCCCGCCACGCAGTCCGGCGCATGCGGCTCGCACAGCAGGGCGCCGACCAGCACGTCCGAACCGCGCGGCTCGCACACCACGGCGGAACGGAAGTTGTCGTGGGCGGCGCGCAGCCGGGCCACGCGCTCGCTGAGTGGGCCGCCGCCCAGGTCCGGGCCGCCTTCGGTGACCAGGCGGGTTGGCTCGCCGCCGGTATGGGAATCGATGATGGAGATGGTTTTCATGCTATAAATCTTAGGCCCGGCGCCGCCGACTGTCTTGCACCGGCTGCGCACGATGGGTGACGAAATCTGCACAATAACGCACAATAAAGTTCATGCACAACGAATCAGACAACAATCTCGCCGCGCGCCGTATCATGGGCGCAAATATCGCCGATCCCTTCTTTGCGGAAGGCTTGTTCGACGCCTTGCCGGATGTGGTGTTCTTCGTCAAGGATGTCGAGGGACGTTACGTCGTGGTCAATCAGACGCTGGTGCAGCGTTGCGGCCAGCGGCACAAATCTGCGCTGATCGGCAAGACCCCGGCGGAGGTCTTCGCCCACCCGTTCGGCCAGACCTATCAGGCGCAGGATTTGCAGGTATTGGCCGGCGATGCGGAGATTGAAGACCAGTTGGAGTTGCACCTGTATCCGAACCGCGACCCCGGCTGGTGCCTGACGCGCAAGCACGCGCTGCGCGATGCGCACGGCCGCATCGTCGGCCTGACCGGCATCTCGCGCGACCTGGCGATGGCCGACAAGAAGAACCCGGCCTACCGCAAGGTGGCGGCGGCGGTCAATGTGATCCATGAGCAGTATGGCCAGCCGTTGCAGCTGCCGGCGCTGGCGCGCATCGCCAACATGTCGGTAGCGCAGATCGAGCGCTACTTCCTGCGCATTTTCCACCTGACGCCGCGCCAGATGATCATCCAGACGCGCGTCGACGCCGCCTCGCGCATGCTGAACGGCGGCGCCAGTGTGGCGGAGATTGCGCAAGCCTGCGGCTACGGCGACCACTCCGCCTTCACCCGCCAGTTCAAGGCCACCACCGGCCTGACGCCGAGCCAGTACCGGCAGTTGTCTTCACGCCGCTCCGGCGATTGAGGCGATCGATTCGGCGTCCGCCAGCTCCACGCGGTTGCGGCCCAGTTGCTTGGCGCGGTACAGCGCCACATCGGCGGTCTTCAGCAGGGTGATGATGGAATCATGCTCGCCCGGCGTCAGCACCGCCACGCCGATGCTGACCGTCAGCACTTCAAACTGGGAGCGGATATGCGGCAGCTTCAGCGCGGCGATGCTACGGCAGATCGCCTCCGCCATCGCCAGCGCATGCTCCTCATCGGTGGATTGGGCGATCAGCGCGAATTCCTCGCCGCCGTAGCGGGCCGCGAAATCGCCGCTGCGGCGCGTGTACTTGCTCAGTTCCGCCGCCACCGCGCACAGCGCATTGTCGCCGGCCTGATGGCCGTAGTAGTCGTTGTACTGCTTGAACAGATCGACGTCCAGCAGGGCCAGCATCAACGGCTGCTTGCTGCGGCGGGCGCGGCTCCATTCGGCGGCCAGCGTTTCGTCGAAGCGGCGGCGGTTGGCGATGCCGGTCAGACCATCGGTAGCGCTGATGGCGGCCAGGCGGGCGTTGCTCTGTTCCAGTTCGCGCGTGCGTTCGCGCACGCGGCTTTCCAGTTCGCGCTCGCGCGTCTGCAGTTCGCTCAGCAGCACTGCAAAGCCGATGCCGATGATGCACAGCGTCAGGATGAATTCCTGCGCGCGCACCACCTCCAGATGAATCGGCACGTCGCCGAAGGGTTTCAGGCCGGTGGTCATCAGCATCGCGGTGCTCAGCGAAAGCAGCGCCACCAGCAAGGTGGTCAGGCGCACGCCGAAGCGGAAGGCGACCACCGCCACCGCCGGCAGCAGCAGCGTCGGCGTGACCGAGACGCCGTCGATCTCGCCACCGTGCGCGGACAGCACGGCGGCGGCCAGCAGCAGCGTCAGGGCCAGCGCGGCGTCATCCCAGCGCGTCAGCCTTGGACGCTGGCGCTGCGGCTGGGTATAGGCCAGCAGCAGCGGGGTGTAGATCAGCAGTCCCAGGCCGTCGCCGAACCACCACACGCGCGCCAGCGTGAAATAGGACGTGGTGGCGCCGCCCACCTGCTGCAGCACGGCTGCAGCCACCAGGCCGGCCAGCATGGCGCCGAACAGCGGCCCGGCGAGGATGAATTTGGCCAGATCCTGCACCCGGTGCAGGCGGGGCGAGACGCGGCTGCGCAGCATCAGCTGGTAGGTCACGGTTACCTCCAGCAGGTTGACGGCGCTCAGCAGCACCGCCTCATGCCATGGGAAGGCGTTGAGGTTGGCCAGCACGTCGGAGGTGAAGGTGAGGGCGGCCATCAGCGGCGCGCGCTGGCCGCGGAAACGCAGCAGCGCCGCCAGCAGCACGGCGTTGGGCAGCCACACCACCACCGCGTTTTCCGGGGTGACGGCACAAAAGAAAGTCAGCTTGACGCTGGCAAAATGGAATAGCGGCAGCAGCAGGCAAAACAGCCAGCCCGGTGACTGCCAGAATTTTTCACGTTTAATCATTCCTAGAATCATCATCTGGCAGCCGGGGCGCTGTCAATAATAGCGCCAGCGTACGAAGTGATTTATTATTACTTGTCTAGTATATAATTTCCCTGTGGAAATTTAAGGGGTAGGTAATGAATCAGCGTTTGACGTGCAGTGTTCTGGTAGCCAGCGTACTGCTGACCGCTTGCGGTGGTTCCGAAGCCCCAGCAGGCAAGGCTGCCGGGCAGAGATTGTTGTCGCAGGGCGGGGCGCCAGGGCCGCTGACGCAGGAGCTGGCCGCAGCCGAGCGTCTGGGGCCTGCGCTGAATATCGACCAGGTGCCGGATCTGGACAAGCTGCGCGCAGAAAGCCGTTCAAGGCGCGCGCGCCAGGGCGCTGCCAGCGCCGAATTGCAGGTGGACTTGCAGGACCGTGAATCGGTGCGAGTGTTCTTCAACGGCGTGTACCTCGGCATCCCCGAGGCGCCGATGAACTGGACCGGCAGCTACGCCACCGGCGATGCCGGTACGGTCAGCAAGGCCTATCAGGATTCCACGCTGCTGCGGATTAACTGGTTCCGCGCCATGGCGGGCGTGCCGTCGAACGCCATGCTGGTCGATGAATACAACGCCAAGGACCAGCAGGCGGCGATGCTCATGAGTTCCAACAACCAGCTGTCGCACACGCCCCCGGCGACCTGGAAAAATTACACGCAAGCCGGTTACGATGGCGCCAGCCACTCCAATCTGGCGTTGTATGCCGGCGTGCAGGCCATCGACTCCTACATCAACGACTTTGGCGACAACAATTACCCGGCAGGCCATCGGCGCTGGCTGTTCTATCCGCAGAATCGCCATTACGGCTCCGGCAGCGTGCCTGGCGGGAGCTATGCTGGTGTGAGCTATCTGCCGGCGAACGCCGTCTGGACTTTGTCCGAAGACCTGTGGACGGAGCGGCCCAAGGTGCGGGATGATTACGTCGCCTGGCCGCCGCGCGGTTATGTGCCTTACCAGGTGACGTACAAGCGCTGGTCGATTTCCTATCCCGATGCCGACTTTAAACAGGCCAAGGTGACAGTGACACTCAACGGTGCCAGTGTGCCGTTGACGCAGGAGCCAGTGGTAGACGGCTATGGCGAAAACACACTGGTCTGGAAAATCACGAACAGTCTGCCCGATCACGTCAGCATGGGCAAGCCGGATGCCGACCAGCGGTACAGCGTGACAGTATCGAATGTGATCGTCGCCGGCAAGCCGGTGACCTATGCGTATGATGTGACGGTGTTCGATCCCGCCACGCCGACTGCGGGCGCGGCGCGCACCACCGTGCTGCCTCCGGCGCAGGCCGCGCGTGGCATGCCGTTCCAGCTGACGATGCAGCCGATGGCGAAAGCCAGTGGCTATGAGGTGCGCCAGTATCAGCGTCGCAGTCTGCCCGCCACGCCGTACAACGCAGCCAACGCAGCTGGCGTGTGGGTGCCGACCACCAGTGGCACGTACAACAGCCTTGCCGGTCCTGGATTCTTTCTACGGCATGCCGATTTCACTGACCAGTACCTGACATTCGCCAGCCAGCTGCTGGCCGGCAGCCAGGCCAGCGTGTCGCTGACGCGCGCCAGCGGCTACACCGACAAGCTGGAAAGCCTGCGTGTCCAGGTGTCTGTCGACGATGGCGGCAGCTGGAATGATGCCTATGTCGAGCCGGGGGAGAATAAGCCGACTTCTGCGCGGCAGGTGCAGGTCAGCCTGTCCGCCTATGCCGGCCGCAAGATCAGGCTGCGTCTGTTGGTGACACAGAACGGCTCCATATACACCTGCGACTCGTGTGGCTGGACCATCAGTGATGTGAGGTTTACCGATGTCAGCGAACTGCTGAATGAACGCAGCCACCAGCTGCCGGCCAGTGGCAGCGCCCCGGTCACGCTCGACCAGCCGGGCGACCATGTGCTGTTTGGGCGCACGCAGTATCAATCGCTGTTCTACAGCGAGTGGGGCCCGCCGGCCGCGATGTATGTGGACGGCGCGGTCTTCACCGGCAAGCGCGCCAACTACACGGTGGTAAAAACTGATGCCGGCTACACCTTCACCGACACCGTTGGCAGTGATGGCGTGCAGGTGGTGCGCAATCCGTTCCGGCTGGACTTCAGCGATACCAGTCTGGCTTTTGACCTGGACGGCAACGCCGGCACGGCCTACCGCATGTATCAGGCGGCGTTCAACCGCAAGCCGGATATCGCCGGCGTCGGCTACTGGATGAAGGTGCTGGATGGTGGTACTTCCGCGCTGAGCATTGCGGCGCAGTTTACCGTTTCGGCGGAATTCAAAGACCGGTACGGCAGTGCTCCGACCAAGGATCAGCTGATCAGGGCGATGTACGCCAATACGCTGCACCGGGACCCGGACGCGGACGGCTATAACTACTGGATGGCGACCCTGAACAGTGGAATGAGTACCGAGGCGATGCTGCAGTTTTTCTCCGATAGCAAGGAGAATCGCGAGCAGGTGGCGCCCGCGATTGCCCTCGGCATCGAATACGTCCGCTACTAGGCCTGCAGCCCGTCATCAGCGTGTGCCAGAAATCCCCATCCGGCAGGGAGGTTGCTCCACATCAAAATCCGTTTATCTCACAGTGACATCATCGGAGACTTGCGTGGCTAAGCGGAGGCAGCATGGCAAGCGACAAGGACTTCTTCGGCTACATGACCGTGGCCAAGGAGCTGGTGACCGATAACCGTCCGTTGCGGCTGAGGCTGGACCTGGCCGGCGGCGTCAACGACGACATGCTGCTGCCGCAGCGCGTGTACGGCTCCGAGACCATCTGCGGCGGTATTGAATACCGCGTGCTGTGCGTGTCCGGCAACGCCCAGCTGCCGCTGAAGCAGTTGATCGCCGTGTCGGCGGTGCTGGAATTCGTCACCGATCGTGGTGACCTGCGCAGCGTGTGCGGCATCGTCACCGAAGCCAGCTCCGGCGATGGCGACGGTGGCCTGGCCAGCTACCAGCTGGTGCTGCGCGACGCGCTGGCAATTCTGGAAAAGCGCACCAACACGCGCGTGTTCCGCAACATGGACGAAATCGAAATCGTCCAGCGTATCCTCAACGAATGGCGGCATAAGAATCCGGTGCTCGGCGTCTGCTTCCGGCACGAAACCGACGACGCCTTCCATGTGCGCAGCTACCCCAAGCGCGAATTCACCATGCAGCACAACGAATCGGATGCCGGCTTCATCCGCCGTTTGCTGAAGCGGCGCGGCATCGGCTGGTACATCCGCGCCGAAGGCGACAGCCACACGCTGGTGCTGTTCAACAATGCCGACAGCCTGCGCCGGAACGCCGCCGGCACCATCCGCTACCACCGCGACAGCGCCACCGAGGAACGCGACACCATCACCGCCTGGAGCGCGGTGCGCAGCCTGCAGCCCGGCACGGTCACGCGCCACAGCTGGGACTACAAGAATCCGCAGGGCAGAGACTTCATGCTAGTGGAAGCTAGCAGCGGCATTAACCAGGGCGTGAACGGCAACGAACTCGCCGCCACGCTGGACGACTACCAGATCCTGCCGCCGCACGCTGGCGACGACAACGAGGATCTATTCCGCTTCGGCCAGTTGCGCATGAAGCGGCACGACTATGAATCGAAATGCTTCCACGGCGAAGGCAGCGTACGCGACCTGTGCGCCGGCGAATACTTCACGCTGGCCGAGCACCCGGAGGTGGATCAACATGACGCCGAAGAGCGCGACTTCGTCGTCACCGCTTTGCAGGTAATGGCGCAGAACAACCTGCCCAAGGCCCTGGCCGCGCGCGTGGAACGCCTGTTCGCCCGCAGCCGCTGGGTGCAAGGCGCCGCCGAACTGCAGATGCAGCGCGACATCGCGGACAAGGTGTCCAACGGCCCGCTGCGCATGCACATCCAGTTCACCGCCGTGCGGCGCGGCGTGAAAATCGTCCCCGCCTTTGATCCGCGGCTAGATGTGCCGCAGGCGCAGATGCAAAGCGCCATCGTCGTCGGCCCGAAAGGCGAAGAAGTCCATTGCGATGAACTGGGGCGGGTAAAAATCCGCTTCCCCGGCACCCGTATTGCCGACCATGAACAGGCTGCCGGCAGCGGCGCTTCGGACACTGAGACTGATTCCGCCTGGGTGCGCGTTGCTTCAAACTGGGCCGGTAACGGTCCCGGCGCCTTTCAGCAATGTGGCTCAATCAGCTTACCCCGCATCGGAACAGAAGTGTTGGTCGCTTTTCTCGGTGGAGACCCGGATAAACCCGTAATCGTGGCGCAACTTTATAACCGGCAGGGCGAGTCGGTGGCTCTTAGCAATGCAGGTCACTTGCCAGAAAACCGCTATCTATCAGGAATAAGAAGCCGTGAGATACAGGGGAGTCGCTCCAACCAGCTTCGGTTTGATGATACGACTGGTGAGATTAGTGCGCAGTTGACGAGCGATCATGGCGTTAGCCAGCTGAATCTAGGTTGGCTTTCTGAGCCTAGGAAGCATGGCCGAGGCGACCAACGAGGTGCAGGTGCAGAACTACGTAGTGATATGAGCGTAGCTGTACGTGGTCATCAAGGCGTTCTTATCACGGCTGAGCAGGGCGAGGCCGATAATGGCCAGCAGCTTGAACGCTCTGAGTTCATTCATGTTGTGGAAAGTTTGCATAAACTGATGCACCAACTAGGGCAACAGGCGAGCCAGTATGTTGATGAAAAATTCTCCAGTAAAGATCTTTCCGATCTAATTCTAAAACTCAAAAATCTTGATGCTAGCGGAGCGCCGATTGTGGCGCTCACCGGCCCTGCTGGTCTGATTTTCGGTAGTGCTTCTAATATTGCAATCGGTGCTGCGACGACGGTTGATATTGTCAGTGCTGCTGCCACATCGCTGGCTTCAGGGGACCGTGCTTCGTTTCGCTCAGCCCAGTCCATGAGTCTGTTTGCTAACGAGGGCGGTATAAAGGTGACGGCGGCAAGTGGAAAAGTTGACCTGCGGGCCGAGGATGATCAGTTACAGATTTTGGCCAAGAAAGTGGTAGAGATCATTAGTAATACGGATTGGATCACCATAAAAGCAAAAAAGGGAGTACGCATCAATGGTGGAGGGACAGAGCTGGAGTTAAGCGCAGCCGGCATCAAAGGGTACACCGTAGGAAAGCATGAAATGTATGCAGCCAGCCACCACACATTCCCAGGGCAGAAACGGAGCGTGTCATTCCCCGACGAAAAGATACCGCATAAGATTTGCGTGCCATGTCTGCTGATCGCAGCAGACGCGCACAGCCCTTTTGCCAAGGCTGGAAAATAATCATGTCTTCTTCATATATTCTTATCGACACAACTTTGATTGGCTATCCCGACCAAAAGCCATGGACAAAGAAGCACGGCAGGCCAAGCTGGGTTGTCGCGATGTATGAACAAGAAGCGATACAAGTCAGCCCTATCTTGGTTGACGTCGACCGTGCGTGGCACTGCGATCGAATCGATGCAACGATGGCGTTGGTTAACGCTGAATTCCCGCAACTGGGCATTTCGTTTATCGAAACAGCGCTGTCGCTGACTGAGTTGCAAGCACACCTGCGCCAATTCATTTACATCGTGACACAGGAATGTATTGAGCTAACGCTGAGATTTGCAGACTGTGCTGTGCTATCTGCACTGGCCGCTTTTCTGACAGATGAACAATGGGCATCGCTGGTGGCTCCCTTTGATAGCTGGATGATTCACGATCGTGACGGCAAGCTGAAAGCACTTCCCATTATTAAACTTGATCGGGTAGCAAGCGTTCCGTTGTCCTTAAGTGACGCTCAAATTAGCTCGCTCACAATGGCCTTCGATGCAGATCAACTGATCGCGAACGTGCGCAAGATGCGACCTGAACGTGAATCGGAATATTCGAACATGCAGGCACACCAATATGCCGAGCAGGTATGCCAGTTATGGCGGTCTGGGGGCACGAGAAAAATACAGACCTTTTGCTATTTGCTCGCGACGTTTTTGAGACTGAGGGACGTTTGCTACACCATCCGAGCCTTGCTCAGGTACTGGCGCAAGCAGATCCGTTGTTACGACGCCAAGACCTTCGTCGTCTGGCAAGTCAGCAGTTGCGTGGTTGCCTGTGATGAAGAAAATCCTACTTCGCTTGTTTTTCGTTTGCGGTCTTTCTGTTGCCCTTGTGATTGGGTATTTTTCATTTTCACCTTCCTCTGAAAAAGACGAAAATCTGGAAACCGTAATGATTGGAGTTCACCACCTGAGTTCTGATTTTCTGATATCCGAATTTTATGTCAATAAGTACGGCGGCATAGGCGTACAACGCGAGGGCGGCGGTAGCGGCGAGATATGCTGCATCATGATCCCTCGGCGCTGGCGACCGGGCCTGGTAGTGGAAGTGAGATGGCGTGTGGAGGATTGGTCGCACGCCCAGAGTACAGAAATAGAGGTCGGCAACTATAAGAGCATCCAGCCGGCGGGCATGTATATAGCACGGGTGCCCGTAGAAAAATACGTAGAGGCCTACAGCTTATACGTTCATTTTTTTCCGAACGGCAGAGTTCGAGTGTTTACCACGCCCTATTCAGTATTGCACCCCAACCATCCTGTTTCATATGGGCCTAAAGCCCAGGACACGTCAACAACCGCAGGATTGCCTATCGCGGAAATGTTTACGCAAGCTGAAATGAAATATATGGATCATTGGAGGAATGTATGGAAATGACTCAATCGAATGGCAATTTCAGAGCAACCCGAGTAGCTCCGGTGGCGTATCTCAAATCGTCACAGCCTGTTCAATATTCGAACGCTGCAGCTTGTGAGACTACTATCCAAATTGGAATTTTTTTTGATGGAACTGGTAATAGTTTGTTTTTGCACAAAAATAAAAAAGGTCATTCCAATGTGGCGCGGCTTTATGAAACCTACCCTCATATACCTGAAAAGGGCTCCCACGCCGTGTACATTCCGGGTCTAGGCAAGCCATTTCCGTTAATCAATGAAGTAACGGACAGTGTCTGGGGAAGTGCTTTCGCAAAAGGTGGAGATTCTCGTATTATGGTTGCGATACTGCGAGTATTCAATGCGCTGCATCGAGGACTTTTTGGAAATGAACTTTTTTCTGGAGAGATGATCACCGCGCTATGCACGGCTAGTCCAACGAGTCGGGATAAAAGGCTGCTCTTAACTGTCGGATTGAATGACAGCTTGGTAGTCGACGATGGAGCAAGGCGTGGCCCTTTCTTGGGAGCGTGTATAAATAGCATTCAAGACAGAATGAAAACTACCGCTACTGCCAGGGTATGTGAATGCGTTCTGGACATCTTCGGCTTTTCCCGTGGAGCGACCGAGGCACGGGTATTTTGTCGATGGTTGAATGATTTTTTGACGCGTACAGGCCTCGCCGATATCCCGTTTCGCTTCCGATTTTTAGGCTTAATGGATACCGTGGCCTCGGTTGGCATATGGGAAGGCGTTAAAAATGATGGCTTGAAAACCACCGGCGGCCACGCTAATTGGGCAACCCCTGATGTCATCCGGATTCTGCCCAATGTTGAAAACTGCGTTCACTTAATCGCAATGCATGAGTTACGCAAGAATTTTCCTTTAGATACCGTCTTGGTTAATCGTAACCTTCCTTCGAACTGTCTTGAATTTGTTTATCCAGGCTCACATAGCGATGTCGGAGGGGGATACGAGCCAGGAGAGATGGGCGTATCTGCAAACGACGCACTGAAGCTTTCGCAGATCCCACTGAATCATCTTTACGACTGTGCAGTTGCCGCAGGAGTGCCGTTATCCAAAGCGCGAGGTAAGGAAGACTTTTCAATTCACCATGACTTGCTACGGGCATTCGAGGAATTTATTGATGTCTCAACAGAAGTGCCGAGGTCCCTGAGTGATTGGATGCTACCTTACCTGGTTTGGCGTTGGCAGGTGAGAAAAAAATTTGAAACAACCTCCCAGGTCATGAAAGCAAATCCGGATCACCGACGGCATTTGATTGACTCGAATCGGCAGTTTTGCGCCGCCGATGAGGAACTTCAAATCGGTGCCACACTATCTTTCGACGTCCTGAAAAAGAAACGGCCTTATGACCGAGATAGAAATCAAGCGACTGTATATGTCTTGGAACCTGAAGCTCCCGCCCTTAGGGCAAGGATAGTTGCTCAGCCTAAGATTTCTCCTGTTGTGGCTAAATTCTTCGATGATTTTGTGCACGACTCTATTGCAGGCTTCCGCGCGCAGCTTGTCGAGCCAACTGGATACTGGCGTTACCGCCGGCTATTTCGGGGTTTCGACACACCGTACACAGAATGATCGGGTATTCGGATGAAAAACAGCGATGGGTAAGGGAGTGATCCGCCCGGGAGATACAACATAGCATGGCGGAAAAGTGATCTCTGCCAGTAAAGATTTCAAAGTCTTGAATAAGCCTGTGGCGACAAATGACGACATGATGGTCTGCCCGCGATGCAAAGGAATTTCCCGATGCAGGTCGCTTCTGGCGATAGATACCATTATGGAAAAGCGGTCGCCTATGACGGCGATAACTGCGGTTCAGGTCGCGCCCTCCGCTTGAATGGACGAAAGGCGAGCCTGGGATATATGCCAACACGTTGTACCGCAGCGAGACGATGTTGCGGTTCTTCTCCGATAGCAAAGAAAATCATGAGCAGGTAGCACCCGCGATTGCCCTCGGTATCAAATATGTCCGCTACTAGGCTGAATTACAGCGTGGACGGAAGTTATTTGACGTTGGATGAAGAGTTGAGTGCATTGAAAAATGCGTCGGGGGCTTGAATGGACGAACGAGTATTCAGGATAAAGATAGGCCAGCCAATACCTGATTGGGATGCAAAACATCGCTTGCCGATCAACGGATGCGTTGGCCCTGAATGCAAGGACAGCGCGACAGTTCATAAAATCAATTCTGTTTATATGGATGTTAGCGAGCAGCCACATATGATGAGGCAATGGCTTGCCGGGGGAACGTTCACTGCGGCTCTCGCTTCTGGAGCATTTTTTACTTATTTTGTTTTTTTTGTTTATGCCTCGTGGTCGCAGGATTGGGGATTTTCACTGATATTTTTGATTTTCGAGGTCGGTGCTGCCGCCATCGGATTCGGATACGTGTGTGTCAAATTCGGACGAGATGAAGTTTTTTCTTTGACACGAAGGCCGATTCGGTTTCATCGCAGTGCGAGGAAGATCTTTGCCATCCGGCGTCGTCGTTTTTTTTCCTCTCGGGAGCTGGGGGATCTCACGGTGGAGGTACCCTGGAACGAGGATGCCGTTTTTTGTGTGCACCGAGGAAAGCAAAACACCGACCATGCGGATAGCTATCATATCCGGTACTACCAACTGGATTTCGACGGCAAGGTCTTGAACGGTTTTGCGCTGGGCAGGGAGTGGGATGGCCTCGATGGCATGAATGATTTGCTCTGTCAGTGGAATTACTGGTGCTGGTATATGAACCAAGGCCCCGCTGATTTGCCCAAGCCATTGCTGTTTCTGACTGAGCGCGAAAATTTCTTAGTCGTTTTTGTATTGTATGTACGAGGTAGGCTTTGGCCTGAGTGCCAGTTTGCGGATAGCGTTCATGCCGTTCTTCCTTTGGCTCACGCTCCTGCGCGTGTCGGCGCTGGCGACCTGCCGTCCGCCTGTCTGGCCTCCGTCAATCGAGGATATTTGCCAGGTCGCTGACGATGATCCGTATCAGCAGCCGGTTGGTGATATGCCTGTCGGCTGGGCGGCGACTGCACAGGCGCATAAAACGCAAACCTATCCCTCAGACCCGCGCAGCAAGACGCCCGATTGGCAAGGCGAGGCAGACAGTTTCAAGAACGCGGAACGTTGGCGGGGAGAGGTCGCTCCTGGTAACTGAAGACATGGAGGTTCGTCATGAAGAACAGCAAGGGGCAAGGCGTCATTCGTTTGGGTGACTCAACGTCGCATGGTGGCAAGGTGATTTCTGCCAGCGACGACTTCAAAGCGCTGGGAAAGTCTATCGCGGTCAATGGCGACATGACTGTATGCCCCAAGTGTAAGGGGAATTTCCCGATACAAGTAGCCTTCAGCGACAGGCACCATCACGGCAAAGCCGTAGCTTACGACGGCGACAAGGCTGCTTGCGGAGCCAAGTTGATCTCCTCAATCTGAATGCAGCCTCGCCGCCGTTTAAAAGCGTCAGTTTTCCTTCGCCAGTTGGCTGCCAACATAAGCGCGGAAGTGCTTGATGCGGCCGGTTACGCCTTCCGGTCCCTGGCGCGGCGTGTAGCGCAGGCCGGCCACCTCGTCGTCCTTGCCAAGGTCGATGATCAGGCGGTGCGGGTGCTTCGCGCCCGCTGCCATGGCGGCCTTGCCGCTGTAGGCGGTGTGCCAGAAGTCCGAGGCCTGACCGTTGATGGCGTTGAGCGCGCCGCCGTCTTCCTTGGTGAACTCTTCGCTGCTGACGTAGGCGATGGTCCAGTTGGACTGGTTCAGCGGCTTGCCATCTGTGCCCAATAGCACCAGTTCGGCCACGGCGGCGTACTGCTTGCCGTCGAAGGCGTCCACTGATTCAAGGCAGAACTGGCGGCCTTTCAGCGGCTGCGCAAACTTCACGTCCTGCACTGCCGGGCCTTGCGCGAATTCGCCTTCATAGGCCGGCTTGATGCCGTCCAGCGCCGGCTTCACTTTGCTCGGTGGGCGTGGCAGGTCCAGTTCCGGGCGCAGCTTGTCGAGGATGGGCGTCTTCAGGCCTTCGATGCGTGCGCTGCGCGGGCCGGTCAAGTCCAGCACCACCACCTCGTTGCGGCCTTGCTTGGTCCATGGGCCGGGCAGGTACATGGTCTGCGTCGGGCCGATGCTCCAGTAGCGCCCCAGGCAGCGACCGTTGACCCAGACGATGCCCTGGCCCCAGCCGGACATGTCGAGGAAGGTGTCGCCGTTTTGCGTGACGTCGAAGCTGCCGCGCCAGAAGGCGGCGCCTTGCGCGCGGCCGGTCTTCCAGGTCAGCGGCGGCAGCACGGCGTCGGCGTCGAAGTCGATGGCGCGGATTTCCCAGTTCTCCAGCGGCTGCCCGTTCAGGCGCACCGGCCCATGCAGGCCTTTGCGGTCGTGGATCTCGACGCCGAAATTGACGCGGGCGATGGTGTACAGCAGGATCTCCAGCGTGGCCGGCTTGCTGCGCGCCGGCAGGTCGACACTGAAGCGGCGATGGCGCGTGTCAAACGTGCCAATCTGCTTGCCGTCGATGCTGATCCAGGCCAGGTCGCGCACCTTGGCGGCTTCCAGCGTGCCGGCCGGACCGGCGGGCAGCGTGACGCGATAGGAGACGATGCCTCGGCTGATGTCGTAGTGCTCGATCGGCTGCGGCGATACGGCGCGGATCACATTGGCCGGCAGCGCGGCAGCGACGGTGCACGACTCCTTCAGCGCGAACGGCTTGATGGCGATGACTGGATTCGGCGCTGGCGCCGCAGGCAGCGTTTCGCCGGCTTGCAGGAAGGGCTTGATGCCTTCGCGGTAGGCCTGGAATTTTTCGCCGGTCCATCCGGCCTCGCTGATCGGCGCGTCGTAGTCGTAGCTGCTGGTGTCGGGACGGAAGGGGCGGTCACAGCCGCCCCACAGGCCGAAGCTGGTGCCGCCGTGCGCCATGTAGAGGCTGAAGGAGCCGTTCATCTTCAGCATCGTCTGGATGTCGGCGACGGCGCCGTTGGCCGAGCCGCGGCGGTGTGGTGCGCCCCAGGTGTCGAACCAGCCGGAATAGTATTCGCCGCACATGCGCGGCCCCTTCTGCACCTGGTCCAGCGCTTTGAAACCGGTCAGCGGATCGCTGCCGAAATTGACCACGTTGAACAAGCCGTCGATGTGGGTATTGACCACCGCGTTGGTCGGGTTGCACTGGAATAGCGGCACGTTGAAGCCGGCGTCCTGCAGCATGGCTTTCATGTCGCGCATGTAGTCCAGGTCTTCGCCGAAGAAGCCGTATTCGTTTTCGACCTGCACCATCAGAATCGGACCGCCGTGGGTGATTTGCAGCGGACCGAGTACGCGGCCGACTTCCTTCATGTAGCGGCGCGCCGGCTGCACGAAGTTGGGATCGCGCGTGCGCAGGAAGGCGTCGCCGGGTTTCTTCAGCAGCCACCATGGCAGGCCGCCCATTTCCCACTCGGCGCAGGCGTAGGGACCGGGACGCAGGATCACCCACAGGCCTTCCTGTTGCGCGAGCTTGCAGAACTCCGCCGCATCGCGCTGGCCTTGCCAGTCGTAGCGGCCTTCTCGCCATTCATGGTAGTTCCAGAACAGGTAGGCGCAGACGGTGTTCAGGCCCATGGCCTTGATGGCTTTCAGCCGATGCTGCCAGTACTCGCGCGGCACGCGGGCGAAGTGCATTTCGCCGCAGCGAATTTGTAGGCGCTGGCCGTCGAGCAGGAAGTCGGTGTCGGAAATGCTGAAGCGAGTGGCGGCTTGCGCAGACATCGGCAGCAGCATGCTGCCGATGCTTGTCGTGGCAGCCGCCGCCGCGCCTGCGCCGCGCAATACGCGGCGGCGGGATTCGGATTTGATCGTCATTAGTAGTTCACTGGATAGTCTTTGGGGAAGCGGGCGCCGGAGAATGCTTTCTTCTGCGTCCAGTCCTGTGCCGGTGCGGTCCAGTAGCTGTCGGTCGGCGGCAGACCGAGTGGCAGCAGGCTGGCGGAAGCGATGTACATGCTGCCGTTGTTGGAGTACCAGTCGCCGAGTTCCGGCTGGTGGCCGACGAAGCCGATGGTCAGGTAGCCGTCCTTGGTGAAGTTGGATGGCGTGGCCCAGACGATGTTGTGCACCGCTTGCAGCGCGGCGCGGATCTGGCCTTCGGGCAGGCTTTGCGGCAGTTGCTTGCGCAGCGCCAGCAGCGCCAGCGGCTGGAAGGCGGCGGTGCGGTAGGTGAGCGAGCGGCCGATCGGCGGGAAGCTGCCATCGGTAGAAATGAAGCGCTCCAGGTGTTCGCTGTAGCGCTGCATGCGCTTGACGGCCTGCGCCCGCAGTTCTTCCGGCTTGCCGTTCCAGAACGCGCCTTTTTTTGCATCCAGCACGTCGAGGATTTCGACCAGCATCGGATGCATGACGAAGGCGTTGTAGTAGTCGAAGTGGAAGGCGTCGCCATCCTTGATCCAGCCGTCGCCGACGTACCATTCGTTGATTTTTCGGATGGCGACGTTCATGCGCAGTGGATCGAATTCTTCGCCGATCGACATCAGCCAGGCTTCGTTCATGGCGGAGAACAGCATCCAGTTGATGTACGGCGGCTCGATGCGGCGCAGGGCTTTGATTTCGGCGATGATGCGTTGCTTGGTTTTGGCGTCCAGCGGTTCCCACAGCGCTTTTGGGGCGCGGATCAGGGCGTTGGTGAAGTAGGCGGAATCGACCAGCGTCTGGCCGGGGCCTTTCCACAGCAGGTAGTCGGGATTCGATGGGTCGACGGAGTTGGTGTAGCTCTGCAGAGCCAGCTGGTGCAGGCGTTTGCGGGTGCGGCCTTCTGGCGTGCCGTCGTCCGGCAGCGCGAGCCAGGGGGCGATGCCGGCGATCAGGCGGCCGAAGCATTCGAGATAGGCGACGCCTTTGTCGCGGCCATCCCAGGTGGGGCTGACTTCGAGGTTGAAATTTTTCTTCAGCGTGCCGGCGGCCATATTGGTCAGCACCGGCTCGGACATTTTCTGCGCCAGCGCCGCCAGCTGGGCGCGGGCCGATGCGCCGCCGGCGTCAACCGGCGCTGGCTTGGCAGCTGCCGCCGCCGCACCCTGGCTCGCCGCCAGGCCGCCGGCAGCGGCGAGGCTATGAATAAAGTGTCGTCGTTCCATTCAGTCTCCGTTGTTATTGACGCAGCAGGCGTACCATTTCGGCGGACGCCAGCAGGTAGGCGCCGACGCCGAATGGCGTGGTCGAGTTCTGGTCCACCACCTGGCCTGGAATCGCGCGCTCGCCGATCGGCTGTATGTAGCCGATTTTGCCATCCGGTTGCAGCGCCGTCTTGCTCAGGTAGTGCCAGCCCTTGCGCACCACCGACAGATACTCGTCGCGCTCCAGCAGGCCGTTATTGATGCCCCACAGGTAGCCGTAGACGAAGAAGGCGGTGCCGGAGGTTTCCGGGCCCGGTGCGTGTTCGGCGTCGAGCAGGCTGCGGGTCCAATAGCCGTCGTTGGTCTGCGCTTTCTTCAATGCCTGCGCCATGCCTTTGTATTTGGCGATGTATTCGTTGCGGTGCGGATCGTCCTTCGGCAGATCCTGCAGCACCTTCGCCAGCCCGGCGAACACCCAGCCGTCGCCGCGCGACCAGAAGTCCTTCTTGCCGTTGGCGCTCTTGTGTTTCGGGTAGACGTAGCGCGCATCGCGGTAGTACAGCTGTTCTTTGCTGTCGTACATGATGCTGTTGGCGTACTCGAAGTATTCGTGCAGCTTGTCGAGGTACTGGCGATTGCCGGTGATTCCGTACATCTTGGTCATCACCGGCATCACCATGTACAAGCCGTCCGACCACCACCAGTAATCCTTGTTCGGAGTGCTCATCTGGTATTCCATTACCTCGCGTGCACGGGCGATTTTCTTCGGATCGGGATCGAGCTGGTACAGGTCCGCATAGGTCTGGAAGCAGATCTGCCAGTCGCCGAACAGCACATGCTCGTCGGTCTCGCCGTACTGGTACTTCCACACTGCCTTGTTGTTCGACTTGGCGCCTTGCCACTGGTTGTGCACCGCCCAGTCTTCCGAATACTTGCGCCAGGCCGGATTTTTAGTGATCTGGTAGGCCTCCATATTCCCGGTATGGTAGGCGGCGATATCCCAGAACGACCACTGCTGCGGCTTCTCGCGCTGCTGCCAGTAGTTATTGACCTTGTTGATAATGCCGACAACCTCCTGTTCGGAGGTGTCGACTGCCGGCGGCGCCGAAGCGCAGCCGGCCAAGCTAGCCGTCACCAGCGTGACGGCGTAGAGTCGTTTCATCATGGTTTACAGTTTCCCCCGGATGCCGAATTTGATCGTGCGGCCATCATACTTCGCATAGTCCATGCGGGTCTTCTTGCCGCTGCCGTATTGGCCGCTGGCGTCCTCGAAGTAATCGTAGGCCAGCGTGTTGCTCAGGTTGAGCGCATCGATGCGGAACTCCAGGTTGTCGTTGAACTTGTAGCTGATGTTGGCATCGAGGTAGCCGCGGCCTGCGCGCCAGCGGATCAAATCATCGCCGTTATTGCGCGGGTTATCGCCGTGCAGCGACTTGCCCTTGTAGTTGTAGGACATGCGCGCCGCCCATTTGCCTTCTTCGTAGTAAACCGTGCCGCTGTAGGCGTACTTCGGCACCGAGTTGACCTCGATCTCCTTCCCCGCATTGGTGATCCACTTGGCGCTGTTGAACGGATCGATGTGGGTGTAGCTGGCCAGCGCGCCCATGCCGTTGAAGGGCGCCGGCAGGAAGTTGAAGGCCTGCTGGTACGACAGCTCGTAGCCTTTGAGCTTTTGCTCGCCGGCGTTGGTATAGGTGCGCAGCGTCATCGGCAGGTTAGGATCGACGCGGCCGCTCGCATCCTGGAACAGCGGGCCGAGGGCGGTATCCGGCAGGCCGAGCGAGCCGAAGGTCACCACGCGGGTGTTGGCGACGGTGGCGTCGGTCAGCGTCTTGTGGAAGATACCGGCCGACAGCAGGCTGCCCGGCTGGAAGTACCATTCCAGGCTGGTGTCCAGATTCTTCGACTGCTGCGGACGCAGGTTCGGATTGCCCGAGGTGGCGCTGGTGTCGAACTGGTTCGGAATCACCGTTTGCGCTGCGATGATCGACAGCGAGGCGCGGGTGATGGTCTTACCCCACGAGGCGCGCCACATCAGGTTGTCGGTGACATCCAGCGCGGCGCTCAGCGCCGGCAGCACATTGTGATACGAGCCTTGCTCGTGATTCGGCGCATAGGCCAGGGAGGTGCCTTGCTGCTTGAAGTTGTCGATCTTGGTGTCGGTCTTCGAGTAACGCACGCCGGCATTGATGCGCAGCTCGCGGCCCGCCACTTCGCCCTTGAAGTCCGACTGCACATAGGCGGTCTTCACGTCTTCCTGCGCTTCGAAGCTCTGATTCGGCTGGAAGGTCGAAGCCGGGTTGTAGACTTCCGGATCGAACTGGGAGTAGAAGTAGCTGCTGTTCCAGGTGGCCCAGCTGTGCGGCCAGCCGGCGCCGAAGTCCAGGTTATCGATCGGCAGCTGCGAGGTCATGGCGCCGCGCAGGCCGGCCGCGCCGATGCTGTTGAGCTTTGCGGTGGCCAGGCCGGTGCCGTTGCGTTTGTCGACGCCCTTGATGGTGGAGACGAAGGTCAGGCCGGTTTTCAGGTGGCCGGTCCAGCCGCCCCACAGGTCGTAGTCGTAATCGGCGGCCACGCGCGCCTGCTTGCCCTTGTCGGTCTCTTTGGTCTTGCCGCTGCTGATGGTGAAACCGCTCCAGTTGTTTGGATCGGTATAGCTGGTGGGCGAGGAGATCGACGGGTAGACGTGGTCGTCGCCGTAGTCGATGGTCGAGTCGGCGCCGTAGATGTAGCCGGACAGCTGGCCGCCGGCGCTGGTGGCGGTGCTTTGATTCAGGCTGGCCTGGCCGCTCAGCGTCAGCTTGGGACTGGCCTTCCAGCTGGCGTTCAGCGCGCCGTAGCCGAATTTGGTCTCGTCCTCGTTGTAGCCGGCGCCGGCGTTGTAGGTGGTGTTGCCGAAGGTGCCGGTCAGCAGATTGGTGGCCGGGTCGATCTTGACGTTCAGCGGTATCAGGCCGTTGTTGCCGGAGGCGCCGACCGCAGCGTTGCGGTTGGTGGTGGCGGTGCTGCGGATCAGGATGCCGAACAGCTGTTCCACCCGGGTGTTCTTCAGCTTCGAATACATGGTGTCGAAGCTGACGTTCAGCGTTGGCGTTTTCCACTGCACCGACGACACCAGGCCGTCGCGCGTGCGCTCGTTCTCCGAGCCGTAGAAGCGGTAGATCCGCGGCAGGAAGGCGTTTGCCACCTGGTCGCGGGTGTAGCCGCCAAGGTTGGCGCGCGGGCTGTTGAAGTCCAGCGAGAAGCCGAAGTTACCCTTGACCGGGCTGGCGCTGCCATTGGCGGAGCTGTTGTAGCCGCCGGTCGATTCGAAGCCGGAACGGGTGTTGACGCTGCCCGAGTGCGAGGCGCCGATCAGGAAGCCGAGGTTGTCCCAGGTGTTCGAGTACAGCACGAAGCCGTTCGGGTCGGTGTTCTTGGAGGCGGTGTTGTAGGTGCCGGTCAGGCCGTAGCGGATGGTACGCTTCGGATTGTCGAACGGGCGCGGCGTCTGCAGGTCGACCACGCCACCGAGGCCGCCCTCGGTCAGCTCCGCCAGCGGCGATTTGTAGAAGTCGACGCGGCCGAACAGCTCGGAGGCGAAGACGTCGTAGTTGAAGCCGCGCGCGGCCGAGCCGATGGTGGAGGTCGAGGTGGTGTTGACCGGTGCGCCGTTGAGCGTGGTGACCACGTATTCGGTCGGCAGGCCGCGCACCGAGATGCGCTGGCCTTCGCCCGAGGCTTCGTCGCGGTTCAGGATCACGCCGGGCACGCGTTGCAGCGATTCGGCGATGTTCGCTTCCGGGAACTTGCCGATGTCTTCGGCGACGATGGAATCGCGCACGCCGATCGCCTGCTGTTTCAGGTTCAGCGCCTTTTGCAGGCTGGAGCGGAAGCCGGTGACCACCACGGTGGTGGACGCGGGATCGTCGGCCGCTGGCGCGGCGGGCGGCTCGCCGCTGGTGTTGGTTGCCGGGGCCGCCGGGGTTTCCTGGGCCAGGGCCGCAGGGGCATACATGGCCGCTAACGCGAGCGGAACCAAGGTCTCCAGTATTTTCTTTTTCATAGTTTCCTCAGTGGTTAGTTCTGGGAGGTGCAGGTTGTCTGATGACCTGTCATAAACAAGACTAATCACTTCCCGTTTGGTAGGCAACTTGAGCAGAAAACGATTTATTGCGCTGCATCAGAGCAGGAAATTGCGCGGTTTGTCTATGAAACGACTGTTTTTGACTATGTGGATAAATTGGAAACAATCAACATCGTGATTATTTGAGACGGCTGATATGCCCACTTCGTATAGGCGAATGCAAATTTTCTATATGATTTTGTGGAAAAAAACTGACGAGCCATATCAAACCTGCGGCGGCTGACGGACGTTGATAACGCGCGTGGTGGTGACGGTTTCCAGTTCATAGGGGATGCGCACGTTAGGGCCTTTGAAGTCCTTCTTATTCCGCGTCACCACAATCAGCCCGCACGCCTGCGCGGTGGCCAGGATAATGGCGTCGGCCAGCGCTATTTTGGCGCGTCTGCGGATGCTGGCACTGCGGATACGCGCAGCGATGTCAATCACGGCGCTGTCGATATCAATAATGTTAAAGCCTACTTGGGCTAACAGCGCATCTACTTCTTGCTCAATATTTGGTTGGCTGCCAGCTTGGAGCTCGATAAGCGTGACAGCGCTAATTGACGGACTTTCTTATAAGGCAAATTCAGTGAATGCCTGCTGGTGCCCGCTCAGCGCGTCGATGAGGATGTTCGTGTCGAAAAGAGGAGATTTCAATCTTCATCCTCGTCGTCGCGTATCACGCTTGCCCAGTCAGTCGGAATGGGGCCGAGACTGAGCAGGAAGTCGCGATATTTATTAATGGCGGCTATGCGACGCGCGCGTACTTTATAGTATCCGGGTGCTTTGATCATTTCCTGGACGATCATCGCGAAGTCCTCGTCGGACATCATTTCCTGGACGGGCTCCGGCGGTTCCGCTTCCTCGGGCGCTGCTGGATTGTTCTGGTGGCTGAGAATGCGTTCACGAAGCTCGTTGAGCATCACCGTTCTGCGCGCGTACTCCTCACGATAGCCGGGACTACGCGCCATTTCCCGCACAATCATCGCGAAGTCCTCATCGGACATCATTTCCTGAACGGGGTCGGGTGGGCGGTCGTTCATAGGGCACCTCCTGTCAGACAGTGTAGGTGATTGTGGTGCCGCTTGTGGGGGATCATTTTGATTTGGCGCAGGCGTGTCAGAATGGGCGTTTCTCGGGAGGAGAAGATATGCGGTGGTTGCTGATGTGTTTGCTTGCACCTGCGGTCAGCACGGCGAGCACTTGTTATGGCACGGTCGCGCAGGGGCGGCTGGAGCAGGGCGTGCAACTGCCGCGACAAGGTGCGAACTTCGAGGCTTACAGCAGCCTCGGCGTACAGATGGGCAGGACGTATGTGCACGCCGCCGTCAGCGAGATGGTGGCCGATGCATATCGCGCGCTGGAGCAGGCGGCGCCGGGCACGAGATTTGTCTACGGCGAGACCGGGCTGGCCGCCGGAGGGCCGATGCGGCCGCATAAAACGCACCAGTCAGGATTGTCGGTCGACTTCATGGTGCCGGTGTTGAACGCTGCCGGCAGGTCGGTGCCGCTGCCAGGCACGCTGGCCAACAAGTTTGGCTACGATATCGAGTTCGACAAGCAGGGCAGGGCCGGCGAACTGCGCATCGATTACGAGGCCATGGCCGAGCACCTGTACCAGCTCGACCAGGCGGCCCGGCGCCGCAAGCTGGGCATCACGCGCGTGATCTTCGATCCGGTGCTGACGACATCGCTGCTGGGCACCAGGCGCGGCGATTACTTGCGCCAGCATGTGCATTTCATGAAACAGCGCCCGTGGATACGGCATGACAAGCACTACCATGTGGACTTCGCCGTGCCCTGCAAACACCGCTGAAACGGAAAAAGCCGTAAATCATTTATCATGATTTACGGCTTTTAGAATTTTGGTGGTGATAGGTGGACTTGAACCACCGACCCTAGCATTATGAATGCTATGCTCTAACCAACTGAGCTATATCACCTGCAACGCGAAGCATTATCGGGGATGGGGCTTTAACTGTCAAGGCAGACCCCAAATTTTTTTGAAAAAAGTGACGACGATCGCGTGATGGGCGTCGGAACGTTGGCATATTGGTATTTTCAAACGGAGACAACATGACAACCAACATCTTTGTGAACCTGCCGGTGCGGGATCTGCAGAAGTCGATTCAGTTCTTCGCCCATCTGGGCTACAGCTTCAATCAGCATTACACCGATGACTCGGCCACCTGCATGATCGTGGCCGAGAACATTTTCGTGATGCTGCTGACCGAAGCCCGCTTCAAGGAGTTTACGCCCAAGCCGATTAGCGACGCGCACCAATCAACCGAGGTGCTGGTCTGTCTGCAGGTGGAATCGCGCGACGTGGTGACGTCGCTGGTCAACAAGGCCATCGAGGCCGGCGGCAGCGCCTACAAGGAGCCGCAGGATCACGGCTTCATGTATGGCCACGGCTACCAGGATCTCGACGGCCACCTGTGGGAGCTGGTCTACATGAGCGGCGAGCCGCCGAAGACTTAACCCAGGCGTTGAGCTATCTGCGCCAGCATGACGGGCGCAGGGTCGGGACCGAGGCAGTCGATCACCACGCGCTCCGGCATCGAGCGCAGCCACGTCAGCTGCCGCTTGGCCAGTTGGCGCGTGGCGATGATGCCGGTCTCGCGCATTGTCGGATAGTCAATCGTGCCATCCAGGTATTCCCATGCCTGGCGATAACCCACGCAGCGGATCGACGGCAGGCCCAGGTGCAGGTCGCCGCGTCGACGCAGCGCTTCCACCTCGGTGATCAGGTTACCTTGCGGACCTTCTTTCAGCATGATGTCGAACCGGCGCAGGATGCGCTTGTGCAGCACGGCGCGGTCCGACGGCTCCAGCGCGAACGACAGCAGGTCAAACGGCAGGTCGGTTTTCTCGCGCAAGGCCAGTAGTTCGGACATCGGCTTGCCGCTCAGCGTGTGGATTTCCAGCGCGCGCTGGATGCGCTGCGAATCGGCCGGCGCCAGCCGCGCGGCGGTTTCCGGATCGACGGCGGCCAGGCGCGCGTGCATGGCGGGCCAGCCGAGACGCGCGGCTTCCTCATCCAGCGCGGCGCGCACTGCGGGATCGGCGCCCGGCAAGTCGTCCAGGCCATCGGCCAGGCCTTTGAAGTACAGCATGGTGCCGCCGACCAGCAACGGCAGCTTGCCGCGCGCGCTGATGTCGTCCACCAGCCGCAACGTGTCCTTGCGAAACTGCGCCACCGAATACGAATCCAGCGGATCGATGATGTCGATCAGGTGGTGCGGCACGGCGGCCAGTTCTTCCCTGGTCGGCTTGGCGGTGCCGATGTCCATGCCGCGATACACCAGCGCGGAATCGACCGAGATGATTTCGGATGGGATGCGTTCCGCAATCGCCAGCGCGGAGGCGGTTTTGCCCGACGCCGTCGGACCCATGATGGCGACGGCCAGTGGTTTGATACTCATGATTATTGGCCGCGCAGGAAAAGCTTGTCGAGGGCGTTGATTTCAACCTGGACCCAGGTCGGACGGCCGTGGTTGCACTGGTCGGCGCGCTCGGTGATTTCCATCTGGCGCAGCAGGGCGTTCATTTCCTGCACCGCCAGGATGCGGTTGGCGCGCACGGCGGTGTGACAGGCCAGGGTGCCGAGCAACTCGTTCTGGCGTTCGATCAGCACCCGCGAGCCGCCGAATTCACGGACGTCGCGCAGGACGTCGCGCGCCAGGGTTTGGGCATCGGCGTTTTTCAGCAGCACCGGCACCGAGCGCACGGCCAGCGTGGTGGGCGACAGCACGGCGATGTCGAAGCCCAGCGCTTTCAGCGTGTCCTGGTGTTCTTCGGCGGTGCCGACTTCCACCGCGTCCGCATAGAAGGTGATCGGGATCAGCAGCGGCTGCACCTGCATTTCTTCGCCGGCCACGCGGCTGTCCAGGGCGTTCTTCAGTTGTTCGTACAGGATGCGCTCGTGCGCGGCGTGCATGTCGACCAGCACCAGGCCCTTGGCGTTCTGCGCCAGGATGTAGATGCCGTGCAGCTGCGCCAGCGCGAAGCCGAGCGGGAATTCTTCCTGCGCCATCGCGGCGGCGGAGACGGTGAAGGAGCTGGCTTGCGGCAGCGCCTTGTCCGCGTCCGCGCGTTCGCTGGCCGGACGGTCGGCGTCGCGGAACATCGCGCCGTAGTTTTCAACACTCTGCGCGACGCCGCCTTGTGGGCTGCCGAAGCGCGGCGCGACGTAGGTGCTGCTGGCGGTTGCTGTATCCGCGCTGCGCGAGCCGAACGGCGATGGCGAGAAGGTCGGCGCGTAGTCCGGCGCCAGCAAGGGGCCGAACGAGGTTTGCTCGCCGCGCCATGCCGGCGCGATGCCGAGGCTTTCGGCCGCAGGCAGCGGTGACGGCACGCTGCCGTGTGCCGTGGCCGAGGTCTGCGCCAGCGCGCGCTGCACCGCGTGGAACACGCATTGGTGCACGGCGCGGCCATCACGGAAACGCACTTCGATTTTCGACGGGTGGACGTTGACGTCCACCAGCGCCGGGTCCATGTCCAGCGACAGCACGTAGGACGGGAAGCGGTCGCCGTGCAGCACGTCCTGGTAAGCCGCCTTCACGGCGTGGACCAGCACCTTGTCGCGCACGAAGCGCCCGTTCACGTAGAAGAACTGGCCATCGGCGCGCGCTTTTGAGGCGGTCGGCAAGCCGATGTAGCCGTGCAGGCGCAGCGGGCCGATGGTTTCATCCACCGGCAGCCGCGCCTCGGCAAAACCGTTGCCGAGGATCTGTGCGCTGCGGCGGGCGATTTCGCTGGTGTTCCAGTGTTCGATGGTGCGGCTGTTGTGCGTCAGCGAAAACGACACGTCGGGCCGTGCCAGGGCGATGCGGCGCACCACCTCGGCGCAATGGCCGTATTCGGTCTGCTCGGACTTGAGGAATTTGCGCCGCGCCGGCGTGTTGTAGTACAGATCCTTGACGTCGATGGTGGTGCCCTGGGCGCCAGAGGACGGCGTCGGCGTCGCGTTGTGCGAACCTTCAATCTCCCACGCATGCGCTGCATCGGCGGTGCGCGAAGTGATCGTCACCTGCGCCACCGAAGCGATCGAGGCCAGCGCCTCGCCACGGAAGCCCAGCGTGCCGACATTCTCCAGATCGTCCAACGACGAAATCTTGGAGGTGGCGTGACGCGCCAATGCCAGTTGCATCTGATCGTGCGGAATGCCGCGACCATTGTCAGTGATGCAAATGCGCTTGACGCCACCTTCCTCCAGCCGCACGGTGATCTGCGTGGAACCCGCGTCCAGCGCGTTCTCCAGCAGTTCCTTGACCACCGCCGATGGCCGTTCCACCACCTCGCCGGCGGCGATCTGGGAAATCAGCTGGTCAGGCAGGGCCTGGATGGGGCGGGGCGGGCGGAGGTCGGGGGCGTTCATCCGGAGATTATAACTTGCCGCGCTCGCGCACCGGCATGATGCCGTTGCAGAGTTCCAGGTAGTTGGCCGCGTATTTGTTCCACGGGCCGCCACGGTTGCGCTGTGCCTCCAGCACCTGCTGGTAGATCGGCGCCTCGCTGCGCATCACTTCCAGGTGGCTGCGCTCTGCCTCCGGCACATCCGCCTCCAGCCGCACCGAGACGATCGGCATGCGCGCCTCGTTCGGGCCATAGAAGCCCAGCGCCTCGCTGCCGCGCGGCAGAATGGTCAGCAGCGGCATGCCGGACAGCACGCGGCCGACCACCGTGATGTTGCGGTCCAGGTGGCGCGGCGCGTGGCCGGTCACCGCATACAGCTCGGCGCCGTTGCCGCTGTCGGTATCGCTGTCGCGGCCCACGCCGACCGCGCCGTAGCAGTGCGCCAGCCAGGTGGTGCCGGCTTTCGGATCGCGCCCGACCGGGAAGCCTTTCGAGTGGCCGATCTGCGGCGCATAGCCGTCCGCATCCAGTTGCTGCACGAAGTTTTTGTCGTTCGACAGCGGCACGCTGAATTCGCCCTGCACCTTGACCTTGGCCGAACCCTGCGACTTCGGCTTGGTCTCGGCGTTCGGATCGCCCCACTGCGCCACGTAGTTATCCTGCGAGCGGTTGATCGACAGGCCGTCGAAGTAATGCTCTTTTACCAGCGTCTTGATATTGGCGATGTTTTGCGGCGCGAATTCCGGCGCCAGTTCAATCACCACGCGGCCGGTCGGCAGGTCCATGTACAGCGTGTTGGCCGGATCGGTCGGGCGCCAGTCCGCTGGCTTGGACGTTTTGATAATGTCGCCGGCGCTGGGGCGCACCGGCAGGTCGGCGGCGTGGGCGCAGTGCAGGCCGAAAGCCAGGGCGGGCAGGGATAAAACACGGAAAGTACGGGACAAAGCCATCCAATTCTCCTCTGTTGATCAAACCCGCTTGCGGCGGGGCGTGTGCCGATTGTAAACTGGATATTAATCGACGGGAAAGCGCCGCTCTGCGGCCCACAGTGCGATGGCGTGGTGTATGATTCCGGCGCTTACTTTAAGAGAAGAATATGGATTTTATGCAATTCTTCGACATGTTGCTGCATGTCGACAAAACCCTGGAAGTGCTCATCCAACAATACGGAACGCTGATTTACGTTGTTCTGTTTGCCATCATCTTCGCAGAGACCGGCCTGGTCGTCCTGTTCTTCTTCCCTGGCGACACGCTGCTGTTCATCGCCGGCGCGCTGTGCGCGGTAGGCCAGATGAATCTCCCCATCCTGATGCTGCTGCTGACTACCGCCGCCGTCACCGGCAACACCTGTAATTACTGGATCGGCGAGAAGGTCGGGCAGCGCATGTTCACCCATGATTACCGCTGGCTCAACAAGGCCGCGCTGAAACGCACCCACGAATTCTTTGAAAAACACGGCGGCAAGACCATCGTCATCGCGCGCTTCATTCCGCTGGTGCGCACCTTCGCGCCGTTCGTGGCCGGCGTGTCGGACATGACGTTTGCCCGCTTCCAGTTGTACAACTTCACCGGCGCGATCCTGTGGGTGTGCTCGCTGACCGCCGCAGGTTACTTCTTCGGCAACATTCCTATCGTCCGCGACCACCTGACCGAAATCGTGCTGGTCGGCGTTGGCGTGGTGATTGTGCCGATGATTATCGGCGCGCTGTACAAGTTGACGCGTCGCCTGCAAAGCCGCTGAAACCCGCATAAAGTCATGCCGCGCGGCCGACGCGGCATGAAATCCTCAAGTTTTGCCCAAATGCATCCGTATACCATGAGGTAACTGTCACTTCTGGATAACCCATGCGTACCCTCCTGACCCTGCTGGCTTGCTTCTGCGTTGTTTCCGCAGCCGTTGGCGTTGAAAAAAAAGATCCGCTGATTTCGCCTTCGACGAAAACCGCGCTTCCGGGTGGCGTGGGCGCCTCGGAGGGCGGCTCGGCTTCTGCTTCCGGCTCGGCGTCGGCCAATGCGCCGGCGCGCAAGTTGAGCAAGCGCGAGGAGGAAGCGAAGGCGGAAGCGGATCTGTCGGCGCGCATCCAGGAACGGCTGGCTGCCATGCGCGCCAACCAGCAGGCACGCGCCGCCGCTGCGGCCAAGGCGAAGAAGGCCGCGGCGGCCAAGGCGGCGGTGGTGGTGCAGGCCGCGCCCAAGGTGTACAGCAATGTGTGGTCGTATGAAGGCGAAACCGGCCCGGCCAACTGGGGCAAGATCAATCCGGCCTGGGCCAAGTGCGGCAACGGCAACCGCCAGTCGCCGATCGATATCCGCGACGGCATGAAGGTGGATCTGGAACAGATCACCTTTGATTACCATCCGTCGTCGTTCAACGTGACGGACAACGGCCATACGGTGCAGGTCATGCTCGGCAATGGCAACTTCATCACGGTGGGCAACCGCACCTATGAGCTGGTGCAGTTCCACTTCCACCGCCCGTCGGAGGAGCGCGTCAACGGCAAGGGCTTCGAGATGGTGATGCACCTGGTGCACAAGGACGGCGAGGGCCGCATCGCCATGCTGGCGCTGCTGCTGGAGCGCGGCAAGCCGCAGCCGGTGATCCAGACGGTGTGGAACAATCTGCCGCTGGAGAAGTTCGATACCGCAGCGCCGTCAATCACGCTCGATCCGATGGACCTGATCCCGGCGCGGCGCGACTACTTCACCTTCATGGGCTCGATGTCGACGCCGCCATGCGAAGAGAATGTGCTGTGGCTGGTGATGAAGGAGCCGGTACAGGCGTCGCCGGCGCAAATGGCGCTGTTCAGCCGCCTGTATCCGTTGAACGCCCGTCCTACGCAGCCGAGCAACGGCCGCATGATCAAGGAATCGCAGTAATTACACCGCGATGCGGTGCTTGCCGGTCCAGGTGGCGCCGGCTTCCAGCGGCTGCTGGTGGATGCGCGCCGGCTCGATGCAGACGAAGCGCAGGTATTCATCGTCCGCCAGATCGACCAGCGCGGCCGCATCTTCCTTACCCGGATTCCACACCACCCATTGCTGGAAACCTTGTTGCTCCAGGCGCAGCGTGGCGTCGGCCGTGTTCAGCGTAACTTCCGGCGTGGCCTCGACCATGCGGTCGTGCTTCTCGGTGAAGTGCAGCGATGGCGACTCCTGCACGCGCGTGTTGTTGTGATGATCGAGGAATTGCTGTCCCTGCAGGCCGTCGATGCTGGTCGCGTCCAGCTGCCCGACATCGTAATAAGTGTGCAGCGCCACGCCGAACGGATAGGCTTCCTTGCCAGGATTGTGCGCGCTGAAACTCATCTCCAGTGCATCGCCCTCCAGCGTAAAGCGCAAGGTCAGCGCAAAATCGTGCGGCCAGGCTTGCGCGTGTTCGGCCGAAATATCGCCCGGCGCCAGGCTGAATTCGAGGAAGTCGTCACCCTGATCGCCGAGGCGCCAGGTGCTGACGCGCGCGAAGCCGTGGCGCAAGCCGGGACCACGCACATTAAACTGCGGGAAGATGACCGGCACGCCGCCGCGTATCGCCTTGCTGCCATCCAGCGGCGTTTGCGAACTGACGAACAAACGCTCCTTGCCATCGGCGGTCTTCCACGACAGCAGGTGCGCGCCGAACAGGGACACGGTGATCTGCGCGCCATCGGCGGCGGTGAGGTGTACTGCCGGCAGGGCGCCGTATTCGGTCATCTTGACTACAGCCATAGGTCTCTCTTGGTCAGGTCAGGCGATTCTTCGCCAGCGGTGGATTTTTTGCGAAATAGCGGCGGATGCCGGTGACGATGGCGTCGGCCAGCTTGTTCTGGTAGTCCTCATCGCGCAGCTTGGCCTCTTCCTCCGGATTGGAGATAAAGGCGGTCTCGATCAGGATCGATGGAATGTCGGGCGCTTTCAGCACCGCGAAGCCGGCCTGCTCGACCGAGCCTTTGTGCAGGCGGTTGATGCCGCCGATCTCGCCCAGCACGGCGCGGCCCAGCTTCATGCTGTCGTTGATTTGCGCGGTGGTGGACAGGTCGAGCAGCACGCTGGCCAGTTGGCGGTCGTGGTTCTTCAGGTTGACGCCGCCGATGGCGTCGGCCGCGTTTTCCTTGTCCGCCAGCCAGCGCGCGGCCGAGGAGGTGGCGCCTTTTTCCGACAGCACGAATACCGACGAGCCGCGCGCGGTCGGCTGTACGAAGGCGTCGGCGTGGATCGAGACGAACAGGTCGGCCTGCACCTTGCGGGCTTTCTCTACGCGCGTGCCAAGCGGGACGAAGTAGTCGCCGTCGCGGGTCAGCATCACGCGGATGTTGGGCAGGTCTTCCAGCTTGGTCTTCAGGCGCTTGGCGATGGCCAGCACGATATCCTTCTCGCGGCTGCCGTTGCGGCCCGAGGCGCCGGGATCTTCGCCGCCGTGGCCAGGGTCCAGCGCGATGGTAATCATGCGCACCATCTTGCCGGTCTTCTCGATTTTTTCGGCTGCCTTGGTCTGCGCCTCGGCGATTTTGACTTGCGCCTTGAGTTCTTCGCGCGGTTCGGCCTTCAGGTCCGGCTTGAGTTCCGCCAGCTGTTCTTTCGGCGTCTGCACTGCCGCTACATCGGCCGCGGCCGGCGGATCGGTCCATTCGCCTTTCTCGATCATGGCGGTAAGCGGGTCGACTTCCTGCACTGGATACAGGTCGAAGATCAGGCGATGCTTGTAGCTGCCGGCCGGCGGCAGTGTGAACACCTGCGGCTTGACTTCGGATTTCAGGTCGAACACCAGCCGCACCACATTCGGCCGGTTCTGGCCCACGCGCACCTGCTTGATGTACGGGTCGTTGGACTGGATCTTGGCGACCAGGCTTTTCAGCGTCGGATTCAGGTCCAGGCCTTCGATGTCGACCACCATGCGCTCCGGGTCCTTGACGATGAAGTGCGTGGCTTTGAGGTCGGTATCGTTTTCCAGCGTGACGCGGGTGTAGTCGTCCGCAGGCCAGACGCGCACGGCGAGAATCTGCGCGGCATTGGCGCGCAGCGGAACGGTGACCGACAGCAGCAGGGTGGCGCCGGCCTTCAGGACGGTGCGGCGGCTCACATGTTGGGAGCGAATTTGAGGCGTTGAAGGCATGAGTTACCCAAGGCGGTAGACGCCTGCAATTCTACATCACGACCATGGCCGGACACAGTCAAAAACACATTCAGATCAGGCGGCGGCAGCACGCCTTCGGCCTTTTCCGGCCATTCGACGATGCAAATGTTATCCCGGTTGAAGTCTTCGCGGAAACCGGCGTCGAGAAATTCCTCCGGGCTGCCCATGCGGTACAGGTCGAAGTGGATCACGCTGACGGCGCGGCCGTCGAGCTGGATGCTGTACGGTTCGGACAGCGTGTAGGTCGGGCTTTTGACGGTGCCGACGTGGCCTGCGGCGTGCAGCAGCGCGCGGGTAAGGGCGGTTTTACCGGCGCCCAGGTCGCCGTGCAGGTGGATGGACAGGCCGGGCGCGATGGCGCGCGCCAGCGCCGCGCCCAGGGCGGCGGTGCCTTCTTCGTCGTGCAAATGGGCTGTGAAGTGCTGCATCAATTAAAATGTCATGTTGGTTTGACCGCCATTGTAACCGCCTGCTTCCTCAAGATGTCCCTGACCGAATCCAATTTAGCCGAACTTGCCCTCAGCATCAAGCGCTGGGGCGTGGAGCTGGGCTTTGCCGAAATCCGCATCACCGACGTGGACCTGAGCCATGCCGAAGCCGGCCTGCAGGCCTGGCTGGACGCCGGCATGCACGGCGAAATGGACTATATGGCAAGTCACGGCATGAAGCGCGCGCGTCCCGCCGAGCTGGTGCCGGGCACCATCCGTGTGGTCAGCGCCCGCATGAACTATCTGCCGAGGGACAGCGAAAGCGACTGGCGCGAGCGCGAGGCGGCGCGCCTGGCCGATCCTGGCGCTGCCGTGATCTCGGTGTATGCGCGCGGCCGCGATTATCACAAGGTGCTGCGCGCGCGCCTGCAGCAGCTGGCCGACAGGGTAAAGGCGGAGATTGGCGATTTCGGCTACCGCGTGTTCACCGATTCGGCGCCGGTGATGGAGCTGCCGCTGGCGGAGAAGGCCGGTCTGGGCTGGCGCGGCAAGCATACCTTGCTGCTGTCGCGCACCGCCGGCTCGATGTTCTTCATGGGCGAGTTCCTGGTCGACCTGCCGCTGCCGGTGGATGAGCCGACCGGCGCGCACTGCGGTCAGTGCACATCCTGCATCACTGCTTGCCCGACGCAGGCCATCCTCGGTCCGGGGCGGCTGGATGCGCGCCGATGCATCTCCTACCTGACCATCGAGTTGAAGAACGCGATACCGCTGGAAATGCGGCCACTGATCGGCAACCGTGTCTACGGCTGCGACGACTGCCAGACCGCTTGCCCGTGGAACAAGTTCGCACAGCGCGCCGTGCTGCCGGACTTCGACGAGCGGCATGGCCTGGGCAGCGCCTCGATGATCGAGTTGTTCGCGTGGAGCGAGGAAGACTTCAACCGCACCATGGAAGGCAGCCCAATACGTCGCATCGGCCATGAACGATGGCTGCGCAATATCGCGGTGGGGCTGGGGAACGCGGCGGCGGCCGGCGCCAAAGGCGACGCGGCGATTGTCGCGGCGCTGGAAGCGCGTCGCGAACATCCGTCCGAGTTAGTGCGCGAGCACGTTGGCTGGGCGCTGGCGCAGCATCAGGATGGCGGTGGCGCCCCACACGACTAAGGTCACCACCGACGCTTCGACACCGTAGCCGCCGCCGGTCAGCCATTCCGGGCCGGAGGTGGATACTTGCAGCCAGCCGCGCGCCGCATGACCCGACATCGGCAGCGCAAACAGGCCGTCATAGGTGGAGTTCCAGGCGAAGTGCAGGCCGATCGGCAGCCACAGACGGCGTGTCTTCATGTAGCAGGCGCTGAACACCAGCGAGGCGATGCCGGTCATGGCGACGCCCATCACGCTGATATTGTCGTTCGACAGGTGGGCCACGGCAAACAGCAGTATCGAGGCAATCAGCGCGGCGCGCGTGCCCCAGCGCTGTTCGACGATGCGGAACACCACCGCGCGGAACATGATCTCTTCAAAGCAGGCCACCATGATCTGTTCCGGCACGCTTTTCAGCAGGAAGCTCCAGCTGTCGCTGCTGCCGGTGATGACGAAGGCGCCGGCGGCGGCCAGGATGCCGGCCACCGTCAGGCCGAGCGCGGCGCCGAAGGCCACGCCAATGCCGGTTTCGTGCGCCGCACCGTGCAGTGACAGTTCAGTGACCGCGCGGTTTTCGGTGCGCAGGACGAACCAGCGGTAGCAGATCACGCTCAGCGCGGTGGCCAGCAGCATCGGCCACACCACGCGCATCGGCTTGGGTACGAGGATATCGGCCAGCATCATGGTCAGCGTAATCGGGGCCACCGTGGCGATGATGCCCAGCACGACGCGCGCGGCGGGATGCGCGAACAGGCAGGAAAAGAACCTAGGGTTGGGGGTAACAACTTGCCGGGCGATGCTCATGATGCCTCCTTGTTGCTGGTGATGGCGGCGCGCGCCTTGCGTATGCGTTCGCCGAAGGGTTTGATTTGCAGGGCGGCGATGGTGGCCGCCAGCGTTTCGGACAGGGGCTGGGGCAGGTCGGCGTCCAGGCTGTCGGCGGCGGCGCGCGTGGCTTGCCAGCACGCGCGCAGTGACGGCAGCAAGGCCTCGCCACGGGCGCTGAGGCGGATCACCTTCTGGCGCGCGTCACGCTCGCCGGGTGAAGCTTGCAGCAGGCCTTCCTTCAGCATCAGCGCGACCGTCTGCGTGGCGGCCGGCTGGGTGATGCCGGCGGCTTCCGCGATCTGGCTGATGGTGTGCGGCTGGCCGCCTTCCAACGCCCGCATCACCGGCGTGTAGCGCGGGCGGTAGTCGATGCCGGCTTCCTCGTAGGAGGCGGCGACGGCGCCATCGAGCAAGTCGATCAGGTGGCGCAATTGGGTTCCAAGTCCTTGTCTCATGGTTTTACTTTAACACAATATATAAGCACTTATGTATTTATTTGTTTGTATAATCGCCGCACACTCATCAGGAGGTTGAATGCACATTAAACTCTTCGCGCTGCTGGCTGGCGCTTCCCTCAGTTTCGCCGCCCACGGCGTCAGCTTCGACGACTGGTCCGACAAGATTGCCGCAGCCCGGGTGCGCAGCGATCCGGAACAGGCGACGCAAAAGCAGTATTTCGACGCCAAGGAACAGGATGCGCTGGATCGCAAGCTGACGCCGAACACGGTGGTGTTCCGCGCGGCGCAGGTGGCGGAGGCGAAGAAGTCGCTGGCGGAGCTGGCGAAGATCAACCAGTCGAAACTGACGCCGCAGCAGCGCGCCAGCGCGGCCACCATCGCCTGGAGTCTGCAGGGCACGGTGGACGCGTATCAGTACCGCGACTATAACTTTGTGTTCAACCAGTTCACTGGCCTGCATGTGCAGCTCGTGAACTTCCTGTCGCAGCAGCATCCGATCCGCAATCGCCGCGATATCGAGAATTACCTGGTGCGCCTGAAGGCGGTGGCCGGCAAGATGGACACCGGCATCGTGCAGGCGCGCGGCGCGGCGGCCAATGGCATTTTGATGCCGACCTTTATCACGCAAGCGTCCATCGGCCAGCTGGATCGCTTCCTTGACGGCGCGCCGGAGAACAATGTGTTCGTGGCGTCGCTGGTGCAGCGTATGGGCAGCGTGAAAGACGTGCCGGCGGAAGAGCAGGCGAAGTTCGCGGCGCAGGCTGCGGCCGTCGTCAAGCAGTCGATCATTCCGGTGTTCCAGCGCACCCGCACGTTGCTACAGGAACAGCTGCCGAAGACCACCAATGACGCCGGCCTGTGGCGCTTGCCGAACGGCGACAAGGCGTATGCCATCCAGCTGCGCCAGATGACATCCACCGATTACACGCCGCAGCAGATTCATGAAATCGGCCTGCAGGAAGTGGCGCGCATCGAGAAGGAGATGAACGGCTTGCTGGTGTCGATCGGCTACACCGACGGCACCATCAAGCAACGCATGGAGAAGCTGGAGAAGGATCAGCAGCCGAAGGAAGCGGACCCGCGTCCGCAGTTGCTGGCGCGGTATGCGGAACTGCTGCGCGATTCCGAAGTGCGCGCTAAGGATTTGTTCGACATTACGCCGAAGGCGCCGGTGGAGGTGCGCCGCGAGCCGCCGTTCACCGAGAAGACGGCGGCCGCGCATTACACCGGTCCGGCCAAGGATGGCACGCGCCCGGGTATTTTCTGGGCGCCGATGCCGGGACCGGTGTTCCGCATCGTCGGCATGCGCACGCTGGTGTATCACGAGGGCGTGCCGGGCCACCACTTCCAGGTCGCGCTGCAACAGGAGAATACTGGCCTGCCGCGCTATCGCCGCGACCGCGTGTTCGGTGTCGGCTCGGCGTATGGCGAGGGCTGGGCGCTGTATGCCGAGCAGCTGGCGGCGGAAAACGGCTGGTATGGCGATGACGTGGTGGGCCGCCTGGGCCAGCTGGATGCGGAACTGTTCCGCGCGCGCCGACTGGTGGTGGACACCGGCCTGCACGCGATGAAATGGACGCGCCAGCAGGGCATCGACTACGGCATCACGCCGGTGGAGGTGGACCGCTACGTGGTGATGCCGGGCCAAGCCTGCTCGTACAAGATCGGCATGATCCGCATCCTGGAACTGCGCGCCAAGGCGCAGAAAGCGCTGGGCGACAAGTTCAATATCAAAGCCTTCCACAACACCGTGCTGGAAACCGGCAACGTGCCGCTGTCGGTGCTGGAAAAAGTGGTCGATGAATGGATCGCCACGCAGAAAAGCTAACCACCACCCGTCGTTCCCGCGCAGGCGGGACGGTCCGCCGCTGCGGCACATGCTGACTATCCAGGCCGGCGGTGTATGGATTCCCGCTTTCGCGGGAATGACGGCGCGGCGCCGTCTCGGCGGTTTATTTCAACAGGCCGGCCAGTTCGACGGCGGTTTTGACTTGCATCTTGTCGAAGATGTGGGCGCGGTGGACTTCGACGGTGCGCATGCTGATGCCCAGCTGGTCGGCCACCACCTTGTTCATTTTGCCGGCCAGGATCAGGTCCAGCACTTCGCGCTCGCGGCTCGACAGCGTCGCCAGACGGGCGTGGACGGCGGCGGTTTCGCCGGCGCTGCGTGAGTTGGCCAAGGCTTCCTGCACGCGGTCCATCAGCTGGTTGTCGTTGAACGGCTTTTCGCAAAAGTCGAAGGCGCCGCGCTTCAAGGTGTCGACCGCCATCGGCACGTCGCCGTGGCCGGTCAGGAAGATCACCGGCATGCGCTGCGCGATGCCGCGCGACAGCAGCTGGTCGAACACCGCCACGCCATTCATGTCCGGCATGCGCACGTCCAGCAGCACGCAGTCGCCATCGGCGTCGAACTCGCCCTTGCCGATCTGCTGCAGAAACGCGGTGCCCGATTCGTAGGCGCGCGCGGGAATGGACCGGGATGTGGCCAGCCAGGTCAGCGCGTCGCGCACGACCGCTTCATCGTCGACGATGTGCAGCATTTTATGAAGTCTCCTGTTCCGTGGCCGCCGGCAGCACGAATGTAAATATGGTCCCGCCCTCGGGATTGGCGCGGAAGGTCAGCGCGCCACCATGGAATTCTATCGCAGTCCGGCAGATGTTGAGGCCCATGCCCATGCCTTCGGCCTTGGTCGAGAAGAATGGCGAGAACAAACGCTGCGCCACTTCCTCTGGTATGCCGTGCCCCTGATCGATCACCGCCACGCTGACCTGGTTGCTGTCGGCATCGTAGGCCGCCACCACATTCAGGATGCGCCGCTGCGGCGGCACGTGCTGCATCGCCTCGATGCCGTTGCGGGTCAGGTTGAGCAGCACCTGCTCGATCATCACCCGGTCGGCGCGCACCGGCGGCAGGTCGGTCGGCAGCGCGGTGCGATACGATACGTAGCTCTGGCGCGCCTGCAGTTCGATCAGCGCGCGGATGCCTTCCAGCAGCGACGGGATGGCGACCGCCTGCCGCAGCGGCTCGCGCTTCTTGACGAAGCCGTGCACGCTGCGGATGATCTGGCCGGCCCGCTGCGCCTGCGCGCTGGCCTGTTCCAGCGCCGGCTTCAAAATCGAGCGGTCGACCGGGCCTTCGCGTTCCAGCAGATTCAGCGCGCCGGTGGTGTAGCTGGAAATGGCGGCCAGCGGCTGGTTCAGCTCATGCGCCAGCATCGACGCGATCTCGCCCATGGTGGCCAGGCGCGCCGACGTCTGCAGCTTCTCCTGCTGCTGGCGGTTGACTTCCTCGATGCGCTTGCGGTCCGAGATGTCGAGGATGGAGCCCATCCAGCCGGTCTGCTTGCCGTTGTTGTCGACCAGCGGCGCCTCGAATACCAGCACCGGCACCCGCTCGCCGTTGGGGCGCTGGAAAAAGGTCTCGAACTGCGGCACCACCTTGCCGGCCAGGACGGAGGCGAAGCGCGCCTCGTATTCCGACATCGCCTCGGTGGCCCAGTAGGGCATCGGCGGCAGCTTGCCGACGATTTCTTCGGCCGGATAGCCGACGATCTGGCAGAACGCCGGATTGACGTAGGTGATGCGTCCTTCCAGGTCGCGCGCGCGCAGACCGGTCACCAGCGAGTTTTCCATCGCGGTGCGGAACAGCATCTGCTGGCGCAGCGCGCCTTCCGCCGCCAGGCGTTTGGAGATGTGCCCCCACAGCGCCAGCAGGCTCCATAGCAGGCCCAGGGACAGCACGATCACCGAGCCGACCAGCAGGTTGGGCAGCAGCTTAGGCTCGCTCTTGACGCTGTCCGTCACCAGCGTGACCGAGGCGCCGGGCAGGTCGAGCGCGCGCTTGTGGGTGTAGACGCCGTGACCGGGACCGGCGGCGGCGCGCCGCGCCAGCACCTTGTCGTCGCGGTCCACCAGCGACACCTGGTTGTCCTGGGCGAACCACCACGGCACCATTTCGTCCAGCAGGGCGCTGGTCTGGAAGGTGGCCATCAGGTCGCCCAGATATTCGTCGCCGCGGAACAGCGGCACATGATAATCCATCAGCACCGCCGACGGCGCGGCGCTGGCGATATGCGTTTGCGCTTCCGGCTGTGTGTACATCGGACGGCGCGTCTTGCGCGTGATGCCGGCAGTGTCGCGCGAGGCGGGCGACACTTCGACCGGATTGGCCAGCGGGTCGCTGCTGGCGGCCAGTTCGCCATCAGGCTTGAGCCACACCACGCGCACCAGTTCCTGGCCGTTCTTCAGCAGGCGCGCCATGCGTTCATGTAGCTGCCTGGGCGTCAGGTTGCCGGTGGAGATTTCCACGCCCAGCGTGCGCAGGCTTTCCTCATCGCGCGCCATCTGGAAGCGGATGGTTTGTTCCACCCACAGCGTATCGGCGATCAGCTGTTCCTGGCGCTCGTTGCTTTCCATCTGGCGCGCCTGCCACGGCAGCCAGATCAGAATGGCGAGGAAAAACAACACCAGCATGATGGGCAGCAGCCAGCGCAGCGAGGTGCTGGAAAGAGGGCGGCGCTGCGGCACAGGCGCTGTAGAATTAGGTGACGTCATTATAGGATTCGTTCAGAATACGACAGTGTAACTTTAAACCTCACAGGAGACTCCATGAAACTGAAAGCCGTCTTGCTCGTCCTGAGCGCCGCCCTGAGCTTCAATGCGTATGCCCAGGCGCCGATCGTCATCAAATTCAGTCACGTGGTTGCCACCGACACGCCAAAAGGCCAGGCAGCGGAGCGTTTCAAGCAGTTGGCCGAGAAGGCCACCAATGGCCGGGTCAAGGTCGAGGTGTATCCGAACAGCCAGCTATACAAGGACAAGGAAGAACTGGAAGCGCTGCAACTGGGCGCGGTGCAGATGCTGGCGCCGTCGCTGGCCAAATTCGGCCCGCTGGGCGTCAAGGAGTTCGAGGTGTTCGACCTGCCGTACATCTTCCCGTCCAAGACCGCGCTGTACAACGTGACCGAGGGCGAAATCGGCAAGTCGCTGCTGAAGAAGCTGGAGCCGAAGGGCATCACCGGCCTGGCCTACTGGGACAACGGCTTCAAGCTGATGTCGGCGAATAAGCCGCTGCGCAATCCGGCCGATTTCCGCGGCCTGAAGATGCGCATCCAGTCGTCCAAGGTGCTGGATGCGCAGATGCGCGCGCTGGGCGCCAACCCGCAGGTGCTGGCGTTCTCCGAGGTGTATCAGGCGCTGCAGACCGGGGTGGTGGACGGCACCGAGAATCCGCCGTCGAATATGTACACGCAGAAGATGCATGAGGTGCAGAAGTACGTCACCGTTTCCAATCACGGCTATCTGGGCTACGCGGTGATCGTCAACAAGAAGTTCTGGGACGGCCTGCCGGTCGACATCCGCGCGGCGCTCGACAAGGCGATGAAGGATGCCACCACTTTCGAGAAAGCCATCGCCCAGCGCGACAACGACCTGGCGCTGGAAGCGATCAGGAAGGCCGGCCGGACCGAGATCTACACGCTCAGCGTGCAACAGCAGGCGGAGTGGCGCAAGGCCATGCTGCCGGTGCAGCAGCAGATGGAAAGCCGGATCGGCGCGGGCCTGATCTCGGCCATCAATAAAGAAGCGGCAAAATAAGCCAGCCAGCGGGGCGGCGCAAGATCGCCCCGTCATCCACAATCTGGAGACAAACCATGAAGTTCCTCGATCACCTCGAAGAATGGCTTATTGCGTCCCTGATGGCCGCAGCGACCCTGCTGATTTTTGTCGCGGTGATCCACCGCTACCTGTCCGGGCTCCCGATCCCCGGCCTGCAGGACTACCTGCTGCAAATGAACCTGAGCTGGACGCAGGAAGCCTGCATCTATATGTTTGTGTGGATGGCCAAGTTCGGCGCGGCCTACGGCGTGCGCACCGGCATCCACGTCGGCGTGGATGTGCTGATCAACCGCATGAACACGCCGCTGCGCAACAAGTTTATCGTATTCGGCCTGCTGGCCGGCGCCCTGTTCACCGGCATCGTCGGCACGCTGGGCGCCAGCTTCGTGTGGGAGATCGGCCACACCGAGCAAACTTCGGCCGACCTGGAGCTGCCGATGTGGATCGTCTACCTGGCGGTGCCGGCCGGTTCCTTCCTGATGTGCTTCCGTTTCCTGCAGGTGATGCTGGGCTTTCTGCGCACCGGCGAGCTGCCCAGGCATGACCACGCGCATGTGGAGGGCCTGGATGAAGAACTCGAAAAAGGAGCCAAAGCATGAACGCGCTGATCATCTTCGTGCTGCTGCTGGCGCTGATGCTGACCGGGATGCCGATCTCGATCTCGCTCGGCCTGACGGTGCTGACCTTTTTGTTCACCATGACCACCGTGCCGATCGAATCGGTGGCGCTGAAACTGTTCACCGGCATCGAGAAGTTCGAGATCATGGCGATTCCGTTCTTCATCCTGGCGGGCAATTTCCTGACCCACGGCGGTGTGGCGCGGCGCATGATCAACTTCGCCAGCTCCATGGTCGGCCACTGGCACGGCGGGCTGGCGCTGGCCGGGGTCATGGCGTGCGCACTGTTTGCCGCGGTGTCCGGTTCGTCGCCGGCGACGGTGGTGGCGATCGGCTCGATTATTTTGCCGGCCATGGTGCGCCAGGGCTATCCGAAGCGGTTTGGCGCCGGCGTCATCACCACTTCGGGCGCGCTGGGCATTCTGATCCCGCCGTCGATCGTGATGGTGATGTATTCGGTGACCACCAATACCTCGGTCGGCAAGCTGTTCATGGCGGGCGTGGTGCCGGGGCTGATGCTGGCCTTCCTGCTGGGCCTGACCACCTGGTATCTGGCGCGCAAGCACGGCTATCCGCGCATGGCCAAGGCCGGCTGGGGCGAGCGCTGGGCCGCCTTCCGCAAGAGCGCCTGGGGACTGATTCTGATCGTCATCGTGATGGGCGGCATCTACACCGGCATGTTCACGCCGACCGAGGCCGCGGCGGTGTCGGCGGTGTACGCCTTTTTCATTGCCGTGTTCGTGTACAAGGACCTGAAGCTGAAGCAGGTGGGCAAGGTGTTGCTGGATTCGGCGGCGATGTCGGCCATGCTGCTGTACATCATCACCAACGCGGTGCTGTTCTCGTTCCTGATGACCAGCGAGAATATCCCGCAGATGATGGCGGAATGGATCATCGGTCAGGGCCTGGGCGTGATCAGCTTCCTGCTGGTGGTGAACCTGCTGCTGCTGTTGGCGGGGAATGTGATGGAGCCGTCGTCGATCGTGCTGATCATGGCGCCGATTCTGTTCCCGGTGGCGATGAAACTGGGCATCGATCCTATCCACTTCGGCATTCTGATCGTGGTGAATATGGAGGTTGGCATGTGCCATCCGCCGGTGGGGCTGAACCTGTATGTGGCGTCCGGCATCACCAAGATGGGCATCACCGAACTGACCATTGCGGTGTGGCCGTGGCTGCTCACCATGCTGGCGTTTTTGGTGGCGGTCACCTACATACCACAAATTTCGCTATGGTTGCCGAATTTGATTTACTCTTAAAGTAGTTTGGGGAGACGCCACAAAAAAGTTGAGAAAAAGCTTAACGAATACGTTATGATGGCGTCGCTCTCAGGGAAACATGCATAACGATATGCGACCCGGTAGCAAGAGCCCAGAATTGTAAGTGGGGAGTGTGTAAAGAAACGGTAATCGAATACCGGCGATTGAACGAGGAGACACACGTTTTACAGAATGTCGCTGCGATAGGAGCTGCAGGCCGCCACAAGCGCGCTACGGAACCAGGCAAGTGACCGGGAACGTGAAGCAGGATTTGAAAACGCACCTGAGGGTGCGTTTTTTTTCGCCCTTAGCATTTACAATGCATCCGGCGTGGCTTTTTTGCTGTAGTAAGCGTGCAACATTGTGGTGCAAACAAACAACACAAAAGCTGCTGGAGGTACTTTTTTGGTGCAAGTAACTGTGATGAAAATACAACAAGGCAGCGAGCTGTTCTCCGCCGTGGCGGCTTTCCCGTTCGGCAATCTGGGCGTGCGCACGGCCGGCGGCCTGATTACCGAGCTGTGCTACCTGCCGCCCCATTTTGAGGCAAAGGCCGCGCAAGACGCCGCCGCCGAGCTGGCGCTGTACCAGGTCGGCAAATATTGCGACGACGCCGATTTCCGCTTCACATTGCCGCTGCAGCGCGCCGGCACCGCGTTCCAGCAGAAAGTGTGGGACGCGCTGTGTTCGATCCCGCGCGGCAGTACGCGCACCTATGGTGAGCTGGCCAAGCATCTCGGTTCGGCGCCGCGCGCGGTCGGGCAAGCTTGCGGCGCCAACTGGTTCCCGGTGGTGGTGCCGTGTCACCGGGTCACCGCCGCCAGCGGCCTGGGCGGCTTCTCCAACAGCGACGATCCGAACGGCTACCTGTTGGGTATCAAGCGCTGGCTGCTGGCGCACGAAGGGTCGAAAGAATACGCATGGCAGCAAACAACCTTGCTCTGATCGACGAGTTCTGCGACAGCCTGTGGCTGGAGGACGGACTGTCGAAGAACACGCTGGAAGCCTACCGGCGTGACATGCGTTTGTTCGCCGCCTGGCTGGAGAAGAAGCGTCCCGATGTGGGCGGCTTGCTGGCGGTGGCGGCGCACGACATCCACGGCTATATCGCCGCGCGCCATCAGGACAGCGGCAAGGCCACCTCGTCCAACCGGCGCTTGTCGGTCATCAAGCGCTTCTACCAGATGTTGCTGCGGCAGCGGCGCATCGCGGAAGATCCGAGCCTGAAGCTGGTGTCGGCCAAGCAGCCGCAGCGCTTCGTGCACACGCTGAGCGAGGCGCAGGTGGAGGCCTTGCTGGCGGCGCCCGATGTCAATACCCCGTTAGGGTTGCGCGACCGCACCATGCTGGAATTGATGTACGCCAGCGGTCTGCGCGTGTCCGAACTGGTCGATCTGAAAATGCTGGAACTGAGCCTGAACGACGGCGTGCTGCGCGTGACCGGCAAGGGCGCCAAGACGCGGCTGGTGCCCTTCGGCCAGCAGGCGCGGCTGTGGATCGAGCGCTACGTCAAGGACGCGCGCGGCGTCATCCTCAACGGCCAGCAGGACGATGCGCTGTTTGTCACCGGGCGCGGCTCGGCCATGACGCGACAGATGTTTTGGGTGTTAATCAAAAAACACGCGCTGAAGGGAGGGATTACGGCGCCGCTGTCGCCGCACACCTTGCGCCACGCATTTGCCACCCATCTGCTGAACCACGGCGCCGACCTGCGAGTGGTGCAATTGCTATTGGGACACTCGGATATTTCGACTACCCAGATCTACACACATGTTGCGCGCGAGCGGTTAAAGCATTTGCATGCGCAACATCACCCTCGCGGTTGAGCAACTTGGTTCATAATGAGGCTTGTGCAGTGCAACGCTTTAAAGGAGCAACAAATGGCAAAAACAAACTTTGCATATGAAAAGCGGCAGCGCGAGTTGGAAAAGAAGAAAAAGCAGGAAGAGAAAAACCGGCGCAAGGCCGAGTTGAAGAACAACCCCGGCCTGGCCGAGGAAGGAGAGCAAGACGTCGCCGAAGGCGAAGCCTCTGGCCTCACCCCCAACAACGACTAACTTCGGGGTCAGTGCCGACATTCGGACATTTCGCGCGCGAAATGTCCGAAT
>CAUPXZ010000043.1:0-47491 GCA_963515135.1 uncultured Duganella sp. | reverse complement strand
TGATCCAAATTACCTAGCGAAAGGGCTTGCTATTCAAGACGGTATCTGACCCCGGGTTCATTCGGTGGCGAAGATGCAGAGGGCGATCAGGGGGAAGCAGAGGCCGGTCCACAGGACGCCGGTCCAGCCGTGCGCGGCGAACATCCAGCCGCCCAGCGAGGAGCCGAGCGCACCGCCCATGAAGAATAAGGCCATGTAGAGGCCGTTCAGGCGGCTGCGGATTTCCGGCGCCAACGCGAAGATCGCCCGTTGCCCCGTCACCAGGTTGGCGGAGACCCCCATGTCGAGGATGATCGAAGCCAGCACCAGCACGCCCAGGTCGACCAGGCGGTTGCTGTGGATCGCCAGCGGCAGCGCGAACGCCAGCGCGCCCAGCGCCAAGGCGATCAAGGTGGTGGAGCGGCTTTTGCCCTGGTCGGCACGATGGCCGGCGATCGGCGAGGCGATCGCGCCTGCCACGCCCGCCAGCGCGAACAGGGCCACGCCGGTCTGGCTGATCTGGAAGTACGGCCCGGTCAGCTCCAGCGACACGCAAGTCCAGAACAGGCTGAAGGCGCCGAACATGCAGGCCTGATAGGCGGCCCGCCGCCGCAACACCGGCGTGGCTTTCAGCAACTGCCACATCGACCCCAGCAGCGCGAAGTAATGCATTCCGCCGGCGGGCTGACGCTGCGGCAGCCTGGCGCGCAGCAGCACGGCCAGCGCGGCAGTGGTGAACGCCGATAGCACGAAGATCGCGTGCCAGCCCAGGGCGTCCGCCACCAGGCTGGACACCGGCCGCGCCAGCATGATGCCCATCAGCAGGCCGCTCATGACTTTGCCAACGGTTTTGCCGCGCGTCTCCGGACTCGACAGGTGGGCCGCAAACGGCACCACGATCTGCGCCGCCACCGATCCCAGGCCGATGCACAAGGAGGCCAGCAGGAACAGGTTGGCGCTGCCGGTCACCGATGCGGCCAGCAAGGCCAATGCCGTCACCAGCAGGGCGATGACAATCAGCCGGCGGTTTTCCAGCAGGTCGCCCAGCGGCACGATGAACAGCAGGCCGAGGCAATAGCCGATCTGCGTCAGCGTGACGATCAGCCCGGCCGCGCCGGGATCGAGGCCGGTGGCGCGGCTGATCGGCCCGATCAGCGTTTGCGCGTAGTACAGGTTGGCGACGATCAGGCCGGTCGCGATGGCGAACAGCCAGACCATGCCGGCGGACAGGTCTTGTTGGGCTTGGGACTGGCTCACGTCAGGCTCCGGAAATTTCGAAAGGCCGACATTCTAACGGCCTCCGCAATTTGCCGCTGAGCACGCCTACATTTCACAAGCCGGCTTGCGCGCGCGCCAGCGTCTGGCGCACTTCGGCGGTGATTTCATATGACCGCAGCCGCTGGGCGTGTTCGAAGATCTGCGAGGTGATCATCAGTTCGTCGGCGCCGGTGCGGGCGATGAAGTCCTGGATCTGCCGGCTCACCGTCTCCGGCGCGCCGATCGCGGTGCACGACAGCACCGAGTCCAGCATCGCCCGTTCGGACAGGCCCAGCGTGTCGAGGTAGCCGGCCTTCGGCGGCGGCAGTTGCGACGGCCGGCCGGTGCGCAGGTTGACGAAGGCCTGCTGCATCGAAGTGGCGCGGAAGTGCGCTTCTTGGTCGGTGTCGGCGGCAAACACATTGAAGCCGAGCATGACGTATGGCTTGGCCAGCTGCGCCGACGGCTGGAAGTTGGCGCGGTACAGCGACAGCGCCTGCTGCATCATCTGCGGCGCGAAGTGCGAGGCGAACGCGAACGGCAGGCCGAGGTGCGCGGCCAGCTGCGCGCCGAAGGTGCTGGAACCGAGTATCCATAGCGGCACCTTGGCGCCTTTGCCGGGCACGGCCAGCACGCGCTGGCGCGGATTGTCGGACATATAGTCCTGCAGTTCCAGCACGTCCTGCGGGAAGGCGTCGGCATCGCTGTCGAGATTGCGGCGCAGCGCGCGGGCAGTGGTCTGGTCGGAACCCGGCGCGCGGCCCAGGCCGAGGTCGATGCGATCGGGGAACAGCGCTTCCAGCGTGCCGAACTGTTCAGCAATCACCAGCGGCGAGTGGTTGGGCAGCATGATGCCGCCGGCGCCGACGCGGATGGTGCTGGTGCCGCCGGCCACATGGGCCATCACCACCGCAGTGGCGGCGCTGGCGATGCCGGGCATGCCGTGGTGTTCGGCCAGCCAGTAGCGGTGGTAGCCCCAGCGTTCGCCGTGCTGGGCCAGGTCCAGCGTGTTGCGGAATGAGGCCGACGGGCTGCTGCCTTCGGCAATCGGTGACAGGTCGAGGATCGAGAATGGAATCATGGGTATAAATCTTTCTGCTAAGCACAAGCCCATTGAAAGGGTATCGGTATAATCTTTCTAAATGGATAGACAAGCATACACAGATTGGGCCAGGCGTGCTGGCCACGCCCTGATTGCCGGAACAATGGCAATGGTGCTGGCGCCGGCCTGCGCCGCGCCGCCGCCGCTGGTGGTGCTGGTGGATACCGGCACGGAAATGCCGATGGCCGGATTCAAGAACGGCCAATTGGCCGACGGCATGCACCGGGATCTGGGCCAGGCGCTGGCCGGCAAGCTGGGCCGCGAAGCCAGTTTTCTGCTGTTGCCGCGCAAGCGCATTGCGATGGCGCTGGAATCCGGCCAGGCGGATGTGATCTGCCTGTATCTGCCAACCTGGCTGCCGGGCCGGCTCCACTGGTCGCAAGGCTTTTTCCCAGTGTCCGAAGTGGTGGTCACCGATACCTCGGTGAGCCAGCCGCATAAACTGGCGGATTTAAAAGGACAGCCGATAGCAACGGTATTGGGTTATTACTATCCCGAATTGGATAAAGCTTTGGCTGAGGATTTTGTGCGGGATGATGGTCATTCATCATCGGGTAATCTGCGCAAAATGGCAGCTGGACGTTTGCATCATGCTATTACCCAGAAAAACACGCTTGATTATTATATTAAAGTTGGCGAGAAACTATCGCTGCATCCGCCACTGGTGGTGAAAAACTACAAATCGCAATGCGCGGTCTCGCCCAAAGGGCAGGTGAGCATTTCACAGGTTAATCAGGCAATTGAGCTGATGGTTAAAGACGGAAGTGTGAGCAAAATAATCAGCAATTATCAAAGTCGCCTCAGATAATGTTTTATTTTTCCGACGGTTGTTTGAAATAGTTTTTTCGCTGCCTGCTTTTGATTTACGATTGGAAAAGGTAGGGCGTCCGCCTTATTTCCTTTTTATTCCAATGTAAATATTAATTCGATGGCACGCGCTATATTAATCGCATTGATGCTGGCTTGCTGCCAGACTGTGTTCGCCGCCGGTCAGCTGTACCGCGTCACCCACGAGGGCAAGACCAGTTATCTGTACGGCACCATCCACGTCGGCCGTGACGGCACCTATCCGCTGGACGCGGTCGCTGCGCGCGCGCTGCTGGATTCCAAGGCGCTGGTGATCGAGCTGGATATCCGCGAGGACAAGGCGTTTCAGCTGGCGCTGGCGCGCCATGGCCGCTATGCGGACGGCGACAGCGTGCAGAATCACCTGAGTCCCGCCACCTTGCAGAAAACCGAGCAGGCGCTGGCGCGCGCCGGCATCGCGCTGGCGTCGGTCCAGCATTACAAGCCTTGGCTGATCGCCAACCTGTTGGTCGGTGCCGAGCTGGACAAGAACGGTTACCAGCGCAGCCAGGCTGTCGAGTACGCGCTGCTGGCAGCCGCGCAAAAGCAGGACAAGACGGTGCGCGAGCTGGAAAGCGCCGATTATCAGCTCAGCCTGTTTGACAGTCTGAACGCGCAACAGCAGGAGCAGTATCTGCTGGAAAATCTGGCCGATCTCGACGATGGCGATTCGCTGAAAAAATCCAAGGCGCTGATCGATGCCTGGGGCGCGGCCGACAAGCGCGGCATCCAGGCCGTGTGGCAGAACGCCACCAGCGGCGACAGCATTTCCGCCGGCTTCATGAACCGTGTGCTGCTGGGCAAGCGCAATCCGGAAATGGCCGCCAACATCGAACGCATCATGCAGCAGGATCAGGTGGCGTTTGTCGGTGTCGGCCTGTTGCATCTGGTCGGCGATGACGGTCTGCCGCAACTGCTCAAGCGGCGCGGTTATCAGGTCGAGCAACTGTACTGAGTGCGGAATCAGCAATTGATGTACATCAATTGAAACATGCTACCTACACGCAATAATTGTTCGGTATCACTTTTAAGGATATCGATATGTTGACACGCGTGACAGATACTATTATCGAAGAGTTAATCGATGCCACCTGCGGCGACACCCGCAGCCGGCATTTCTTCCTTCACGCACTGCACGGCCTGGTACGCGTGGCCAAGGCCGAGCAGCTGCAGGAAATGCGCATGGATGTGGAACTGGCGACCGGCGACCTCAGTCAGCCGGCCGGCTGCGATAGCGATTCCAGAGCGCCCACATGAAAGCGGCGGTGGCCATGGCGGCGTAGCAATCCACCATCCAGTCCGACACCGCGCCATGGCGGTACGGGAATATACTCTGCACCAGTTCGTCGATGGCGCCCATCGCGGCGATGGTCAGCACCGCCTTGCCGGCGCGTTGCGACGGCGTGCCGCTGCCGCCGGTAAAGATCAGGAACGTCAGCCCCGCATAGGCGAGCGAATGGAGCAGGACGCCGGAGGCGACTTCGCCGATGTCCTGGCGCGCGCCGGGTATCGAGCCGATGATCAGGATCAGCAGATACAGCGCGATGGCGGTCCAGTAGCGGAGACGGGCGTGGGAGTCGGTAAGGAGGATTTGCTTCAGCATGAGGCAGACAATACCATGCACCGCAAAAAATGGGGAGTGGTGCACCGGAACCCCGGTGCACCTGTTCTTCAGTCATGCCTATCGGTTGCATGTACTTAAGATGTGACCAGTATAGGCAGCGTTTGTTACGCCGTCATGACACAGAGCAAAAAAAAAGCCCGCTTACGTTAGCGGGCTTAAAACTATTTTCTTGGAGGAGAATAGTGGAGACAGGTGTAATTATGCTGCGTCGCCAGATATGTGTCTAATTGTTCTTTCAGATACCAGACATCAGGCAGGAGCATATCTCTATCATTTGACAGGGACGGTGTAGTTCAATGCCAACCGGCCGCCGTCGACATACAGCGTCTGGCCGGTCATATAGCTGGCGTCGTCGCTGGCGAGGAAGGCGGCGATCGACGCCACTTCCTCCGGCTCGCCGCAGCGGCCCATCGGCGTGCGCGACAAAATGGTGTTGCGCGATTCCGGGCTGGACATCACGGCCTGCTTGGCCAGTTCGGTCAGAATGGTGCCGGGGCCGATGCCGTTGACGCGGATGCCGTGTTCGACCAGGTTGAGCGACATCACCTTGGTCAGCTGGTTGATCGCGCCTTTCGACACCACGTAGGGCACCTGGTTGGGTATCGCCAGCTCGGCGTTGACGCTCGACATATTGATGATCGAGCCGCTCTGCTGCTTGACCATCACGCGCGCCACCGCCTGGCCGCACAGGAACATCGACTTCAGATTGATGCGGATGACGCGGTCGAAGTCTTCCTCGCACACATCGAGGAAGTTGGCGGCGTGGGTCACGCCGGCGTTGTTGATCAGAATGTCGATCTGGCCGAAGGCGGCGACGGTGGCGGCCACCATCGCGTCCACATCCGCCTTTTGGGAGACATCGGCGGCGAAGAAGCGCGCTTGCTGGCCCAGCGCGGCGGCAGCCTCGGCGCCTTCCGGCTTGATGTCCACCAGCATCACCTTGGCGCCTTCGGCAATCATGCGCTGGGCGCAGGCGAGGCCGATGCCTTGGGTGGCGCCGGTGACGATGGCGACTTTATTGGTTAATTTCATGGGATATGCCTTGTGGTGGTGAGATGGCAAATTTTAACAGCCACTCCGGGGCGGGTTACAATAGAGGGTTTGCTATTTTTCTTCGGGAGCCGTCGTGACTTTTATCAACAAATTATCTGCCGCCTGGACGGCCAACGACTCCCTGTTGTGCGTCGGCCTGGACCCGGACCTGGCCAAGCTGCCTGTCCAGTTCCAGAACGATCCGCAAGGCATCTTCCACTTCTGCCGCGAGATCATTGACGCGACCGCCGATCTGGCGTGCTCGTTCAAGCCGCAGATCGCCTATTTCGCCGCGCTGAGCGCGGAAGACCAGTTGCAGCAAATCTGCGACTACGTGCGCGAGAACTATGCGCACATTCCGCTGATCCTGGACGCCAAGCGCGGCGACATCGGCGCCACCGCCCGCCAGTACGCGCGCGAAGCCTACGACCGCTACGGCGCCGATGCAGTGACCGTCAACCCCTACATGGGCTTCGATTCGGTCGAGCCGTACATGGAGTGGAGCGAGCGCGGCGTGATCATCCTGTGCCGCACCTCGAACGCCGGCGGTTCCGACCTGCAGTTCCTGGACGTCGGTGGCAAGCCGTTGTACCAGCACGTTGCCAAGCTGGTGGCGGAAAAGTGGAACAGCAACGGCCAGTGCGCGCTGGTGGTGGGCGCCACCTTCCCGGAAGAACTGGCGCAGGTGCGCGCGATCGTCGGCGACATGCCGCTGCTGGTGCCGGGCATCGGCGCGCAGGGCGGTGACATCGCGGCGACGGTTAAGTCCGGCCGCACTGCGAACGGCGCCGGCATGATGATCAACTCCTCGCGCGCGATTTTGTACGCGGCGCAGCAGCCAGGCGAAGACTTCGCCAGCGCCGCCCGCCGCGTCGCTGAAGAAACCCGCGACGCCATCAACCAGTACCGCGCCTGACGTCGTTCCCGCGCAAGCGGGAACCCATGCTGAGCATGGACTCCCGCTTGCGCGGGAGTGACGCTGCTCAGTGCGCGGGCGTGACGGTGCTCAGTTAGCCGGCGCAACCAGCTCGGCGTACTCGTACAGATCGCCAAGGATTTGCTCGCTGCGCTCATCCGCATACTGCTGCAACTCATCGATCTTGGCAAAAAAATCGTCGATGGTACGCGCCCCGCCGGCGCCTTCATAGAAGCGCGCAGCGCGGTGCTGTTCCCACTGTTCCATCTCGGTCTCGGACAGCGTTTCCGGGAAATTGCGCGCGCGGTAGCGGAACAGCAGCTCGGCCAGGCGGCCATCGCTGAATGCCGGCGACGCCACCGCCAGCCGGGCCGGCGATTCGCGCCGCAAGGTGTCGAGCAGGCGGCGGTCGTCTTTGCTGATGAAGCCGTTGTACAAGTCCTCATCCACATCCAGCGGCGCGCCGGCGGGACGGTGGAACACCTGCTGCCAGATGGCGCTCAGGTCGCGGCCGGCGGCGGCGATCGCGGCGTGCGCCTTGCCCTGCTCAATGTCGATGCCCCATTTGGCGGCCATCGCCGGCGACAGGGTCTTCAGGTTGGCCACCAGCATCGGCGATTTGTTCAGGTGAATGCTCTTGACCGGCAGCCGCGTCATGCCTTCCGGCAGCGCGTCGCTGCGGCTGAAGATGCGCGTGCGGATGGTCTCGGCGTCCAGCGTGTACAGCTCACTCGGGTCGTAGCTGCAGTCCCAGACGATCACTTCGTTCTTGTTGGTTGGGTGCGCGCCGATGGGGTAGACCAGCGCGATGCAGCCGCGCTCGGCCGGGAACATGCCGGACACATGCAGGAACGGCTGCCGCAGGGTGGCCGCCAGGTGCATGCCGATCTCGTCGGCCACGCGGTCTTTCTTGTGCAGCGCGAAGCAGAAGTCGAACAGCTTCGGCTGGTGCTGGCGGATCAGCCGCGCCAGCGCGATGGTGGCGCGCACGTCGGACAGCGCGTCGTGCGCCGCCTCGTGCAGCAGGCCGTTGGCCTTGGCCAGATCCTCCAGCTTGAAGCTGGGCTTGCCGTCTTCCTTGGTCGGCCATTGTACGCCTTCCGGCCGCAGCGCATAGGTCATGCGCACCACGTCCAGCAGATCCCAGCGGCCGCAGCCGTTCTGCCACTCGCGCGCATACGGATCGATCATATTGCGCCAGAACATGAAGCGGGTAATTTCATCGTCGAAACGGATGGTGTTGTAACCAACGCCGATGGTGCCCGGCTGCGCGAACGCCTGCTCGATGGTGGCGGCGAACTGGTGCTCCGGCACGCCCCATTCCAGGCATTGCTGCGGGGTGATGCCGGTGATCAGGCAGGATTGCGGGTCAGGCAAGAAATCATTGGCTGGCTTGCAATACAGCATGATCGGATCGCCGATTTCGTTGAGTTCGGCGTCGGTGCGGATCGCGGCGAATTGCGCCGGGCGGTCGCGGCGGGCGACGGCGCCAAAGGTTTCATAGTCGTGCCAGAGAAAGGTCTGATTAGTCATAGGTGCTACAGAAATTTAAAAAACTGCCGATAATTTCAAGGTGTTCACTGAGGAGCAACATCATGGCTACTCCCGTATCGCTTAATTCGAGTAATACTAATGCCGCAACGCAAGTTCAGTCCAAGGACGAGAAGCCGGTATCGGTCACCGCCAAGGCGAAAGCGGAGCTGAATGCCTCCATCGTACAGGCTTCGCTGACGGTGTCGATCAATTCGTCGAACGACCCGATGTCGGTGGTGCTGAAAACGGCGCTGACCGGCATCAACGAGGCGCTCAAGGACGATTTCGGCGATAACGCCATCGAGAACGCCGTGTCGCAGGATAATACGCCGGAAGGCACCGCCGGCCGCATTGTATCCTTGTCGACCGGATTTTTCGAAGCTTACAAGCAGCAGCATCCGGGCGAGGATGAGGGCGAGTTGCTGACGAAGTTCATGGATACCATCAAAGGTGGCGTCGAGAAGGGCTTCAAGGAGGCGCGCGACGTGTTGGACAGCCTGAAGGTGCTGAATGGCGATCTGGCCAGCAACATCGATAAGACGTTTGAACTGGTGCAGAAGGGCTTCGATGATTTCGTTGCAGCCCAGCAGTCCCGCATCGCCGGCGCCAAGGATGATGCCGGCACGACGGCGCCAGCCGATAAGGCTGCCGCCTGACGTCGCACCCGCGCAGGCGGGTGCCCATGCCGAGGTGAGCGGCCAGCGTCCTATGAACTCCCGCCTGCGCGGGAGTGACGGTTACGCCGCTACCTGGTTGCGGCCTGCTTCCTTGGCGCGATACAGCGCGTTGTCGGCCGCTTCGATCAGGTCGTGCTCATTCTGCTGCGCGCGCAGCACCGAGACGCCGAACGAGGCCGTGATATGCGGCAGCGGCTGGCGCATGTCGCCAAACACCTTGGCCTGGCGCATGCGCTCGCACAGGCGCTCGGCCACCGACGCCGCCACCTTGTCGCTGGTATCCGGCAACAACACCATCATTTCCTCGCCACCGTAGCGCACCGCGAAATCGGTCGGTCGCAACGCGCCGCTGAGCACCTGCGCCGCCGAGCGCAAGGCCTCGTCGCCGGCCAGGTGGCCGTGCGTGTCGTTGAATCGCTTGAAGTGGTCGAGGTCGATCATGATCAGCGCCAGCGGCGCGGCCGAGGCATGCGCGGTGGCGATCATGGTCGGCAGCAGGTCGTTGAGCCAGGCGCGGTTGTACAGCCCGGTCAGGCCGTCGATCATCGACAACTGGCGATAGAACTCGCCCAGCTTCTGACGCCGGCGCAGCTGCGCGTTGGCGGCGCGGATGCGGAACGACAGCAGCCGCAGCAGGTTGCGCGCCAGCACATTCGATTCATCGATCAACTGCCAGACCAGGTCGGCTTCCACCACCAGCACTTCGCTGTCCTCCAATGCGGTGATGCTGGACAAATTGGCTTCCTCGTCCAGCACCGACTGTTCGCCCACGCTTTCGCCCGGCAGGATTTTGCTGACGGTGCCGTCGGCCATGCCGGTGCGGGTGTCGCTGGTCACCGACAGCGCGCCGCGCAGCAGGATGTACAGGCGCGCGCGGTTCGATTCGGCGACGGCGGCGCCGCTGTCGAGCTGCATGATGGGGCAATTGGCCAGCAGCCTGGCGACGGCGGCATCGTCATCCGAGTTGCGCAGCAGCTGTAAATCGCCGACCCGGTAGCTCGATGAGCCGAATGTGCTGATCTGTTTCAAAGGTGTCTCACAGGATGCCAAAAGGCAATCAATCGTTCTTGAATTATCATAGCCGAAAACGCCGGAGGCGTGTTTCAATAACGTTATTGATACTGAACTGGATACAACATGGCTTACGTCGACGCACTGGGCGCCGTTCATCAACCCGATCCGAACGCGCGCATCGTCTCGCTGGTGCCGTCGATTACCGAGCTGCTGTGCGACCTCGGCCTGGCGCCGCAACTGGTGGGGCGCACCGGCTTCTGCATCCATCCGTGGGACGTGGTGCAGGACATCCCCAAGGTGGGCGGCACCAAGGATGTCAACCTGGAGAAAATCCGCCAGCTGGCGCCGACCCATGTGGTCCTGAATATCGACGAAAACGAAAAGCCCACCGCCGATGCGCTGGCCGAGTTCGTGCCCAATCTTATCGTTACCCATCCATTGCGGCCGCACGATAACGTTGCGTTGGCGCAGCTGATGGGCGGCGTGTTTTGCCGCGAGCAGCAGGCAGCCGACTGGTGCGCGGGGTTCGAGAAGGAATATGCGCTGCTGAAGGCCGCGCCGAAAGGACCGCCGCAAACCATGCTGTACTGCGTATGGCAAGACCCGTGGATGACCATTTCGCGCGACACCTATATCGCGCGCATGCTGGAGGAAATCGGCTGGAGCGTGCCGGAACTGGGCGAGGAGCGCTACCCGGAATTCCGCTGGTCGCGCGAGTTGATCGACAGCATAGATGGCGTATTGCTGTCGAGCGAACCGTATCGTTTCACCGAAGCGCATGCGGATGTGCTGGAGCGGCAGATCGGCAAGCCGGTGCTGCTGGTGGATGGGGAAATGATGTCCTGGTATGGCAGCCGGTCGCTGCAGGGACTGAAGTATTTGCGGGAGCTGGCGCAGCGTTAGCCGCGCGCTCCCGCAGCAGGGATTACTCTTCTTCGGCATTGGCCACCACGGCGGCCGATACCGCGCCGACGCCGTCGGCGTGACGTTTATGCGCATTCAACTTGCCGACCGCCGTATCGATGGCGCGTTTCAGCTTGTCGGTGGCGCCGCCGATGGCCTGATGCAGCGTGGCGGCATGGTCGCTGACTGCGATCGGTTGCAGGCCGGTAAGACGCGCTTCCATCAGGCAGCGGTTGTCGCCATCGGCCGATTTCTGGCCCAGGTTGTCGCTCAGATGGACTTCGACGCGGGTAATTTGTTCGCCGAAGCGGTGCAGGGCGTTGGTGACGACAGTTTGTACATGATCATCCAGGCCAGTATGGTTGGCGATGGTTTTATCGGTATTCACTTGGATTTGCATAGTGTGCTCCTTGTTGTTTGTCGCGTAACCATCTTACTCCTTGCAAGCTTAAGTGGGCGTTAATTGCCGCACTTCCGTGCGGAAACTTGATATCGGACTGTTTTTCAGAGGGAATTTTCAAGCGCCACTCCCATACAATGTTAACGATGAAAACTATGACGATGCACGCCAAACGTATCATCCTGTTGCTGGTCGCAGCTGCGGCAGCTGCTATGGCAGCCCTGCCACCCATGCCGCCGCAGTGCAAACGGCGTCGGTGCTGGTGCAGACCGCCGCGCATCAGCGACTGATGCCGCTAACCCTGGCGGCAACATCGGACGATGGCATGCTGGTGGCCGGCGGGTCTGCAGTGAGCAAGGAAACCTGGGCAGTGAAATTCGATGCCTCCCGGCGGCTGCAGTGGCAATATGCGCGGCAGGCGCCAGCGGCCGAGCGGCAGGCGGTCATCGGCGGTTCCAATCCGTCGAGTTATCGCGGCGTGGCCGAAATGGCCGATGGCAGTCTCTTTTTGTGTGCGGAGAAGCCTTTCACGCGCGGCGATCCGCCGGCAGGCATATATTTGACCCACCTCAGCCGCGACGGTCAGTTGCTCGGCGAGCTTCCCATCCGCTCCCCCGGCCTGGCTAATGACAGGAATTTCATTCTTGCCGGATGTAGCGCGTGGGGCGGCGGTTTCGCTGTTCTTGCCTACGCAATGAGCTGGCCTCCGGGGCCTGTGATGAGCCTGGGGCGTCTAGGCTATGTGCTGCTGGCCTTCGATGCGTCCGGCGCATTGAAGTGGGAGTTGCCGGTGGCTTCGTTTCAGGCTGGCAGCCTGCCCGGCGGGGATGGCATCGTTTTTCAGCAGAACGGCGCGTCGCTGGTGGTCTCGGCCACCAGCAATATCTGGACCGAACTGATGCGATTTAGTCCGTCAGGAAAAATCGCCGCGCATCGTAGCGTCGAGGGGCGCCATTCCTGCGTGCCGGGATCCGTCAGCTCGACCGGGCACTGACCGTCGAGCAGTGGTTGCCGACAACCTTCGGCCGCTTTAAAGATCCGTTCTCGATTGCCGCTGGCCTGCGTGGAAATCGCCGGGCGTTCGCTTACGCCACCGAAGCGGACCCGCGCGATGCTGGCGTCACGACCGACAATGATGGCAGCGCGCCGGCGGCCGGCGCGCTGCTGAATTTCGTGGAGTAGGCCGCTGGTCAGCCGTTGATCAGCGAGGCGGCGATGTTGATCGACAGGCCGAGGATGGCCAGGTTGTAGAAGAAGCACAGCACCGACTGGCCCAGCACCACCTGGCGCAGGCGGCGGTTGCGCACCGCGACGTCGGAGGTCTGCACCGCCACGCAGATGGTGAACGAAAAATACAGGAAGTCCCAGTAGTTCGGCTGCACGCCGCTGTCCGGAAAGCCCAGCGGCTTGTCGGCGCTGTCGTCCATGTAGTACAGGTGGGCGTAGTGCGAGCAGAACATCACGCCGACCATGAACCATGAACCGATCAGCGTCAGCACGCTCAGCGCGTAGCGCTGCACCAGGTCGTCCGCCGCCTTGGCGGCGGTCAGCTGCGAGACGATGGCGGCCAGGCTGACCAGCACCGCCAACGACAGCACGGCCAGGATCACCGGTCCTTTTTCATCCTGGCGGCAGGCGGCGCGCTTGATGTCGTGGTGGTCGGCCTGCGTCATCATCCAGCCCATCGTCAGCAGATAGGTCCAGGCCAGGATGTCCCAGCTGGCCAGCAGCCGCGTGGTCCAGCTCCAGTCGCCGGGCAGCAGCGGATAGGCCGCCGCGCCCAGCACGATCGCCACGCTCAGGTGGGGGCGGCTATGGATGATGCTGGGCAGCGTCAGGCGAAGTTCATTTTTTATCGTCGTGCGGGAAGCGGTCCATGCGCGATAGTACCGGGAACAGCACGGTCCAGGAAGCCACCACCGCCAGCGTGGCGGCGCCGCCGAACAGGATCGCGCGCGTCAGCCCCAGCCAGCCGGCGGTGATGCCGGACTCGAATTCGCCCAGTTCATTGGAGGCACCGATGAACACCGAGTTGACCGCGCTGACGCGGCCGCGGATTTCGTCCGGCGTTTCGTACTGCACCAGCAGGTGCCGCACGTAGACGCTGATCATGTCGCCGGCGCCCATCAGGAACAGCACCACCAGCGCCACCACGAAGCTGGTGGTGGAACCGAGCACGATGGTGCCGACGCCGAACAGCGCCACGCCGCCCAGCATCCACAGGCCGACCCGGCGCGTGATCGGGAAGAACGCCAGCACAATCGAGCACAGCGCCGCACCGACGCCCGGCATGGTGCGCAGCGCGCCCAGGCCGCTCGGGCCGATGTGCAGCACATCATGCGCCAGCGCCGGCAGCAGCGCGGTGGCGCCGCCGAACAGCACCGCGAACAGGTCGAGCGAGATGGCGCCCAGCACCACTTTTTTATTCCACACGAAGCGCAGGCCTTCCAGCACCGTGTGCCACGAGGCCGGGCCGCTGGCGCTGGCCTGCTTCACCGATTTCACCAGGCACATCATGATCACCGCCAGCACCAGCAGCACCGAGGAAATCATATACACCGTTTTCGGTCCGGCCAGGTAGAACAGGCCGCCCAGCGACGGGCCGACGATCACGGCCACATGGAAGGAGGACGAACTCAGCGCTACCGCCTTGCTGAAGTCAGCCTGCGGCACCAAGTTGACCAGGATCGCTTGCGTGGCCGGCCCCATGAAGGCGCGCGCGCTGCCGTACACCACCAGCACCGCGAAGATCGGCCACACGGCCGGCAAGCCGGTGTAGGCGAACAGCAGCAGCATCAGGCCGCACAGCATCTGGGCGAACAGCGCCAGGGCGACCAGGTTGCGGCGGTCGTAGCGGTCGGCGGCGTGGCCGGCGATCAGGATCAAGGCCAGGAACGGCAGGAACTGCGCCAGGCCGATCAGGCCCAGGTCGAACAGATTGTGCGTCATCGAATACACTTGCCAGCCGATGGCGACGTTTTGCATTTGCACGGCCAGCGTGGCCAGCGTGCGGGCGGAGAGGTAGAGGGCGAAGTTGCGGTGACGCAGGACGCTGAAACCGTTACGGGAGTGGCTGTCGGACATTGGGGCTTTCAGGAAACAGAGCCTTGGGACTCTGCATCCCGAAGGCCCTTGGCGGTTGGATGCGGTTATTGGTTGAGGTCGGCTTCGCTGGTGAAGGCATCGGCGTAGAACTCCTCGTCCGGCAGCCCGCACCGGGCCACGAAGTCGGTCTTGGCCGATTCCACCATGACCGGCGCGCCGCAGGCGTACACCTGGTGGCCGGACAGGTCCGGCAGGTCGGCCATCACCGCCTGGTGCACATAGCCGGTGCGGCCGGCCCAGTGGTCTTCCGGCAGCAGGTTGGACAGCACCGGCACGTACTTGAAGTTCGGCATCTGCATGGCCCATTCGCGGCACAGTGCGTCCATATAAATGTCCTGCGGGCGGCGACCGCCCCAGTACAAGGTCATCTGGCGCGACGAGCCCCGCGCGCGCAGGTGTTCGACGATGGCCTTGATTGGCGCGAAACCGGTGCCGGAGGCCAGCAGCAGCATCGGCTTGTCGCTGTCCTCGCGCACGAAGAAGGTGCCCATCGGGCCTTCGAAGCGCAGGATGTCGCGTTCCTTCATGCCGCCGAACACCTGGTCGGTGAACAGGCCGCCCGGCAAGTGGCGGATGTGCAGCGCCAGCGGCTGGCCCTGGTCCGGCGGCGAGGCCAGCGAATAGCTGCGGCGCTTGCCGTCCTTGAGCATGAATTCGATATACTGTCCGGCGCGGAACTTCAGCGTTTCATTGGCCGGCAACTGCAGCGTCATGACGATCACATCCGACGCCACTTTTTCCATGCTGGCGACGCGCGACGGCATCTTGCGGATCGGATAATCGTCGCTGCCGGCCACTTCGCGCGCCTCGATCACCACGTCGCCCTGCGGCAGGGCGCAGCAGAACAGCGACACGCCCTTGGCTGCTTCATCGGCCGGCAGCGCGCGTTCCTGGTGCGGCTTGTGCTTCACCGCGCCTTCCAGTACCTTGCCCTTGCAGGAGCTGCAGGCGCCGTTCTTGCAGCCGTAGGGCAGGCCGATGCCGGCGCGCATGGCGGCGGCCAGGATGGTTTCGTCGTCCTCGCAGCTGAATTGGTGGCCGCTGGGCTGTACAGTTATTTGAAACGTCATACAATCTTTCAGATGAAAAACCTACATATACACAAATTCAAACGGCCGCGCCTGCTGATCGTGGGCTGCGGCGATGTCGGCATGCGGCTGTTGCCGCTGCTGACGCCGCATTTCCGCGTGTTTGCCACCACCAGCCAGCAGGAGCGCTGTGCCGAATTGCGCGCCGCCGGCGCGGTGCCGCTGGTCGCCGACCTGGACCGCCCGGCCAGCTTGCGCCGCCTGGCCGGGCTGGCGCCGTGGGTGGTCCACCTGGCGCCGCCGCCCGCCGAAGGCGTGCTGGACAGCCGTACCCGCAATTTGACCGCCATTTTACCTGAGCAAGGGCGCATGGTTTATGTCAGCACCACCGGCGTCTACGGCGACTGCGGCGGCGCCCGCTTCGACGAAAGCCGGCCGGTGGCGCCGCGCAATGGGCGCGCGCTGCGCCGGGTCGACGCCGAGCGCACGCTGCGCCGCTGGGCGCGTCGCGCCCGGGCCACGCTGGCGATCCTGCGCGTGCCCGGCATTTACGCCGGCGACCGCCTGCCGCTGAAGCGCTTGCAGCAGGGTACGCCGGCGCTGATCGCGGCGGATGACGTCTACACCAACCACATCCATGCTGACGATCTGGCCGTCATCATCGCCGTTGCGCTGTATCGTGCGCTGCCTAACCGTCTCTATCACGCGGTGGATGACAGCGATATGCAGATGGCGCAATATTTCGATGCGGTGGCCGATGCCTTCCAGCTGCCGCGCCCGCCGCGCTTGCCGCGCGCCCAGTTGCAACAGGTGGTGACGCCGGCGCTGCTGTCGTTCATGTCGGAGTCGCGGCGCTTGCGCAACGACCGCATCAAGCGCGAGTTGGGGGTGCGGCTGCGCTATCCGACTGTCGCGGCAACATTGCATGACACAATCCCTGCGGGGACCTGATGTAAAGATATGTAAAGAACGACCTGAGTTAACCTAGTGCAAGTTACCTGTCAGCTTTATATGACAAAATCACATGGTGGATCATTTGATGCATATCAAGCAATTCACCGCATGTTGGGATATTGTTAGGCATCTTCATGAAGGAGCGTGCGCATGCAAGCGATGTCGCAGCCGACCAAGGAACAAGTGCGGGCCTACATGCAGCAGCGGCAGCGCGAAGTCTGTCTATGCCCGCCACCGGTGCCGGAAGAAATTCGCCGCCGCGTCGGCTGGCATGGCAACGCCACTACCGTTGAACATTTCTCATCTTCAACATTCTTCCTCCCAGGCACGATCGCCCAGCTGGCCACTTTGATGGCGGTTGAATGGTGTTTCCTTGCCGCCGGCCTCGGCCGTCCAAACTGATCTTTACATAGTTTGATACTTAATTTTACAACTCGGCGCGTTGTTAGCACACAAATTAGGGTTAGAATCTCACGAAATCTCACAAAAACGGCCTCTGAGTTAGCCGTTTTGTAACGAAAGCGTGTATTATCTCGGTTAAGCGCTAAAACGCGGCATAAATGTTCGTGTTTCGTAGTGCTTCCAAGGTAATTGAGCTAAAAATTTTTCTTACCCATGTGTCGCTTTTTTGCAAATATTGCACGAACGGCAACGAACCTACCTAAATATTATGTCCGCTCTGAAAGAAATCACCGCCTCGCCCTCCTATAACCCGAATCGCGTGCTGGATGCGATCATCGAGAAGCTGCAGCTGAAAAACGACGCTGCCCTGTCGCGCGCGCTGGAAGTTGCGCCACCGGTGATCTCGAAAATCCGCCACAACACGCTGCCGATCGGCGCCACCATCCTGATCCGCATGCACGAGATCAGCGATTTCAGCATTCGCGAACTGCGCGACATGATGGCGTCTTGATGCACCACAACAAGAAAACGGCGCGTACCTTGCGGTAACGCGCCGTTTTTTTTTGCCTCGGGCGGGAAGGTCAGGCCGAGGTGCTGATGGTGGTGCCGATGCGCTGGCCACTGGTGTTGACGGTTGGCGCCACTGCCGCTTGCGGCGGCGGCGGTGGGGCTGCTTGCTCGATCCGTTCGGCCGGCCGGTCGACCGCCCGGACCTGATCAGGCTGGCGTGCGGGAACGGCTTGCTGGATGGCGGTGCTGCCAGTTGCGGCAATCGATTCTAGGGCCATGGTGAACTCCGATCATCTTTCAGAGATCCGAGTATGCCATTTTTTTAATCAGCTGGCGAATTTTTATGTATCAGGCCGGCAGGCGCGGACGCTGGCTGTAGAAGCCCGACTGCTGCGCCGCCGCGATGACCGCGTTGGCTTGCGCGCCCGCCACGCCTGAGTGCGCGATGTCAGCCGCCGCCACGCCCGAATGCGCGAATTGCGCCGCCACCCCCGAATGCGCGAAGTCCGCCGCCGCCACGCCGGAGTGCGCGGTGGCGGCCGGCGCCGCAGCGCGCACATAGTCTTCGCCGAACGTGTCTTCGTACAGTTCCTGCATGCGCAGGCCGACGCGGCGGTGCGCCGCCTCGTCATCCTCGCCGCGCAGGCCGATATAGGGGAAGTGGTGCAGGAAGTGGCCGAACACGGCGTCGCAATCGACCGCGTATTTCATCGTGTCCAGAATGTGGTAGTGCCAGAAGGTGTCGACATCGACCAGCGGCGCGGTCTGCTCGTTGGGGTATTTTTTCATCAGGTAGAGGAAGCGGCGATATTCGAACTCGACGGCATTGGCGCGCGCCAGCGTCCAGCCTTCGCCGGATTCCTGGTGCATCAGCTTGACTTTGATCGGTTCCAGGTCGAGGGCGGCGATGGCCTGCAGGTCGTGGGCATTCATCAGATTTTCCTTTGCGGTATTGATGCGGGTTGAAAAGGCTGCGAACGCTTTTGATTTTGCCTGCGGGAGACAATTATTACTTGAGATTAATCAATGTTTGAAAGGAAAATTCACGCGGTCAGCTTGCCCACCGGGACCGAAATGGCGACCATGGTGCCGCCGTTCGGACTGCCGCCGATGGCGCACGAGCCGCCCAGCAGGTGGATGCGCTCCTCGATGCCGACCAGGCCGAACGAGCCGATCTTGTTGCGGCTGCCGTCGCGCAGACCGACGCCGTTATCGCTGATGGTCATGCTCAGCATGCCGTGCGCCTGGCGCAGCTCCACCCGCACCAGGCTGGCGTGGGCGTGCTGCAGGATGTTGCTCAGCGATTCCTGCAGGATGCGGAAGATGGCGGTGGCGCCGTGGTCGTCGATGCGGATGTCGGTGTCGTGGTCGATCAGTTCGCACACCATGCCGGAGCGCGTGCGGAACTGGGCGATTTGCCATTCGACCGCCGCGTTCAGGCCCAGGTCCAGCACCGTCGGCCGCAGGTCGTTGATAATGTGGCGCACGCTCTTGATGGTGCTGTCGATCTGGCCCAGCATGTGCACCGAGCGCGCGTGCAGCCGCGGGTGGCGGTGGCGGGTGCGGTTGCTCAGCTGGTCGACGTCGATGCGCAGCACCAGCAGGTTCTGGCCCAGGTCGTCGTGGATCTCGCGCGCGATGCGTTTGCGCTCCTGCTCCTTGATCTGGTCGGCGTGCGCCGCCAGCCGCCGCAGCCTCTGGTGCGACTGCTGCAGTCTTGCTTGGCTGGTGCGCAGTTCGCGCGTCATTTCCTTGGCCATGGTCACGGCCCGCATGCGCGACGACGACAGCGTGTGGAACAGCAGGTAGAACAGCAGCGAGCCCGTGAAGCCGCAGGCCAGCGCCGCCCATGGCAGCCAGGTGTCGAAGCGGCTGTACCAGCGGGCCTTGGGGGCGCTGAAATGGGCCTGCCACTGGCGCTGGTGGAAATCGATCGGCAGCGTCACGCTCAACTGCTCGTTCGGCCGCAGCGCCTTGCAGTCCGGCATGCTGTCAAACAGTTGCACCGGCGTTTGCGCCGACTGGCTGTCGCCGGCGTCGTACAGCACCAGGCGGGCGTCGCGCACCTGCATCTGCTCCAGCGCCGCCTGCACCAGGCGCGGCACGCTGAAGCCGATGCCGACCGAGCCGAGGTAGGCGCTGCGGCGCTGCTCTACCGTACCCAGCGGCATGTCGTTGCGGTACACCGGCAGGCGCAGCGCCAGCCCGGCGCCCAGCGGCTGGTGCGCACTGTCGATCGGCGTGCCCGACGCGCTCAGCTCGCCGCTGTCGCGGCCGTGTGCCAGCGCGCGCGCCACCGGCGCGCGGGCGGCGATGTCGCGGCCGATCTTTTCGCGGAACTCGGACAGCGGTTCGATCATCGTCAACACCCAGTAGTCGCGCCGGCGCCCGGGCGGCGTGATGTCCAGCTGCGCCGGATAGCCGAGCGCAGTGTCGCCGTCGTTGCGCATGGCGCGCTGGAACTCATCGCGCCCGGCGGCGCTCACATAGTGGGCGTAGTTGATATTGTCCAGCGCAGGAAACTGGTTGGGGATGTCGAGCCCGCTGACGTAGCGGTGGAAGCTGACGCGGTTGACCTGCTCGGACGCATGGAAGAAGCTGGCCGCGCCGCGCAGCACGTCGGTATAGGCGTTGAGGCGCGAATTGATGTTGTATTGGGCGTTTTGCGCCTGGTGCAGGAAGCGTTCGCCGGCGTCGTATTCGATGGTGCGGTGCGCCGCCAGATAGAACAGTGAGCCGATCCCCAGCGACAGCAGCACACCCGCCCACCACACCGGACGGGATGAGGAGAACAGCTGTTTGCTCGCCAAAAACATGGCCACCGCTTTGCCCCCTGATCAACAATAGTCTTTTGACTATAGAAAATAAGCGTTTATTGCGTCAAGCAATTTTGTGTAAGCATCATTTGTCCTGAACATTCTGACCATAAAAAACGGCGCCCCGCGGGCGCCGTTGTCGAGCAGGGCAGGACGGCTTATTTTGCGGTCCAGCTATCCTTCAGCGTGACGATGCGGTTGAACACCGGCTTGCCTGGCTGCGAGTCGACGCGGTCGGCCACAAAGTAGCCATGACGCTCGAACTGGTAGCGCTGGTCGGCCTGCGCCGCGCTCATGCCCGGCTCCAGGTAGGCGGTCACCACTTCCTTGGCGTTCGGGTTCAGCAGCGAGATGAAGTCCTTGCCGCCGGCGTCCGGCTGGGCGTCGGTAAACAGGCGGTCGTACAGGCGCACTTCAGCCTCCAGCGCGGCGGCGGCCGATACCCAGTGGATATTGCCTTTGACTTTGTAGTTGTCCGAACCGGGCGTGCCGGATTTGGAGTCCTCAAAGTATTTGACATGGACGGCGATGACTTTGCCGTTTTCATCCTTGTCGTAGCCGGTGCATTCGGTGACGAAGCCGTGGCGCAGGCGCACGCGGCTGCCCGGCTGGTCGCCCACCGGCGGGGTGTAGCGGAAGTAGCCCTTGACCGGGGTTTCCATGAAGTCGTCTTCCTCGATCCACAGCTCGCGCGAGAACGGGAAAGTGCGCACGCCCATCTCCGGGTGGTGCGGGTGGACCGGCGAGGTGCATTCCTCGCTCTGGCCCTCGGGATAGTTGTCGACGATCAGTTTCAGCGGACGCAGCACGGCGGTGGCGCGCGGCGCCTTCGGGTCCAGGTCTTCGCGCACGCAGCCTTCCAGCGTGCTCATGTCGATCCAGCCGTCGGCCTTGGTGACGCCGATGCGTTCGCAGAACAGCTTGATGGCTTCCGGCGTGTAGCCGCGGCGGCGCAGGCCGACGATGGTCGGCATGCGCGGGTCGTCCCAGCCGTCGACGATGTTTTCCTCGACCAGCTGGCGCAGCTTGCGCTTGGAGGTCACCACATAGGTCAGGTTGAGGCGCGAGAATTCGTACTGGCGCGGCACCGGCAGCGTGAAGAAGCCGCCTTTCGACAGGGTTTCCAGCAGCCAGTCGTAGAACGGGCGGTGGTCCTGGAATTCCAGCGTGCAGATCGAGTGGGTGATGTTTTCCAGCGCGTCCGAAATCGGGTGCGTGTAGTCGTACATCGGGTAGATGCACCAGGCGTCGCCGGTGCGCACATGGTGCGCGTGGCGGATGCGGTAGATGGCCGGGTCGCGCAGGTTCATGTTCGGCGAGGCCATCGCGTCGTCGCTGATCTTGGCGCGCAGGATGTGTTCGCCGTCGGCGTACTTGCCGGCCTTCATGTCGCGGAAGATCTGCAGCGATTCGGCCGCCGGACGGTCGCGGAACGGCGAGTTGGTGCCCGGCGTGTTGAAATTGCCGCGGTTGGCCGCCATATCGTCTGCCGACTGGCTGTCGACGTAGGCGTAACCTTGCTCGATCAGCCATTCGGCCATCGTGTACAGCTGCTCGAAGTAGTCCGATGCATAGTGCAGGTGGTGTTCGACCGCGCCGTCCGCCTTCGGATAGTCGTAGTTGAAGCCCAGCCACTTGACGCTGTCGATGATGGTGTCGACGTATTCCTGCTCTTCCTTGGCCGGGTTGGTGTCGTCGAAGCGCAGGTTGCAGCGACCCTGGTAGTCGCGCGCCAGGCCGAAGTTCAGGCAGATCGATTTGGCGTGGCCCACGTGCAGGTAGCCGTTCGGCTCCGGCGGGAAGCGGGTGATCACGCTCGGCATGCCGTCGCGGACGTGGGTGCCGGCCGCCAGGTCGTGTTCGACGATGGCGCGCAGGAAATTGGAGGGCAGGGCTGGCGCTGGGCTGTTTTTGTCGTTGCTCATCTGAAGGGTGGCTATGCTCGAAAGTTCTGTATAGAAGCATTTTACCGTATTGCCGATAGGGATATGGCAGCGCGGTATAATGATCGATTAATTTGTTTCAGCACCACGGCCCGGAGTTTCCAAAATGGAAAATTATTACAACACACTGGGTATCGCGCCGAACGCCAGCGAAGATGAGATTAAAAAGGTCTATCGTTCGCTGGCCATGCGCTTCCACCCGGACCGCAATCCCGAACCCGGCGCGGACGCGCGCTTCAAGGCGGTGACCAAGGCCTACGAGATCCTGTCGGACCCGGCCAAGCGCGAAGAGTACAACCAGAGCCTGAACCACCGCATCATCATCGATGCCGAAGCGGAAGCCTACCAGCTGTGGCGTTCGCTGTTCGCCTTGCACGGCACCACGCTGCCGGCGGCCTGATACCTGTTTTAAGAAAGTAAGCAATGAGAAAAGTACACCCAGAGTTCGCCTATCAATCGCGCGAGCTGGAAGGCCAGATCGAAGGCATCCTCGGCGATCCGCCGGATCACAAGAACTACAAGCGCATGGTCGATGCGCTGGTGGGCGAGTACGCCCAGGGCGGCGGCATCGAGGACGTCAACATGCTGGCCTTCGCGCTGGTCGACCATATCGAGTTCAGCGACCCGAAAGGCCTGCTGGCGGAAGCCGAGGACTACGAGTTCGGCGACGCCGCGCGCGTGTTCGCCATGGCCTCGTGCAAGGGCGACGAAGCGGCCAAGATGTATCAGGCGATCACCGAATCGATGCCGGACCTGGCGCGCCAGGCCATCATCACCGCCTTCCTGCACAAGAACCCGCGCCGCTGGGATGACGACGACCAGTCGCTCGACCAGCTGTCGCGCAACGACGATGGCGACGACATCGACGACGAGGACATGGCAAGCGACGACTTTGCCCAGATGTTCGACAAGGATGGAGAGTAAACATGTCCGACAAATCCAATCTGCCGGCCCTGAGCAAGCAAGTGACCGAACTGGTGCTGGCCGGCTCGCTGAGCCACGCCGAAGAGGCTTTCGCTGAAGCCGCCGACCAGTACGGCGACCTGGCGGTGGTGGAAGTGCTCAACAACATTCCGCCGCAAGTGACCGCGCTGCACATGGCCGGTTTCGACGGCGGCAAGATGTCGCTGGCGACGCTGCTGGTGCCGCCGAAGGCCTGGGCCGACAGCCTGGCCTTCATCGCCGCCACCTGGCCGGACGACCAGATCGAGGACGATCCGGAGCGCATCGCCGAGTCGCTGTTCTCGCACATCCACGGCGTGGTGTTCGCCACCGACGACGAAGAGCGCCGCAATGAATTGCTGGCGGCGGCGTCGGCCTCCGACCATGGCGCCACCATCTTCGCCATCCTGTTCTCGCTGGCGCCGAAGGAAATCCTGGAAGTGGCCGGCGAAGTGATTTCCAAAGGCCCGTACCTGACCGGCCAGACCTCGTCCGACAGCGACGTGGTGCCGGTGGCGATTGCGCTGGCGCAGGCCTCGGAAGACGGCTGGGACCGTTCGCTGTTCGAGCTGTTCCCGGAATTCCGCCACAGCGCCGACCTGGCCGATGCCGAGTACAGCGACGATCCGGATGAAGAGCCCAGCATGTTGCAGCGTTCCACCAAGGAACTGCTGTACCGCCTGCGCAAGCAAGTACCGTCGACGCGCACCGCGAAAGCCTCGCGCCGCTCGGTCGGCACCAACATCTTCTCTTGATGGGTGGCTGACCGATGCTGCCTGCAATCGTAGTAGCAACCCTGCCGCGCCTGACCCGCGCGATTCAGCAACTGGCGCAGCACCCGGACGATGACGCCGCCTACACGCTGGCCGACGAACTGACCGGCATCACCGCCATGGTGGCCGAGAAGTTCACCAACGACCGCACCGCCGAAGGCATCCAGAAGGCCTTGCAGCTGACCGCCGGCTGCGTGTCGCTGGGGCTGGACCACGCGCTGCCGGGCGAGGACGACCTGGCCGCGCTGGACCTGCTGATTGACGAGGGCGCCGAGCACGCGTTCCAGATCGGTTTCCGTCTGATCAAGGAACTGGTGGCCCTGCCGGAAGATGCGCTGGTCGGCGAGTACGACACCGATCCGGTGTACGCGGCGCGGCGCATGCGCGAGAAGTTCATCGACATCTGCCTGACCGACCCCAACCAGAACTGGGATGGCAGCGCGCGCTACGCCATCCAGTTCAAGCAGCGCAAGGAAGTGCAGGCGGTGGTGCGGCTGGCCAACTGGCTGCGTCGTCACAACACCGAAGGCCCGGTCAGCGACGCCGACCTGAACGCCGAAGGGGTGATCGCGCTGGCGATCATCTTTGCGGTGGAGGGCGGCGGCATGATCGTCGCGCGCACCGGCCAGAAGGCGTTCGAGCGTTTCGTCAAGGCGGTGCGCAAGAACAAGCCGGACTACGAGGCCGGCTGGGCCGAGCTGGTGGCCAAGGTGCCGGTGCAGCACCATCCGGTGCTGCTGGAGCGCATCGACAGCTATCGCCAGACCTGCACCGTGCTGCAAAACATCAAGGGCCGCACGGCGATGAAAACGCTGTTCGCGGAACTGGAAAACTACGCCGGCTCCGAGCTGGACGCGGACTACTCCTGAGCCCCTGCGGCCTCCGTGGCAACCGCCACGAAGGCCGCCACCAGCGGCGATGCCGCATCCTTTCTTTTCGCCAGATACAGCGCCGTGGTCGCCTCGGCGTCCGCCAGCGGGCGGTAGCACACCTCGCGCATGCGGATGATGTCGAAGGAGCTTGGCAGCACCGACACGCCGCAGCCGGCCGCCACCAGGCCGATGATGGTGGACGCCTCGCCGGCCTCCATCGCAATGGTCGGCTTGAAGCCGGCCTCGCGGCACAGGCGGTTGATCTGCGGGTGGATGCCGGTGCCGGCGCTTTCCGGATACATCACCAACGGCTCGCCCTTCAAATCGCTGACGGCAATGCTGTGCTTGGCCGCCAGCGGATGACCCACCGGCAACACCATCACCAGCGGATCGCGCCGCAAGACGGTCAGCTCCACCGACTCCGGCAAGCTCAGCTCCGGCGGCCGCACCAGGCCCAGATCCAGTTCGCGCGCGGCCAGCGCCTCGATCTGGCCGATGGTGGACATTTCGCGCAAGGTCAGCTGCACGCCCGGATAGCGCTGGCGGTAGCGGTTGATGAGCGCCGCGAACAGCGGTGTCAACGGCGTGGAAAAGGTGAAGCCGACCTTGATCTCGCCGGCCTCGCCGCGCTCGGCCCGGCGCGCCGTCAGCATCGCCTGTTCGGACAGGGCCAGCACGCGGCGGGCGTCATCGAGGAACAGCTTGCCGGCTTCAGTCAGGCGCACCCAGCGCTTGCTGCGCTCCAGCAGCTGAGCGCCCACTTCGGCTTCCAGCATCTGAATCTGGTGGCTCAGCGGCGGCTGGCCGATGTGCAGTCGCTCGGCGGCGCGGGTAAAGCTTAACTCTTCGGCAACCGCGACGAAGTAGCGCAGGTGGCGTAATTCCATTATCGTTTTAAAGTATTACTGAAGGTTTAAATATATATTGGACGGATTAATGAGGCAATCCTAAGATGAAGTCATCGTATCTCGCAGGAAAAGCCCCATGTCCATCAGCGCCACCTCGGCCAGCGCCATCCCCGCCTCACAGCGCCCCCGCATCGCCGTCGGCAGCCCCGAATTCAAGCGCAGCAACCGCGCCATGTTCTTTGGCGGTTTCACCACGTTTGCCCTGCTGTATTGCGTGCAGCCGCTGATGCCGCTGCTGTCGCATGAATTCGCGCTGACTGCGGCGCAGAGCAGCATGGTGCTGTCGGTCTCGACCGGCGCGCTGGCGATTTCGCTGCTGGCGTCGAGCGCCATTTCCGAACGGCTCGGGCGCAAGCCGCTGATGGTGGCGGCGATGGCGGTGGCTGCCATCATGACCTTGCTGTGCGCCTTCGCCCATAACTACCCGCAACTGCTGGCGATGCGCGCCATGCTAGGCATTGTGCTGGGCGGCATGCCGGCGATCGCCATGGCCTATCTGGGCGAGGAAATCGAACCGCAGTCGCTGGGCCTGTCGATGGGCTTGTACATCAGCGGCAGTGCGTTTGGCGGCATGGCGGGGCGCGTGATCACTTCGGTGCTGAGCGACCATTTCTCGTGGCGGCTGGCATTGGCGGCGGTCGGCGTGGCCGGCATCGCGGCGGCGCTGGAATTCTGGCGCAGCCTGCCGGCGTCGAGGCACTTCACGCCGGCCGGCGGCGGCTGGCGCGCGCTGCCGGCCGGCTTCAGGCTGCATCTGTCGGATGCAGGCCTGCCCTGGCTGTTCGCGTTGGCCTTCCTGCTGATGGGCGCGTTTGTCAGCCTGTACAACTACATCGCTTACCGGCTGCTGGGCGGTCCATACTCGCTGAGCCAGAGCGTGGTGGGCGCGGTGTCATTCTTCTACCTGCTGGGCATTTACAGCTCGGTGTGGGCGGGCCGGCTGGCCGACCGCTTCGGACGCCGTCATGTGCTGTGGGTCATGGCGCTGATCATGCTGACCGGCTTGTTGCTGACATTGTCGAACTGGCTGCCGTTGATTCTGCTGGGCGTGGCGGTGTTCACCTACGGCTTCTTCGCCACGCACTCGGTGGCCAGCAGCTGGGTAGGGCGGCGCGCCAGCAGCAATAAGGCGCTGGCCTCGGCGTTGTATCTGTTCTTCTACTACCTGGGTTCCAGCGTGATCGGCTCCGCTACCGGCATCATGTGGGGGCACGCCGCGTGGCCGGGCGTGGTCGCCGTGCTGGCCTTCGCGCTGGTGCTGGCGCTGCTGATCGGGCTGCGGTTGCGCCGGCTCGCGCCGGTTGCATGATCTAGATCAGTGTCGGGGCCGATAGCTGCAACCGGCTCTGCACGCCCTTGTCTCATCCGGACGGGCACACTGGTGCCTGCTCTTGGAGGAGACCATCATGTTGCATCCCAACGATATCCAGCACCGTTTTTATTTTGTTGAGCGCGCGATACGGCTGACGGCCCAGGCGGCAACGGCGGAGCCAGGCCTGCCGCGTGAATTGCGCGACTGTATTGAATTGATGGACAAGCACACGGATGGCGCGCGCGACGTCCTGGAGTCCGCCGAGGATGCGCGCATCCGCAAGCTGGTGCGCGACCTGGAAATCCTGGCCGAGCGGGCCAAGCGCATCTGCAACTACATCCCCACCTTGTCCGGCCAGCTCAAAGGCGCGGTCACCCACATGCACAGCCAGATTCAGGAACTGAAACGTGACATGAGTGTCTAAAGGGGGCAGGCCGCCAGCTTGGCGGCCTGATTAATCATGGACGATAAGCAAATCACCCGGGAGTTGATTATGCACTTCGGATTTAGCGTGTTATACATTTTGGTGGTGGCTGCCGGCGCTGTGGTTGTAGAGCTTGCCGCGCGTGGGATGAGGTGGCTTGGCGTGAGCGACTTTTCGTACTATCTTTTATCTGGGGCTGCACACTTCATGCTGGCGATGGATGTGGTGCTGCTGGTTCTGGTGCTGTATTACTCAGCGCGAAAATTATTGCGGAGGGCGTCTCATGAACACTGATGAGGAAAGTTTCGTCAAACGGATGTTCCGGGAGAGTTTGCGGCGTTACTTTGCGCCGCTCACCGGGGCGATACGTGGCGCGCGCCGCGCCATCCGGGCGGAGATGCGGCGCGATGATCGCGATCTGGAGCGCGCGCGACGACGCTGAGGCTACGGTCGGATCACGGCGATCATTTCGCCAATTTCGTCGAGGCCGGTTTCTTCGAAGCCGAAGCTGCGGTAGAAGGCCTGGGCGTTGGCGTTGTCCGGCTTGTAGCAGATGGTGATCAGCTTGACGTCCGGCTTGGCTTTGAGTTCGGCCAGCAGCAGTTCCATCGCGCGGCGGCCGATGCCTTTGCCTTGCTGCGGATAGTCGACCATGAAGCGGTAGATGCCGTATTCGCCGACGTTGTCGTTCGATTGCTTGTCGTACAGCAGGAAGCCGGCCGGTTTGCCTTCGAAGTAGATGCCGCGTGGGATGTAGTCGTCGTAGAACTTCGCTTGCGCGATCGAAAACGCGTTGCTGGCCAGGTAGTCGCGCTGGTGTTCGGGCAACTCCATATCCATGAAGGCTTCAAAATTTTTGGCGGTGATGGCTTCCAGTGTGACCAATTACAATATTCCTTTCGCGCGCAAGGCGGCAATGTCTTCGTCGCTGCGGCTCAGCAGTTCGCGCAGCACGGCATCAGTGTGCTGGCCCAGCAGCGGCGGCGCGACCGCGTTGTCGGTGGGCGTGGCCGACATGCGCATCGGACTGCGCACCAGCCTGGTTGTGCCAGCGGTCGGGTGCGGCACGTCCATGACCAGGCCGCGCGCTGCCACCTGCGGATTGCGGTAGACGTCGTCCAGATCGTTGATCGGCCCGCACGGCACGCCGACCGCTTCCAGTTTTTCAATCCAGAAATCACGCGACTGTTGCCGCACCATCTCGGCCAGCAGCGGCACCAGTTGGTCGCGGTTCTTCACCCGCAGCGGATTGGTGGCGTAGCGTTCGTCAAACGCCAGGTCGGCGCGGCCGCCGGCCTCCACGAATTTCTGATACTGCCCGTCGTTGCCGGTGGCGACGATGATGTAGCCATCGGAACACTCGAAAGTCTGGTATGGCACGATGTTCGGGTGCGCATTGCCCCAGCGCTTGGGCGCCTTGCCGCTGTTCAGGTAGTTGCTGCCGGCGTTGGCCAGCATCGCCACCTGCACGTCCAGCAGCGCCATATCGATGTACTGGCCTTCACCGGTGCGGTCGCGGTGCGTCAGCGCGGCCAGGATGGCGATGGTGGCGTACATGCCGGTCATCAGATCGGTCAGCGCGACGCCGGCTTTTTGCGGACCGCCGCCCGGCAGGTCGTCGCGCTCGCCGGTCACCGACATCAGGCCGCCCATGCCCTGGATCAGGAAGTCATAGCCGGCGCGGTGCGCATAGGGGCCGTCCTGGCCGAATCCCGTCACCGAGCAGTAGACCAGGTCCGGCTTGATGGCTTTCAGCGATTCATAGTCGAGGCCGTAGCGTTTCAGCTGGCCGACTTTGTAGTTTTCCAGCAGCACATCTGACTCGCGCACTAGTTCGCGCAGCAGTTGCTGGCCCTCGGCGCTGGCGATGTCCACCGTCACCGAGCGCTTGCCGCGATTGGCGGACAGGTAGTAGGCCGCTTCGGTCGTATCCTTGCCGTCGGCGTCGCGCGCATATGGCGGTCCCCAGGCGCGCGTATCGTCGCCGTTGCCGGGGCGTTCGATCTTGATCACATCCGCGCCGAGATCGGCCAGATTCTGCGAGCACCACGGTCCCGCCAGCACGCGGCTCAGGTCGAGTACGCGAATATGGCCGAGCGCTTTTTGAGCTGTCATGACGTGTTTCACCTTTTGAGTACGAACAATCAGGCCGCTAGTGTAGCCGCACATGGTTTTTTTGCAAGCTGGCGGCCAATATCTGCGCGTCACGCCAACGCTGGGCCGGCGATGGGTAGTCGGGCTTGCTGCGGCTGGGCCAGCCCGTGTCGCGCATCAGCTTGCGGTAGTAGCCGGCCAGTTGCGCCGCCGGCCAGCCGGCACGCCATGCGAGCAGCAGCCCTTCGCGGTCGGCTTCCTGCTCCTGCGCGTAGTTGGTCGCCGCCAGTCGCGAGATCAGCGCCTGGTCGTTGTCGACCGCGTCCTCCAACTCGGCAAACGGGCGTGCGCGCCAGGCCGGCTCCAGCCGCAGCGCCGCCTGGTATTCCAGCAGATTGTGCTGCAAGGTCGCATGTTGGATTTCGTGCGCCAGCAGCATCGCCAGCTCGGCGTCATTCAGGCCGAGACGTTCCGCATAGGCTCTGCCGACCAGGATTTTGCCACCGGCCATGCAGTCGGCGTTGGTGCGCTCGTCGTCGGTGGTGTGGACTTCCCAATCCCAGCCGGCGGTATCGGGATAGTCGCGCCGCGCCTGACGAATCAGCACCTGGGCAATGGCGCGCACGCGCACGGTGAAGTGCCGGTCGCTGTCGATTGCGCTCTCGGCCAGCCGGCTGGCGTAGACGCGGGCGGCGCGCGCCATGATCTCCGCCTGCGCCGGTTCTGCGGCCGGGCAGGGCGCTGCCGCTAGCAGCAGGGCGGCGATTCGTGCTAACGTTGCTATCCTTGCCATAACCACTTTCCAAGGCACTGCCATGTGGCCCTATCCTAAAATTGTTGCACACCGCGGCGGCGGCACGCTGGCGCCGGAAAACACGGTGGCCGGCCTGCGCGCCGGCCTGGCCTACGGCTTCCACGCCGTCGAGTTCGATGTAATGCTGTCGCGCGACGGGATCGGCATGGTGGTGCACGATCCGGAATTCGGCCGTACTGTGGCCGGGCAGGGCAGCGTGGCGCAGACCGACGCCATTGACCTGTCCAATATGGACGCCGGCAGCTGGTTCGGCGAGGCCTTCCGCGACGAACCGATACCGTTCTACACCCAGTTCATCGACTATTGCAAGCAGCAGCGCATCTGGATGAACGTGGAAATCAAGCCGGCCGACGGCTTCGAGGCCGCCACCGGCGCCTGGGTGGCCAGGGTCACGCGCGACAGCTATGCCGCCGAACTGGCGGCCGGCGATCCGGCCGGCTACCCGCTACTGTCCTCGTTCAGCTACCAGGCGCTGGCCGCCGCCCGCGATGCCGCCCCGGAGCTGCCGCGCGGCTACCTGCTGGATCGCATCCCGGCCGACTGGCAGCGGCAGGCGCAAGAACTGGGCGTGGTCGCCATCCACACCAACCACAAACATCTGGACGCCGCGCTGGCGGCGCAGATCAAGGCGGCCGGCTACGGCTTGTTTTGCTATACCGTCAACACCCCTGAGCGCGGCAGGGAGATCCTGTCGTGGGGTGTGGACGGTTTTTGCACCGACCGTATTGATTTGATCGGCCCCGCCTTCACCTGAGACCCTGCGGCTTGCGTGGTCATATATAATCAACCCTTTGCATTTGCCAGTTATCACTAGCTCACGACATGAAATCATCTGAAATTCGCGAAAAATTCCTCAAATTCTTTGAGTCCAAAGGTCACACGATTGTTCGTTCCAGCTCCCTGGTGCCTGGCAATGACCCTACCCTGTTGCTGACCAACAGCGGCATGGTGCAGTTCAAGGATGTGTTCACCGGCACCGACAGCCGTCCGTACAGCCGTGCCACCTCGGTGCAGCGCTGCGTGCGCGCCGGCGGCAAGCACAACGACCTGGAAAACGTCGGCTACACCGCGCGTCACCATACCTTCTTCGAAATGCTGGGCAACTTCAGCTTCGGCGACTACTTCAAGCGCGACGCCATCAACTTCGCCTGGGAACTGCTGACCAAGGTCTACCAGCTGCCGGCGGAAAAGCTGACCGTCACCGTCTATCAGGAAGATGACGAAGCCTATGATATCTGGGCCAATGAAGTGGGCGTGCCGAAAGAGCGCATCATCCGCATCGGCGACAACAAGGGCGCGCGCTACGCGTCGGACAACTTCTGGCAGATGGCCGACACCGGCCCATGCGGCCCGTGCACCGAGATCTTCTACGACCACGGCGCCGACGTCTGGGGCGGTCCTCCAGGCTCGCCGGACGAAGACGGCGACCGCTTCATCGAAATCTGGAACCTGGTGTTCATGCAGTTCAACCGCGACGAAGCCGGCGTGCTGCACAAGCTGCCGAAGCAGTCGGTCGACACCGGCATGGGCATGGAGCGCCTGGCCGCCGTGCTGCAACACGTCCACTCGAACTACGAGATCGACCTGTTCCAGAACCTGATCAAGGCCGCCGCGCGCGAAACCGGCGCCACCGACCTGGAAAACAAATCGCTGCGCGTGATCGCCGACCACATTCGTTCGGCCGCGTTCATGATCGTTGACGGCGTGATTCCGGGCAGCGAAGGCCGCGCCTACGTGCTGCGCCGTATCATCCGCCGCGCGCTGCGTCACGGCCACAAGCTGGGCCAGACCAAGCCGTTCTTCTACAAGCTGGTGGCCGACCTGGCGATCGAGATGGGCGCCGCCTATCCGGAGCTGGAAGAAGCCAAGGACAACGTCGCCAAGATGCTGAAGGCGGAAGAAGAGCGCTTCGGCGAAACGCTGGAAACCGGCATGAAAGTGCTGGAAGCGCAACTGGCCAAGGATGCCACCGGCATCGACGGCGCCACCGCCTTCACGCTGTACGAAACCTACGGCTTCCCGCCGGACCTGACCGCCGATATCTGCCGCGAACGCGATATCAAGTTCGACCAGGAAGGCTACGACGCTGCGCTGAAAGAAAGCCAGGAGCTGTCGCGCAAGGGCGGCAAGTCGGTCAAGGACGCCAAGGTTGAATACACGGGCGAGAAGAACAAGTTCGTCGGCTACGACAACCTGAGCCACAGCAGCAAGGTCATCGCGCTGTACTCGGCCGGTTCGCCGGTGCAGGAACTGGCCGCCGGCCAGTCGGGTATCGTGGTGCTGGACACCACGCCGTTCTACGCCGAGTCGGGCGGCCAGGTGGGCGACCAGGGCGTCATCGCCGGCGCCGGCGCGCAGTTCAATGTCAGCGACACGCTGAAGATCCAGGCCGATGTATTCGGTCACCACGGCGTGCTGGCCTCGGGCTCGCTGAAAGTCGGCGACGCGGTCAGCGCCGACGTCGACCAGGCCAAGCGCGCGCGCACCATCCGCAACCACTCGGCCACCCACCTGATGCACAAAGCCCTGCGCGAAGTGCTTGGTTCGCATGTGGCGCAGAAGGGCTCGCTGGTCGATCCGGACAAAACCCGTTTCGACTTCAGCCACAACGCGCCGCTGACCGCCGAGCAGATCGCCGAAGTGGAAGCCAAGGTCAACAAAGAGATCCTGGAAAATCACGCAACCAAGGCGCAGCACATGTCGTTTGACGACGCGGTCAAGCACGGCGCAATGGCGCTGTTCGGCGAGAAGTACGGCGACGAAGTGCGCGTGCTGGACATCGGCACCTCGAAAGAGCTGTGCGGCGGCGTGCACGTGCAGCGCACCGGCGACATCGGCCTGTTCAAAATCATCTCGGAAGGCGGCGTTGCGGCCGGCATCCGCCGCATTGAAGCCGTGACCGGCGAAGGCGCGCTGGCGCTGGTGCAAGGCATGGCCCGCAAGCTGAGCGAAGCGGCTGCCGCGCTGAAATCGAATCCGGAAGAGTTGATCGTCAAGATCGGCGCCGTGCAGGATCAGGTGAAATCGCTGGAGAAAGAACTGGCGGCACTGAAGTCCAAGCTGGCGGCAGGTCAGGGCGACGAGCTGGCTTCGCAAGCGGTGGACATCAAAGGCATCAAAGTGCTGGCGGCAACGCTGGACGGCGCCGACGTGACCGCACTGCGCGAAACCATGGACAAGCTGAAGGACAAGCTGAAGACCGCCGCCATCGTGCTGGCATCGGTCAATGACGGCAAAGTCAGCCTGATCGCCGGCGTCACCGCCGACAGCACTTCCAAGGTCAAGGCAGGCGAGCTGGTCAACTTCGTTGCACAACAAGTGGGCGGTAAAGGCGGCGGTCGCCCTGATATGGCGCAGGCCGGCGGCACCGATCCAACCGGGCTGCCAGGTGCGCTGGCCGGCGTTTCTGAATGGATCGGCTCCCGCCTGTAAAGCAATAAATCCTGCTGTAAAGCTGTGTTAATGCGGCCTGCGTGTGTTTTTCAATCACACGCAGGCCGTTGTCGTCTACGGCGTCCTGTTGTATACTTTCCAGCTTGCGTTGCGAACTTGCAACGTACAACGAACTATTTTGGTGCAGCGCGTCATCCCCTTCAAAAAGGAGTAGTATGGCGACACCTCCCCACAAACGAGCGGGCTTCTTGATGAGCGAAACGATACTAGAGAACGAAACCATCGAATTCCACAAGGAATTGGATGCGCGCGGTCTGAACTGCCCGCTGCCTATCCTGAAGGCGAAGAAGGCACTTGCTGAACTGCAAAGCGGTGAAGTGCTGCGCATTATGGCCACCGATCCAGGTTCGGTGCGCGACTTCCAGGCTTTTTGCAAACAAACCGGCAACGCCCTGTTGTCGCACGTCCAGACTGGCCGTGAGTTTGTCTTTTTGATGCAGCGCAAATAATAGCCGCTGTATTTTTCCTTCAAGAAATTCGTCTGGCAGATTTTATTTTTAGACGATTTCTACTAGCAAAAAATAGCACGATCGTGCTTTGATTTCTTGTGCGGGGCTGATTTCTCATATAATCTAGCCCACATTATTTGTTCCGAATTCTTTAATTTCCCAAAGGCACAGCTATGAAAGTCTTGGTACCTGTCAAACGCGTGGTGGACTACAACGTCAAAGTGCGTGTGAAGTCCGATAACACCGGCGTCGATATCGCCAACGTCAAAATGTCGATGAATCCGTTCGACGAGATCGCGGTGGAAGAAGCCACCCGTCTGAAAGAAGCTGGCAAAGTAACTGAAGTGGTAGCCATCTCCGCCGGCGTGACCCAGTGCCAGGAAACCCTGCGCACCGCCATGGCGATCGGCGCCGACCGCGGCATCCTGGTGGAAACCGCTGTTGAGCTGGAGCCGCTGGCAGTTGCCAAGCTGCTGAAAGCCATCGCCGACAAAGAGCAGCCGCAACTGATCATCCTGGGCAAGCAGGCGATCGACGACGACTCCAATCAGACCGGCCAGATGCTGGCTGCGCTGCTGGGCTGGCCGCAAGCCACCTTCGCCTCGAAAGTCACGCTGGAAGACGGTAAAGTCACCGTCACCCGCGAAGTGGACGGCGGCCTGGAAACCCTGTCGCTGACGCTGCCGGCCATCGTCACCACCGACCTGCGCCTGAACGAGCCACGCTATGTGACGCTGCCGAACATCATGAAAGCGAAGAAGAAAACGCTGGACGTGACCAAGCCGGAAGATCTGGGCGTCGATGTGACCCCGCGTCTGAAAACCGTGAAAGTTGCCGAGCCAGCCAAGCGCTCGGCCGGCATCATCGTACCGGACGCCGCAACCCTGGTCGCCAAGCTGCGCACCGAAGCTAAAGTCATCTAAAGGAAACCGAACATGGTCGCATTAGTTATCGCTGAACACGACAACGCCAGCCTGAAGGCTAGCACCCTGCACACCGTGACCGCAGCGGCGCAAGCCGGCGGCGACGTGCACGTCCTGGTAGCCGGTTCCAACGCGGGCGCCGCTGCCGCTGCTGCCGCCGCCATCGCCGGCGTGTCGAAAGTCATCCACGCCGACGCCGCTTATTTCGCTGACGGCCTGGCCGAGAACATCGCCGAGCAGGCGCTGGTCATCGCTGCTTCGTACAGCCACATCCTGGCGCCAGCCACCGCCTACGGCAAAAACATCCTGCCGCGCGTAGCCGCCAAGCTGGACGTTGCACAGATTTCGGAAATCACCAAAGTGGACTCGCCGGACACCTTCGAGCGTCCAATCTACGCCGGTAACGCGATTGCCACCGTGCAGTCGAGCGACAGCGTGAAAGTCATCACCGTGCGCGCCACCGGCTTCGACGCCGCTGCCGCCACCGGCGGTTCGGCTGCGGTGGAAACCGTGGCTGCCGTTGCCGACTCGGGCAAATCGGCCTTCGTCGGCCGCGAAGTAGCCAAATCGGACCGTCCAGAGCTGACCGCCGCCAAGATCATCGTATCGGGTGGCCGTGGCATGGGTTCGGGCGAAGCCTTCAAGATCCTGGAACCGCTGGCCGACAAGCTGAACGCCGCCATGGGCGCCTCGCGCGCCGCAGTCGACGCCGGCTTCGTGCCGAACGACTGGCAGGTCGGCCAGACCGGCAAGATCGTTGCGCCGAATCTGTACATCGCGGTCGGTATCTCGGGCGCCATCCAGCACTTGGCTGGTATGAAAGACTCGAAAACCATCGTCGCCATCAACAAAGATCCGGAAGCACCGATCTTCTCCGTTGCCGACTACGGCATCGTAGGCGACCTGTTCGAAGTCATGCCACAACTGGTAGCTGAACTGGGCTAAAAGCGCGTAAAGCACACCCGAGGCCACGCTGATCCGCATGCCGGATTGCCGTGGCCTTATTTTTAACCTCGTCGTTCCCGCGCAGGCGGGAACCCATGCCGAGTATGGACTCCCGCCTGCGCGGGAGCGACGCAGAGGAGACGACAATGCCATACCAACCACCAATCAAAGACATGCTGTTCGTGATGAACGAACTGGCCAACCTGCAAGCAATCAGCGAACTGCCGGGCTGTGAAGACGCCACCCCGGAAACCGCCGAAGCGGTGCTGGAAGAAAGCGCGAAATTCGTCGCCGCCGAAATCGCCCCGCTGAACCACACCGCCGATCAGGAACCGAGCTACTGGACCAAGGATGGCGTGATCACCTCCAAAGGCTTCAAGCAAGCCTTCCGCCAGTTCGCCGAGGCCGGCTGGCAAGGCCTGCAGCATCCAACCGACTTCGGCGGCCAAGGCCTGCCAAAGCTGGTCGGCACGCCCTGCGTGGAGATGCTGCACGGCGCCAACATCTCGTTCGCGCTGTGCCCGCTGCTGTCGGACGGCGCGATTGAAGCGCTGCTGACCGCAGGCGACGACAAGATGAAGGCCACCTACCTGGAAAATCTGGTCACCGGCAAATGGACCGGCACCATGAACCTGACCGAGCCGCAAGCCGGCTCCGACCTGGCGGCGGTGCGCACCCGTGCCGAGCCGCAGGGCGACGGCACCTACAAAATCTTCGGCACCAAGATCTTCATCACGTATGGCGATCACGACATGACCGACAACATCGTCCACCTGGTGCTGGCGCGGACGCCGGATGCACCGGCGGGCGTCAAAGGCATCTCGCTGTTTATCGTGCCGAAATTCCTGGTCAACGCCGACGGCACGCTGGGCGCGCGCAACGACGCGCATTGCGTGTCGATCGAGCACAAGCTGGGCATCAAGGCCAGCCCGACCGCCGTGCTGCAATTCGGCGACAACGGCGGCGCCATCGGCACCCTGGTGGGTGAAGAGAATCGCGGCCTCGAATACATGTTCATCATGATGAACGCGGCGCGCTTCGGCGTTGGCCTGCAAGGCATCGGCTTGTCCGAGCACGCCTACCAGCACGCGCTGGCATACGCCAAAGACCGTGTGCAATCGCGCGACCTGAACGGCTCGCCGGCCGGCGTGGCCATCATCAACCACCCGGACGTGCGTCGCCTGCTGATGAACATGCGCTCGCAAACTGAAGCCGCGCGCGCGCTGGCCTACGTCGGCGCCTCGCTGTACGACCAGGCGCACCACGGCGCCGACGCCGATGAGCGCGCGCACAACCAGGCCGTGTACGAATACCTGGTGCCTATCATCAAAGGCTGGTCGACCGAGCTCTCGCAGGATGTCACGCGCGACGGCGTGCAGATCCACGGTGGCATGGGCTTCATCGAAGAAACCGGCGCCGCCCAGCACTACCGCGACGCCAAGATCCTGACCATCTACGAAGGCACGACCGCCATCCAGGCCAACGACCTGATCGGCCGCAAAACCGTGCGCGACGGTGGAAAAATCGCCAAAGAGCTGATCGCCCAGGTGCGTGCCACCGAAGCCGAGCTGGCCAAGCTGGACGGCGCCGACTTCGCCGCCATCCGCAAGCAACTGGCGCAAGGCGCGAGCGAACTGGAAGCCGTGGTGGACTACGTCGTCAGCAACCTCAAGACCGACATCAAAGGCGTCTTCGCCGGCAGCGTGCCGTACCTGAAGCTGGCCGGCATCGTGCTGGGCGGCTGGCAGATGGCGCGTGCCGCGTTGATCTCGCAGCAGAAGCTGAGCGCGGGCGAAGGCGACGCCAGCTTCTACAAAGCCAAGATCGCGACGGCCCGCTTCTTCGCCGACCACATCCTGTCGCAAGCCGCCGGCATCCGTACCTCGATCACCGAAGGCAGCGCCGGCGTCCTCGCCCTCGACATAGAGCAGTTCTAAACCCCGGGGTCAGGTCCTCCATTTCTACACGGCCTGAGCATTAGCTTCTGGCTAGCGCTCAGGCCGTGTAGAATTTTTGGACCTGACCCCGGAGTTTTCACTAAGCCATCACATCAATAATCGCTTGGTACACCCGCACCGGTTCTTCGGCGATGCGGTTGAGCACGTAGAGGAAGTGCTCCTGGCCGAATACCGCGTATTCGCGCGTCGGGAAGCCGCGTGCCTGCAAACCGCCGATCTGTTCGGCGCCAAGGCCGATCAGCGATTCAAATTCGAACCAGCGCGGGTCGATCCGTTCTTTCACAATCAGCGCGCTGATATCGGCCTGGATGCTGCGGTCGTGCGTGGCGATCGAGCATTTGTGGCCGCTCAGCAGCAATTCTTGCGCGTAGCGGCGGTAGGCGTCCGCCAGCTCGGGGCTGTTGCGGTCGTAAGCCATGCCGTCCGGCTCGAGATACGCGCCTTTGACCAGGCGGATCCGGCCTGGCAGTTTCATCAACAATGGCAGGTCCTGGGCGGTGCGCAGCCGCTTGGCCGGCACGGTGATGCCGACATTGCGCAGGTCGTCCTCCCGATGCAGCCGGGTGTAGATGGCGTAGATATCGTCTGCACGGTCGATGCCTTCCATCGAAATCATTACCTCGCGGTTGATTTCGGCGGCGGCCTGCGCGATGCGGCGCGCGTTGCGGTAGCCCAGTTCGCTGTCCACCAGCGAGCCGAGGTGCGACAGGTCGAACGATATCGAACAGTTCAGGTTGCGCGCGCCGATACCGCGCACCAGTTCCATGAATACCTCGGTTTCCGCCATGGCGAACGCTTCGTCGCGCACGCTTTCGCCCATGTATTCGGCCGATGCGGCGTGGCCGCGTGCGATGATCTGCCCGACCCGCGCCAGCGCTTCCTCCACCGTCTGGCCGGCCACGTAGCGTTGCGACACCTTGTGCATGTATGGCCGCAGCAGCGGATCGTTGCAGAATTTTTCCTTGGCGGTTTCATCCAGCGCCAACGCGCGCAGCGTGCTGGCCGCGCGCTCGGCCAAGCCCTGCCACTCGGCAGGGAAATGCGGTGCTGTCATGGTTTCCTTAGCGGCGCACGATGCTGCCGTTGGCGTTCTGCACGCGGTCGCCGGATTGCAGTTGCGGATCGTGATCGAAGTTGAAGCTGGCCTGGCGGCCGTCGTCGTATTGCACATGCACGGTCCACTGCTTGCTGGATTTGGCTTTTTCTTCGATCTTCTTGCCGGCATAGGCGCCACCGGCGGCACCCGCCACGGTGGCCAGTTGGCGGCCGTGTCCGCTGCCGACCTGGTTGCCCAGCAGTGCACCGGCGACGCCGCCGGCGATCAGGCCGACCGCGCCGCCTTCGCCGGCCTTCTCGCTGCTGACCACCGAGGTGACTTTGCCGCAGTCCTGGCAGGCGCCGGGCTTGGCCGGGCTGGCCTTGAGTTGCGCCTTGGCGTAAGCCAGCGACTTGTCGTGCTCGGATTTGGCGTCGCGCAGGCATTGCATGCGGCGGCTGGAGTCGCTTTCTTCGCCGCATAGTTTCTTGTCGTCGGCATAGCGGGTGGCGAGACGCTTGGTCTCGGCGTTGTATTGCTCTTTGGGCGTTTGGGCCTGGACTGAGGATGCCAGGCCGGCCAGCATCAGTGCGGCCAGGATGGAACGATGGGTCATGCTTGTCTCCTTGTTAACCATAGGCGCCTCCAGTGTACAGCAAGTCAAACAGGCGCGAGATTGTAGCGATCAGCCCGCCCGCACCGATCATCATGCTGGCGACCAATACCACGGCCACCGGCCAGCGCGTGTCCGATTGCCGGCCGGAACCGGCGTTGTAGCGAGGATCCCATTTTTCATCCGGCGTCAGGCCGAGGATCAAGGCTTGCAGCATGCCGGCCAGGCCGGACAGCGTCACCGGCAGCACCTTGTAGAAACCATCCGCCTGCGGCGCCAGTTGCGCCACCAGCCACGCCGCTGGCAGGCAGGCCAGATGCAGCCACAGCCACGGATCGCGCCCGCCGCGCAGGTACAGCCGATGCAGGCCCAGGCCACCCAGCAGGAAGGCGAGGAGGGCGGCGATTGTCTTGTTTTTGTGACGCGCAGAATGCAAAACAGTCATGGTTGCTCACTTAATAGCCGGTAAACCCGCAGTATCAGGCATAATACCGCCCCCGGCACGCCTTTTTTGCGGGCGTAGCTATTGCCCCAAACGCTGGAACAAGGGATAATCTTTGATTACCCCAACATGCCCAATTATTTCATTAACGCTTGCTGCTCCGTGGCAAAGCGCGCTATAATTTGCGGCTTTTTCCGTCCTAGCACAAATTTTTTGGAAATATTATGGTCGTTATTCGTTTAGCTCGTGGTGGTGCCAAGAAGCGCCCTTTCTTCAACATCGTTGCAACCGATTCGCGTAATCGTCGCGATGGCCGTTTCATCGAGCGCATTGGTTTCTACAACCCAATGGCTTCGGGTCAGGAAGTTGCTCTGCGCATCACTGAAGACCGTCTGGCTCACTGGCAAGCTGTTGGCGCACAACTGTCGCCTACCGTTGCTCGCCTGGTTGCTCAAAACAAAAAAGCAGCCTAAGCAAGTCTGGTTACCGGTTTGACCGATAAGAATGCATCCGGGGTGAAAGTCCCCGACGATCTGGCACAGGTAGGCTTTGTCTTCGGTGCTTACGGCGTTGCTGGCTGGGTCAGGATTCGTCCTTTCTCGGAAGATGCGGATGCACTCCTGAAGGTCAAAACCTGGTGGTTGGATAAGCCGGCGTTGCACGATGTGGATGTCCAGCAGGTCAAACTGCATGGCGGCGATGTCGTAGCGCGTCTGGTGGGTGTGACTGACCGGAACGTCGCTGAAGCGCTGAAGGGCGCCGCAGTGTTCATTCCGCAAAGCCACTTCCCGGTCTTGTCCGATGATGAGTTTTACTGGACTGATCTGATCGGTCTGGAAGTAGAGAATCAGCAAGGTGAGCACCTGGGCAAGGTGACTGACATGATGAGCAATGGTCCGCAGTCGATCTTGCGCATCACACCCGGCGAAGTTGAGGCGCAAGAGCGCCTGATCCCGTTTGTGGACGCGTTCATCATCAAGGTGGACAAGCAAGCAGGCAAGATCATCGTCGACTGGGGCCTTGATTATTAAGGGCGGTGCGCCATGCAATTTGATGTCGTAACCCTGTTCCCTGAAATGTTTGCCGCGATTACGCAGTCGGGTGTCACCCGGCGCGCGTTTGAACAGAATAAATGTGGCCTGTCGCTGTGGAATCCGCGTGATTTCACCACCGACAATCACCGCACCGTGGATGACCGTCCGTATGGCGGCGGCCCCGGCATGGTGATGCTGGCCAAGCCTTTGGAAGCGACGCTCAACGCGGCGAAGCAACGCCAGACCGAGGACGGTCTGCCAACGCCCCGCGTACTGTTCATGTCGCCCCAAGGCAAGCAGTTGACGCATGAACGCGTGATGCAGCTGAAGCAGGAACCCGGTGTTGTGATCCTGTGCGGCCGCTACGAAGCAGTGGATCAGCGCTTGCTCGACCGCATGGTCGACGAGGAAATCAGCCTAGGTGATTTCGTGCTGTCCGGCGGCGAGCTGCCGGCCATGGCCTTGATGGATGCGGTGATCCGCCTGATTCCCGGCGTGTTGAATACCGATGCTTCGGCCATCGAAGACAGCTTCTTCAACGGTCTGCTGGATTCGCCGCATTACACGCGGCCTGAAACGTATGAAGGTGTGAGCGTGCCGCCGGTACTGATGGGCGGCAACCACGCCGAGATTGAAAAATGGCGTCGCCAGCGCATGCTGGAGGCGACCGCGCGCAAGCGACCGGATTTGCTTATCAAGGCGCGTGAGGCAGGACTGCTCACCAAGCATGATGAGCGATTTTTGGCAGGCCTCTGAGCCTGTCTGTTATAACCCCATCCTCTACTGGGCATCTTCAGAGCGCGCCAGCAAGATGGTTTATGGAGTCTCAAAATGAACGTGATTCAACAACTCGAGCAAGAAGAAATCGCTCGTCTGGGCAAAAACATTCCTGATTTTGCACCTGGCGATACCGTGATCGTCAACGTGAACGTAGTCGAAGGCACCCGCAAGCGCGCCCAGGCTTACGAAGGCGTTGTTATCTCCCGTCGTAACCGTGGCCTGAACTCGAACTTCATCGTTCGTAAGATCTCGTCCGGCGAAGGCGTAGAGCGTACCTTCCAGCTGTACTCCCCGCTGATCGCTTCGATCGAAGTGAAACGCCGCGGTGACGTACGTCGCGCCAAGCTGTACTACCTGCGTGATCGTTCCGGCAAATCGGCACGTATCAAAGAAAAACTGCCAAACCGTCGCCCAGCGGCGAAAGCAGCCGTTTAATTACGGTTGTGTTTGGAAAGGGCGCCCCGCAGGCGCCTTCAAAAAGGCGCCACTGGCGCCTTTTTTGTTTATTCAGGAGTCCGCCATGGCCAAGCCACTTTTCGATCCTCAGCAACTGCCGATAGAAGCGATTGCCGGCGAAGCCGCCGTCGCACCGGAGCGCCTGGCGCCCGTGTGGCTGCGCAGCCGCTTCGCCACGCCACCGGTGTGGACCCCGGAAGGTGGCGAGCGCGCCTTGCCTGGCCGCGAAGACCGCGCGCCGACGGCAGCCTCGGTGCTGATCCCGCTGATACGGCGCGAGCACGGCCTGACCGTGCTGCTGACCCAGCGTAACGCCGATCTGACCGACCATCCGGGCCAGGTCAGCTTTCCCGGCGGCCGCGCCGAAACCTACGATAAAGACGCGGTCGACACTGCGCTGCGCGAATCCGAAGAAGAGATCGGCCTCGACCGCCGCCATGTGGAAATCATCGGTACCTTGCCGGACTATCTGACTGGCACCGGTTATTGCGTCACGCCAGTAGTAGGGCTGGTGCAGCCGCCATTTGCAGTGACCGCCGATCCGTCCGAGGTAGCCGCCATCTTCGAAGTGCCGCTGGCCTTCCTGATGGACGGCATGCATCACCAGCGCCTTTCGGTGGACCTGATGGGCGGGCGCCGCACCTTTTATGCGATGCCGTACGAAGGCTATTACATTTGGGGCGCCACCGCCGGCATGCTGCGCAATCTGTTCCATTTCTTGCGTGCGGACTAAGATCTGAGCTATCGTATCGGGCATTAAGGCTATGCCAACGCAAAGGACGTTTAATGACATTTCTTTCCATCTTGTGCGCGCTGCTGATCGAGCAGATGAAGCCGCTGCGCGCAGACAATCTGATTTATGCCGAGATCAAGAGCCTGGCATTGCGGATGGAGACCTGGTTTAACGCCGGCCATTCGACCCACGGCCGTCTCGGCTGGTTCCTGATGATGGCCATCCTGGTGGTCCCGACCGGCCTGATCTACTGGACCCTCAAGTATTACAACTGGACGCTGGCGGCCTTCGCCTGGAACGTGCTGATCATCTACCTGACGCTGGGTTTCCGCCACTACAGTCACTACTTCACCTCGATTCAGCTGGCCTTGAACGCCGGCGACGAAACCGGCGCGCGCGCGCTGCTGGCCGAGTGGACCAAGCTCGACACGGTGGGCATGGACGTCTCGGAAGTCACCCGCATCGCGGTCGAGAAGTCGCTGATCACCACCCACCGCAATGTGTTCGGCGTGTTCTTCTGGTTCCTGATGCCGCTCGGCCCGGCCGGCGCGGTGATGTACCGGGTGTCCGAATACCTGGCGCGCGCCTGGACCGAGCCCGAGCACATGCGCAACGAGCCGTTCGGCCAGTTCGCCGGACGCGCCTTCTACTGGATCGACTGGATACCGGTGCGCCTGACCGCTGTGGCATTTGCCGTGGTCGGCAACTTCGAGGACGCCATCTACGCCTGGCGCAACTTCGCCCACCGCTGGACCAACGAGGCGCTCGGCATCATCCTGTCGGCCGGCGGCGGCGCCATGGGCGTGCGCCTCGGCTCGCCGGTGGAAACCGCCGTCAAGGCGCAGGTGATCGACGCCACCACCGTCGACATCGAGCTGGAAGACGATGTCATGCCGGGCGAAGAGCCAAATATCCGCTCGCTGCAGAGCACGGTGGGCCTGGTCTGGCGCGCACTGTTGTTGTGGATGCTGTTGTTGTTGCTGATCTCTAGCGCATGGTGGCTCGGAGCATCGCCTTAAAGGTACAATAGCGGTATTGCTCTGGTGCAGGATATGGACATTCCTGCACCAAAGTGGGAATTGGCGGGAAAAATATTTTATGGATCAATGAGTTACTGATTCAACTCTTCTATAAGATATAATACGTAAGATCCTATCCTCCACGCACTCTTGTTACCAACAAGTTTCAACGCAGAAGCAGCCGCGCCTATGTCAGTTCAAAAACCGGCAGAACAGCAAGATTCGTTCTTCATCCTTGGCCAAACCAGCAATGGCAGGCAGTTCCGTCCCAGCGACTGGGCTGAGCGCCTGTGCGGGGTGATGGCCTGTTTCAAGCCGGAAGGTTCCGGCGGCGGCCGCGACTCGCACTTGCAGTTCTCTCCGTACGTGACGCCGACCGTGGTCAACGGCGTCAAATCGGTGGTGGTCAACGGCAAGCTGCGCGCGCTGGAGCCGATGGCCTATCACTTCGTGCTGTCCTTCGCCAAGGACAACGACCTGCAAGTGGTCGACGCCTGCCTGATTCCCGAGAAGAAATAGTTAATTAGTTTTTCCTTAAGATACTACCCACGCCAGCGGCGGGGGCGTATGCTGCGTGTTCTATCTTTGTTGCGAGAGACCATGAACCACAGCCGTCTGAAACACGTCGCCGCCGCCAGCCTCCTGCTGTGCGGCCTGTCCTTCGTTGCCACCGGAACCGCCTGGGCGGCTGCTGCCACTGTGGCCTTACCGGCCGGCGTGGTCAAGGGACCATCGGTCGAAGGCATCACCGAATACCGGTTGCCGAACGGCCTGAAAGTGCTGTTGTTCCCGGATGCCTCCAAGCCCACTGTCACCGTCAACGTCACCTATCTGGTCGGTTCGCGCCACGAAAACTACGGCGAGACCGGCATGGCGCACTTGCTGGAACACCTGATGTTCAAGGGCTCGCCAAAAAACAAGAGTATCCCGCAGGAGTTCTCGAATCGTGGCATGGACTTCAACGGCACTACCTCCAACGACCGCACCAACTACTTCGAAGTATTCCAGGCCAGTCCGGAGAACCTGAAGTGGGCGCTGGACATGGAAGCCGACCGCATGACCAAGTCCTTCATCTCGCGCAAGGACCTGGACTCGGAAATGACCGTGGTGCGCAACGAGTACGAGAGCGGCGAAAACAGCCCGTTCGGTGTGCTGTTGAAGCGCATGCAGAGCGTGGCCTACGACTGGCATTCCTACGGCCGTTCGACCATCGGCAACCGCAGCGACATCGAAAACGTCAAGATCGAGAATCTGCAGGCCTTCTACAAAACCTACTACCAGCCGGACAACGCGGTGCTGCTGGTGGCCGGCAAATTCGATCCGGCCCAGACGCTGTCGTGGATCACCAAGTCGTTTGGCGCGATCCCGAAACCCAAGCGCGCATTGCCGCCTTTCTGGACCGTCGAACCGACCCAGGATGGTGAGCGCAGCTTCACCGTGCGCCGCAAGGGCGACGTGCAGATCGTCGCGCTGGGCTATAAAATTCCAAGCGCGTTGCAGGCCGACAGCGATGCGCTGAGCTTCATGTCGCAGATCCTCGGCGATGAGCCGACCGGCCGCCTGCACAAACAGCTGGTGGAAAGCGGCAAGGCGGCGCAGGTGTTCAGCTTCGGCATGACCGGCTATGCGCCGGGCATGCAGATCATCGGCGCGGTGGTCAAGGCCGGCCAGCCTTTGGCGCCGGTGCGCGAGGCGCTGACCGAGGCGGTGGAAAGCTTCGCCCAGACGCCGCCGACCGAGGAGGAAATGGAGCGCACCCGCCGCAACTTCGCCAACAGCATCGAGAAGTCGCTCAACGATCCGCAGCAGGTGGGCGTGGCCCTGTCGGAAGAGATTTCGCTGGGCGACTGGCGTTTGCTGTTCCGTGGCCGCGATGAACTGCCGAACATCACCGCCAAGCAGGTGGCCGATGCGGCCGCGCGCTACCTGAAGCGCGACAACCGCGTGGTGGGTGAATTCATCCCGGAGGATAAGCCGCTGCGCGCCGAGATTCCTGCCGCGCCAGGTGTGGCCGAGGTGATGAAGGACTTCAAAGGCAAGGACAGCGTGCTGACGTCGGAGGTGTTCGATCCGAGCCAGGACAACATCAACGCCCGCACCGAAATCACCACCATCGGCGGCCTGAAAGTGGCGCTGCTGCCGAAGAAGAATCGTGGCGAGGCAGTGTCGGTGAACCTGTCGCTGCATTGGGGTGACGAGAAGAACCTGCTCAATAAATCGGTGGTCTCCGCCTTCGCCAACGAGATGCTGACGCGCGGCACCAGCAAGTATACGCGCGAGCAGTTGGCCGACGCCTTCTCCAAACTGAAGATTAGCGGCAGCCCGTATTCCTTCGATACCACTGCTCCTAACCTGGACGCGGCACTGCGCCTGGTGGCGCATGTGCTGAAGGACGCCACCTTCCCGCAAGCTGAATTCGAGCAGCTGCGCCAGCAGTGGATCGTTGGCCTGGAATACTCGCGCAGCGAGCCGCAAGTGCTGGCCAATGAAGCCATGGACCTGCACTTCAACCATTACCCGAAAGGCGACGTGCGCAATGCGCTGAGCACCGAAGAGCGCCTGGCGCAAGTGAAGGCGCTGAAGCTGGAAGATGTGATTGCCTACCATCGCGACTTTTATGGTGCCGGCAACGGCGAGCTGGCCATCGTCGGCGATTTCGACAAGTCCGCGATCAGCAAAACCATCGACGAAAGCTTCACCGGCTGGAATAGCAAGGTGGCGTACGCGCGCATCTTGAACACCAACGAAGACAAGCAGCCGCTGCATGTGGTGCTGAACGCGCCGGACAAAGAGAACGGCTTCTACATGGCGCGCGTGAATCTGGACCTGAACGATAACGATCCTGACTATCCGCTGCTGGACCTGGCCAACTACATGTTCGGCGGCGGCGCGATGAAGTCGCGCATGATGGACCGCATTCGCCAAAAGGACGGCTTGTCCTACGGCGGCGGCAGCTGGGTGCAGGCGGGCGACACCGACCGCGCAGGGCAATTCGGCATGAGCGCAATCGCCGCGCCGCAGAACCTGAAGAAGCTGGAAGCGGCGATACGCGAAGAGCTGGAGCGCGCGCAGAAAGACGGCTTCACGCAAGCGGAACTGGACGGCGCCAAATCCGGCCTGTTGCAACAGCGCGTGCAGAACCGCGCCAAGGACAACGTGGTAGCTTCCGGCTGGACGCGCAACCTGTATAACCAGCGGACCTACAGCTGGAGCAAGGACTACGAGACCAAGCTGAAAGCCGCAACGCTGGCGCAAGTCAACGCCGCCTTCCGCAAAGCGATCGACCCGTCCAAACTGTCGATCGCCATCGCCGGCGACCAGGCCAAAGCCTCCGCCGCCAAGCCGTGAAAAAACCGGGGTCAGTTCCGGCAACCCGCCATCTGGCGGGGTGGCGGGACGGCACCCCCGTGGTTAGGGGCAGGCGGGACTCGGGGCCCCGGGGGCACCCGCGCGGGGGTGTGGTCCGGGGG
>CAUPXZ010000042.1:0-48501 GCA_963515135.1 uncultured Duganella sp. | reverse complement strand
GGCGGGTTGCCGGAACTGACCCCGTTTTTATTTCCCTGTAACAATATGTAAGTGATGTAAAAACGCGAGTTTCGGTGAGAAATGCTCAAGTAGCGCTCTGTTATAATATTTGGCTACTAAGATTACTAACGATTTGGATTGAGATTCATCATGCAGAAAATCAAAAAAGCCCTGGTTACGGGCATCACCGGCCAGGACGGCGCCTATCTGGCGGAACTGCTGCTGGAAAAAGGTTATGAAGTTACCGGTACTTATCGTCGTACCAGCTCGGTCAATTTCTGGCGTATCGAAGAACTCGGCATCCAGTCGCACCCTAACCTGAAACTGGTCGAATACGATCTGACCGATCTGAGCTCCAGCATCCGCCTGATCCAGACCGCACAGCCGGACGAGGTGTACAACCTGGCCGCGCAAAGCTTCGTCGGCGTGTCGTTCGAGCAGCCAGTGACCACCGCTGAAATTACCGGCGTCGGCCCGGTCAATCTGCTGGAAGCGATCCGCATCGTCAATCCGAAGATCCGCTTCTATCAAGCGTCGACCTCGGAAATGTTCGGCAAGGTGCAAGCCGTGCCGCAAAAAGAAGATACCCCGTTCTACCCGCGCAGCCCGTACGGCGTGGCCAAGCTGTACGCCCACTGGATGACCGTCAACTACCGCGAGTCGTATGGCATCTTCGGTTCGTCGGGCATTCTGTTCAACCACGAGTCGCCACTGCGCGGCCGTGAGTTCGTCACCCGCAAGATCACCGACTCGGTCGCCAAGATCCATCTGGGCCTGCTGGACGTGCTGGAACTGGGCAATATGGACGCCAAGCGCGACTGGGGCTTTGCCAAGGAATACGTCGAAGGCATGTGGCGCATCCTGCAGGCCGACCAGCCTGACACCTATGTGCTGGCCACCAACCGTACCGAGACCGTGCGCGACTTCGTCTCGATGGCCTTCAAGGCAATCGATGTGACGCTGGAGTGGAGCGGTGTGGCCGACAACGAAATCGGTACCTGCAAGAAAACCGGCAAGGTGCTGGTGCGCGTCAATCCGAAGTTCTACCGTCCTGCGGAAGTGGAACTGCTGATCGGCGATCCGGCCAAGGCCACCAAGGAACTGGGCTGGAAACCGTCGACCACGCTGGAACAGCTGTGCCAGATGATGGTGGAAGCCGACCTGCGCCGCAATAAAGCCGGCTTCTCGTTCTAATTCAGGAGTACATATGGTCGCTGAAGGTGCGGGCAAACGCGCCCTGATTACCGGTCTGTCCGGCTTCACCGGCCATTATGTGGCGCAGGAACTGCGCGCCGCAGGCTACCAGGTCTTCGGCACCATTTCGCCCGGCCACGCGCCGGGTGAAAACGAGTTCGCCGTCGATCTGCTGGACCGCGCCGGCCTGGCCGCCGTGGTGCAGCAGGTGCAGCCGGATGTGGTGGCGCACCTGGCCGCCATCGCCTTCGTCGCCCACGGCGACGTTGACCAGATCTACCGCGTTAACGTGGTCGGCACGCGCAACCTGCTGGAAGCGCTGGCCGGTCTGGAGAAAAAACCGTCGGCCGTGCTGCTGGCGTCCAGCGCCAATATCTACGGCAATACCGACGTCGGCGTGATCCACGAGGACGTGCCGGCAGCGCCGGCCAACGACTACGCGGTCAGCAAGCTGGCCATGGAGTACATGGCGCGGCTGTGGCAGGACAAGCTGCCGCTGATCTTTGTGCGTCCCTTTAATTACACCGGCATCGGCCAGGCTGAAAACTTCCTGCTGCCGAAAATCGTCTCGCACTTCCGCCGCAAGGCCGCCGACATCGAACTGGGCAACCTGCATGTGTGGCGCGACTTCTCCGACGTGCGCATGGTGGCGCACAGCTACCGCAAGCTGCTGGCGGCGCCGGCCGCCATCGGCGGCACGTTCAATATCTGCTCGGGCAACGCCTGGTCGCTGGGCGAGGCGCTGGACATGATGGCCGACATCGCCGGCTACAAAATCAATGTCCACGTCAACCCGGCCTTCGTGCGCGCCAATGAAGTGGTGCGCCTGATGGGCGACAACCGCCGCCTGGCCGAAGCCACCGGCGCGCCGGCCATCGTGCCGCTGGCCGACACGCTGCGCTGGATGTATCTGGCTTGACCATGAATTCCCCCTTGCGCGTCGGCCTGTCGGTGACGACGGCCGAACCATTGCTGACCGGCGGCCGCCTCGACGGCCTCGGTGTGTACAGCCGCGCCTTGCTGGAACATTTGCCGGGCGCCGGTGTCGATGTGCTGCCGCTGTCCTTCGCGCCGCACGGCGATGCGCGCAAGCTGCAACTGGGCCGCGCGCTGCCGCTGTCGTTTCCGCTGGCGACGCTGGGCGATATGATCCTGCCGCAGTCGGTGCACCTCAGCACTCAGGTGGCGCTCGGCAAACATGCCGCGCCGCTGGACCTGTTCCACGCCACCGACTACCGCATCGTGCGCATGGACTGCCCGGTGGTGGCGACGCTGCACGACGCGTTGCCGATTTCGCATCCGGAATGGGCCAGCCCGAAGCTGCGCAAGCTGAAAAACTGGCTGCAGGCGCGCGCCGCGCGCAAGGCGCAGCATGTGATCACCGGTTCGCATTATTCGATCCGCGAACTGGTCGAGCATTTTGGCGTCGATGAAAACCACATCAGCGTGGTGCACCACGGTGCCGCGCCGCAGTTCTTTGAGCAACCGCCGGTGGCGGAGCGCGATGTCACGCTGGCGCTGCACGGCCTGCGCGAGGGCTACTTTCTGTTCGTCGGCACGCTACAGCCGCGCAAGAACGTCGAGCGCCTGCTGGAAGCTTATCTGACGCTGCCGCCGGTGCTGCGTTCGGCGCGCCAGCTGGTGATCGTCGGCCAGCCGGGCTGGCGCAGCGAGGAGCTGGTCAAGCGCATCAAGGATGCGCAGCAGCGCGGCGAGAACGTGGTGTGGCTGGACCAGCTGACCGACGCGCGCCATCTGCGCCATCTGTACGCCGGCGCCGGCGCCTTCATCTTCCCCTCGCTGCACGAGGGCTTCGGCCTGCCGCTGGTGGAAGCCTTTGCCGCCGGCGTGCCGGTGGCCTGCTCCAATACCACCTCGCTGCCGGAAGTGGCCAACGGCGCGGCGCTGGAATTCGATCCGCTGTCGGCCGGCGATATCGCCGCCGCCATGACCACCCTGGCGCGCGACGACACCGTCCGCGCCCGCTGCATCGCCGCCGGCCAGCGCCGCGCGCTGGAGCTGACCTGGGACGAGGCGGCACGCCGCAGCGTCGCCGTTTATCAAGAAGTGCTGTCTCACTGAATACCATGCGCGTCCTCCATTTTTATAAAACCTATTACCCCGACACCTGGGGCGGTATCGAGCAGGTGATCCGCCAGCTGTGCGTGGGCACGGGGCGCCTGGGCGTGACCAATGAAGTGCTGACGCTGAGCCGCAGCGGCCCGTCGGAAATCGTCATCGACGGCCACACGGTGCATCGCGTGCCGCTGAACTTCGAGATCGCCTCGACCGGCTTTTCGGTGGCCGCGATCCGCAAGCTGGCGCGCCTGGCGCGCGATGCGGACGTGATCCACTATCACTTCCCGTGGCCGTTCATGGATATCGCGCACTTCGCCGCGCGCATCAACAAGCCGAGCGTGGTGACCTACCATTCGGACATCGTGCGCCAGAAAAAACTGCTGCGCGTGTACGGCCCGCTGAAGCGCCGCTTCCTGCAAAGCGTGGACACGGTGGTGGCCACCTCGCCCAACTACCTGGCCTCGTCGCCGGTGCTGAAAAGCTTCGCGCACAAGACCCGCACCATCACCTACGGTCTGGATAAATCGACCTATCACCTGCCGTCCGAGGAACTGAAGGCCAAGTGGCGCGCCCAGTGTGGCGAGCGCTTCTTCCTGTTCGTCGGCGTGCTGCGCTACTACAAGGGGCTGCACATCCTGCTGGACGCCATGGCGAATGTCGATTACCCGGTGGTGATCGTCGGCGCCGGCCCGATCGAGCAGGAATTGAAGGAACACGCGCAGCGCCTGGGCCTGACCCATGTGCAGTTCATCGGCGCGGTGGACGAGGACGACAAGGCGGCGCTGCTGGAACTGAGCTACGCGATGGTGTTCCCGTCGCACCTGCGCTCGGAGGCGTTCGGCATCTCGCTGCTGGAAGGCGCGATGTTCGGCAAGCCGATGATCTCCAGCGAGATCGGCACCGGCACCACCTACATCAACATCGACAACGACACCGGCCTGGTGGTGCCGCCGGATGATCCAGCGGCGCTGGGCGCGGCCATGCGCAAGCTGTGGGACAACCCGCAGATGGCGGCCGAGATGGGCCGCCGCGCCGAGGCGCGCTACTGGGAGCTGTTCACCGCCGAGACCATGGCCAAAAACTACCATGCGCTGTACCGGGAGCTGGCGGCCAAGCCAAGGTAAAATACGCCGACTTTACTGACATTGGAGAATCGCGTGCGCTGCCTGGTAATTGAAGACGAAGCCGAAACCTCCAACTACATCTGCAAGGGCTTGCGCGAGGCCGGCTATGTGGTCACCGCCGCCGCCACCGGGCCGGATGGACTGGACTACGCCACCAGCGAGGAATGGGACATCATCATCCTCGACCGCATGCTGCCGGGCCGCATCGACGGCCTGTCCATCGTCGACAAGCTGCGCGCGCTGGGCAAGCAGACGCCGGTCATCATCGTCAGCGCGCTGACCACCATCGACGCCCGCGTGACCGGCCTGCGCGGCGGCGCCGACGACTACCTGTCCAAACCCTTCGCCTTCTCCGAACTGCTGGCGCGCGTGGAAGCGCTGCTGCGCCGCAGCGCGCCCGGCGCCGCCGACAGCACCCAGCTGCAGGTGGCCGATCTGCGGCTCGACCTGCGCACGCTGCGGGTCACGCGCGGCAACAAGGTGATCACGTTGCAGCCGCGCGAATACCGCCTGCTGGAATACCTGATGCGCAACGAGAACCAGGTGGTGACCCGCACCATGCTGCTGGAATCGGTGTGGGATTATCACTTCGACCCGCAGACCAATGTGATCGATGTGCAGATCTCGCGCCTGCGCGCCAAGGTCGACAAGGACTTTCCGGTGATGCTGATCCACACGCTGCGCGGTGTCGGCTACCGCATGGGCGTGGCGCCGCCGGACGAGACGCCGGGTGTTTAAAATTCGCGGCTCCATCGTCGCCAAGCTGGTGCTTGGCTACGGCCTGCTGGGCATCGCCTCAATCGTCGCGGTCTCGATCGTGTTCTACAGCGGCACCATCGGCGTCATCGACCAGAACATCGACGGCAAGATCATGGAGCAGACCGAGCACCTGCTGGACAATGTCGGCGACGGCGGCCAGACGGCGCTGCGCGCGGAAGTAAAACGCCTGCTCAGCGACGGCATCGACAACGACCGCGAAATCTTCCAGATCGTCAGCGAGGACGGCCTCGCGGTGGTCGGCAACCTGTCGTCATGGCCCAGCCTCGACGAGGCGCCGGACCTGGTGACGGCGGACGTGCTGCGCTACGGCCGCACCGCGCCGGCGCGCCTGTACCTGCGGCCCCTGGTGCTGGGCGGCGTGCTGATTGTCGGCCGCGACCTGAGCGAGGAGGAGGCGGTGCGCGAGGTGATCTGGCGCGCGCTGCTGGCCGGCGCCTGCGTGTCGCTGATGCTGACCATCGCCGGCGCCATGCTGTTCCGCCGCAGCATCGAGGCGCGCCTGGGCGAGATCCGCCGCACGGCGGCACAGATCGAGGCGGGCGATTTAAGCCACCGCATTCCGGTCACCGGCAGCGACGAATTCGCGCTGCTGAACCGCGACATCAACCGCATGCTGGACCGCATCGAGCTGCTGATGGACGGCATCCGCAACGTCTCCAACGCCATCGCCCACGACCTGCGCACGCCGCTGAGCAGGATACGCGGCCGGCTGGACGACGCGCTGCGTCACGAGGCGACGGTGCCACGCCTGTCCGGCGCCGCGCATGACGCCATCGACGATATCGACGACCTGATACGCCTGTTCGAACGCCTGCTGCAGATCGCCGAGGCGGAAGCCGGCATGCGCGCGCGCCTGTTCGAACGGCTCGACCTGGGCCGCGTGGTGGCCGACATCGGCGAAATGTACGAGGCGATCGCCGAGGACAGCGAGATCACGCTGACGGTCGATGCGCCGGCCTCGCTGTACGTCGACGGCGACCGCAACCTGCTGGCCAGCGCCATCTCCAGCCTGATCGAGAACGCCATCAAGTATGCCGGCGCCGGCGCCGTCATCCATGTGCGCGCCGGCCTGCATCACGGCGACGCCTCGATCTCGGTGCACGACAATGGGCCCGGCATCCCCGAGGCGGAGCGCGACAAGGTGACGCAGCGCTTCTACCGCGTCGACAAGAGCCGTCATTTGCCGGGCAATGGCCTGGGCCTGTCCATCGTCAGCGCCACCGCCAAGTCGCATGACGGCAGGCTGGTGCTGGAAGACGGCGCGCCGGGGCTGATCGCCCGCATTGTGCTGCCGCTCGCACCGGCATAAGCGCCGGCCGGCTAACCAACTGGTAATGTGACCGCAAGCTTGTGGAAAGCCGGGCAGCTCTAAGATGGGCTGATACTATCTCGGCTTCCACATCATGCATGATCTAAGCGACATCGCCAGCTGGCTCAAACACCATCCCATCTATCACGACTCGTCGGTGCATAGCACGCTGCCCGATCCGACCTTCGTTACCGAAGGCGAAACCGTGGTGTCCTTCAGCACCAACAACTATCTGGCGCTGGCCAATCATCCACGGCTGGTGGAAGCGGCCAAGCAGGGGCTGGACCGTTATGGCGTCGGCAACTGCGAATCGCGTTTGCTGGGTGGCGACCTGGAAGTCTATCGCGAGCTGGAACGCCGCCTCGGCGCGCTGAAGCACAAGAGCGACGCGGTGCTGTTCGTTACCGGCTACATGACCAATATCGGCGTGCTGTCGTCGATCGTCAAGGCGGCCACGCTGGCGCGCCTGCACGGCTTCCGCGCCCGCACGCGCCACAAGTACGCCTACTACTCGGACGAGTTCAATCACATTTCGATCCGCGAGGGCATTCAGATGTCCGGCGCGCTGCGCTACAACTACCGCCATTGCGACATGAACCACCTGGAGTCGCTGTTGCAGGCCGGCGCCGCCGACGGCACCACGCCGATCATCGTCAGCGACGGCGTGTTCAGCATGGAAGGCACCATCGCGCCGTTGCCGCAACTGGTGGCGCTGGCCGAGCGTTTCGGCGCGCTGCTGTATATCGACGACGCGCACGCCACCGGCATCCTCGGCGCGCATGGCGGCGGCACCTCGGAGCACTTCAACTGCTACAGCGCCAACATCATGCAGATGGGGACCTTGAGCAAGGCGCTCGGCTCGATCGGCGGCTTTGTCGCGGTGGAGAAGGATGTGGCGGACGTGATCCGCCTGACCAGCTCCGCCTACGGCTTCACCTGCCCGCCGCCGCCGGACCAGGCGGCAGCGCTGCTAGCGGCGCTGGATATCCTGGAAGAGGAACCGCAGCGCCGCCAGCGCCTGTGGGACAACCAGCGCTACTTCATCGAGCGGATGGAACCGCTGGGCTACACCATCATCTCGACCGCGACGCCGATCCTGCCGGTGCTGATCGGCGATGCCGAGACCTGCCAGCGCTATGCGGTGGAATTGCGCGCCGAAGGCGTGCACGTTGATTCGATCCAGTTCCCGGCGGCGCCGGTGGGCCAGGCGCGCCTGCGCTTCATGATGAACGCCGGCCACACCAAAGTGCAGATCGATCACGCCGTCAGCGTCATGGCCCGGCTGGCGGGACGCGGCGCGCGTCTGAACTAACGCTCTGCCCAGCGTTCCTTGACCTCAAGCAGCGCGGGCATCTGTTGCAGGAAGATGTCGACCAGGCGGCCTTCGAAATGCGAGTCGCGTTGCGCCAGCATGTGTTCGACGGCCTGTTCCACCGGCCACGCTTCCTTGTAGGGACGCGCCGAAGTCAGCGCGTCGAACACGTCGGCGATGGCGATGATGCGGCCGACCAGCGGGATCGCGTCGCCTTTCAGGCCGTTCGGGTAGCCGCTGCCGTCCCACTTCTCATGGTGGGTCATGGCGACGTCGTAAGCCATCGCCAGCATGCCATGCTGGTGCTTGCCGATGATGTCGCCGCCGATGGTGGCGTGGGTCTGCATGATTTTCCATTCGTCGGCGTCGAGCGGGCCAGGCTTGCGCAAGATGCTGTCCGGGATGCCGATCTTGCCGACATCGTGCATCGGCGCCGCGTGCAGCAGGTCTTCCGCCTCCGCCTCGGTCATGCCGATCGCCAGCCCGAGGATCTGCGCGTAGTGGCTCATGCGAATTACGTGCAGGCCGGTTTCGTTGTCCTTGTATTCGGCCGCCAGGCCGAGGCGCTGAACGATCTCCAGGCGGGTCTTTTTCAATTCATCCACGCCTACCAGCGACAGGTGGTTGCGCACGCGCGCGCGCACGATGGGCGGGCTGACCGGCTTGGTGATGTAGTCCACCGCGCCGGCCTCGAAGCCGATCACCTCGTCGTCGGCGTCGCTCAGCGCGGTGACGAAGATCACCGGGATCGCGGCGGTGACCGCTTCGGCCTTCAACAGGCGGCAAGTTTCGTAGCCGGTCATCCCCGGCATCATCACGTCGAGCAGAATGAGCTGCGGCTGTTCCGAGCGCGCCAGCTCCAGCGCGCGCGGGCCGTCCTTGGCGAACAACAGCCGGTAGTGGTCCTGCAAAATGTGACGTAGCAGTTGCAAGTTGCTGGCTTCGTCGTCCACCACAAGAATCTGCGGCTGGTTGGGTTGGTGCGTGGTGATCATGAATGCTCCGGAGTCAGGCTGGCCTGTAATGCTTGCAGGGCAGCGTGGGCCTGCGGGAAGTCGAAATCGTTTAAAGCGTCCAGTACGGCGCTCAGCTGTTGCGTCAGCTCGGGCGGGGCGCCGGTGAGGGCGGCTTGCAATGCGGTCAGGGCGGCGTCGTTGAGGGCGCCCTTTTGCAGCGATGGTAACAGAGCGGCGGCTTTTTGGCGCGCTATTGCCAGATCAAACACGGCGGCCGGCGGCGGCGCTTCCAGCCGCGCGCCGCGCGGCGGCGCCAGCGCGTGGATGGCGCTCAGCGCCGCATCCAGCTGCGCCGCCAGCGTGCGCTGCGCTTGCGCCAGTTCGGTTTGCAGCGCCACCGACAGTTCGCCGCCGGTGTCGCCGCGCTGCGGCGAGCCGCACAGCTTTTCCAGCTGCGCCAGCGTGGCGCTGATCTGTTCCAGGCCGATGTTGGCGGCCACGCCGCGTACCTTGTGGCACCAGGCTTGCGCTTCGGCCAGGCGTAATTCGCTGGTATCCGACAGCAGCTTGACCAGCGTGGCGGCGGTGCTGCTGTAGTCGGCCACGAAGCGGTGCAGCGCCTGATGGTAGGCGCTTTCGTCGTCGCCCCAGCGCGACAGGCCGGCTTTGCTGTTCAGCACACGCTGGCGCGGCGCCTCCGACGGCGGCGGCGCGCTAGGCACCGGCGCCAGGTTCAGCACCTTCGCGATCTCGTGCGACAGCGCATGCCAGTCGACCGGCTTGGAGGCGAAACCGTCCATGCCGGCGGCCGCTGCGGCCTCGCGGTGCGCCGCCAGTACGCTGGCCGTCATCGCCACGATCGGCAGGTGCGGATCGCCGGTCTGTCGTTCGCGCGCGCGGATGGTGCGGGTGGCAACCAGGCCGTCCATCAGCGGCATCTGCATGTCCATCAGCACCACGTCGTAATGGTATTCGGCCGACATGCGCACCGCCTGGGTGCCGTCCTGCGCGCGCTCCAGCGTATGGCCACGCTTGGCCAGCAGCAGCGACAGCAGCTCCAGGTTTTGCGGCACGTCGTCGGCGGCCAGGATGTGCAGCGGCGGCAGCGGATAGTCGAAACGCTCGCTGCGCTGCTGATTGCCGTCGCGCGCCGATTCCAGCGGCAGCTGCACATGGAAGGTGGTGCCCTGGCCCGGCGTGCTCTCGGCCCAGATCTTGCCGCCCATCAGAACCACCAGCTGGCGGCTGATGGTGGTGCCCAGGCCGGTGCCGCCGAAGCGGCGCGTCATCGAGGCGTCGGCCTGGGTGAACGGATCGAAGATGGCGTTGATGCGCTCCGGCGCGATGCCGATGCCGGTGTCCTGCACGCTGATGTGCAACTGGCCCTGCCGCTCGCAGGCGCTCAGCGTGACCTTGCCAGCGGCGGTGAACTTGATGGCGTTGTCCAGCAGGTTGCCGAGGATTTGGCGCATGCGCAGTTCGTCGCCGTGCAGCCAGGCCGGCAGCGCCGGGTCGTAGTGCAGGTCGATCGCCAGTCCCTTGCTGCGGGCGTTGCTGCCGAAGGTGGAGGCCAGTTCGTCGATCAGGCCGAGCAGACTGTAATCGTCCGGCTCCAGCTCCACCGCGCCCTTGTCCAGCTTGGCGGTGTCGAGGATTTCGTTGAGCAGGCGCAGCAGCGAGCGGCCTTCCTTGCGCACCGTGTCCAGGTGGCGGCGCTGCTCGACGTCCAACTCGGTATCCAGTAGCACGTCGGTGAAGCCGAGGATGGCGTTCATCGGCGTGCGAATTTCGTGGCTCATGTTGGCGACGAAGCTGGCGCGCGCCGCCGCCGCTTTTTCCGCCGTGTCCTTGGCCTGGCGCAGCTGCTCCACCATCTCGCGCCGTTCGCTGATGTCGAGGATCACGCCGTCGATCCAGCGGATGCCGGGGTGGCTTTCATCCTGCGTCACCGCGCCGTGTTCCCACACGTAACGGCGGCTGCCGTCGGCGTGCAGCATGCAGTATTCGATCTGATAGGCGGTCAGTTGCTCGATGCTGCTTGAGATATGACTGGCCACCCGTTCCTGGTCTTCGTCGCAGATCAATGAACTGAGTGTGCGGGTGCGGCCGGCGCCGGCGAATTCGGTGGCCGGATAACCGGTCAGCTGTTCGATGTAGTCGCTGATGAACAGCGGCGGCGCGTCGAACGCCATGCTGCTGCGGAAGGAGACGCCGGGGATGTTGCCGATCAGCGAACGGAATTGCTGCTCGCTGTCGCGCAGCGCCTGCATGATGGCGCGCCGCTCGGTGATGTCGGTGACGAACATGACGAACAGGTCGCGGCCGGCCATGCGCGCATAGCCCATGGCGCGGCGGATTGGCACCGTGCTGCCGTCCTTGCGCACCGCCGTTACTTCGCTGCCCTGGCCCGGCTCCGAGGATTGCTCGGTGCGCAGGTAGTTCAGCAGGCCGTCGCGCTCCGAGTGCTCGACGTCCTCCACCAGCAGGCGCACGTTGCGGCCGAGGATTTCGCCGCGCGTCCAGCCGAAGATGCGTTCGGCCGAGGCGTTGAATTCGTGGATCACGCCTTCGCGGTCGACGGTGATCACGCCGTCGATGGTGGTGGTCAGCAGCGCGCGCATCCAGGCCTGGCTTTCGGCCTGCCGGCGGTACATCTCGCGGTAGCGCAGCATGCCGTTGGCCGCCATGACGAAGGCGGTGACGGCGATGGTGATGACGACGATCGCCAGCGCCACGAAGGTCGAGTTCTGTTCCGGCGAGGCGTCCGCCGGGATCACGCCGACGAAACGCGCGGCCGCCATGCCGGTGTAGTGCATGCCGGCGATGGCGCAGCCCATGACGATGGCGCTGATGCTGGCGATGATGGTACGCGGCAGGCGCAGCCCGCTCAGGCCGAAGCGTACCCACAGCGCCAGCGTGGCCAGCACCACCGCCACCACGATCGACAGGCCGAACATGAAGGGATCGTAGTACAGGGCCAACGCGGTCCGCATTGCCGCCATGCCGGTGTAGTGCATGGCGCCGATGCCGGCGCCGACCAGCACGCCGCCGCTGATCAGCGAGATGGGACTCAGCGTGCGCATGCTGATGATGAACAGCGCCACCCACGAGGCGGCAAGGCTGGGCAGCACCGACAGCAGCGTCAGGCCGTGGTCGTAGTCGGTATCGATACACAAGTCGAAGGCCAGCATGCCGATGAAGTGCATGGCCCACACGCCGCAGCCCAGCGCCAGGCTGCCGGTGGCCAGCATGGCGGTGCGCAGGCCGCGCGTGCCGGCCAGGCGCGCTTGTCCCGCGACTTGCAAACCCATCCATGATGAGAAGATGGCAACGAGGATCGAGAGGACGACCAGCAGCGGCGAATAGGTGCCGTAGTGGAGCAGGGACGGATTGTCCGGGGGCGAGAAGAGTTCCATCATGGTGGAAGAACCATAGCACAGAAAAAAACCGCCCGGAAGAAGCTGCTGTCAGCCGATAGCGTCATTCCCGCGCAAGCGGGAATCCATGCTGAACCTCTGTTCATGCGCTGTATGGATTCCCGCCTGCGCGGGAATGACGGCAGGCCGTCCGATGGCGGCGGCCCTCAGCATCCTGATGTTCTCGCCGGTTCAGGACAGGAGTTGTGTAAAGAATGCGTCAGTGCGCGCATTGGCCAGCGCGGCGGCGGCGGTGTCGTAGTGGTTGCCGCCGGGACGGGCGAAGGCGTGGTTGCAACCGGGGTAGCCATGCAGCTCGATGTGCGGGTTGGCGCTGAAGGCGGCGGCGATCGCCGCCTGCGCTTCTTTGCCGATGTATTCATCTTCTTCGGCCAGGTGGTACAGCAGCGGCTTGGCGACCTTGCCCGCTTCGTCGGCGTATTTTTCGGTGCCGCCGCCGTAGTAGGCGACGAAGGCGTCGGCGTCGGCGCGGGCGGCGGTCAGGTAGGTCATCAGGCCGCCAAGGCAGTAGCCGGTGACGCCGACCTTGCCCGAGGCGCCTGCCAGCGTGCGCGCCGCCGCCACCACGGCGGCGATGTCGTCGACGCCGCCATCGAAGTTGTAGGCGCTGTACAGCGCGAAGCCGCGCGCCCAGTCGCCCGGTTTGTCTTCCGACATGTCGAGGCCGGGATCGGCGCGCCAGAACAGGTCGGGCGCGACCGCGATATAGCCTTTGGCGGCGTAGTCGTCGGCGATGCTGCGGATGCCGGCGTTGACGCCGAAAATCTCTTGCAGTACTACTACCACCGGTGCGCTGGCGGCGTTGGCTGGACGCGCCACGTAGCAGCTGAAGCTGCCGTCGGCGACCTGGATGGTGAGCGTTTCTGACATGGTGTCCTCCGTGTTTGGAACAGCCATCTTAGGGGCGAAAACGCGCTGTGAGAACAAACAAAGCTGCAAAGCCGCATTGCAATTTTGCATATGCCGCAGGCTGGTTAGCGCAGGCCTCCCCGGAAGAGGTAGCATTGCTTAAAAGATAAATTTGTTTGATACTTGGCGGGCTGGCCCGCACATCGCCGGGCCTCACTACGGAACCGATTGATAACAATGGCTTTTCTGACCAAGAAGAAGATCGCGCTGGCCATCGGCCTGCTGGTGATCGGCGGCGCCGCAGCCGCCTACTATTCCAAAAGCAAGACCCCTGTGGTGGAGGCGCCACGCTTCCGTACCGCCGCCGTCGATACCGGCAACATCACGCAAACGGTGACGGCGACCGGCACCATCAACCCGGTGGCGCTGATCAATATCGGTTCGCAGGTGTCCGGCACGGTGAGCGAATTGAAAGCGGATTTCAATGACCGCGTCAGCAAGGGCCAGGTGCTGCTGAAGCTCGACCCGACCATCTTCAATGCGCAGATCCGCCAGGCCGACGCGCAGCTGTCGTCGGCCAAGGCGTCGCTGCGGCTGGCGCAGGCCACCTATCAGCGCAATCAGTCGCTGCTGGCGCAGAACTACCTGTCGCCGCTGGCGCTGGACCAGTCCAAGCGCGAAGTCGATGTGGCGCAGGCGAATATCCAGCTGTCGCAGGCGCAGCTGGCGCGTGCGCAGGCCGACTTCGACAACTCGGTGATCCGGTCGCCGATCGATGGCGTCATCATCAAGCGTACCGTGGACCTGGGGCAGACGGTGGCGGCGTCGTTCACCACGCCGCAGCTGTTCCAGATCGCGCGCGACCTGACCAAGATGCAGATCGACACCAGCGTCTCCGAGGCCGATGTCGGCCAGCTAAAGGAAGGACAGGAGGCGCGCTTCGTGGTCGATGCCTATCCGGACAAGGAATTCAACGCGCGCATGCGCCAGTTCCGCCTGGCCGCCAACGTGGTGCAGAACGTGGTGACCTACAACGTGGTGCTGGACGTGGACAACAAGGACGAGCTGCTGAAGCCGGGCATGACGGCGCAGGTGCGCCTGCTGGTTGGCAATCGCCAGAATGTGCTGCGCGTGCCGACCGCCGCGCTGCGCTTCCGCCTCAGCGACGAGGAAATCGAGAAGCAGAAAAAGGCCGCAGCCGCCAAGGCAGGATCGGCCAGCGCCGTCGCCGCCACCGAGGATGCGCCGCAGGACGACGACGCCTCGTTCCGCAGCAAGGCCGACCTGGCGCGCTCGTTCCGCATCTACACGCTGGACGCCAGGAACCAGCCGAAAGCCACCGACGTGAAGATCGGCCTGTCCAACTTCCGCTACACCGAGGTGGTGAGCGGCGAACTGAAAAAAGGCGACAAGGTCATCACCCGCGCCATCGGCAATGACAAAGAAGGTGGCATGTGAATGAGCTGTTGATCGACATCCGCCAGGTCACCAAGAGCTATTTTTCCGGCAGCGTGGAAACGCAGGTTCTGCACGGCATCGACCTGGCCGTGCCGCGTGGCGACTTCCTGGCGGTGATGGGGCAGTCCGGTTCCGGCAAATCGACCCTGATGAACATCTTCGGTTGTCTCGACCAGGCCACCGGCGGCAGCTACTTCCTCAACGGCGTCGATACGCTGACGCTGTCGCGCAGCGAGCTGGCGACCATTCGCAACCGCACCATCGGCTTCGTGTTCCAGAGCTTTAACCTGATCAAGCGCATGAGCGTGGCGGAGAATGTGGCGCTGCCGCTGATCTACGCCGGCGTGTCGCGCGCCAAGGCGCACGCCAAGGCGCTGATCGAGCTGGAACGGGTGGGCCTGGCGGCGTTGGCCAAGCGCACGCCGAACCAGCTGTCCGGCGGCCAGCAGCAGCGGGTGGCGATCGCCCGCGCGCTGGTGGGCGATCCGCCGCTGGTGCTGGCCGACGAGCCGACCGGCAACCTGGATACGCAGACCAGCGTGGAGATCATGCGCTCGTTCCAGCAACTGAACGAGGAACGCGGCATCACCATCCTGTTGGTGACGCACGAGCCGGATATCGCCGCCTACAGCAAACGCCTGATGCGCCTGAAGGACGGCCGCGTGCTGTACGACGGTCCGTCGGCGGAAGGCTTGCAGCAACTGGCCATGAGCCATTGATACGGTATAAACAATATGAATTTATTACAGATCGTGATCGAGGCGTTTCGCTCGATGCTGGCGAACCGCCTGCGCACGCTGCTGACCATGCTGGGAATCATCATCGGCATCACTTCGGTGGTGCTGCTGCTGGCGGTGGGCGACAGCATGAAGCGCTTCATCGGCAAGGAGCTGGAGCAACTGGGCACCAATATGCTGTTCATTTCACCCGGCGGCGACCGCGCGCAGCAGCAGCGCATGCGCAGCGGCGCGCAGCCGGCGTTGACGGTGCGCGATGCCGAGGCGCTGAACCAGCTGCCGTCGCTGTCCGGCGCGGCGCCGGTACTGCAGGGTAGCTTTAATCTATCGGTGGGCAACGAGAGCGCCGGCAAGACCGTGCACGGCGTGTCGCCGGCCATGTTCAAGATACGCGGCTGGAAGATCGACAAGGGCAGCACCTTCAGCGACGCCGACATGCGCGCCTCCGCGCGCATGGTGGTCATCGGCCGCAAGATCGCCGACCAGTTCTTCTACAAGCAGGACCCGCTGGGCAAGTACATCCGCATCGAGAACGTCTCGTTCCAGGTGGTGGGGGTGCTGTACGGCGAGGGCAAGCAGGTGGACGGCGGCGACTTGAGCGAATACGTGATCGTGCCGATCACCGCCGCTGCCGCCAACCTGGTGAAGATGCAGTTCCCCGGCAATGTGCACTACGTGGTGGCGCAGGGTAAATCCGGCGGCAACCTGCAGGATGCAATCCTCGACATCAGCGAAACGCTGCGCGACCGCCACCATATCAAGATCGACCAGCCGGACGACTTCCGCATCGATAACCTGGCGTCGTTCGCCGAGACGGCGCAGAAGATCAGCGCCGGCATCGCCGCGCTGCTGGCGCTGATCGGCGCCATCTCGCTGGTGGTAGGTGGCATCGGCATCATGAACATCATGCTGGTGTCGGTGACCGAGCGCACGCGCGAGATCGGCATCCGCATGGCGATCGGCGCCAAGCCGCGCGACGTGCTGCTGCAGTTCCTGACCGAGGCGGTGGTGATCTGCCTGGTGGGCGGCATCTTCGGCATCCTGCTGGCCAGCCTGGCGGCGGCCGGGATTACCGCCAGCGGCAAGTTCGACGTCGACATCACCTTGCAGGCGGTGATTGTGGCGTGTGGCTTTTCCAGCCTGGTGGGGGTGTTCTTCGGCTTCTATCCGGCGCGCCGCGCGTCCAAACTGTTGCCAGTTGACTGCTTGCGCTACGAATAATCATCAAGTTGATTAGTAGTCGAATTTCTTGCTGCGGGTGCCGGTGGCCTTGAAATAAATGGTGTTCTCTTCGCGTTCGCGGTGCACTTGTTCGCGCCGTTCGCGGTTCTCGCGGCGCTGCTCCTCGATGCGGGCGTTGTGGGCGTCGATGCGCCGCTGCGTTTTCAGGCCTTGCTTGCTGTTGTCGAGCAGGGCCATTTTCTGCCGCATGGCGAAGGCCCACAGCAGGAACACCAGCAGCAGCGACAGCAGGTAGGCGGTCTGCCAGATGCCGTAGTTCTGGCTGATGAAGGGGAGAATCGGCGCGGCTGTTTCCAGCCAGCCCTGACCCAGCACGCCCAGCGTCGCCGCCAGCATGCCCAGGCAGAAAGTCTTGACGATCATCCAGCGGCTGGCGCGGATGCGCGACTCCCAGAAGGTTTGCGGATCGTCCGGTAGCTGGTCGAGATAGGGTGTGTGGTTGTGTTCAGTGGTCATAGCGACAATGGTTTGGGGCGCCGGTACTGCGGCGGGAATTATCGCATATTTTCCATGTGGAAACGTTGGAGGGTGTTGATCTATGTCTAGCCTTTGCGTAGCATGGCTTGCATGATTAAACGTCTACTTTCGGCGGCCTTGCTGGCCGCGTCCTTGCACGCGACGGCCGCAGCACCGATGGTATCGGTGGTCGGCGATGGCTGGGCTAATAATTCTGTCAACGCGGTGGTGTTCCGCAAGAATTCGCTGGTGACGCAGGGCGACACGCAGTACGTCGCCTATTACGACGCCGAGCGCTATCTGGTGCTGGGCAAGCGCAAGCTGGGTTCCTCGCAGTGGACGGTGCGGCGCACGGCGTGGCAGGGCAATGCGGCCGATGCGCACAATGCCATCAGCATCATGGCCGATGGCGCCGGCTACCTGCATGTGTCATGGGACCACCATAACAACCCGCTGCGCTATGCGCGCGGCGTGGCGCCTGGGTCGCTGGAACTGGGACCGAAGCTGGCCATGGTGGGCACCGAGGAGGGCGAGCTGTCCTACCCGGAGTTCCATCGCCTGCCGGACGGCAACCTGCTGTTCTTCTATCGCCTCGGCGGTTCGGGGCGCGGCGACCTGATTATCAACCGCTACGACACCGTCGCGCAGCGCTGGACGCGCTTGCACACCAATCTGATTACCGGCGAGGGCAAGCGCAACGCCTACTGGCAAGCCTTCCTCGATCATCGCGGCACGCTGCACCTGTCGTGGGTGTGGCGCGAGTCGCCGGACGTGGCCAGCAATCATGACATGGCTTACGCGCGTTCGCGCGACGGCGGCGTGACGTGGGAGCGCTCCGACGGCACGCCGTACACGCTGCCGATCGATGCCGCCAGCGCGGAATACGCGCTGCGCATTCCGCAGAACAGCGAGTTGATCAACCAGACCTCGATGGCGGCCGACCAGCAGGGCCGCCCCTATATCGCCAGCTACTGGCGTGACGCCGGCGCCACAGTGCCGCAGTACCATGTGATCTACAACGATGGCAAGGCGTGGCAGGTGCGCGCGCTGGATTTCCGCAAGACGCCGTTCTCGCTTAGCGGCCAGGGCACCAAGCGGATTCCGATCGCGCGGCCGCAGATCATGGTCAACGACGCCGGCGCCTTGCTGGTGTTCCGCGACGAGGAGCGCGGCAGCAAGGTGTCGGTGGCCAGCACCACGGATATCGCGCGCGGCGCATGGCGCGTGCAGGACCTGACCGCCACCACGGTCGGCGCCTGGGAACCGAGCTTCGACACGGAACTGTGGCGCCGCAACGGCACGCTTAGCCTGTTTGTGCAGAACGTGCAGCAGGTCGATGGCGAAGGGCAGGCGAGAGTCGCGCCGCAGCCAGTACAAGTGCTGGACTGGAAACCTTAGAACTTCTACTATAGGCTCTTTCCACCTTGAGAGATGCCATGAAATCCAAGCTTGCCCTCTTTGCGCTGCTGGCTGTAAGCGCTGTCACCCATGCACAGGAGGCCGACAAGGCGCCTGCGCTCAGCAAGGAACGCGCCGCCGATCTGCAAGCCAGCGAGCGCGTTCTGAAAGCAGATTCACAAGTCAGCAAAAACGGGCAAGTCACGATCAAGGGCAAGTCGGTGCCGTACAAGGTGACCGCCGGCACGCAGCCGGTGTGGGACAAGGATGGCAAGGTGACGGCGTCGCTGTTCTATACCTATTACCAGCGCACTGACGTCAGCGACAAGAGCAAGCGCCCGCTGGTGCTGTCGTTTAACGGCGGTCCCGGTTCGGCTTCGGTGTGGATGCACGTCGCCTACACCGGCCCGAAAGTCCTGAACCTGGACGCCGAGGGCTATCCGGTGCAGCCGTACGGCGTGAAGGACAATCCGCATTCGATCCTGGACGTGGCAGACATCATCTACATCGATCCGGTCAACACCGGTTTCTCGCGCATCCTCGACGGCAAGACCGACCGCGCGCGCTTCTTCGGCGTCAATGCCGATATTCAGTATCTGGCCGAGTGGGTCAGCACTTTCGTTTCGCGCGAGGGCCGCTGGACGTCGCCCAAGTACCTGATCGGTGAAAGCTACGGCACCACCCGCGTGGCCGGCCTGGCGCTGGAGCTGCAGAACGCGCAGTGGATGTATCTGAACGGCGTGGTGCTGGTGTCGCCGACGGAGCTGGGTCTGAAGCGCGACGGCGTGGTGGACGATGCGCTGAAAGTGCCTTACTACGCCGCCACCGCCTGGTATCAGAAGGCGCTGCCGGCCGACCTGCAGGCGCGCGACCTGAAGGATCTGCTGCCGGAAGTGGAGGCCTTCACCACCGACGAGCTGTTGCCGGCGCTGGCCAAGGGCGGCTTCCTCGACCCGCAGAAGCGGGTGCAGATCGCCGCGAAGATCGCGCGCTATTCGGGCCTGTCGCAGGAATACGTGTTGCAGAATAATCTGTCGGTGCAACCGCAGCAGTTCTGGAAGGAGCTGCTGCGCAAGCAGGGCAAGACAGTCGGCCGGCTGGACTCGCGCTACCTCGGTATCGACAAGACCGAGTCGGGCGACAAGGTCGATTACAACGCCGAGCTGACCTCGTGGCTGCATTCGTTCACGCCGGCCATCAACCAGTATCTGCGCAATGACCTGGGCTACAAGACCGACATCAAGTACAACCTGTTCGGCGATGTGCATCCGTGGGACTTCAAGAACGAGAACACTGGCGAGAATCTGCGTCTGGCGATGGCCGCCAATCCGTACCTGAAGGTGATGATCCAGTCCGGCTACTACGATGGCGCCTGCACCTACTTCGACGCCAAGTACACCATGTGGCAGCTGGACCCGAGCGGCAAGATGAAGGACCGCCTGCGTTTCGAAGGTTACCGCAGCGGCCATATGATGTATCTGCGCTCGGAAGACCTGGCGACTTCCAACGACGATTTGCGCGATTTCATCCGTTCCGCCACGCCGGCCCCCAACGCCCCAGCCAAGTACTGATCATCCCACCTCGACGCCGGCGGCCGGCTTTATCGGCCGTCGGCGTACCAATCTCGCCACACCCCCGGTTTTGCTGCCAAATCCGCGCTGTCCCTCTGTGAATGCGCGTATGGTGATGAAACTTTATTATCAAATGGTAGCGTATAACATTTTCAAATTTATTTTGGTTGACAATAACTTTTAAAAACTTTTACACTCAAATGATCGCGCAACCATTTTAGTAATAAGTTGTGTGATCCATAACAATAATCACGGTGATTTACCCCGAAGGAGACTGGCAATGTTAGTTAAGCAACAGAAATCCCGGCAAGCTGGCCGGAAAGTGGCGTTCACCCTGACCGTAATGGCAGGTTTGATTGCGCAATCATACGCGCAGGAAGCCCCTCAAGCCGCAGCGCCTGCGGCACAAGACAGCGTGGTGCAGGATGATGGCGCCATGACCGTGGTGAAAGTCAGCGGCTATCGCAACTCGCTGCTGTCGTCCGCCAAGGACAAAAAGGAAGCAGTTGGCTTCCAGGATTCGATCAACGCCGAAGACATCGGTAAATTCCCGGACAAGAACATCGCCGAATCGCTGAGCCGCATTCCCGGCGTGGGCGTGTCGCGCGACATCACCGGCGAAGGCGCGACCATTCAGATTCGCGGCCTCGGTTCCAGCTTCACCAAGATCCTGCTGAACGGCGCACCGGTGGCCGTGGCTTCGTCCGGTCCGATCGACGGCGCCAACACCAACCGCGAGGTCGACCTCGACCTGCTGCCGACCGACCTGTTCACCAAGCTGACCGTCAGCAAGAGCCCGACCGCCGACATGATCGAAGGCGGCGCCGCTGGCGTGGTCAATCTGCGCAGCGCGCGTCCGTTCGACAAGGAAGGCAAGTACGTCTCGGCCAGCTACACCGCCACCAAGCAGCAGATCGCCGACAAGACCGGCGGCCGCGGCTCGATCATCGCCAGTCAGACCTTCGGCAACTGGGGCATTCTGGGCGGGATCGCCCTGTCGCGCCAGCAGATTCACACCACCGGCTGGGAAACCGTCGGCTACACCAACGCCAATCTGTCGGCCGCGCAGAGCAGCAGCCCGACCCGCAACAGCACCGGCGGCGGCAACTGGACCATTCCGGCCACCGTGCCGGCCGGCGCCGGCAACGGCCTGGTCACCGGCCAGGTCATCGACCAGGCCTGGCTGCTGGCGCACAACCCTGGCCTGACCATCGATCAGATCAACAAGGGCATCGTGCCGCGCCTCGGCCGCACCATGGACTACTACGGCACCAAGGACAAGGGCTCGGCGATCTTCAGCGCCGAATATCGTCCGACCGACTCGCTGCACTTCTACCTGGACACCATGTACAGCAAGCGCGACGACAACATGACCCGCATGGACTACGACTGGTCGGTGCGTAACGGCGGCATGATCCCGCTCAACATGACGGTCGACAAAACCGATTGCGCCAATGGTTGCACGGTCACCGGCGGCACGTTCGCCAACACCCAGAACTTCTTCGAGCACGGCTACCGCCGCGACAAGGTGGACATGACCGGCATCAATCCAGGCATGGAGTGGAAGATCACCCCGACCCTGAAGCTGGATGCGCAAGTCAACTACACCAAGAGTAAGTTCAGCCACGAAGCGCCGACGGTTTACCTGATCACCGCGCCAAACAGCGGCAACACGGTGACCTACTCGAACACCGGCGGCATTCCGTCGATCGTCTCCAGCACGGACCTGAACAACCCGGCCAGCTACGTGTGGAACACCGGCCGCGTCAATATCCAGAACGAGTTCCGCGACACCAAGACCAAGGGCTTCCACAGCGATCTGACCTGGGGTGACGAGAAGTTCAACCTGAAGGGCGGCGTCGCCTACGACGACATCACCCGTACCATCCGTGCCAGCGACAACTCGGCGGCATGGCAGGCGGCGGTGTGCGGCAACAATCCTAGCGTGTTCCTGCAAGGTCCGAACGGCGCGCCGGCCTGTAACGGTGCTTCGACTCCGGGCGCCAGCGCCGCCGCGCTGTATCCAGGCTACGGCACCGGCTACACCGCCGGCGCCACCACGCCGCTGACCTATGGCGGTTCGCTGATTCCGCAAAGCGCGCTGGCCAGCTACATCGTGCCTGGCCCGTACGGCAAAGTGGCGATCGACTGGGACCGCTTCGCCAAGGATTCGAACTACCAGCAGTTCTATAACAGCGCACCGGCCAGCGGCGCCTCGTCGACCGGCGCCAGCTCGGGCTTCATCGGCGAAAAAACCACCGGCCTGTATTTCGAAGCCAACGGCAAGACCGAACTGGCCGGCTTCCCGACCCGCTACAACGCCGGCGTACGCTATGTCCGCACCAAGCAGTCGGTGGGTTCGCTGAACTCGATCGCCGATCCGCGCAACGCGTCGCTGACGCTGAACGGCAGCAAGTACCCGAACATCGATCAGTGGGTGTATCAGGAAACCACCTACAACAACACGCTGCCATCGGGCACCGTGGCGGTCAACCTGCGTGACAACCTGGTGGCGCGCGCCGCCCTGTCGCGCAGCATGACCCGGGCCGACCCGAACGCGCTGCGTCCTGGCGTGAACTTCTCGTCGGTGTCGGCGGACGTCGGCTCGGTCGGCAATCCTGCGCTGAAGCCCTACCTGTCGGATAATATCGACCTGGGCATCGACTGGTACACCGGCCGCGAAGGCTATGTCAGCCTGACCGTGTTCCAGAAAAATGTGGAAGGCTTCACGATCAATGAAAACATCACCGCGCCATTCAACTCGCTGGCGGCGTACGGCATCAACTACGGCACGCTGACCCCGAACCAGCAGACCGCGATCAACTCGCGTGGCGGTCCTGACGCCGCCACCGTGGTGCTGACCCGTGCCCGCAACGCCAATGGCGACCTGCGCATCCGTGGTCTGGAACTGGGCTGGGTGCAGCCGCTGGACAAGATCCTGCCGATCCGCGGCTTCGGCATCAGCGAGACCGCGACCTTCATCAACCAGCGCGCCAGCGGCGAAGGTTCGGCCGGCTTTGTGGCGCTGGGTGTGCCTAAGCGTACCAACAACCTCTCGGTCTACTACGAGAACCACGGCTACATGGCACGTCTGGCGCACACCTTCTCGAAAGGCAGCCAGAACGCCAGCGCCAACCAGAACGGCATCACGCAAGCGGCACTGTTCGGCAACGACTACAAGCAGCTGGACTTCTCGTCCAGCGTGGATCTGGCGGAAGTGTTCGACAAGGACAACTGGCCAACCCTCAGCTTCGACATCGTCAACCTGAACAACAACTCGCGTAGCGGCTACTTCCAGTTCGCCAACGCGCCGTTCACGCAGTACTCGCCAGGCCGTACCTACTCGCTGGGCCTGCGCGCCAAGTTCTAATCGTCTGGCCCCCGCCCGTCTCCCGGCGGGGCCTTTTTGCCCGCCCCTTTATGGGGCGGTTTTTTTTAGGAGCAGCCATGCATGCATCGACCCGCAAAGTACGCGCCGCCGCCTGCGCCGTTGCTGTCGCCTTGCTGGGCTGGACGACGGTCGGCGAAGCTGCAGCGCCGCCGCATCTGCGCAAGCAGGGCAGCGCGACCCAGCTGATCGTCGACGATCAACCGTTTCTGATCCTCGGCGGCGAGTTGAGCAACTCGTCCGCCTCCAGCCTTGAATTCCTGAATACCTTGTGGCCTGCCTTGAAGGCGGCCGAAGTCAATACCGTGCTGGCGCCGGTCGAGTGGGACCAGATCGAGCCGGTGGAAGGGCGCTTTGATTTCAGCGTGCTGGACGGCATGCTGAAACAGGCGCGCGCCAACCACACCAAGCTGGTGCTGCTGTGGTTCGGCGCGTGGAAGAATTCCATGTCGACCTATGTGCCGGCCTGGGTGAAGCAAGACACGCAGCGCTTTCCGCGTGCGCGCACCCGCGCCGGCGTGGCGCAAGAGATCCTGACGCCGTTCGCGCCGGCCACGCTGGCCGCCGACAGCGCCGCTTACCGCGCCTTGCTGGCGCACCTGAAGCAGGTGGACACGCAACACACGGTGCTGATGGTGCAGGTGGAGAATGAAATCGGCATGCTGCCGGAGGTACGCGACTACAGCGCAGCAGCCAATGCCGCGTGGCGCGAGCCGGTGCCGGCCGCGCTGACCAGCTACCTGGCCGCCAACCAGGCGACGTTGCAGCCGGCGCTGAAAGCGGCATGGGAGTCGCGCGGCGCGCGCGCGGCCGGCAGCTGGGCGGAGGTGTTTGGCGACACCATCGAAACCGAAGAGGTGTTCCAGGCCTGGCATTACGCGCGCTTTGTCGAGGCGCTGACCGCCGCCGGCAAGGCGGTGTATCCGCTGCCGATGTATGTGAATGTGGCGCTGCCGCGTCCCGGCAAGCGTCCGGGCGAGTATCCCAGCGCCGGACCGCTGCCGCATCTGTTTGACGTGTGGAAGCCGGGTGCGCCGTCGGTGGATGTGCTGTCCATCGATATCTACTTCCCTAACTTCGCGCACTGGGCCAAGCAGTTCAAGCGCCCGGACAATCCGCTGTTTGTCCCCGAGGGCAACCAGGCCGACCGCAGCGATGCCGGCGCCGATGCGTTCTATGCGATCGGCGAGCATGATGCCTTTGGCTTCTCGCCGTTTGCCATCGATGACGTCAAGGACGGCAGTTACTCGCTGCCGCAGGCTTACCGCGTGCTGAAGCAGATCGCGCCGGTGATCAACCAGCATCAGGGCGGCGGCACGATACGCGGCTTCAAGGCGCCGATGTCGTTCGACGGTGAAGTCGACACTGCGCCGCAGAAGGTGCAACTGGGCGGCTATACGCTGACCGTCAGCTTCAACGCGCCGTGGGAAAAACTCAAGCCGGCCGAGGTGCAGACGCGCGGCGGCCTGGTGATCCAGACCGGCGCCGATGAATTCCTGGTGGCGGGCAAGGGTCTGACCTTCGTCTTCGGCAGCGAGAATGGCGACCTGGTCGGCATCGAGCACGCGGCCGAGGGCACGTACGAAAAAGGCCGCTGGAAGGAAGGGCGCTGGCTGAACGGCGACCAGACCCACCAGGGCCGCCATATCAATTTGCCCGGCGATGGCTATACCATGCAGCGCGTGAAGCTGTACCGCTATCGTTGAAATGAACTGAACTTATCCGGAGTAGAACCATGAGCAATTCCCCAGTCATCACCGCCATGCAGGTCATCCCGGTAGCGGGCTACGACAGCATGCTGCTCAACCTGTGCGGCGCGCACTCGCCTTACTTCACCCGCAACCTGGTGCTGTTGACCGACAGCGCCGGCAACACCGGCATCGGCGAGGTGCCGGGCGGCGCCGGCATTCTGGCGGCGCTGGAACGCTCGGTGCCGCTGGTGATCGGCACCCAGATCGGCCTGTACAACCGCACGCTGAACGCGATCCGCGCGGCGATCGGCGGCCATCACCAGGTGACATCGGCGGCCGAGGCCGAGGTGCTGAAGCAGCCGCACGAAATCAATCTGCGGCTGGACAATGTGGTGACGGCGGTGGAAGCGGCGCTGCTCGACTTGCTGGGCCAGCACCTGGGCGTACCGGTGTGCGAACTGCTGGGCTCCGGCCAGCAACGCGACAGCGTGCCGATGCTGGCTTACCTGTTTTACATCGGCGATCGCAAGCGCACCGACCTGGCATATCAGAGCGGCGACGGCCAGAGCGGCTGGTATCAGCGCCGCAACGAGGAGGCGATGACGCCGGCCGGCATCGTCGAACTGGCCGAGGCGACGGTGGAGAAGTACGGCTTCCGCGACTTCAAGCTGAAAGGCGGCGTGATGCCGGGCGCGGTGGAGATGGAAGCCATCGCCGCGATCAAGAAGCGCTACCCTGAATCGCGCGTGACGCTGGACCCGAACGGCGCCTGGTCGCTGCGCGAGGCGATCGAGATCTGCAAGGGGCAGGGACACATCATGGCTTACGCGGAAGACCCGTGCGGCCCGGAGAACGGCTATTCGGGGCGCGAGATCATGGCGGAGTTCCGCCGCGCCACCGGCATCCCGACCGCCACCAATATGGTGGCCACCGACTGGCGCCAGATGGCGCATTCGCATTTGCTGGGCGCGGTGGATATTCCGCTGGCCGACCCGCACTTCTGGACCATGCAGGGCTCGGTGCGTCTGGCGCAGCTGTGCGAGCAGTGGGGGCTGACCTGGGGCTCGCATTCGAATAACCACTTCGACGTGTCGCTGGCCATGTTCACGCACGCCGCCGCCGCCGCGCCGGGCAACATCACCGCCATCGACACGCACTGGATCTGGCAGGAAGGCCAGGAGCGCCTGACCAGGGAGCCGCTGCAAATCGTCGGCGGTGCAGTGCAGGTGCCGCAGAAGCCGGGCCTGGGCATCGAGCCGGACCTGGACCGCATCGCCGCCGCGCATGAGCTGTACAAGAAAGTCGCCACCACCGCGCGCGACGACGCGATGGCGATGCGCTACCTGGTGCCCGGCTGGACCTACTCGCCGAAACGCCCGAGCATGGGCTGAGTTTCATCCGCTATACTCCGGGACCGTTTTTCCTGGAGTTCCCCCCCATGTTCCGCACCACTGCGCACCGCCTGCTGGCGGTGCTTGTATTTTGCCTGTCCGCTGGCGCAGCCTATGCGCTGGACATCAAGCCGGATGGCCAGTCCTACGAACAACGGGTGTGGGGCCGCGCCGACGGCGCGCCGCAACAAGCCTACTCGCTGACGCAGGACGACGATGGCACGCTGTTCTTCGCCACGCCCACCGGCCTGATGAGCTTTGACGGCGTCCGCTTCCGCCAGTTGAACAAACTGTATGGACAGCCGATTCCGTCCACCAGCATCTCCTACGTCAAATACATTCCGGGTGGGCTGGCGCTGGGCTACCACTTCGGCGGTCTGAGTCTGTTCACGCGCCAGGGTGTAACGCACTACACGGCCGGCAAAGACTACCCGCGCGGGACCACGATGGTGATCGCCGCCGATCCGCATGGCGTGCTGCATGCCTCCACCAGTGAAGGCGTGGTACGTCTGGTCAAAGGCAAGTGGGAGCGCATCGGCAAGGACAGCCTGCCGCCGGGACGCGTCTACATGCTCGGCTTCAGCAGCGATGGTGCGCTGTGGGCTGCCAGGGACGATGGCTACTATGTGCGCGCGGCAGGCGCCACGGCTTTCACCAAAAGCAGCCGTGGCGACACACACGTCATCCAGTCCGGCTTTGGCGCCACTGCCGCTGCTGCACCGGTGATCGAAGTGCTTGATCCAGCGCCCGACAAGGTGCCGCCCGAGTTGGCCCAGGGCGTGATTTATCGCGGGCCGGATGGCACTCTATGGGGTAGCGGATCGGAAGGCTTTGTACGCATGAACTGGACGCCGGATGGCGTGCTGCATGCAGTGGAGCGGTTCCGCTATCAGGCCGGCGATGGCCTCGGCATGCTGCGGGCCATGACTGACCGAGAAGGCAATCTATGGATCACCACCATGGACAACGTGATGCGCTTCCGCAAACACCGTTTGCAGCGCCTCGACCTCGCTGGCACCGCCTATTGGCTGACCCAGCGTGGCCTGGGCGATGAAATATGGACCGGCACTGCCTCGATGCCGATGTCGCGCATTCGCGCGGATGGCAGCGTCCACACGGAACGCCTGCAGGGACCGACGGCGATCTTGCGCACGGACGCGCAGCATGTATGGGCTGCCGGTGAAAATGGCCTTGCCGAGTTCAATGGTGAAACGGTGCGCTACTGGGACTTTCCGGCGCAACTGGGCCTGCGCTACAACGTGCAGGCGCTTGCCATGGAGCGCGGAGGCCGTCTGCTGGCGTCGTTCGTGCGTAACGGTCTGTGGACGTTTGAGCAGGGCGCGTGGAGCAAGGATCAGCGCGTGGCCGGTCTGGAGGATGGCCACCCGATCAGCATGCTGACCGACGCTGCCGGCACGACTTGGCTCGGCCTGACCAATAATCGTCTCGGCAAATTGACGCCGTCTGCGGTAGAGATGCTGCCGGCATCGGCCAACCTGAAAGTGGGCAATGTGCTGTGCATGCAGGAGGTGGATGGCCAACTGCTGGTGGGTGGCGATGATGGACTGGCCTGGGTCCGGAATGGCCGCGCACATGCGCTGCGGCTGGCGCAGGCGCCGGAGATACGCCGGGTCACCGGCATGGTGCAAGACCGGCAGGGCAGCTTGTGGATACACAGCAGCGATGGCCTGTACCGTATCAGCCCGCAGCAACTGCAGCGTTTCTGGGCGGCGCCGCAGCAGGACTATGAGGCTCAACTGTTCAATTTCGAAGATGGCTTGCGCGGCCTCGGTGCGCAAGTGCGGCCGTTGCCATCGTTGGCATTGGGTGCGGATGGGCGGGTCTACTATGCCACCACGGCGCAAACCGGCTGGGTCGATCCCGCCACGCTGCGGCGCAATCCGTTGGCGCCGACGGTGCTGATTGAATCCTTGAGCACCGGCGCGCAAAGCTATGCGGCGACCAACGGCCTGCAACTGCCGGAGCGCACCACCGCCATCGATCTGGCGTTCACCGCCACCGCCTTGTCGATTCCGGGGCGCGTGCGTATCAAGTATCAGCTGGAAGGCGTGGACAGCGAATGGCGTGAAGCCTCGCGCGATCGCCATGTGCAATACACCAACCTGGCGCCGGGGTCATACCGCTTCCGTGTCATTGCCGCCAATGAGGACGGCGTCTGGAACCCGCAGGGCGCGCGCTTCGAGTTTGTCATCCGGGCGGCGTTCTGGCAGACCATGTGGTTCCGGGTACTGTGCGTGCTGGCGTTGTTACTGATTGCAGTGCTGTGCTACCGCTGGCGCATCGCCGTGGTGCGGCGCCGAGCGGAAGAACGGGCCGCCATGCGCCACGAAGCCACGCTGCAGGAACGCACACGCATCGCCCGTACGCTGCACGACAATCTGCTGCAGGCGGCGCAGGCGCTGCTGCTGCGCTTTCAGGCGGTGCAAACGCGCCTGGCGCCGCAGCCGGAGATGCAGGCCATGCTCGACAAGGTCATCGACTATGCGGAAAAGCTGGTGGAAAGTACGCGCGACGAGGTGATGGGCTTGCGCAGTGAGGCGCCGTGCGAAGAACTCATCGCCGCGTTGCAAGACGCCGTGAATACGGCGGCGCCGGGACAGGAGGGCTTGCTGCACTATGTTACCGAAGGCGAGCCGCGTCCCTTGCGCAGCGAGGCGGCGGTGGAAATTCTCTACGTGCTGCGCGAAGCGGTGTTGAACAGTGTTCAGCATGCCGGGGCGGCGCGCGTCGAGGTTCTGATGCGCTTCAACGGTGAGGGTTTTGAAGGACAGGTGCAGGATGACGGCATCGGCATCCATCCCGATATCGCCCGCGAAGGCCGCGCCGGTCACTGGGGGCTGGCGGGCATGCGCGAACGCATCGCCCGCCTTGGCGGTCAGATCGACATCACCACAGGCGCCAACGGCGGCTGCATCGTGCGCTTCACGCTGCCGGCACGCACTGCGTATCAGGCTTAGGTTAGCCTGATCAGCAAGGCTGTAATCAGCGACGACTGCAGAATGCCGACGCTGACCACCCATTTGATGATCTCGGTTCGGTTGTCGGCAATCTTGGCCTCGATCTCGGATTTGAGGATGGCGATTTTGTCGTCCGTTCGCTGCAGACGGGAGTCCAGCGCTTGTAGCTCACGCATGATGTCTGCAGTCATTTCCACGTGAATATCGGCCAGCGCCGGCGGCATGCCGGCTTCGGTCAAACGCATCGCATATTTGTGGTTGACAAACGTGATGTTCATGATGGAACTCCTGTGGTGGAACACTCATCCTGTTCCCTCATCCATCAGAAGTTTTGATCCGGCTCAAATGTGCTGGTGCTTCACAAGCGCTGCGGAAAGCTCTCCAGCAGCCAGTCGATGAACACGCGCAGGCGGTGCGAGACGTGGCGGTTTTGCGGATAGACGACGTGGAAGGGGTAGGGCTGTGGACGCCACTTTTTGAGGATCTCGACCAACGTGCCGTCCTTCAGCGCGGGCGCGGCGGCGTAGGCGAAGGTCTGGATGATGCCTAGCCCGGCCAGCCCCGCCGCCATGTGGCCGTTGCTCTCGTTGACCCCGACCCGGTGCTCGACTTTGATTTCGGTTTTCTCGCCATCCAGCGCAAAGCGGAACGGCACCGCGCGGCCGCTCTGCGCCAGCATGTAGGCCACCAACCGGTGGCCGTTCTTCAATTCTTCCGGATAGGCCGGTACGCCGTATTGTTTGAGGTAGGCCGGCGTGGCGCACGTCACCATCTCCGCCTGGCCGATGGCGCGGGCGATCAGCGAGGAATTGTCCAGCGGGCCGCCGCGTATCACGCAGTCGACGTTATCGCTGATCATGTCGACCGAGCGGTCCGACACGCCCAGGTCGATGCGGATATCCGGGTAACGCGCCAGGAATTCCGGCAGCGCCGGGATCAGCACGTCGCGCGCGGTGGAGCCGCCGACGTCGATGCGCAAATGGCCGCGCGGCTTGCTCTGGGCGATATTGAACGAGCCATCCACATCGTCCAGCGTGCGCAGGATCATCCCGGTCTTTTCGTAGTAGTGCTGGCCTTCCGGCGTGACCGTGACACGGCGCGTGGTCCGCTGTAGCAGGCGCACGCCCAGATGCGCCTCCAGTTCCTGCACCAGCTTACTCAGGGACGCGTTCGGCATGTCGAGCGAATCTGCGGCGCGGGTAAAGCTGCCTGCCTCCACCACCCGGGCAAATGCCCGTATCGCCAGCAACTGATTCATCGATTATTCCTGTGAGTGGATAGTTATTTCAATTTTACATGGTTTATCAATAAAGCCGCCAGCGGTAAAGTTCATCCATACCAACTTACCTCAAGGAGCAAATCATGAACCAGCAACTGAACCAACAACTGAACGGCAAAATCGCACTGGTCACTGGCGGCACCACCGGCATCGGCTTGGCCACCGCGCAGGAACTGGCCGCGCAAGGTGCGCGCGTCTTCATCACCGGCCGCCGCCAGGCCGAACTGGACGCCGCCGTCGCCGCCATCGGCGCGGCCGCCACCGGCATCCGCGCCGACGCTTCGGTGCTGGCTGACCTGGACACCGTCTACACGCAAATCGCCAAGAGCGCCGGCAAGCTGGATATCCTGTTCGCCAACGCCGGCGGCGGCGACATGATGCCGCTGGGCGCGATCACCGAAGAACACTTCGACCGCATCTTCGGCACCAATGTGCGCGGCGTGCTGTTCACCGTGCAGAAAGCCTTGCCGCTGCTGGTCGACGGCGCATCGGTGATACTGACCGGTTCCACCGTGTCGATTCAGGGTACGGCGGCGTTCAGCGTCTACAGCGCCAGCAAGGCCGCCGTGCGCAACCTGGCGCGTTCGTGGGTGATGGATCTGAAGGAGCGCCGCATCCGCGTCAACGTGGTCAGCCCAGGCCCGATCCGTACGCCTGGCCTTGGCGGCCTGGTGCCGGACGAAGCGCGCCAGGGCCTGTTCGACGCGCTGGCATCGCAAGTGCCGCTGGCGCGCCTGGGCGAGCCGGATGAAATCGGCAAGGCCGTGGCGTTCCTGGCGTCCGATAACGCCGCCTTCATCAACGGCATCGAGCTGTTTGTCGATGGCGGCATGGCGCAGGTGTAATCATGGACATCGCCATCGTACAGCAGCTGATCGATCGTCATTTCGAAATCTGGAACGACACCGATGCGGCGCGCCGCAACGCCAAATTCGCGCAGGTTTATACCGACAATTTCTACGTCGCCGACTACGACGGCGTGGTGACCGGCTACGCAGCGGTTGCCGCGTTGATCGACAAGGTGCAGGGCGGCCACGCGGGATTCGTCTTCACGCCTGAACCGGTGGCGTGGAACCACGATATCGGCCGCGTTACCTGGGGCTACGGCCCCAGGGACCAGCCGAACCTGATACGCGGTGAAGACATCTTCACCATCCGCAACGGCAAGCTGGCCAGCGCCTACGTGTTCATCGAGAAGAAATAAGGAGGATCATCATGAAGATTATTGCAGCGGTATTTGCCGCGATTATGCTCAACCTCGGCGGCGTGGCGCAGGCGGCGGGCATCAAGACCGCCGGCGTGGATCATGTCGGCGTGAATGTGCCGGATCTGGCGCAGGCCAAGGAGTTCTTTGCCTCCACCTTCGGCTGCGAGCCGGTTACGCAGATCGGCCCGTTCAGCATGGCGCCGCGCGCCGAGAGCGTTACGCTGGCCATGCTCCGCTGCGGCAATGGCTCGAACATCGAACTGTTCGAATACAAAAACTCGACGGGCAGCACCATCATGCCGAAGATCGAAGACATCGGCGCCTCTCACATCGCGTTCTACACCGATGACGTGCATGCCGGCGTGGCTTATTTGAAGTCAAAGGGCATCACCATCATCGGCGAACCGATGACCATGAGCAGCGGCGACACCGCCGGCGAAACCTGGGTGCACTTCCTGTCGCCATGGGGCTCGGAGCTGGAGCTAGTGGGCTATCCCAGCGGCAAAGGCTACGAGAAAGCGTCGAAAGTGAAACTGTGGCGTCCTGCTAACTGACGTCGGAGTGATAGGGCAATAAAAAACCCGCCGTCATAGGAGATGGGCGGGTTTCTGATTTTTACTGCTGCGCATGAAATACCAACTGTTTGGTGCCCCGGGCCGGAATCGAACCGGCACGCCTTGCGGCGGCGGATTTTGAGTCCGCTGCGTCTACCAATTCCACCACCGAGGCAGCGGATATTGCAATGCGACCCGAATTATCACCGATTTGCAGGCGTGCCGCAACCCTACAGGCGAATTTTAATTTTTTGGCAAATTCCAGGTCACTAGAGCAAAGTCTGACTAGACGCAATCGTGACAGTGCGGGTGCAGGCGGATAATGAATCATCTACACATGGAGGTATGCCATGGAGCTAGTCGATAGGCTGGAGTTACGCAAGGCTGTGGCGATGTTGACCGCGAAGATCGTCTTCCTTGAGGAGCGAGTGAAATATCTGGCGGAACGAGTCGAGTTACTTGAGAAGCGCATCGATGCCTTGGAGCGACGCATCAATGCGCTGGTGCAAAAGACCGAAAAGATGGACATGCGCTTAAGGCGTGTCGAAATCTTGCAATGGGCAATGATCGCGCTGCTCGTGCCGCAGGCACTGATTTCCTACTTGCGGCTGCTCACCCCTTGAGATGCCCCATCTTCCGCAGCAAATAATTCTGCAGCAGCCGCATATTGCGTTGCTGCGTATGGCGCAGCATGGCGCGGGCTTCGCGTCTGGCGGTCAGCACGCGCGGGGGCTTGGCGTTGTTCATCATCAGGCGGCTTCCTTCAGTGGTGGTTGTTGCTGCTCCAGCAGCGCAAAAATCTGGTCTTTCGACAGCACATACTGATCCATCAGCACGCCCTTCAGTTCCTCGATCTGCCCGCGATAATCGGCGATGGCTTTCAGCGTGTAGCTGTACAGCTCATCCGCCTTGGCTTCCACCTGGCCGAGGCCGGCTTCCTTGTCCTTGAACTGGCTGTGGTCGATCTTCGAGCGCGAGTACATCGACAGTTTGTTGACCATCAGGTCCAGCATCGAGGTGGCTTTTTCGATGTCGTTCTGGCTGCCGACCGAGATGCCGCGCGCACCGTAGAACAGTTCTTCCGCCGCCACGCCGCCGTACAACTGAATCACGTCATGCTCCAGTTCTTCCAGCGTGCGCAAGGCCATGTCGTCCGAGGCCGACAGCACATAACCCAGCGCCCCCAGCTTGGACACCGACTCGGTCGAAATCTTCAGGAATGGCGAGCGCTCCTTCACTTCCTCCAGCGACAAGCCTTCACGCAGCCACGGATCGATCTGCATGAAGAAGTGGCCCAGCTCGTGCAACGCCACCCGCTCGCGCTGCCGGGTTTTCTCGGCCGAGGTGGCGCGGTCGGTCAGGCCGATGGTGGCGCGCTCGAAGGCGCGGAACATCAGGTCGGTGTTGATAATCTGTTTCTCTTGAATCGACAGCATGCTGGCGCGTTCGACTATCGTCTGCAACAGCGCCGGGCTCAGGTTGGCGGTGATCTCGGCGACATGGTCGAGATTCAAATCCTGCCAATCGACGCAGCCGTCCGCCTTGCGCGACAGGAAGGAGCGCAGCAGTTCGCGCCGCTCGTTCTTGTTCGGCAGGCGGAAGTTGATCTTGACCGAGAAGCGGCGCAGCATCGCTTCGTCCATGCGCGTCGAGGCGTCGTCGAAGTTGGAGGCCACCACCCAGATCACGCCCTGGCCCTTGTCGCTCTGCACGCCGTCGAGCAGACTCAGCAGGGTATTCGCGGTGTCGTCCTCCCATTTCTTCTCGCCGCGGCCGCGCGGCATGAACAGGCTTTGCGCTTCGTCGAGGAAGATGATGCACTGGCCGCGCGCGCAGGCCTTGCGGTGCAGCGCGTGCAGCGCCTTCGAGCCGCCGCCGATATAGCCGGACTCCAGCGACGAGCCGGACGCCTGGATCAGCGGGATGTTGAGCCGCTTGGCCAGATAGCCGGCCAGCTTGGTCTTGCCGGTGCCCGCCGGCCCGGTCAGCATGACGTTGAACGGCTTGTCGATGTCGTGCTCTTTGTACAGCGCGCGGTTGCGTATCATGTCTTCCAGGTGCAGCACTTCCTGCTTGATGTCTTCCATGCCGATCAGGTCGTCCATGCTGCCGCCCAGCTGGTCCGGATTGAGTACGGTGGCGTTCAGGCCCATGCCCGGCATGCCGTGGCGCAGCAGGAACAAGGCCAGCACCACCAGCAGGATATTCACCGCATGGCGCGCCAGGAAGGCGCCGGTCTGCGCCAGCAGGCTGACGTCGTCATCCTGCATCACCGCCTTGTGCGAGGCCAGATAGTCTTCGCGCGCGATGGCGTAGGGGATGTTATTGCGCAGCAAGACTTCGCGCTCCAGGCTCAGGTGGGTGGTGCCCGGCACCTTGACCACGTACAGCTTGTTGTCGTTCTTCAGCTTGAACACATAGCGCGGCGCTTCCGACTGCGGCGCGGCAATCAGCAGGTACTCCAGCTGGGCGCGCTTGGCCGGCAGGGCGGTGATCTGGGCGATGTCCTGTGTGCGCAGGATCGGGCTGGCATCCTGCGGCACCTCGGCACGCAGGCCGAACACCAGCGCCAGGGTGATGGTCAGCGCCAGCAGGGCGGCCCGGACATAGTTGTTGCGCAGCGCGGTTTGAAGTTTGTAAAGAGTGAACATATTGCACCATCAGAAGCATGATGCCGGGGCTGGGCGCGAGGATGGGGCGCAGCAGCCAGGGCCGCCGTGACCGGTGCGCGAACTGGGGGCGCAACCGGAGGAGATCGATTTGCTGCCGTATGGCAACTCATTGCGCAACTATAGACTGCCTGGCGGGTTTTGTATCGCATTGCCCCCACAAAAAGCCGTGACACGCAACAGATGCCGGCCGGCGCGCCGTCTATCGCGGTTTTATGCCGTTGGTGGCCGCGCTTTTGCGGCTCGTCGCATCCGTGAGATGTTGGCAGAAAGGTTTGCTAATCTGCACCTGTCCCCGCTGAAAACATGAATGCAGCGGTGGCTCCCCGGAATACCAACAACTTTAGGAGCACACCATGAAAACCATCCTGCTGGGCGTCGTTGCCGCGCTCTCCCTGACTGCCCTGCCTGTCGTTCACGCACAAGACAGCGTCAACATCGAACGTCCGCGCGTCCAGCGCTATCATATGGACGCGTCGGAATTCCGCGACTTCGCCAACCGTTATGCGCTGAGCAACGGTCAGGAAGTGGTGTTCAAACGGATGATCAGCTCGCACTACGTGCAGCTCGACGATGGCCAGTACGTGCGCATCTACCCCACCTCGCGCAAATCCTTCGTCACCGACAGCGGCGTGCGCTTCGAGTTCCGCGATGAAGGCGAGACCGTGGCCATCACCGACTTTGCCCGGCTGCCGCTGGCCAAGACCGGCGCCGGCAGCAATCTGATGATGGCGGCGCGCCGCTGATGTCGGCCGGGGCTACTTGCCCCAGTTGTCGTATTTGCGGTCCAGCCGTGTCAGCGTGCCATCGCGCCGCATGTCGGCCAGGGTGGCGTTCAGCTTGTCGATCAGTTGATCCGGCACCGAGCTGTTGCACGCCAGGTAGACCTTGACGCGGTGGAACACCAGCAGCGGCGCCAGCTGGTCGGCGCCGTCGAAATGGCCCGGCAGCGGACTGCCGTTGCGCATCGCCACCGCCCACACATCGATACGGTCGAGCAGCAGTTTTTGCGGATTGACCATGTCGTTGCTGGCCGCATCGACCTTGAAGCCGCGGCTGCGCAGGTACTCGTCGCGGGCGTCGCCGATATAAGTGCCGATGCGCAGCTGGCGTGCATCCTCGATGTTGTCGAGCTTGAACTTGTGATCGGCCCGGCCCCAGAACTGCCACTCGGCTTCGTCGGTCGGGCCGACCCATTTGAACAGCGCCTCGCGCTCCGGCGTGCGCGAGGTAGAGTACACGCAGGTCTGCGGCTGCGTCCGCGCCATCAGGAAGGCGCGCTTCCACGGCAATTGTTCGATGCGGTATTCGGTGCCGCTGCGCGCCATCAGCTCGCGGATCTTGTCGGTAGCGCGGCCGGTGATGACGCCGTCCTCGCCGCGCATGCTGGATGGCGGCGAATGCTCGGTGGTGATGTGCAACGGCGCGGCCACTGCGGCCGGCGGTATGCAAGTCGCCAGCAGAAATGATATCAAGGAAATAAATCGCATGGGCTGGACGCTTTCTGCTTAAAAGCATAGCAGCATTGCCAGCCCATGGGCAGCGCTTTTAGTCGGCGCGGCGGTACAGGCGGAAGCGTTCCTGGCGGTCGGCCGGGCGGCGCCCCTCCCACAGCAGCTGCCATTGCTTGCCGCGATGCTGCGGCTGAATCTCGCGGTTGTCGCGCGCTTTGATGCTATCTTGCAACAGCAGCAGATCGCAGCGGCCACCCTCGACGCCGACGAACGGCAGTTGCGCGTAAAACGCGAACGAGGCGCGCTGCGCCGGACCCACATTGGTCTCGATGCAGTGCGTGCCCGGTGGCAGCTTGTCGGCGATCTGGCGCGCCACGCTGGCGTAGCTTTTGCCATAGTTCAGTTCCGGCAGGAACAGCGTCGACGACAATATCCAGATCAGGATCAGGCCGCCGGAGGACAGCACCACCGCGCGCCACAGTACCGTCGGCCGGCGCGATACGCGCCAGTGCACCAGCACAAACCAGCCCAGCGTGGCGGCCAGCGCGACGAGCAGGGCCACCCAGCCGACTTCCGGCGTGTAGCCCGGCACCAGCTTGAGCACATTGCGCGCGGCCTTGGCCGGCCAGCCGATCAGCTTGGCGAAGTAGAAAATCCAGATGACGGCCGCGCACAAGGTCAGCGCCATCACTGAGAACCAGTCGATGGCGTTGATGGCGCCGCGCTTCATCGTCAACAGGCCGAACGCGGCCATGACCGCCAGCGGCGGCAGCAGCACCAGCAACTGGCCCTGGTCGGGCTGCGGATTGCACAGCGTCAGCAGCAGGCCCATGACCACGAAGGCCAGCGGCACCACGATATGCAGCGCGCCTTTCTGGCGGCGCCAGGCCCACACCGCCCAGCAGGCGAACGGCCAGGCCGGCCAGAAGAACCAGATGCCGACGCGGAAGAAGAACTTGACCGCGTTCCAGTTCGGCCAGTCCAGCTGCAGCCAGTTCCAGCCCAGCCAGGCGTTCAGCGGCTGCTGGTGATACGGTTCCAGCAACTGCGCCGGAATCAGCCACAGCGCCGCGATGGCGCCGCCGACGGCGATCATCGCCACCAGGTCGCGCAGCGCGCGGCTGACCGGCTGCCCGAGGAAGCGGGTGCAGGCGAACAGCGCGACCACCAGCAGCACCGGCGCGACCCAGCCGCCGCTCAAGGTCATCAGGCCGATCGCCAGGCCGCTCAGGGCGGCGTTGCGCAGCGACGGCTTTTCCACGTAGCGCACGGTGCGGTACAGCAGGAAGGCGGTGGCGGCCACCTGCAGCGCGTCGGGCGTGGTTTCGTGGCTGTGTTGCAGCAGGCCGAGGCAGCCGAGGTAGATCAGCGCGGCGGCGTCGGCCAGCGTGCGGCCGAAGTCGTCCGGCTCGGGCTGGCCGCCGAAGGCCAGCCGCAGCGGTTGCGCATCCTGGCGGCGGCCCAGGTGGTAGGTGGCGTACCACAGCGACAGCACGCCCAGCATGAAGATGCCGACGGTGGCCACGCGCGCCGCCAGCACATCGCCCAGCAGCCAGCCGAACAGCTTGATGCCGACCGCGCCCAGCCAGAACGCCAGCGGCCCTTCGTCCGGCGTCGACAGGCCGGCGATGTTCGGCCACAGCCAGTCTTGCCAGGTGCCGTGCGCCATGGTCCACATGATGCCGAAGCTGGCGGCGTCGTCGTTCTTCCACGGCTCGCGGCCGATCAGGCCGGGCAAAATATACAGCAGGCCGAGGGCATACAAGGCCCAGCGCGGCAGTGCCAGGGTAGCGGCGGCAGGAAGACGGACTGGCTTCATCGATGAATCTGTTTTATGAGTAGAAACGGAGTATGCCGCAAAATGGTGCGGCAAACAAAAAAAGCAGCCAGAGGCTGCTTTTTTGAGCGAAGCGGCTGAGATTAGCCTGCTGCGACGGCGGTTTTCGAACCGACCGAACCGAACTTCTGGCGGAATTTCTCAACGCGGCCAGCGGTGTCGACGATTTTGTGTTTGCCGGTGTAGAACGGGTGCGATTCAGCCGACACCTCGATCTTGACCAGTGGGTACTCTTGGCCGTTGAATTCGATTTTTTCGCGGGTGCCGATGGTCGAGCGGGTGATGAATTTGAAATCGCACGACAGATCGTGGAAAACAACTTCGCGGTATTCTGGGTGACCTTCTGGTTTCATTTTGTAGCCTCGGTTAGTTTGGTAGCCAAACAGCACTTCGTCGGTCGATGCCACCTCGTGACCCGATTGCCGCTCACTTGCCAGGGTTAAAATTAATGCGATCAGCGATTATACGCCCGTAAACGCAAACAGGCAACCGAGGTTGCCTGTTTGTTACGACTAATCGCTGATTAGCCGCCGCGACGCATCATGTCGAAGAACTCGGTATTGTTCTTCGTCGCGCGCATCTTGTCGAGGATGAACTCCATCGCCTCGATCTCGTCCATCGAGTACAGCAGCTTGCGCAGAATCCAGATCTTCTGCAGCTGGTCCGGCTTGATCAGCAGTTCCTCGCGGCGTGTGCCCGATTTGTTCAGGTTGATCGACGGATAAACGCGTTTCTCGGCCAGGCGGCGCTCCAGGTGCACCTCCATATTGCCGGTGCCCTTGAATTCTTCGTAAATCACGTCATCCATGCGCGAACCGGTTTCGATCAGCGCGGTGGCGACGATGGTCAGCGAGCCGCCTTCTTCCACATTACGGGCGGCGCCGAAGAAGCGCTTCGGACGTTGCAGCGCGTTGGCGTCCACACCACCGGTCAGCACCTTGCCCGAAGCCGGGATCACGGTGTTGTAGGCGCGGGCCAGGCGGGTGATCGAGTCCAGCAGGATCACCACGTCTTTTTTCATTTCCACCAGGCGCTTGGCTTTTTCCAGCACCATCTCGGCGACCTGCACGTGGCGGGTGGCCGGTTCGTCGAAGGTCGAGGCGACCACTTCGCCGCGCACCGAACGCTGCATTTCGGTGACTTCCTCTGGACGTTCGTCGATCAGCAGCACGATCAGCGTGACGTCAGGGTGGTTCGAGGTGATCGCATGGGCGATGTGTTGCAGCATGACCGATTTACCGGACTTCGGCGACGCCACCAGCAGGCCGCGCTGGCCCTTGCCGATCGGCGCGATCAGGTCGATGATGCGGCCGGTGATGTTTTCGGTGCCGTTGATGTCGCGTTCCAGGCGCAGCGGCTCGTTCGGGTGCAGCGGCGTCAGGTTCTCAAACAATATGCGGTGTTTCGAGGCTTCCGGCGATTCGCCGTTGACCTTGTCGACCTTGACCAGCGCGAAATAGCGCTCGCCGTCTTTCGGGGTGCGCACTTCGCCCTCGATCGAGTCGCCGGTGTGCAGGTTGAAGCGGCGGATCTGCGATGGCGAGATATAGATGTCGTCGGTCGATGCCATATAGCTGGCGTCCGGCGAGCGCAGGAAGCCGAAGCCGTCCGGCAGCACTTCCAGGGCGCCGTCGCCGAAGATCTGCTCGCCCGACTTGGCGCGTTTTTTCAGGATCGCGAACATCAACTCCTGCTTGCGCAAACGCGCCGCATTGTCGATATCGAGTCCGATGGCCATTTCCAGCAACGCCGAAACGTGTAAGGCCTTCAATTCAGATAGATGCATATTGTGTGAGTATCCCGTGACGGGAAAGTAAAGGTAGGGGAGGGGACTACGTGGGTTGTCTCGAATTATTCAGCGGCGGCCGCGGGCGCGGCGCCGCTGGTACAACGCAGCGATATCTTATCTTAGATATTGCTGTCGATGAAAGAGGTCAGTTGGCCTTTCGCCATGGCGCCGACCTTCTGCGCGGCAGCAACGCCGTTCTTGAACAGGATCAGGGTCGGGATGCCGCGGATGCCGAACTTGGCTGGAACAGCCTGGTTCGAATCGACGTCCATCTTGGCGATCTGGATCTTGCCTTCGTATTCCTTGGCGACTTCTTCCAGGATCGGGGCGATGCTCTTGCAAGGACCGCACCATTCGGCCCAGAAATCGACCAGCACAGGGCGGTCGGATTTCAGCACGTCGGCGTCGAAGGATGCATCGGTAATGTGTTTGATATTTTCGCTCATATTTTCCTCAATCGAGGTGATGTAAGTAATAACGCCTGGGGACGGGCCTCAAACGCTGCATGGGCAGCAGTTGGGTGCCATTTGCGCGATTTCAATGTCTCGGAGGGGATAGCAACAAGGTCGGCAGGCGAGGGATGGCGTAAATAATAACCCATTTTTTAAAAATGTGCGGTGGTTTGTCGCAAGGCTTAACTATTCTTTAAACTATTTGCCGCAATCGCCGGGCAGCGCGCCTCGGCGCGCGCCAGCAGCGCCGCCAGCGCCGCGCTGCTGATCGGCTTCGGGCAGGCGTCCAGAATCGCCAGTCCCTGCGCTTCGGCCATGCGGCCGGCGGTCTTCAGCACCGCGCTGTCGGCGCCCGACAGCAGCAGCACGCAGCCGGCGTATTGCTGCGCCGCCGCCAGGCGCAGAAAGTCGATGCCGTCCATCACCGGCATCGACAGGTCGCAGATCACCAGGTCGGGCGGGCGCAGGCGCAGCTCGATCAGCGCGCGGCGGCCGTCGGTTTCGCGTAGCACGGCATGCTCGCCCAGTGCGGCGAGCATGTCCGCCAGCAGTTCCAGCATGAAAACATCGTCATCCAGCAGCAGTATCCGCATTTAATTATCGTCGGCGAAAGTAGTATTGGTCATGATTTGTTCGGTGATCTGTTCCAGCAGCGGCCACAATTTCTGCAACAGCGCCTGGGCCTGCTGCTGATTGTCGGCGTCGCTGGCCTCGGGCGGCAGCTGTTCCAGTTCCAGCAGCAGCTCGCCCATGCCGAGCGCGCCGACGGTGCGCGCCGGCGATTTCAGCTTGTGTCCCAGGTCGCGCAGTGCGCCCAGGTCGCCCCGGCGCAGCGCCGCTTCCATCTGGTTCAGGCCATCCTGGGTATTTTGCAGGAATTTGAAGGCGAACTTGCGCACCTTATGCGGATGGTAACCTAGCAGTTTTGCCAAGATGGATAAATCGATCACGGCCGGGTCGCCGCCCAGCGTGGTCTTGAAGGACGGGCGCGCCGGCTTGCCGGGCAGCGCCGGCGGCGCGGCGCGCTCGCGCTCCGGCAGCCAGTTGGCGATGGTCTGGTACATCAGCGCCGGCTGGATCGGCTTGGAGATGAAATCGTCCATGCCGGCTTCGATGCAGCGCACCCGGTCCTCGCTGGTGGCGGTGGCGGTCATCGCCAGCACCCGCAGGTCGGCCAGGCGCGGGTCGGCGCGGATGCGGCGGGTGGCTTCCAGGCCGTCCATCAACGGCATCTGCACGTCCATCAGCACGCAGTCGAAGGCGGTCTGGCGCAGCAGTTCCAGCGCCTCCATGCCGTTGGCCGCCAGGCACACCGAGGAGCCGACTTCCTCCAGCATCTCCAGCGCGATCTGCTGGTTGAAGGTGTTGTCCTCCACCAGCAGGATGCGGGCGTTCTTCAGCGCCGCCATCACGGCGGCGCTGCGCGCGGAGGCCAACAGCTCGGCGGCGGCGTCCTTGACGCGGCCGATCAGCGCCGGCACCGACGCGCTGCTGATACCGAGGCGCGCGGTGAACCAGAAGGTGCTGCCCTGGCCGGGACGGCTGCGCACGCCCACTTCGCCGCCCATCAGCTGCGCCAGCTGCTTGCAGATCGCCAGACCGAGGCCGGTGCCGCCGTATTCGCGCGTGGTCGAGGTGTCGGCCTGCTGGAACGACTGGAACAGCTTGTCGATTTCCGCTTCCGACAGGCCAATGCCGCAGTCGCTCACTTCAAACCGCAGCAAACAGCCGTGGGCGTCGCCCACCACCTGCCGCACCCGCACCTCGATCCGGCCCTTCTCGCTGAACTTGATGGCGTTGTTGGCGTAGTTGATCAGCACCTGGCCGAGCCGCAGCGGATCGCCGCGCAGCACCTTGGGCAGCGTCGGATCGAGGTCGTACACTAGTTCCAGCTCGCGGCTGGCGGCCTTCGGCGCCACCACCGTGTTGAGCGTCTCGATCACATGGTCGAGCGCGAAGTCGAGCTGTTCGATTTCCAGCTTGCCGGCCTCGATCTTGGAGATGTCGAGGATGTCGTCGATGATGCCCAGCAAGTGCTCGCCGGCGAAGCGGATCTTTTCCAGGTAGTCGCGCTGGCGCGGATCGAGCTCGGTCTTCAGCGCCAGGTAGGCCATGCCGATCACGCCGTTCATCGGGGTGCGGATCTCGTGGCTCATATTCGCCAGGAACTGGCCCTTGGTCTGGCTGGCCTCCTCGGCCACCAGGCGCGCGTGATCGAGTTCGCGCGTGCGCAGCGCAACCCGTTCCTCCAGATGCTCGTTCAACTCGCGCAGCGCGTCCTCGCCGCGTTTGCGGTCGGTGATGTCGGTCAGGCTGGCCACCACCAGCCGCACCGCGCCGCTGTCGTCGGGGATTGGTTCGATGTTGACCGACAGCCAGCAGCGCGTGCCGTCGTGCTGGTTCAGGCCCATCACCACATCGCGCACCGTCATGCCGGTGACCAGCGCCAGTTGCACCGGATGGCTGCTGCTGTCGTACGGCGTGCCGTCCTCGCGCACCCCGGCCCACAGGCCGCCGGGACTCAGCTCCCTGGTGTGCGCCAGCATGCGCGCGGCCGCCAGGTTGCGCTCCAACACCAGGCCGTGGCTGTCGACCATCACCAGGCCGTTGGTGACGGCGTTGAAGATCGACGCCAGCCGCTGGCTGGAACCGTGCAGCGCCTGCTCGGCTTGGCGGCGCGCGGTGATATCGGTCAGCATCGCCAGCATGCCGGCGTAGTTGCCGGCGCCGGGGCCGGTTTCCGCGTTCATCACCGTGGTCGACACCAGGCACCAGACGCTGCTGCCGTCGCGGCGCAGGAAGCAGACGTCGTCCTGCGCCGCCTGGCCGGCCAGGCGGCGCTGCAAATGCTGCTTGAGCAGCGCGCGGCCGGTATCGTCCATGAAATCGGTCATGGCGCGGCCCATCATCTGGTCCACCTCGTAGTCCAGCATGCTGGCCAGCGTCGGATTGACGAAGGTGGTGTGGTCGTCGGCGTTGGTCATCCAGATGCCTTCGGCGGCGGTCTGCACGATCTGCCGATAGCGCTCCGACGACGCCTGCAGCGCTTCCTCGGCGCGCTGGCGCTGGGTCATGTCGCGCAGCGCCATGATCACCAGTTCCTGCCCGCCCAGCTCCACCGGCGCCAGATGCACCATGGCCGGGAAGCTGCTGCCGTCGGCGCGGATGGCGCACAGCACCCGTCCCGGCAGCTTCGGCCGCGCGAACAGCTCGCGCGCGCGGCCATTGCTGCGCATCGCCTCCGGCGCCAGCTGCTCGACCGAGCGGCCGGCCATGTCGCCCTCGTAGCCGAAGCTGTGGGCGCAGGCCGGGTTGGCGTGGCGCACCCGCCCGCATTTGTCAGCGATCAGCAGCGCGCCGGGCGTGGCGTCCACCACCGCCCACATGCGCGTCTCCTCGGCGGCCGCGTGCCGATGGATGTCGGCCAGCGTGCCGGCGGCGCGCAGCGGCAGGCCGGCGTCGTCGCGTTCCAGTATCATGCCGCGCGCCAGCACCCACTTCCAGCTGCCGTCCCTGGCGCGCATGCGGTGCTCGCTGTCGATATGGCCGGTGGCGTCGCTGATGCTGCCCAGACGCTGCTGAATGTCGCGCTCCAGGCGCGGGCGGTCGTCCGGATGCACATGCTCGATCCACTCGCTCAGCGTCGGCCTGAATTCGTCGGCGCTGTAGCCGAGCAGCGCGCAGTAGCTGGGCGACAGCGTCAGCTGGCCGGTCAGCAGATGCCATTCCCAGGTGCCCTGGCCCGAGCCGGCCAGCGCCAGGCCGGCCATCCGCTCGGCGCTGCCCAATTCAAGCCGCGCCGCCCGCAGCGCGCGGCCCTGCACGCGCAGGCGCCAGGCCAGCGACAGCGCCGCCAGCAGCAGCAGGGCGCCGGCCAGCCAGCCGCCATAGCGCAGCAGCGGATTGCCGCTGGGGGGCTGGTACAGGAAGCCGTCGAGATTGAAGTTGGCCGGCAGCATGCCCTGTTCGATATAGGCGCTGGCGATGGCGCGCCAGCGTTGCGGATTGCTGTAGCCCAGCTCGATCAGCGGCAGCTCCATCAAATCGGCCATGCCGCGCGCCTCGAACATCAGGTGCTCGCGGCTCTTGCGTTCCGGGTAGCGCGCGCGTATCAGGTCGGCCACCTCGCCCGGATGCTGCATGGCGTAGGCCCAGCCGCGCAACGTCGCCTCGCGCAGCGCCTGCGCGCGCGCCGGGTGTTCGCGCAATTCGCTTTCGGTGGTGTACAGCACGTCGCCGTAGAAATCCAGGCCGTGCACGCGCGGCGACAGTAGCTCGTATTTCAGGTTCAGCCGGTCCAGCACATAAGGCGCCTCGGTGCTGTAGACCGACATGGCGTCGACCCGGCCGTCCAGCAGGTCGTCGAAGTTATGGCTGTGCGCGATGCGGTAGACGTTGTCCATGCGCACCCCCTGTTGCTTCAGGAAGACCGTCAGTTCCTCATTGTTGGGCGCGATCATCAGCCGCGTGCCGGGCCAGGGGCGGGCCTTGCCGTCGGCTTCCAGCCGGCGCAGCAGCGTGGCGCCGGAATGCTGGAACACCGACGCCAGCACCACCACCGGCTGACCGATGCCGCGCGCCAGCAGCAGCGAGGTGTTGCCGACGCCGTACTGGGCCTGGCCCTGCATCACGCTTTGCAGCGGATCGACGCCGGGCCGCGCCTCCAGCAGCGTCACATCGAGGCCGGCGTCGCGGTAATAGCCCTGATCCTGGGCGGCGTAGTAACCGGCGAACTGGAACTGGTGCTGCCATTTGAGCTGGATCGCGACTTTTTCGGCGGCCTGCGCCGACAGCGCGCTCAGTGCGAGCACAGCCACCGCCATCCTGTGCGACAGACGGTGCCAGCGACGCTGGCGTAAGCGCGGACGGCTGTGAAACAAGGGATCCCTTTCGAATGCGGTACGGCGCCAAGCGTGCTGTACCGCAGCAACTATAGCATCGAAGCCCTGCTCGTAGACGGCGACGTGACAAGAAAGCGATTGCATCTTGCGCGAGCACAAAACGGCGCCAAATTTAACATTTGATGGCAGTTTTCGTGACAATCGGTGAGAAAGCGCCGACCGCAGCGGCTGGCATATTGCAAGCCGCGACTTCTACTGGTTGAAGCTGCCGGCGAACTGATAGCGGTGGCCGGGGTGCCACATGGTCACCAGCGAGGCGATTAGGCCGGCCGAGAAGGTGTGGCGCTTGAGCACCAGGCAAGCCTGGCGGGTGTCGATCGCCAGCATGTCAGCGATGTCGCGCGGCGCCGCCAGCGCCTCGATGCTGTAGGTGGCGCCCTGTAGCGGCGCCGCCTGCATCAGGTATTCGTTGGGTGTGAGGTGGGTGAAGTCCTGCTCCATGTAGTCCGGCGCGCACTGCGGGTTGACCCAGCGGTCCTCGACCTGGATCGGCACGCCGTTCTCGAAATGCACGATCACCGAGTGGTATAGCGGATGGCCGGGCGGCAGCTCGAACTGCTTGGCCATCAGATCGCTGGCCTTGACCCGTTCCAGCTGCTGCAGGCTGCTGCGGTGGGCGTGGCCGCGCGCGCGCACCTCGTCGGCGATGGATTTGATCTCCAGCAGCGTGGCCTGGTATTTTTGCTGGGCGACGTAGGTGCCGGAGCCCTGGCGGCGGGTCAGCACCTGTTCGGCGGTCAGTTCGCGCACGGCGCGGTTGACGGTCATGCGCGAGACGCCGAACTGCTTGACCAGCGCCTGCTCGGATGGAATCACATCGCCTTCCTTCCAGGTGCCGGCGGCGATTTCGGCCAGCAGATAGTCTTTGATGCGCTGGAATATGGGGGTGCTGTCTTGCGTGATCTGTTCGTCCAAACGGCTGTCTCCTGGTGAACGACGATTCTAGCATCGCCTGCTTGTACAATTCAAAAGCAAGAGGCGGAGTGCGGCATATTTTTGCGCTGGCTAAGATGCCTGCATTCCCCTGTGACGGAGTCTGACATGGACAAGTACGGTAATGACGAGCAGCGCTGGGCGGCGGTGCGGCAGCGCGATGGCGGCGCCGACGAGGTGTTCTGGTATTCGGTGCGCAGCACCGGTGTCTACTGCCGGCCGTCGTGCGCGGCGCGGCCGGCGCTGCGCAAGAACGTAGCCTTCCACGACAGCCGGGCGGCGGCCGAGCAGGCCGGCTTCCGGCCGTGCCTGCGCTGCAAGCCGGACCAGCCGCCGCTGGCCGAGCGCCAGGCCGCCGTGGTGGCGCAGGCCTGCCGGCTGATCGACGAGGCCGAGGCCGATGCGGCGCCGGACCTGGACAGCCTGGCGTCGGCGGTGGGCGTGAGCCGCTTCCATTTTCACCGCCTGTTCAAGGCGGTGACCGGCATCACGCCCAAGGCCTACGCCAATGCGGCGCGGGCGCGGCGGGTGCAAGAGGGGCTGGCAGCGCAAGCCAGCGTCACCGATGCGCTGTATGCAGCCGGCTTCAATTCCAGCGGGCGGTTTTACGCGCAGTCGCCGGCGGTGCTGGGCATGAAGCCGTCGGCCTTCCGCGCCGGCGGGGCGGGAGAGCAGATCCGCTTTGCGATCGCCGAATGCTCGCTGGGGCCGATCCTGGTGGCCAGCACGGCGCAGGGAATTTGCGCGATCCTGATCGATGACGATCCGGATTTCCTGGTGAAGGACTTGCAGGACCGCTTCCCGAAGGCGGAACTGATCGGCGCCGAGCCGGAATACGAGCAGGTGGTGTCGCGCGTGATCGGCATGGTGGAGCAGCCGTCGCTGGGGCTGGACTTGCCGCTGGACGTGCGCGGCACCGCATTCCAGCAGCGCGTGTGGCAGGTGCTGCGGGCACTCCCATCCGGCCGCCGGGTGACTTATGCCGAACTGGCGGAGCTGAGCGGCGTACCGCGCGGCGCGCGCGCCGTCGCCAGCGCCTGCGCCGCCAATGCGATCGCGGTGGCGATACCTTGTCACCGCGTGGTGCGCAACGACGGCACCATCTCAGGCTACCGCTGGGGCGTCGACCGCAAGGCGGCGCTGCTGAACCGGGAGGCCGGCAATGAGTAACAGTAATGGCGAACTGGATTTCGGCGACGCCGCCGCACAGCGCAAGCCGCGCCTCACGCCGCAGGCATCAGCCGCGCCCGAGCCCGAGCCCCAGCCCCAGCCCGAGCGCGCTGCAGCCGACGCCGCCCGCCGGACTGTCGGCGCGGCGGCTGGCATCGCGGTGCACGTGGCGGGGCTGGACTGGCAGTCGATTACCGACGAATTGAATGCGCACGGCTACGCCATCCTGCCCGGCATGCTGAGCGCCGAAGAATGCGCGGCGGTGGCGGCGCAATATGCCCAGCCGCCGTTGTTCCGCAGCCGTGTGATGATGTCGCAGCACGGCTTCGGCAGCGGCGAGTACCAATACTTCCGCTATCCGCTGCCATCGATGATCGCCGCCCTGCGCGGCGCCCTGTATGGGCCGCTGGCCGTCATCGCCAACCGCTGGCACGAGCTGATGGACCTGCCCGAGCGCTTCCCCGCAGGGCACACCGATTTCCTGGCCCGCTGCCACGCCGCCGGCCAGCAGCGTCCCACGCCGCTGCTGCTGCAATACCAGGCCGGCGACTACAACTGCCTGCACCAGGACCTGTACGGCGAGCACGTCTTCCCGCTGCAAGCCGCCGTGCTGCTCAGCCAATCCGGCCAGGACTTCGACGGCGGCGAATTCGTGCTGACCGAACAACGGCCGCGCATGCAATCGCGGGTCGAAGTAGTCCCGCTGAAGCGCGGCGACATGGTAATTTTCGCCGTCCACCACCGTCCCGTGCAAGGCACGCGTGGCATCTACCGCGTCAACCTGCGGCATGGCGTCAGCCGGCTGCGGGCCGGAACCCGCCACATGCTGGGCATCATCTTCCACGACGCCAACTAAAAACATCGGGGTCAGTGCCGACATTCGGACATTTCGCGCGCGAAATGTCC
>CAUPXZ010000041.1:0-48714 GCA_963515135.1 uncultured Duganella sp. | reverse complement strand
CGGACATTTCGCGCGCGAAATGTCCGAATGTCGGCACTGACCCCGAAGTTTTAGGCGAGGTAGGTGTCGCGCGAGCGCAGTTCGGCGAAGTTCTCCAGTCTGCCGATTTTGATCAGCACCGGGTTCAGGCTCAGCTGTGCCTGCATGGCGCGCCAGGCGAATTGCCATTCCTGTTCCTGCGCTTCGGCGGCGGTCTTGGTGAAGGCTGCGCCCAAGGCGGCGCGGGTGCCGTATTCGACCGCGCCATCGATGCCTGCCCAGCTCGGCAAGGCGCGCTGTACGGCGCGGTGCACGCGCTCACCGAATTCTTCGCTGTTGTGGATGATCAGGCAGGCGTCGGCGCTGAACAGGTCGAACAGTTTGCGGTCCCAGGCCTGGGAAAAGCTCAGCGTCAGGCAATTGCTGGCCGGGCGCAGGATGAATTGGCCCTGGCTCAAGGCCAGTTCCAGGTCTTCGCGCACGCCGTAGCGGTAAAGGGTGGGCGGGCGTTGGTAGTCGTGCATGATGTTTCTCACATAAAAGGGTTAACGCTTGCGGCGAAGATGGCGCTGAGAACGCATCCAGTTCGACGCAATATAGATTTCGCGCAGCAGCGATACAAAACTGCCAACCAGGCAGATCACCGCCACCACGAACATGCCGGCAATATACTTGTCCAGGCCGAGATTGGTGATGTCGCCGAGGAACAGCATCGCCACGATCACGCACACGAACAGGCCGCAGGCGGTCGACAGGAAGATCGACATATTGATCAGGTGCGAGCGGCGGTACAGCACGTCCAGCTCGTTCAGATAGGGATCGCTGTAGGCGACGTCCAGCCGGTCTTCCAGCACGCGCGAGCGGTCGATGATGCGCGCCAGCCGGTTGGTCAGCACGATCAGGTTGGTGCAGACGCCCGACAGCAGGAATACCGGCGCGATCGCCAGCTGGATGATGTGACCGATGTCGGCGGTCTGCAAAGTCATGAGTGCCATTACGATTTTATTCTTATCGATTAGTTCACAGTGTAGCAGCCCGCGTCCCCCACGGGCCTTTTTCAGGCAAACGCGCGCTTGCGCTTGAACTGCTCGGTGGCGCCCACCAGCGCGCGCGCGATGCCTTGCTCCATGGCGCCATGGCCGGCATCCGGGATCATTTGCAGCACCGAACCCGGCCACGCCTGATGCAGCCGCCAGGCCGATACCGGCGGGCAGATGACGTCGTAGCGGCCCTGCACGATCACCGCCGGCAGGTGGGCGATGCGGCTGACGTTGCGCACCAGCTGGTCGTCGCTGAAGAAGCCGAGATTGGCCATGTAGTGCGATTCCAGCCGGCCGACGCCCAGGTCGAGCGCGTCCGACGGCGAGTCTTCCGCCTGCGGCAGCAGGAACACGCGGCGGCCCTCGAAGCGGCTCCAGGCGCGCACCGCCGGCCAGTGCACGGCCGGGTCGTCGCTCATGATGCGCTGGACGTAGGCTTGCAGCAGATCGCCGCGCTCTTCTTCTGGAATCGGCGCGATGAATTCGGCATGCACTTCCGGATGGAACCATTGGGCGCCGTCGAGGAACCAGTCGATTTCCTTCTGCGTGCACAGGAAGATGCCGCGCAGCACGAAGCCGAGGCAGCGCTCGGGATGCGCTTCGCCATAGGCCAGCGCCAGCGTCGAGCCCCAGGAGCCGCCGAACACCAGCCACTGCTCGATGCCGGCCATCACGCGCAGCCGTTCGATATCCTCGATCAGCAACTGGGTGGTGTTGTTGCGGCACTCGCCCAGCGGCGCCGACTTGCCGGCGCCGCGCTGGTCGAACAGGATCACGCGATATTGTTCCGGGTCGAAGAAGCGGCGGTGCTGCGGCGACAGGCCGGCGCCGGGACCGCCATGCAGGAAAATCACCGGAATGCCGTCCGGGTTGCCCACCTCTTCCCAGTAAATGGTGTGGATCTCGTCCACCGCCAGCATGCCGTGACGGCTGGGCGTAATCGGTGGGAACAGCGGGGAGGCGGAGTCGAGCATGGCTATCCTTTGAGCGGTGATGGCAGATTGTACGAAAAAAAAGCCGGGATCGCGAACGAACCCGGCTCTTGCGTGGCAGCGTTGCCGCTCAGGACATATGCTGGCCGCCGTTGATGGCGATATTGGCGCCGGTGACGAAGGCAGCTTCGTCGGACGCCAGGTAGGCCACCAGGCCCGCCACTTCGTCCGGCTTGCCCAGACGGCCCATCGGGATTTGCGGGATGATTTTGCTATCCAGCACGTCTTGCGGGATTTCCATGACCATCTTGGTGCCGATATAGCCTGGCGAGATGGTGTTGACGGTCACGCCCTTCTTCGCCACTTCCAGCGCCAGCGCCTTGGTGAAGCCGTGCATGCCGGCCTTGGCGGCCGAATAGTTGGTCTGGCCGAACGCGCCCTTCTGGCCGTTGACCGACGAAATATTGATGATGCGGCCCCAGCCGCGCTCGATCATGCCGTCGCACACCGGCTTGGTCATATTGAATACGGAATCCAGGTTGGTCTTCATGACTGCGTCCCAGTTGACCTTGTCCATTTTCTTGAAGGTCATGTCGCGCGTGATGCCGGCGTTGTTGACCAGCACGTCCACCGGACCGATGTCTTTCTCGATGGCGGCGATGCACGCCAGTGCCGAATCGTAGTCCGACACGTCGCACGGATAGGCGCGGAAGTTATAGCCCTGGTCACGGGTCGTGGCCAGCCATTGTTCTACCTTGGGATTGCCTGGGGAATACGTGGTGACCACGCAATAGCCCAGTGCGGACAGCTTGTAGCTGATCGCTTCGCCCAGACCACCCATGCCACCGGTTACCAATGCTACTCTTGCCATTATCGTCCCCTCTTTAAATAAAGCCAAAAATCGGAGCGTGCCCGGCCGGAGCCGGGCCGCAAATTTTTTCTTATTAAGCGCGTTCGATCGCCAGCGCCACACCCATGCCGCCGCCGATGCACAGCGAGGCCAGACCTTTCTTGGCGTCACGACGGATCATTTCGTGGATCAGCGTGACCAGGATGCGCGCGCCGGAAGCGCCGATCGGGTGGCCGATGGCGATCGCGCCGCCATTGACGTTGATCTTGCTGGTATCCCAGCCCATCTCCTTGTTGACCGCCACCGCCTGTGCGGCAAATGCCTCGTTGATTTCCAGCAGGTCCAGGTCGTCCGGGGTCCAGCCGGCTTTTTTCAGGCACAGCTTGGTGGCCGACACCGGGCCCATGCCCATGTAGGCCGGGTCCAGACCGGACGAGGCGTAGGCCTTGATGCGCGCCAGCACCGGCAGGCCCAGTTCCTTGGCTTTCGACGCAGTGGTCATGATGACGGCGGCGGCGCCGTCGTTCAGGCCGGAGGCGTTGCCGGCGGTGACAGTACCGTCCTTGGCAAAGGCAGGACGCAGACCGGCCAGGCCTTCCAGGGTCGAGCCTGGTTTAACGTATTCGTCGCTGTCGAACACGAAGCTGCCCTTCTTCTGGACGATTTCCAGGGGCAGGATTTCGTCCTTGAACTTGCCTTCTTTTTGCGCAGCTTCGGCTTTCAGTTGCGATTGCAGCGCGAATTCGTCCTGCTCGGCGCGCGAAATCTCGTATTTCTTCGCGACGTTCTCGGCGGTGGTGCCCATGTGGTACTGGTTATAGACGTCCCACAGGCCGTCGACGATCATCGAATCGACCGCCTTGAAGTCGCCCATGCGGAAGCCGTCGCGCGAGCCGTTGATGACGTGCGGCGAGGCGCTCATGTTTTCCTGGCCGCCGGCGATGACGATCTGCGCGTCGCCTGCCTTCAGCGCCTGCGCCGCCAGGTGGGTGGCTTTCAGGCCGGAACCGCAGACGTGGTTGATAGTGAAGCCGGGAATGGTGTTCGGCAGGCCGGACTTGATGACCGCCTGGCGCGCCGGGTTCTGGCCGACGCCGGCCGTCAGCACTTGGCCGAGGATGGCTTCGCTGATCAGGTTAGGATCGATGCCGGCCTTGGCAATCAGGCCCTTGATGACATGGGCGCCCAGTTCCGACGCCGGCACTTTTGCCAGGCTGCCGCCGAATTTACCCACACCGGTACGGCCAGCAGCAACAATAACTACATCATCCATTTGATTCTCCAATGCGCCAGCCGTAGCCGGCTAAGTTGAGCGACAACGCGTCATTGATCATACGCCGTCCACCGGCAAGCCGTGGCAGGTTTCAATGCTGCGCTGCCGCGAGAAAGCCCCGCAGCGCCACCGTCGGGCACTTATCGTATGCGCCGGTTTTGGCATGCGCCTTGATATGCGTCAAACCCAATCGCTTGTATTTTGAAGAAACAGTAATTTTTTTTCAAGATAATAATTTGATACCGTCGAGCGAGGCAGCGCATTGCTCGCGTATCACGTTGACGAAGTCGAGCACGTAAGCCTTGTGCTGCTGCGCTTCCGGCACGGAAACAAACAGCTCGCTCCACAGGCCGTGCTCGCCGACCGGGCGGGCGATGACGTAGTCGTAGTCGAGGTAGTTCTTGATGGCCCAGTTGGGCAGTGCGGCGATGCCGCGCCGGCTGGCCACCAGTTGCAGTACCGCCACCGTCAGCTCGGCGCTGCGGCGCTGAAAATGGATGCCGGCGGGCGCCAGCACCTCGCGGATCAGGTCGATCCGCTCGGCCGGCAGCGGATAGGTGATCAGGGTTTCGCCTTCGAAGTCGGCGGCCTGCAGGCGGCGCTGCGCGGCCAGCCGGTGCTTCTGCGCCATCACCACCAGCGTTTCGAAGCGGAACAGCGGCAAGGTGACGAAATCGGGGCCGAGCGAAGCACCGATCACCAGATCGGCTTCGCCGCTGCGCAGCAATGCCGCCGGTTCGGCATGCAAGCCCGATACCAGGTCGACCTCGACTTCCGGCCAGCGTTTGCGGAATTCGTCCAGCACCGGCATCAGCCAGTCGAAACAGGTATGGCATTCCAGCGCCACCCGCAGCTGGCCGGTGTCGCCCTGGGTCAGGCGCGCCACTTCGCGCTCGGCGGTCTCGATTTCCGGCAACAGCAGATCGGCCAGCTTGAGCAGCCTGGCGCCGGTGGCGGTGAAGCCGATCGGCACCGATTTGCGCTCAAACAGCGGCCCGCCGTAACGATCTTCCAGCAATTTGATCTGGTGCGACAGGGCCGATTGCGTCAGGTTCAGCAATTGCGCGGCGCGCACCAGGCTGCCGGCCGAGCGCAGCGCGCTCAAAGTGCGTAGATGGCGGATCTCAAGCATGGACCATTATTGATTTTCATGTGCAGACGAAAAGTCTTTCATTTTAATGATAGACCGGTTGCCGCACACTGTAGCGTACCAATATGAAATCCAGATGACAGCCGTCACGCCGCGAAAGCCGGCTCAAGCCGCATATTTGCGGGGCCGCACGCTTGCCGGCCCTCCCCTTTCCGGATATTCCACAGTAGAATGCTGTTGCCTGCGCATGCGCGCCCGGCTAACCCTGATCCTGTCGCCCATGTCCAAGAGCCTGTTTCAAAAGCCCATCGAAATAAAAATTTCCACCGTCGTTGCCGTCTCCGCCATCCTGGCGACGGCCGACCGCATCGCGCTCGACGCCGCGCTGGCTGAAATGACCGGCGGCACCGCTGATTTCTTCGAAGACGACCTGACCGTGATCGACGTCGCCGCGCTGCCGGCCGGCTGCGGCCCGGTCGACTGGGGCGGCCTGATCGCCCTGCTGAAGAAATACCGCCTGAATCCGGTCGCCGTGCGCAACGCGCCGCTGGACATGGCGGCCGACATCGCCGCACACGGCCTCAGCCTGGAAACCGCCGGCGCCAAGCCGAAGGAAGAGCCGGCCGCTGAAGCCCAGCCCGCGCAGCCGGCGCCGACCCCGGTGGCGCTGGCGGCCGCCCAGGCGCAGCCGCCGGCCGCCGCCAGCAACGGCACCGACGTGATGATCATCGACACGCCGGTGCGCGCCGGCCAGCGCATCTATGCGCGCGGCTGCGACCTGGTGGTGACCGCCGCGGTCAACAACGGCGCCGAAATCATCGCCGACGGCAGCATCCATGTGTACAACTCGCTTAACGGCCGCGCGCTGGCCGGCGCCTCGGGCAATGCCCAGGCGCGGATTTTCGCAATGAATATGTCGCCGGAGCTGGTCTCCATCGCCGGCGTCTACAGTACGTTTGAAGACGGCTTCCCGGCCGAATATGCGCGCTCGCCAACGCAAATTCGCCTGGTTGGTGACAGAATCGATATATCATCTGTCAATACCACCAACCGCGCTTGAAACACCTCTCTTTAAAGGATTGATTTGTGGCAAGAATTATTGTTGTGACGTCCGGCAAGGGCGGTGTCGGCAAAACCACCACCAGCGCCAGCTTCTCCACCGGCCTGGCCATGCGCGGGCACAAAACCGCAGTGATCGACTTCGACGTCGGCCTGCGCAACCTCGACCTCATCATGGGCTGCGAACGCCGCGTGGTGTACGACCTGATCAATGTGATCAACAAGGAAGCCACGCTGACCCAGGCGCTGATCAAAGACAAGCACTGCGACAACCTGTTCATCCTGCCGGCCTCGCAGACGCGCGACAAGGATGCGCTGTCGGAAGACGGCGTGGAAGTCGTGCTGCACGAGCTGATCAACATGGGCTTCGAGTTCATCATCTGCGATTCGCCGGCCGGCATCGAGCACGGCGCGCTGATGGCGCTGACCTTCGCCGACGAGGCGGTGATCGTCACCAATCCGGAAGTATCGTCGGTGCGCGATTCCGACCGCATCCTCGGCATCATCCAGGCCAAGTCGCGCCGCGCCCAGACCGGCGGCGAGCCGGTCAAGGAACACCTGCTGATCACCCGCTACTCGCCGAAGCGCGTCGAGCAGGACGAGATGCTGTCGTACGAGGATGTGCAGGAAATTCTGCGCATTCCATTGATCGGCATCATCCCGGAATCGGAGCAGGTGCTGCACGCTTCCAACCAGGGTAATCCGGCAATCCACTTCAAAGGCACCGACGTGGCACAAGCGTACGAGGACGTGGTATCGCGCTTCCTCGGCCAGGAACTGCCGCTGCGCTTCACCAATTATGAGAAGCCGGGCCTGCTGCAGCGTATCTTCGGGAGCAAGTAATCATGGCCCTGCTTTCCTTCCTGTTTCCCCCCAAGCCGAAGACCGCGACCGCGGCCAAGGAACGGCTGCAGATCATCATCGCGCGCGAGCGCAGCGGCCGCGCCGGCCCGGACTTCCTGCCGGCGCTGCACAAGGAACTGATCGAGGTGATCTCCAAGTACACCAAGGTCAATGCCGACGACATCAAGATCTCGCTGGACCGCCAGGGCAACCTGGAAGTCCTCGACGTCAACGTGGTACTGCCGGACGCCTGACCGGCACGCCGGCTGGCCGTCCGCGCCAGCCGGCAGCAGTTTCCCCCACAGAATTTCTGTTTGATATCGTCAATTAACAACAGACGCCGGCAACCGCCGGCAGCGCTGTCGCGTCGCCGAATCTCCCCCGCCGCCATCCTCTGAGCACATGTTTTCCCCTGCGGACACGGTGCCAATTTGTGTCTTTTCTGTTGCCCTTCTCCGCGTCCCCTGCCTTCTGAATGTTCTTGCCAGATTTCAACTTCTGCATTGAATTCGGCATTTTTCCCGTGTAACGTGTACTGAAAGTGCTTTCATTCACGTAGAAAACCCATATTTCCAAATAAACATTCTTAGTGTTTAGAAAAAATATTTTTAGCCTTTTTGCTAATTTATTTGTAAATCTCTGTTATATTTAACGTGAACTCTCTTAACATTTCCCAGCAGGCAACAGCATGAGAATTGCCGTACTCGACAACGACCGCAGCCAGGCCGAACTGATCTGCCAGGTGCTCACCTCGGCAGGCCACATCTGCCATAGCTTCCAGACCGCGAAAGACGTACTGGCGCAGTTGCGCAAGGACAGCTACGACATGCTGATCCTCGACTGGCAGGTGGTTGATCTGGGCGGCGCCGAAGTGCTGCGGCGGGCGCGGGAAAAGCTGCCGGACAACGCGCCGGTGCTGTTCCTGACCACCAGCTCGGGCGAGGACGACATCGTGGCCGGGCTGGCGGCCGGCGCCGACGACTATATGATCAAGCCGCTGCGCCGCAGCGAGATGGTGGCGCGCGTGCAGGCGCTGCTGCGGCGCGCCTACCCGGCGCAGAATGGCGCCGAGTCGCTGCAGTTCGGCCAGTACATCTTTGAAACCCGGCCGGGCCGGCTGCTGATGGACGGCACGGTGCTGGACGTCACGCACAAGGAGTTCTTCCTGGCGCTGCTGTTTTTCCGCAACATCGGCCGCCCGCTGTCGCGCGCCTACATCCACGAAGCGGTATGGATACGCGAGACCATCGTACCGTCGCGCACCATGGATACCCACGTCTCGCGCGTGCGCAACAAGCTGCAGCTCAAACCGGAAAACGGCTTCCGCCTGGTGCCGGTCTACAGCTACGGCTACCGCCTGGAGAAACTCGGCGCCTGACCGAATGCAAGGGCGCTGCTCATGCTTTGGGCAGTCCTGCGGGCAACATGTTGGCAGTAGGGGTATAATCACCGCATATTTATCTGTCTGGACCCGAAATGCAGCTGCTTGCCGTCGGCCTCAACCACCACACCGCCCCCGTCTCGCTGCGCGAGCAGCTGGCGTTCGCCCCTGACCAGCTCGGCCAGGCGGTGGTGGCCGCGCGTTCGTGGTTCGAGCGCATCGACCATCGGGGCGGCGATGAGGCGGCGATTCTGTCGACCTGCAACCGCACCGAGTTGTACGCCGCCAGCACCGTGCCCGATCCGCTCGACGCCGGCGCCCATTTCCTCGCCGATTTCCACAAACTGAACTACAGCGAGCTGCGCCCGCATCTGTACATGCTGCCGCAGCACGATGCGGTGCGCCACACCTTCCGCGTCGCCTCCGGGCTGGACTCGATGGTGCTGGGCGAAACGCAGATCCTCGGCCAGATCAAGGACGCGATCCGCACCGCCGACGAAGCGGGCGGCCTCGGCACCTATCTGCACCAGCTGTTCCAGCGCTCGTTCTCGGTCGCCAAGGAAGTCCGCAGCACCACCGAAATCGGCGCCCACAGCGTGTCGATGGCGGCGGCCGCCGTGCGCCTGTCGCAGCGCATCTTCGACAAGGTCTCCGAGCAGAACGTGCTGTTCATCGGCGCCGGCGAGATGATCGAGCTGTGCGCGACACATTTCGCGGCGCAGAATCCGAAAACCATCACCATCGCCAACCGCACGCTGGAACGCGGCGAAGTGCTGGCGCACCGCTTCGGCGGCCGCGCCATCCGCCTGGCCGATCTGCAGGACAAGCTGCACAACTACGACATCGTGATTTCCTGCACCGCCTCGTCGCTGCCGCTGATCGGCCTCGGCATGGTGGAACGCGCCATCAAGGCGCGCCGCCACAAGCCGATGTTCATGGTCGACCTGGCCGTGCCGCGCGATATCGAGCCGGAAGTGGCGCGCCTGAACGACGCCTTCCTGTACACCGTCGACGACCTCGGCAAGGTGGTGCAGACCGGCCTCGAAAGCCGCCAGGCTGCCGTCGCCCAGGCCGAAGCCATCATCGAAACCCGCGTGCAGTCCTTCATGCACTGGGTCGATGATCGCGCCGTGGTGCCGGTGATCCAGAGCCTGCACGAGAACAGCGAGGCGCTGCGCCTGATCGAACTGGAACGCGCGCGCAAGATGCTGGCCAAGGGCGAAGATATCGACACCGTGCTGGAAGCCCTGTCCAAAGGCCTGACCGCCAAGTTCATGCACGGCCCGCAGCAAGCGCTGCGCCACGCCCACGGCGACGAACGCGCACAACTGGCGGAAATCCTGCCGCAGATGTTCCGCGGCCGCCGTTAGCGCCCCGCCGCCCCCCGCAGTTCCCTCTTCCGCCGCGCCACAGCGGCGCACGTTACACCTCACCCCAAATACGCTATGAAACCATCCATGCTGGCCAAGCTCGACCAACTGGCAAACCGCCTGGTCGAACTCGATGAATTGCTGATGTCCGAAGGCGCCACCGATAATATGGACAGCTATCGCAAGATGACCCGCGAGCACGCCGAGATCGGCCCGCTGGTGGCGGTCTACAAGTCCTACCACGAAGCGCTGGGCGATATCGCCGCCGCCGAGGAAATGCTGGCCGATCCAGACATGAAGGACTTCGCCCAGGAGGAAATCGCGGCGGCCAAAGGCCGCACCGCCGAACTCGACCTGGAACTGCAGAAAATGCTGCTGCCGAAGGACGCCAACGACGAGCGCAACATCTTCCTCGAAATCCGCGCCGGCACCGGCGGCGACGAGTCGGCTCTGTTCGCCGGCGACCTGCTGCGCATGTACACCCGCTTTGCCGAACGCAACCGCTGGCAGGTCGAGATGGTGTCGGAATCCGCGTCCGACCTGGGCGGCTACCGCGAGGTCATCGTGCGCCTGGTCGGCAACGGCGTCTATTCGAAGCTGAAATTCGAATCCGGCGGCCACCGCGTGCAGCGCGTGCCGGCCACCGAAACCCAGGGCCGCATCCACACCTCGGCCTGCACGGTGGCGGTGATGCCGGAGGCCGACGAGGTGGAAGATGTCAACATCAATCCGTCCGAGCTGCGCATCGACACCTACCGCGCCTCCGGCGCCGGCGGCCAGCACATCAACAAGACCGACTCCGCCGTGCGCATCACCCACCTGCCAACCGGGATTGTGGTCGAGTGCCAGGACGATCGCTCGCAGCACAAGAACAAGGCGCAGGCGATGAAGGTGCTGGCCACCCGCATCAAGGACGTGCAGCTGCGCGAGGCGCAGGCCAAGGAGGCGGCCACCCGCAAGAGCCTGATCGGCTCGGGCGACCGTAGCGAACGCATCCGCACCTACAACTACCCGCAGGGCCGCATGACCGATCACCGCATCAACCTCACCCTGTACAAGCTGGACTTCATCATGGACGGCGACCTGAACGAGATGGTCAACGCGCTGGTGGCGGAACACCAGGCCGAGTTGCTGGCGGCGCTGGGCGATTGACACCGTGCTTTAATCGCCGGCTAAGGCTGAAATAGCAACTTTGTGCGAGAATTCCACGATTCTTCCAAGGACACTCTGATGATACATACCCGCTCCCTGCTGCTGTCGATCGCCGTCGGCGCCTTCGGCCTGATCGGCGTCGCCCTGTACCTGCAGCACGGGCTGGACATGCTGCCCTGCCCGTTGTGCGTGATCCAGCGCTACCTGTTCATCGCCATCGGCGTGCTGGCGCTGATCGGCGCCTACACCAGCAAGCCCAAGGCCTTCGCCGGCCTCGGCCTGTTGGCCGCGCTGGGCGGCCTGGCCACCGCCGGCAAGCACCTGTGGGTGCTGGCCCATCCGGGCCTGTCGTGCGGCATCGACCCGATGGAAACCTTCCTCAACAAGATCCCGACCGCCACCTACCTGCCATTCCTGTTCCAGGCCGACGGTTTGTGCGAGGACGCGCTGGCGCCGTGGTTCGGCCTGTCGATTCCGCAATGGTCGTTCCTGTGGTTCGGCCTGTTCTCGCTGTCGCTGGCCTGGCTGCTGATCCGCCGCGCAAAATGAGCCACACCATCGCCGCCCTGCAACGGCAGTCCCCGCTGGATGCGCTGGACAACCGCGTGCTGCTGTGCCACGCGCTGGGGGTCAACCGCATCGCCCTGATCACGCAGTCGGAGCGGGTGCTCAGCGACGACGAAATGCGGCGCTACAGCGCACTGGTGCAACGCCGGCTGGACGGCGAGCCGATCGCCTACATCGTCGGCCAGCGTGAGTTCTTCGGCCTGCCGTTTGAAGTGAGTGACGCCGTGCTGATCCCGCGTCCCGACACCGAGTTGCTGGTCGAGCTGACGCTGGACCGCCTGCCGCGCGCCGGCCGCGTGCTGGACATGGGCACCGGCAGCGGCGCCATCGCCGTGTCGCTGGCGCACACCCGCAGGGATGCCGACGTCACCGCGCTCGACGTCAGCGCCGACGCGCTGGCGGTGGCCCGCCGCAACGCCGAGGCCAATGGCGCCCGCGTCACCTTCCTGCACAGCGACTGGTACGCCGCGCTGCAAGGCGCCGCGCCGTTCGACGTGATCGCCTCCAACCCGCCGTATATCGCCAGCGGCGACCATCACCTGTCCGAAGGCGACCTGCGCTTCGAGCCGGTGGGCGCGCTGACCGACCACGCCGACGGCCTGTCGGCGCTGCGCACCATCATCGCCGGCGCACCGCCGCAGCTGAAGCCGCAAGGCTGGCTGCTGATGGAGCACGGCTACGACCAGGCGGCGCAGGTGCGCGCGCTGCTGACCGAGGCCGGCTACACGGACGTGCAAAGCTGGCAGGACCTGGCCGGTATCGAACGCGTCAGCGGCGGCCGCGCGGCCTGATCACAGCCTGATCTCCAGCCGCCGGCGCAAGGCCGACAGCAGCAGCGCCGGCGGCGCCGGCTTGTACAACACCTCGATGAAATCGTCCGGCCGCGCCGGCGGCAGCAGCGCGTGCAGCAACACCGGCGGCGCTTGATCCTGCGGCCAGATCTCCCACACGCTCTCGTCGGCGCACAGGATCAGTGCCGGCGTGCGGTCCTCCGGCTCGTACTGCACATCGAACTCGGCGCTTTCCAGAATCTCGCTCAGGTAATCCTGCATCGGTTGGTGCGGCTCCAGCAGCAGGATGGCGTGGCCGGCGCCGAACGGTTCCGGCCAGTCGAAATGCGGGGTCGGCGGCATCGCATCCTGCTCGTCCGCCAGCGGTGCGCGGATTTCAAAGCGCAAGCCGTCGCCGCTGCGCTGCAAACAGCCGCCCATGGCGCGCACCAGGTGCGCCGCCACCATCACCCCCGGCAGGATCTGTTGCTCCGCCAGCGAGGCGCTGACGTCGTGCCACGGGCCGTCCGGTTCGCCGGCGACGAACCGCAGCCGCACCTCGTCGCCGACCCGCAGCGACTGCAGCGCCAGCGTTCCGCCGCTATGGGCGCGCAGCCGCGCCAGCACCTGCGCCAGGCGGCGCGCGTCCAGCATGGCCAGCGCCGGCAGCCCGCCGTCCAGCCGCACATGGCGCACCAGCCCGTGCAGATAGGCCGGCGCCACCGCCAGCTCGGGCGGCTGCAACTCGAAGCGGGCACACTCCTGCAAATCGGACAGCCACTCCAGCTGGCGCGCCACCTCGCCCTCCAGCATGCCCAGATCGGCCCAGCCGCTGCGCACCTGGGTGGCGATGCGCGCCAGCGGCGCGCGCAGGTCGTGGTTCAGCGCCGCCAGCAGGCGCGCGCGGATGCGGGCGTCGCTCACAGCGCCGGCCCCGGTCGGCGCATCGCCTGACGGTAGGCGGTGGGGGTGGTGTCGGTCTGCTCGCGGAACGCGGTGGCGAAGTTGGCCGCGCTGCGGAAGCCGGTCTGCTCGGCGATCTGCTGCACGCTCAGGTCGGTGTCGGCCAGCAACTGGCGGCCGCGGCGGATGCGCGCCTCGCCGAGGTAGCCGAACACGGTCACGCCGGCATGGCGGCGGAACGCCTGCGACAGCCGCTTCTCGTAGGTGCCCAGCGAGCGGGCGATGCTGGCCAGGGTCAGCGGCGCCCCCAGGTTGTCGTCGATCAGCCGCATGGCAGCGTTGGCCACCACCTCGTCCGGATCGTGCGGCGACGGCATGGCCGGCGCCGCCATGGCGCCCGGCGTGGCGGCGGCACGTCGCAGCCCGGCCAGCTCCAGGTGGATGCGCACCCGCGCAAACACCTCGGCCGGATGATAGGGCTTGGCGACGAAGTCGACCCCGCCCATGGCCAGCGCCGCCACCCGCTCGTCCGGCTCGTCCAGCGCGCTGAGGAAGATCACCGGGATATGCCGGGTGATGGGATTCGCCTTCAGCAGCCGGCACGCGGCGAAGCCGTCCATGCCGGGCATGCGCACATCGAGCAGGATCAGGTCCGGCGGCGCCGCCAGCGCGGCCTGGTAGCCGGCCATGCCGTCGCTGGCGGTGCGCACATGGTACAGCTGGCGGCGCAGCAAATCGGTGAGAAAACGCGATTCCTCCCGCTCGTCCTCGACGATCAGGATACCCGGCCTTGCTTGCTCGGTTGTGCTCAGGGCGAGAATGGCGCACTCCTTTTCAGGAATATCGTGCACCAGTATGCCGTGGTTTTTCTCCTTGTGGTCAAGTGCGCCTTCTGGCAAAAGCAATTTCACCTTCGCCAGAATGGCATGTTACAAGCTTCCGATCAGGTTCAGGCCGCCGGCGCCGTACTGGCTGCCCACCAGCGTCACGTCGGTGGCCAGTTGCGCCACCAGCTCGCCGCGGCTATGGTTGTCCAGATACGCATCCCACTGCGTCAGCACCGCAGCCGACGGCGGCTGCGCCAGCGTGTTCTGGTACAGCAGCGTGATGAAATCGGTGTCGCTCAGGCTGCCGAAGCGCTGCCCGAACTCGACCGACGCGGTGAAGGCGTTGGCCAGCGCGCTGCCATGCAGGCCGCTGTCGATCCAGTATTTGAAGCCGGCGAAATCGCCGGCGCGGTCCAGCGTCAGCTGGTACAGCATGCCGATTTCCTGCAGCGTGCCGGCGCCGGCCTGGGTGAACGCCAGGTCGCGCGTGACGCCGTTGAACTCGCCGCGCTCGATTTGCAGGATGGTGTCGCGCGCGCCGTCCGGTTCGGCGATCATCACCTCGCCGTTGCGGTTCAGCGCCAGCCCGTAGCTGGACGCGGCGCCGCCGTAGACCACGGTGTCGATGCCGTCGCCGCCCACCAGGCGGTCGGAACCGGCGCCGCCTTCCAGCCGGTCGTCGCCGGAGTTGGCGATCCAGCCCTGCTCCTGCGTCAGCAGCTGGCCGCCCAGCGCCAGGCCGTCGCTGCCGTTCCAGGCGGCGCGGTGTTCGGCGGTCAGCGCGATCTCGGCCAGCACGCCGGCGCGCGCCGACAGGTCGCCCGGCGCGTTGTCGAGCCGCGCCACCCAGCTGGCCAGCGCCGCCTCGGCCGGCTTGACGCCCAGCGCGTTCTCCAGCAGGGTGGCGACGAAGTCGTGGTTATTCAGCTGCATCAGGCCTTGCGCCGCCTCCGGCACGCCGAGGAAGCCGGTGGCCAGTTCCAGCGTATTCAGGCCGGTGTTGATCCAGAAGTTCAGCCCGCCCAGGTCGGGCGCGCGCTCGAAGGCCGCGTGGTACAGCAACGACAAGGTCTCCAGCCGGGCGCCGTCGACCTGCGCCTGGGTGAAGCCGAGGATCGCCTCGCCGCCGTTCAGTTCGGCGGCGGTGACGGTTTCCATCACCGTGGCGCCGGCCAGCGCCAGCTGGTGCTGGCCGACCACCTTGCCATCCTTGAGGAAGAACTGCCACTGGCCGGCGTCGCTGCGGCCGCCCTGCAGCACGTCGTCGCCGGCGCCGCCCACCAGGCGGTCGTCGCCGCCGCCCGCCGCCAGCCAGTCGTTGCCGTCGCCGCCGTCCAGGTAGTCGTTGCCGCCGGCGGTGCCGAGGATGTCGTCGCCACCGTTGCCATAGATGGTGTCGTTGTCGCTGCCGGTGCTCAACACGATGCGCTGCGCCTCGCCGTCGCCGATGACGAAGTTCTGGCCGGCGCCGCCCATCACCGTGGCGGCGCCGATCACGGCGGCGAACTGTACATCATCGAGCTGCAGGCCGATGCCCTGCGGCAGCGCGCGGGCGTCGATCACCAGCGCCACGGCAGTGTTGTCGTCGGCCACCGTGTCGCGCGGCGGGCCGCCGCTGCTGCCCTCAGGCAAAGCATCCTCGCCGTCGATGATCACGTTGGCGGTCGGGCTCGGATTCACGCCGGTCATCTTCAGCGTCGCGTGCTGCAGCCAGACGTCGCTGTCCAGCCCGCGCAGGAATTGCTCGGCCTGCGCCTCCATGGCGGCGCGGGTGGCCTGGCCGGCGGCGGTGTGGTCATCGATGCGGTCGATCAGGTCGGTCATCGCCATGGCGCCGTTCAGCAGTGCGGCCGGGCCGCTGGCCTCGAAGCCGACGCCGAGCGGCACGCTGACCAACAGGCTGGTGCCCGGATTGCCGCCACTGGCGGCAATCCCGAGCGGGATGTCGGCCAGGTTGGGATGGGTTGTGGTGTTGTCTTCCGGCCGCGTGGTGGTGACGTTCGGCACGCTGATGGTGCGGATCGGCAGGCCGGTGGTGGTGTCGGTGCCGGGCGCCGTGTTGACCGTCACGCCATCGACCGTGGTGGAAGTGCCCGGATTGACCGGCGGCAGGTTGGTATTGACCGCCACCGATGCCGGGGTCGCCGCCTGGTTGCCGTTGCCGGCGGCGTCGCTGAACAGATTGCCGCCGAGGCTGATCGTGATCGGCGTGGTGCTGTTGGCAGGCGGCGTCACCACCACGGTATACGTGGTGCCGCTGCCGCCGAAGCCAGTCACGGTGCCGCCGCTGACCACCAGATCGGACAGCCTGAGCGTGGCGGGGTCGCTGAGCGTCAGCGTGAAGGTGGCGCTGCCGCCCTGGCGCACCGTGCCACTGGCGCTGCTGATGGCCACCGTCGGCGGCGTGGTGTCGATGGTGTATGGCGCCGCGTAGGCGCTGCTGTAGTTGCCGGCCTGGTCGGCCACGCGCACCACCAGCGTGCCGCTGCCGGACAGCGTCCTGGTGACGCTCCAGCTGGTGGCGCCCACCGCCGCCGCCACGTTCTGCCAGGTGGCGCCATTGTCGACCGAGACCTGCACCACGTCGCCGGCCGCCAGCGGCACGCTGAGGTTGCCGCTGAGGGTCTGGGTCGGCTGGTTGGTGATCAGGTCGCCCGAGGCGCCGCTGTCGGACGAGAAGCGCACGCCGCCGGCGGTGGCGGCCGGCGCCACCGTGTCGATCTGCAGCGACGGGATCGCGCCGCTCAGGCCGGTATTGCCGGCGGTATCGGAATAGCCGCTGACGCTGATGCTGGCATTGCCCGCCTGCTGGCCGGCGGCCGGCGTGAAGGTGGCGGTGTAGACCAGCGGATTGGCGGTCGCGGTCACCGGCCCCAGCGTGCCGCCGCTGACCGCCACGCTGCCGTTGCCGAAGCCTACCGGCACATCCGAGAAGGTGAACGTGATCAGCGTCGGCGTGACGCCGTTGGCCACCGTCACATTGCTGCTGACCGCCACGGTCGGCGCCACCGCGTCGAACACATAGGCGTGGGTGGTTTCCGGGCTGGTGTTGCCGTTGGCGTCGGCCACGCGCACGCGCAGCACGCCGCTGCCGGTCAGCGTGTGGGCCAGGCTCCAGCCTGCGCCGTTGGCCGTGGCCAGCTGCCAGCTGACGCCGTTGTCGAACGACACCTGCACCACCTGGCCCGTGGCCAGCGGCTGCGACAGCGCGCCGCTGACCACCTGCGCCGCCACCGACGTCACCAGATCGCCGGCGATGCCGGTGTCGTTGGAGAATGCCGGCGTGCCCACCGCCACCGACAGCGGCGCCTGGGTGTTGATGCTGATCGTCGCCGCCGCACCGGCGCCGCCGGGATTGCCGGCCAGGTCGGTGTACAGATTCGGCGCCACGCTGACGCTGGCGGTGCCGTTGGCGATGCCCGGCGTCGGCGTGAACAGCACGCGGTACACCAGCGGATCGACGGTGGTGCTGAAGCCGCTCAGCGTGCCGCCGCTGACGCTGATGTCGCCGATGGCAAAGCCGACCGGCGCCTCGCTGAAGGTGAAGGTGATCAGCGCGGTCTGGCCGGCGCTCAGCGCGCTGCTGTTGCTGCTGATGGCCAGCGTGGGCGCCAGGGCGTCGACATTCGCCACCGTGACGCTGGCGCCGGCGCCGGGGTTGCCGGCCAGGTCGCTATAGACGCCCGCACTGACGCTGACGCTGGCCGCGCCGTTATAGCCGGCGCTCGGCGTGAAGCTGGCGGTGTAGACCAGCGGATTGGCGGTGGCAGCCAGCCCCGACAGCGTGCCGCCGGTGGCGCTCACCGAGGCGGCGCCGAAGCCCGAGGGCACCTCGGTGAAGGTGAAGGTCACGGTGGCGACATCGCCGGCCTTCAGGTTGGCCAGGTTGGAGCTGATGCTGACCGCCGGCGCCGCCGTGTCCAGCACATACGAGCGGGCGCTGACCGAGCCCTGGTTGCCGTTGATGTCGACCACCCGCACCTGCAGCACGCCGCTGCCGGCCAGCGTGACCGGCGGCAGTGCCCAGGTATTGCCGTTCGGCGTGGTGGCCGCAGTCACCCAAGTCTGGCCGTTGTCGAGCGATACCTCGACCCGGTCGCCAGCGACCAGATTGGCGCTCAGCGTGCCGCTGATGGTCTGCAGTGGACTATTGGTCACCAGGTCGCCGTCCGGGTCATTGGAGAAGCTGATGCCGGCGCCGGTGGTGGTCGGCGCCTGGGTGTTGTAGGTCAGCGGCGGCAGCGCGTAGCCGGTGCCGGCGTTGCCGGCGGCGTCCAGGAAACTGCCGTTCAGCACCTCGATGGTGGCGCTGCCGGCGTTGACCCCGCCGGCCGACGTGAATACGGCGGTGTACACCAGCGGATTGGCGGTGGCGGCGAAGCCGCTCAGCGTGCCGCCGCTGACCACCACGTCGCTGGCCACGAAGCCGAACGGCGCTTCGTCGAAAGTGAAGGTGATCAGTGCGGTCTGGCCCAGGTTGAGCACGCTGGCGCTGCTGGTGATCAGCAGCGTCGGCGCCACGCCATCGATATTCGCCAGCGTGGTGGTGGCGCTCAGCGCCTGGTTGCCGGCCAGGTCGGTATAGGCATTGGCGTTGACGGTGACGCTGGCCGGGCCGTTATAACCGGCGGTGGGCGTAAACGTGGCGGTGTACACCAGCGGATTGGCACTCGGGGTCAGCACCGACAGCGTGCCGCCGGTGGCGCTCACGCCCGCCAGGCTGAAGCCCACCGGCGCCTCGTTGAAGCTGAAGGTCACGGTGGCGGTGTCGGCCGGGTTCATGCTGGCCAGGCTGGAGCTGACCACCACGGTCGGCGCGGCGGTGTCCAGCACATACAGCGAGGAGCTGGCCGGGCCGTGGTTGCCGTTGGCGTCGACCACCCGCACCTGCAGCACGCCGCTGCCGAACAGCGTGGTCGGCGGCAGCGACCAGCCGCTGCCATTGGCCGGCGCCACTGCGGTGACCCAGGTCAGGCCATTGTTGAGCGAGACTTCCACCGTTTCGCCGGTGGCCAGGCTGGCGCTGAGCGTGCCGCTGATGGTCTGGAACGGATTGTTGGTGACCAGGTCGCCGTCGGCATCGTTGGAGAACACCACCGTGCCGCCGGTGGTGGTCGGCGCCTGGGTGCTGTAGTTGATGGTGTTCAGCACAAAGCCGCTGCCGGCATTGCCGGCGGCGTCGAGGAAGGCGCCGTTGGCCACCGTCAGGCTGCCGACGCCGGAGGCCACCCCGGCCGTCGGCGTGAACAGCGCGGTGTACACCAGCGGATTGGCGGTCTGGCCGAAGCCGCTCAGCGTGCCGCCGCCGACCGCGATGTCGTTCAGCGCGAAGCCGACCGGCAGTTCGCTGAAGGTGAAGGTGATGGTGGCCGATTCGCCAATCTTCAGCGCGCTGGAGCTGCTGCTGATCAGCAGCGTCGGCACACTGGTGTCGACCGTGATCAGCGGCGAGCTGGCGCCGAGGCCGGCGTTGCCGGCCAGGTCGGTGTACAGGCCCGGTGCCAGCGTCACGCTGGCGGCGCCAGTGAGATTGGCATTCGGCGTCAGCACCACCGTGTACACCAGCGGATTGGCGGTAGCGGTAACGGCGCCCAGCGTGCCGTTGAGCGCCACCAGATCGCTGACGTCGAAGCCCGACGGCGCTTCGCTGAAGGTGAAGGTGATGGTGGCCGACTCGCCGGCCTTGAGCGTGGTGGCGCTGCTGGTCACTACCACACCCGGCGCCGCCTGGTCCACCACATAGGCAGCCGACAGCGGCGCGCTGGCGTTGCCGGCGCTGTCGGCCACGCGCACCTGCAGGATGCCGCTGCCGCTCAGCGTCTGCGGCGCCAGCTGCCAGTTGGTGCCGACGGTGAAGGCGTTGATCCAGCTGGCGCCGTTGTCCAGCGACACCTGCACCACCTCGCCATTGCCCAGCATCGACAGCAGCGTACCGCCGATGCTCTGCAGGGCGACATTGGTCACCAGATCGCCGACCACACCGCTGTCGGCCGAGAAGCTGACCGTGCCGATGGTGTTGGACGGCGCCAGCGTGTCGACCGCGATCGGCGCGCTGGCGGCGTTGGCGCCGACATTGCCGGCCGCGTCGGCATAGGCGCTGCCGGCCACGCTGATGACGGCGTTGCCTGAAGCCAGGCCGGCGGTGGGCGTGAAGGTGGCGGTGTACACCAGCGGATTGCTGGTGGCAGTCAGGTTGCTCAGCACGCCATTGCTGGCGCTGACGCTGCCCAGCGCGAAGGCGGATGGCGCGTCGCTGAAGGTAAACGTGATGGTGGCGCTGCTGCCGATATTCAGAATGTTGGCGCTGCTGGTGATCTGCAAGGTCGGCGCCAGCGTGTCGATGCTGATCTGCGGCGAGCTGCCGCCGCTGCCGTTGTTGCCGGCATTGTCGGTGTACAGGTTGTTGGCCAGCGTGACACTGGTGCTGCCGGTCAGGCCCGCCGTCGGCGTCAGCACCACCGTGTACACCAGCGGATTGGCGGTGGCGCTGAAGTTGCTCAAGCCGCCATTCAGCGCCACCAGGTCGGTGACGTCGAAGCCGGTCGGTGCTTCGCTGAACGTAAACGTGATGGTCGCGCTCTGGCCGGCGCGCAGCGTGCTGCTGTCGCTGCTGATGCTGACCGTCGGTGGCGTGTTGTCCAGCACATAGGTATAGCTGGTGACGGCGCCGTGGTTGCCGTGGTTGTCGGTGACGCGTACCTGGATGTCATGGGTGCCGCTGCTCAGGGTCTGCTGGCTCAGCGACCAGCTGCTGCTGGTGGCGTTGGCGGTGACCCAGCTGGCGCCATTGTCGAACGACACCTCGACGATGTCGCCGACTGCCAGCGCGCCGCCGGACAGGGTGCCGACGATCAGCGACTGGCTGGCGCTGTTGGTGATCAGGTCGCCCTGGATGTTGCTGTCGTTGGAGAACTGGATGCCGCTGCCGACCTGGCCGGGCGCCAGCGTGTCGATGGCGATGTCGGGCGAGTCGGCGCTGGCGCCGCTGTTGCCCGCCGCATCCGTATACACGCCGGCCGCCACGCTGACCTTGCCGATGGCGCTGGCCTGGTTGGCGTTCGGCGTGAACACTGCGGTGTAGACCAGCGGATTGGCGGTCTGCACCAGATTGCTGACGTTGCCATTGGCGGCGCTGATATCGCCCAGCGCAAACGCCGGCGGCGCCTCGCTGAAGGTGAAGGTGATCAGCGCCGTGCTGCTGCTGTTGACCGCGCTGGCGTTGCTGGTGATGCTCAGCGTCGGCGCCAGCGTATCGTAGGCGATCGCGGCCATGGCGCCGCCCACGCCGGGGTTGCCCAGCGTGTCGGTGAAGGTGCCGCTGGCCACGCTGATGGTGCCGCTGCCGTTGTTGACGCCGGCATTGGCGGTAAACAGCGCCGTGTAGATCAGCGGATCGGCGGTGGCGCTCAGGCCTGACAGCGTGCCGCCGCCGACCGTGACGCCGCCCAGGCCGAAGCCGGCCGGCGCGCTGCTGAACTTGAAGGTGATGTTGGCGACGTCGCCCGCCTTCAGCGCGCTGACATCGCTGAGGATGGCCACGCCCGGCGCCACCGTCGCATAGCTGATGGTCGGCACCGCGCCGCCGAGGCCGGCGTTGCCGGCCAGGTCGGTGTAGGTGCCCGGCGCCACCGACACCGTGCCGATGCCGGCCACCTGGCCGGCGGTCGGGGTGAACACGGCGGTGTATACCAGCGGATTGGCGGTGCTGGTAAAGCCGCTCAGCGTGCCGCCGGTGGCGCTGATGCTGCCGGCGTTGAAGCCAATCGGCGCCTCGCTGAAGGTGAAGGTGATCAGCGGCGCATCGGCGCTGTTGAGCACCGTCTTGCTGGAACTGATCACCAGCGTCGGCTGCGTCTGGTCCAGCGTGTAGGCGGCGCTGAACGGCGTGCCGTGGTTGCCGGCGGCGTCGCTGACGCGCACCTGCACGCTGTGGCCGGCGCCGCTGCTGAGCGTTTGCCCCGTCAGCTGCCAGCTGTTGGCGCCGGTGATGGTGGCGCTGACCCAGCTGCTGCCGTTGTCGAGCGATACCTGCACCGTCTCGCCGCCCAGCAGGTTGGCGCTGAGCGTGCCGCTGATATCCTGCGCGGCCACATTGGTCACCAGGTCGACGGCGCCGCTGTCGCTGGAGAACACCACGGTGGCGCCGGTGGTGCTGGGCGCCTGGGTATCGACCGCAATCGCCGCCGAGCTGCCGCCCGTGCCGCCATTGCCGGCCCTGTCGGTATAACTGGCCGCCATCACGCTGATGGCGTCGTTGACGCCGTTGACGCCGGCGTTCGGCGTGTACAGCGCGGTGTACACCAGCGGATTGGCGGTCTGCACCAGGTTACTCAGCACGCCGCTGCCGGCGCTGATGTCGGCCAGGCTGAAGCCATCCACCGCCTCGCTGAAGGTGAAGCTGATGGTGGCCGTCTCGCCGGCCTTGACCGCGTTCATATTGCTGGTGATGGTCACCGTCGGCGCCGTGGTATCCAGCACATAGGTGGTTGCGTACACGGCGCCATGGTTGCCGGCGCCGTCGGTCACGCGCACCTGCAGCGTGTTGCTGCCGTTATTCAGCGTGGCGCCGCTCAGCATCCAGGCGGCGCCGCCGGTGGTGCCGTTCCAGCTGGCGCCGTTGTCCAGCGACACTTCGACAAACTCGCCGGCGCCCAGCGCGCCGTTCAGCGTGCCGCTGATGGTTTGCGCCGCCACATTGGTGACCAGGTCGGTCGCGCTGCTGCCATTGTCGGCCGAGAACAGCACCGTGTTGCCAACCGCCACCGGCGGCAGCGTGTCGATGCTGATCGGCGGCGTCGGCGTGACGCCGGTGTTGCTGTTGCCGGCGGCGTCGGTGAAGGCACCGGCGCCGATGGTGATGCTGGCGTTGACGTTCTGGATGCCGGCGGTCGACGTGAAGGTGGCGGTGTACACCAGCGGATTGCCGGCGCTGACCGTCAGGCCGCCTAGCGTGCCGCCCGTGACGGCCACGTCGCTGGCGGTAAAGCCGGTCGGCGCCTCGCTGAAGGTGAAGCTGATCAGCGCGGTCTCGCCGGCCTTGAGCGCCGACGCGCTGCTGGTGATGACCACGCTCGGCGCCAGCGTGTCGATATTGATGGTGGGGCCGGTGCCGCCGCTGCCCGGATTGCCGAACACGTCGGTGTAACTGCCGGGCGCCACGCTGATGCCGGCGGTGCCGCTGGCCAGGCCGGCGGTCGGCGTGAACAGCGCCGTGTACACCAGCGGATTGGCGGTGGCGGCAAAGCCGCTCAGCGCGCCGTTGCTGTAGCTGATGTCGGCGACGGTGAAACCGGTCGGCGGGCTGCTGAAGGTAAATGTCAGCGTGGCCGCTTCGCCGGCCTTCAGCGCAGTGTCGTCGGCGGTGATCAGCAGCGACGGCAGCGTGGTGTTGATGATGATCGGCACGCTCAGGCTGGCCTGGCCGCCGTTGCCGGCCGTGTCGATATAGCCGTTGGCCTTGACCTGCACGGTGGCGGTGACGCCGATCTGGCCGGTGGCCGGCGTGAACACGGCGGTGTACACCAGCGGATTGCCGGTGGCCGCCAGGCTGCTGACGCTGCCGCCGCTGACGTTCAGCGACGACAGGTCGAAGTTGCCCGGCGCCTCGGTGAAGGTGAAGGTCAGGTTGGCGGTCTCGCCGGCCTTCAGCACGCCCAGGTCGCTGGTCAGCACGACGCTCGGCGCGCTGGTGTCGAGCACATAGCCGGCGCTGAACGCGGCGCCATGGTTGCCGGCGGCGTCGTTGACGCGCACCTGCAAGGTATTGCTGCCGCTCAGCGTGACGCCGTTCAGATTCCAGCTGCTGCCGCTGGCGCTGGCGTTGAGCCAGCTGGCGCCGTTGTCGAGCGACACCTGCACCGTGTCGCCGGCCGCCAGCGCGCCGCTCAGCGTGCCGCTGAGGTTCTGCGCGGCGGTGCGGGTGATCAGGTCGGTATTGCTGACGCCGGTGTCGGCCGAGAAGCTGACGCTGGCGCCGCTGATGGTCGGCGCCAGCGTGTCGATGCTGATCGACGGCGGGACGCCGGCGGTGCCGCTGTTGCCGGCCAGGTCGGTGTAGCTGCTGCCCTGCACCGTGATGCTGACCGCGCCGCCGGCCACGCCGGCGGCAGGCGTCAGCGTGGCGGTGTACACCAGCGGGTTGGCGGTAACGCTGAGGCCGCTCAGCGAGCCGTTGCTGACCGCCACATCGGTATCGCTGAAGCCCAGCGGCACCTCGCTGAAGGTGAAGGTGACGGTGGCAGTGTCACCGATCTTGAGCGCCGACAGATTGCTGGTGATGACCAGCGTCGGCGCCTTGGTGTCGACCAGGATCAGCGGCGAGAGGCCGGCGCCGCCGGGGTTGTTGAAGACGTCGGTATAGCTGCCGCCGGTGACGGTGATCGAGGCCGGCGCGCTGACATTCGCGCCCGGCGTGAATACCGCCGTGTAGACGCCGCCGCCCTGGTTGGTCAGGGTGCCGAGGGTGCCGCCGCTGACGACGATATCGCTGTCGGTGAAGCCGGACGGCAAGCTGCTGAAGGTGAAGGTGATGTTGGCGGTTTCGCCGGTTTTCAGCGCGGCCGCGTTGCTGGTGATCAGCACGCTCGGGCCGAGCGTATTGATGGTGATCGCGGCCGAGCTGGCGCCGCCGCCGTTGTTGCCGGCCAGGTCGGTATAGCTGTTGGCAGCCAGCGTGACGCCGCCCAGCAGGCCGCCCAGGCCGCCGTTCGGCGTGAACTGCACCGTGTACACGCGCGGATCGGCGGTGGCGGTCAGGTTGGCCAGCGTGCCGTTGGTGGCGCTCAGATCGCCCAGCGCGAGGCCGTCGACCGCCTCGTTGAAGGTGAGCGTGATGGTGGCCGCCTCGCCGCTCTTGAGCACGCTGACATTGGTGCTCAGCGCAGCCGTCGGGCCGGTGGTGTCGATGCGGTAGGCATTGCTGCTGGCGCTGCCGATGTTGCCGGCGGCATCGACCACCCGCACCTGCAGCGTGTTATTGCCGGACAAGGTCTGGCCGTTCAGCGTCCAGCCGCTGCCGCTGGCGCTGGCGGTGACCCAGCTGGCGCCATTGTTGAGCGAGACTTCGACATGCTCGTCGGACGCCAGCGCCGTGTTCAGCGTGCCGCTGATGTTCTGCGCGGCGGTCATGGTGATCAGGTCGCTGCCGCTGGCGCCGGTGTCGGCCGAGAAGCTGACCGTGGCGTTGCTGTTGGTCGGCGCGCTGGTGTCGAGCGCGTAGGCGGCGCTGAGCGGCGTGCTGCTGCCGCCGGCGTTGGTGACGCGTACCTGCAGCGTGCCGCTGCCGCTCAAGGTCTGGTTGGCCAGCGACCAGCTGCTGCTGCCGACGCTGGCGGCGGCGGTGGTCCAGGTGGCGCCGTTGTCGAGCGATACCTGGACCGCCTCGCCGGACGCCAGGTTGCCGCTCAGCGTGCCGCTGATGGTCTGCGCCGCCGTTTGGTGATCAGGTCGGTGTTGCTGATGCCGGTGTCGGCCGAGAAGCTGACGCTGACGGCGGTGGTGCTGCTCGGCACGGTCGATACCACGGTGGTGGCGCTGTTGCTGACGGTGACGCTGCCGTCGTTGATGGCGACGGTGAAGGTGGTGGTGGCGCTGGTCCCGGTCGCGCTCTTGAACACCAGTTGCTGCAGCGCGGTCTGCGCCGCGCCGGGCGCCACCGCCGACAGCGTGTACGTGACGCCGCCGTTGGTGGTGGCAAAGCCGGACGCGGCCAGCGAGGCCGCCGTGAACGCCCCCTTGGCGGCGCTGTCCGGCGTGATGGTCACCGTCACCGTGGCGCCGACATCCGGGTCGTTCAGCGTGACGCCGGCAAACGGGTTGAGGCTGCCGCCGGCGGTGACGCTCTGCCCGGCCGCAGCACCGCCCAGCACCGGCGCATCGTTGACCGAGGTGGCGGTGATCACGGTGGCGCTGTTGACGGCGCTGACGGCGCCGTTGGAATCGGTGGCGGTCAGCGCGAAGGTGGTGTTGATGCCGACCCCGACCGCCGCCTGGTTGTTGGTCGGGGTAAACGTCAGCGCCTTCAGCGCCGTGGTCAGCGCCGCCGGCGACATGGCGCTCAGCGTGTAGCTGCCATTGCTGCCGGACAGGCCGGCGCCGCTCAGCGTGCCGTTGCTGGCGTTGAAGGTGATCGTCATGCTGACGTTGTCGCCGTTGACGTCGGCCACCGTCACATTGGCGAACGGCTTGATGGTGGCGTTGTCGCCGACGCCGGCGGCGGCGGCGCCGGTGATGGTCGGCGCGCTGTTGCTGGTGTTGTTGACCACCAACAGCGCGGCGCTGACCGCCGTGTTGGTGTTGCCGATCACGCTGTTCCAGTCGTCCAGCGCCGACAGCGCATAGGCCAGGCCGCCGGCCGACAGGCTGCCGTTCTTGTTCAGCAGCGCCTCGACGGCGGCGATGTCGGCGCCCGACAGCGTCACCGAGAACGAGGTGGCGCTGCTGACCTCCACATTGCCGGAGGTGGTCAGCAGGCGCGTGACGCCGCCCTCGCCCTTGATTCCCAGCTTGGCGACGGTGATGTCATTGTTGGCGCCGGCCACGCCCACCAGGTTGGTGCCGGTGACGGTCAGCACATGGGTGGCGGCGTCGTAGCTGGCCGAGGTAATGCTCGGCAATTGCACATTGCTGACGGTGATCGGGTTGCCGCTCAGGTCGACGCCGTTGCTGAGGTTGCTGTCCCAGTTGGCGGCGGCGGCGATGTTGAACGCCGTGCCGTCGACGCTGGAGCCGCCGTTGTTGTTGAGCAGGCCGTTGATGGCCAGCTTGTCGGCCGCGTTCAGCGTGATGCTGGCGGCGGTGGTGCTGCTGGCGCTCACCACCGGCGAGGTCAGCGTGTAGGTGCTGCCGTTGGCGCCGGTGATGGTCAGCCTGCTGGGGTCGATGGCGTCGCCGGCGCGGATGCCGGTGGCGTTCAGCGTCAGCACGCCGGTGCCGGCGTTGTAGCCGGCCGAGGTGATGGTGTTGGCGGCGCGCGCGTTGGCGATCTGGAAGTCGTCGATGTCGAGGTTGAAGCCGAGCGGATTGACGATGCGCACGCCATAGATGCCCTTGAAGTCGGCCATCGAGGCGAAATTCAGCAGGCCGAATTCATTGATCAGCAGGCTGGTCAGCGAGACGCCGACGCCGGTCGGCTGGTAGTTGGCGTCCAGCGCATACACGGTGTAGATGACGGTGCCCAGCAGGTTGCCGAGCAGGCTGCCGCTGCCGAGATTGATACTGACGGCGTCGAACACGCCGCTGTTGGCACGCAGGTCGACATAGTTGACCGGCGATAGCAGCGAGCCGGACACGGTCAGGCGGTCGTCGCTGAGCGGAATGCCGATCAGATTGGTGCCGTTGGTGTTAACCACCAGCACGCCGCCGCCATTGCTGCTCTGCGCGTACAGGTCGAGCCCGGTATTCAGGATGTTGGTGGCGCTGACCACCGCGCCGGCCGCCAGGCCGACCGCGTTGAGGACCGTGACGTTGGCGTTGGTGCTGAAGGTAATGGTGCCGTTGCTGCCGTTGTTGACCAGCGCCAGCGTCGCCGCGTAGTCTTGCTGCGCCTGCACCGTCAGCGCGCTGGCGGCTTCGATGCTGCCGGTGCTGCGCTCCAGCTCCCAGTTGGCGCCCAGCAGCGTGCTGCCGGTGGTGTCGGTGGAGGCAGCGACGTCGGCGCTGGTGGCCAGCGCCAGGCTGTCGATGAAGGCCAGGCCGCTGTCGCCGGCCGCGACGTCGCAACCGTACAACAGCAGGTCGCCGCTGTCGCTGAGCGCGGCGCCCCATTCGCGCAGCGCATCCTGATAGAAAGCCAGATTTCCGCCGTCGAGCACGGTCTTGCCGAGTTGCAACTGGCCTTCGGCGCCGTGCGACACAATCTGCACGCTGTCGAGTCCGCTGTACTGGCGCAGCACAGTGGCGATCTGTTCGACCCCGTCGCGCCATGAAACCAGTTTTACGACCAGCACATCATCGGCAACACCGGCTGCCAGCGCGGCGGCGTTGAGCACGCCGGCATCAATGAACAGAACGGATCGGTAGGTATTGGTTTGCTTATTCATGTTGCTTCTCCGCATCTTTACGGGGTTTAGTCGATTATGCGGAGCTTCAAATGGATCGCAAAATTTTCCCGTTTGCCAAACGTTCTGTACCGGATTGCAAATGCCAGGGTCGCTTGCTTCACACAGAAAACGCCATGGCGTTTGTTAAAATGCTCTTCTTGCCGCCTTTCGGCGAGTTCAGCCAATTTCGGTTACTCTCTGCACCAATAATTTTTTTGCTGCACCAGAAAGGATTTCAAATTGCCAACTCTTTTGACACGACGCCTGGCCTTGCTGGCCGAAGAAAAACACCGCGCCGTGCTGGCTGGCGGGCTGCGAGGCATCGAGCGGGAGACGCTGCGCGTGGACCGCGCCGGCCATCTGGTGCGCACGCCCCATCCGGTGGCCATGGGTTCGGCCCTGACGCATCCGCAAATCACCACCGACTACGCCGAGACGCTGCTGGAGTTCATCACCCCGGCCGAGCCGGACATCGGCACCACCCTCGCCAAGCTGGACGGCATCCACCGCTACGCTTACAGCAAGCTGGGCAATGAGCTGCTGTGGAGCCAGTCGATGCCGTGCGAGCTGCCGGACGAGGAAGAGATCGAGATCGCCTGGTATGGCAGCTCCAACCTGGGCACGCTCAAGCATGTGTACCGGCGCGGCCTGGCGCTGCGCTACGGCAAGGCGATGCAATGCATCGCAGGCATCCACTACAACTACTCGCTGGACGAGCGCCTGTGGCGCCTGCTGGCCGACAGCGAGGGCGGCGAGGTCAGCAACCAGCGCCTGACGCCGCGCTCCTACCAGTCGGAAGCGTATTTCGCCACCATCCGCAACTTCCGCCGCTACAGCTGGCTGTTGATGTATCTGTTCGGCGCCTCGCCGGTGTTGTCGTCCGGCTTCCTGCGCGGCCGCGCGCACAAGCTCGATACGCTGTCGGCCGACACGCTGTACCTGCCGTACGCCACCAGCCTGCGCATGAGCGACCTGGGCTACCAGAACGATGCGCAATCGGGACTGCGTCCGCACGAGAACTGCCTGGACAGCTATGTCGCCACCATGACCAAGGCGGTCAACCAGCCATATGAGCCATATGCCAAGCTGGGCACCAAGCGCGACGGCGAATGGATACAGCTGAACACCAATGTGCTGCAGATCGAAAACGAGTACTACTCGACGATCCGGCCGAAACGCGTGATCCAGACCGGCGAGCGGCCGATCCAGGCGCTGTGCGCGCGCGGCGTGCAATACATCGAAGTGCGCTGCATGGATGTCGACCCGTTCGAGCCGGTCGGCATCAGCGAACAGGCCGGTCGTTTCCTTGACGCCTTCCTGCTGTTCTGCGCGCTGGAAGAAAGTCCGCTGACCACGCCGGAGCAAGGCGCGGTCTATGCCGACAACTTCGCCCGTACTGTGAAAGAAGGCCGCCGGCCGGGCCTGACGCTGAACAATCACGGCACGGAAATGCCGCTGACCGCCTGGGGCGCCGAGCTGCTGGAACGCATCCGCCCGGCCGCCGCGCTGCTCGACGCGCTGCGCGGCGACAGCGTGCATGGCGACGCGCTGGCGGCGCAGTCGCTCAAGCTGAACGACGCCGCGCTGACGCCGTCGGCCAAGGTGCTGGAAGCACTGAAGGCCCACGGCAACTCGTTCAACGCCTTCGCGCTGGCGCAAAGCGAGCAGCATGCGGCCTACTTCCGCAGCCACCCGCCGAGCGCCGACGAAGCGGCCTGGTTCGACCAGCTGGCCGCCACCTCGCTGGCCGAGCAGGCCGCGATGGAAGCCGCGCCGCAGGGGGACTTCGACGACTATGTCGAGGCCTACCGCAACAGCAACCTGTGTCAGTCGAGGGATTGCGACTAAGCACATGCTCACCTTCTACAACGAACTGCACGCGCAGCACAAAGGCCGCCACGAATTCTTTCGCGGCGAACTGGTGCCCTGCTTTGAAAAGCCGGAGCGTGCGGATTCGGTGTTGGCGGAGCTGGGCCGGCGCGGCCTGGGACGGATCGTCACGCCGCATGGCGTGCCGCTGATGTCGCTGGAGCGCGTGCACACGCCGCGCTATCTGCACTTCCTGCGCGGCGCCTGGAACGAATGGGTGGCGCTGGACCCGGCCAACGCGCAGAAGGATGCCTTCCCCTCGGTCTGGCCGGTGCGCACGCTGCGCAGCGATATCGAACCGGAGAATTTCGCCGCCCGCATGGGCTTGTACTCGATGGACAGCGGCACGCCGCTGACGGCCGGCACCTGGACCGCCGCCAAGACCGGCGCCGACTGCGCGGTCAACGCCGCGCACGCGCTGCGCCTGGGCGAGCGCGGCGCCTTCGTGCTGAGCCGCCCGCCCGGCCACCACGCCGGTGCCGACTTCTTCGGCGGCTACTGCTTCCTCAACAACGCCGCGCTGGCGGCGCAGCACATGCTTGATGACGGCGCGCGCAAGGTCGCCATCATCGATCTCGACTACCACCACGGCAACGGCACGCAGAGCATCTTCTACCAGCGCGGCGACGTGCTGTTCATCTCGATCCACGCCGACCCGCGCCACGAATACCCGTTCTACCTCGGCCACGCCGACGAACGCGGCGAAGGCGCCGGCCATGGCTTCAATCTGAATCTGCCGCTGGCGGCCGGCAGCAGCCCGCAGGCGTGGTTCTCGGCGCTGGAGACGGCCTGCATCCGCATCGGCAGCTTCGCGCCGGACGCGCTGGTGGTGTCGCTGGGGGTGGACACCTTCGCCGGTGATCCGCTGTCCCGCTTCGCGCTGCAAAGCGCCGACTACCTGAAGATCGGAGAACGGCTGGCGTGGCTCAACCTGCCGACCGCCTTCATCTTCGAAGGCGGCTACGCGGTCAAGGAACTGGGCGTCAACGTGGTCAACGTCCTCGAAGGCTACGAGACCGCGCTTTAATACACATCGCGGCGGTAGCGGCCCTCTTCTGCCAGTTGCTCCAGCCGCGCGCGGCCGATGATGTCGGCCAGCGCCGCGTCGACGCCGCCGGCCATGCCTTGCAGGCTGCCGCAGACGAAGATCACCGCGCCGTCGTCGATCCAGGCGCGCAACTCGGCGGCGCGTTCGCGCATCACGTCCTGCACGTAGCCGCCGCCGGTGACGTCGCGCGAGTAGACCAGGTCCAGCTGCGGCAGGAAGCCTTTGCTGCGCAGCGCTTCAATCTCCCCGGCGCAGATGGCGTCGTGCTCCCGCTGGCGTTCGCCGAAGATCAGCCAGTTGCGCTGCGCGCCTTCGAGCACGCGGTCGCGCAAATGCGAGCGCAGGCCGGCCAGGCCGGAGCCGTTGCCGATGTAGATCGCCGGCGCCGGGAACTGGTAAGCATCAAACGACGGATTGGCGATCAGGCGCACGCGCACTTCGTCGCCGATCGCCGCCTGGTCGGTCAGCCAGCCGGAGGCCAGGCCCAGGCCTTCCTCACTGCGCACCTGACGCACGATCAGCTGCATGCTGCCGTCCTGCGGCACCGAGGCCAGCGAATAGCGGCGCGGCGCGGCATCGACAGCGTAGTGGCCCGGCCAGATATCCACCAGCGCGCCCGGACGCCAGCCTTCGCCCAGCGCGCCGCCCAGCGTGATTTCATACAGCGGCAGGCCGATGCTGCCGGGGTTGAGCAGCACGCGCTTTTCAAGGCGCCAGCTGGCGTAGTCTGCGTCGCCGGCGGCGGCGGTCAGCGCCACCTCGGCGGTATCGGCTGCACCTTCACCCATCAGGCCGCGCAACGCATTGCCCCAGCGCGCCAATGCGCCGGCGTCGCCATTGTCCACTTCAATCATCGGATGCAGCGGCTGCGCGCCCATGAAGGCCAGGCGCTGATTCAGCGTGTGGCCGAAGCCGCAGAACTGCGCGTAATTGCGGTCGCCCAGCGCCAGCACGGCGTACTGCACATGCTTGAGTTCTTCCTTGGCGGCGTTCAGCAGGCGCGCAAAGCGGCGTGCGCTGTCGGGCGGTTCGCCTTCGCCGAAGCTGCTGGCGACGAACAGCGCGCGCCGGTATTTGCCCAGCTGCGGCAGCGTCAGTTTTTCCAGCGAATGCACATGCACCGCCACGCCGGCCTTTTGCAGCGCGGCCGCGCTTTGCAGCGCCAGCCGTTCGGCCTGGCCGGTCTGGCTGGCGTAGGCCAGCAGCACCGGATCGTCGCCGGCGCCGGCCGCAGCTACGCCTGCGCCGGCGGCAAACTGCGCGCGCTCGGCGCGGGCGATGCGTTTCTGCTTGCGGCGGTCGAGGTACAACATCCAGCCGGTGATGCCGAAGCCCGGCAGCGCCAGCGCGGCGATGAACACGATGATCTGGCCCACCACGCCGAAATAAGTGCCGATGTGCAGCGGGTAGATGGTCGACTGGATGCGCGCGCCGACCGGCCGCGCGGCATACAAATCATTCTTCACCAGTTCGCCGGTCTGCTGATTGATGGTCATGCTGCTGCGCGCACGCACATGCGGCGCGTCCTTGGCCACCCACAGGATCTGCAACGGCGCGCTGGCGCGCTCCGGCGGGCGCAGGAAGGCCATCTGCCAGTTCGGCGCGTTCTTCTGGAAAGTGTCCCAGCTGGCGCTCAGGTCGGCCGGCCCGGTTTGCTTCGGCTTGTCCCCTTTCGGCTTCGGCGCGCCGGCCTCGCGCGGCGGTCGCAGGGTACCCATCCAGCCGTCCGCCATATTGCGGATCGGGTCGAAGGCCCAGTAGACGCCGGACAGCGTGAACATCACGAACACCACCATCACCCAGGTGCCGACCACCGAGTGCAAGCCCCACAGGAAGGAACGGCCCTTCATGCGCGTGTCGAAGGTCAGCCAGGTGCGCCAGTCCCAGACGCGGCGCGGCCAGCGCAGATACAGGCCGGTCAACGTAAGACCTAGCAGCATGAAGGCCAGCGTACCGCTGAACATCTTGCCGGTATCGCGCTCCATCAGCAGGAAGCGGTGCATGCGCTCGTTCCATTCGAAGAAGCCTTCGTACTCCAACTCAGGCAGCAAGGCGCCGGTGTAGGGATTGAGATAAATCGTTTCGCCGCGACGCTCGCCCGGCGCCGGCGCCAGCCCGATGCGCGCGCTGGAACCCGGCGTGTCGTACAGGATGATGCTGGTGACGCGTTCGTGCGGCTTGGCCAGGCGCGCCGCCTGCGCGAACTGCTGCGGCGACAGCACCGGCGCGTTCTGCACCGCGACGTTGCGCACGCCCGGATTGAGCGCGTCGAGAATCTGCTCGCGGAAGGCGAGGATGGCGCCGGTGAGGCCGATCACCATTAGGACGGTGCCGGCGGTGATGCCGACAAACCAATGCAACTGGAACCAAAGCTTTTTCACAGATCCACCTTCACACTCAGTTTAATCAGGCGCGGTGCGCCGGAGGCCAGACGGGTGCCGGCGCCGGCCCAGTACTGTTTGTCGGCCGCGTTGTCGATATTGGCCTGCCACACGGTACTCTTGCCGAGGACATCGGTGGCATAGCGGCCACCGACGCTGAACAGCGTGACGCCGCCAAGGAAGGCCTGATTCAGGTCGTTGACCGGACGGCGCCCGGTGTAATACGCGCCGCCGTTGAACGACAGCCCGGGCACCGCCGCCAGCTCATACGACAGGAAGGCGCTGGCGGTCTGCTTCGACGCGTTCTCCGGCAGCTTGCCGTTATAGTCGGCATTGATGCGGCGGAACTCCGGATCGAGCAGCTGCGCCGACGATTGCCACGCCAGCTGGCGCGTCAGCTTGCCCTGCGCCGACAGTTCCAGGCCGCGATAACGCTGCTCGCCATCGGCGGTGAAGATGTTGGCGGTATTGGTGTAGTAGCCGGGACGCTTGATGTCGAACAGCGCCCCCTGCAGCAGCGTGCCGCCCGCCACGCGCCAGCGCGCGCCCAGCTCCTTCTGGCGGCTGACGCCCGGCGCCATGCGGGTGCCGACGTTGGCGCTGCCAGTCGGCGCGGTCTCGCCTTCTTCCAGGCCTTGCGACGACGAGGCATAGAACGACATGTCGCCATTCAGTTTGTAGATCAGCGCCGCCATCGGCGTGGTCTTGCTGACGTCATAGTGATTCGTGCCCTGGTCGCTGCGGTACTGCACATGACGTACGCCGGCCACCGCCTGCCAGTTCGGCGAGAAGGTCAACCGGTCCAGCGCATACACGCCGGAATCGCGCGAATCCAGCGCCGCCGTGGTGGGCGTGGTCGGTTTTGCGCCGATGGTATAGCTGGTAATCGGCACCGGGTTGTACAGGTTCTGCGACGCGATGGTGTAGTTGCCCTGGTAGATCGGATCCTGGCCCTTGTCGGTGCGTGTCGCGCCGAAGGTGAGGTCGTGCCTGACCGCGCCGGTTGTCAACGTGCCCGCAAGTTCGGCGCGCAGCATGTCGGAATCGACCACATGGTGCTGCATATTGCCGGTGATGCGGCCGGCGCCGGTGAGCAGCGCGGCCGCATTGGTCAGGCGGAAGATCGCCAGCGTGCGGTCGCGCGCGGTTTCGGAATGGCCGGCTTCCACGGTCAGCGCCCAGTCGTCGCTGAGCGCGTAGTCGGCGCGCAGCAGCACGTTCCTGGTCTCCGCTTCAAAGCGCGCCCAGTCCGGGCCGATCAGGCGCTTCGGGTCGACCGCGCGCGGCAGCGTGATGACGCCGTTGACGGCGGTCGGCAACTGGATGCCCGCCTGCTCGATAACGCGGCGCTTGTCGTATTCCAGATCGGCCTTCAGCAGCAGGCGCGAACTGACGCGCCAGTCCAGCGCCGCCGAGGCGAACTTGCGATTGCCGTTGCCCACATCGTCCATGAAGGAAGCCAGCGTGCCGCCGGCCAGGTTGACGCGCACGCCCACCTGCTGCGTCTCGCCGAAGCGGCGCGCCACATCGGCGGTAGCGACGGCGCTGCCGTTGTGGTCGACCGTCATGCCGACCGTGCTGACCGGCTTGGCGCCGGCGCGCTTGGTGACGAAATTGACCACCCCGGCCGGCGAGGTAAAGCCGTAGTACAACGCGGTGGCGCCCTTCAGCACTTCGACGCGTTCCTTGTCTTCCATCGGCACCTGCGAGAAGTTCATGATCGGCAGCGAGCCGTTCAGGCGGTAGTTGGTGCGGTTCTCGACCGCAATGCCGCGTATCACCAACTGATCCCAGGTCTCGCCGCCGTTCTGCTGGCGCGTGACGCCGGCGGTGTTGCGCACCGCATCATACAAGCCGCCGGCCGCCTGCAACTCCAGCACCTCGCGCGTGACGACGTTGACCGTGGCCGGCACGTCCATGATGTCGGCGCCGCGGAAGCTGCCGGCCTCCACCGTCTTCGGTTCGAAGCCGTCGGCCCGCGCGGCGGTCACTTTGACCGCTTGCAGGACTTGATCGTCGGCCTGCTGGGCATAAGCAGGAAGCACGGCGGCAAGCGCGAGATAAACAGGATGGAGACGCATGGAAGTGGCCAGATTAAAGAATGCGAACATTCTATAGGTAATGGGAATCATTATCAATTACGTGATTGCCGCAGTTGGCCGAACTATGCGGAAAACATATAAGCATCTGGCGAATCATTCGTTCCAGTTAGTAACTTGCACCGTTATAGTGCGTCCATCTTTACACCTCTTTACATTCTCATGAAACATCAACAACTAGAACTGGCCTTGGCCCTGGCCCTCGCTTACCCCGCCTTCGCCAGCGCGCAAGACGCCGCCGCGTCCGACCTGGAACGCGTCATCATCACCGGCTCCAACATCCGCGTCACCCAAAAGGAAGGCGCCAGCGCCGTTCAAGTCATCACCGCCAAGGATCTGGCGGCGACCGGCAAGACCGCCGTCGCCGACGTGCTGCGGGCGATTTCCGCCAATAGCGGCAACAGCTACAACGAACAGTTCACCGGCAGTTTCTCGGCCGGCACGGCGGGGCTGTCGCTGCGCGGCCTGGGTCAGAAGAACACGCTGATCCTGGTCAACGGCAAACGCGTGGCCAGCTTCGCCACCGCGCAAAACCTGCAGGAGACCTTTGTCGACCTGAACAGCCTGCCGATGGAAGCGGTGCAGCGCATCGAAGTGCTGAAGGACGGCGCCTCGTCGGTCTACGGTTCGGATGCGGTGGCGGGCGTGGTCAACATCATCCTGTACGAGCAATACACCGGCACCGAGATCAAGGCGCAAGCCGGCAGCTCGACCGAAGGCACCGGCCAGACTGAAAAAAGCGTGGCGCTGAAAACCGGCTTCGGCAACCTGGACACCGACGGCTACAGCGTGGTGTTCTCGGCCGACGCGATGGAGCGCGACAAGCTGCAGCAAAGCAATGTCGCATGGCTGGCCGGCAGCGACTTCCGCGACAACAAGAACGGCACGCTGGCGTGGGTGCCGACCAACTACTACGGCACCGATCCGACCAAGCTGCTGGGCGGCGTGCAAGGGCCGCTGCAACTGGTCCCTTACGGCGATATCACACCGGGCAAGACCGGCACCGTGCTGGCCTACAACCCGGCGCCGTACAAAACCCTGATCCCCGGCGTGAAGCGCGTGCACACCTCCTTGCGCGGCACGCTGCGCGTCAACCAGGACACCGACGTCTACGCGGACCTGATGTACGGCTACTCCAGCGCCGCGCAAACCTTCAGCGCGCCGCTGTCGGTGGGCACCGGACTGCGCGCGTGGAACAACGCCACGCAGTCGCTGGACGACATCGCCGTCACGCTGCCGGTAGGCCACCCGAACAATCCGGGTACGCCCCCTGTCGCCATCAACGCCACGCTGTTCGACCTGGGCCCGCGCATGAAGGTTGGCCGCGTCGATTTCTACCGCGCGCTGACCGGCGTGAAAGGCACGGCCGCCGGCTGGACCTACGATGCCTCGGTGGGCCGTTCGGGCAGCAAGCTGAAAGAAACCGTCGATAACTTCGTCAACCGTTATGTATTCCAGGACGTGCTGAGCAAAGGTACCTACAACTTCGCCGACCAGTCGAAGAACAGCGAAGCGGTGCGCAGCGCACTGCGCCTGGCGACGCTGCGCCCAGCGGAATCGACGCTGACCACGGCGGACTTCTCGGCCTCGAAAGATTTGTTCTCGCTGCCTGCCGGCGACGTCGGCTTCGCGTTTGGCGCGCAATGGCGCCGCGAGGAGATGGACGCCAACACCTCGACCGCCGTGCTGAGCGGCACCGAGCTGCGTCCGGCCATCAACATCATCAAGGGCCAGCGCGACGTGACCGCGTTGTTCGCCGAGTTCAACGTCCCGCTGCGCAAGGATCTGAATCTGAACCTGGCCGGTCGCGGCGACCATTACGATGACTTCGGCAGCGCCTTCTCGCCGAAGGCCAGCCTGCGCTACGAGCCGTATCAGTGGCTGCTGCTGCGCGGCACCGCGTCGCGCGGCTTCCGTGCACCGTCGCTGCCGGAGATCACCAACAGTACCGCCGTCAGCTACGCCAGCGTGCTCGATCCGCGCGACCCGATCTCGCCGACGCAGGCGCGCGGCATCACCAACATCACGCGCGCCAACGCCGACCTGGGGCCGGAACGTTCCAACAATCTGAATCTGGGCTTTGTGATTGCGCCGTCGAAGAACAGCAGCATCGGCGTCGACTACTACCGCATTCGCCAGAAGGGTGTGATCGGCACCGAAAGCGCCGACACCATCATCGCCAACGAAGCCAGCGCGCCGCAGAACATCGTGCGCGGCGCCGACGGCCGCATCCTGACCTTGTACCGCCAGTACGCCAATCAGGGCGAGCGCCACGTCTCGGGTGTGGACCTCGATCTGCGCCAGCGCTTTGCCGGCAATGCATGGGGCAATCTGACCATCAACGGCCAGTTGAGCCGCGTGCTGAAGTTTGAAGCGCCGCTGTCGACCGGCGCCGCGCTGACCAACGGCGCCGGCACCAACTACTTCGGTTCGATTCCGAAATGGCGCGGCGTGACCGGCGCCACCTGGGATATCGGCCAGTGGGCCACCACGCTGACCTGGACCTATGTGGACGGCTACCAGCAGACCACCCGCAAGGGCGATACCGTGGCGCCGTTCGCCACCGTGGACCTGAACGTGGCGTGGCAGGTGACGCCGAAAACCTCACTCGGCCTGACGGTGCTCAACCTGGGCAATACGCGGCCGTCGTGGGATTCGTCGCAGTCGTTCTTCGACTACAGCCAGGCCGATCCGCGCGGCCGCTTCGCCTCGCTGAAGCTGAGCCACAAGTTCTAACCGCTCCCCTCAAGACCTGGTCGTCATTCCGGCGAAAGCCGGAATCCATGCTGCGCCTGCTTTACCTCTAGCGTTCTATGGATTCCGGCTTACGCCGGAATGACGCGGGTTGGGCTCAACAATCAGAACTCTTCCCAGTCGTCGCCGGCAGGTGCGGCCTTTTTGACCGGCTGGGCCACGCTCAGTTGGCGCGGTGCGGGCGCCTGGCGTACAAAGGCCGGTGCCGTTACCTTGGGCGCGTTGATCTTGAACACGCCGACCGCCTCGGCCAGACGACCGGCCTGCTCTTGCAGCGAACCGGCCGCCGCCGCCGCTTCCTCGACCAACGCGGCATTCTGCTGCGTGGCCTGATCCATCTGACCGATGGCGCCGTTGACCTGCTCGATGCCGCCGGTCTGCTCCTGGCTGGCACTGGTGATCTCGGCCATGATGTCGGTGACGCGGCGGATGCTGCCGACCACCTGCTCCATCGTCACGCCAGCGGTGTCCACCAGCTTGGCGCCGGCATCGACATTGGTCACCGAGGCGGTGATCAGTTCCTTGATTTCCTTGGCGGCGGCCGCCGAGCGCTGCGCCAGCGTGCGCACCTCGCCCGCCACCACGGCGAAGCCGCGTCCCTGCTCGCCCGCGCGCGCCGCTTCCACGGCGGCGTTCAGCGCCAGGATGTTGGTCTGGAAGGCGATGCCGTCGATCACGGTGATGATGTCGACGATCTTCTTCGACGAGGCGTTGATCGCGCTCATGGTGGTGACCACCTGGCTGACCACCGCACCGCCCTGCGTCGCCACTTCCGAGGCGGCGATGGCCAGCTGGTTGGCCTGGCGCGCGTTGTCGGCATTCTGGCGCACGGTGGTGGTCAGTTCCTCCATCGACGCAGCGGTTTCCTCCAGCGCGCTGGCCTGCTGCTCGGTGCGCGACGACAGGTCCAGGTTGCCGGCGCTGATCTGGTGCGAGGCGGTGGCGATGGTGTCGGTGCCGACCCGCACCTCGCTGACGATGCCGACCAGGCTATCGTTCATATTGCGCAGCGCGCGCAGCAGCGCGCCGGTTTCATCGGTGCTGTGCACGTCGATGGTGTGCGTCAGGTCGCCGCCGGCCACGGTCTCGGCCACCGTTACCGCTTGCTGGATCGGCCGCACGATGCCGTGCGTCAGCATCCACGACAGCACGGCGCCGATCGCTACCGCGATCACGCTCAGCACCGCGATCAGCGTGGTGCTGTTGGTGGTGTTGACGTCGATGGCGCGCGCGGTGTCGTCGATGCTCTTGCGCTGCATGGTCACCAGTTGTTGCAGCAAGTCCTGATACAGCTGCGCCGCAGGCGTGAATTTCTGGTCGAGGATGCGCGCCGCTTCCTCGGCGTTGCCCTCGGCCTTGACCTTGACCGCGCCGTCGCGCGAAGCGCTGTAGGCCTTGCGCTGCTCCAGGATGCGGGCGAACAAATCATGTTCCGGTCCGCTCTCGGCGATCAGCGGCTCGATGCCCTTCAGCAGCTCGGCCGCCTTCTTCACCGATTCGGCCGAATCGGCCTTGAAGTAAGCGCCCAGCGACGGATCTTCACTCTTGACGATGGCGGCGGTGCGGCGGATCGACGCGAAGTTCAGGCTATACCAGTCGGTAATCATGCGCTCCTTGGTCAGCGGCGCGGCCATCATGGCGCGGGTGGACTCGCCGACCTCCACCAGGCGCCACACGCCGACCACCGCGATGAGCACCGTCATCGCTAGAATAAGGAAAAAACCCAAACCCAGGCGCTTGCCTATTTTGATGTTAGAAAGAAAACCCATAACCATGATCCTTTTTGTACAAATGATTGCAATACAGAAAGATCACATTCTACGCTTATTTTCCATAAAGAAATGTAACATACACATATGTAATATTTCCTAGTAGAATTTATCGGGTCCAACTATCTTTCAACCATGAAGTGAGTCCCCGATGAAACCTCTGCAATTGTTCCGCCGCACCGCGCTGGCAGCCAGCCTGATGGCCGCCGCCGCCGGCCACGCCGCCTCGCTGCCGGCCCCGCTCGCCGCCCAGCTGGACGCCGACTACGCCAGGCTGGAAAGCTTTTACCAGGAGCTGCACGCGCATCCCGAGCTGAGCTTCAACGAACACGAAACCGCCGCCAAGCTGGCCGAACGCGCCAAAGCGCTCGGCTTCGAAGTCACCACCGGGGTCGGCGGCACCGGCGTGGTGGCCCTGCTGCGCAACGGTCCCGGCCCGACCGTGATGCTGCGCACCGAGATGGACGCGCTGCCGGTGCTGGAAAAGACCGGCTTGCCGTTCGCCAGCAAGATCACCACCAAAAACGCCGCCGGCGACACCGTGCCGGTGGCCCACGCCTGCGGCCACGACCTGCACATGTCGGCCTGGTATGGCACCGCCAAGCTGCTGTCGGAAAACCGCAAGGCCTGGAGCGGCACGCTGATGCTGGTCGGCCAGCCGTCGGAAGAACCGCTGAACGGCGCCGCCGCCATGCTCAAGGACGGCCTGTTCACGCGCTTCCCGAAACCGGACTACGCGCTGTCGATGCATGACGACGCCAGCATGGCCTCCGGCACCATCATGTGGCACGCCGGCGCCTTCCGCGCCTCGGCCGACACCGTCACCATCACCATGTACGGCCAGGGCGGCCACGGCGCCGTGCCGCACGAAACCCGCGATCCGGTGGTGATGGCGGCGCGCCTGGTGATGGCGTTGCAGACGCTGGTGTCGCGCGAGAACAATCCGCTCGACCCGGTGGTGATCACGGTCGGCAGCATCCAGGGCGGGACCCAGGCCAACATCGTGCCGGACCAGGTCAAGCTGGCGCTGACGGTGCGCACCTTCCGGCCGGAAGTGCGCCAGCGCGTGCTGGCCAGCATCGCGCGCGAAGCCAGGGGCGAGGCGATCGCCGCCGGCGCGCCGAAGGAGCCGCTGGTCGACATCAAGCCGGGCACCGACTCGGTGTACAACGACCCGCAGCTGATGGCGCGCGCGGTGAAGGCGGTGGAAAAAGCCGTCGGTCCTGAATTCGTCAAAGAGATGCCGGCCAAGATGACCTCGGAAGACTTCGCCATGTACGGCCAGCAGCCGGGCGTGAAAGCGCTGCTGATCCACGTTGGCGCGGTGGACGCTGGCCGTCTGGCCGCCGCCAAGCAGGCCGGCCAGCCCTTGCCGGGCACGCACTCGCCGCAGTGGGCGCCGGACCTGAAACCGACCCTGATCAACACCATCAAGGCCGAAACCGCGATCCTGCTCGATCTGATGCCGGCGCAACGCTAAGATTTAACCTCAGCAGCAAGCAGGGTGATATCACCCCGGTGCGCGACAAAGAAAGTCGCGTCGCTCAGCGCCAGGGCGTCATGCAGATCGCCTTGCCTGAGCAGCAGCGTGTCGCCGGCGTCCAGCTCGATCTCGCCGAAGCGGATCCGGCCGCCAAGCATAAGGATCTGCTCCCAGCCGTCGTGGTCGTGCATGGGAAAGCGCGTGCCGGCCGCAAACTGCACGAAATAGCTGCCGTCAGTGTGCTCATTCCACACTGGCGCGACACGCATGCCGGGGATGTCGGTCGGGTTCCACTGGCGGTTCAGTTGTCGTTGCAAAATCATGATTTCTCCTGGGGTTGAATGGGCTAACGAACGTTAGGTTGCCTTCCGTGCGGCGCCTGGTCAAGCAATCCAGCCCGCCTCGGGCATTTACCCGATAGGCCGGTGCAGCGCGTCAAACCACAATCGCTGCATCAACCTGTTGGAGAATTATCATGTCCGCCCACACCCCACACGTCCCGTTCGACTACGCTTCGCTGAGCGCCCAATTTCCCGGCCTGCCGGCCACGCCGGTGATACGGCACGCCTTCGCATATGCCCGTGAACGCATGCCCGAATACCTGTTCAACCACGTGGTCCGCAGCTGGCTTTTTGCGCACCAATTGGGCCAGCTGCAAGGCTGGTCGTACGACGCGGAAGTGGTTGCCATCGCCACGCTGCTGCACGACCTGGGATTGACGGAGCATGCGGAAGGCCCGCATCGCTTTGAAGTGAATGGCGCGGCCATCGCCGTGGCGTTTGCCCGCGAACACGGCCTTGACGGCCGCCGCTGCCAGCTGGTGTGGGATGCCATCGCGCTGCACGCGACGCCGTCGATAGGCTTCCTGAAAGAGCCCGAGGTCGCGCTGTGCGCGCGCGCCATCAGCGTTGATTTTGGCGCGCCGGATTACCTGGCCTTCGAGCAGGCCGACATCGACGCCATCGTGGCGGCGGTGCCGCGCCTGCAACTGAAACGCGAGTTCGCCGCCTGCCTGTGCCAGATTGCGCAGACCAGGCCGGCCACCACCTACGACAACCTGATCCGTGACTTTGGCGAACGCTTCGTGCCCGGCTATCAGCGCACGTCGTGGGTGGACATCATTGCCGGCGGGCCGTTCAAGGAGTGAGCACGCCCAGCGCGGCGAGCAGGCTGGCGAACTGAAGGCGGAACGCGGCGTCCGGTTGCGCCTCCAGCAAGGCGAACGCCATCATGCCCTCGGCCGCGCCGAACAGCATCGGCGCGGCGATTTTGCCTGTCAGCTGGCTGCGGATGCTTTGATCGGCGCGGCCGAGTTCCCACGCGCGTTCCAGCCAGGCGATGTTCTGCGCCGAGAACCGGCGGATTTCCGTTATCACCTCCGGCGGCACGGCGTTGCGCTCGACCGCCAGCATCAAGCCCAGGCACAGCCGGTTCTGCCTGCTCAAGGTGGACGCAAACATCTCAACATACCGCAGCAGCCGGTGATTGCCCGCCGCCTGCTGCTGCTCGATCAGCGTCAGCTCATCGCGCTGACGCTGTGCATACAAGGCCATGGCCTGGCGCGCCAGCGCGTTTTTGGAGTCGAAGTGGCTATACAGGCTGGCCGCCTGAATGCAGGCCTGCTGCGCCAGGTCGCGCAGCGCCAGTGCGGAAAAGCCGCGCGTCTGCATCAGATCGACCGCCAGGCCGGTCAACACTTCCTTGCGGCTGGGCGGCAGCTTGTCCTCACGATGCATTTTTTTCCCTGGTCCGGTCGAATGCCTGCAACAGCTGCTGCACCGCGCCGTTCAACGCCTTCAAATCGGCCAGCTGCAGCTCGGTCGCATTGCGCAGGATCTCGGTCAGCGAGCAACGCTGCTGCAAGGCCCGCCCGGCCGCGCTCAGCGTAACCAATACCTGCCGGTCATCCAGTGGATTGCGCTGGCGCGACAACAAGCCCGCCGCTTCCAGGCGCTTGATCAGCGGCGTGATATTGCTCGACTCCAGCGTCAGGCGCTCGGCGATCTCGCCCACCGTGCGGCCATCTTTTTCCCACAGGCTATTCAGCACCAGAAACTGTGGATAGGTCACGCCCAAGCTATCGAACAGCGGCTGATAGGCACGCCCTACTTCGAGGTTGGCGCGATACAGCGAAAAACATAACTGATCTTCGAGGGCGATGGCGGCGGCTGGCTTTGACTTTGGCATGGGAGTTGAAATAAAAATACTTATCGCGACATATTGGACATCGACATTTAAAGCAGCTATCTTTAATTGCATATCGCGATATATATTACCGCGACACATACAACCCAGAAAATGCTCATGAAGATTGCCATCGTTCCACCGCACGCCGCCGCCCTGGCCAGCATGCCCGAATGCCTGCGTGCGCTGGCCTTCATCGGCGACGTGGTCAGCGAACAGCCGCCCGATCCGTCGCTGCGCACCATGTGCCTCGGCATGACGATCGCGCAGGTGGCGGGTGCGCAGCCGGTGACCGCGCGGGTGATCGCCACGCTGGCCGGCGACCTTGAGGCCTTGAGCCGGACCGCCGGCATTGCCGCCGCGCTGCGCGTGATCGCGGGCCGCCACGGCCCGTCGTATCCGCCATCGCTGATGGATACTGTACGCCGCAATGCGCGCGCCTGGCTGGCGCAGCTGGATGAGCGCACGCTGTGCCGGCTGCCGGTGGCGCCCGGCGCGCGCCCCAACCAGATGGTGTCGCTGGAACTGATGGCCGACCTGATCGACCTGCAGCAGCCCTGGCTGCGCGGTCACTCGCGCCGCGTGGCTGTGGCGGCGGCGGCCGCCGCCAGCCAGATAGGCCTGGATGAGCAAGCGCAGCAACGTTGCTATCGGGCCGGGCTGGTGCACGGCATCGGGCGCGGCGCTGTGCACGGCGCGCTGTGGAACGCCGGCGCGCCACTATCGCCGGCGGTGCGTGAACAGTTGCGGCTGGCGCCGTATTGGACCTTGCGCGCATTGCGCGAAGTCGCTGGACTGGAAGCCGAGGCGGAAATCGCCTCCTACGTCGTCGAACGGCTGGATGGCTCGGGCAGCTTTCGTGGCGCTGCCGGCGCCGCCATTCCGATCGAGGGCCAGGTGCTGGCAGCGGCGTCGGCATGGATCGCCTTGCAATCCGCACGCCCGTGGCGCACGGCGCTGACGCCCGAACTGGCGGGCGCGGTGCTGGCGCAAGAGGCGGCAGCGGGCCGTTTCCATGCCGGCGTGGCGCAGGCATTGCGCGGCGCGCGCGAGCAAGCGGCGCTGCCGCCCGTCAGCACGCCCGCCCCGGTCAGCTTGAGCGAACGCGAGACGGCGGTACTGCGCGCCATCAGCCAGGGACACACCAACAAAGAAGTGGCGCGCCAATTGGCGATCAGTCCGCGCACGGTCGGCACGCATGTCGAGAGCGCGTTCCGCAAGCTTGCCTGCAGCACCCGCGCGGCGGCAGCACGCAAGGCGCTGACGCTGCGCCTGATCTAAGCGCAACGAAGAATGGAACGGAAAGGCAAGGATACGGCTCTGGCGGGCATGTTCGCCGCCACGCGCCATGTTTAAAGTGGAATCCGTGGCGAGCATGAGGCGTCGCCCGGATCACACTTGAAAAGGAATCACAATGAGCCAACAAGCAAGCACGCAGATTGTCCGTGTCGCAGCAGTGCAATATATGCCGGACCTGGAGACCAGGACCGGCACCGTGGAGCGGGTGTTGCAAGCAGTTCAGGAGGCCGCCGGCCAGGGCGCGCAACTGGTGGTTTTCCCGGAAACCTTCATTCCGTATTACCCGTATTTTTCCATCGTGCTGCCCCCCGCGATGATCGCCAGCGAGCAGATGCGCCTGTACGACAACGCCGTCGCCGTGCCCGGCCCGGTGACCGATGCGCTGGCGCAGGCGGCGCGCCTGCACCAGATTGTCATCGCGGTCGGCGTCACCGAGCGCGACCAGGGCTCGCTGTACAACACGCAGCTGGTGTTCGACGTCGATGGCAGCATGATCATGAAGCACCGCAAGATCATGCCGGCGTTCCATGAACGCATGATCTGGGGCCTGGGCGACGGCACCAGCCTGAAAGTGGTCGACAGCGCGGTCGGCCGGCTGGGCGCGCTCACCTGCTGGGAACACTACAGCCCGCTGGCGCGCTACGCGCTGATGGCGCAGCATGAGCAGATCCACATTTCCACCTACATCGGCTCGGCGTTTGGCCCGGTGTTTGAAGCACAGACCGAAGTGCAGATCCGCAATCATGCACTGGAAAGCGGCTGCTTCGTCATCAACGCCACCGCCTGGCTGAGCGAGGAACAGATCAACCGCATCACGCCCGATGCCAAAATGCGCGATGTGCTGCGGGGCGGCTGCATGACGGCCATCATCGGTCCCGATGGCATGCATGTGGTGCCGCCGCTGACCGAAGGCACCGGCATCCTGGTCGCCGACCTCGACCTGTCGCTGATCGTCAACCGCAAGCGCATGATGGACATCGTCGGCCACTTCGCCCGTCCGGACCTGCTCAGCCTCGGCGTGCATAGCCGCGAAACACCGGTGATGCGCCATCACGAGGCCGGGCATGCCGGCGCGCGCGCCGAGCTGCAGGACGGCGCCAAACCAGCCCCCGCCGATTCCTGATCCACCCCGCCAGGACCACCGATGGACGCGTTAAGCCGCCTGCTCTCCCTGTATCCCATCCACACCGCGCTCGATACCCGCTGCCGGGCAACGGCGCCATGGAGCGTGGCCCATGTGGCGCAAGACGGCGGCAGCGCGCCCTATCATCTGGTGGTCGAGGGCGGGGTGGTACTGTCGCTGGACGGGCGCGAGCCGGTTCAGCTGGTCGCGGGCGACCTGCTGGTGCTGCCCCACGGCCATGCGCACGCCTTGCGGACCGGCAGTCTGGATGGCCGGTCCGATGGGGCAAACGCGGACATCTTGTGCGGTCAGTTTCACTTCGGCGCCATGGCCTGCGGCACACTGATCGACGCCTTGCCGGACCTGCTGCTGATACGCACTGCGGGCCGCCCGGAATGCAGCGGGCTGCAGGCGCTGGTGCCGTTGCTGCGCGACGAATCGAGCGCCGTCAAGCCGGGCGCCAACGCCGTCATCGGGCATCTGGCGTCCGCCCTGTTCGCGCTGATCCTGCGCGCCTGGCTGGCACAGGCAGACACCACGCCCGGCCTGTTCGCCTTGCTGGCGGAACCTCGGTTGGCCCCGGCGTTGCAAGCCATGCTGAGCGCGCCTGAAAAGGCGTGGAGCATGGAACAGCTGGCGCGGCTCTGCCATATGTCGCGCTCGACTTTCCTGCGCGTGTTCCGCAAGGCCGCAGCCGATATGCCCGGCGAGCTGTTGACGCGTTTGCGGATGGCGCAAGCGGCGCAATGGTTGCGGCAAGCTCATCGGGGGGTGGCCGAAATCAGCGAGGCGGTCGGCTACCAATCCGAAGCCGCGTTCAACCGTGCCTTCAAGCGCTATCTGGGCGCCAGCCCGGGGCAATACCGTCGCGCCGGATCGGCCGGGGTGCGCCAGTGAAATTTTTAAACCCATGCCGAACGGAACGAAACAGCACCATCTCCGAACCAATTCGTCTTGCCACGCCAGTATTCTGAAAACTCCAAACACCTTCAGGAGCTTGAAAATGAAATCGTTGAAAACCCTCGCGCTGGCCGCCGCACTGCTGGCCGCAAACATGGCAGGCGCCGCCGGCGCCGATCCCTACGCCGGCCCGGACAAGCCGGCGTTGCCCGCATCGACCTTCAAATGGGACGCCAGCCGCACCGCGATGGTGGTGATTGATCCGCAAATCGACTTCATGAGCGCAAAAGGCGCGTCGTGGGCCATATTCGGGGAAAGCGTCACCGAGCAAAAGCTGGTGCCGCACTTGCTACAGCTGTTCGCCGCCACCAAGCGGGCCGGCATGACCGTGGCCATCTCGCCGCATTATTACTACCCGCACGATCACAAGTGGAAATTCCAGGGGCCGGCTGAAATCGCCCAGCACAAACTCGGCATGTTCGACCGTCCGGGCGCGCTGACGCTGGAAGGCTTCCGTGGCTCCGGCGCCGACTTCTTGCCGGAATTTAAACAGTACATCGAGGATGGCGAAACCTTGATTGCATCGCCGCACAAGCTGTACGGGCCGCAAAGCAATGACTTGATGCTGCAGCTCCGCAAGCAAGGCATCGATAAAATTATTCTGACCGGCATGGCCTCCAACCTGTGCGTGGAGTCGCATCTGCGCGAATTCATTGAACGGGGCTTCGAAGTGGTGGTGGTGCGTGATGCGGTGGCCGGTCCCAAGCTGCCGGACGGCGACGGCTACAGCAGCGCGCTGGTCAACTTCCGTTACATCGCCAACGCGGTGATGACCACCGACGAGGTGCTGAAACGCCTCGACAACAAGTAGGAGCGACCGATGTCCTTGAGTCTCGATCAAGCGTTAACGCAAATCGACATATCGCTGTGCGCGTTTCGGCGAGTGGAAACGACGGATCAGCTTCCGCAGGTGCTGATGCCTGGTCAGACTCATCTGGTGGCAGTGCTCAGCGGCGAGGGTGAGATAGCATGCGGCGCGGGAAGCATGCGCATCCAGGCCGGCCAGTTGCTGCTGCTGCCGGCACATGCGACCCTGGCCCCGGTGGCAGGCGCGGTGCTCGCCCACGGACTGCTGAGCGCGACGCTGCTGGATGGCCGCAGCCTGTTTGAATTCCTCGCTTTGCCACACCAGTTTGACGCGGCCGGCAGCGAGCTGTTCACAGGCGCGATTCCCGAATTGCTGCGCGAATCGGCCTATGCCGGTCCGGGTTCAGCGGCCATCATCACCTGCCTGGCGCGCCGCCTGGTGACCGCGCTGGTGCGCGATGCGTGGCGGGATGACCGACAAATCGTTTCAGCCGGCACGGCGACCCGCCAGCAACGCATCGGAAAAATCGTCGACCTGTTCCAGAAAGATCCGGGGCGGGAATATACGCTGGACGGCCTGGCCGGTCTGGCGGGCATGAGCCGCACCGTGTTTCATCGGGAATTCGTCGCGCAGCATGGCTGCTCCCCTTTAACCATGCTGCGCACGCTGCGCCTGAAGCGCTCGGAACAGCTATTACGCCAGACAGACATGCCGATCAAGACTGTTTCCAGCCGCATGGGATACCGGAGCCGAAGCCACTTCTGCAAAATATTCAAGGATGAATACGGCGTTGACCCGGAACAGTTTCTAATCCAACCAAATAAAGTCGAAAATAGGCTCAGGGGCAAAGCACGGTAAAAAA
>CAUPXZ010000040.1:0-50715 GCA_963515135.1 uncultured Duganella sp. | reverse complement strand
TGGACCCCCTGGTCCCAAACCAGGTGCGCTACCGGGCTGCGCTACACTCCGAAGAAGCAAGATAATACAGTCTGGTAACAAGACCGTCAAGTGCCTTCGCTATTTCGATGATAGGATCTTCACATCATGCACGCGATTACTTCCTTCGATACGCCCAACCGCTTGCGGCAACCCGGCATTGTGGCGGGTGTTGCCGTCTCATTGGCGCTGCATGCGGTGCTGCTGTTTGGCTATCGGCTGAGCATTCCGCCGACGGCGGCGACACCCGCCAGATCGATGACGGTGTGGCTACAGCCACCCAAGCCGCCGGTGCCGGTCGCTAAAATCGAGCTGCCGCCGAGCAAGCGGGAGCGCGAGCCGGTGTCGACGCGCGCACGCCTCGCCGGGGCCGCAGCGTTACAGCGCACCGCCGAACCGCCGCCGGAGCAGGCGTCGCCCACGCCGCCCACCGAATCGCAGGCCATCACGCTGCCACGCGAGCAGGATCCGCTGTATGCGGACCAGCAAGCCAAACCATTCAATCTGGAAGAGGCGAAGAAAACGGCCCGTAAAGTGGCGTCAGAGAAAGCCCAGCTCGGCACGCTAACGGCCCAGCTAGAAGCGCATCCGCTCTATGCCGAGCCCACAACCACCGAACTGGCGAAAAAAATGGAAAAGGCCGGCAAGACCGATTGCCTGAAATCGGCCTCCGGCGCCGGCCTGCTGGCGCCGCTCTTCTGGGCGCTGGACAAGCATTGCAAGTTTTAAACGTCGTTTTTTAATGCCAGCGCGCGGTCGTACAGTGCGTTTTTCTTGCGGCCGGTGATCTGCGCGGCCAGGCCGGCTGCCTGTTTGACAGGCAGTTCCGCCAGCAGGATTTGCAAAATCCGGTCAGCCTCGGCGTCGTTTTCGTCATCCGCCGGCGCAGCACCTTCCAGCAACACGACGAATTCGCCTTTCTCGCGGTGGCCATCGGCCTTGATCCACGCTTCCGCCTCGGACAGCGGGCAACGGTGGATTTCCTCGAACATCTTGGTCAGTTCGCGCGCGAACACCACCTGGCGGCCCGGTTCGAATACCGATGCCAGCGCCGTGGCGCAGTCCAGAATGCGGTGCGGCGCCTCGTAGAACACCATGGTCGCCGTCACCGAACGCAGCGTGCCGAGGAAATTCTCGCGCTGCTTGGCCTTGGCCGGCAGGAAACCGACAAAGTAAAATTGATCGTTGACCAGCCCGCTGGCCGACAAGGCCGTCACCGCCGCCGACGCCCCCGGCAGCGGCAGCACGCGCAAACCGGCCGCCCGCACTGCGTCGACGATGCGCGCGCCCGGATCAGACACCGCCGGCGTGCCGGCATCCGACACCAGCGCGATGCGCTCGCCAGCCTGTAGACGGCTTATTAACAATTCGGCCGCCTCCCGCTCATTGTGCTGATGTGCGGCAATCAATGGCTTGTGCAGCCCGAAGCGCCCCATCAGCGTCGCCGTATTGCGCGTATCCTCGCATGCAACAGCATTGACCAAGCTCAAAACATGCAGCGCGCGCAGGCTAATATCGGTGACATTGCCTATAGGGGTCGCCACGACGTACAAGGTTGCGCTAGGATAGGTCTGATGCGCCATTTCGCCCATGACGGGCAAAGTGGCTATGGAACTGGAATCAAGGTCGCTCATTGGGGGTAGGATGAATAGTGTGAGGTTGACGCTGCTGTGCTTGGGCGCCGCAGTTTTAAGTGCGTGCAGCACGCCGTTTTGCAACGCGCCGGGTGGATTGTGCTCGCCCCAGGCGGCAAACACAAGTCCGCCAGCGCCGCGCCCCTTGCCGCCGCCGCCACCGTTGCCCAAACCGCCACCGGAGCCTGAGCTGCCGCCGGCGCAAACTTTCGCCATCGCTCTGCCAGGCGCCGCCGCCGTGGCCGACGACGAGCGCGGCCAGCTGGCGCCGCGCGCCGAACCGCCGGCCGCAGTCCGCTCCGGCGGCGATCTCGGCCAGCCTTCCACCGCGCCGATCCGCATCGGCCTGCTGTTGCCGCTGCGCTCGGAAACGCTGGGCGCCGCCTCGGAGGCGGTGCGCGCCGGCTTCATGGCCGCCTGGGAGCGCGACCGGGGCGACATCACCGTCACCGTGCTGGAAACCGGCGACGTGCCCCAGGACATCCTGTCGGTCTACGCCCGCGCGCTGCAAAATGAAGATCTCGTGGTCGGCCCACTGTCGCGCTCGGCCGTGGCGACGGTCGCCAGCAGCGCGCTGGTCAACAAGCCGACCATCGCGCTGAACTATCCGGAAGGCTACGGTCAGGCCGGCGCCACGCCGCTGCCGCCGCAAATGGTCGCCATCGGCCTGTCGATCGAGGAAGAGGCGCGCCAGACCGCGCAATGGGCAGCCAAAGAGCAGGCCGACGGCGCCGCCGTGATCGTCACCACCAGCTCGCCATGGCAACGCCGCGTGGCGGCCGCCTTCGCCGCCGAGTGGCAGCGCCTGGGCCGCCCGGTGCGCACTGTCGAGCTGAACGCGCCGGACAGCTATCTCAGCGATCCGGACCTGGTGCAGCTGCGCGCCGGCCTGCGCCAGGAGCTGCCGGTGCTGCTGTTCTCGGCCATGGGCGCCGATCAGACGCGCCAGCTGCGCATCGCCCTCGGTAGCAACCTCAGCACCGAGCCGACCAATCCGACCTTCAGCACCGCCGACGCGCTGCCGCCGCCACCGCCGACCGCGCCCGCCGAGCAATTCAGCAGCCTGCCGTTCTACGGCACCTCGGCGCTGAACCCGGGCCGTGACGCCGGCTTCCCGACCCAGGACCTGGAAGGCGTGCGCCTGCTGGACCTGCCATGGCAAGTGCAGCGCGACCATCCGGCGGTGATGGTCTATCCGCGCCCGCTGCAGGCCGGCGCCGCCAACGCCGACATGTCGCGCCTGTACGCGCTGGGCATCGACGCCTTCCGCGTGGCGCGCGAGATCGGCCGCCATCCGGCCGGCCGCTTCCAGCTGGACGGCGTCACCGGCCGGCTGAGCGTCGATTTCGGCCAGGGCAGCTCCCGTTTCGAGCGCATCGAACCGCCGGCCGTCTACAAGAACGGCGTGCCGGAGCCGGTGAACCCATGAGGATGCCATGCCGTGCACCCCACAGCAGCGGCTGGGCCGGCTGGGCGAGGAGCGGGCGCTGGCCCACCTTCAAGCCCACGGCCTGACGCTGCTGGAGCGTAATTTCCTCTGTAAATCCGGGGAGATCGACCTCGTCATGCAAGAGGGGCCGACCCTGGTGTTTGTGGAGGTGCGCCGCCGCGCCAGCGCCAAATTCGGCGGCGCCGTCTACAGCGTCACCCCGGCCAAGCAACAAAGACTGTTCCGCGCGGCGCAATATTATCTGTTACGCCACAAAATTCCACCGCCATGCCGCTTCGACCTGGTCGCGATTGACGGCGAAAAGTTGTCCTGGATACAAAATGCGCTGGAGATGTAAGCATTTTTAACAGCGCTTGTCCGGTCTGCGGGACGACTGCACTATAATCAGCACACTATGAATAATCAACGCATCCTGGCGCACTTCCACGAAAGTGCCGAAACTAAAATCCAGTCCGCCACCGTCCTCGCGCCGCATATCGCGCAAGCGATCGAGATGATGTTTATGGCGCTGTCCAACGGCAACAAGATTCTGGTCTGCGGCAACGGTGGCTCGGCCGCCGACTCGCAGCACTTCGCCGCCGAGCTGGTGGGGCGCTTCGAACGCGAGCGCTTCCCGCTGCCGGCCATCGCGCTGACCACCGACACTTCGATCCTGACCGCCGTGGCCAACGATTACAGCTACCGCGAGATTTTCTCGAAGCAGGTGCAGGCCTTCGGCCAGGCCGGCGACATCCTGCTGGCGTTTTCCACCTCGGGCAATTCCGGCAACGTGGTGGCGGCAATTGAAGCGGCGCTGGAGCGCGAAATGCGCGTGGTGGCGCTGACCGGCAAGGGCGGCGGCGCCATCGGCAAGATGCTGACCGACGCCGACGTGCACATCTGCGTGCCGGCCGACCGCACCGCCCGTATCCAGGAAGTCCACCTGGTCACCATCCATGCTATTTGCGACGGCATCGACGTCGCGCTATTCGGAGGAGATGCGAATGAGTAATTCCAGCGCTATCTGGAAAAAGGTCCAACGTCCACTGGCCATGAGCGTGTTGTGCGGCGCGATGTTAGCCTCGCTGTCGGGCTGCGTCGCACTGGTTGCGGGCGGTGCAATTTCCGGTACGCTGGCGGCCTCCGACCGTCGCACCTTCGGCGCGCAAACCGAAGACAAGGCGATTGAAGTCAAGGCCGGCATCAAGGTCAACAACATTGGCGGCAACGCTGCCCACGTCAACATCAACAGCTTCAACCGCCGCGCGCTGCTGACCGGCGAGGTGCGCGACGACGCCATGAAAGCCCAGATCGAACGCGAAATCCGCGCCATCGAAGGCGTGATCGAAGTGATCAACGAAACCGAAGTCGCCGGCCCGGCCAGCTACACCTCGCGTTCCAGCGACACCATCATCACCGGCAAGGTCAAGGCCAGCCTGGTCGACGCCAAAGACATTTCGGCCAACTCGTATCAAGTGGTCACCGAGCGCGGCGTGGTCTACCTGCAGGGCCGCGTGACCCAGCGCGAAGGCCAGATCGGCGCCGACATCGCACGCGGCGTCAGCGGCGTGACCAAAGTGGTCAAGGTCTTTGAATACATCTCCGAAGATGAACTGAAGACTTACCAGGCCACCCCGGCGCCGGCCAACAACAGCACGAGCAATCCATGAGCACTTCCTCGCGCGCCTGGATCAAGCCGGTGATCGCCGCCGTGGTGGTGGCCGCCATTGGCGTCGGCGCCTACGCCACGGTCGCCAAGCGCGAGGTGGCGCCGCAGCTGACCTTCCTCAGCATCAAGGGCGACAAGATCACGCCGGACAGCCTGAAGGGCAAGGTGGTGATGGTGAACTTCTGGGCCACCGACTGCGCCACCTGCATCAAGGAGATGCCGGACATGGTCGCCACCTACAACAAGTTCAAGCCGCAGGGCCTGGAATTCGTCGCGGTGGCGATGAGCTACGACCGGCCGGACTATGTGGTCAATTACACCGAAACGCGGGCGCTGCCGTTCAAGGTGGCGCTGGACGTCGACGGCTCGGCCGCCAAGGCCTACGGCAATGTGTCGATGACGCCAACCACCTTCGTCATCGGCAAGGATGGCAAGATCCTCAAGCGCTATCTGGGCGAACCGGATTTCCCTGCGCTGCACAAGCTGCTGGACGAGTCGCTGAAAGGCTAGGCGGCCATGCAGGCCGCCTGGCATGACAAGCTGACGCTGTTGCTGGAATCGACCGGCGACGGCATGTTCGGCGTCGATCTGGATGGCTGCTGCACCTTCATCAACCGCGCCGGCGCCGAGATCCTCGGCTACAGCACCGCGCAGGTGCTGGGCCGGAACATGCATGACCTGATCCACCACTCGCATCCCGACGGCAGCCACTACGAAGAGCAGCAATGCCCGATCTTCCTGGCCTTCCGCACCGGCCGGCCGTGCCGCAACGACCAGGAAGTATTCTGGCGCGCCGACGGCAGCCGCTTCAACGCCGAGTATTCGTCGCATCCGGTGATCGACCAGGGGGCGGTATGCGGCGCGGTCATCACCTTCACCGACATCACGCAGCGCAAACAGACCGAGGAAGCGCTGGAGCGCGCGCGCCAGGAACTGGAACAGCGCGTGGCCGAGCGCACCGCCGAACTGTCGCAGGCGCTGCTGCAACTGCGCCAGCTGTCGGCCCATACCGAGGCGGTGCGCGAACAGGAACGCAAGCGCATCGCGCGCGAAATCCACGATGAGCTGGGCAGCCTGCTGGTGGCGCTGAAGTTCGATGTGAACTGGATCGCCCGCCGCGTCGGTGACCGCGAACAGGTGGCCGACAAATGCCAGACCATGAACCGCCTGATCGAACGCGCGGTGGAAGACGTCGGCCGCATCATCACCGACCTGCGCCCCAGCATCCTCGATCATCAGGGCCTGGTGGCGGCGCTGGAGTGGCAGTTGCAGGAATTCGCCGACGCCACCGAGATCGCCTGCGACGCCGACATCATCGACTCGCCGGACGCCCCGGCACCGGAAGCGCAGCAGGCCACCGCCGTGTTCCGCATCTTCCAGGAGATGCTGAGCAATGTGGCACGCCATTCGGGCGCCAGCGCGGCGCGTATCCGCATCCACCTGCTGCCGGACGAACTACGGATGGAAGTCGCCGACAACGGCGTCGGCGCATCCGCCGCGCGCCTGAGCGGCCAGCGTTCCTACGGCGTGATGGGCATGCGCGAGCGCGCGCTGCATTTCGGCGGCACGCTCGACATCGAGCGCGGCGACGACGGCGCCGGCACGCTGGCGCGCCTGACCATGCCGCTGCGGGCCGCCACATGATCCGCGTGCTGCTGTGCGACGACCACCGCGTAGTGCGCGAAGGCCTGAAGCAGATTCTGGCCGACGCCGGCGACATCGAAGTCGCCGCCGAATGCGCCGACGGTCCGGAAGCGCTGCGCCAGGCCGGCATCCAGGCGATCGACATGGTGCTGCTGGATATCGCACTGCCGCTGCAGGACGGGCTGGAGGTGCTGGAAGAGCTGAAACGCCGCACGCCACGCCTGCCGGTACTGATGCTGTCCACCTACCCGGAAAAACAGTACGCGCTGCGCTGCTACAAGCTGGGCGCCGCCGGCTACCTGAATAAAAGCGTGGACGCCGACGAGCTGCTGGCCGCGATACGCCTGATCGCCAACGGCGGCTCGCTCGCCCCCGGCACCGCCCCCAAGCTGGCACACGAAACGCTGTCGCAGCGCGAGTACCAAGTGTTCGAAGCCATCGCCACCGGCAAGAGCGTGGGGCAGATTGCACTGGAATTGGGCGTCAGCTCCAACACGGTGAGCACTTATCGTGCACGTATCCTGGAAAAGACCGGCACCAGCAACGACGTCGGCATCGCCCTGTACGCCGTGCAGCACCGGCTGATTCAACTCTGATGTAGGGCCAGCACTACAACCCGCAGCCGGCTGGCCCGACGCTTGCGAGCATGGATCGACATAACCACTCAAGGAGTAGTCCATGTCGATCTTCCGTTCCTATGACGCCGACCGCCCGGCCCTGGCCTGCGGCTGCGGACGTCACGCCAGCGCCGCCGAACACGCGGCCGAAGAAGCCGCCTCCGTCGAACAATTGAGCAACGACGTCGTCGAAGAATCGCTGCTACGCGCCATGTTCCCGCGCGCACAGCAGCGCCGCGACTTCCTGCGCGCGGTCGGCGCCAATACCGCGCGCGCCGCCATCGCCAGCGTGCTGCCGGTGGGTGCGATGCAAGCCATGGCACAGGAATCGACCGGCGCCAACGGCGCGCTGGAGAAGAAGGACCTGAAGGTCGGCTTCATCGCCATCACCTGCGCGGCCCCGCTGATCATGGCCGATCCGCTGGGCTTCTACCGCAAGCAAGGCCTTAACGTCACGCTGAATAAGACCGCCGGCTGGGCGCTGATCCGCGACAAGATCATCAACAAGGAGCACGACGCCTCGCACTTCCTGTCACCGATGCCGCTGGCGATGTCGCTCGGCCTGGGCGGCGCCGCGCCGCAGCCGATGCGGATTGCCACCATCCAGAACATCAACGGCCAGGCCATCACGCTGCACGTCAAGCACAAGGACAAGCGCGATCCCAAGCAGTGGAAGGGCTTCAAGCTGGCGATTCCGTTCGAATACTCGATGCACAACTACCTGCTGCGCTACTACCTTGCGGAACATGGCCTCGATCCGGACCGCGACGTGCAACTGCGCGTGACGCCGCCGCCGGAGATGGTGGCCAATCTGCGCGCCGGTAACATCGACGGCTTCCTCGGCCCGGACCCGTTCAACCAGCGCGCCGTCTACGACGAAGTGGGCTTCATCCACATCCTGTCGAAGGAAATCTGGGACGGCCACCCGTGCTGCGCCTTCGGCGCGCCGGACGAATTCGTGCGCCAGAATCCCAACACCTTCGCGGCGCTGTTCCGCGCCGTGCTGACCGCCGCCGCCATGGCCAACGATCCGCAGCACCGCGCGCTGGTGGCGAAGGTGATTTCGCCCGCCGCCTACCTGAACCAGCCGGAGACGGTGGTCACGCAAGTCCTGACCGGCAAATTCGCCGATGGCCTGGGCAATGTGCGCAACGTGCCAACCCGCGCCGGCTTCGATCCGGTGCCATGGCATTCGATGGGCGTGTGGATTTTGAAGCAGATGAAGCGCTGGGGTTACATCAAGGAAGATATCGACTACAAGGCCATCACCGAAAAAGTGCTGCTGCTGACCGACGCCAAGAAACACATGAAGGAGCTGGGCCAGGTAGTGCCGCAAGGCGTCAACAAACCGATTACGGTGATGGGCAAGGTGTTTGATCCTGCCAAGCCGGCGGCTTATGCCGACAGCTTCGCCATCAAGCGGAGCAGCCGTTGATGCGTGCTTCGCTGAATCTGCGCGCGGCGCTGGTATCGCTGCTGCTGTTGCTGCTGGTCGTCGGCGCCTGGCATCTCGCCACGCTGCCGACATCCACGCCTGCCAGCGCCGTCTCTGCGGCGGACGCCGAATATGCAGCGCTGATGGGCAAAAGCGTCGAAGCGCCGAAGAGCAGCGGCGGCTTCCCCTCGCCGCTGGAATTCGCCCATGCCGCCGCCGGTCATCTGGCCCATCCTTTCTACGATAACGGTCCTAACGACAAAGGCATCGGCATCCAGCTCGGCTACTCGCTGGTGCGGGTCGGCATCGGCTTCCTGCTGGCCGCTCTGGTGGCGATCCCGGTCGGCTTCGTGCTTGGTATGTCGCCGCTGATGCAGCGCGCGCTGAATCCCTACGTGCAGATCCTCAAGCCGATCTCGCCGCTGGCGTGGATGCCGCTGGCGCTGTACACCATCAAGGATTCCTCGCTATCCGGCATGTTCGTCATCTTCATCTGCGCGCTGTGGCCGATGTTGATGAACACCGCCTTCGGCGTCGCCTCGGTGCGGCGCGACTGGCTCAACGTCGCCCGCACGCTGGAAGTGGGGCCGTTGCGTACCGCGCGCCATGTGATCCTGCCAGCCGCCGCGCCGACCATCCTGACCGGCATGCGCATCTCGATGGGCATTGCCTGGCTGGTGATCGTCGCCGCCGAAATGCTGGTGGGCGGCACCGGCATCGGCTACTTCGTCTGGAATGAATGGAACAACCTGTCGCTGACCAGCGTGCTGTTCGCCATCGTGTTGATTGGCGTGGTGGGCATGCTGCTGGACCTGGCGCTGGGCCGACTGCAAAAACTGGTGACCTATGTCGAATAACATCCCCTTCCTGCGCGTGCAGGACCTGGCCAAGCGCTATGTACCATCGGCGCCGCCGGTGTTTGAAAACGTCTCCTTCGACATCGAACAAGGCGAATTCGTTTGCGTGATCGGCCATTCCGGTTGCGGCAAATCCACCATCCTGAATGTGCTGGCGGGGTTGGAATCCGCATCCGAAGGCCATGCCTTCATGAACAACCGCGAGATCAACGGCCCAGGCCTGGAACGCGGCGTAGTGTTCCAGGGCCACGCGCTGATGCCATGGCTGACGGTGCTGGAGAACGTGCTGTTCGCCGTGCAGTCGCGCTATCCCGAGTGGAGCAAGGCCGAGAAGGCCGAACACGCCAGGCGCTTCATCGCCATGGTCGGCCTGGCGCATGCAGAGAACAAGAAACCGTCCGAACTTTCGGGCGGCATGAAGCAGCGCGTCGGCATCGCCCGCGCGTTCGCTATCGAGCCGAAGATGCTGCTGCTGGACGAGCCGTTTGGCGCGCTGGATGCGCTGACGCGCGGCGTGATTCAGGACGAGCTGCTGAAGATCTGCGCCGCCACCCACCAAACCGTGTTCATGATCACGCACGACGTCGACGAGGCGATTCTGCTGTCGGACAAAATCATGCTGATGTCGAACGGCCCGCGCGCCCGCATAGCCGAAGTCGTCGCCAACCCGCTGCCGAAGGACCGTACGCGCGCCGGCATGCACCACGATCCGCAGTTCTACCCATTACGCAATCACCTGGTGGACTTCCTCGTCCACCGTTCCAACTAAAGGAGAAATAGCATGGACCGCAATCAAGTCACGCAAAAAATCATCTCGACCAAAGTGGCCAAGGGCCTGCGCTGGACCGACCTGGCCCAGGAATTCGGTCAGAGCAAGGAGTGGACCACCGCCGCGCTGCTCGGCCAGATGACCTTCAACCGCGAACAAGCCGACAAGGCGCAGGCACTATTCGGCCTCACCGACGAAGAAGCCGCATGGCTGCAAATCGTGCCGTACAAAGGCTCGCTGCCGACTGCCGTGCCGACCGATCCGCTGATCTACCGCTGGTACGAAATCGTCAGCGTGTACGGCACCACCATCAAGGAATTGATCCACGAAGAATTCGGCGACGGTATCATGAGCGCGATCGACTTCTCGATGGATATACAGCGCGAAGCCGATCCGAAAGGCGACCGCGTACAGGTGGTCCTGAGCGGCAAATTCCTGCCGTACAAATCCTACTAAAATCCGGCCTGCAGCGACAAATACAGTCCCTTCTGCTTTTTCGGATTGAAGATGGTGATGTCGCCCAGGTTGGCATAAGCCACCGTCGCCGAGACGTGACGGTTCGGGAATATCGCAAGGAACACGTCGTAATACGCCTTCTCGTTATCCACGCCGAGATTGTGCGGCTTGCGGCGGTACTCGGCGCCCAGCGCCAGCTTGCGGTTGATCAGGTAAGCGGCCGAGAACTCCGGCTTCAGGCGGCGGTCTTCGTTCCTGTCGCCGCCAAAGCCCAAAATGCCCATCTGGTTGGCCCGCGTGGCGCGCAGCGTGGCGTTCAGCAGCAGGCTGTATTCCAGATAGATCTTGGTGGCGGAGACGTAGTAATCGTAGTCGCTGTCATCCTTGGCGCCGAGCTGCTTGACGTTGGTGACGCCCAGCGCACCCAGGCCACCGATGCCTTTGTTCTTCTTGTACATGACGCCGACCGCCACTTGCGGCACCCAGCTGTCCTGTTCATACACCGCATCGCCCAGCACCTTCACTTTGAGCCCGACGATATCCTGCTTGATGTTGAGCTTATCCAGCGGCGCCAGGCTGCCCTTGAATTCCTGCTTGGCCAGCGACACTTCGACACGATCGGCGATGCCGACCGCAACGCCGTAGGTATTCAGCTGATAGTCCTGCGTGCTGACATAGGTGAAATGCGCATTGGCGCCCCATGAATCGCGCGTGCCGTAACCGGAGATCAGCGCCCACGGCGTGATACCACCGCCGCCCGCTCCCTCCACTTGCACCACGCCGCCGGTGGCAAGCAGCTTGCCCATGTCTTGTGCGGACGCAGCGCCGCAAACCAGAATCAGTGCTGGGATAATTTTCTTCATTGTTCTGCTCCTGGCGGGATTACTTGGTCACGATATCGCGCTGCATCGGCGCCAGCTTGGCCACCAATTTGAGCGCAACGCTGCTCGGCACATTGTGCTGTTCCATCGCGATCTGCAAGTCTTCCGTCAGCGCGTTGAACATGGCGTTGGTGATCTGCAGATCCTGGTGCACGGTCTTCATGTCGCGCACCGTGCCAACGCCGTCCATGGTCTTGTCGCGGTATTTGCCGGTGTACTTGCATGGCCCGCCGGCGAACTCGCAGAACTGCTCCTGCAGGCGCACGTTCAGCTGGGGAATATCGAAATCGGTGAAGTTATCCTTGATGCGGGGATCGGCCAGCACCAGCGTGATGAAGCTGTCGACGATCTTCTTGATGCCTTCCTTGCCGCCGAGGCCCTGGTAGGTGGAGTCTTCCGTGTAAGGCGTTTGCGCCATGGCCAGCGAAGAGGCCAGCAGCAGGCCGCAGCCAAGCCGCTTAATGAATTTTTTCATATCAGTCCTAAAACAAAAAGATAAAGAGAATTCAGCGGGGGCTCGGCTTCAACTGCAATTTATCAGATTACTTAGGATAAAGGATCATTTGCGTGCATCTGAACAACGCTATTGTTTTGCCAGTGGCCTTGTTGATGACCGTGGCGTCCCACACCTGCGTGGTGCGGCCCAGATGCACGGCGGTGGCGGTGGCGACGACCGTGCCATCGCGCGCGGTGCCGAGGTGATTGGATTTCAGTTCGATCGTGGTGAAGTTCTGCGCGCCGTCAGGCAGGTGCGAGAAGCATGCGTAGCCGCAGGCAGTATCGGCCAGCGTGACCACGCTGCCCGCATGCAGGAAGCCGTTCGGCGCCAGGTGGTTTTTGGTGACGTCGAACTCGGCGACGATTTCGCCTTCCTTCACCGAAGTGATGACGATGCCCAGGTGATCCGGCAGCGTGCCCTTGCCGAAGGTGTTGAAATAATCAACGTTGAATTTGTCTGCATCCATGCTGTCTCTCTCTATTTACATGACGCGTACCCACGCGCCTTTATAGAGTATAGGGCCGGTCGGGCCATTCGGGTCGGGCGAGCCGCCTTTCGGCTCCAGCGACACGGCCAGCAGCGCAACATCGTCGCCGATGGCGGCCTTGGTCAGCGCCAGCCTGACTTCGCCTTTATCGGCCAGGATACCCAGCGAACGCGGATTACCCTGCTTAGGCACGGCCCACAGTTGCAGCGTCTTGTCGCTGGCTACAGGCGCATTGCCGACCAGGCGCACCGTCAGCGCCTTGCGGCTGGTATCGCCGGTCAGCACCAGCGCCGCCTGCGATTTATCGTCGGTCAGCGTGGCAACGTAATCAAGCTGCGGCTGATCCAGCAGGCGGGTGCCGAGCACGATCGCCAGCAAGGCCGCCGCTGCGGTCGATGCAAAGCCCAGGCCACGCCAGAAGTTCAGCGACGCAAACCACGACGCGCGCGCAGGGCGCAGGTTCAAACGGCGTTCAATACCCTGCCATACCTGCTTGCGCGGCTGCTGCTCGGTCGAAAACTCCGCCATCGGCACCATCCGGTCCTGCCATTCGGCGGTGAGGCGGCGCAGCGCCGCGTCGTTATGCAGATGGCCTTCGAAGCGCCGACGTGCGCCGCCTTTCAGCGTGCCGAGCACGTATTCGGCGGCCAGCTTGTCGCGCAACGGAGCGTTGTCCCGGAGATTCATGCGCGCTCTCCTTTGGTCAGGCAAGTCTTCAGCCGTTCCAGGCTGCGGCGTATCCATGTCTTGACCGTGCCGATCGGCAGCGACATCTGCTGCGCCACTTCGCTGTGCGACAGATCATGGAAGAACGCCAGCCCCAGCACTTGCCGGTGCATGCCTTCCAGCGCCGACATGCAGAACGCCAGCGCCTTGGCGTCGCGGCTCATGGTCAACGCCTCGATGGGCGTGGCGGCGGGATCGTGCAGGGCGTTCATGATGTCGGCGTTGAATTGGTCGCTATCGAGTTCGGCGGCATGATCGCTGTGGCGCAGCTGGTCGTAAGCCTTGTTGCGCACGATCGTGGTCATCCACGTCATCGGTGCGGCCAACTGGCTTTGATAGCTGGCGGCGTTATGCCAGATCGCCACGAAACTCTCCTGCATCACCTCTTCGGCGAGTTCGCGCTTGCCTAATATACGCAGCGCGAAGCCAAACAGTTTCGGCGATGTGGCGTCGTACAGGGCGCGGAAGGCAGCGGCGTCGCGATTGGCGGCGCCTTGCAGCCAGGCGCGCAGCTGCTGGGGATCGAGGGTAATCGCGTCGGACACTGCATGCCTTGTCGGTGAGGGAGAGGTTTTGATGCTTGCTCAAATTACCACATTCCTCGACGCGCACGAAAGAAATCGTGAATCCGGCGTGCGCGCCGATGCGTATAAGGCTGACAAGCTGACGCAATCGACAATAGACGCCTGGAGACGAGATGACGTTCAACCGCAAGATGGCGGCCGTGCTGGCCGCCGCGCTGCACGGCGCTGCCGGCGCCGCCGACGATGACCAGCCGCTGCCCATCGTCACCGTGCTGGCGCATTACGACAACGCCGTCGGCAGTTCGGACGCCGCCAGCCAGGGCACGGTGACCGCCAACCTGATCGCCAACCGGCCGGCGCTGCGCACCGGTGAATTGCTGGAATTCGTGCCGGGCATGATCGTCACCCAGCATAGCGGCGACGGCAAGGCCAACCAGTATTTCCTGCGCGGCTTCAACCTCGACCACGGCACCGACTTTGCCACCTGGGTCGACGGCGTGCCGGTGAATATGCGCAGCAACGCGCACGGCCAGGGCTATTCCGACCTGAACTTCCTGATCCCCGAGCTGGTGCAGCGCATCGACTATAAAAAAGGCAGCTATTTCGCCGACGAGGGCGACTTCTCCTCGGCCGGCGCCGCCCACATCCGCCTCAGCGACCAACTGCGGCAAGGCATCGCCAGCCTGACCATGGGCAGCTACGGCTATCAGCGCGGCGTGCTGGCCGATGCGTTCACCACCACCGGCGGCACGCTGCTGTACGGCCTGGAGCTCAGCCGCAACAACGGCCCGTGGCAGACGCCGGAGCGGGTGCGCAAATACAGCGGCATGCTGCGCTACAGCCACGGCGATGCGCAGGACGGCTACAGCATCACCGCCATGGCTTACCGCAACCGCTGGAACGCCACCGACCAGGTGCCGCAGCGCGCCGTCCAGCAAGGGCTGATCGACCGCTTCGGCGGCGTCGATGCCAGCGATGGCGGCGATACTGCACGCGCCAGCGTGGCGTGGAATATGCACCGCCGCGCCGATGACCGCATCACCGAAGCCTCGGCCTACCTGCTGCGCTCCAGCCTGGACCTGTACAGCAACTTTACCTATCTGCTGAACGACCCGGTCAATGGCGACCAGTTCCAGCAGAGCGAGCGCCGCACCATGGGCGGCGGCAGCCTGAGCCAGACGTGGCTGGACAACCTCGCCGGCATCGACATGCGCAACAAGCTGGGCGTGCAAACCCGCTACGATCATATTTCGCCGATCGGCCTGTACGCCACGGTGGCGCGCCAGCGTCTGAGCACGGTACGCGAAGACCGCGTCAACCAGGCCAGCGCGGGCCTGTATGCAGAAAACACCAGCTACTGGACGCCGTCGTTCCGCACCATTGCCGGGCTGCGCTACGACGCCTACCGCTTCAAGGTCAACGACGACCACGCCAATGCCCACAAATTTTCGCCCAAGCTGTCGCTGATCTTCGGGCCGTGGGCCAGGACCGAATACTTCATCAACTACGGCAGCGGCTTTCACAGCAACGATGCGCGCGGCGTCACAGGACCGGACCCGTCGGCGCCGCTGGTGGGCACGCGCGGCGCCGAACTGGGCGTGCGTAGCGAATCGCTGCCCGGCCTGCAAAGTTCGCTGGCGCTATGGGCGCTGGACATCGATTCGGAACTGGTCTACGCCGGCGACAGCGGCCAGACCGAAGCCAGCCGCGCCAGCCGCCGCAGCGGCATCGAATGGAATAACCACTACACCGCCGCGCCGTGGCTGTTGTTCGACCTGGATTTGGCAGTGTCACGCGCGCGCTACCGCCATAGCAATCCTGTGGGTAACTACGTGCCGGAAGCCTTGGACAAGGTGGCGTCGTTCGGCGTCACCGTCAAAGACCGGGGCCGCTGGTTCGGCGGCTTCGAGTTGCGCTACTTCGGCCAGCGTCCGCTGGTGGAGGACAACAGCGTGCGCTCGGCTGCCACCACGCTGGCATATGGTCGCATCGGCTACCAGCTCAGCAGTAAAACCAGGCTGACACTGGACGGCTTCAACCTGTTCAACCGCCGCGCCAGCGATATCGACTACTACTACACCTCGCGCCTGGCGGGCGAAGCAGCGGAAGGCGTCAGCGATGTGCACTTCCATCCGGTCGAGCCACGCACGCTGCGTTTGACGCTCAGCCATAATTTCTAAAAATTAAACTTATTAATTTTGAATCTGACGCACCTCGCACCGCGTATATCAGCCTTGCAGTACCCATAGAAGGTTCACTCAATTCGGAGGAAGCGAGAATGCAAACTATCATCAACCAAGCAGTGCGTCTGGCGGTTGCAGGCACACTGGCTGCGGCCTGCCTGCCGGCGGCGCAGGCGTCCAGCCACCGCGAAGCGCCGTTCGTGACGCAAAGTCCCAAGGTCGACGGCACCGATTTCTACATGTTCCGCAGTTACGAACCAGGCCGCGCCAGTTTCGTCACGCTGATCGCCGACTATGTGCCGCTGCAAGATCCTGGCGCCGGCCCCAACTACTTCGCCATGGATCCGAACGCTCTGTACGAGATTCATATCGACAACAATGGCGACGCCAAGGAAGACCTGACCTTCCAGTTCCGCTTCAACTACACCAACAAGGACACCAAGCTGACCGTGGGTGGCAAGCAAGTTTCGATTCCACTGGTAATTAACGGCGGCGCCATCAACGGCCCCAACGCGGCTGGCGCCAACGTCCGCGAGACCTACACCATCAACGTGGTGCGGGGTGACCGCCGCACCGGCACCAAGGCCGCCGTAACCAACGCCGCCGACGGCAACGCCACCTTCGACAAGCCGCTCGACAATATCGGCAACAAGTCGATACCGAACTACGTCGCCTATGCCGGCGCGCATATGTACAACGTCAACATTCCGGGATGCAGCACGCCGGCGCGGGTCTTCGTCGGCCAGCGCAAGGATCCGTTCGTCGTCAACCTCGGCGAGACTTTCGACCTAGTGAACATCAAGGCGCCGGCCACCGAGTTTGCCGCCAACGCGGAAAGCGCGGCCAAGGATGACCTGGCCGGCAAGAACGTTACCGCCATCGAGATGGAAGTGGCGGCCTCGTGCCTGACTGCGGCCGGCAGCAGCGATCCGGTGATCGGTGGCTGGACCACCGCCAGCGTGCGCCAGGGCCGCTTGCTGAATCCAACGCCGAACAGCAGCACGCCATCGAAAGAGGGCGGCGCCTGGACCCAGGTATCGCGCCTCGGCATGCCGCTGGTGAATGAGGTGGTGATCGGCCTCAAGGACAAGGACACCTTCAACGCCAGCAAACCGTCCGGCGACGCCCAGTTTGCCACCTACGTCACCAATCCAACGCTGCCGGCGCTGATTGAAATCCTGTACGGCAGCGCCGGCGCCAAGGCGCCGACCAACTTCCCGCGCAACGACCTGGTGGCGGCCTTCCTTACCGGCGTCAAAGGCCTGAACCAGCCGGCCAGCGTCACCGCATCCGAAATGCTGCGTTTGAATACCAGCACGCCAGCCGTGGCCATGGGCAAGCAGAACCGCCTGGGCGTGATCGGCGGCGACAATGCCGGCTTCCCGAACGGCCGCCGGCCGGGCGATGACGTGGTCGATATCGCGCTGCGCGTGGTGATGGGTAATCTGTGCACGCTGAACCTGGGCTGCGCGCCAGCCGACGCGCCAGCCGGCAAGCTGCACTTCACCGATGGCGCTTATCTTGACGACAGCTACTTCAGCGCCGCCTTCCCGTATCTGAAAACGCCGCTGCCAGGTTCGCCGCAAAGCGCCGCAGTGGCCCAGGCAGGGAGGGCGCCATGAGATATCTGCGCCTGACATTGGGCTTGAGTGCCTTGCTGGCGTTGAGCGCCTGCGGCGGCCATGGCAACGACTGGGATGGCCCGTCCACGCCGATACCGCCAACGCCGCCGGTATCCATGGTCGACAAGTTCTTCACCGCAGTGCTGGCGATCATCGGCGATGGCAGTGAAACGACTGCCGAGCCGCAGGCCACCGACAGCATCGCCGCCACCACGCCGGACGATACCGAACCGGTCGCATTGAAGTAAGCACCAGGCGGGCGCCAACACGCCCGCCTTTATCATCATGCATAAACTGATCTTCGCGCTGGCGTGCTGCATCACCGCTGTGGTACAGGCGGCGCCTTATGTTCCGGCCAGCGGCCGGCAAGTGCTGGAAAGCGTGCCGCGCCGGGGCGATCCGGTGCAGCAGGAATTGCGCCGCCTGCGCAGCCAGCTGAATGCCAATCCGAACGACGTCGAACTGGCGACCACCGTGGCGCGCCGCTACATCGCGCTGGGCCGCAGCGAGGCCGATCCGCGCTACCTCGGCTACGCACAAGCGGCGCTGCAACCATGGTGGCGGCAAACCGCGCCGCCATCGGAAGTCCGACTGCTGCGCGCCACGCTGCTGCAAAGTACCCATCAATTTTCGCCGGCGCTGGCTGATCTTGCTGCCGTGCTGGCCACCGAGCCGCGCAATCCGCAAGCCTGGCTGACGCAAGCCACGGTGCAAACCGTGCAGGGCGACTATACAGGCGCCGGCGCCAGTTGCGCGCGCGTATCCGGCCTGACAATCGACCTGGTGGCGATTACCTGCATCGCCAACATAGGCGCCATGACCGGCAAGGCGGCGCAGAGTGAAAAGCTGCTGGACCTGACGCTGGCGCGCAGCGCCAACGCACCGGTGCAGCTGCAACTATGGTCTTTGACCCTGCTGGCCGAAATGGCGCAACGGCGCGGCGATGCTGCCGTCGCTGAAGCACGCTTCCGCCGCGCGCTGGCGCTCGATCCGCGCGACAGCTATCTGCAAGGCGCTTATGCCGACTTGCTGCTGGAACAAGGCCGCGCAGCCGATGTACTGACGCTGTTAAAGGGCCAGGAGCGCATCGACGCGCTACTGCTGCGCAGCGCGCTGGCCAGGCAGGCTGCCGGCCACGCTGCCTTGCAGGCCGACATCCGTGAACTGGCGGCGCGCTTCGAAGCCGCAGCTCAGCGCGGCGATACCGTGCATCAGCGCGAACAGGCGCGCTTCGAACTGAAACTGCGCCACGACGCCACCACCGCCCTGGCGCTGGCGCGCAAGAACTGGGCGGTGCAAAAGGAAACCGCAGATATCCGGATCTATCTTGAAGCGGCACTGGCTGCGCCCGATCCCGGCGCCGCCAGGCCTGTGATCGACTGGATCGCCACGCACCACATCGAAGACGTGGTGGCCGCGCGCCTGATACGCAAACTGCAAACGGGGACATGATGAAACGGTTGCTTCGCTTGCTTACCTTACTGCTGCTATGCGGTGCGCTGCTGCCCGCGCAAGCCCACAAGCCCAGCGACAGCTATTTTTCGCTTGATGTGCAAGGCGAACGCGTGACGGGCCAATGGGACATCGCGCTGCGGGATCTGGACTACGCGATCGGCCTCGATCAGGATGGCGACGGCCAGCTGATGTGGGATGAAATCCGCGCGCGCCATAGCGCCATTGCTGCGTATGCGCTGGAGCGGCTAAGTCTCGCGGGCGATGGTGGCGCATGCCGCATCAGCGCCGGCCAGCAACTGATTGACGATCATACCGACGGCGCCTACAGCGTGCTGCGTTTTGAGGCCATCTGCCCGGCGCCGCTGACGACACTGAGCATCGGCTATCGCCTGTTCGCCGATCTCGATCCGCAGCACAAAGGCTTGCTGCGGCTGACGCGTGACGGCGTCACCTCCACCGCCATCTTCGACCCCGCGCACGCGCAGCAGCGCCTATCTTTGGCAGCGCCGGATCAGCTGCAGCAATTCAGCGCCTACGTGAAGGACGGCGTGTGGCATATCTGGATCGGCTACGACCACATCCTGTTCCTGCTGTCGCTGTTGCTGCCGGCGGTGCTGCTGGCGGCGCCGGCCGACAACCTGCGTGGCGCCTTCATCGACGTGCTGAAAGTGGTGACTGCCTTCACGCTGGCACACTCGCTCACCTTGACGCTGGCCAGCCTGTCGCTGGTGTCGCTGCCGTCACGGCTGGTGGAATCGGCGATTGCGGCCTCGGTGATCCTGGCGGCGGCGAACAACATCTATCCGCTGTTTCGGGGACGGCGGCCTTGGGCGGCGTTTGGCTTTGGTCTGATCCACGGTTTTGGTTTTGCCAGTGTGCTGATCGACCTCGGATTACCGAAAGGCGCGCTGCTGGCCAGCCTGTTCGGCTTCAATCTGGGCGTGGAAATAGGACAGCTGTGCATCGTCGCGGTATTCCTGCCGCTGGCGTTTTTGCTGCGCCGTAGCTGGTTTTATCGCGGCTTGCTGACCGGCGGTTCTGCGCTGATCGCGCTGGTGGCGCTGGTCTGGTTCATCGAGCGTGCGTTCGACGTTCAAGCCCAGTGGATGGGCGCCTGACCGTTGGCGACCAAATAATCGTTCGCGCGTGAAAACGGCTTGCTGCCAAAGAAGCCCTTGTGCGCGGAGAACGGCGACGGGTGCGGCGAGGTAATCACCAGATGCTTGCGGCTATCGATCAGCGCGCGCTTGGCGATGGCGTAGCTGCCCCACAGGATGAAGACGATGTTTTCGCGCTGTTCCGACAGCGTTCTGATAGCGCTGTCGGTGAAGGTTTCCCAGCCCTTGTTGGCATGCGAGCCAGCTTCCCGCGCGCGCACGGTGAGTACGCTATTCAGCAGAAACACGCCCTGCTGCGCCCAGTCGCTCAAATCAGTCTGGCGACGATCGACGCCAAGGTCGCTGTGCAGTTCCTGGAAGATGTTCTGCAAGCTCGGTTGCGGGCGATTGCCGTCCGGGACCGAGAAACAGAAGCCCATCGCGGCGCCCGGCGTGTGATACGGGTCCTGGCCGAGGATAACCACCTTGACCTGATCGAACGGCGTCAGATCGAAAGCGCGGAAGATATTTTTGCCCGCCGGGCAGCACTGCGTGGCAGCATACTCCGCACGCACAAAGGAAGTCAGGGATGCCCAGTAAGGCTGTTCAAACTCACCTTGCAGCTGCTGCTTCCATGACTCCTCTATGCGTACAGTCATGCTCTTAAACCGGCTGCTTGGTGACGCGCAGGTAGGGCTTGATGGTGCGGAAGCCTGGGAATTTGGTTTCGGCTTCTTCGTTGCTGACGGCGGTGGTGATGATCACGTCGTCGCCGTTTTTCCAGTTCACCGGGGTGGCGACTTTGTGTTTGGCGGTCAGCTGCATCGAATCCAGCACGCGCAGGATTTCGTCAAAGTTGCGGCCGGTGGTCATCGGGTAGGTCAAGGTCAGCTTGATGCGCTTGTCCGGGCCGACGATGAATACCGAGCGCACGGTGGCGTTGGTGGCCGGTGTGCGGCCTTCATGCGTGCCTTCTTCTTCGGCGGGCAGCATGTTGTACAGCTTGGCCACGGCCAGGTCGGTGTCGCCGATCATCGGGTATTTAACGGCGGCGCCCTGGGTTTCTTCGATATCGGCCGCCCACTTCTCGTGGTTTTCGACGGCGTCGACCGACAGGCCGATCAGCTTGGCGTTACGTTTGGTGAATTCCGGCTCGATCTTGGCCATGTAGCCCAGTTCGGTGGTGCACACCGGGGTGAAGTCTTTCGGATGCGAGAACAGAATCGCCCACTGATCGCCGATCCATTCGTGGAAATCGATCTGGCCGTGGGTGGTGTTGGCGCTGAAATTCGGAGCGATGTCATTAATGCGTAGCGACATGATATTAGTCCTATAACGTGGATGAAATGACCAAGGAAATAGAAATGATACTAGAATGGCGCCTTTAAAAGGACGACAACATGAAGAAAACCGATCTGGCGAAAGCCGACGCCAAAAAGCTGATGGGCAAGATGGGCGCACCAGGCGCCGCTGGCTTCGGCAACACCGCCAACCCCGTTGTCGACAAACGCGAACAGCGCAAGCGCGATCAGGCGCTCGGCCTGGTGCCGTTCGCGGTCAAACTGAACGATGAGCTGGTAAAGCGCCTGCACACACTGGCAACCGAGCGCGGCCAGGACCTGAACCAGACCGTCGCCGAAGTCCTGCTGAAAGGCCTCGACGGCTAGTCATATCACCTCCACCAGGTTGGAGTAGCTGGCCAGCAAGTGATCGGCAGTGAGCAATGTCATCGACTCGCACATCGCTTGCGCCACCAGCATGCGATCAAACGGATCACGATGAATGCCCGGTAACAATGCAACCGTGGCGGCATGACGATGAGAGATTTTTAGTTCAATGAAGCCGTCAATCTCAATTTGTTTCGCCAGTACATTGAGGTCGAGATCGAGAGCTTTGTCACGGACCTTGATCGCAGCTTCCCAGATCGATACGCTGCTCACATAGACAGCTGATGCGGCATTAATTCTGGCTCGACTCCTTATAGACAACTTGCGGTTGTCCTGGAGCCACCAGAGTACCACATGCGTATCTAGCAGGACATGCACTATCGCCCCTCGAAGGCTGCCAGTGTTTCGTCGGCAAGTGGGGCATCGAAGTCTTCGGCTATCCAAATCCGCCCAGCCATTGAACCAGGCTCGCGAAGCTTTAAACGCGGCCGTACCGCAACCAGTTGCGCTACGGCTTGTCCATCTTGCGAAATGATCACTTCCTCGCCTCGCTGGGCTGCCTCAAGCAAGGTAGATAGCTGATCTTTTGCTGCATTGATATCGATGATAGGCATAGAACCTCCGAGAGCTCAGTTTAGCCCTCACGACCGCCAGCGCAAGCGGCGGCGTCTGATGCGTATCAAAGAAAAAGGACTCCGAGGAGTCCTTTGTTATCAGCCTGCGGCCAGCACGTTATGCGCTTGCTCGTCCGCGTGGTACGAGCTACGCACCATGGCGCCAACGGCAGCGTGTTTGAAGCCCATTTTATAGGCTTCTTCTTCATACATCTTGAACACGTCCGGGTGCACGTAGCGGCGCACCGGCAGGTGGCTGTTCGATGGCGCCAGGTATTGGCCGATGGTCAGCATGTCGATGTCGTGCTCGCGCATGTCGCGCATCACTTGCAGCACTTCCTCGTCGGTCTCGCCCAGGCCGACCATGATGCCCGACTTGGTCTTCACGCTCGGATAAAGCGCCTTGAAATCCTTCAGCAGCTTCAGCGAGTGCATATAGTCCGAACCTGGACGCGCTTCCTTGTACAGGCGCGGCGCGGTTTCCAGGTTGTGGTTCATCACGTCCGGCAGGCCGTCGGCGAAGATTGCCAGCGCCTTTTCCAGGCGGCCGCGGAAATCCGGCACCAGCACTTCGATCTGGGTTTTCGGCGACAGCGCGCGGGTGTTCTGGATGCACTCGACGAAGTGCTGCGCACCGCCGTCGCGCAGGTCGTCGCGGTCCACCGAGGTAATCACCACGTAGCTCAGGCGCAGCTTGGCGATGGTGTGCGACAGATTGGTCGGCTCATCCTTGTCCAGCGGGTCCGGGCGGCCGTGGCCGACGTCGCAGAACGGGCAGCGGCGGGTGCACTTGTCGCCCATGATCATGAAGGTGGCCGTGCCTTTGCCGAAGCATTCGCCGATGTTCGGGCAGCTGGCTTCTTCGCACACGGTGACCAGCTTGTTCTCGCGCAGCGTTTCCTTGATTTCGTAGAAACGGGTGTTCGGCGAACCGGCCTTGACGCGGATCCAGTCCGGCTTCTTCAGGCGCTCGACCTGCTCGATCGGCACGATCTTGATCGGGATGCGCGAGGTCTTGCTGGCGCCTTTTTGCTTTTCGCTCGGGTTGTAAGCTACAGTGGTTTCAGTGGTCATAATCAGTTCATTCGTTTGCCGCCAGGACGCGGACTAATTCCTCGGCCAGCTGCTGTTGCACATCCGACAGCATTGCCTGCGCACCGACAGTGCGCATATCGACTGTTTCCAGCCCGGCATAGCCGCAAGGGTTGATCCAGGAAAACGGGGCCAGATCCATCGCCACATTCAGCGACAGCCCGTGGTAGGTGCAGCCATTGCCGCGTACCTTCAAGCCCAGCGCGGCGATCTTGGCGCCCTTGTGGTCGCCGCCGGCCATGTAGATGCCCGGCGCGCCTTCCACGCGCTCACCGACGAGATTATACGCCTGCAAGACATTGATGATGGCCTGCTCGATTTTATGCACGAACTGGCGCGCGTACAGCTTGCCGCCCGGCTTGTTGCGACGCAGGTCCATCAGCAGGTAGATCACCACCTGGCCGGGGCCGTGATAGGTGACTTCGCCGCCGCGGTCGGTCTGCACCACCGGAATCTCCGACGCCCCGGCCAGCAGGTGGCCGCGATCGGCGCCCAAGCCCAGCGTGTAGACCGGCGGATGCTCGACGATCCACAGTTCGTCGCGCGTGTCCGGCGTGCGGGCGTCGGTGAAGGCCCGCATGGCGGTGAAAGTGCTGTCGTAGTCGGCTTTGCCGAGATGCTTGATCTCAGGGAAGGTTGGGGACGTCATGCCGGCATTATACCCCCGAAGGCCGCTTTCAGCCCGGCTGGTGGCGGTCCAGCCATTGCTGCACAGACGGGCGCTGCCACTGGAATTCGACGTATTCGCGCAGCTTGGCCGGCACCGCGTCGCCATTGCGCACCAGCCGGCTCAGCATGATGGCGAGGTCGGTGTCGGCGATCGACCAGTCGCCGAACAGGTGTTGCGGGCCTTGGACGAAATGGCTGGCCACGCTGACCAGCTTGGCGGCGGCGGTTTGCGCCGTCGCGGTCAGCGGCGCGCAGGCCTTGCCGAAGAACACGGTTTCCGTGTCGCGCTCGGTACGCACCGGCACCAGGTCGCTGCGCAGCCATGCCTGGAGCTGACGCGCCTGCGCGCGCTGGCGGCGCTCCTGCGGATACAAGGCAATATATTGCGGTGGCGGAAAGCTCTCATCCAGGTATTCGGTGATGGCGGACGACTCGGTCAGCACGAAATCGCCGTCCACCAACGCCGGCACGCGTGCGGTCAACGCGCGGCCGGCAAAGCCCGCCTGCTTCTGTTCGCCGCTGTTCAAGTCCACGGTTTTGACGCTGAAGGGCAAGCCCTTTTCGATCAGCGCCACGAAGGCCGACAGCGCATAAGGACTGGTGTGCAAGGCATCCACGTATAACTCAAACCGCATGACAACTCCGATTGGATAGATTTATTCACATGGTAAACCTTGTGTAAGTGCCTGTATAACGGTATATTTTCGCAATTCTTGTTAGTTTTATTCACAAAGTTATCCACAGCATGGCCCGCAGGCTGCCCAATTTTTCCGCGTTGCGCGCCTTTGAGGCGGCGGCCCGCCACGAGAATTTCTCGCGTGCGGCGGAGGAATTGCACCTGACGCACGGGGCGATCAGCCATCAGGTGCGCGGGCTGGAAGAGGAGTTGGGGCGGCAACTATTCGTGCGTCACGGCCGCCAGGTGAAAATAACTAACGACGGACTGAAGTTCGCCCAGTTTCTGGGCAAGGCCTTTGCCGATATCGCCACCGCCACCGACGCCATGCGCGCCGCCAGCATCAACCAGCGGTTGACGATTACCTCGATCCCCTCGTTTGCGGCACGCTGGCTGGCGCCCCGGCTGGGGAAATTTATCGAGCTGCATCCGGATATCGAGGTGGTGCTGCAATCGAGCGGACACATGCAGGATCTGGCGCGCGAGGGCGTGGACGTCGGCATCCGCTTCGGACGCGGCAACTATCCCGGCATGCTGGTGTTGCGGTTGATGGGGGATGTGTATTATCCGGTAGTGAGTCCACACTATCGCGATGGGCGGCTTCCGGCCGTGCCAGCCGACCTGGCACGGCATACGCTGCTGCGCTCGGTCGAGCGCTGGACCCCGTGGCTGCACGCGGCCGGACTCGACCTGGCGGAGCCGTCAGGCGGGCTGCTGTTTGAGGATTTGTCGATGCTGGTGCGCTCCGCCGCCGACGGCAACGGTGTGGCGCTGGTCCGCCATGTGGTGGCGATGCAGGAGATCGCCTCCGGACAACTGCTGCGGCTATTCGACATCGCCACGCCCAGTCCGGATGAATACTACTTCGTCACGCCGCCCGGCGCAGCGGCCAAGCCGCAGGTGCAGGCGTTCCGCGACTGGCTGCTGGAAGAGATTGCCGTCTTCCAGCGCCAGCACACTTAATTACATGACAATCTTAACCATCGGGTGCGCGGACAATTCCGTGTACAGCGCATCGAGCTGCTCGCGGCTGGTGGCGCGCACGGTGCAGGTCAGGCCGGTGTAATTGCCCTTGGCCGAAGGGCGGACTTCCATTTTGCCTTCATGGAATTCCTGGTCATGCTTTTGCACAACCACAATGATGGTCGGGGCGAAATCGATATGAGTCGGCCCCATGACCTTGATCGGGAAGTCGCTCGGGTACTCGATGAGGGACTCTGATGGCGGGATCGCTTGCATATTCTTTCCTATCTAATAAGGTAGCGCCGCCACAGTGGCGGCACTACCCTATATTGTAGCCCGATCAGGACTTTGCAAGCGCCAGCGGCTGCTCGACCGGCTGGCCGGACAAGCGCTGCAAACGCGCCAGCGCCGACTCATTGCCGCCCAGCGCGGGCTGGCTGACCGATTTTCGGATCGCCTCCAGCTCGGCCGCCTGGTCCAGCGGTTTCTGGCCGATATCGGTCACGATGCGCAAGCCTTCGGCGTCGTTGCGGATGTTCTCGGCGCGCCGGGTCAGGGCGCTCAGCGCGCTCGACTGGCCACGCACGCCTTGCAGGCCGGCCAGTTGCGCCTGGCGCTCGGCGCGCAGCTGTTGCAGATCCTGCTGGGCGCGGGCCGAGGCCAGCGCCTGCATTGCCTTTCTCGCCTGCGCGTCGAATTCGGCCAGCTGTTTCGACAGCGCGTCGACGATGGTTTGCAGCTCGTTCATATACTGTTTCGCATCGGCTTCCTCTTGCAGCTCCTGCGGCAGGCGCGCCTTGTTGCCTTCCAGCTCGTCGCAGAACAGCGTGATGGTGGACTCCGAGATTTTGCCGGCGGCCAGGCGTTCGGCCAGCGTGCCGGCGGCTTGTTCGTCGGTGGCGATCAGCTGGCGCAGCTTGACCACGTCGGCGGCCTCCTTGTCGAAAGCGGCGCGGGCGGCGGCCAGTTTTTGCGCGGCGCCGCGCAGGTTGTCGGCCAGGCGGTCGCGGTCGGCCTCGGTGGCGGTTTCCGGATCGAAATTGGCGATCGCCTCGGAGACGCGATTGCCCAGCGCGCCGAAATGCTTGGTGATCAGTCGCGCGGTCAAACCCCAGCCATTCAAGTTGCTCATTTCAGTTTCCTCACTCAAGTTGCGCATCATTGGATAACGATGCGTTGCTGCTCCACCGGGATGCCGATGACGAAATCGACATGGATCCCGCGTTTGCTGCCATCGCCGTTCACGCTGTGGATAATTTCCGTGGTGATCAGCAGATATTCGTGGCCGCCGCCGCGCAGTTCGCGCACATACGGCATGAAGTACATGTCCTGGCGCAGGCCGGTGTGGCCGCTGGCGTCGTCCAGCCGGACTTCGCTGCCGGTGAAGGGCGGCATGTAAGCCACTTCCGGGTCGCCGGCGTCGCGCCAATAGTCGAGGCCGTCGCTGGCGCCGAAGATCAGGTCGAGGTCGAGATCCATATCGCTCAGTTGCTCGCGCCATAGCGTGTAGCTGCGGTCGCCCAGGCCGGCGCCGGCGCGGCCGGTGTAGGCGTCCTGATCCTCGGCGGATTCCGGAATCACGCGGGCCAGCTGGGTGCAGTACATGACCTCGCTGACTTCGCCGCTGGCGTCCTGATAGACCTGCAGGAATTTCTCCTGGTCGTCGCGGTCGCCGGTTTCGAGGTAGTAGCGATACAGGCCGCCGGATTGCTTCAGCTGGATCTGCGAGACGGCGACGATGCGGGTGTCATCCGCAGCCGGCAGGGCGATCAGCGAACCTGCGCCGGCCGCCCGCAACAGCGGTGACTGCTGGATGCCGACCACGCTGCCGATCCGCGCGCCCAGCGGCAGATCGGTATCGGTGCGCGGGGCGTCATCGCCCATCAGCCTGGCGGCGCCGCTGCGCAGATAGTTGTAAGCATCGGTCCAGCCCATCATCAATTCCTTTCAAACGAATAATTCGGACCGGTTCGCAGACGGCGAAACTTGCGCACCGAGAACACGGCAGCCCAGGCCAGCAAGCTCAGCACCGAGAGCCAGGCAAACCAGCGCAGCAGGCTGGCGAGGAATGATGGCTCGGTCTGCGCCGCGACTGCTGCCGGGTGCGGCTCGGCAAGGCCGGGCATGCCGCCCACCACACCGGCGCCGTCCGCGCGGGACGCCTCTGTGGCACCGGGCTGCGGCGGCGCCTGCGTCTGGCCGTGGTTGGTAGTCGGATACGACACTGGCTGATGACTCTGGCTCATCGCCCGGCCCAGCATGAAGCCCAGTACGCCGGCCATCAAGCCATTGCCGGACGGCTGCTGCTGGTAGCCCGGCCCCGGCGAGGGCGGCGCGCGGTACACGGGTGACGGCGGCTGCGGCTGGCGCAAGGTATCGTTCAGCGGCGGCAGCGGCTGGTTACTGGCGGCATTGCGGCGCTGGTCCAGCGTCTTCAGCGCATTGGCTTCGGCGGCGCGGCGGTCGACATCGCGCGACATGGCCGAGCGGTTGCGCTGCGGCGGGGCCGAAGCCGGCGAGCCGGCCTGCTGCCCGAAGGCGCCGGGGCCGCTCTGACGGTTGGCTGGCGGCGCGGCTGGCTTGCTGTGTCGCGCAGCAGCGTTGTTCTTTTGTGAAGAAAATCCCTTTTTAAACGACGACGATGTGCCAGAATGTGAAGCCGGCCGCGCTTGCGCCGGCACATTGCCTGCCACGGCAAGGCAAACCATCAATAGCAGCGCAGAACTGAATGACTTCATGATGTCTTTTCACAAAGAAGTTGAATGAAAAACAGCATAGCGCCGCGTGATCGCGCTTGCATCGGTAATAAAAGGCTCGCTTCACCATGACTCGCAAATACCTGGACATGAATCAGCACGACGCGCTCTACAAAGTGGCGCGCGCCTATCCCGGCGGCATTGACGCACTGGCGCAGTCGATGGGAATCTCGGTCAACGTCCTGCGCAACAAGCTGGCGCCGACGATTGTCTCGCACTACCCGTCGTTTGAAGAGGTTTCAACCGTGGTGGAGCTATGCCACAGAGCGGGCGTAGTCGAAGCGCACCTGCCACTGCACGCGCTGCTGGTACGGCACGGCATGGCCGCCTTCGTGGTGCCGATGCCGGACCGCATCAGCGAAGACGACCTGTCGCAGACGGTATGCAAAGTGATGAGCCAGGTGGGAGCGGTGGCGGAAGCCGTCTCCACAGCGCTACTGGACGGCAAGGTAACCGCTGCGGAAGCGGATTTAATCGAAAAGGAATTCCAGGGCGCGCTATCGGCCCTCGGCGAATGGCGCGCCCGCCTGCGCCTCAAAGCGCAGCAATAACCCGGGGTCAGGTCCTCCATTTCTACACGGGTTCAACCGCTTTGCGGTTGAACCCGTGTAGAAATGGAGGACCTGACCCCGGGGTTTTCAGCGTTCGGCGGCGCGGGGGTTGTCGTTGCGGCGGTTCTCGCGGTTTTCGCGCTGCTCGCGCTGGGCCGGCGCCGCCTGCTGCGGTGGCGGGGTGAACTGACGCGGGGGTTGCTGCTGTGGCTGTGGCTGTTGTTGAGGTTGCGGCTGCGGACGCGGTTGCTGTGTCTGCATGCGCTGCTCGCGTTGTTCACGTTCTCGGGCATCCCGCTGTTCGCGCTGCTGCTCGCGCTGGCGGAGGCGGCGGTCGTCGTCTTCGCGGTCGAAGCGCTCGCGCTGCGGTTGCTGCGGCGGCTGGACCTGCTGCGGCTGTGGCGACACCTGCAACACCGGCTGCGGCATCACCGGCGACTGGTTTGGCGTTGGTGAACGCTGCTGCCCCGGATTGAAGCGCGGACGCAGTTCCAGCCGCATGTCGTTCGGGTTGATGGTCTGCGCCGGCGCGTCCGGACGGCCGAACTGGTTCGGCGCCAAGGTGCTGATGCGGCCCGGCGGTTGCTGCGCCGGCACCTGCTGCGGCTGCGACGGCGCGGTGATCGTGCGGCCCGGCCCCGGACGGTCGTTGCGGCCGTCATTGCGATCGAAACGGTCCGGGATGCCGTCATGGTCGCGGTCGCCCCGGCCACCACGATCAGTGCTCAGCGGGCGATGCGGACCTTGCGGTTGCGGCGGCGCCACCGGCGTGACGTTTTTGACGAAGTTGGCCGGCAGCAGCAGCTGCGTGCCACGCCCCACGTTGACATTGCGACGCCCTTCAAACTGCTCGCGCGGCAGCACAGTCAGGCCGTCGCGCCGGCCGTTGAAGTCGGGACGCGGCGTGAACGGCTTGCCGTTGTGCGTCCACGTCGCGCGCCGCTCGTAGTCCGACGAGACGCGGTAGTTCGGCACGAAACGGTCGCGCGGCGACAGCGGATACCAGCCCAGCCCCGGCCCCGGATGATGCGGGCCGCCATTGCCGCCCACCCAGCCGACCAGCGCCGGCGCCCACACCGGCCGCCCCGCCGGACGTCCAGGCGCCCAGCGCCAGCGGCGGTCGACCTGCACCCAACGGCCATAGTGCGATGGCGCATAGCCCCACGGCGCGTTGTCGATCCAGGTCCAGCCCCACGGCGCCAGCCAGGTCCAGCTGCCGTCGCGGTACGGCGCCCAGTCCACCGCCACGTTGCGCGGCGTCCACAACGGGCCGTATTCGACGCTTTCGGTCCAGCTGCCGTTGCGGTCCAGTTCCTCGTAGCCGGTGATGCCGCTGGAGACGTAGCGGGTGGTGGTGGTCGCGCTGTCGAGCCGGTCGCGGTCCTCGGCCCAGACGTCGAAGCCGTCGCGGCGGGCGACGCTGGTGCGCACGTCTTCCGGCGTGATGTCGACGTGACGGCCGCTGTTGACCACCACCGACGAACCCGCGCCTTCCACCCGTGCGCTACCGGCCAGCACGGTGACCTGGCTGGTGTCCGGCTGGCGGTCGACGTCTACCCGCAAAATACCCGGCTCCAGCAGGGTGATGCGCCCCTGCGGCGTAGTCAGCTCGAAATCGCGCAGCAGCTCAGGGCTGCGCACACGGATGCTGACGCTGCCGTAATTCAGGCGCAAGCGCAGCAAATCGTCATCCATGCCGATGATTTCCAGGTCGGAATCGCTATCCAGCCGCACCGCCGTCGAACCGACGCGGAATTCGGCGCGGGCGCCGCTGGCGGTGTTGATGTGGTTGTCGGCCGTCACCGGCCAGTTCAGCGAGGCGCCCACCGGCTCGCCATCGCCCACCAGCGTCACCTGGCCCTGGATGCTGGAAATCCGCCCGACCATGGCGGGCGGGTCTTCGGCGTAGGCCAACGCGCTATAGCCGGCCAAAGCGGCCAGCACGAGGGTAGGGATGATTTTGCGGCTCATGGCTGCGTCTCCTGTGGGTTATGCCTGATTTAACGCCGCACCTTGGACTTCGACTACAGCGGTTACAAATAATTGCACTTAAGCAGCCGCACCGCCGCGCTTGACGAAGAACAGCGCCGCGCCGACCGCCATCAGCAGGCCGCCAAACACGCGGTTCTGCTTTTTGACGGCGCCGGCATCGCGGAAGAAGCGTTGCATCGATGAAGCCAGGAAGGCGTAGCTGTGCATCACCACCAGGTCGATGCAGCACATGGTCACGGCCAGGATCAGCAACTGCGGCAGCAGCGGCGAACTCTGCGTGATAAATTGCGGCAGCACCGCCACCATGAAGATGATGCCTTTCGGGTTGGTGGCATTGGTCAGGAAACCGGTCAGGAAGCGTTTTTTGGCGGTCGGCACCACCACCTCGGCGTGCTGCTGGGCGCCGATGGTGACCTTGGCACGCCACTGGCTCAGGCCGAGGTAGATCAGGTACAGCGCGCCCACCGTCTTGACAATGTTGAACGCCACCTCGGACGCCATCAGCAGCGAGCCGACGCCGGCGCCGGCGATGAAGAACACCAGCAGCAAACCGGTCTGCAGACCGAAAATCGTGGCGCTGGCGCGCCGCACGCCATACGACAAGCCATGCGACATCGACAACACCGCGCCCGATCCCGGCGAGACGGCGATGATGCAGGCGGCGACAAAAAAGGTGATCCAGGTGGCGAAGGTCATGGCGGGTCCGTTTGTTCAGAGGCAATCATCATTGTAGCGGTATCGTGCCGTCATCTGCTTGGGTTAATATTGCTTATCAAACTACAAGGGAGTGCTACAAGATGGCCGGTTCCAGCCTGTTAATGCTGATCGACGATATCGCCACCATCCTCGACGACGTCGCCGCGATGAGCAAGGTGGCGGCCAAGAAGACCGCCGGCGTGCTCGGCGACGACCTGGCGCTGAACGCGCAGCAGGTGGCCGGCGTGCGCGCCGAGCGCGAATTGCCGGTGGTGTGGGCGGTGGCGGTCGGCTCGCTGAAGAACAAGGCGATCCTGGTGCCGGCGGCGCTGGCGATCAGCGCCTTCGCGCCGTGGGCGATCACGCCGCTGCTGATGATCGGCGGCCTGTACCTGTGCTTCGAGGGCTTTGAGAAGATTGCCCACAGCCTGTTCCACGCCAAGGAAGACGACAGCCACAAGCAGGAGCTGCATGCAGCGCTGGCCAATCCGGAAGTCGATCTGGTGGCGCTGGAAAAAGAGAAGATCAAGGGCGCGGTGCGCACCGACTTCATCCTGTCGGCAGAAATCATCGTCATCGCGCTGGGCACGGTGGCGACGGCGGCGTTTGCGCAGCAAGTCACGGTGGTGGTCGGCATTGCGCTGGTGATGACGGTGGGCGTCTACGGCCTGGTGGCCGCCATCGTCAAGATGGACGACGCCGGCCTGTACCTGACCCAGCGCGGCGGCGCGGCGGTCCAGGCGCTGGGCCGGGTGCTGCTGTCGGCGGCGCCGCTGCTGATGAAGACGCTGGGCATTGTCGGCACCTTGGCCATGTTCATGGTCGGCGGCGGCATCCTGACCCACGGCCTGCCGTTCGCGCACGACCTGATCCACCATGCCACCGAAGCCGTCGCCACCACGCCGGCGGTCGGCCCGGCGCTGGGCGTGATCGTCCCGAGCCTGCTGGACGCTGTCGCCGGCGTCATCGCCGGCGCCCTGGCGTTGCTGGTCGTCACCATTGGCGGCAAGCTGCTGCGCTCGGTCAAGAAGCCCGCCTGAGTCTTCTGCTCTGATACGGAAGCGAGCGCCATCCCGGCCTCGCTTTCCATATCGACAAGGAGCATGCATGAGTACCCCCACCAACGCCTTCATCGGCGCCTCCTGGCTGGCCCTGATCGCCGGCATCCTCACTTTCATCATCGGCCTGTGGAACGCCAGCATGGCGCTCAACGAAAAAGGTTATTACTTTACCATCCTGGTGTACGGGCTGTTTGCAGCAATTTCCCTACAGAAATCCGTGCGCGACCGCAGCGAAGATATACCAGTTTCATCTCTCTACTATGGTCTATGCTGGATGTCTGTACTACTGGCAATTTTGCTGTTATTAATCGGTCTATGGAACGCCCAGCTAGCGCTGAGTGAGAAAGGTTTTTACGGCATGACCTTCCTGCTCAGCTTGTTTGCGGCCGTCACTGTGCAAAAAAATGTGCGCGATGTTGCCGCCGCCAAGCCCGCCCAGCGTTCCGACCAAACCGCCTGACCTGTCGGCCTTCCCGGATTGGGGGACTCCCCCCTCCAATCCGGTGAAATTTGATCTAAATCAATAAATTCGACAGGTGGACTACGTAAACTGACCATATCTATTGCGATAAAGCAATAAACCGCCCGGAGAGACGACAATGCGCAACAACCAACCAGTCACCAATCGCGAAGTAGAAGTCCTGGACGACCAGGCCATCGTGTCGAAGACTGACCTGAACGGCAACATTACCTACGTGAACCCGTATTTCACGCAGATCAGCGGCTTCAGCGAAGAAGAACTGTTGGGCGCGCCGCAAAACATCGTCCGCCACCCCGACATGCCGGCCGAAGCCTTTGCCGACCTGTGGGCCTCGATCAAGGACGGCACGCCGTGGACCGGCATCGTCAAGAACCGCTGCAAGAACGGCGATTTCTACTGGGTGCGCGCCAACATCACGCCAATCCGCGAACACGGCCAGACCATCGGCTACATGTCGGTGCGCGTCAAGGCCGAGCGTCAGCAGATCGCCAAGGCCGACCAGGTGTATCGCACCATCCGCACCGAAGCCAACCACGGCATCCGCATCAAGAACGGTCAGGTGATCGAGCCGGGCTTCGCCACGCTGCTGTCGCGCCTGAGCCATACCTCGCTCGGCTTCCGCATCTGGGCCGCCACCAGCCTGGTCAACGTGCTGCTGGCGATCGTCTGCGCCGCAGCGCTGCTGAACGGCACCAGCGCCAACAACTACGGCATCTTCGCCGCCACCTTCCTCGGCCTGATCATCAACGTGTTCCTGTGGTACACGCTGCGCGTCTCGGTGCTGCAACCGCTGGACCGCGCGCTGCACGGCGCCCGCGCGATCGCCGCCGGCGACCTGTCGGGCACCTTTGAAACCCACGCCACCGATGAAGTGGGCCAGCTGCTGCGCGCGCTGGAGCAAATGAACAGCAACCTGATCGCCACCATCCGCGACGTCCGCGTCAACGTCGAGACCATGGCCGTGGCCACACGCCAGATCGCCGCCGGCAACGCCGACCTGTCCGGCCGCACCGAGGCGCAGGCGGCCAGCCTGGAGGAAACCGCGTCCAGCGTCGAGCAGTTCTCGTCCACCGTCAAGCAGAACGCCGACAACTCCGAGCAGGCCAACAAGCTGGCGCAGAATGCCTCCGATGTGGCGGTGCAGGGCGGCGTCATCGTCGCTGACGTTATCGCCACCATGGACGAGATCAACAACTCCTCGCGCAAGATCGTCGACATCATCGGCCTGATCGAAGGCATCGCCTTCCAGACCAATATCCTGGCGCTGAACGCCGCCGTGGAAGCGGCGCGCGCCGGTGAACAGGGCCGCGGCTTCGCCGTGGTGGCCGGTGAGGTGCGCAACCTGGCGCAACGCAGCGCCACTGCCGCCAAGGACATCAAGAACCTGATCGACGTCTCGGTCGGCAAGGTCAGCGCCGGCATGGTGCAGGTCGACCGCGCCGGCGCCACCATGAAGGAAGTGGTGGCCTCGGTGCAGCAGGTGACCGCCATCATGCGTGAAATCTCGGTCGCCTCGCACGAGCAAAGCATCGGCGTCGATCAGGTCAATTCGGCCATCGCCCACATGGACCAGGTGACGCAGCAGAACGCCGCGCTGGTCGAAGAAGCCGCAGCAGCCACCGCCAGCCTGGCGCTGGAAGCGGGCGGCCTGACGCAAGCCGTCAGCCTGTTTAAATTTGGCCCGGCCCGCAGCTCGCGCGCATCGCGTGCGGCTGCGTCCCAGCAATCTTCAACCTCAGTGAAACGCCTCGCCGCCTAACTATGATTACGCCTTTCCCACCCGTTGAATTTGACGCCGACATCATCGGCAAACTGAGTCAATCGGGACCACGCTATACCTCGTATCCGACTGCGGATCGCTTCCAGAACGACTTCGGCTACGGCCAGTTCCTGGAAGCGGTGGCAGGTCTTCGCATGCGCCGCAGTCGCCGTCCCTTATCGCTTTACGTGCACATTCCGTTCTGCGATACGATCTGCTACTACTGCGGCTGCAACAAGATCGTCACCAAAGATCACAGCAAGGCTGCCGTTTATCTCGGCTACCTGAAGCAGGAAATCGATATGCAGGGGCGTTTGTTCGACGGCATGGGACAGATCGAGCAGCTGCATTTCGGCGGCGGCACACCGACTTATCTGAGCGACAAGCAGATGGGCGATCTGATGGCGCATCTGCACGCCAATTTCGATTTCGCCGACGATGCGCACGGCGAATATTCGATCGAGATCGATCCGCGCACGGTCAGCGTGGAACGCGTGCACAGCCTGCGCAAGCAGGGTTTCAACCGCATCAGCCTCGGCGTGCAGGATTTCGATCCGGATGTGCAGAAGGCGGTCAACCGCATCCAGCCGGAAGCCGAAACACGCGCGGTGATGGACGCTGCGCGCGCCGCCGGCTACCGCTCAATCAGCATCGACCTGATTTACGGCCTGCCGAAACAGACCATCGGCAGCATGACGCGCACGCTGGACAAGGTGATCGACGCCTCGCCTGACCGCATCGCGCTGTACAACTACGCGCACCTGCCGCACATCTTCAAGCCGCAGCGCCGCATCGCCGATGCCGACATGCCGTCGCCGGCGGTCAAGCTGGAGCTGCTGAAGATGAGCATCCAGCGCCTGTGCGACGCCGGCTACATCTACATCGGCATGGACCATTTCGCCAAGCCGGACGACGAGCTGGCGGTGGCGCAGCGCCAGGGCCGCTTGCAGCGCAACTTCCAGGGCTATTCGACGCGCGCCGAGTCGGAGCTGATCTCGTGCGGCGTGTCGGCCATCAGCGCGGTCGGCGCCACCTACAGCCAGAACGAGAAGACGCTGGAAGCGTATTACGAAAAACTCGACGGCGGCGTGCTGCCGATCACCCGCGGCATCAAGCTGGATAACGACGACCTGCTGCGGCGTATCGTGATCGCCAAACTGATGTGCAATTTCGAACTGTCGATGTCGTCGATCGAGCAGGGCTTCCCGATCAAGTTCCACCAATACTTCGAGGCGGAGCTGGGCAAGCTGAAGGCCTTCGAGGACGACGGCCTGCTGACCATCGACAATGAATGGATTTCGGTGACGCCGAAAGGCCGTCTGCTGATCCGCAATATCTGCATGGTGTTCGACCGCTATCTGGGCGTAGCGCAAGACGTCGCGCCGCAACCGCTGCGCTACTCGAAGACCATCTGAGGATGCCATGAACGCCGCACAGCTACTGCCAGTGTTTGTGGTCGGCCTGGCCGGCAGCATCCACTGCGCCGGCATGTGCGGCGGCATCGTCACCGCGATGTCGGCCACCGCCCCCCGCACCGTCATTCCGGCGCATGCCGGAATCCATAGAACGGTTGAGTATCCTCTCCGGCGTTCCATGGATTCCGGCGTGCGCCGGAACGACGGCTTGGGGCATGTGCTGGCGTATAACGCCGGGCGGATTTCCAGCTACATGACAGCCGGCGCGCTGGCTGGCGGCTTGGCCGGCGGCGCCCGCAACATGGCCGCCGTGGCCGGCGTGCAAATGGGCTTCTACTGGCTGGCCAACCTGATGCTGGTGGCCCTCGGCCTGTACCTGATGAACGCCTGGCGTGGCCTGGCCGTGCTGGAACAGGGCGGCCGCGTGCTGTGGCAGCGCGCCCAGCCGATGATCGGCCCCGCCATGAAAACCCTGATGCCAGCCGACACCGCCCCCAAGTCCTTCGCCCTCGGCGCACTGTGGGGCTGGCTGCCATGCGGCATGGTCTACAGCGCCCTGACCACCGCCATGCTGAGCAGCTCCGCCGCCAACGGCGCCGCCACCATGCTGGCCTTCGGCCTTGGCACGCTGCCGATGCTGACCGGCCTTGGCCTGCTCGGCGCGCGCGTGCAGCAGGCCATGCAACGCCGCGCCGTGCGCATCGCCTGCGGCCTGCTGGTGCTGGCTTTTGGCGTCATCGGGCTTGCCCGCGCAGCGGGTGGCGTAACGCCCGAATGGATGGAAATGTTATGCCTCACACCAAACCACTGAACGACGCCGTCACCGAGGCCGCGCCGTGCTACCACTGCGGCCAGCCGCTGCCGGACGCCATCGACGCCGCGTGGACGGTCGACATCGCCGGCGTCGCGCATACCATGTGCTGCCCCGGCTGCGCGGCGGTGGCGCAGACCATCGTCGATCTCGGCCAGGAAAGCTATTACCGCGACCGCACCGCCTATGCCGCCAGCGCCGACGGCGCGCAGCAGCTGCCGCCGCAACTGCAACTGTACGACAACGCCGACCCGCGCTTCGCGCTGGATGAAGACAGCCGCGAATCCACCTTCACGGTGGAAGGCATCCGCTGCGCCGCCTGCGTGTGGCTGATCGAGCAGCGCCTGGCGCGCCTGCCTGGCGTCGACAGCGCGCAGCTGAACGTCGCCACCGAACGCCTGTACGTGCGCTGGCAAAAAGAGCGCTGCCAGCCGGGCGACATTCTCGGCGCCCTGCACACCATCGGTTACGCCGCCTACCCCTACGACATCGACCGCCACGCCGACCAGCAGCGCCGCGCTTCCAAAACGCTGGGCCGCCAGCTGTTCGTCGCCGGCCTGTCGATGATGCAGGTGATGATGTACGTGGCCCCGTCCTACCTGGCGGCCGGAGACGGCACGCTGGATCACGACATGGCCTCGCTGCTGCGCTGGGCCAGCCTGCTGCTGACGCTACCAGCCATCCTGTACTCGGCGCTGCCGTTCTGGCGCGGTGCGTGGGGCGGCCTGCGCGCCCGCACGCTGGGCATGGACGTGCCGGTGGCGCTGGGCATCGCCGCCGCCTTCGGCGCCAGCGTCATCGCCACCTTCACCGGCAAGGGCGAGGTATGGTTCGACTCGGTGACCATGTTCATCTTCCTGCTGCTGTGCAGCCGCTTCCTCGAACTGCGCGCGCGCCGCAAGGCCGGCGCCGCGCTGGAACGCTTGCAGCACGCGCTGCCGGCATCGGCTTCGCTGCTGGAAAGCTACCCGGCCAGCCAGGCCGCCACCATCGTCCGCGCCGCCGCACTGGCTGTGGATAACATCATAGTTATCAAGCCCGGCGAGGCAGTGGCGGCCGACAGCGTGATCATCGAAGGCCGCACCTCGCTCGACCTGTCGCTGCTGAGCGGCGAAAGCGCGCCGGTGCCGAAGAATGTCGGCGACGCCATTCCCGGCGGCGCCATCAATGCCGGCAGCATGGTCATCGCCCGCGTCACGCGCAAGGCGCAGGACAGCACCCTGTCCGACCTGATCAAACTGATCAACCGCGCCGGCGGCGAAAAGCCGCGCATCGCGCTGTGGGCCGACCGCGTCGCCGCGTATTTTGTCGCCGGCCTACTGCTGTTCGCGCTGGCTGCCTTCGGCTTCTGGTTCTGGCTCGACGGCAGCGCGGTGCGCGCCTGGCCGATCGCGATTGCGGTGCTGGTGGTGTCCTGCCCGTGCGCGCTGTCGCTGGCCACGCCGACCGCGCTGGCTGCCGCCACCGATCAACTGCTGCGTCAAGGCGTGCTGGTGACCGGTCCGCAAACCTTGGAAACCCTGCACCGCACCACCCATGTGGTGCTGGATAAAACCGGCACGCTGACCTGGGGCCGTCCGGTGCTGCAAAAAATCCACGAGCTGGGCGCGATGCGCGCCGACTTCTGCCTGCAGGTGGCGGCCGCGCTGGAAGCCGGCAGCGCGCATCCGCTGGCGCGCGCCATCATCAACGCCGCCGATGAGGCTGGGCGCGAGAGCTGGAGCGCCGCCGCGCTGACCGAAACCGCCGGCTGCGGGCTGGAAGGCACGGTACACAATCGCCGCTATCGCCTGGGCAGCGCGCAGTTCGTGGCCGGCATCGCCGGTCTGGCGCCGGCGCGCGAAAACGCCGACGGCGTGACCCCGGTCTATCTCGGTGCGGAAGGCCTGTGGCTGGCCTGCTTCCATCTGCACGACGGCCTGCGGCCGGACGCGCAGGAAACGGTCGACTACTTCCGCCAGGCCGGCAAGACGGTGGTGCTGGTCAGCGGCGACGATGACATGCTGGCGCGCCGCGTCGGCGACCAGCTGGGCATCGAGACCACGGTGGGCGGCTACCTGCCGGCCGACAAGCTCAATTTCGTCCAGCAATTGCAACGGCGCGGCTGCGTGGTGGCGATGATCGGCGACGGCATCAACGACGCCGCCGTGCTGGGCGCGGCCGACGTCTCGTTCGCCATGGGCAGCGGCGCCGCGCTGGCGCAGGCGCATGCCGACGCGGTGCTGCTCAACGGCCGCCTCGGCGCGGTGGCGGACAGCGCGCGCAGCGCCGAACGCACCATGCGGATCATCCGCCAGAACCTCGGCTGGGCCATGCTGTACAACGTGACGGCGATTCCGGCCGCCGCCATCGGCCTGCTCAATCCGTGGCTGTCGGGGGTCGGCATGGCGGCCAGTTCGGCGGTGGTGGTGCTGAACGCGCTGCGGCTGCGAAGGAAACCCTAATGGAAGCCCTGTACCTGCTGATTCCGCTCAGCGTGATCCTGGTGTTCGTCGCACTGTGGATCTTTTTCCGCGCGTCCGACGACGGCCAGTTCGACGACCTGGTCGGCCCGGCGCTGCGCATCCTGCAGGACGACGACCGTCCACCTCCCGCTGACCCAAAGTGATCCTGTAGATTTTGACTTATATCAAGGATTTTTAAGCTTCTCCTAAGTAACCTTTGACCTACATCATCAAAGTGTTCCGGGGAGAACTCAATTGGATCAACACTACAACTACAAGGTCGTAAAGCAATTCGCGATTGCGACCGTAGTCTGGGGCGTCATCGGCATGCTGGTCGGCGTGATTATCGCTGCCCAGCTGGCGTGGCCAGCCCTTAATCTGGACATTCCATGGCTGACGTATGGCCGTCTACGTCCACTACATACCAACGCGGTGATTTTTGCGTTCGGTATCTGCGGTTTGTTTGCAACTTCTTACTACGTTGTACAACGCACCTGCCAGGTGCGGCTGTTTTCGGACAAATTGGCTGCCTTCACCTTCTGGGGCTGGCAGGCCGTCATCCTGAGCGCGGTCGTCACGCTGCCGATGGGTTTCACCCGCGGCAAGGAATACGCCGAGCTGGAATGGCCGATCACGATTCTGATCGCGCTGGTGTGGGTGTCCTATGCCGTGGTGTTCTTCGGCACGCTGATCAAGCGCAAGGTCAAGCACATCTACGTCGCCAACTGGTTCTTCGCCGCCTACATCATCGCCGTGACGATCCTGCACGTGGTGAACGGCATGTCGATGCCGGCCTCGCTGTTCAAATCGTACTCGGTCTACGCCGGCGTACAGGACGCGATGATCCAATGGTGGTACGGCCACAATGCGGTGGGCTTCATCCTGACCGCCGGCTACCTGGGCATGGTCTACTACTTCATTCCGAAGCAGGCCGAACGTCCGGTGTACTCGTATCGCCTGTCGATCGTCCACTTCTGGGCGCTGATCTTCACCTATATGTGGGCCGGTCCGCACCACCTGCACTACACCGCGCTGCCGGACTGGACGCAATCGGTCGGCATGGTGTTCTCGCTGGTGCTGCTGGCGCCAAGCTGGGGCGGCATGATCAACGGCATGATGACGCTGTCGGGCGCCTGGCACAAGCTGCGCACCGACCCGATCCTGAAGTTCATGATCGTCTCGCTGTCGTTCTACGGCATCGCCACCTTCGAAGGTCCGATGATGTCGATCAAAACCATCAACTCGCTGTCGCACTACACCGACTGGACCGTCGCACACGTCCACGGCGGCGCGCTGGGCTGGGTGGGCTTCATCACCATGGGTTCGATCTACTACATCATCCCGCGTCTGGCCGGTGAACAGAAAATGCATTCGACCAAGCTGATCGACCTGCACTTCTGGGTCGCCACCATCGGCGTGGTGCTGTACATCGCCGCGATGTGGATCGCCGGCGTGATGCAGGGCCTGATGTGGCGCGCGGTCAATCCGGACGGCACGCTGACCTTCACCTTCGCGGAAAGCGTCAAGGCCACCTATCCGTACTACGTGGTGCGGGTCGCCGGCGGCGCGCTGTACCTGACCGGCATGTGCGTGATGGCTTACAACACCTGGATGACTTTGCGTAACACCAAGACTGCAGTGGCGCCAATTCCCGCCGTTGCGCACGTCTAAGATCGGAGCACAGTATGAAATTTTCACATGAATGGATCGAGAAAAATCCCTGGCTGCTGATCGCGCTGGTGACGCTTGTGGTCAGCGTCGGCGGCGCCGTCGAGATCGTGCCGTTGTTCTTCCAGAAGTCGACCACCGAACCGGTGGCGGGGCTCAAGCCGTACACCCCGCTGCGCCTGGTGGGCCGCGACATCTACGTGCGCGAAGGCTGCTACAACTGCCACTCGCAGATGGTGCGTCCGCTGCGCGCCGAAACCGAGCGCTATGGCCACTACTCGGTGGCCGGCGAGTTCGTCTACGACCACCCGTTCCAGTGGGGTTCCAAGCGCACCGGTCCCGACCTGGCGCGCGTGGGCGGCCGCTACTCCGACGAATGGCACCGCACCCACCTGAACAATCCGCGTGACGTGGTGCCGGAATCGAATATGCCGAACTACCCATGGCTGGCCAAGGCCGCGCTGGTACCGGCCGAGGTGCAGCCGAAGATGCGTGCGCTGCGCCGCATCGGCGTGCCGTACACCGACGCCGAGATCGCCGCCGCGCCGGAAGAACTCAAGGACAAGACTGAACAAGACGCCCTGGTCGCTTACCTGCAAGGCCTGGGCACCCTGATCAAAACGAGGAACTAGCATGGATATCCTGTTTGACAACGCCAGCAGCGTGATGACGGTCGTCTCCTTCATCACTTTCGGCGGCATCCTGTGGTGGGCGTTCGTGCACCACAAGGAAGCCGACTTCGCCCCGGCAGCCACGCTGCCGTTCGCCGACGACGAGGAGAAGCACCATGGCTGATTTCACCAACGGCTTCTGGGACCTCTTCATCGCCGTGTTCACGCTGCTGGGCATCATCGGCTGCGGCATCCTGCTGTATTCGCAATCGAAGGTCAAAGTCGGCGTGCGCCGCGACATCAACGTCGACACCACCGGCCACGTGTGGGACGACGACCTGACCGAGCTGAATACGCCGATGCCGCGCTGGTGGATGTGGCTGTTCTACATCACCATCGTGTTCGCGCTGGTCTATCTGGTGCTGTATCCGGGCCTGGGTTCCTACGCCGGCAAGCTGGGCTGGAAATCCAGCGGTCAGTACGAGGAAGAGCTGAAAAAGGCCGAGTCGGAATACGGTCCGCTGTTCGCCAAGTTCCAGCAGCAGGACTTGAAGGCGGTGGCCGCCGATCCGCAAGCGCACGCCATCGGCGAACGCCTGTTCCTGACCTACTGCGCCCAGTGCCACGGCTCTGACGCACGCGGCAACAAGGGCTTCCCCAACCTGACCGACAAGGACTGGCTGTTCGGCGGCGCCCCGGAAACCATCAAGGAAACCATCCTGCACGGCCGCGCCGGCATGATGCCGCCGATGGGTGCGGCAGTCGGCGGCGACAAGGAAGTGGAAGCAGTCGCGCACTACGTACTGAGCCTGTCGAAATCGACGCACGATCCGATCAAGGCGGTGTTTGGCAAAGAGAAGTTTGCTGCCTGCATGGCCTGCCACGGTGCGGACGCCAAAGGCAACCAGGCACTCGGCGCGCCTAACCTGACCGACAAGATCTGGCTGTTCGGCGGCAGCATCGAAACCATCAAGGAGACTGTCAACAAAGGCCGTACCGCCACCATGCCGGCGTTTGCGGATTTCCTCGGCGATGCGAAAGTTCATGTGCTGGCAGCGTATGTATGGAGTTTGTCGAATGATACAAAGGCGGTTCCAGAAGTATCGCCGGCAGCCACCGCTGCTACTCCGACTGACCCACCGATAGCAGAAACAAAATGAACGTCCCACAGGAACAAGTCATCAAGATGTATGCAAAGCGCGAGGAGATTTATCCTCGCGAGGTTGACGGTAAATACGCCCGTCTGCGCTGGTTGTTTGTCTGGCTGACGCAGATCGCTTTTTACTGTACGCCGTGGTTGCAATGGAACGACCGCCAGGCCCTGCTGTTCGACCTGGGCACGCGCAAGTTCTACATCTTTGGCTTGGTCCTGTGGCCGCAAGACTTCATTTATCTCGCAGTCCTTCTGATCATCAGCGCCTACCTGCTATTCCTGGCGACAGCGATAGCAGGGCGGGTGTGGTGCGGCTTCACCTGCCCGCAAACGGTGTACACCGAAATCTTCCTCTGGATCGAACGCAAGATCGAAGGCCCGCGCAGCGCCCGCATCGCGCTTGACCGGCAGCCGCTGTCGGCCAAAAAGGCCGGCAAGAAAACCGCCAAGCACCTTGCGTGGCTGGTGGTAGCGCTGTGGACCGGCTTCACCTTCGTCGGCTACTTCACGCCGATCAAGCACCTGATGCTGGAATTGCGCACCTTCGACTTCGGCCCTTGGGAATGGTTCTGGGTGCTGTTCTACAGCTTCGCCACCTACGGCAACGCCGGCTGGCTGCGCGAGCAAGTGTGCAAATACATGTGTCCGTATGCGCGCTTCCAGAGCTCGATGTTCGACCGCGACACCCTGATCATCACCTACGACACCGAGCGCGGCGAGCCACGCGGCCCGCTGGCCAAGAACAAGAACGGCGCCGGCGGCTCGTGCATCGACTGCTCGCTGTGCGTGCAGGTATGCCCGACCGGCATCGACATCCGCAACGGTCTGCAGTATGAATGCATCGGCTGCGCCGCCTGCATCGACGCCTGCAACATCGTCATGGACAAGACCGCCCAACCGCGCGGCCTGATCCGCTACAGCACCGAGCGCGCGATGGACGAGCACCTGACGCCGACCGAGATCCGCCGCCGCGCCATGCGCCCGCGCGTGCGCATCTATACCGCCGTGCTGGGCCTGATCATCGTTGCCGCCTGTACCTCGCTGTACCTGCGCACGCCGCTGAAGCTGGACGTGATCCGCGACCGTGGCTCGATGGGGCGCGAAGTGGAGGACGGCCAGATCGAAAACGTCTACCGCCTGCAGATCATGAACACGTCCGAGCAGGAACATATCTACAAAATTACCGTCAGCGGCATTCCAACGCTGGCCGTGGCCGCCGCCGACCTGGTGCGGGTCGAGGCCACCGAAACCCGCGCCCATCCGATCCGCCTGCGCGCCGAGCACGGCGCCGGCCAGCCGGGTTCGAACAAGATTGAAGTTACGCTAACCGCAGTCGACGACCCGTCGCTGCATGTCAAAGAATCTGCGGTATTCATCGTGCCGCGCTAAGGAGATAGTCATGAGCACACTTGCCGCCCCTGTCGCCCCCTGGTGGAAACACCGCTGGCCCTGGCTGTTGATGGCCGGCCCGTTCATCATCATGGCGGCCACCGGCTACGCCACCTATCTGGCGATTCAGACGCCGGATGCGGTGGTGGTCGGCGACTACTACAAGCAGGGCAAGGCCATCAACCAGGACCTGCGGCGCGACCATGTGGCCGCGCAGATGGGCTTGTCGGTGGGAATCGGCTACGACGCCGCCAACGGCCTGCTGACCGGCAGCATCAACCGCGCCGATACCGGGCCGCTGATGATCAGCCTGTCGCATGCGACACAGCCGGCCAAGGATCTGAAGCTGATTGTGGTGCCGGCCGCCGACGGCAGCTTCAGCACGCGCCTGCCGATGCTGGAACGCAGCCGCTGGGTGGTGCTGGTGGAGGGAGAAAAACGTGAATGGCGCCTGGCCGGCGCCTGGATCTGGCCGAAGCAGCGTGACATCACGCTGCTGCCGGACTGATGTGATTTAGCCGCAGGTCTCGGTGCCGGCGGTGATGGCCTTCAGCATGCGCGCGTCCAGCAGCTCGATTTCACGGTTGCTGACGCGCACCAGGCCTTCTTTCTTGAACTTCGACAGCAGCCGCGAAATGCTCTCGATGGTCAGGCCCAGGTAGTTGCCAATCTCCTCGCGCGACATGCGCAACTGGAAGGTGGTCGACGAATACCCGCGCGCCTCGTAGCGCGATGACAGGTTGACCAGGAAAGCGGCGAAACGCTGGGTCGCCTGCATATTGCCCAGCAACAGCATCACGCTTTGCTCGCGCGTGATTTCCTGGCTCATCATGCGGTGGAAATGGCGCAACAGCGTCGGCATTTCGGCCAGCAACGATTGCAGCGTGCCGAACGGAATTTCGCACACTTCGCTGTCTTCCAGCGCGACGGCGGTGCAATGGTGTTCATCGGCGCTGATCGCATCCATGCCCAGCAGTTCGCCGGCCATCTGGAAGCCGGTGATCTGCTCCGCACCCTCACGATTCACCTGATAGGTCTTGAAATGGCCGAGGCGGATCGCATACAGGTTCTGGAACGGATCGCCAATGCGGAACAGCGTGGCGCCGCGCGCCACCTTCTTACGGCGGCCAATGATCTGGTCCAGCCGTTCCATATCGTTATTATCCAAGCCCATAGGCAGGCACAATTGATGCATGCTGCACGATGCACAGCTCGCCTTCAGCACCTCAATTGTCGCGCCGGGGATCACCAGCGAAGGAAGTTCTCGTATCATGCGGCTAGTGTAGCCCATCAGCATCACTTTTGCTGGCTATTCCGCACTCATCCAATCAGGTATTCGCGCGCCAGCTGCCTTGCGCGATGCAAGCGACTCTTGACCGCCGCCACCGATTCGCCCGTCTGCCCGGCGATTTCACCGATCGACATTTCGGCGAAGTCGCGCAGCAGCACCACTTGCAGATAATCGGCCGGCAGCGATTCCAGCGCGCGTATCAGTTCGACCCGCAAGCCGGCCGTGTCCTGGCTGGCCAGCCATTGCTCGGCGCGCGCATCGTCCCACGGATCGTGGCCCAGCGCGGCGCGCCCCAGGCGATGGCACTCGCGCTTGACGATCTGGAACAGCCAGCCGGAAAACGCCGCCAGCATGCGCACCGACGACAATTTGCGCGACAACACCAGCAAGGCTTCCTGCACCGCATCGTCGACATCGCCAATCAGACAGTTGCGCTGGGCGTAGCGGCGGATGTCGGGCTGGCAGAGCCGCAACAGCTGCGCCAGCGCCGCCGGATCGCCCCGGTGGGCGGCGTCCAGCACCGGCAGGTGTTTTTCAGCAAGACCCATTACTTTCCTTGTTTGGCCGCCCGGTCGAGGCGGCGACCGACCATCGCGCACATCGGGCAGAAGCCGATCAGGCCGGAGGCGACGATGCCGGCCGCCGACAGTGCCACCACCGTGCCCCACACGCCGCCCAGCAGCACCAGGCCGGCATACACCACGGCCAGGCCGACGACCGCGCGCAGCACGCGCTCCCAGCCCGGTACATTTTTTACGTAGAACATTTTGCGCTCCTTTAGCGTTGTTGAGGAAGTCCCTCGCCTGCTAAGAGCCGCCTAACACGCAAACGGATTCGCAGGTTTCACAAAATATTTAAATCTTTTTGATTGCGAACGATTTAGTTGCGCGCTATTATTAATACATCGAGCACGACTTAATCGCTAACTACTGAAAGGAAACACATCATGCAACGCACCCTGATCGCCTCCGCCCTGTTTGCCGCCACCGCGTTCGCCCACGCCGCCGCGCCGGCCAGCGACACCACCATCGTGCTGGTCCACGGTGCCTTTGCCGACGGCTCCAGCTGGGACCAGGTGATTCCACTGCTGCAAGCCAAAGGCTACAAGGTGGTGGCCGTGCAAAACCCGCTGAGCTCGCTGGCCGACGACGTCGCCGCGACCCAGCGCGTGGTCGATGCGCAAACCGGCAAAGTGGTGCTGGTCGGGCACTCGTGGGGCGGCACGGTGATTACCGAAGCCGGCACCAGCGACAAGATCAAGGCGCTGGTGTATGTAGCCGCGTTCGCGCCGTCGGAAGGCGAAGCCAGCGGTAACCTGGGCAAGGACTACGCCGTGCCGCCAGGCATCGCCACGCTGCAAGCCGACGCCGGCGGCTACCTGTGGCTGCCAGCCGATTCAGTGGCGAAAAACTTCGCGCAGGACGTGCCGGCCGCCAAAGCCGCGCTGATCGCCGCCACCCAGGGCCCGATCGCCGCCAAGGCGTTTGCCGACACCACCACCGTGGCCGCGTGGCGTAACAAGGCCAACTACTACATCGTGGCCAGCAAGGACCGCATGATCGCGCCGGAACTGGAGCAGGCGTTCGCCAAAAAGATCAACGCCGTGACCACCACGCTGCCAACCGGCCATGTGCCGATGGTGTCGCAGCCGGCCAAGGTGGCGGCCGTGATCATCGCCGCCGCCCAGCGTTAAGCAACACGCCCGCGCACGGCAGGACTTTCTTTCTTGCCAAGTTGTTGCTTTGATAGGAGAATCATCCCAGCCCTTACGCAAGGATGATATGAAGCCTCTCGGCATCAAGGCCAAAGTCGCGCTCGCCACCAGCATCACCTCGGTCCTGATGATCGGCCTGGTGACGCTGGTGCAAACCCAGCGCATGCAGGAAGACTACACGCGGGTGCTGTTCGCACAGCAGACCGCGTTGGTCAACCGCACCGCGCAGGAGCTAGACGACAAGCTGGCCATGCTGCTGGACATCATCGCGCTGTCGGCGCGCAACCAGCCGCCCGCGCTGGCAAGCTCTACCGAGAAACTCCGTGAGTATTACCAGAACCGCGCCGTGCTGGCGCTGTTCGACGACCTGCTGGTACTGGACGCCAGAGGCAAGCTGATCGCCGACCTGCCGGTGGTGGCGGGCCGGGTCGGCATCGAAGCCGCCGACCGCGCCTATTTCAAGACCGTGATGCGCACCCGCAAGCCGATGATCAGCGAACCCATCATCGGGCGCGGCAACAAGCAGCCGGTGGTGCAGATGGTGGCGCCGGTGCTCAATGAAAAAGGCGAGGTCGTGTGCGTGCTGATCGGCGTGCTGCGGCTGTACAAGGACAATCTGCTGGGCCACTTGCGCACCGCCAAAATCGGCAACAACGGCTACTACTTCGCGCTGACGCGCACCAGCGAGCCGGTGTATGTGCTGCACCCCGACATCACCCGCCTGCTGAAGCCGCGCGTGCCCAACGCCAATCCGGCCACCAGCCGCGCGCTGGAGGAAGGTTTCGAGGGCACGGTGATGGGCATGGGCGAGGGCCGGCCCACGCTCAACAGCTACAAGATGCTGAAGTCGGTCGACTGGCTGCTGGCCACCTCGCTGCCGGCCGAGGAAGCATTCGAACCGTTCGACGGCGTCATGAAGCGCGTGCTGGTCTGGAGCGGCATCGCCGCCGTGCTGACCGCCTTGCTGATCAGCGTGCTGACCTTGCGGCTGATGGCGCCGCTGATCCGGCTGCGCAACGCCATCGTCGCGCTGCGCGCCGATCCCGGCCGCTTCACGCCGCTGCCGGTGCACGCGCGCGACGAGGTGGGCCAGCTGACCTCTGCCTTCAACGACCTGATGCACGAACGGCTGGCGGCCGACGCCCGCCTGCAAAGCCTGGTCGAGTTCGCGCCGAACACCATCGTCGTGGTGGGCGTCGAGGGGCGCATCGAAACCTTCAACCGCGAGGGCGAGCGCTGCTTCGGTTACGAGCGCGACGAGGTGCTGGGCGAACCGCTGGAAATCCTGGTGCCGGAGCGCTTGCGCCAGCAGCATGTGGCGCACCGCAACCGCTTCTTCGCCGACCGCCTCAGCGCCGAGCCGGTGCGCATGGGCGCCGGCATGCCGACCTATGGCCGCCGGCGCGACGGCAGCGAGTTCCCGGTCGAGGTCAACCTGAGCGCGGTGCGCACCGACCAAGGCACCAAGGTGCTGGCGGTCATCTCCGACATCACCGAGCGGCAGCGCTTGCAGCACGAGGTGGAGACGCGCGCGCTGGAACTGGAGCGCGAGCGCGACCGCGCCCAGGCCGCCAACCGCGCCAAGAGCGATTTCGTGGCCAATATGAGCCACGAGATCCGCACGCCGATGAACGCGGTGCTGGGCATGGTGTATTTGCTCGGCAATACGCAGCTGACGCCGCAGCAGCGCAAGTACCTGAACATGGTGCGCGTGTCCGGCCAGTCGCTGCTGGGCATCCTCAACGACGTGCTGGACTTTTCCAAGATCGAGGCGCGCAAGCTGGAGCTGTCGCCGGTCGATTTCGCGCTCAACGATGTGATGGATTCGCTGGCCACCATGATGACCATGAACGCCGGCGACAAAGAACTGGAACTGGCGATCAGCGTCGACAGCAATATTCCCAACCGGCTGCGCGGCGACTCGATGCGGCTGCAGCAAATCCTGGTCAACCTGGCCGGCAACGCGATCAAGTTCACCGAGCAGGGCGAGGTGGTGGTCAGCGTGCAGCTGAGCGCGCGCGACAACGGCAACGCGCTGCTGCGCTTCGAGGTGCGCGACACCGGCATGGGCATGACCGAAGCCCAGCTGGGCCAGCTGTTCAACGCCTTCTCGCAGGGCGACCAGAGCATCACCCGGCGCTTCGGCGGCACCGGCCTGGGGCTGGCCATCACGCGCCGGCTGGTCGAGCTGATGGGCGGCCAGATCGCCGTCAACAGCCGGCCGGGACAGGGCTCTTCCTTCTGGTTCAGCCTGCCATTCGACATCCAGGCCGACCAGAGCGACGAACGGCGCAAGCCGGCGCTCGGCCAGCTGCGCCTGCTGGTGGCGGACGACAACCGCACCAGCCGCGAACTGGTGGCGCGCCTGATCCGCGCCTGGGGCTGGCAGGCGGACGAGGTCGATTCCGGCGAGGCCGCGCTGCGCCGCTACCGCCAGAGCACCGACCACCAGCAGCCGTACGACGTGGTACTGGCCGACTGGCATATGCCCGGCATGGACGGCCTGGCCACGGCCAAGAGCATCCGCGCCGCCGCCGCCGGCAAGCCGCAGCCGATCGTGGTGATGCTGAACGCCTTCGCCCGCGACCGCATCGAGGAAATCTCGCACGCGCCGGAGGCGGACGTGGTGCTGGTCAAGCCGATCACCAGCTCCAACCTGTTCGACGCGCTGCATCAGGCGCTGGTTACGCAGGGTGAGGCCGACCCGCAGCATGCGGTCGACCAGCACATCGTCGGCAGCCTGGCCGGCGTCCACTTCCTGCTGGTGGAGGACAACCTGCTGAACCAGGCGGTGGCGCGCGGCATCCTGGAGCACGCCGGCGCCACGCTGGACATCGCCGGCGACGGCCGCCAGGCGGTCGACCTGATGCGCGCCCGCGCCGCCGACTACAACCTGGTGCTGATGGACATGCAGATGCCGGTGATGGACGGCTTTACCGCCACCCGCGTGCTGCGCGAGGAACTCAAGCTGACGCTACCGATCATCGCCATGACGGCCGGCGTGCTGGATTCCGAGCGCGAGCGCAGCCGCGAAGCCGGCATCACTGATTTCATTCCGAAGCCGATCGAAGTCGACGAGATGCTGGCGGTGTTGAGCCGCCACCTGCCAAAACGGCCGGCGCCACCGCCACCGCCACCAGCGGCGGCGCCTGCCAGCACGCCGCCGCCACGCGCCGCCGCACCGGAACCAACACCGGCGCCGACCGCCATGCCGGACCAGGACGACCTGCTGGCGGCGAT
>CAUPXZ010000039.1:0-51403 GCA_963515135.1 uncultured Duganella sp. | reverse complement strand
ATCCGCCATTTCGCACGCGAAATGGCGGATTGCCGGAACTGACCCCGAAGTGGGGGCTTGGTATAATAGAGGTCTGGATAACTGTTGAATGTGTGTTGTGTCGTCAGCCTTAACCAAATCCATTCCAAAACCCGGCAATCGCTTTGCCCTGCCCGCGCTGCATGGCTCTGCGGATGCTTACGCGCTGGCGCAAATCGCGCTGGAACTCAAATCCCGTGGCCAGATGCTGGCCGTGGTGGTGGCCAACGCCAGCGACGCCCAGCGCCTGCTGGATGAAATCCCGTGGTTCGGCGGCGCGCAGTTGCGCTGCCACCTGCTGCCGGATTGGGAAACCCTGCCCTACGATGCCTTCTCGCCGCACCAGGATCTGGTGTCCGAACGCCTGGCCACGCTGCACGAAATCACCAGCGGCCAGTGCGATGTGATGCTGGTGCCGGCCACCACCGCGCTGGTGCGCATGGCGCCGCCGTCGTTCCTGGCCGCCTACACCTTCTTCTTCGAGCAGAATCAGTCGCTCGACGAGGCCAGGCTGAAGGCCCAGTTGACGCTGGCCGGCTATACCCATGTGACGCAGGTGATGTCGCCCGGCGAATACTCGGTGCGCGGCGGCCTGATCGACCTGTTCCCGATGGGCTCCGCGCTGCCGTACCGACTGGACCTGTTCGGCGACACCATCGAAACCATCCGTACCTTCGACGCCGACACCCAGCGTTCGCTGTACCCGGTCAAGCAGGTGCGCCTGCTGCCGGGCCGCGAGTTCCCGATGGACGAGGCGTCGCGCACCGCTTTCCGCAGCCGCTGGCGCGAGCACTTTGAAGGCGATCCGTCGCGCGCGGTGATCTACAAGGACATGAGCAGCGGCATCGCCTCGGCCGGTATCGAATACTACCTGCCGCTGTTCTTCGACGAGACGGCCACGCTGTTCAACTACCTGCCCGAAGGCGCGGTGGTGGCCACCGTCGGCGATATCGAAGCCGCCATCAAGCGCTTCTGGACCGACACCAACTCGCGCTACCGCTTCCTCAAGGCCGACCGCGAGCGCCCGATCATGGCGCCGGAAGACCTGTTCCTGTCGGACGAACAGTTCTTCGTGCTGGCCAAGCCATACCCGCAGATCGCCATCCGCAACAACCCGGACGCCGGCGCTTCCGAGCTGTCGGCGCCGGTGCCGGATATCGCGGTCAACCGCCACCTGGACGACCCGCTGACCAATCTGCGCGCCTACCTGATGCAGTCGGACAGCCGCGTGATGATCTGCGCCGAGTCCAACGGCCGCCGCGAAACGCTGCAGCAGTATTTCAACGAATACGACCTCGATCTGGCGCCGGTGGAAGGCTTTGAGGGCTTCCGCGATTCGGCCGCCCGGCTGGCGCTGGGCGTGGCGCCGCTGCACGCCGGCTTCGAGCTGGCCGCCGCCGACGCCTCGCTCATCTTCATTACCGAAACCGAGCTGTATGCGGGCTCCGGCCGCCGCGTCGGCAAGAAGAAGCAGGAAGCCGTCACCCAGGTCGAGTCGATGGTGCGCGACCTGTCGGAGCTGAAGATCGGCGATCCGGTGGTGCACATCAATCACGGCATCGGCCGCTACATGGGCCTGACCACGATGGACCTGGGCGAAGGCGATGCCGAATTCCTGCACCTGGAATACGCCAAGGAGACCAAGCTGTATGTGCCGGTATCGCAGCTGCATGTGATCTCGCGCTACTCCGGCGCCTCGCCGGACGACGCGCCGCTGCACACCCTCGGCTCCGGCCAGTGGGAAAAGGCCAAGCGCAAGGCCGCCGAACAGGTGCGCGACACCGCCGCCGAACTGCTTAACCTGTACGCCCGCCGCGCGCTGCGCCAGGGCCACTCGTTCGAATACTCGGCGCACGACTACGAGCGCTTCGCCGACAGCTTCGGCTTCGACGAAACGCCGGACCAGCAGGAAGCCATCAACAACGTCATCAAGGACATGACGTCCGGTAAACCGATGGACCGCCTGGTGTGCGGCGACGTGGGCTTCGGCAAAACCGAAGTGGCGCTGCGCGCCGCCTTCATCGCCGTCATGGGCGGCAAGCAGGTGGCAATTCTGGCGCCGACCACGCTGCTGGCCGAGCAGCATGCGCAAACCTTCGCCGACCGCTTTGCCGACTGGCCTGTGCGCATTGCCGAAATGTCGCGCTTCCGCACCGGCAAAGAGATCGGACAGGCGATCAAGGGCATGGCCGACGGCACGCTGGACATCATCATCGGCACCCACAAGCTGCTGTCGGACGACGTCAAGTTCACCCGCCTTGGCCTGGTCATCATCGACGAAGAACACCGTTTCGGCGTGCGCCAGAAAGAGGCGCTGAAATCGCTGCGCGCCGAAGTGGACGTGCTGACGCTGACCGCCACGCCGATCCCGCGCACGCTGGGCATGGCGCTGGAAGGCCTGCGCGACTTCTCGGTCATCGCCACCGCGCCGCAGAAGCGCCTGGCGATCAAGACCTTCGTCCGCAGCGAGGGCGAATCGATCATCCGCGAAGCCTGTCTGCGTGAACTGAAACGCGGCGGCCAGGTCTACTTCCTGCACAACGAGGTTGAGACCATCCAGAATCGTCTGGCGATGCTGACCGAACTGCTGCCGGAGGCGCGCATCGCCGTTGCCCACGGCCAGATGCACGAGCGCGACCTGGAAAAAGTGATGCGCGACTTCGTCGCCCAGCGCTACAACATCCTGCTGTGCACCACGATTATCGAAACCGGTATCGACGTGCCGACCGCGAACACTATCATCATGCACCGCGCCGACAAGTTTGGCCTGGCGCAGCTGCACCAGCTGCGCGGCCGGGTCGGCCGCTCGCACCACCAGGCGTACGCCTACCTGCTGGTGCACGACGTGCAGTCGTTGACCAAACAGGCGCAGCGCCGCCTCGACGCTATCCAGCAGATGGAAGAACTGGGCAGCGGCTTCTATCTGGCCATGCACGATCTGGAGATCCGCGGCGCCGGCGAAGTCCTGGGCGACAACCAGTCCGGCGAGATGACCGAGATCGGCTTCCAGCTGTATTCGGACATGCTGAACGAAGCGGTGCGCTCGCTCAAGGCCGGCAAGGAGCCGGACCTGGCGGCGCCGCTGGCCACCACCACCGAGATCAATCTGCACGTACCGGCGCTGCTGCCGGCCGATTTCTGCGGCGATGTCCACGAGCGCCTGTCGATCTACAAACGCATGGCCAACTGCGCCTCGCAGGGCAAGATCGACGACATGCAGGAAGAGCTGATCGACCGTTTCGGCAAGCTGCCGGACCCGGTCAAGGCGCTGATCGAAACGCACCGCCTGCGCATCGCCGCCAAGACGGTGGGCATCATCAAGATCGATGCGCACACGGAAGCGGCAAATCTGCAGTTCATGGCGAAACCGCCGATCGATCCGATGCGTATCATTGAGCTGATCCAGAAGAACCGCCAGATCAAACTGAATGGCCAAGATAAACTGAAGATCACCGCCGCCATGCCCGACCTGTCCGCGCGCGTAACGCAGATCAAGGCAGCCATCAAGCAGCTAACCCCACCTTAACTACTCTCTACGCACATGACTAACGCAAAGACCGCCATGAACCTCGTACTTCAGGGTGCAGGCGATTGCAAGGCACGACTTGAGCGCATCGCCGCGCTGACCGCATCGGCCAATCTGACCTGGCTGAGCGACACCGCATTGCGCTGCGAAGGCATCGCCTTCTCGACCGCGCTGTGCCAGACCATCGAAGTGGCGGCAATGGCCGCGCAACTGGACACCACCTACTCGATCGGCTTCCACAAGATGAGCGAGTTCAAGCTGGTGGCGATGGACATGGACTCGACGCTGATCACCATCGAGTGCATCGACGAAATCGCCGACATGCAGGGCTTGAAGCCGCAGGTGTCCGAGATTACCGAAGCGGCCATGCGCGGCGAACTGGATTTCGCGGAGAGCCTGAAGCGCCGCGTGGCCCTGCTGGAGGGCCTGGACGCCTCGGCGCTGGAGCGCGTATACAACGAGCGTTTGCAGCTGTCGCCGGGCGCGGAAACCATGCTAAAGGCGGTACAGGCGGCCGGCCTGAAAACGCTGCTGGTGTCGGGCGGCTTCACCTTCTTTACCGAGCGCCTGAAACAGCGCCTGGGCCTGGACTACAGCCATGCCAACGAACTGGAAATCGTCGACGGCAAGCTGACTGGCAAGGTGGTGGGCGGGATCGTCGATGCGGACGAAAAAAAACGCACCGTGGAACGCGTGTGCGCGGAGCTGGGCATCTCGCCGTCGCAGGCGATTGTCATGGGCGACGGCGCCAACGATCTGAAGATGATGAGCATCTCCGGCATGTCGGTGGCGTTCCGTGCCAAACCGGTGGTGCGCGAGCAGGCCAACGTGGCGCTCAACTTCGTCGGCCTCGATGGCATCCTGCCGCTGCTGACTTAATTGCTCACTTAATGCCGCCGCTTCTTGGCCGCCTTGATCGCATACATCTGCGCATCGCCGGCGGCCAGTAACTCGTCGACACCTTGCGGCGCGGCCGGATTAAACTCCACCACGCCGCACGAAAACGCCAGGTTGTAGCCGCGCCAGGCGCGCGCGTTGTAGTCATCCAGCAGCTTGCCGAACTTGAGCAGTACAGCTTCCGCGTCGGTCTTGCGGGCGCCGGTCAGCAGCACCACGAATTCGTCCCCGCCCAGCCGCGCAAACAAGTCCGTACTGCGGAAACTCGCCTGCATCACCTCCGCAAACGCTACCAGCGCCAGATCGCCTTCCGCATGCCCGAACTGATCGTTGATCGGTTTGAAATGATCCAGATCGATGAAGGCCAGCGCCGCCGGCTGATCGTTGCGGACGCAGAAATTCAGTCCATACTGCGCCAGTTGCAGGAAGCCGCGCCGGTTGGAGATGCGAGTCAGGTCATCGGTGGTGGAGGTCTGAAAGGCGGACAGTTCATCCTCCACCATCGAGGCCAGATCGTGCAGAGCGGCCGCATCGTCACTGTCAAATTCGCGCGGTTCGGTATCGATGATGCACAGCGTGCCGACCTTGGCGCCGTCCGGCGCACGCAGCGGACAACCGGCATAAAAGCGGATATGCGGCGGGCCGGCCACCAGCGGGTTATCGGCGAAGCGGGCATCCTGCAGCGCATTGGTGATCAGGAAGATATCGTCACCCAGGATGGCGTGGCCGCAGAAAGAAACGTTGCGCGGGGTCTGGCAGGCATCCAGCCCCTGCACGGACTTGAACCACTGCCGGTCTGCGTCGACGATGCTGACCAGTGCCATCGGCACGCGGAACATGCGCTTGGCCAGCCGTGTGACGCGATCGAAGCGCTCCTCTGCCGGAGTATCCAGCACATTCAGGGACTTCAACGTTGCTAGCCGCATTGCCTCGTTGACGGGGATGGCGGGTTCTATCAAGGTGGTCTCCTATGCACATCGGCGCAGACGTCTCGTAATATTACCCTAACTTTTTACCTTCCAGCGCAGCGATCAGGCCATCTGTGGCGTCTTCGATATAGTCCAGCACCTGATCGAAGCCTCTGCCGCCACCGTAATACGGGTCGGGCACCACCTGGGAGCCGCTGCGGCTGGCGTGCGACATCATCAATCCCAGCTTGTGCCGGTGCTGCGGCGGGCAAGCGGCTTGCAGCAGCTTGAGGTTATCGTGATCCATCGCCAGCAGGTGATCGAAGTCTTCGAAATCCCGCGCCGTCACCTTGCGCGAGCGCTGGGCCGACAGGTCGTAGCCGCGCTTGGCCGCATACTCCATTGATCGCGCGTCCGGCGGTTCGCCGACGTGATAGCCGTGCGTACCGGCGGAGTCGATGTGGAAGCGCTCCGCCAGTCCGGCCGCCGCGACGCGGTGGCGGAACACGCCTTCCGCCGTCGGCGAGCGGCAGATATTGCCCATGCAGACAAACAGCACCGAAACCGGCTTGGACATCGCAGAACTCCTTATATAATCGATATGCTTGCATTTTACTGTTCAAGGAGTATGAATGACATCGAGTTGCGGTTGCCGCCTGGTGGAGATTAACGATGCAGTACAAGGCGCGGTGGTGCCGACAGCCTTCCTGTATCCCGCCACCGGCGAAGAAAAGACCGAGCACTTCGGTCCCTATTCGCTGGACGTGGCGAGGGACGCACCAGTGGCGGACGGCGCGTATCCGCTGGTGGTCGTTTCGCACGGCCACTCCGGCACGCCGTGGGCGTATCGCGAATTGGCCAAGCACCTGGCACTGGCTGGCTTCGTGGTCGCCCTGCCCGCCCACACCGGCAACACGCGGCTGGACAACACATTGGCCGGCACCGCCGCCAATCTGGCCAACCGCCCGCGTCACATCACGCTGAGCATCGATGCGGCACTGGCCGATCCTACGCTGGCGCCACACATCGCCCGCAACGGCGTGGCGGTGATCGGCCACTCCATCGGCGGCTACACTGCGCTGGCGGCGGCCGGCGGCATCGCGTGGAGCGGTCCGTATGAACGCAAGGACTCCAACGCCTTGCCCGAACCGGTGCCGGTCACGCCGGATGCGCGCATCAAGTCGCTGGTGCTGCTGAATCCCGCCACGTTCTGGTTCATCGCCGGCTCGCTGCGTCCGGTCGATCTGCCGATCCTGCTGCGCACCGGCGGCAAGGACGAAACCACGCCGATCGAACACGCCCATAAAATCATCGAAGGCGTGGCCCAGCCCGCGCTGGTCGAACACCGGGACATTCCCGGCGCCGGACACTTCGCCTTCATGAGCAAATTCCCCCCTGAGATGACGCGGCCAAATTTCAAACCCTCGCAAGATCCGGAAGGCTTCGATCGCGAAGCCATCCAACCCGAGTTCTTTGCCGATGTGACCGAGTTCCTGCAGCGGACATTGTGCGACACACAGGCCGGCAGCTAGCTATACTTGGCACAAACGACTAAAGGAGAAACCATGTCCCAGGAACTGATATTGGACGGCCGGCTGGATTCGGCCAAAACCACCGCGTGGTGGTTGTATGTCATTCATGCGGTGAGCTTTGTGTTTTCGCTGGGCGCGTTCTCGATTATTCCGCTGATACTCAACTATCTGCAACGTCCCAGCACGGAAGGCACTTTCATCCATAGCCACCACACCTGGATGATCCGTTCGTTCTGGTGGTACGTGGTGTGGCTGGTGGTGGGCGCGGTGTTCTTCATGACCTTCATCGGCATTCCCGTCGCGTGGCTGATCTGGATCGGCGCCTGGCTGTGGAAGGCTTACCGCCTGATCATCGGCATCACCCGCATCAACCGGAACGAGCCGGCGCCAGTGTAAGCGCCTGGCGCAAGCCTGCGACGATCACTTCGTAGGCTTGCCGCCGGCTGTCCTCATCCCGCGCGCGCAGCACGAACGACGGATGGTAGACTGCCACCACCCAGCGACCCTCGTGCTCAAACGGCGCATCCATCATGGCGCTCATCGTCGCGCTGCCGTCCTTCAGCACCGATTTCAGCGCGGTCGCCCCCAGCGCCACCACCACCTGCGGCCGCACGCGCGCCAACTCCTCTTCCAGCCAGACATGGCACGCCGACACCTCGCGCTGCGCCGGCGTCTTGTGCAGCCTGCGCTTGCCCCGCAGCTCCCATTTGAAGTGCTTGACGGCGTTGGTCAGATAAACCCGATCGCGCTCGACGCCGGCCTCGGCCAACGCGCGGTCCAGCACCGCCCCGGCAGGACCGACGAACGGCAGGCCTTGCAGATCCTCCTGGTCGCCCGGTTGTTCTCCAACCAGCATGATACGCGCTTGTTTCGGACCGACACCGGCAACCGCCTGGGTCGCGTCGCGCCATAATTCACAGCGACGGCATTGATCCAGCGTGGCAGGGAGTTCGCGTTGCGGTTGCGCGCGTTCGGGCGTGACGGCGATGGTGGTTGCGCCGCTGCGGCGGCCCACGGTGCCGGTCTGGCCAGTACGGCGCTCGCCATTGGCCGCGCCGCTGATCATGGCCGGCACCACGGCGCCCTCGGGCAGGTTCTTCCAAAAACGCGATGGGATATGGCTGCGCAGCAGATCGGCATTCAGACGCGCCGGATTGAAGATGCTGCGGTAGTAGGTCAGCCATAAAGCTTCGCCGGCATCTTCGATATCGGCGGCGCTGCGCATCAGCGGTGGCGCATCATGCAGGCTGGCGCCATCCCACAGCACAGCGGCATCGGGCGTGGCGATCATCCAGGTGGCGTTGCCCATGCGGCGCGCAAAATGACGCGCGACTTGCGGCAACACTTCGTGCATCGGCTCGAACCAGGCGACGAAACGCGGCGCACCATCATCCTCCTTGCGCTCGCGGAAACGGACATAGGCATGCATGTCATGCTCCTCGCGGCGCACCGCCTTGACCATCGAATACAGCCGCGCGCCGTCCGGGTCCGCCGCCGACATCACATCGCGCTGGCCCAGTTGCCAGCGCCAGATTACCTTGTAGAGAAAAGCCCAGCGGTCGACAACGCTGAAGCATGCCGCGCTCACCAGCATTTCCATCAGTTCGCGGGGAAGGCGCAACGCCGCCGCGCTGGTCGGCGCCTCGCCTGCGCTGGACGGGGCGGCGGCCGAAAACAGATCGCCGTCATCCTCGCTGGCAACCCATTCCACGTACTCCGGTGGCACGCGACGCGCGATCAGCTCGCGGGCCGCGTCGCGCCACTCATCGAACGAGCGCACGACTTTGCGCATCATGCAGCTTGCAGCTCCGGCCACAGGTTCATCTGCTGCGGCGCTTCGGCCATCGACCGGCGCAGATGCTCCGACGGACTGGCATCCCTGGCAGGAAAATAGTCAGCGGTGATGATAAACGGCGAAATCTTCTTCATGCTGCACCTGAGTCGCGACAGATCCGCATAGCGCACCTGCCGCAAACGCCGCAGCTCAACGATGCGCTGCGCATTGCGCAATCCTATCCCAGGCACGCGCGCGATCATGTGCGGTTCCGCACGATTCAGGTCCAGAGGAAAATGCTCGCGGTGCTGCAAGGCCCAGGCCAGCTTGGGATCGATGTCCAGCGCCAGATTGCCGCCGCTGTCCGGCAGCAGTTCCTGCGCCTGGAAGCCGTAGCCGCGCATCAGAAAATCCGCCTGATACAGGCGATGCTCGCGCAGCATCGGCGGCGGCGCCAGCGGCACGCTCTTCGGGCTTTGCGGGATCGGGCTGAACGCCGAGTAGTACACACGCTTCAGCTTATAGCTGCCATACAGCGTCTGCGCGGTAGAGAGAATCTGCTGGTCGTCGCTGCTGTCCGCACCAACGATCATCTGCGTACTCTGTCCCGCCGGCGCAAAGCGCGGCGCCTTGGGCTCCTCTGCTTTTTCGTCCAGCTTGCGGCGGATCGAGCCCATCGCCAGCTTGATCGTATGGACGCTCTTTTCAGGTGCCAGCTTCTGCACGCTGTCCTGCGTCGGCAATTCGATATTCACGCTCAAGCGATCCGCATAGCGTCCCGCTGCTTCAATCAGCGCCGGGTCGGCATCCGGTATAGTCTTCAGATGGATGTAGCCACGGAACTGATGCACCTGGCGCAGCTCGCGCGCCACCTGCACCAGCTGCTCCATGGTGTAATCCGCCGACTGGATGATGCCGGAGCTGAGAAACAGCCCATCGATGTAATTACGGAGATAAAAATCCGTGGTCAGCTTGACCACCTCTGCGACCGTGAAGCGCGCCCGCGGCACGTTCGACGTGCGCCGATTCACGCAGTATTGGCAATCGTACAGGCAGTAATTGGTCAACAGGATCTTCAGCAGCGACACGCAACGCCCATCCGGCGTGTAACTATGGCAGATGCCCATGCCGGTGGTGGCGCCGAAACCGTCCTTGCCGATGGAGTTGCGCTTGGGCGCCCCGCTGCTGGCGCAGGACGCGTCATATTTGGCCGCATCGGCCAGGATTTCCAGCTTGTCCTTCATCTCCATCGCACGCCCCGGTATACTGTATTTTCATACAGTATATCAGAGTTTGTTCAGGACAGAATCGCTTTCAGTGCGTCGACAAGCTTGCCGCATTCTTCGTCCGTGCCGATCGAGATCCGCAGGTACTGGTCGATGCGCGGCGCAGTAAAGTGCCGTACCAGAATGGCGCGTTCGCGCAGCGCCTTGGCAAGCTGCGCACCGTCGTGCCGTGGATGGCGGGTGAAGATGAAATTGGCGTGCGACGGCAGCACCTCGAAGCCCAGTGCCTGCATCTGCGCGGTCAGCCACGCGCGACTGGCGATAATGGCTTGCGAGGTCTGCTCGGTGTAAGCCACGTCATCCAGCGCCGCCACTGCGCCGGCCTGCTGCACCTGGCCCAGCGGGTAGCAATTAAAGCTGTTCTTCACGCGCTCCAAACCTGCGATCAGGTCGGGATGGCCGACCGCGAAGCCGACGCGCAAGCCAGCCAGCGAGCGCGATTTAGACAGCGTCTGGATCACCAGCAGGTTGTCGTAGCGATCCAGCAGCGCGGCGGCGCTTTGCGCACCAAAGTCCACATACGCCTCATCGATCACCACCACCTGATCCGGGTGGGCTTGCACCAGCGCCTCGATCTGCGCCAGCGTCAGCGCGATGCCCGTCGGCGCATTCGGATTAGCGATGATGATGGCGCCGCACGGCTGGTCGTAATCCGCGACGTCAATTTCGAAGCGCTCGTTCAGCGGCACTTGCACGCACTCAATGCCATACAGGCTGCAATAAGTCGGGTAAAAGCTGTAGCTGATGTCCGGTGCCAGCAGAGGCAAGTCATGCTTCAGCAGCGCATGGAAAGTATGCGCCAGCACCTCGTCCGAGCTATTGCCAACGAAGACCTGTTCGCGCGTCAGGCCGAAACGGCGCGCCACCGCATCCTTCAGCGCCGCATTCGACGGATCGGAATATTTGCGCAGGCCGTCGCCGGCCGCTTCTTGCATCGCGGCGAGCGCCTTGGGCGACGGGCCGTATGGATTTTCATTGGTATTCAGTTTGATCAGGCCAGGCATCTGCACCTGCTCGCCCGGCGTGTATGGCGTCAGGCCGTGTACGACTTTACTCCAGAACTTGCTCATTCCATTTCCTCAAATGCCCGCTCGATATCGGCGATTAAATCCTGTACGTCTTCCAGGCCCACGTTGAAGCGCACCAGTATGCCCTTGTCATTCCAGTCCTTGCGCATGTACTGTATGCGGTATGGCATCACCAGGCTGTTCGCGCCACCCCAGCTGTAGCCAAGTTTGAACAGCTTGAGCGCATCGACGAAGCGGTCGGTCTGCGCTTCGGCATAGCGTTGGTCGAAGATCACCGAGAACAGGCCGCCGGCGCCGCTGAAGTCGCGTTTCCAGATGTCGTGGCCAGGGCAATCCGGGAACGCCGGATGCAGCACTTTCGCGATCTCCGGCCGCGTTTGCAACCAGGCGGCCAGCTTGCGTGCCGCCGTGTCGTGCGCATCGAAGCGCAGGCGCATGGTCGGCAAGCCACGCGACACCAGATAGGCGTCATCGGCACCCACACCCAGTCCGAGCCGCATGTGCGCCAGGCTGATACGCTCATACAGCGCGCGGTCGCGCGTGATCACAGCGCCCATCAGCACATCGGAACCGCCGGACTGGTACTTGGTCAGCGCCTGCATGATGATGTCCACGCCCAGGTCGAAGCCGCGCAGGGCCAGGCCGGCGGACCAGGTATTATCCAGCGCCACCAGCACGCCGCGTTCATGCGCCGCCTTGCAGATGGCAGGCAGGTCCGGCACTTCCATCGACACCGACCCCGGTGCCTCGGTCCAGATCAGCTTCGTATTCGGCTGGATCAGCGCCGCGATGCCCTCGCCGATCAGCGGATCGTAGTAGCGCGCGCTGATGCCGAAATCGGTCGACAGCCAGCGTCCCAGCTCGCGATTCGGGTTATAAACGTTATCCGGCAACAGCACATCGTCGCCGGACTTCAACAGTGCGAAGTCGACCATCGAGATTGCCGCCAGGCCGCTAGGAGCGAGCAGGCAATGCTTGCCATCCTCGATTTCCGCCAGCCGCGCCTCCAGCGTGAAGGTGGTTGGCGTGCCGTGCAGCCCGTAGGTATAGGCGTTCTTCTCTTTCCAGTCGCCCGAGCGCATCGCCGCCACGTTCTTGAACAGCACTGTGGAGGCGTGATGAATCGCGCTCGGGAAAGCATCGAATCCTTCCGGCGCCTTGTAGTCCGTATGGATCAGCGCCGTTTGCGGAGATTTTTTCACCTTCATCCTCAGCGCATATTGCCCGTGTGCCCCAGTGATACACGGCCCGGCTGCGGCCACACCGTCAGGCCGTGCGGTTCCTGGCCAACCTTGATCTGCTTGACGTCACCGTTGGCGGTATCGATGCGATACACCACATCGTCAAAGCGGCCGGACAGCCACAGATATTTACCATCTGCGCTGACATTGCCCATGTCCGGGCTGCCGCCGCCAGGGATCGCCCACTGCGACACCACTTTTTCGGTGGCGAAGTCGATCACCGTCACGCGGCCCTTGCCTTTGCGCTTGCCGTGGATGTTGTGAGTACCACGGTTGGCCACATACAGCTTGGTGCCGTCGCGGCTTGGGTACAGGCCGTGCGCGCCAACGCCGGTCGGGATGAAGCCAACCTTGGTGAACGACGCCGCATCGACGATGTGCACGCCGTCGGCGTCCATGTCGGCGATGTAGTAACGCTTGCCGTCCGGCGAAACGCGTATATCCTGCGGCATGCCCTTTTTCTTGCTGCACACCTCATTCGCCAGCAGTTGGTCGATCGGGTCTTTTTCCGAGAAGCGCGTGGTTGGCATCGACAGTTTCAGATAGCCCTCGACCTTGCGGGTTTGCAGGTCGATACGCGCCACCGAGCCGGCGAATTCGCAGGTGAACATGGCGTAGCGGCCGTCCGGCGAGAAGTCGGCGTGGTTGATGCCGCCGCATTCCGGCACATCGATCGCATATTGCATCTGCATCGTCTTCGGATCGCGGAAGTCCAGGCGGTGCAAGGCCTCGGCCACCACGATGGCGGATTTGCCGTCCGGCGAGAAGTACATATTGTATGGATCGTCCACCGCGATCTGCGCGCCCGGCTTGCCGGTGCGCGGGTCGATCGGCGTCAGGCTGCCCTTGTTGGTGCGCTCGGCGTTATTCGCCACCCACAGCGCCTGCAAGTCGTACGCCGGAACAACGTGCTGCGGACCGACGCCAACTTTGAACTTGTCCACCACCTTCAGCGTTTCCGGATCGATCACGTAGACATCGTTGGAACGCAGGTTGGGCACATACACGCGCGGCAGGTGGTCCTTGGTGGCCGGGCTCAGATGCTTGGGACTGATGCCCGCGTAGACATTCACCGGCGCCGCGGCCGGTGCGGCGGCGGCTTGCGCCGGCTGCATATTGGACACGGCCAGCAGGCTGCCGGCACCGATCAGACCAACGGCGGCCAGCGCCGCGTAGACGATACGATTAGTTTTCATTTGGATGCTTTACTAGGGGTGGACGGCGCGCCATGCGCCGCAAAATCGGAAATCGCTGCAACCGAGGTATCGACGATGCGCTGCACGCCAAGCTTGCCCAGTTCAGCGGTGGCGCGGCGCGCGTCGCCGCGCACGCCCTGCGCCACGGTTGGCGACGGGCCGTGCGCCAGCGCCTCGCTGCGCACCAGGGATTTGTCGGTTGCCAGCATCAGGGCAGCATCAGCCAGGCCGGCATGCAGGCCGATTTCGGCCTTGCTGTAGCCGCGCTTCTCAAGATCGGCGATAAAAGGGGCTTGCGTCACGTCGTAATACGCCAGCAGCGCCAGCGCGCGCGCCTTGCCGTCCTTGGCCCAGGCCTTGTTCAGCTTATCGGCCACCCGCGTTTCGCTCTTCTGGTAGCCGCCATGGTCGCCGATCAGGACGATGTGGCGGAAGCCGTGCTGGCGCAGGCTTTGCGCAGCGCCGAACAGCAAGTCTTCAAACGTGGATTCGGGAATAGACAGCGTGCCGGCAAACTTCATGTGCCCGGCCGGCGGCGTGATACTGCCTTCCGGGACGTAAGCCACGACCGGTGCGACAACGGCATTGCCGAGCTTTTGCGCGATCATCTTCGCCAGCACAGCAGCGCGTACGTTGTGTTTGCCGAGCGCGATATACGGCCCGCTTTGTTCAGTGCCGCCGATCGGAATGATGACGGTGGTGGCGCCGGCGTCGATGCGGGCGCGCAATTCGGTGCTGGTCATATCTTCCAGCACAACCGGCGCCTCGGCCGCAGCCACCGGGCGCGCCAGCGCGCCTACCAACAGGCAAGCCGCAAGGGCCACCGGGAATTTCAAATCACGCATAAGCTTCAATCGTAAAAAAAGGCGGACCGCGTAGAACGCTGGCCCGCCTTTATTATAGTAGACGAAGGGCTGAAAGTGCTCTTATAGCGCTTCGCCCCACATGTCGTGCGCGTCGGATGTCGTAATTTTCACATCGACGAACTGGCCTACCACCAGTTTCTTGTGCGGCTCGAACGGCGGCTTGACGTACACCACGCCGTCGATTTCCGGCGCATCGGCAGCCGAACGGCCCACGCCGCCGGTACGATTGACCTCATCGATCAGCACGCGCATGGTCTTGCCGACTTTCGCTTTCAGACGCGCTTTCGAGATTTCTTCCTGCAGCAGCATCACGCGGCCGCGACGCTCTTCGCGCACCTCTTCCGGCACCGGATTCGCCAGTTCGTTGGCGGTGGCGCCTTCCACCGGCGAGTAGGCGAAGCAGCCCAGGCGGTCGATCTGCGCTTCCTTCAGGAAGTCCAGCAGGTATTCGAATTCCGCTTCGGTCTCGCCAGGGAAACCGGCGATGAAGGTCGAACGGATGGTCAGGTCCGGGTTCATCTTGCGCCATGCCAGGATGCGGTCCAGGTTTTTCTCGCCGCTGGCCGGACGCTTCATGCGCTTCAGTACATCAGGATGCGCGTGCTGCATCGGGATATCCAGGTAAGGCAGGATATGCTCGCCCATCAGCGGAATCACCTGATCGACGTGCGGGTATGGATAAACGTAGTGCGCGCGCACCCAGGCGCCGTAGGACTTGGCCAGTTCGCCCAGCGCTTCCATCAGCTGCGTCATGTGAGTCTTGATCGGGCGGCCGTTCCAGAAGCCGGTGCGGAACTTGACGTCCACGCCGTAGGCCGAGGTGTCCTGCGAGATCACCAGCAGTTCCTTGACGCCCGACTTGAACAGGTTTTCCGCTTCCAGCAGCAGTTCGCCGATAGGACGCGACACCAGATCGCCGCGCATCGAAGGAATGATGCAGAACGAGCAGCGGTGGTTGCAGCCTTCCGAAATCTTCAGGTAGGCGTAGTGCTTCGGCGTCAGCTTGATGCCTTGCGGCGGAATCAGGTCGATGAAAGGCTCGTGCGGCTTGGGCAGGTGCAGGTGGACCGAGTCCATCACTTCACCCAGCGCGTGCGGGCCGGTCACGGCCAGCACTTTCGGGTGGATCTTGGTGATCAGGTCCGAGCCGTCGGTATCCTTTTTGGCGCCCAGGCAGCCGGTCACAATCACTTTGCCGTTTTCGGCCAGCGCTTCGCCGATGGCGTCCAGCGATTCCTGCACGGCAGCGTCGATGAAGCCGCAGGTGTTGACGATCACCAGATCGGCGCCGTCGTACGACTTGGCGGTCTCGTAACCTTCAGCGCGCAGCTGGGTCAGAATCTGTTCGGAGTCCACCAGCGCCTTGGGGCAGCCGAGCGAAACGAAGCCCACTTTCGGTGCTGGCGCGCCGGCGGCTGGCTTGGGAAGACGGGAGAGTGGTTGCGATTGCATGATGGTTGCTTTAAACGTCACGATAATTACGAGCAATCGACGATTATACCATGTTACGATACTGGCTTAACGCCCTTTGTTCATAGGAGATTGTGTGGCAACACTGAAAGACGTCGCAATGCTCGCCGGCGTAGGCATGTCGACCGCATCGCGCGCCATTTCGGGCGCCGGACCGGTATCGGCCGAGGCGATGAAAAAAGTGCAAGCCGCCATCGAACAACTGAATTTCCGCCCCTCTTCCATCGGCCGCTCGCTGTCGGCACAGTCGCTCGGCATGATCGGCATCTTCTGCCCGTCCTTCTTCGGCGCCTACTACGGCACCATCCTCAAACAGACCGACATCGAATTGCGCGCGCTGCGCCGCCATGTGGTGGTAGCCACCGGCTGCGGCGACGGCACGCCGCGCGAGGAAGCCATCGAGGCGGTCAAGTTCCTGATCGGCCGCGATTGCGACGGCATCGCGGTGCTGGGCCACGACCTACTGGACGAAGACATGAAGATGCTGCACAAAATGCATCCGAAGATGGCCTTCCTCAACCGCAGCGCGCCGGACATGGACATGCAATCCTTCTGCCCGGATCATCGCCAGGGCGGCGAGCTGGCGGCGCGCACCCTGCTGGAAGCCGGCCACCGCAAGCTGGCGGTGATCTCCGGTCCAACCGGCACCTGGGATAACGAAGAACGCCTGCATGGCTTCTTTGAAGAGCTGGCGCGGCATGACATCAAGCCTGACGAGGTGCGCCTGCTTCCATCCGACTTTTCGCGCGAAGGCGGCTTCGCGGCGACCCAGCAGCTGATTGACGAAGGCCTCCACTTCACCGGCTTGTTCTGCGCGAATGACGAGATGGCGGTGGGCGCCATGTCCTGCTTCCATCGCGCTGGCATCAGCGTGCCGAATCAAGTTTCTATCGTCGGCTATGACGATGACTACTCGGCCGAGTTCTCATCGCCGGGTCTGACGTCGGTGCACATTCCAACCCAGCAGATGACGCAGAACGCCGTGCGCTGGCTGCTCAACAACTGTTACGGCACGCAGCATGAGATCACGCGCACGTTCCCGGTCAGCGTGACCAAGCGCGGCACGGTCGCGGCGCCAAAATAAAAAAAGGCTGGCGGAGGGAACTCGCCAGCCCGAAGACCACTACTACCCCTTAAAAGCCGTCAGAACTTCACCGACACGCGCGCGCCCAAAGTACGTGGCGCGTTGTAGTACGCCGCCCAGATCTGCTGCTTCGGCTGGCACGGCGCACCGACCTGCGTACAGACTTCGATGGCGTCGTACTTCACTTCCTTGTCGGTCGCGTTATTGACAAACAGCTCGGCCGTGTAAGCCTTGCCACGCGGCTCGTAGCGCACGCTCAGGTCCAGCGTGGTGTACGCCGCCTGCATCTTCACGCCCGGATGGCCCGGCACATCGTCGGCGAAGGCGCCGGAACCGATGAAAGGCTTGGTCTCGTGGTGGGTGGAGATGCGCGGCGTGATGCGGCCGCTGCCGATATCGAAGTCATGCTCGTACATCAACGTGGTGGCGAAAGTCGGCGCGTGTTTCAGCACGCTGCCGCCGACGTTGACCGTCGGCGCGGTGGTGCCGCAGGCCTGGCCGTTGGCGCGCGCCGCGTCCACGTCGCAAGACAGGAAATCGTCATAGCGCGCCTTCAGCCAGGTGGCGTTGCCGCTGAAGCGATCCACGCTGGTCGGACGCCACGCCCATTCCGCCTCGACACCCTTGACCGAGGCGCCAGCCGCATTGAAGTTCTGCAGCGTGTTGTTGACCACCTGCGACTCCAGCTTGTCCTTGTACTTCATCCAGAATGCATCGATATTCAGCGACAGCTGACGGTTCAGCAGATCCGACTTGAAACCCAGCTCATAGCTGGTCAGCTTTTCCGGCTTGGTGGTGGCGCCGCCGTCGCCGATGGCCGGCGAATGGAAGCCGGTAGTGACCGAAGCAAAGGTCAGGATATCTTTGGAGATCTTGTACTCTACGCGCCCCAGCCAGGTCGCCTGGCCGTAGGCCAGATCGGCGGTGTTGTCGCCAGGCGTGTTACCGCAGGTGGCTTGATTCACCGCGCCGCCAGGGCCGATGTTGTGGGTGTGGATGGTGCCGACGCCGGGCGTGACCAATTGCGCGATCTGGCCTGGCGTCAGCGCGGCGCCGCGCGGTGCGTTGTCCGGCCAGTTCGGGCAAGCCCAGTTCTGCCCGCCGATATCGTACTTGTGGTCTTTGGTATAGCGCGCGCCGGCGGTCAGCTTCCACACCGGGTCCAGCTCATAGCTGGCTTGCGCGAAGGCCGCCTTGGAATGCAGCTGGCGGTTGCCCTGGATGAAGGACATCGCCGATGCGTACTGGCCAACGGTCGGTTGCACGAAGATTACGCTGCCGTTTGCGATGCTTTGATTCAGCATCTCTTCCGAAATCTGGCTGCGGTCGATATCGAAGCGGATCTTGTTCTTCTCGCGGAAGAAGAACAGGCCGCCCACCCATTGCAGCGGCGCTTCGGAATCCGAGCGCAGTTGCAGCTCGTTCGACAGGCTGTCGAACTGGCCCCATTCGGTGCGGTTCTCGGCCTTGAAGCCTGGGTAGAAGCCGGCATCGGCATCGCTGGCGTTGCTGCGTTTCAGACGGCTCCACGCGCCCAGGTACTGCGCCTCAATGCCGTCGATCGGACGCCATTGCACCTTGGCCTTGGCGGTGATGATGGACTGGTCCAGCGTGCCCACCGTGTCAATCAGCGCCGAGCGCAGATCCTGGCCCGGCTGTGGTTCGGCCGCCAGATAGATGTTGCCGGCGCCGGTGTCGCTGTAATAATCGGTGATGAAGGTCGCCTTCAGATCCGGCGTGAACTTCCACAGCAGCGAGGCGCGCGCCCCCTGCTGGTCGCCGGCGCCGTACTTCCTGGCCCCCGATGGCACGTTCGAGCCTTTGCGGAAATCGATGTAGCCGTCATGCTGATCCTTGATGGCGGCGATACGCAGCGCGATATCCTCGCTCAGCGGGATGTTAATCATGGCCTGGGTCTGGATGCGATGATAATCGCCCACCACCACGCTGGCCGAGCCGAACACCTTGGCAGTGCTTGGCGCGCCAGACACCAGATTGACCGCGCCGGCGGTCGAATTACGGCCATTCAGCGTGCCTTGCGGGCCGCGCGCCACCTCAACGTGATTCAGGTCATACATCAGCGCCGTCGCGCCCTGTGGACGCGGCACGTAAATGCCATCCACATAGAACGCCACCGCCGGGTCGCCCAGCTCCGTGTGATTGGCTGAGCCGACGCCGCGCATATACACATGCACGCCGCCCGAATCGCTGTGCGGCTCCACCACCAGGCTAGGCACCATGGCGGTCATCGACGCCAGATCCTTGACCTGATTGTTGGCCAACGTGTCCTGCGTGTACGCGGTGATGGCCAGCGGCGTGTCTTGCACCAGCGTGTCGCGGCGGGTGGCGGTGACGATGATTTTTTCCATATTATCGCTGGCGGCCGGCACGTCGGACGTCTGCTGTTGCTGCGCGTACGCCACGCCACCGCTCAACATCATCTGCGCGATGCTCAAAGCTAAAACAGTCTTTTTCATTAGTGTCTCCTCGCTTCATCCAAGTGGAACCGGTTCCACCACAAGACGCACGTAGGCGTCGGGCCATACCATGGCAGACCCGGTGATTTAAGCTTCGGGGTCAGTGCCGACATTCGGACATTTCGCGCGCGAAATGTCCGAATGTCGGCACTGACCCCGATTTTTTAGAGCCGCTGTTCCGTGGCTCCGTCAAACAGGGAAATACGACTGGTGCGGATCGAGAAGTTGATGTCTTTCTCGGTCTCGATTTGCTGCTGGTCCTGCACGATGCCCGCGACTTGCGTGCCGTAGAAGTCCAGCCATACGACGCGGTGCGCGCCCATCGCTTCGATCAGCGAAACCGATGCGCGCACCGATGAACCGACGCCGTCGCTATGCCCGACGTCGATGTCCTCAGGCCGCACGCCCAGCACGCACGCGTGCTTGCCGGACAGCGGCTGCTTGAATGGATAGCCGGTCACGTCGACCGAAAGGTGTTCGTTGCTGAAGATGGTTTTCCCACCCTGCTGCTCCAGCGTGCCCTTGAACAGATTCATGCCGGGCGAGCCAAGGAAGGTGGCGACGAACAGATTGGCCGGGGTGTTGTAGATGACGTCCGGCGTGTCGAACTGCTGCACCACGCCGCCCTTCATCACCGCCATGCGCTGCGCCAGCGTCATCGCCTCGACCTGGTCGTGGGTGACGTAAATCATGGTGGCGCCCAGCTGCTTGTGCAGCTGTTTCAGCTCGCGCCGCAGTTCGGTGCGCAACTTGGCGTCGAGGTTGGACAGCGGTTCGTCGAACAGCATCACGTCCGCTTCGCGCACGATGGCGCGGCCGATCGCTACCCGCTGCCGCTGACCGCCGGACAGGTTGGCCGGCTTGCGCTTCAACAGCGGGCCGAGTTGCAGCATCTCGGAGGCGCGGTTCACGCGGCGCGCGATCTCCGCTTTCGGTGTGCCGTTGATGCGCAAGCCGAAGGACATATTCGCTTCCACGTTCATGGTCGGGTACAGGGCGTAGGACTGGAACACCAGCGCGATGCCGCGGTCTTTCGGGTCAGCCCAGGTCATGTCCCGGCCGCCGATTTCGATCTGGCCGGCGCTGGTATCGATCAAGCCGGCGATACTGTGCAGCAGCGTCGATTTGCCGCAACCGGAAGGGCCGAGCAGCACCACGAACTCCCCTGCTTTCACATCGAGGTTGAGCGACTCAATCACCTTGTTGCCACCCAACTGGATCTGCAGATTACGAATAGCTACGTTAGACATGATTTAACCCTTCACAGCGCCGGAGGCGATACCGCGCACGAACCAGCGGCCAGAAATAAAGTAGAGCGCTAACGGCACGATGGACGTCAAGATCGTTGCCGCCATGTTGACGTTGTACAGACGCTCGCCAGTAGTGGTGTTGATGATGTTGTTCAGCTGAACCGTCATCGGCAGATGCTCGGAGCCGGCAAACACAAGGCCAAGCAGGAAGTCGTTCCAGATGCCGGTGACCTGCATGATGACGGCGACTACGATCACCGGCGTCGACATCGGCAGCATCAGCTGCAGGAAGATGCGCCAGAATCCACCGCCGTCAATCCGCGCCGCCTTGAACAATTCCATTGGCAGCGCTGCGTAGTAGTTACGGAACAATAGCGTCATCACCGGCATGCCGAAGATGGTGTGGATGATGATGCCCGGCAGAGAGCTGAACAGATCCACCGCCGCCAGCACCCGCACCAGCGGGTAAATCATCACCTGCACCGGAATGAAGGCGCCCATCATCAGGATGGCGAACAGCACGCCGGCGCCGCGCGGCCGCCAGAACGACAGCGCATAGCCATTCACCGCGCCGATGGCGATCGACAGGATGGTACTTGGCACCACGATGGCGACCGAGTTCCAGAAGCCGCCACGGATGCCAGTGCATTCCAGTCCAGTACATGCCGAGGACCAGGCTTGCGACCATGGCTCCAGCGTGAAATTCTGCGGCAGCGCGAACAGCGTGCCGAGACGGATTTCCTCCATCGGCTTTACCGACGTCAACAGCATCACATACAGCGGCAGCAGGAAGAACAGCGCCGCCACGATCAGGAAGGCGTAGACCCCGATCCGGCCTGGTGTCCAGGCAAGGCTGCGGCGCGGGCGTGGCGTCGGGATGCTGGCGTCGTTGGCGGCGCCGGCATCGGCATCGGCTTTCCCGGCCGGCACCGAGCCAGCGGCGCGCGCGGCGGCGTTTTTATCAAGTTTCACTACTTGCCCCATCATGCCCCCAATGCGGCGCGGCGATTGCGCACGAAGTACAGCGGCGCGACGATGGCCAGCACGGTCAGCAGCAGCACGATCGAAGCAGCGGAAGCCAGGCCGATATTGGCGCGGCCGAACAGATAATCCATGATGAACTTGGCCGGCACTTCGCTGGCGGTGCCAGGACCACCCTGCGTCATCGCCACAACGGCGTCGAACACCTTGACCACCATTACGAACAGCAATACGAAAGCGGTGGAGACCGAAGCGCCCAGCATCGGCAACACAATGCTGCTGTAGACGCGCCAGCGCGGAATGCCGTCGATGCGCGCAGCCTTCCAGATTTCCTCATCCACGCCGCGCAGGCCGGACAGCATCAGCGCCATCACCAGCCCGGATGCCTGCCATACCGTCGCGATTACAATCGTGTAGATCGCCATATCCTGATCGACGATCCAGTCGAAGCGCGCCTCGCTCCATCCCAGCTTGTGCAGCACTTCCTGGATGCCCAGCTCCGGGTTCAGTATCCACTGCCAGATCAAGCCCGTGGCGACAAACGACATCGCATACGGATACAGGAACACGGTGCGCAGCGCCCCCTCCGCCATCACTTTCTGGTCAATGAACACCGCCAGCAGGAAGCCGATGATCAGGCACGCGGCGATGAACAGCACGCCGTAAACCGCCACGTTCTGCAGCGACAGCAGCCAGCGCTCGTTGTTGAACAGGCGGATGTACTGCGACGCGCCGACAAAGTCGCTGGCCGGGAAAGTACGCGAGCTGCTGACCGATACACGCGCCGTCCACAGCATGGTGCCGAGGTAGGCCAGCAATACCGTCAAGGCCATCGGCAGGATGGCGATGTAGGCCGCGAGTGAAACGCTCTTACGTTTCGCTGTCATGGCTTATTCGCCTTTGATGGCGCGGGCGAACGCTTTCTGCGCATCGTCCGGCGACTGGTTCTTGTTCCAGTAGCTGGTCAGCACATCCTGCAGCGCACCGGTGGTGTCGGGCGAGGCCAGCATCTCGGAGTTCGGCAGCTGGCGCGATTTATCCTTCATGATCGCCAGGCCCTGGCGCGCGCAGATGTCCAACTGCGACTCGTCCACATCGCCGCGTATCGGGATCGCGCCCTTGCGCGCGGCGAAGGCCACTTGCGCGGTTGGAGACGTTACCACATTAGCCAAAAGCTTCTGTGCCTTGATGGCATTGGCGTCGTTCGTTTTTGGGAAGACGAAGGCATCGCCCGCCACGATATATGGCGCTTTGGGGCCGAAGCCGGGATAGCAGCCGTAGTCCTTGCCGGCCACCTGCTTGGCGGCGGCGAATTCGCCCTTGGCCCAGTCGCCCATGATCTGCACGCCCGCTTTGCCCTGGACAACCAGCGCGGTCGCATCGTTCCAGTTGCGGCCCGGCGAGCCTGCATCGACAAAGCCTTTCAGCTTTTTGAATTCGACCAGCACCTGCTTGAAGGCCGGCGACATCACGGCTTTCTGATCGCGGTCACGATACACTTTCAGATACAGGTCCGCCCCGCCGACCATCGCGAAGATGGCGTCGAAGGTGATTTTCTCTTGCCACACCTGGCCGCCGAAGGCCAACGGCACCACGCCGGCCGCTTTCAGCTTGGCCAGTTGCGCGAGGAACTCTTCCCAGGTCTGCGGCTCCGTCGTGATGCCGGCTTTTTTATACGCGGCCTTGGAGTAGAAGAACCACGCCGGCATGTGGATGTCCACCGGCGCTGCGTAGAAATGGCCGTCGATCTTGATCGCCTGCAGGATCGACGGCGGCGTGATCTGGTCCCACTTGCCGGCGATGGCCACATCGTCGACGTTATTCAGCAAGCCCTGCTCGACAAAGTCGCGGAACTGTTTGGAAGTGTTGAACTGCGCGGCCGTCGGCGCATTGCCGCCGACGATGCGGTTGATGGTGGTGGCGCGCGATTGATCGGCGCCGGCCACCGCCTGATCGACCCACTGGCCACCGGCCTTGTTATAGGCTTCCGCGAACTGCTTGACCGCAGCCGATTCGCCGCCTGAGGTCCACCAGTGAATCACGGTGGCTTTCAATGGCGCCTGGGCTTGAGCGGCGCCGCTCGCCGATAGGGCAAGCGCAATGGCGCAGCCCAGTTTTGTGGCCTTGTACATTCTGTTTGTCTCCCTGAGGGCGTCAAAGCGCCCCATTCTATTCGTGTAACTTACTTTTGGGCTGACCGCTGTGCCAAAAATTGTGTAACCAATTTCGCACTGCGTTTCAGCGTGCGTTTCTGCGTCGCGTAGTCGACGTGGATGATACCGAATCGGCGCTCATAACCAAAGGCCCACTCGAAATTGTCCATCAACGACCAGATGAAATAACCGCGCACATCAACACCGGCTTTAACCGCCTGATTCACCGCTTCCAGGTGACGATTCAGGAACGAGATGCGCTGGCTGTCATCCACTTCGCCGTCAATCACCTTGTCGTCCGTGGCCATGCCATTCTCGGTGATGTAAATCGGCGGCAGGTTCGGATAATCCCGATGGAAGCCCACCAGCAGATGCCGCAGTCCATCCGGATATACCTCCCATCCCATCTGCGTGCGCTCGACGCCTTCCAGATCGACCTCGGTATAGCCATGGCGGCCGTCGCTGACCACATTGGTGCGGAAGTAGTAATTGACGCCTAAAAAATCCAGCGGCGCGCCGATGATGTCCATGTCGCCGTTCAGGATGGTCGGCTGCGCGCCGGGCCACAACTCCCATAAGGCCGATGGATAGGATTTTTTCAGCAGCGGGTCGAGCACCCAGTTATTGTGCTGCAGCTCGAACAGCCAAGCAGCACGCTGGCCGGCCGCCCTGTCGTCGGTGCTGGTGCCGCGCCCCATGTTGGCGACGATGCCCACCTGCGCCGCCGGATCGTTGGCGCGCAGATGCTTTACCGCCAGACCGTGACCGAGCAGCAGATGGTGCATGGCCTGCGTGGCGAACACCACGTCCTGCTTGCCCGGCGCGTGGTGGCCGGTGCCGTAGCCGTGCATGGCCGAGCACCACGGTTCATTCAGCGTGGCCCACGCATCGACCAGTCCGACCAGTTCGCGGCTAATCAGATCAGCATATTCGGCGAACTTGTAAGCGGTATCGCGATTGACCCAGCCGCCCTTGTCTTCCAGGTGCTGCGGCAGATCCCAGTGGTACAGCGTGACGAAGGTTTTCAGGCCCTTGGCGCGCAGCGCTTGCAGCAGCTTGCGGTAGAAGGCGATGCCCTTGTCGTTCGGCTTGCCGTCGGCGCTCATCACGCGCGGCCAGGAAATCGACAGCCGGTAGGCGCCGACGTTCAGCGATGCCAGTAGCTCGACATCGTCCTGCCAGCGATGATAGTGGTCGCAGGCAAATTCGCCGGTGTCGCCGGCCAGCACCTTGCCCGGCGTGGCAGAGAAGGTATCCCAGATCGATGGGATGCGACCATCTTCATGGATGGCGCCTTCGATCTGATACGCAGCCGTGGCGGCACCGATCAGGAAGTCCTGCTTCCACAGCACCGAATCTGCCGGCGGGTTGAACGTCTCTTGAACCACACGAACTCCTTAGTCTGAACACGGAGTGGAAGCGCTTCCACAAGATGTTATCGATGGTACTACTGAAGAATTTCAGGTGTCAACAGAATAGTATGGATTTTGTAATTAAGCTACAAAAACGGCACAGCCACTTGCGTGTGCTGTGCCGTAGCGCACTACGAATGACGTAGCGAAATTACTTTTTATCGGTCGGCGCCGGTGGTACCGGAGCGAACGGGAAAGAGCCGAACAAGTTCTTGCTCTGGTTCTGCATCTGCTCCTGCATCTGCACGAACAGGCTCTTGCTCTGGTCGATGTAGTTGTTCATCATGCCCTGCATCATCGGGCCCTGGACATTCATGAACTGGGTCCACATTTCCGGGCTGAACGGCTGGCCGCCGACCGCGCTGCCGGTGAATTTGCTCTGGATGTCCGTGAACGCCTGCACGTTCTTTTCCAGGTAGGAACCCATCATGCCCTGCATGGCGTGGCCGTAGAAACGGATGATCTGCGCCAGCACGTCGCTGGAGAACATCGGCGCGCCGCTGGCCTCTTCTTCCAGGATGATCTGCAGCAGGATGCTGCGGCTCAGGTCTTCGTTGCTCTTGGCGTCGACCACGGTGAACTCTTCGTTGTCCAGCACCAGCTGTTTCACGTCGGTCAACGTGATGTAGGAACTGGTCTGCGTGTCATACAGACGACGGTTCGGATATTTTTTAATCAGACGTTCAGCATTTTTTTTCGCACTACTCATCACAAGTCCGTTTATTGCGCCGCAGCGCATGTCTCTTAAAAATCGGATAGGAAGGAAACGGATAGCCCCCTTCCCGCGTGCCTACTTTACTTATTATAGAGGTGAAACCAAATAACTTGCACAATCTGATATAAGTAATCAGCTTTTATTGCAACGCAACCAACATCAATCGGCCTTTACTTTCACGTAACGGCCCGGCGCCGGCTCGATCGCCTTGTATTTGGCATTGCCCGGCTTGGTCTTGGGTTTCACTTTTTTGCCGCCGTTATCGCTAAGGAATTTCGCCCATTCCGGCCACCAGCTGCCGGCCTGTTCAGCCGCGCCCTGGAACCAGGCATCGGCGCTGTCGGCCTTGCCGCTGTCGTTGGTCCAGTAGTTACGCTTGTTCTTCGCCGGCGAATTGATCACGCCGGCAATGTGGCCGGAGGCGCCCAGCACGAAGCGCGTCGGCCCGGACAGGATGGCCAGCGAGTCGTAGGCCGACGGCCACGGCACGATGTGGTCTTCGCGCGAGCCGTAGACAAAGGCCGGCGCCTCGATGCTGCTCAGGTCGACCGTTTCGCCGGCTACCACCAGCTCGCCGGTCTTCAGCTTGTTCTCCAGATAGGTGTTGCGCAGATACCAGCAGAACATCGGCCCCGGCAAATTGGTGCTATCCGAATTCCAGTACAGCAGGTCGAAGGCCGCCGGCTCATTGCCCTTCAGGTAGTTGGACTGCACATAATTCCACACCAGATCGTTGGGACGCAGGCTGGAGAAGGTGCTGGCCAAGTCGCGGCCCGGCATCAGGCCGCCGCCCTTCAGTTGCTGCTCGCGGATGGCAACCTGGGTTTCGTCGACAAACACGTCCAGCACGCCGGTGTCGTTGAAGTCGAGGAAGGTGGTCAGCAGCGTCAGGCTGTTGGCGACTTGCTCGCCGCGTGCGGCCAATACCGCCAGCGCAGTGGCAACGATGGTGCCGCCGACGCAGAAGCCGAACATGTTCAGCTTGTCTTCACCACTGATCTCCTGCACCACGCGGATCGCCTGGATCACGCCCTGGTCGACGTAATCATCCCAGGTAGTGCGCGCCAGCGATTTGTCCGGATTGGTCCACGAGACCAGAAACACGGTATTGCCCTGCTCCACCGCATAGCGCACCAGCGAGTTTTCCGGCTGCAGGTCGAGGATGTAGTATTTGTTGATGCAAGGCGGCACCATCAGCAGCGGAGTCTGGCTGACGGTGGCGGTTTTCGGCGTGTACTGAATTAGCTGGAACAGCGGGTTCTCGTACACCACCGTGCCTTCGGTGATCGCCAGGTTGCGGCCGACCTCGAACGCCGATTCGTCCGACAGCGAAATATGGCCCTTGCCCATGTCGCCCAGCATATTGGCCAGGCCGCGGGTCAGGCTTTCGCCCTTGGTTTCGATCAGCTTCTGCTGCGCTTCCGGATTGGTGGCGAGGAAGTTGGCCGGCGACATGGCGTCGATAATCTGCTGCACGCCGAAGCGGATCTTCTGCTTTTGCTGCGGCGTGGCTTCCACGGTGTCCACCATGGCGGTCAGGAATTTTGCGTTGAGCACGTACGCGGCGGCGTTGAACGCCGACATCGGATTACCCTGCCAGGCGGCGGAGCTGAAACGGCGATCGCTGACCGGCGGCGTCTTGCCGGAAATGAAGTCCTGCCACAATACGCCGAAATCCTTGAGGTAAGCATCCTTCAGCTGCTCCATCGCCTCCGGCTTGATGTGCGCGCCGACATCCTGCATCATGGCGGCCATCGGATTGGACTGCATCCAGGCGTTGAAAGCGTTGGGATCGGGCAAATTCATGTGTGGTTCCCTAAAGTAGTGAGTTAAACACGATGCTGATTGTTGCTATTGCTTGGATTTACGTCGTCGGCCTGATGGCGCTGACAGAAACTTCCGTGGTTGCGGGAATTGTAACGTTTTTGTTCTACTGCGTGCTGCCGCTAGGGACCTTGATTTACATCGCAGGGACGGGGAAACGCAAGGCCCGGCGACGAGCTGCTGAGCAAGCCGCGCGGGAAGCACGTTCATTTGAGCCAGATTAAGGTGGCCTGACGGCCGGTGACGCCGTCGCGGCGGTAGGAATAAAAGCGTCCGGAATTGGAGACGGTGCAGAACTCGCCGCCATGCACATCCTTGACGCCGGCGCGGTGCAGCAGATAGCGCGCCAGCGCGTAGATGTCAGCCAAGTATTTGCCGGGCTTGCCTTCGATGGTACTGAAGGCGCCTTCGACATGGCGCACGCCTGAATCATCCACCGCGCCGTTGAGGAAAGCCTGCCTGACGTCCGGCCCCACCTCAAACTGATACTGGCCGATGGCCGGCCCCATCCACGCGGTCAGCTCGCCGGCGCCGGCGGCGCGCATCGCCTCTACGGTATTTTCCAGCACACCTGAAGCCAGGCCACGCCAGCCCGCATGGGCCGCGCCGACCGTCTTGCCCTGCTTGTCGGCAAACAGCACCGGCAGACAGTCAGCGGTCATGATGACGCATACCCGCCCCGGCAGCGTCGCAATGCAGGCGTCCGCCTCCGGCACCTGCTGCGGGCCGACCTCGGCCACATTGGCCACCACCGTGCCATGCACTTGCGACAGCCAGACCGGATCATCCGGCAGCATCTCGCGCAGAATGGCGCGGTTGGCGGCGACATTGTGCGGCTGGTCGCCGACGTGGGTGCCCAGATTGAGCCCGCCGCTGCCCATGCCATCGTCATACGGCGCGGGGCTGACACCGCCGCGCCGCGTGGTCGACAGCACGCCCACACTGGCTGGCAAGCCCGGCCAGTTCGGGATCAACCACTGCTGCTGTGTAGCCATCAAATCTGTTCCGGTTCCTCGATACCGGCTCGCGCCAGCAATTCGGCAAAATCTTTCGCCAGCGGCACCAGCCACTCGCACTGCTCGCCGGTGGCCGGATGCACCAGCCCCAGGCGGCGCGCCTGCAACGCCTGGCGTGGGAAGTAATCGGCCAGATGCTGCTTGCCGTAAACCGTGTCGCCCACCAGCGGGAAGCCGATCGACTGCATGTGCACGCGGATCTGGTGGGTACGGCCAGTTTCCAGGCGGCATTGCACCAGGCTGACCGGGCGGCCTTCGCCCAGCTTGCCGCTGCTCAGCAGCTGATAGTGGGTGATGGCCGGCTTGGAGCCCATGCCGGTCGAGACCGCCATCTTGATGCGGTCGCGCGGGTGGCGGCCCATCGCCGCATCAATAGTACCGCTAATGCGCGGCGTGCCCCACACGACTGCAAAATATTCGCGCTTGACGGTGCGCGCGGCCAGCTGGCGCACCAGATCGGTCTGCGCGGCCAGCGTTTTGCCGACCACCATCAGGCCGCTGGTGTCCTTGTCCAGGCGGTGGACGATGCCGGCGCGCGGCACGCCGGACAGCTGCGGGCAGTGGTGCAGCAGGCCGTTCAGCAGTGTGCCGGACCAGTTGCCGGCGCCCGGATGAACCACCAGGCCGGCCGGCTTGTTGACCACGATCAGGTGGTCGTCCTCAAAAACTATGTTAAGTTCGATCGGTTCCGGCTTAAAAGCCTCGTCTTCCGGCTCCGGTTGGGGCAGAATGATGACCTTCTCGTCGCCGTAGACGGTATCCTTGGTGCTTTTCGCCGGTTTGCCGTCCACCGAGACGAAACCGTCGGTGATCCAGGTCTGCAGGCGGCCACGGGAGAATTGCGGCACCAGGCCTGAAATGACTTTGTCGAGGCGCTGGCCGCAGTGTTCGGGCGCCAGGTGCAGTTCGATCGGAGCCAGGCCGTCCTCGTCGTCGCCAAAATCGCCGTCATTGACGATCAAGTCGGTGTCAGCATCGTGTTCGGAGGAAGATTCGGCCAAATTTGGCTTTGCGTTTAATATCACGGTAATCCCATCGGCTATAATTAGCCTCGTAAAACTTTGGTTAAACAGTTTCTTGCAAAAGATATGCAAAAAAAATTATCGGTAGTCGCAGCAACAGTAGTCCTGCTTGGTTTGTCCGGTTGCGGCCTTTTCTCTGAAAAAGCCGACGAAACGAAAGGCTGGAGCGCATCCAAATTATACTCGGAGGCGAACGAAGAACTGGAAGGCCAGCACTACGAGCGTGCAATTCAGTTGTTTGAGCGCCTGGAATCGAGCTATCCATTCGGCACCTACGCCCAGCAGGCGCAGATGAACATCGCCTTCGCCTACTACAAATCGCAGGACCAGGCCCAGGCGCTGGCGGCCGTCGAGCGCTTCATCAAGCTGCACCCGAATCACGCCAACGTCGATTATATGTACTACCTGCGCGGCCTGATCAACTTCAACGACCAGATCAGCTTCCTGAACTTCATTTACGAGCAGGACGCCACCGAGCGCGACCCGAAAGCCACGCGTGAGGCCTACGCCGCTTTCAAGGAACTCGTGGTCAAGTTCCCAAACAGCAAGTATACGCCGGATTCGCTGGACCGCATGCGTTATCTGATGAATGCGATGGCGTCGTATGAAGTGCACGTGGCGCGCTACTACTACCGCCGTGGCGCCTACCTGGCGGCTGCCAACCGCGCCATGGGCATCATGAACGACTTCCGCGACACCCCGGTGATCGAAGAAGCGCTGTTCATCATGATCCGCAGCTACGACAAGCTGGGCATGACCGAGCTGAAGAACGACACCGAGCGCGTTTTCAAGCTGAACTACCCGAACTCCAAGTTCCTGGACGAAGGCAAAAAGCAGGAACGCAAATGGTGGCGCTTCTGGAGCTCCAACGCCTCCATGTAAAAAAATTCGGGGTCAGTGCCGACATTCGGACATTTCGCAAGCGAAATGTCCGAATGTCGGCACTGACCCCGAAGTTTATGCGGCCAGTTTGCGGCGGAACAGCCAGGTTTTGTCGGTGGAGTCGGCTGGCACGTAGGTGTAGCCGTCGAGGTCGAAGTTTTTCAGCTGCTGCGGATCGGTGATGCCGTTGACGGCGGCGTAGCGCGCCATCAGCCCGCGCGCGCGCTTGGCGTAGAACGAGATGATTTTGTATTTGCCGTTCTTCCAGTCTTCAAACTGCGGCGTGATCACCGGCAGGCCCAACGCTTTCGGCTTGACCGATTTGAAGTATTCCTCGGACGCCAGGTTGACCAGGGTGTCAGTCCCCTGCTCTGCCGCAGTCTGGCTCAGCGCATTGGCGATGGTGTCGCCCCAGAAGTCGTACAGATTCTTGCCGCGCGGCGTAATCAGGCGCGTGCCCATTTCCAGGCGGTGCGGGTGGATCAGGTCCAGCGGACGCAGCATGCCGTACAGGCCGGACAGGATGCGGATGCGCGATTGTGCATAGTCCAGCTGTTGCGGCTTCAGCGTGCGGGCGTCGAGGCCGTCGTAGACGTCGCCATTGAAGGTCATCACGGCCTGGCGCGCTTCACTGGTATCCTTGCTCCACGACTCGTAGCGCGCCACATTCAGCGCGGACAGATTGTCGGACAAGTCCATCAGCTCGCCCAGCTCGGCCGGCGAAAATTCGCGCAGGCGGTTAATCAATTGTTCGGAGTGATCCAGAAACGATGGTTCGGTGCGCAGCTTGGTGGTTGGCGGGGTCTCCAGATCGAGACTCTTTGCCGGGGAAAGCACTATCAGCATAAGATTCCAAAATACATTTTTACGTTATTTTTACGTTACAGCCCTACATGATACCTGTTCCAAAGAAAGTCGTTATCGACACCAACGTTTGCCTCGACCTGTTCGTGTTCAACGACCCGCGCTGGGCCAAACTGGTCAGCGCCATCGAGAGCGGCGCCGTTGAGGCGGTCACGCGCTCGGATTGCCGCGATGAATACAACATTGTGCTGCACTACAAGCATCTGCCACTGGACGACGACAGCCGCCCGCTGGCCGCAGCCCGCTTCGATCAGCTGATCAAGGTGGTGGCGCCGCCGGACTCCGGCGTCAAGCTGCCGGTGTGCAGCGACAAGGCCGACCAGAAATTCCTCGAAATCGCCCGCGACGCCCAGGCCGAGGTGCTGATCACCAAGGACAAGGCGCTGCTGAAACTGGCGCGCCGGCTGGCCCGCGAAGGCATGTTCAAGGTCATGGTGCCGGAGAAGTGGATTGCGCTAGAATAGGCTTTCTGTCCACAACAAGCCTTGAGCCGATGACGCCCCAATTGACGACCCGCTTGCCCGCAGTCGGCACCACCGTTTTCACCCGCATGTCTCAGCTGGCCGCGCACGCCGGCGCCGTCAACCTCGGCCAGGGCTTTCCGGATTTCGGCTGCGAGCGCAGCCTGATCGCCGCCGTCAACGACGCCATGCTGGCGGACTTCAACCAGTATCCGATGATGAGCGGCGCACCGGTATTGCGCCAGGCCATCGTCGCCAAGATCGCCGCGCTGTACGGCCACACTTACCACCTCGACAGCGAAGTCACCGTCACCGCCGGCGCCACCCAGGCGCTGACCACCGCCATTTTCTGCTGCGTGCATCCGGGCGACGAGGTGATCGTCATCGAACCGGTGTACGACAGCTATGTGCCGGCAATTACGCTGGCCGGCGGCGTGCCGGTCGCGGTGGAAATGGAAGTCGGCGCCGCCGGCTATACCGTGCCATGGTCCAAGGTGGCCGCCGCCGTCAACAGCAAGACGCGCTTGATTATCATCAACACCCCGCACAACCCGACCAGTACCGTGCTGCGCGCCGCCGACATGCAGGCGCTGAGCGACATCGTGCGCGGCACCGACGTGCTGATCCTGTCGGACGAAGTCTACGAACACATGGTCTACGACGGCCACCGGCATGAGTCCGTCAGCCGCTATGCGGAATTGGCGCAGCGCGCTTTCGTCGTCTCCAGCTTCGGCAAGACTTACCACGTTACCGGTTGGAAGATCGGCTACGTGGCGGCGCCGGCGCCGCTGATGGCGGAATTCCGCAAAGTGCACCAATACAATGTTTTCAGCGTCAATACGCCCATGCAGCACGGCATCGCCAGCTACATGGCCGATCCGCAGCCGTATCTGCAATTGCCGGCGTTTTACCAGCGCAAGCGCGACCTGTTCCGCGACGGCTTGAAAAAATCGCGATTTGAGTTGTTGCCAGCCGACGGCACCTATTTCCAGTGCGTGCGCTACGATAAAATCTCGGCACAGACGGAAGCCGAATTCGCCGAATGGCTGACCAGCGAGATCAAGGTGGCAGCGATTCCCGTATCGGCGTTCTACCAGCAAGGCAAGGAATCGGGCATCGTGCGCTTCTGCTTTGCCAAACAGGACGCGACCCTGGCGCTCGCGCTGGAGCGACTGGCCACAGTTTAAGATCGGGATACACGATGTCCGAGACTCATCCACTGCCATCGGCGCTGCATCAGCTGAACCTGTGCAACCGCCGGCTGGAGCAACTGCTGCACAACCTGCGTAATGAACACAACGCCGAGGCGGATATCCGCGATATCGCGGCCGACGTCGTCCGCGCGGTGGCGATCAATCCCGATGTGGCGCTGGCCTGCATTTTCCTCAGCCAGATCAATGGCACGTATGCGGTGCGGCACTGTATCGAGACCGCCGTGGTGACGGTGGTTATCGCCCGCAGCATGCAGATGGCGCCCGCCAATATACTGACCGTGGCCGCCGCCGCGCTGACCATGAATGTCGGCATGCTGCGCGATCACGAGGGTTTCCAGAACAAGAATGCACCGCTGAACAGCGAGGAAATGGCCATCGTGCGCCGCCACCCGGAGCAAAGCGCGGACCTGCTGCGCCGTGTCGGCGTGGATGACGACGACTGGATTTCCTGCGTGCTGATGCATCATGAGAACGATGAGGGCAGCGGTTATCCGGCCGGCATCGCCAGCCCGGAGGTGACGCTGAACGCCAAACTGCTCAGCTTTGCCGACCGCTACTGCGCGCAGGTGTCGGCGCGCAATTATCGCAAATCGCTGCTGCCCAGCCTGGCGCTGCGCAATCTGGTCGAGGACAAGGGCGCGCCGGTCGATCCGCATCTGGCAGACTGCTTCCAGCGCGAGCTGGGGGATTTTCCGCCGGGCTGCCTGGTACGGCTGGATGGTGGCGAAATCGGCGTGGTCAGCCGCCGCCAGGGCTGCAGCAACGGCTTGCAGGTGCACTATCTGCGCGACGCCGCCGGCGCGATGCTGATGCCGGCCCAGCCGCGCTGCTGCAACACCGGCCTGGGCGGCATCGCCGAAGGGCTCAGCGAGGATCAGGCCGCGACCCGCTTCAGCATGAAGCAAATCTGGGGCGCGCAGGCCAGCCTGTGACCCGCCGTCATTCCTGCGCAAGCAGGAATCCATGGAACGCCGGCCCGCATGCGCAGCATGGATTCCCGCCTGCGCGGGAATGACGGCAGGCTAGCGTGACAACTGGTCCAGCTTGCGGTCGATAAACGACTTCAACTCGGGCGTCAGGCCGCTCCCGCCACGCGCGCGGCGGTAAGCTTCGCGCGCTTCCGGCAGATGCTGTTCCGCCTGCAGCGAGATGCCCAATCCCATCCACCACACGGCGTTGTCCGGCGCGATCGCCAGCGCACTGCGGTACTGTTCCACCGCTTCGCTGTGGCGCTGTTCGCGTTGCAGCACCCCCGCCAGGAAGCCGAAATATTCGGCACTATTGCCCGCGTACGGCAGCGTCTTCAACAGCGTATCCAGTGCTGGGCCGCCTTTTTCGAGCTGCAAGCGGGCCAGCACCATCGCCAGGCCGGGCTGGCGGGCATCGATGCCGAGCGCCAGACGCAATTGGCGAATGGCGTCATCCGTGCGGCGGTTTTCCAGCAACAGGCTGACATAGGTCTGGCGCGCGGCATCGTTGCGCGGATCGATTTCCACGGCCTTGTCCAGATCGGCCAGCGCGGTGTTGACGCGGCCTTCCTGCAGCGCCGCCAGCGCGCGGCGGTAGCTGTTTTCGGACATCTGCTTCGGCGTCAGCTCGCGCACCACCACGCCATCAGCCGGGGCAACGGTGGCAGGCGCCGGCTTGCGTACGTGCGGCACTGCGGCCGGTTCCGGGTGGCCGGTAACGTGCGCGCGCTCAACGACCGGCCTGGCCGGCTTGGCAGCTTCCGCATGCTCCGCCGGCGCAGTCGCCGGAAGCGCATCGCCCGATGCGGAGGGCGCAGAAGCCTGGGCCGGCAGCGACGCCGCAGCCACAGCCGACGCCTGCTCGACTGCCGCAACCGCTGCGGGAGCGGCCTGGCTGGCGGCCGGCGGCGGCGGCTGGCTCTGCACGCCGCTCGGCGGGCGATTATCCACAATCTTCGGCACCGGTCCCGGTGGCGGCGCGCTGTGCGACTTCCAGTACTGCCAGTCATACCATCCCCCCGCCGCCAACAGCAGCACGCCGGCTGCGGCACCGCCGATCAACAAGGGACGACGGTCGCGCTCCGTCAGCGGCACCGCCTTCACTTCCTGCTGATGCACGGCCTCTTCCCCGGCGCCGCCGCGTGCGTCCAGGTCCTGCAGCATTTTATTAATCAAACTCATTTGGTCAGCGCCCAGGTCAAACCGCAAGCGGCGATGAGCAAGCTTACGCCCGCCGCCATCCAAGGCCAGCGCGCACCGCGCCCGGCCGCCACCGTATCACTGGCCGCCAGGCTGACGTGCCGCCCGGTTACCTGTTGCTTGCCCTCGCCAAAACACAGCATCAGCGATTTATTCGCCATGATATTCACCAGTCGCGGAATGCCGCCACTGGCCTTGTACAGCCGCGAAATCGCCGCGCGGTTAAACAGGCGGCCGCCGGTGTAACCGGCCACCCGCAAGCGGTGCGCGATGTAATACTCGATATCATCCCGCGACAACGGCCCCAGGTGGTAGTGAAAGGTAATCCGCTGCGCCAGCTGGCGGATCGAGTTGGCCTGCAAATGCTGGTTCAGCTCGGGCTGGCCGAAAAGGATAATCTGCAGCAGCTTGCGCTTTTCCGTTTCCAGATTGGTCAGCAGGCGCAAGGCCTCCAGGCTTTCGGTCGGAATCGCCTGCGCCTCATCGAGCAGCATCAATACCTGCTTGCCTTCGCGCGCCAGATCCATCAGGCGCTGGGTAATCGACTTCAACAGCTGATGCTGATCGACATCCTTCTCCAACGGCACTTCCAGCTCATCGGCCAGCGCCAGCATCAAGGTGCGCGGCTCCAGATACGGATTCGGAATATAGGCGGTGACAAAATCCGGCCCGATGGTGGCGATGAATTTACGGCACAGCAGCGTCTTGCCGGTGCCCACCTCACCGGTAATCTTGATGAAGCCCTCGCCGCTCTTGGCCGCCACCAGCAGCGTGTTGAGCGCCTCCTGCGAATGCGGACTGGTGAAGAAGTAGCTGGTATCCGGCGTAATGCTGAATGGCGCCTCACGCAGGCCGAAGTGTTTGCTGTACATAATCAGTTGCGCCCCTCGGCGCGGCCTGGGTCCAGCTCCTTCATGCGGCGGCCGCTATCGAGCAGATCGCGGTTCCAGTCGGACGAGGATTCGACGATGGTCGGCTTGATCAGCACCACCAGCTCGCGCTTTTGCACCACTTCGCTCTTGCTGCCGAACAGCGCGCCGAGCACCGGCACCTTGGCCACGCCCGGCAAGCCGGAATTATCGGTGGTGGTGGCCTGGCGCATCAGGCCACCGATCGCCACCACCTGGCCGTTCTGGCCGCGCACCATGCTGTCCATTTCCGACGTCGACGAGGCCGCCAGCGGCAGGTTGTAATTGCCCAGCGAACCGAGGTTCAGCGCTTTATTCACGGTCGACACCTGGCTCACCGATGGGTGGACGTGCAGGATGATGTTGCCGTCATCGTCAATTTGCGGCGTCACATCCAGCACCACGCCGGAGAAGAACGGTTGCAGCGTCACGGTCGGCGAGGTCACGCCCGTGCCATTGCCGCTGGTACTGGTGCTGGTGCTGACGCCGGTCACATAGAACTCGTCGGTGCCGATCTTCAGCAGCGCCTTCTGGTTGTTCAACGTGGCGATACGCGGGCTGGACAGCACATGCACCGTGCCCTGCCCTTCCAGGAAGGAAATCAGCGCGGCAAAATTACTGGTCTGGAAGGCCAGGCCCAGCAGCGAGCCGGCCGCTTCGGATGACGCGCCGATCAGGCTGCCGGGCGTTGCGCTGACGCCGGTCTTGCCGTTGCTGCTCAGCGCGGTGCCCAGCGGTCCCAGCGTGGTGCCCGGCTGCAAAGTACCGACCGAAAAGTGCTTGCCGAACGCGGCCCAGTTGACGCCGCTCTGGTAATTGCTGTTCAACTCCACTTCCAGGATCTTGGCCTCCAGGATGACCTGGCGGTCGACCGACAACTGAGTGGCTTTCAGATACAGGTCCACATTGCGCAGTTCGTCCGGCATGGCGCGGATGACGATCACGCCCGACTGCGGGCTGATGGTGACACTGCGGCTATCCTTGCCGGCGGTGACGATGGCCTCCAGCGCCGTCTTCAGTTCCAGCCAGAAATCGCTTTCCGACACGGTGGCGACGTTGGCCGAATCGCGTTGACTCTGGCCGCCGTTGGGATTGTTCGGATCGTTGTTGTTATTATTGTTATTGTTGTTATTGTTGCCGTTCGAACCGTTGCCGTTACTCTGGCCGCCGCTGTTACTGGTGCCGGCGTTCGCCACCGAGGTCGACGACACGCGCAAGCTGGACTGGCCCTTGCGGATCGCAGTCAGATAGTTAATCTTGAACATCTTGGTCTGCATGGTCAGCGGACGGATATAGATGCGCGTGCCTTCCACCTTGTAATCGTAGCCGTACAGTTCGCGGATCGCGTCCAGCGCCTCGAACAAGGTCACGTCTTTCAGGTTGGCGGTGATGTTGCCGGTCACCTCCGGGTTGATCAGCATGTTGTAGCGCGTGCCCGCCACAATAGAATTGTAGAACTGCTGCACCGGCACATTGTTGAACGAGACGTTGAAACGCTCCTCCAGCACCGCGCGCGCTTTCGGCAGTTGCACGCCGAGTTGCGACACCGGCGGCAGCAAGGCGGCGGAGACGGCCTCGTTCTGCGTCACCGTGGCAGGCTTGGCAGCGGCGGCGTTCACCTCGCTGTTGATCTTGTCGTAGGTGTCGCGCGTGGACGCGGTCTGGCAGCCGCTCAGCAGCAGCGAGCTGGTCACGAAAGCCATGGTCAGGATTTTTTGCATACTCGTTCTTCGCGTTTAATGTGCAGCTTTGTGGGCCGCGTCGGGGAACAGCGTCAGGATCTGCTTGTTCTTGCCGTTTTGCAGCACCACCTGGTTCTTGCTGACCTGTATCAGCGTGGCGCCGTTAAATTTTTCGCCCTTGCGCACGGTCTGGCCGTCGATCACCGCCACCTGGCGGCCATTCGAACCGATCAGCACCGATTGCAGCACAGGGCCCCGGGATACCTGCGCTTCCGCTTCACCGGCGGGCAACAGGCGCGATTCCGGCGGGGGCTGGGTCGGATCGGTCAGTGTTTGCGCGCTGGCGACGCCGGACAGCATCAGCAGCAGCAACAGGCCATGGCTCAGTGCGCGTTTCATAGTTTCATCCATTTCTGGTCCAGGCTCAGCGTGTACAGGGTCAGCGTCAGGCGCGAGTTCGGGTACAGCTGCGCGTCCAGTTGCGCCTTGCCCCAGAACAGTTGTACCGGCAGTGTTTCCAGCGCTTCCATGTAGCTGACCATGTCCAGGTAGCTGCCTTGCAGGACGACTTCAACGCCGTGGCGATACAGCAGTTCACGCGGCCTAGCCGCCGCGCCAGGCTTGGCGCCCGCTGCCGGGGCCGCTGGTGCTGCCGGCGCTGCTTCAGCCTTTGGCTGCGCCGCCTCGGTCAGGCCGGTGACCGGCAAAGTCTTCATCGACACCAGCTTCAATTTACCGTTGCCGCGCAACAGATGGCCCAGCAGCGGCGCGATCTTGTCCGGCGCCACCAGACCTTTTTGCACCGCCATCAGGCCGGCGCTGGTGGTGTCGATTTGCTGCCGCACGGATTTCAGGCGCTCGCGCGTGCTGGCGTCCGGGTCTACCACAAAGCTCTGTGCCTTGGCGGCGATCTCCATATCGATGCCGGCAATCTGGTTCTGCTGCGTTTTAATCTGCAGGTTCAGCGCCTTCTGCCGGTTCAGCAACGGCTCCACCGACACCACGTAGATCAGGAACAGAACAGCAGCCACCACCGCCACGAATACCATCGCGCGTTCGCGCAGCGTCATCGCGTCCAGCCTGGTGCTCAGCTTAATCCATTGTTGCTGCAATTGCTGATTCATTTGGCCGCCTCCTGCACTGGCGTCGATTGCAGGTTGAACTCCACAAACGGCGGCGCCACCGGTGCGGCCGGCGCCGCACCGGCAGGTGCGGCGGTTTGCGGCTGCATCGCTTCCGGCCGCGCGATATCCAGGCTGGCAAACGTTTTGCCATGCATGACGCGCTCGCCGGTCAGGCGCGAGATGTAATTCGGTATCAAGGTCGCCTGCATCGCCCTGCCTTGTAGGCCGATATCGGTACCGGCGCCGCTAATGCTCACCCCGGTCAGCCACAGGCCGCCGATATTCTGACGCGAGAAGGCGCGGAAGTATTCGGCATAGCCGCTGGTGTTGCCCAGCGCGCCACCTTGCAGCACCGCCGACACATCGCTCAGCGCTTTCAGTTGCGCTTCCGCCTCGGCCAGATCAGCTTGCAGCACCGCGTCCTTGGCGCGCGGCGCGAATTGCGCATTGGCCTTGACCAGTTGCTGCTCGCGCTTGGCAAGCGCGGCCTTGCCGTCCGCCGCGACGTGTTCCAGTTCAGCCACGTTGTGGGCGGCGTACCAGTTCAGCAGCAGCGCGCCGACGATGATGATCCCCAGCGCCTCCACCATCGGCAAGGCAGCGAAAATCTTCTTTTGCTTGAGGAAGATCGGATTGAACAGATTGATCTGCTGGCTCACAGCTTCACCTCCTCATGCCGCAGGGCCGCGCCCAGCGTCAGGAAGAAACGCTGCTGCTGAGCGACATCCTGCAATTCCGGCGTCTTGCTCAGATCGAACACATCGTCCAGCGTCATCGCTTCCACCGGCATGTACAGATTGGATGCCAGGTGTTCGTGCAAGCCCTCGGCGCCGGTTGGCGCCAGCATCAGCTTGAGCACGTTCACATACGAGAACTGGCGGTCGAAATGGTCCAGCGAGCGTTGCAGTTCCAGCGTGATCTTGTCGAACTGGGCCTGCTGACGGTCCGAATCGCGCTCCTGCAACTGCGCCAGCGTGACGTCGATGCGGCGCGACAGGTACAGCTCGGCCTTGTAGGTAATGGTCAGCAAGCCGCCGTCGGCGTCGAACGACAGCATGGCCAGGCCGCGCCCCTCGGTTTCCAGCAGCGCCGAAATATTTCGTTGCGCCATTTCTGGAATATCGATCACGTTCAGGTCCAGCTTGGCTTCGCTGAACAGCGTCTGGCGCGACTGGATCAGCGCGTTGCGCGCGGCAATCGCAAACATCGAGTGGCCGCGCGAAGCGGCGCTGGTGTCGACCGGAATGTCGAGCACGTCGATGGTGGCGTCGTCGATATGGAAGTCGAGCATATCCTTCAAGCGCCAGCGCACGGCGGTTTTCAATTCGTCCTGCGGCACGTTGGGCGCGTCCACCATCAACAACTGGTATTCGCCGCCGCTGAGCATGGTGCCGCACTGATAGGTGCCGGCTTTCAGCTCCTTGTTCAGGCGCTCCAGCGCTTCCGGCGACAGCGCGCTGTCGGACGGATAAAACGCCGACACCTCCACCACCGCCTTGCCGTCGCGGACGCGCTGCACCCGGCCGGCGCAAACGCCGTCGCGCAGAAAAGTGACTGTCAGCCAGCCGTCCGATTTTTTAGCTCTTTTAAAGAAACCCATATCTCACTACACGAGGTTTACGCGCTAGATGGTTGATTATATTCAACTTCCACCACAATTCATGCTCAAAATGACAAAAGGTGCTGTAAAAACACACACATTTCCACACTTGGGCTACTTACAGCTGGGCATTGATCACCCGCTGCACATAATCCGGCCCTGGATTGGCATTGGGGCACAGCCCGGCCGCGTCAGGCTGAGTGCATGCGGTGGAGGTGATGGCAATATGCCACCCGGTCGGGTCATCGACGCTACCGTCGCCGACAGCCGGCGCATCCGTACAGGTCACGCGCACGGTCACCGTGAACGTCGCCAGGGTTGCGGCCGGCAATGCCACGTTGACGGGCGCGGATGGCGTCCCCGTTTCGCAGTTGAACACCTTGGCTGGCCGTGCTGGAGCAAGTTCGCGCAAACCGCGATAAGCGGCCCACTCGACGCCCGCCTTGGCCGCCTGATAAGCGCGCTGCGCTTGATAGTCGCGGGCTGACGCATCCTGTTGCGCACTGGTCAGCGAAACGATGGCCACGCCCAGCCCCGCCACCACCACCAGCAGGAAGATGGCAGTGATGATGGCGACACCGGCCGATTTGCCGCGCGCCCCCAGTCGCATATAGGTCGATGTATTCATGGCGTGTTATTCACTTGAATCTGCTGCGCCAGCGTGGCGGTTTCCAGGCCATTGCCGCCGCTGCCTGGACTGGGGCGCGCCAACGCAATCGCCAGCCCGATCAGGGCCGTGTTGCGATTGGCCAGTTGTTGCACGGTGAAAGTGCATCCCAGCACGTTATCCGCCATCATGGCATTGCTCGCGCCGTTTAGTGCCGCAATAGTCGGCTGATTGGGCAGGAAACCGTAATCCCAGTAGCGGCGCAGCGTGCCAGTGCCGTTGGCGTTATTAATGCAAGCAAACGTGACCGGCTGGCGCGCTGCGGTAAAGTGCTTGCCCGGCGAGGAGGTGGCGCCGCCGAGGAATGTATTTTCCTTCAGCGTGATGATCTTCCCATTGACGCCGCCAACTTCTACCGTGGCGCGATTGGCTGCATTGGCTTCATAGGCATCGGAACCGGTAATGCCGTTGCCCAGGTTATACACGATGATGGAGTCGCCGGGCGCAATGGCATACGGCGCGACCGGCATCGGCGAGACCACGTAGAACTTCTTGACATCACCGGCGGCAGCGACAGTGGCAAAACGTAGCGGCGGCAAGTTGGCATCGCTCAGATCGGAACCATCGGTGACATCCAGATAGCGGCCGCCGGAAATGCTTGGAATGAACTCCAACAGCGTGGTGGTACCGTCGGTATTCAGCCGTATGCTGTTGGGCACGGCGCCGCGCAATTCGCGCGCCATGCGGCGCAGTGCGATCTCGGCGACATCGGCCATGTCGGCGCGGGCGGCGGTGTCTACATAGCTTTGCACCGGGCGGCGAATGAACAGCACCATGATGCCGGCCAGGATGGAGGTGATCACCATGACGACGATCGCCTCGACCAGCGTGAAACCATGCGCGCGCTTCATCATAGCGCCCTCGGCTCGTAGCGCGTGCGGTAGCCTTGCAGCACAACGGATTCGCTGCTGCCGTAGTTCACCGTGATGGTAATTTCCAGGACGTCCTCCGCCGCGATGTTGGGCAAGGCGACACGACGCAACGCGAGCATGGTCGTAAAGCCCCCCAGCTGCACATTGCCCAGATTGGCTCCGAGCGGCTTGTCGCTCACATCGGTATCGACATTGGCCTTGGCGAAAGCTCGCACCTGATTGCCTTCAACATAGTTCAAGCCGGCATAGTCATTGACGTTGTCAAACGGCCGTGTATTGCCGCCCTCCGGTCCCATTCCTTCAACTTTGTTATTGTCAGCGCAATAGGTCAGGTCACTCGGATCGGCCAGGTTCGCCGCAGCGTGAATAGCGGTGCCGGCGTGGGCGTCAGCGGGGTCGCAAGCGGTGAATTGGGCTTGCTGCACCTCTTCCATGTAAGCTTCCGCGATCAGCATGGCTTGCTTGCGGCGGATCGGGTCGGTGCTGTTGCGGTTGGCCAGGTCCATCACGTGCAGCAGCCCGGCAGCGGCGATACCGACGATAACGATGAACATCACCAGTTCGACGATGGTGACACCCTGCTGGCGGCGGCGCTTATTGCACATAGCCGGTTTCCCGCCAAATGGTGATTTTGCTGCTGTTGGCGCCGCTGGTGAAAGTGATAGTCGTTTCGCCGGCAAACAACACGGTAGCGCTATTGTTGTTGATGGTGTACGGACGACCCAGCGCGTCAAAGGCGATACCATTGCCGACTGTGCCGGCGACGTTGACGGTGTCAGGCTGGCCCTCGCACATCCAGTTGGCGCTGTAGGCGCCATTTTGCTGGCAGCTGACGCGGGTTGCGCGGCTGCCGCTGTTGCTGCCGCCAGGCGCCGCGATGACGCTGGCGGCCCCACAAGCGGCGGCGGAGCAGACGGCAAAGCGATTGCCGTCTGTGCGAACAAAGATGGAACGGTTCTGGGTGATCGCCAGCTTCTGCGCGTAGCGAAGCATGGTCTTGGCCTGATCGGCGTAGGCCCGGTTCTCGAATAACTTGTTATCGAAGAAACGCGATGCGCCGACTGCTCCCAAAATACCCACGATGATGATAACGGTGATCAGCTCCACCATCGTAAAGCCAGCATTACGCCTTAACCGCCAGCCGGTGCGCACGGCAATATCACCGCTACCTAAGAATTACTGGCAGCCGTTGCTGGTGATATTGCTTGCATCCACATTGGCAGGCGTGTTGGAGGTTGCCTGGGTGTAGATCGCATAGCAGGTCGCTTTTGGATTCTTCGCCATTTGAATTACAACCTGCGTTCCAGCGTTAAAGCTAGGCAAGGTCGAATCGCTGCTTGCCGTTTCGGTAATCCGATAGTCATTGGCATGGATACCGGCAGCAGCACTCAAATCAGCCGTCGCAGCTTTAGGATAGCCATACACCATATTGATCGTGGTGCCCTCCAGCGTAATTGTTGCCGCTGAAGACGTTGCCTTACCCTCCACGAGTGCCTGTCCATGCGAGATGGCGATGGCCGACCGCGTTGCGCCTGCTGCGGCGTTCAGCGATGCTACGCGCGCGTCGCCGCTCAGGTCGGAAAACTTCGGCAAGGCGGTGGCTGCCAGGATGCCGAGGATGACGATCACCACAATCAACTCGATCAGCGTGAAACCGCTTTGCGCGGCCCGTTGAGGGATTGCGATACGTGCTTGCTTGTTCATTGTTCTCTCCAAATCGTCGAAAAATCCGCGCGTCATCGCGCTAGTCCTTCACTTGCTCAAAGGCCACACCGTTAAATCCTGGTGTACCTGACGGCTTGGCGGGGCTTTGGGGCAGGCGCGTCAATTTTACCTTGAATCTTAAAAGTTTCGTTTGAGAATCTTGGAAACTTCCCCCGTAATTTAACAAATAAATCAGGGATTTATCCGTGCGATCAAAGCACCAATTGCCTTGACCGACATCCTCGGGTGTCGGGCTGTACAACTCACCTGCATAATTGACAGGCTTAGCTTTTAGCAAATTCAAAGGATTTTCTTCGGTTAAGAAGGTTAAATCCGCGCTACGTTCGAACAATTTCGCCTGCATGGCCTTGATTTCTAAGGCGGAACGAATATTGACAACGGTCATTTTCAATGCAGCCTGCTCCGCTTCCCCTTGGTAGTACCAAAAGCGCTGCAACAACAACCCTGCCAAAATCCCTACCACACTCATGGTTACAGCGAACTCTAACAAACTTGCGCCGCGTTGTTTTCTAGACACAAATATTTCCAAGAAACTCACGATTTAACACTTAATTATGGAGTGCAGCCCTACCCAGATCCCAGATCGGCAAGAAGATACCCAGTGCAAGTATCAACACCATGATGCCGAGGAAAACGATCAGAATCGGTTCGATCTGCGCCGACAAGGTCTTCAGTTCATAATCGACCTCGCGCTCATACATCTGTGCGATTTCATCCATTAGTTCATCGATGGAACCGCTCTCCTCACCCACCGCGATCATCTGCAACACCACCGGCGTGAATACATTGGTGGCAGCCGCCGTGCGCAGAATGCTTTCGCCGCGCTCGACGCCATCGCGCATCTGCTCGACGCGGGCAGCCAGGTAGGCGTTATCCACGGTTTGCGACACCACCGACAATGCCTGTACGATCGGCACACCGCTGCGGCTGGACAGAGCAAAACTGCGGGCAAACCGGGCCAGCGTCGCCTTCAGGATAATCTTGCCGGCGACCGGGATTTTAAGTTTGAACTTATCCCATTGATACTGGCCTTTCGAGGTGCGGATCCAGCGCAGGAAAGCCCAGATGCAGATAACCGATAGGCTGGCAATCTGCGAGCCATACTTCACGGTGAAATCCGAGGTGCCGATCAGGATGCGCGTCATCAGCGGCAGCTCGGCATTAAACTTGGCGAACACGCCCACAAAGGCAGGGATCACGAAGACGTTCACCACAATCATCGCGATGACCATGGCGGTTACCACGAACATCGGATAGCGCGTCGCCGTCTTCACCCGCTCTCGCATGTCGCGGTCGAATTCCAGGTGATCGAACAGGCGCAGAAATACTTCTTCCAGCCGGCCGGTCATCTCGCCCACCCGCACCATCGACAGGTAAAACGGCGAAAACACCTTCGGATGGCGGCGCATGGCGGCCGACAGTTCGCGCCCCGAGTCCAGCGACTCGCGCAAGTCCTTGATCACCTTGCCGAACGATTTGCTGACCGCCGATTCCTGCAAGCCCGCCAGCCCGCGCATGATCGGCACGCCGGACTTCAGCAGCGTGTACATCTGCCGGCTGAACAGCTGCACGTCCATCGAGGTGACTTTTTTCTCCAGCAGCTTGGCCCACCAGTTCTCGCCATCCGCCACCTTTTTCTTGGTGACCACGATCTCGATCGGCGTCACGCCGGTGTTGAACAGCTGGTCGGCCACGGCGCCGCTATCGGCCGCCTCCAGCACGCCCTGCATCAGCTCGCCGCGCGCGTTGCGGCCCTTGTACGCGAAAAAAGGCACGGCTTAGTCCTCGACCTGGTTACTGATGCGCATGGCTTCCGAAATCGTCGTACGGCCCTGCACCACCAGCATTACCGCATGCCGGCGCAGCGTTTCGCCGGCCATCTGCTGTTGCGCCACCTTGAGGAAGTTGGCCGGGTCCGGGTCGTTGGCGGCATCAACCACCGCCCGCGTCATCTCCAGCAACTCGTAGACGCCGGTACGGCCGCGATAACCCATGCCGTTGCAATGCGAGCAGCCCTTGCCGTGGAAATAGCGGCCCTTATCGACCTTGTCGTTCAATTCCAGGCTCAGCCATTCGCGTTCGGTCGGCGTCGGCTCGTACGGCGTGGTGCAGCTTTCGCAGATCACCCGCACCAGCCGTTGCGCCAGCACCGCCTGCAGCGACGACCCCACCATGTAGCGCGGCACGCCCATGTCCATCAGCCGCAGCGGCGTGCTGACGGCGTCGTTGGTGTGCAGCGTCGACAGCACCAGGTGACCGGTCATCGCAGCGCGCAGGCCAATGGCGGCGGTTTCCTGGTCGCGCATCTCGCCGACCAGCACGATGTCCGGGTCTTGCCGCAGCGCCGAGCGCAGCACGCGGGCGAAGTTCAGCTCGATCTTGTCGTTGACCTGCACCTGGTTGATGCCGGCCAGCCGGTATTCGACCGGGTCTTCCACGGTGATCAGCTTCTTCTCGACCGAGTTCAGCTCGGACAGCGCGCAGTACAGCGTGGTGGTCTTGCCGGAACCGGTCGGGCCGGTCACCAGCACCAGCCCGTTCGGACGCTGGATGATGGCGCGGAATTTCTCCATCACGCCGCGCGGCATGCCGATCGCGTCCAGCTTCAGCTGCGTGCCGCCCTGGTTCAGCAGACGCATGACCACCGATTCGCCGTACTGGGTCGGCATGGTGGAAATACGCACGTCGATACGCTGGTTTTTCACCCGCACCGCAAAGCGGCCGTCCTGCGGCAGACGTTTTTCGGAAATATCCAGGTCCGACATCAGCTTCAGGCGCAGCGCCAGCGACGGCGCGATCTTGATATCGGACTCGGTTTGCAGGTGCAGCACGCCGTCGATGCGGAAGCGGATCTGCAGCCGGCCTTCCTGCGGCTCGATGTGAATGTCAGAGGCGCGCACCTGGGCGGCGTCGTCAAACACCGATTGCAGCAGCTTGACCACCGGCGCTTCTTCCAGATTCGGGCTGGCCGCCGCCAGCGCGCCGAAGTCGACCGAGGCGTCGCCCAGATCCTCCTCCAGTTCGCGCGCCAGGTCGGAAATGTCTTCGGTGCGGCGGTAGATGCGGTCGATCGCCGCCATCACCTCGGTTTCGTTGACCACCGCCAGTTCGATCGGCTGCTTGACGATGCGGGCGATCTCGTCGTACGCGAACAGGTCGGTCGGGTCGGACATGCCGACCAGCAGCGAGCCGCGGCGGTCCTCCAGCACCAGCGCGCGGAAACGGCGCGCCTGGGTTTCCGGCAGCAGCCGGACGATCTCGGGATTGATGTTGAAGAATTTGAGGTTCAGGTACGGAATGTTGAGCTGGCGCGCCAGCGCGCTGGCAATCTGCTCCTCGGTCACATAGCCGTTCTCGACAAACACACGACCCAGCTTGCGTCCGCTGCGCTTCTGGTCGGCCAACGCCAGTCCCAGTTGCTCCTCCGATAGCAGTTTTTGCTGCACCAGAATCTCACCCAGCCGGACTTTCTCGGGCCTAGACATACTTACTCCTTGTCAATTGTCACCAAAACTTGCGGCCATTCTATGTCAGATGGGCTGGCGGAGCGAGCCAAGGGAAGTATAGGTGTCGCTTTCTGCCGACGGATGCGCTACAGTGTGGGTCGTTTCAACAGTCGCGCCGAACCATGACCGTACCCGCCCTGCGCTTGCAGCACGTCGTCAAACGCTATGGCGCGGCCAGCGTGCTGCACGGCGTGGACCTGGAACTGCGCGCCGGCGAATGCTTCGGCCTGGTGGGCGTCAACGGCGCCGGCAAAACCAGCCTGATCAAATGTCTGCTGGATTTTTGTGCACTGGACGGCGGCAGCATCGATATCTTCGGCCAGCCCCACCATCAGCCCGGCGCGCGCGCGCCGCTCGGCTTCCTGCCAGAACGCTTCACGCCACCTTATTATCTGACCGGCGCCGATTTCATTCGCTACCTGCTGACCTTGCAGGGGCTGCCTTACGATGCGCAAGCCGTGGCCGCCATGCTGGCCGCGCTGGACCTGGCGCCGGACGCCCTCAAACGGACGGTGCGCAGCTATTCCAAAGGTATGACCCAGAAGCTCGGCCTGGCCGCCTGCCTGCTGGCGCGCAAGCCGCTGTACGTGCTGGACGAACCGATGAGCGGACTCGACCCGAAAGCGCGCGCACTATTAAAAGAACAGCTGCGCCGCCTGCATCAGGCCGGCAGCACGCTGTTCCTGACCTCGCACGCGCTGGCCGATGTCGATGAACTGTGCGACCGCATGGCCATCCTGCACGATGGCCGCATCCGCTTTGCCGGCAGTCCGGCCGACTGCCGCGCGCAGTACCGCGCCGACACGCTGGAGCAAGCCTTCCTGGCTTGCATCGCTTGACGGACGGCGCCATGTACCAATCCCATTTCGGCCTGCGCGAATCGCCGTTCAGCATCACGCCCAATCCGGCGTTCTTTTATGACGGCAACGAGCGCGGCGACATCCTGGCGGCGATGCTGTATGCGGTCAGCCATGGCGAAGGCATCATCAAAGTAACCGGCGAGGTCGGCACCGGCAAGACCATGCTGTGCCGCATGCTGGAAAGCCGGCTGCCGGCGCACATCGACGTCATCTACCTGGTCAATCCCAATCTCGATCCGCTGGAGGTGCAGCACGCCATCGCGGCCGAGCTCGGGCTGGCGACCCACGGCCTGCGCGCCGACGAGGTGCAGCGCGGCCTGCATGCCGAACTGATCGCCCGCCACGGCGCCGGCCGCCAGGTGGTGCTGCTGGTCGAAGAGGCGCAGGCGATGCCGCTCGATACGCTGGAAGCGATCCGCCTGCTGACCAATCTGGAGACCGCGCGCAGCAAGCTGCTGCAGATCGTGCTGTTCGGCCAGCCGGAGCTGGACCAAAGCCTGAACCTGTCGAGCATGCGCCAGCTGAAGGAGCGCATCACCCACAGTTTTACCGTGCCGTCGCTGGAGGCGGCGCTGACCGGCGATTTCCTGGCGCATCGGCTGCGCGCGGCCGGCCGCCAGGGTGAAACGGTGTTTAGCCCGGCCGCCGTCAAACTGATTGCCGGCGCATCGCAAGGCATCGTCCGCCGCATCAATATTCTGGCCGACAAGGCGCTGCTGGCGGCGTTCGCGGCCGACGCGGTCGTGGTCGATGCCAGCCATGCGCGCCAGGCCATCGCCGAGTCGCCATTCGGCCATCCGGGCGGCGGCAGCCTGCCTAGCAGATGGAGAGCTGTTGCGCGGGGGTGTTTGCTGGTCCTGCTAATTGGAGGAATTTGCGGGGCCATCCTTGCGGTGGCGTCAAATTTGTAAGATCATGTTATTCACAATTGCAAAAGCACAACAAAATACCTTCTGCGTCACCCTGGGCCGGAAAGACACGATGAAAAAACTCAGTTCCCCTCTCCTCCCTGTGGTGTGCAGCGTCCTGCTCAGCGCGTGCGCTGCACCGAGCATTCCGCCGTCGCCGGTGCACATCAGCGAGCCGCCGCGACCGGCCGGTGCGATTCCCGAGCCGGTGCAACAGAGCATGGCGCTGGCGCCGCCCAAGCCGGCCGCCAAGGTCGAAACCTATAGCGTAACGGTGCACAAGGTGCCGGTGCAGTCGCTGCTGTTTGCGCTGGCGCGCGACGCCGGCATGAATGTGGACGTGCACCCCGGCATTGAGGGCACGGTCACCCTGAATGCACTCGACCAGACGCTGCCGCAACTGCTGAGCCGTATCCAGCGCCAGGTCGATATGCGGTATGAAATCAACGGCGCCACGCTGACGGTGCTGCCGGATACGCCCGAATGGCGCAACTACAAGGTTGACTACGTCAACATCGCCCGCAGCACAGCCAGCAGCGTCAATATTGCCACGCAGATTTCCACCACCGGCGGCGGCAGCGGCGACGCCAGCAATCCGGTGCAAAGCGGCCAACAGCAGCAGAACAGCCAGTCCAACAACAGCAACAACAGCAGCAATAATAACAATAACAACAATAACGGCAACCAGGGCAATGGCAACAACGGCCCCACGGCCAACGGCACCAACAACTCCACCACCGTCGTCAACAACCGCTCGGATAATAACTTCTGGTACAACCTGGAAAAGAATATCCGCGACATGTTGCGCACGTCGAACTTGAGCGACAAACAGGCTGATCCTCTGGCGGCGCTTCAACAGTCGCAGCCGGGCCAACAGCCGAACGGCCTCGGCCAGCCCGGCACGCCAGCGCTGGATCTCGGCGGCGGCCAGCGCAACAACCAGGGCAATTCCGTCATCGTCAATCCTGAAGGCGGCCTGATCGCGGTGCGCGCCAGCGCCCGCCAGCACGAGAAAATCCAGCAGTTCCTCGACCTGGTGCTGGGCGCGGCCAAGCGGCAGGTGTTGATCGAGGCGACCATTGTCGAAGTCAAGCTGAGCGACTCCTACCAGCAGGGCATCAACTGGTCGTCGCTGCGCAGCGGCGGCCTCAAGCTGAATCAGGGCCAGGTCGGCACCACGGCGCTGCCGAGCGGCGTCAATCCGAACAGCTCGGTGGGCTTCTTCCTGCTGAACTATGCCAACACCGCAAGCCGGCTCGGCAATATCACCGCCACCATCCAGTTGCTGGAATCGTTCGGCAAGGTCAAAGTGCTGTCCAGCCCGAAGATCAGCGTGTTGAACAACCAGACCGCCTTGCTCAAGGTGGTGGACAACAATGTGTTCTTCTCGATCCGGGTGACGCCTGCCGTCCTCAACGCCAATGGTGGCGTGAGCGCGCCGGCCACCTATGAGTCACACCTGGAAACCGTGCCGGTCGGCTTTGTCATGAGCGTGACGCCGCAGATTTCCGATAACGACGAGGTGACGCTGAACGTGCGCCCCACCATCACCCGCGTGGTCGGCACCGTGCGTGACCCGAACCCGGCGCTGGCCACCGCCAATGTCATCAGCGAAGTGCCGGTGATTCAGGCGCGCGAACTGGAATCGATCATGAAAGTCAACAGCGGCCAGGTCGCTGTGATGGGCGGGCTGATGCAGGACTCGATCGATAACGTCAAGGACAGCGTGCCGCTGCTCGGCCGGGTTCCCGTGCTGGGCAACCTGTTCTCCAACCGTAACGAAAAGAGCACCAAGACCGAGTTGGTGATCTTCATGCGGCCGGTGGTGGTGAAAGACGCCAGCATCAATGGCGACTACAAGGATTATCGCTACATCCTGCCGGGCGAGACGCCCGATACTGAACCGTATCCTGTTTCCAAGGCGAATTGATCATGAGTCTGCTGATGCAAGCGCTGAAGAAAGCCGAGCGTGCCAAACAAAATGCGCTGCCCGAAGAAGATCAGGACAAGCCGTCCGAAGCTTTTGACGAGGCGCTGGCGCTGACGCCCGAAGCGGCGCCGGCCAAGCCGGCAAGCGCTGCGGAATTGTCGCTGGAACCGATGGACGGCTTCAGCCTGGAGCCGCTGGCGCCACCGGTTGCCGCCGCCACGACCGAGCCGCGTCCCTCGCCGAGTCCGCTGCCAGCCGCCAGCGATCACAAGGCACCGGGCCTGACCATGGACCTGGCGCTGGACCCGGTTGTCGCGCCGCCGGAGCCGGCCCCGGCCCCTGCGCCGGCTCCGTCC
>CAUPXZ010000038.1:0-52649 GCA_963515135.1 uncultured Duganella sp. | reverse complement strand
GCGCTGCCGGGCCGGCGCCGCGCTGACGGCGCCGCCGTCGCGCTGCCGGCGGCGGTGCTGGCCGACAGCGAACAACTGCGCCTGTGGCACCAGCAGCAGGCCAGCCAGATCGAGCTCGATCTGCAACAGCATGCGCTGGCGGCGCTGCAGTCCGAGCGCGACCTGGCGCAGGCCGACCGCGTGCACTATGCCACCCTGTATGAACAGGCGCCGGCCGGCTACCTGTCGCTGGACATCGCCGGCCGCATCGTGCGCGCCAACCGGGCCGCCGCCACGCTGCTGGACCAGCACCGCGACGATCTGACCGGCCTGCCGCTGGAGTTGTTTGCCAGCGCCCCCTCACGGCCACGGTTGCGGCGCTTCCTGGCCAACCTGTTTGCCAGCGGCGCGCGCGCGGTGCTGGAATTGCCGCTGGCGCCGCCATCCAGGCCAGATGACGAGCAGGGCCGCGTGCCGCGCCGGCTGCGCATCGAAGCCAATCTGGATACCGTGACGCAGCGCGGCCGCCTGATCCTGACCGATATCGGCACGGTGGGGCGGCGCGATGCCGCCCGCCTGCGTGCCTTCGAGGTGCTGGACAACCTCGGCGAAGGGGTGTTGGTGTGCGATCATGCGCAGCGTATTGTCGCCGTCAATCCGGCCTTCACCCGCTTGACCGGCTATCCGGCCGAGGATGTGCTGGGCCGCAGCCCGCGCTTCCTGCTGCGTCCCGGCGCTGCCCAGCACTACGCGGCGGCGGTGCAGGCGCTGCGGCGCGGTTGCCGCTGGCTGGGCGAGCCGGAAGGGCGGCGCCGCGACGGCAGCCGTTACACGGCGTCGCTGTCGCTGACGGCGGTGTACGACGACGACGGCGGCATCGACTATTTCATCGCGGTGTTCTCCGACATCACGGCGCGGCGCCAGGCCGAAACGGCGCTGCGCGCCTTGTCCGGCGAGCTCGATGCGCGGGTGATACAGCGCACCGCCGAACTGGCCGCCGCCAACCAGCGCCTGTTGGACGAGGTCGGGCAGCACAAGCGCACCGCCGCGCAGTTGCAGCGCTCGCGCGCGCAACTGAGCCGGCTGGCGGCGCATCAGGAAACGGTGCGCGAAGAAGAGCGCCAGAGCGTGGCGCGCGACGTCCACGACGAACTGGGACAGAATCTGCTGGCGCTGCGCCTCGAAATCACGCAACTGCAGGCGCGTGCCGGCCCGGCTGGCGGGCGGCTGCGGCAGCGGGTGGCGCTGGCGCTGGAGAATGTGGACGCCACCATCCGCAGCGTGCGCGGCATCATGAACGAGCTGCGGCCGGCGGTGCTGGACCTGGGGCTGTGCGCGGCGCTGGAATGGCAGGTGCAGGAATTCCGCCGTCGCAGCGGCCTGGCCTGCACGCTGGAGCTGCCGCCGGAGGCCAGGATGCCGACGCTGCTGGCGCTGCCGGCGCCGCTGGCGCTGGCGCTGTTCCGCAATCTGCAGGAGGCGCTGGTCAATGTGCGGCGGCATGCCCAGGCCGGCGCGGTGCAGGTACAACTGGTGCTGGCGCCGGCGCCTCGGGGGGACTCGCTGGCGCTGCGCATCAGCGACGATGGTGTCGGGCTGGACCCGGCCAGCCGCGCGCGCAGCGATGGTTTCGGGCTGATTTCGATGGAGCAGCGCATGGCAGCGCTGGGCGGCAAGCTGCTGATCGATACGCCGCCGGCGGGTCGCGGCTGTAGGCTGACGCTGAGCTTCGATCTATAATGTCGGCGCCGTAATCAATCAGGGGCCACATCTTGTTAAAATATTTAGTCATTCCCGCCGCAGTGCTGTGCGCCACAAGCGCACACGCCGACGAAGGCCAATGGCAGCCGTACCAGCTGCCGCAATTGAAATCCGAACTGAAACGCATCGGCATCGCCATCCCGGCGGAAAAGCTGGCCGACCTGTCGAAGCATCCGATGAGCGCTATCGTCTCGTTGGGCGGCTGCTCGGCATCGTTCGTGTCGGACGCCGGCCTGGTGGTCACCAATCACCACTGCGCGTATGGCGCCATCCAGCGCAACTCGACGCCGGAACACAATTACATCGCCAACGGCTTCCTGGCCAAGACCCGCGCCGCCGAGCTGCCGGGCGGCCCCAACACGCTGGTGTATGTGACCGACAAGGTGGAAAACGTCACCAGCCGCGTGCTGAAAGAAATCACACCGTCGATGAGCGGCAAGGCGCGCAGCGAGGCGGTCGACAAGGCGATCAAGTCGCTGATCGCCGAATGCGAAAGCGACAAGGGCTATCGCTGCTCGGTGCCGGCCTTCCATCGCGGCCTGGAATACTACCGCATCCGCCAGATGATGATACGCGACGTGCGCCTGGTGTACGCGCCGGCCAACTCGCTGGGCGACTTCGGCGGCGACATCGACAACTACGAATGGCCGCGCCATGTCGGCGACTACTCCTTCCTGCGCGCCTACGTCGGCAAGGATGGCCGTCCGGCCGATCCGTCGCCGGACAACGTGCCATACCGCTCCAAAGACTTCCTGGTGGTGTCGGCCGAAGGCCTGAAGAACGGCGATCCGGTGCTGCTGGCCGGCTACCCGGGCCGCACCAGCCGCTACAAGCTGCCGTCGGAAATCCGCTATGCGCGCGACGCCGCCTATCCGGCCAAAGCGGGCGAGATCCAGTCCGACCTGGACGTGATCGCCGCCGCCACCAAGGACAGCGAAGCCAACGCCGTGCGTTACGCCAGCGTGGTCAAGGGCCTCAACAACGTGATGAAGAAAACGCGCGGCCTGATGGATGGTTTCGCGCGCAGGGACGTCGCCGCCATCAAGGATGTGCAGGACGCCGAGTTCCGCGCCTGGTTCGCCGGGCAGCCAAACGCCGACCGCAAACTGCTGGCCGAACTGGATGCGCTGATCGCCGCCGACATCGCCCTCAGCGACGAGGAATTCGGCTACAGCGTGGCCACCACCGGCGACCTGCTGAAGTCGGGCGCCACGCTGTACCGCCTGGCGCAGGAGAGCGCCAAGCCGGATGCCGAGCGCGAGCTGGGCTTCCAGCAGCGCGATCTGACCTTCATCAAGGCGCGCCTGAACCGCCTTGAGCAATCGTATGTCGGCAGCGTCGACCAGGCCCGCTTCGGCGCGGCCCTGCAGCGCTACGCCAGCTTGCCGAAATCGATGCGCGTCGGTGGCCTGGATGCGCTGCTGCCGTCGCTGGGCGCGGTGCCGGCGCTGTACGCGCAGTCGCAGCTGGGCGACACCGCCAATCGCCTGTCGTGGATCGGCAAGGACACCAATGCCATCGCCGCTTCGAACGACGCTTTCCTGCAGCTGGCGGTGAAGCTCGACGGCGTGACGCAGTCGCTGAAAGAGCGCCGCAAGGAACTGGACGGCAATCTGGAACGCGTGATCCCGCAGTACATGGCGGCCGTCATCGCGTGGAAGAAATCGCAGGGCAAGCCGGTCTATCCCGACGCCAATTCGACGCTGCGCGTGACTTATGGCACCGTGGCGCCGTATTCGCCGAAGGACGGCATCACCAAAGGCCCGTTCACCACGATTGAGGGCATCGTCGAGAAAAACACCGGCAAGGCGCCGTTCGACGCGCCGCAAAACCTGCTGGACGCGATCAAGGCCAAACGCTACGGCCAGTTCAAGGATACTGTCCTGGGCACGGTGCCGGTCGACTTCCTGACCAGCGCCGACACCACCGGCGGCAACTCTGGTTCGGCGGTGATGAACAAGCGCGGCGAGCTGATAGGCCTGAACTTCGATTCCACCTACGAGTCGATTACCAAGGACTGGTACTTCGACCGCGATATCACCCGCGCCATCCACCTGGATATCCGGTATATGCTGTGGGTGATGGCGGAAGTCGATCATGCCGACAATCTGCTCAAAGAAATGACCATCAAGTATCCTAAAAAATGACGACATTGCAGCTCCTGCTAAGTTACGCCAATATGCCATTGCATCTGGCGGTATTTGCCACGACACCGCTGGAGCTGCTGTCGTTCCTGCTGTCGGTGGCGACGGTGTGGCTGAACATCCGCCAGAGCCATTGGGCCTGGCTGTTCGCCATCGTTTCGTCGGCCACCTATGGCTTGGTGTTTTATGGTTCGCGACTGTATGGCGACATGGGCTTGCAGCTGGTGTTCATCACGGTGTCGATCTTCGGCTGGTATCAATGGCTGCATGGCGACGACCGTCACGACAAGCTGCCGGTAACGTCGCTAACGCCGCGTGGCCGCGTGATTGCCGGCGTGGCCTGGCTGGCCGGCTTTGTGCTGCTGGCCTGGTTCCTGAAGACCTACACCGATACCGATGTGCCGAAATCGGACGGCTTCCTGACCGCCGGTTCGCTGGTCGGCCAGCTGCTGCTGTCGCGTAAAAAGATCGAGAACTGGCATGTATGGATCATTGTCGATGTGCTGTATGTCGGCCTGTATCTGCACAAGAACCTGATATTGACGGCGATTCTGTACGCGGTGTTCGTCGCCATGGCGGTGATCGGCCTGCGCACCTGGAGCGGCGACACGCATACCGGCAACCGCCGCCTTGCGCTGGAATGAGGCCTTTGCGTATCGCCATCCTCGGCACCGCGTCGTCGGGCAAGACCACGCTGGCGGCCGCGCTGGCCGAGCGTCACCATACGCTGTGGGTGCCTGAATATTTACGTGAGTTTGTCGATACCGCCGGCCGGGTGCCGGTGGAGGCGGACCAGATCCATATCGCGCGCACGCAGCTGGCGCGCGAAGCTACTGCGGCTGCGAGCGCGCGGACTTACCTGTTTTGCGATACGTCGCCGCTGATGACGGCGGTGTACAGCCGCCATTATTTTGGCGGCATCGATGCTGAACTGGCGCTGCTGGCCGACGCGCATGACTATGCGCTGACGCTGGTGACGGCGCCCGATATTCCGTGGATTGCCGATGGCTTGCAGCGCGAGAGCGAAACGGTGAGCGTCACCATCAACCGCATGCTGCATGAGGAGTTGTCGGCACGCGGGATTCCCTTTGTGCCGATCAGCGGCAGCGTTGAGCAGCGCGTGGCCCAGGCGGACCACGCGCTGGCCGCGCTGCGCTAGGTCAGAGGTCGAACGTCGCCGAAATGCGCGCGGTGCGCGAGGCGCCCGGCATCAGGTAGCCGCCCAGGTCAGGCGTTACGTCGCGCCAGTAGAACTTGTCGAAGGCATTGTCGACCGCCGCCCGGAAGGTGGTGCCGACGCCGCCGATGCGCGTGGCGTACGATGCGCTCAGATTGACCACATGGTACTTCGGCACGAACACGGTGTTGGCCGCGTCGAAGGCTTTCTTGCCGGAGTACAGCCAGTTGGCGCCGACTTTCAGGCCTTGCACGGCCGGCACCGCGTAATCCGCATACACCGACGATTTGAACGTCGCCACATTGGTCACGCGCTTGCCGTCCAGATCAGGTGCGCCGGTGCCGCTTTGCCGCGTGTTCAGCGCGGTGGCCGAGACGCCCACCAGCAGGTCGCGCGTGGCGTGGCCGGCCAGGCCCAGTTCCAGGCCGCGATTCTGCGCTTCGCCGTCGCGCACGTAGTAGTTGGCGGCGTCGGTGTATTCCAGTCCCTTGCGGATCTGGAACAGCGCCACGCTGGCGCTCAAGTCCTGGCGGAGGTCGGCCTTGACGCCCACTTCCACCTGTTTCGATCGGCTCGGCTGCAGCGCGGTACGCTCGTTTTCGGTGCCTTTCGGTGCCACGCCACCGTGCTCCAGGCCCTGCGCGTACGACACATAGGTGGAGACGTTCGGGCGCACGGCATATACCAGCGCCACGTTCGGCAGCCAGAAGCCGACGTCGGTGTGGGCATACGGCGGCAGCACGCCATCGTCGCCCGGCTTCACATACTGGTCGCGCTTGAGCTGCGCATAACGCGCGCCGGCATGCAGCTTCAGTTGTTCGGTGAGGCTGACGATGTCCTGCGCGAACAGCGCGCGCTCGTCGTCACGGCGGCGCTCGGAAACCGGGCCGCTGCTGCCCGGCGCCGGCGCCACGATCACCGGATGGTAGATATTGCCGGTGCCCGAGTAGTCATACAGGTCGTCGCCCCATTTTTCACGGTTCTTGTACAGCGACGCGCCGACGGTCAGCTCATGCTTGACGGCGCCGGTGGCCAACTGGCCTTGCAGCAGCGCCTGTGCCGTCAGCGGCGACTTCCTCTCGGCCAGGCTGATGTAGTTGTAGATGTCGTAGTTGCCGTTGCCGCAGAAGCCAGGGTAGAGCTTCTGCGGATCGCTGCAGCCGTAAGGGAAGGCGGTGTAGTCGTCGCGCTTGAAGTGGTGCTGGTTGGCGCTGATGGTGGCGTGCCACTCCGGCGAGAATTTGTACTCGAAGCGCATGCCGATATTGCTGCTGGTGGTTTCCACCGGACGGCTCCACGGCTGGTCGTTCAGCAACTGGTCGGCCGGCACGTCCGGCAGCGTGGCGTTGTTGAGCAGCTGGTAGCCGGGCGCGGTGATCTGCGATTTGCGCTGATAGTCGGCGTCGATCTGCAGCAGCGCCTGAGGCGAGATGCGCCAGTCGAAGGCGGCCGAGACGAATTTGCGGTTGCCGTCGGCGCCCTTGATGTAGGAGCGCAGGCGCTCGCCAGCGACATTGACGCGGTAGCCGAAGTCGCTATTTTCAAAGCGGCCGCCGGCGTCCAGCGCGCCGTACAGCGTGCCGCGCTCGCGCGCTTCCAGCACCACGCTGCGCAGCGGCGTGTCGGTCGGGCGCTTGGTGACGTAGTTGATGATGCCGCCCGGCGCGGCCACGCCGGCCTGCAGGCCGGACAGGCCTTTCAGCACTTCCAGCCGCTCCTTGTTTTCCAGCGCGATCTGGGTGTCGCCGGAGATCGCCATGCCGTCCTTGCGGTAGCTGGACGCGTTATCCAGCTTGAAGCCGCGGATTGAGAACTGCTCGGCGTAGCCGACCGCGTTGTAGGCGTCGCTCAGGCTGGCGTCGTAGCGGGCGGCGTCGGTGGTCGAGCGGATTTGCAGGTCCAGCATCTGCTGCGCGGTCAGCACGCTGACCGAGGCCGGAGTTTCCAGCAGCGGTGCGCTGGAGAAGCCGGCGATCGATGCCGAGTTGGCGCGCAACTTGACGCCGTTGACGACCACTTCGGGCATGGCCTGCTCGGGCGCCGCTTCGTCGGCGGCGTGCGCCAGCCCGGAAGTCATCTGTAAAACCGCCAGTGCGATGGCGGACACTGCAAAATTTGGTGTGGACATATCTGCTCTCTACGTGTTCGGCTGGGAGCCGCGAAGAGAGCCATCAAAGGAGGGGAGTGACCGACATTTGCGCTTTCCTTCGCTGGCATTATCCAGATCAGGTACGAAGGGTATCTCTCACCCGGAACGATGTTCCAGGACCCCTAGCGAGGCGCCAGTGTAACACAGTTGTCATCCGGCGCCAGCGGGCGCGGTGCCGTGCGCCGCGTTTTGCGCGGCGTCGCTACACTGCGGACTTGCGCCGCCACAGGGCGGCGGGTGAAAGGATTTGAATGAAGCAGTCGTATCAGGAGGGGAGCTGGTTTGCCGTGCCGTTGCTGGACGGCGGCTACGGTTGGGGGCTGGTGGCGCGCATGACGCCGGGCAGCAAGATCATGCTGGCTTACCTGTTCGGCCCCAAGCTGCCGCGTTTCCCATCGGTCGAGGAACTCAACACCTTGCGTGCGCAGGATGCGGTCAAGGTGCTGCGTTGCGGCGACATGGCGCTGGCCAGCGGCCACTGGCGCGTGCTGGGCGAGTTGGAGGCATGGGAGCCGGCGGCGTGGCCGGTGCCGCAGTTCCTGCGCCGCGCCGACGCGCTCAAGCGCGCCTGGCGCGTGACCTATGCCGACGCCGATCCGGGCCGCTCGGAGCGCGAGGAGTCGGTGCCCTATGACACGCCAGGGCTGGAGGCTGATTCGCTGTATGGCTACGGTTCGGTCGAGCTGTTGCTGACCAAGCTGCTGGAAGCGCCCGGCCACCCGATCAACCAGCAGCAGCCGCGCAGCTGACATTCCACGCCGCGTATTCGCCGCGGCTCTTGCGCACCGCCACCCGCACCTGGGTGTCGCGGTCGCTCTCAAACACCATGCCCACCATTACCGGCGCGCCGTTGGCCGGCGCCGCCGGCTCGATCGCGGCCAGGCGGAAGGTCAGCGAGCGCTGACGCGCGCACGATGAGTTCCCGGCGAACAGCAGGCGCGCGCGCGCCAGCAGCGCGCGGTGCTGCCACAGCAGGGCCTTGACGTCGTCCGGATGCACGGCCGGGTCCATGCGCGTAGTGTACTGCGCGGCGCTGCACGGCACCTTGGGCGTGGCCAGCCACACATACCACTCCGGTGGCGCGGCCGACGGCATCCAGCGTTCGCCCTCGGGCGCCTTGGCGTTGTAGATGTAGCTGCTGCGGATTTGCCGGCACAGGTCCGGCGTGTGGCGGCGCGGCGCCGAGTCGACGCGGGCGATCACCCGCCACGCTTCACCGCGATGGCGCTGGATGTCGAACGCCGGCGCGAACAGCGACGGCCCGCCGCTGACGCGCGGTGGCACCTGCTGGCGGTAGTATGCTTCGAACGCGCTGCGTTCCTCTGCGCTGACTTCGCGGGTTTGCGGCGGCGCCGGGTTGGCCGCCTGCGCGATGCAGGCCGCGCCAAGCAGCGTGCCGAGAATCAGGGGACGGCGCATTACAAGCCTTTCATCACGATCTGGATCTGCAAGCCGCCGCCGTCGCGGTTGCGCACCTGCAGCTCGGCATTGTGGCGGCTGATCACGCGGTCGACAATCGCCAGACCGAGGCCGGCGCCGTTGGCCTGGCCGCGCGCCTCGTCCAGCCGGGTGAAGGGCTTGAGCAGTTGCTCGATCTGGCCGGCCGGCACGCCGGCGCCGTGGTCCTGCACCTCGATCGTTACGCGCTTCGCCGCGTGCATGCCTTTGACGCTGCATTTGATGTCGATCTCGGTGTAGTCGGTGCCGGCGCTCTTGCCGTAGCGGCGGGCGTTTTCGATCAGGTTGTTGATCACGCGCCTGATGTCGGTGGCGTTGCCCATGGCGTGCGCGCCGGGCGCAATGTCGGTGGCGATGCGCACGTCCGGCAGGCGCGCCGCCTCGTGCGCGGTATCGGCCAGCAGTTCGCTGAGGTCGATGTTGGTGAAGCTGGCAGCCTCGGTCGGCTTGGCGTAGTCGAGGAACTGGCCGATGATGGCGTCCATCTGGCCGATGTCGGACTGCATTCCCTGGCGCGCATCGTCCGACAGATTGGCCATCTCCAGTTCCAGCTGCATGCGCGCCAGCGGCGTGCGCAGGTCGTGCGAGATGCCGGCCAGGATCACCGCGCGGTCGGACTCCACCTGTTGCAGCTCGTCGACCATCTGGTTGAAGCTGCGGTTGGCCTCCATGATCTCCAGCGGGCCTTTTTCCGGCAGCGGCGCCGGCCGCTTGCCCTGGGCGAAGTCGCGCGTGGCCTGCGTCAGGCGGCGCAGCGGCAGGTTGATCAGGCTGGAAATGACGGCCGCACCCAGCAGCGACACCAGCGACACCACGCTGGCCCAGCCCAGCCACTGGATGCCGGTCAGGCCGCGGATGCGTTCGCGCTCCAGCATCAACCAGTACTGGTCGTCGTCGATATTGAAACTGACCCAGAAGCCGGCCACGCCGTTGACCTTGGCCGAGAAACGGGTGTCGGCGCCCAGCTTGGCCTTGACCAGCTGTTCGATATCCGGCATCAGCGCGTTGCTGGCCGGCGGTTCGACCTTGTCGTCTTCCTCCAGCGGGAACACGCGGATGCCCTCGTTGGACACCAGCTCGAACAGCAGCTCGCGCCGCAGCTCGGGCGCCGAGTGGGTCAGCGCGGCGTGGGTGATGGTGACCACCGAGATCACCTGCGACGAGATCTGCTGCACCTGCGGCTCGTGCTGCACCACGCTGATCATGCCGACCCAGGCCGTCATGCTGGTGGTGGTCAGCGCGCCAAGCAGGACGAAGGTGCGCCAGAATAAGCCGCTTTTCAGGCTGGCCAGGCGGAACGAGAACGGCAACTTCATGAACGCTGCCGCGGCTTAGCGCGGCTGGCCCTCCGGAATGAACACATAGCCCAGGCCCCAGACGGTCTGGATGTACAGCGGGCTGGAAGGATCCGGCTCGATCAGCTTGCGCAGGCGCGAGATCTGCACGTCCAGGCTGCGGTCGAACACTTCGTATTCGCGGCCGCGCGCCAGTTCCATCAGCTTCTCGCGCGACAGCGGCTGGCGCGCGTGGCGGGCGAACACCTTCAGCACCGAGAATTCGCCGGTGGTTAGCGGCACCGTCTCGCCGTTTTTCTTCAGCGTGCGCGTGCCCAGGTCCAGCACGAACTGGCCGAACTCGAAGGTCTGCGGCGTCTCCGACGGCGCGCCGGGAATTTCATCCGGGCCGCGGCGGCGCAGCACGGCGCCGATGCGCGCCACCAGCTCGCGCGGGTTGAAGGGTTTCGGCAGGTAGTCGTCGGCGCCCATTTCCAGGCCGACGATGCGGTCCACGTCCTCGCCCTTGGCGGTCAGCATGATGATCGGCGTCTGGTCGCCGGCGCCGCGCAGGCGGCGGCAGATCGACAGGCCGTCCTCGCCGGGCAGCATCAGGTCCAGCACCAGCAGGTCGTAGCGCTCGCGCAGCCACAGTTTGTTCATCGCGGTCGCGCTTTCGGCGGTGAACACGTTGAAGCCTTGCTCGGTCAGATAGCGGCGCAGCAGGTCGCGCAGGCGGACGTCGTCATCGACCACCATGATCTTGGCGGCGTGGCCTTGCGACGTGGCGGCGGTGTTGCTGGAATCAGTCGTTGTACTTGTCATTTGGCAGCCAGATTTGTCTTATTCATGTTGCTATGGTAACGTCATATTCGCCCTGCGAAAACGCGCGCGGGACGACCCATTACAAATTATTACAAACTTTACCCAATTCGCCTTACCCCCTCGGTCAAAGCATCATACACTGCGGGCATAGATTCAGCTTTCAGGGAACGCCATGTTCATCGATCACAAAAAAATATCCGCGGCAGCTTGCGCATCTTTTTGCGTTCGATCCCCATTGGCTGCCGCGCTGCTGTGTTGCGGCCTGCTGGGGGCCGCCGCCGGCACTGCGCAGGCGCAGGACGGCCAGCGCCGCGACCAGCAGCAGAACAACCAGGGCGGCCAGCGCAGCGAACAGCAGCGCGCCAACGACGCGCGCCAGCTCGATCCGCGCCGCTACGAGGAGCGCGCCGAGGAACAGCGCCGCGCGATGCAGGAGGCCAGCCGCAACGCCGAGATGAACCGCCGCGTCGGCCGCATGACGCCCGACGAGCGGCGCGACCTGCGCCGCCAGATCAACGAGGTCAGCCAGGACCTGTATGCGGTGCCGCCGAAACGCTGAGCATGCGTTGCTTGCAGGCCAAGCAAACATATAAAAACGCTACACTTGTTATTTCCGTACTATTGATTTGTATCAATATCCTGACACATGGCGCCTCGGCGGCGCCGTTTTCCCTCGCTTTTATATAGTCTAAGTGTAATATTAATTTATTACACGCAACGCCTTCCGGCCGCCTGCGTGCCGTTAGGAGAATGACCGTGGTTCAAGACGTTGCATCCGCAGCGCCAGCCGCCAACCAGGAGCCACAAGCTCCGGGGACCGGCTTGCCCCTTGGTTTGGTGAGGCGTGCGGACGGGATTCATATCGATCTGGGCATGAGCCGGCCGGCGCTGACGGCGGCGGTGGAGCATGTCTATCAATCCGGCTGGTATTTCGTCGGCCTGGATTATGCCGCCCTGATGCTGGCGCTGTACGGCGTCGGCCGCGATCCCGGCGGCGCCGAGGCGCTGCGCCTGGCCGACGATGTGCGCAGGTTCGACGGCGCCCGGCTTGGCCTGTACAAGCAGCCCAAAACCAGCTTGTCGTATGCCGAGTACTATTTCCAGCAGCTGTATGCGGAGGAGGTCACGCTGCCCGACGGCACGCTGATACCGGAGCGCCCGCTGCGGCTGGACATCGACGAGTTCATCGCCTTCATGTGGATGCAGAATATCCGCTTCGGCATCGACGTGGCGGCGGTGCGCGCGGCGATCGACTCGGTCAGGCCCGAGCGCATCACCTTCGCCACCGACCTGGTGCCCGAGCCGGGGCAGGACGCCAGCGTGGTCGAGGTGTCGGCCGAGCTGCATCGCAGCGATGCGCCCAAGGCGCGCGCCGACGGCCGCATCGACCTGCAAAGCTTCCAGAACCGCTTCCCGCAGATCAAGGCCAATATGCGCCTGCTGAAAAAGCTGGAGGCGCTGCCCGGCCTGCCGGGCTACGATCTGGCCGGGCGCAAGTCCGAGCCGCCGCCGCCCAAGGACCTGACCCTGCGCTTTCTGGCCGGCGAGGGCACCGAGGCCAGGCTGTTCGAGGACGGCGAGTATCTGGTGTCGACCCGCGAGGGCTTTCTCAGCGTGGACGCCAAGTCGAACCGGATTTCCATCACCGACAAGATCATCAGCCTGGAAGGCGTCAGCGGCCGCACCACCGGCAATCTGCAACTGGCCGGCGCGTATGAGGAATACGGCGACGTGCAGGAGCAGCGCGATGTCACCGGCAGCGACATCACGGTGCACGGCAACGTCTACGGCAATATCCATTCGCGCGGCGGCACGGTGGTGCTGGACAAAAATCTGGTGGGCGGCAGCGTGCACAACGTCGCCGGCGAGATCCGCATCGCCGGCGTGGCGTCCAACGCGGTGATCCACGCGGCCAACGGCGCCGTCACCATCCAGCGCGCCGAGAACTGCGTGATCTCCGGCAGCCGCGTCACGATCGGCGAAGCGTCCAATTGCGAGATCATCGGCGACGAGGTGCAAGTGGCGGTGGCCGAGGGCTGCGCCATCGCCGGCCGCAACGTCGAGGTGGAAAGCGCCGGCCCGCGCCGCCGCACCGAGATGATCATCTATGTGCTGGTCAAGGATGTGACGCAGTTCGATCAGCAGATCGCCGAGCTGGAGTTGCGCATCGCCGCCTTCGCCCAGGCCAACGCCGACGGCCAGCGCGAGATCGAACGCATTTCGGCACTGCCGGACGTGCGCCGCTATCTGGCGCTGGCGGCCAGGCTGCGCACGCAGGAACTGATGCTGACACCGGAACAGGGACAGCATCTGCGCAAGATCGCCGGCGCGGTGTCGGAGCAGATGAAGGACCTCCAGAAGCTGAAGCAGGACCTGCAGGTCGGCCTGACCCAGCACAAGCTGTTGGGCGATCGCCTGCAGCGGGTGATCGAGCAGCAGGTGGAGGCGGCCGGCATCGCCCGCTGCGGCCTGCACATGGCCAGCGGCGAGACCATGGTGCGCACCATGCCGTTCGCCGCCGACACGGCGGCGCTGCGCCAGTTGCCGCCCAGGGATCTGAAGCAGCGCCTGCGCGGCACGCCGAGCGGCGGCCAGCTGTTGTTTGCCGACAGTGCCGGCGCGCTAGACTGGCACCTGAATCCGCGCCTGCGGCCAGCCGCCCCTTGATGCAACTGGCGCAAGCCCGCCGTAGGTGCTAATCTAGGCTACTATTTTCCTGGGGATCAGACTGTGTCAGACGACGCTACGGCGCTGGAATCAACTGCGGATGGCGATCTGCCGCCAGCGCTCGTCCAGCGTGAGGATGGCGTCTATTTCAAGGCCGGCACGCCGGCGGTGGCCTGCCTGACGGCCGTCAGCCAGGTGTTCATGAGCAGCGCCTTTTTCGGCGGCCTGGATTACGCGCTGTTCAGCAAGATGCTGTACAACGTCGGCCCCGATCTGCCGGAGGCGGTGCGCACCCAGCCGCTGCTGCGCTTCGCCGACGCGGTGCTGCCGTTCCATGCGGCGCGGCGCGCCTTGTACAAGACCGTCAAGGTGATCAACGGCGAGGCCGAATACTACTTCGAGCAGGTGTTCATGGAACTGCCGGACGTGCCGCCGCAACCGGCGCGCCTGCAGTTCGACGAGTTCGTCGCCGACATGTGGGTCAAGGGCATCCGCTTCGGCATCGACGCGCCGGCGGTGCGCGACGTCATCGGCACCGGGCGGCTGGCGCGCATCATCGTCGCGCGGCGCCTGAACGCGGTGCCGGGCCGTGACGCCGCCATCGTTGAAGTGTCGCCGGATATCCACCGCAGCAACGCGCCCAAGGACAAGGGCGAGGGCCGGCTTGATCTGCAGACTTTCCAGAACCGCTTCCCGCAGGTGAAGCCCAACGTCAAGCTGCTGCGCAAGGTGCCGCGCATGGCGGGGGTGCGCGGCTACGAGTTGTCCGGACTGCTGCTGGAACCGCCGGTGCCCAAGGATGTCGAGCTGGCCTCGGTGGCCGGCGACGGCACGCTGATCGAGAACCTGCGCGGCGGCGAGTTCCTGGTGTCGACCGTCGAGGGCTTTCTGAGCGTGGACCCGGGCAGCAAGCGGCTGTCGATCGGACCGAAGATCATCAGCCGCGAAGGCGTCAGCGCGCGCACCACCGGCAACCTGCAATTGACGGCGGAATACGAGGAATTCGGCGACGTGCAGGAGCAGCGCGTGGTCGAAGGCGGCAATATCACCATCCATGGCAATGTGTTCGGCAATATCGCCTCGCGCGGCGGCGACATCGCGCTCAACAAAAATCTGATGGGCGGCAGCGCCACCAATGCCGATGGCGCGATCCGCGTGCGCGGCGTGGCGTCGGGCGCGGTGCTGCAGACCAGGCATGGCGAGATATCGCTGGCGCGCGCGGAAAGCTGCATCATCTCCGGCACGCGGGTGGTGATCGGCGAGGCCAGTAACTGCGAGATCATGGCCGAGGAGGTGGTGATCCAGGTGGCCGAAGGCTGCGCCATCGCCGCCCGCAAGATCGAGATCGTGCATGCCGGGCCGCGCAAGCAGAGCGAGATGCTGTTGTATGCGCTGGTGCCGGACACCTCGAAGTACGACAAGAAGATCGCCGATCTGCAGCCGCGCGTGGTGGCGGCCGCGCGCGAGGCCGAGGTGCGCCGGGCCGAGATGGATGCTATCACCGGCCAGACCGAGGTGCGCAACTATCTGACGCTGGCCAACCGCGTGCGCAAGCGCGAGGTGACGCTGACGCCGGAGCAGCTGCCGCTGTTCCAGAAGATGGCGGAGGCGGTGGGGCCGTCGCTGCGCCAGGTGGCGAAGATTTCGCTGGCGATGAAGGCGGCGCAGACGCAGCAGGAGCAGGCGCAGGAAGAGGTCAATCAGGTGCTGCGGCAAAAGCAGGCCTTGCAGCGCGGCTCGCGCTGCGTGGTGGAGTTGCTGACCGGCGACGTGCTGCTGCGTACAATGACATTCGTGCCGGGCGAGCCGCCGCTGTACGACCGCCCGGCCAAGGAGGTCAAGGCCAGGGTGCGCACGGCGGTGCCGGGCATGCTGGCATTGCACAGCGGCCCGGTGGGGCCGATCCACTGGGCGCCGCAGCTTGAGGATTAGCGCAGCGCCGGTCCGCGCAGCGCCGCCACCAGTTCGCGCGCGTAGCCGGGCAGCGCGGCCTCGTCGCGCACGCAGACCAGCAGCTTGCGGTCGGCCCACGCATCGCTCAGCTTCACCATGCGCAGCGGCTCGGGACTGCGGCGCGCGGCGGTTGCCGGCAGGATCGCCAGGCCGGCGCCGCTGGCCGCCATGCGGCTCACCGCTTCGAAGCTGAGCAGGCGGATCTTGCAATGAAAGCGCCGCCCCAGCCGCGCCGCCTGCTCGATGGCGTTCTGCTGGAAGGCGCTGTCGCCGGCCAGGCCGATGAAATCGTGGTCCAGCGCTTGCACGAAGGCCACCTGGCGCTGCTGCCTCAGCTGCCGCGCCAGCGGGTGATCGCGCGCCATCGCCAGCACCAGCGGATCGTCGCGGAAAGGGAAGGTCTGCAGCGCGGCGCTGTCCACCGCGTCCGAAATGATGCCGATGTCGGCGGCGCCGTCGGCCACCGCCTGCACGATCTCGCGGCTCATGCGCTCTTCCAGGTTGATGCTCAGGCGCGGATGCGTCTTCAGAAAGGCCGCCAGCGCGTCCGGCAGGAATTCGGTAATGGCCGAGGTGTTGCACAGCAGCCGCACCTGCCCGTTCAGGCCATCGGCAAACTGCGCCAGGTCGGCGTGCATATTCTCCACCTGGCGGGTGATGGTGCGGGCATGCTGCAACAGCGTGCGCCCGGCCTCGGTGGGCTCGGCGCCGCGCCGGCCGCGCTGCAGCAGCGGCAGGTTGAGCGCTTCCTCCATGCCGCGCACGCGCGCGCTGGCGGAGGGCAGCGCCAGGTGCGACCGTTCCGCGCCGGCCGTGATGCTGCCGCTTTCGGCGATGTGGATGAACAGTTGCAAGTCGGTCAGGTCGAAGCGCATAGCCTAAGTATTATCCGAAGTCTGGCTCAGTATATTCCACATTTTCAGCGACCCTGCGACACGGCACAATATGGTTCATGGACATCCTGTTTATTACCGCCGTTTTCATCGTCGCCGGCCTGGTGAAAGGCGTCACCGGCATGGGCTTGCCGACGGTGGCGATCGCGCTGCTGTCGCTGCGCATGCCGCCGCTGCAGGCGGCCGCCTTGCTGATTGTGCCTTCGTCTGTCACGAATGTATGGCAGCTGGCCGCCGGCCCCTCGGTCTACCCGCTGTGGCAGCGCTTCAGATGGGTGATGCTGGCGATCTGCGCCGGCGTGGCGGGCGCGTTCGCGCTGGGCGCCGCCGCCTGGAGCGGCGCGGTGCTGGGCGTGGCGCTGGTCGGTTACGGCTTGCTGGGCCTGACCGGCTGGCGCCTGCACGTCGCGCCGCATCACCAACGCTGGGCCGGGCCGCTGGCCGGCGCGGCGACCGGGCTGATGGCCGGCGTCACCGGCGTGTTCGTGATGCCGGTGGCGCCCTACCTGCAAGCGCTGAATCTCGACCAGGACGATCTGGTGCAGGCGCTGGGCATGGCCTTCACGGTCGGCACGCTGGCGCTGGCGGTGATGCTGGCGCTGCGCGGCGAATGGCACGCGACGGCGGCCGGTCATTCGGTGCTGGCGCTGATTCCTGCCGTCGCCGGCATGCAGCTGGGCCAGTGGCTGCGCGACCGCATGTCGCCGCCAGTATTCCGCCGCTGCTTCTTCGTCGCCCTGCTGGCGCTGGGCGCTCACCAGCTGCTGCGTTAAAAAGCCACTTTGCCACGCAGCTGTTTGCGTTCGCCGTCCCTGGCCTTGCCTTCGAGGCGGCGGCGCTGCGAGCCGAAGGTGGGCTTGGTGGGATGCCGCACGGCCGGCAGCACGGCCACGCTGTCGACCATCTCCTGCAGCCGGCGCAGCGCGTCCTGCTTGTTGGCGCCCAGGCTGCGCGACTGCTGCGCTTTCATGACGATCACGCCGTCGCGGCTGATACGGCTGTCGCGCAAGGCCGTCAGCCGTTCCTTGATGTGCGCTGGCAGCGACGAGCCGGCAATGTCGAAGCGCACATGCACGGCGTTCGACACCTTGTTGACATTCTGCCCGCCCGGGCCTTGCGCGCGGATGGCGGTGAATTCGACGTCGTCGGGATTGATCGGATAGTTCATGCAGCGATTGTAGCAAACACGCCGCCGCGCCGGGGAAGGTTGACGCCTGTCAACGTCTGCTGCGGTGTGCGCGGTTAGCATGGCTACTGCTGTTCTCCCGAACGAAAGGATCATCATGGCTTCTCCGAACATGCCTGTCGCCGAGGCGCGCCAGTACCTGGTCTTCCGACTGGGCGGACTCGATTACGCGCTGGATTTCAATAAGGTGCAGGAGCTGCGCCCCTTGCAGGCGCTGGAGCGCTTTTCGTCGGATGGGGAGATCATCAGCGGCGTGGTGGTGTCGCGCGGCGTCATCATGCCGATCGTCGACATGCGCATCGCCTTCGGCCCGCGGCCGCCGCAGCACGATCCGCTGACCGATGTGATCATTCTCAAGCTGTCCAGCTGCGTGATGGGGATGGTGGTCGATGGCGTGACGGATATCGTCGCGCTGACGCTGGAGCAGATCCAGCCGATCGCTGGCGCGGCGGCGGTCGACTATCTGATCGGACTGGGGGAGGTGGACGGGCGTCGTCTGATCGTGGTGGACATCGATAAGCTGATGTCGATCCGCAAAATCCAGTTCGGCGCCCGCCAGGCGGCTTAGCCGAGCGCCTCCAGCTGTTCGCTCAATTCCAGCCACTGCTCTTCCATCTCGCCCAGCTCCTTGGCGCAATAGGCCTGGTCGGACAACAGCTGTTTCAGCCTGGCCTTGTTGTCGGCGTCGTAGATCGACTCCTCGCCCAGTTGGGCATCCACTTCGGCTTTCTGCGCCGTGCGCTTGGCGATCTGCTCGTCGAGGCGCTTGATCTTCTGCTCGATCGGCTTGCGCAGTGCGGCCAGGCGCTGACGCTCCTCGGCTTCCTGACGCTTCTGCTCCTTGCTGGGAGCCGGCGCTGCTGGTGCCGGTTTTGGCGGCGCCACCGGCGACTGCACCGGGAACTCGGTCTTGTTGTCCTTGCCGGCCGCCGGCAGCACGTCGGTGCCTTTGCCCAGCTTGGTCTGGAACAGCCAATCCTTGTAGTCATCCAGGTCACCGTCGAACGGCTGCAGCTTGCCGTCGGCGACGATGATGAACTGGTCGGTGGTGGCGCGCAGCAGGTGGCGATCGTGCGAGACCACCACCAGCGTGCCTTCGAACTGCGCCAGCGCTTCGGTCAGCGCTTCGCGGGTTTCCAGGTCCAGGTGATTGGTTGGTTCATCCAGCAGCAGCAGGTTGGGGCGCTGCCAGACGATCAGGGCCAGCGCCAGGCGCGCCTTTTCGCCGCCGGAGAACGGCGCGATCGGGCTGGTGACCATGGTGCCGGGGAAGTTGAAGCCGCCGAGGAAGTTGCGCAGCTCCTGCTCGCGCGTGGTCGGCGCGATTTTCGCCAGGTGCCACAGCGGCGATTCGTCGTGACGCAGCATCTCCACCTGGTGCTGGGCGAAGTAGCCGATGTTCAGGCCCTTGCCGGTGGTGGCTTCGCCGGTCAGCGGCATCAGCTCGCCGGCGATGGTCTTGATCAGCGTCGATTTGCCGGCGCCGTTAATCCCCAGCAGGCCGATACGCTGGCCGGTTTGCAGCGAGAAGTTGATACCACGGACAATGGTTTTCTCGGTGATATCGCCGGTCTTCTCGTCTTCAGTGCGGTAGCCGGCGTTGACGTCGTCCATCACCAGCAGCGGGTTCGGTGCACTCAGCGGCTCGCGGAATTCGAACGAGAATTCGGCAGCGGCGCGCAATGGCGCCAGTTCTTCCATCTTGGCCAGCGCTTTCATGCGGCTTTGCGCCTGGCGGGCCTTGGAGGCTTGCGCCTTGAAGCGGTTGACGAACGATTCCAGGTGGGCGCGTTTGCGCTGCTGCTTTTCCAGCGCGCCGGCCGCCAGTATCATTTGCGCTGCGCGCTGACGCTCGAAGGACGAGTAGTTGCCCGAGTAGCGTTTCAGCTTGCGCTCGTCGATGTGGACCACGACGTTGACGATTTCGTCGAGGAAGTCGCGGTCGTGGGAGATGATCAGCAGCGTGCCGGCGTAGCGTTTCAGCCAGTCTTCCAGCCAGATGATGGCGTCCAGATCCAGGTGATTGGTCGGTTCATCCAGCAGCAGCAGGTCGGAAGGGCACATCAGCGCCTGCGCCAGATTCAGACGCATGCGCCAGCCGCCGGAGAAGCTGGCCACCGGCTGCTGCATCTGGTCCAGCGTGAAGCCGAGGCCGAGCAGCAGCTGTTCGCCGCGCGATTGCACGGTGTAGGCGTCGGCGTCGGCCAATGCGCTGTAAACCTCGCCCATGGCGATGCCGTTTTCGTTCGATTCCGGCTCGGACTCCAGACGCGCCAGTTCGGCTTCCAGCTTGCGCAGGCCGACGTCGCCGTCGATCGCGTAATCGAGGGCGGCGCGCTCCAGCGGCGGGGTTTCCTGCGCCACGTAGGCGACCCGCCATTTGGCCGGGAAGTCGATATCGCCCTGATCCGGGTGCAGCTCGTTGCGCATCATCGCGAACAGGCTGGACTTGCCGGCGCCGTTGGCGCCGATCAGACCGATTTTGTCGCCGGGATTGAGGGTGACGTCGACTTGTTCCAGCAGCGGCTTCACGCCGCGCATTAAACTTACTTGATTAAAGCGGATCATATTAGAGTTTCAGTTGGTCGGCCGTCAGCAGGAAGACCATGTCGTCGCCGTTGCTGGTGGTAAGCCAGGTCAGGCCCAGTTCACCGAATGCGGCTTCGGCGAATTCTTTTTCATTGCCGATTTCGACGATCAGCAGGCCGTCGTCGGTCAAACGCTCGGCGGCGCCGGCGACGATGCGGCGCACCAGGTCCATGCCGTCCTTGCCGCCGTCCAGCGCCAGTTCAGGCTCGGCGCGGTATTCCATCGGCAGCTTGCTCATCGAAGCGCTGTTGACGTACGGCGGATTGGTGATGATCAGGTCATACTTCTTGGCCGGCACATTGGCATACAGGTCGGACTGGATCAGCGTCAAACGGTCTTCCAGTTCATAGGTGGCGACATTGCGCTTGGCCACTTCCAGCGCGTCGCCCGAGATGTCGACCGCGTCGACGGCGGCGTCGGGGAAGGCGTCCGCCATCATGATCGCCAGGCAGCCGGACCCGGTGCACAGTTCCAGGATGTTGGACACGCTCTCAGGCTGGTTGACCCACGGTGCGAAGTACTCGGGTATCAGTTCGGCGATGAAGGAGCGCGGCACGATGGTGCGCTCGTCGACGTAGAACTTGTACGAGCCGAGGAAGGCTTCGTTGGTGATATAAGCGGCCGGCACGCGCTCGGTGGTGCGGCGCTCGATCACCGCCAGCACCGCCGCCACTTCTTCCGGCAGCAGCCTGGCATCCAGGAAGGGATCGAGCAGGTCCAGCGGCAGCTTCAGCGTGTGCAGGATCAGGTAAGCTGCTTCGTCGTATGCTTCGGTGCTGCCATGGCCGAAGAACAGCTGGGCGGTGTTGAAGCGGGTAACGGCGTAGCGCAGCAGGTCGCGCGGCGTGGAGAAGAGAGTGGTAGTCATGGCGGTTCAGGTCAACAGGTTTTCCAGCGTGCGGCGGTAGATATTCTTCAGCGGATCGACGAAGCGCAGTTCGATATGCTCGTCGATCTTGTGAATGCTGGCGTTCGGGGGGCCGAATTCTATCACCTGCGGGCAGATCTGCGCGATAAAGCGGCCGTCCGAGGTGCCGCCGGTGGTAGACAGCTCGGTGTCGACGCCGGTTTCCGACTTGATCGCCGCCGACAGCGCATCGCTCAAGGTGCCGCGCGGGGTCAGGAACGGCAGGCCGCTCAGCGCCCATTTGATGTCGTAGTGCAGATTGTGCTGGTCCAGGATGGCGTGCACGCGGCGTTTCAGGTCTTCGTGCGTGCTGGCGGTGGAGAAGCGGAAGTTGAAGTCGATGACCATCTCGCCGGGGATGACGTTGTTGGCGCCGGTGCCGGCGTGGATGTTCGACATCTGCCACGAGGTTGGCAGGTAGTACTCGTTGCCGTGGTCCCAGACTTCGGCCGCCAGTTCGGCCAGCGCCGGCGCGCCCAGGTGGATCGGGTTCTTGGCCAGCTGCGGATAGGCGATGTGGCCTTGCACGCCCTTGATCGTCAGCTTGCCGGACAGCGAGCCGCGACGGCCGTTCTTGATGATGTCGCCCAGCGTTTCGTCGGAAGTCGGCTCGCCGACGATGCAGTAGTCCAGCGTTTCGCCGCGCTCTTTCAGCAGGTTGCAGACGATCACCGTGCCGTCGGTGGCCGGGCCTTCTTCGTCGCTGGTGATCAGGAAAGCGATCGAGCCTTTGTGGTCTTCATGCTTCGCGATGAATTCTTCGCAGGCCACGACAAAGGCGGCGATCGAAGTCTTCATGTCGGCCGCGCCACGTCCATACAGCTTGCCGTCGCGGTGGGTCGGCGTGAAGGGCTGCGAACGCCATTGCTCGACCGGGCCGGTAGGCACCACGTCGGTGTGGCCGGCGAATACCATCACCGGCGAGGTGGTGCCGCGCCGCGCCCACAGATTGGTCACGCCATTTGATTCGATGGTCTCACACTTGAAGCCGAGAGGCGTCAGCAGGTCGATCAGGTGCTGCTGGCAGCCCTTGTCGTCCGGCGTGACGGAGGACAGGGAAATCAGCTTTTCGGTCAGCGCCAGGGTCTTGGAAGGAGTCATGTCAGCCATTGAAAATTTGTTGGTACTGCGCGTCGGAGAAGCCGACCGCGAAGGCGCCGTTCTTGTCCAGCACCGGGCGCTTGATCACGGATGGGTTTTCCAGCATCAGCGCGATGGCCGCTGCGTCGTCGATGATGGACGCCTTGCGCTCGTCGGACAGCGCGCGCCAGGTGGTGCCCTTGCGGTTCACCAGCACATCGCGCGACAGGTGTTGCAGCCAGCCGGCGACGATCTCGCGCGTCAGGCCCTGCTTCTTAAAATCGTGGAACACGAATTCCTGCTGCTGGTCGGCCAGCCAGGTGCGCGCTTTTTTGACGGTATCGCAGTTCGGGATGCCGTAGAGGGTAATGGTCATGTTAAATCGGGGAAGTTGGACCCGCTAGGATACCATGGCCGGCGCCCCCGCCGGTAGCTGGGTGGGGTGACTGATCCCGCCCCGTGTGGCAAAGCTTCTATTATTCCTTCTGTTTTCCCCTGCTTTTCTCTGAAATCCTCTGTTTTGAACTTTTCAGAAGGTTTCAGGGTCTAACAGAGAAAAGCAGAAGGAGAAATAGAATGAAATCCACAGTGTCCGTGCAGGTAGACACCGATACCATGCTCCGGCTCATTTCCCACCTGAAAGTGCGCGGTGGCGCGCAGGACGTCACCGAGGCCATCACAGGTGCCATCGAACTCTGGCTGCGCGAGCAATTGCAACTGCCTTTCAACTGCGATCCGGCCAGCGTGCGCGGCTACCAATGGAAATCGCTGTTTCTTCCCGAAGGCACCGAGATTCGCTCCTGGAGTTACGGCGAGCACAATTACGCCCGCGTGGAGGGCGACGAAATCATCCATAAAGGCAAATCGGTCACGCCCAACGAATTCGCCCAATCCTTCGCGCGCAGCATGCGCAACGCGTGGATGGATCTGTCGGTGCGCCGTCCGCAAGACAAGCATTTCAAGATGGCGCACCGCCTACGCCTGGAGTTGGCAGCACAAGCCGGGCAGCCGCATGCCGCTCCACCTAGCCCGCCCGCCGCGCAACCCGTGCAACCTGGCCCGCCGCGTCCACTGCCAGCCGGTGAGGGCTGGGGCTTGCCGGAGCGCCGCAAATTCCGCTTCCGCCTCGAAGACGTCGCGTTTGATTAAGTAAGATGATTCTTGGTCACATTTGTTGTTTTAAAAAAATATGCCTTGTGGCAAAATTCTAAAACAACAACTAGGCTGACTACAGGATACGGCATGACTAAAAAGATTTCGGCGGCGCTTATCGCTGCCCTGAGTGCAAGCTTACTCGCGGGCTGCGCGAAGGAACCGCCCAAATGCTCCGATCCGGAGACGCTGTCGCTGGTCAGGAAAATCATTCTTGACCAGATCGGCGGTAGCGACGGCGTCACGGAAAAGGAAATTCAGGACAATATGAAAATTGAACTTCCGCGGGCTACCGAGTATGACGAAAAGGTTAAAAAATATACCTGCTCCGGGAAACTGATCGCCGGCGATGCGTATCACCTGCCCATCACCTATGAATCGCAGCTCGATGACAAAGGCGATCACATTGTGTTTGTGAACGGTATCAGTCCTGGCGACCTGATGGGCGTCCAAAACGGCGTCATAGAAGGCGTCAAGAAAAGCCGGGCGGAAAAAGGCGGCATCGCCAAAGCCGCTGAAACGTCCACGGTAGCTGTCGTGAAGCCGGAAGCGGCAACGCTGGATTTGTCCAGATACGTTGGACAGCATCCAATGGAGATTTTTAAAGAGGAAGCAGTCGCGCAAAAATTTAAGACGCTGCTTGGCAAAGAGTACGGCAATTTTTTCGACAGCCTGTCGGTGGCGTCGGAGCTTGAGCTGAAGGGCGATTACTACTTTGGCTCTGGATGCCTGCCGCATGCCTGCAGCATTGAAGAATCAGCCTTTGCGCTCAATAAATTGACCGGGGAAGTGATGGCGGCGCGGCTGGTCGAGGGCAAGGAGGTTAAATCCTTCGGTTTTTCCGCCAACGGCAGCGAAGCGCCGGAGCCGTTCCGCGCCTGGTACAAGGAACGCACCGCGCCAAACTGAATTCAGGTGTTGAGCGTGAACTCGGTGAAGGAGGCCTCGCCGCTCGGCGGCTTGGTTTCCGGCTCGGCCTGGGCTTTGCTGTCCGGGCCATTATTCAGGAGCCATAGCAGGTTGGTGGCCGAGTCGGCATTGGCCAGCGCTTCGTCCTGTGCCACCTGGCCGTCCTGCACCAGCTTGAGCAAGGACTGTTCGAACGACTGCGATCCGGGCGACATGCTCTTTTCCATCGCCTCCTTGATCTGGCCGATTTCGCCTTGCTCGATCAGGTCCGAGATATAGCGCGTATTGACCATCACCTCTACCGCCGCCGAGCGCGTGCCGCCATTCGCCGAGCGCACCAGCCGCTGCGAAACAATCGCCTTGACGGTGCTCGACAGATCCTGCAGCAGAGCAGGGCGGTTCTCGATCGGGTAGAAGCTGATGATGCGGTTCAAAGCGTTGTAGCTGTTATTCGCGTGCAGCGTCGCCAGCACCAGGTGGCCCGACTGCGCGTAAGCCAGCGCCGCCGACATGGTCTCCTTGTCGCGGATCTCGCCGATCAGGATGCAGTCCGGCGCCTGGCGCATGGAGTTGCGCAGCGCCGTTGCGAAGTCGGTGGCGTCGCTGCCGATCTCGCGCTGGTTTACGATGGATTTCTTATTCTGGAACAGGTACTCGATCGGATCTTCAAGCGTCAGGATATGGCCCGAGCGCAGCTCGTTGCGATGATCCAGCATGGAAGCGATGGTGGTCGATTTGCCCGAACCGGTGGAACCCACCAGCAGCAGCAGGCCGCGCTTTTCCATGATCAGTTCCGACAGCACCGGCGGCAGCTGCAAGTCCGCCAGCACCGGGATGGTCGCCGGCACGAAGCGGAACACCGCCGAGATGGTGCCGCGCTGCTTGAAGGCGGACAGCCGGAAGCGCCCCAGATTGGGCACCGAGACGCCCATGTTCAATTCGTTGGTGGCTGCCAGTTCTTGCATCTGCGCCGGCGTGGCGATTTCCGCCAGCAGCGCATGGATGTTGTCCGGCTCCAGCTTTTGCTGGTTGATCGGGATGAGATTCCCGTTGATCTTGATGTGAACCGGAGAGTTCACCGCGAAGAACATGTCCGACGCGTTCTTCTCCTTCATCAGTTGGAACAAGCGGTCCATGGCCATGATGAACTCTCCGGTGTAAAGCTGATTAAACGCCGCGCAGCAGTTCGTTGATGCTGGTCTTGGAACGGGTCTGCGCATCGACGCGCTTGACGATCACCGCGCAGTACAGCGAGTACTTGCCGTCTTCCGATGGCAGCGAACCCGAAACCACCACCGAACCCGAAGGCACGCGGCCGTAGGTCACTTCGCCGGTGGCGCGGTCGTAGATCTTGGTCGACTGGCCGATGTACACGCCCATCGAGATCACCGAGTTCTCTTCGACGATCACGCCTTCGACGATTTCCGAGCGGGCGCCGATGAAGCAGTTGTCCTCGATGATGGTCGGATTGGCCTGCATCGGCTCCAGCACGCCGCCGATGCCGACGCCGCCCGACAGGTGGACGTTCCTGCCGATCTGCGCGCACGAGCCGACAGTGGCCCAGGTATCGACCATCGCGCCTTCATCGACGTAAGCGCCGATGTTGACGTACGACGGCATCAGCACCACATTCTTGGCGATGAACGAACCACGGCGCGCCACGGCCGGCGGCACCACGCGGAAGCCGCCCTTGGCGAAATCGTCGGCGGTGTAGTTGGCAAACTTGGTCGGCACCTTGTCGTAGAACTGCATGGTGCCGTCCGATGGCAGCACCACGTTGTTCTCCAGGCGGAACGACAGCAGCACGGCCTTCTTGACCCACTGGTTGACAACCCAGGTGCCGGTGGCCTTGTCGGCCACGCGGATGGTGCCCGCGTCCAGGCCGGCCAGCACGTGGTTGACGGCTTCGCGCAGTTCGGCGGCGCCGTTGGCCGGGTTGATGTTCGCGCGGTCTTCCCAGGCGGTTTCGATGATGTTCTGGAGTTGTTGGCTCATGATGGACTCAATAGTATTAAAGGGACTTGCAGAATTGGACGATGCGTTGCGCCGCCTCCAGGCCTTCGGCCGTCTCGGCGACCAGCGCCATGCGGATGCGGTTGCGGCCCGGATTGACGCCGTGCGCCTCGCGCGCCAGGTAACTGCCCGGCAGGACGGTGACATTATATTCGGCGTACAGGCGCTGGGCGAATTCGGTGTCGGACAGGCCGGTACGGCTGACATCCGCCCACAGATAGAAACTGGCGTCCGGCAGCTCGACATCCAGCACTTCCTTCAGCAAAGGCGTGATGGCGTTGAACTTGGCGCGGTATTGTTCGCGGTTTTGCTCGACATGGGTTTCGTCGTTCCAGGCCGCGATCGACGCAGCCTGCACGGAGGTGCTCATGGCGCCGCCGTGATAGGTGCGGTACAACAGGAATTTCTTCAGCACCTCGGCGTCACCGGCGACGAAGCCCGAACGCATGCCCGGCACATTCGAGCGCTTCGACAGGCTGCTGAACACCACCAGCCGCGCATACGGCCGCTCGATGGTGGCCAGGCCTAGTTGGTGGGCCGCTTCCATCGCGCCCAACGGCGGCTGTGCGCCGTGGTAGATCTCGGAGTAGCACTCGTCGGCGGCGATGATGAAGTTGTAGCGCTCCGACAGCGCGAACAGGTGTTCCCAGTCGGTCAGCGACAGCACGGCGCCGGTCGGATTGCCGGGCGAGCAGACGAACAGCAGGGCGACGCGCTGCCACACATCTTCCGGAATGCTGTCGTAGTCGCAGCCGAAGTTGCGCGCCGGGTCGGAATTGACGAAGTAAGGCTCGGCGCCGGCCAGGTAGGCCGCGCCCTCATAAATCTGGTAAAACGGATTCGGGCTGACCGCCACCGATTTTGCGTCCTTGTCGATCACCGCCTGCGCCAGCGCAAACAGCGCCTCGCGCGAGCCGTTCACCGGCAGCACCTGGGTGGTGGCGTTCAGCTTGGGCAGGTTATAACGGCGTTCCAGCCAGCCGGCGATGGCGTTGCGCAGCTCGGGCGTGCCGATGGTGGTCGGATACACGGCCAGGCCGCCGAGGTTGTCGATCAGCGCCTGCTGAATGAACTTTGGCGTAGGATGTTTGGGCTCGCCCATGCCCAGGCTGACCGCCTTGTACTGTGGATTAGGCGTGACCTGCTCAAACAACAGACGCAGTTTTTCAAACGGGTAGGGATGTAGCTTGTCGAGAAGTGGGTTCATAGCCGCTGATTATAGCGCCTCGGCGCGTCCCCGGTCATCCATGCTAAATTGTTAAAATATGCGGATACACAACCACAGGTTCAGATAATGGCAATATTGGCGGATAACGAGATCGTGCTGGAGGCGCAAGTCAGCCGCAAGGTGATGGCGGCGCGGCTGGCAACCGGGCTGGCGCAGGGATTGTTGTTGTACTGGCTGTACGCGTCGGCGCGCGCCGCCGTCTGGCCGGCCACCGCCGCCTACACGATGGTGCCGCTGATGACGGTGCTGCTGATCTGGCCGGTGCTGCTGGTGTCCAGCCTCGGGCACCTGACGCTGCGCAAGGTCGGCTACTGGCTGCTGGCGGCGCTGGCGGTGCTGCTGCTGTTCGCCCAGCACGACGTCTGGCGCGGACTGCACTCGCATCTGCTGCTGCCGCGCTGGGAGTACAAAACAGTGTGGTCGCCATCGGTGCCGCTGTTGCTGTACAGCGCCGCCTTCTTCTTCATCGCCCACGCAATGGTGATGGCCGGCGCCCACGAGGGCCGGCGCATCGCCAGCTACAACGGCTATTTCGAAACCGCCTGGAAGCTGGCGATACAACTGTTGTTTTCCGTGTTCTTCGTCGGCGCGCTGTTCCTGGTGCTGTGGATGGGGGCGGAGCTGTTCATGCTGGTCAAGCTGCGCTTTCTGCGCGAGCTGCTGCTGCAATCGTGGTTCAACGTGCCGGTGATCTGCACCGCGTTTTCCTGCGCGATGCACGTGACCGACGTGCGGCCGGCCATCGTGCGCGGCATCCGCACGCTGCTGCTGGTGCTGTTGTCGTGGATTTTGCCGGTGGCGGTGGTGCTGGTGACCGGCTTCCTGTGCACGCTGCCGTTCACCGGTCTGACGGCGCTATGGGAAACGCGCCATGCCACCGCCGTGCTGCTCGGCACCGCCACCGTACTGCTGGTGCTGATCAACGCCGCCTTCCAGAACGGCGCGGCGATCGTGCCGCTGCCGCTGCGTGTCGGCGCGCGCACCGCCGCCATCCTGATCCTGCCGGTGATCATGGTCGGCATCTATGCGCTGGGACTGCGGGTGGTGCAGTACGGCTGGACCGCCGACCGCGTGGTCGCCGCCGCCTACCTGCTGGTGACCGCCTGCTACGCCATCGGCTACCTGTGGGCGGCCTACGAGTACGACACCTGGCTGCAGCCGCTGACCACGGTGAATATCTATACCGCCTTGCTGGTGCTGGCGGTGCTGCTGGCGATGTTTACGCCGCTGGCCGATCCGGCGCGCATCGGCGTGCAAAGCCAGATGGCGCGTCTGGTCAAGGGCAAGGTGGCCGCTGCCGACTTCGACTTCCATTACCTGCGTTACGAGGGCGGGCGTTATGGCAAGGCCGCGCTGCAGGCGCTGACGCGCGCCACCGGTGCAGATGCCGACGTGCTGCAGGTCGGCGCCAAAGCCATGCTGGCGCAGGATGACAAGGACCGCTGGAAGCCGCCGGTGCGTTCCACCGCGCCGCTATCTGTGGCCGCCAACCTGAGCGTGTGGCCGGCCAGCGCGCAACTGCCGGCCAGCTTCCTGGCGCAGAATTGGGCCGACACGCCGGACAATCAAAAACCTTCCTGCCTGAGCACCAAGGAGGGCAAGTGCGACGCCTTCGTGTTCGATGCGGACGGCGACGGCAAGCCGGAAGTGCTGCTGCTGGAGCAGAAGAATGCCTTTGGCGCCCGGTTGTACGCGGAAGACGGCGACGCTGGATGGCGCGTGGCCGCCACCCTGAGCTACCGCGATGCCGCCTGCAAGCCGCTGGTGGAAAAGCTGCGCAAAGGCGAATTCACGCTGGCCGCGCCGCGTTTCAGGGAGCTGGATATCGACGGCCAGCGGGTCGAGCTGAAGCCCGAACTGCCTGCGCGCGAGAACTGTCTCAAGTAGCGCTGCCTTGCAGCGGGCAGGCTTGCATGTCCTCGCCCAGACGGCGCGCCAGTTCGCCGCGCAGCATCTGCAAGCCGTCGATGCGCTGGTCGATGTCGGCCAGCTTGCGCCGCAACGCCGCGCGTAGTTGCGGCGCGGCGACATCCGGTTCGGCCAGCAGCGGCAGGTCGGCCTCGATCTCGCCCAGTGTGAAGCCGAGCGTCTGCGCCAGCCGGATGTAGCGCAGCCAGTCGACCGCTTCCGGCGGATAGTCGCGGTAGCCGTTGGCGCTGCGGCGCGCGCGCAGCAGGCCGCGCTTCTCGTAAAAACGCAAGGTGTCGCGGCTGATGCCGGTGGCGGCGGCGATTTCTCCGATCTGCATGCGTGGCTCTCCAATAGTGCTTGACCCTGGAGTGTACTCCAGGCTTTAGCATGACCGCATCATTTCATTGGAGACCCCATGCTATCCACTACTGCCTACCGCAAAATCGTCCGCGCCAGCGCCATCTACGACCTGCTGGTCACCGCGCCCTTCGCCACGCCGTGGAGCTTCGCCATCGCCCACGCCCAACTGGACGCCATCAATCAGGCGCTGGGCGGCGCGCCGCTACCGGCCTTCACACCATTCCACATGCTGTTCGCCTGCCTGCTGGGCAGCGTAGTGCTGGTGTGGGCGATGCTGCGGGTGCGCGATCCGCAAGCGCGGTACGGCCGCTACGACGGCGTCGCACGCTTGCTGTTTACCACCTGGATGATCTGGGCGTTGCATGCCACCGGGGCGCCGCTGTTGTGGATATTCATTTTGCCGGAACTGGCCTGGGGCATCGCGCAATGGTTGCCGGTCCGGCCTATAATGGCGGGATGTCGCCAGAATCCTCATCCACACCAAGACGCAAACCGCAACAGCAGCGCGGCGAGCAACGCGTAAGCGCCATGCTGGACGCCGCCGCCGGCGTGTTCGCCGAAGCCGGCTTCGACGCCGCCACCATGACCGCCATCGCCGAACGTTCCAGCTCCTCGATCGGTGCGCTGTACCAGTACTACCCGAACAAGCTGACGCTGGCGCTGGCCTTGCGCGAACGCTATGCGGAAGAACTGGTGCGGCGCTGGGACAGCGTGATGGCGGACGCGCCGCGCCTGGACGTGCCGGCGCTGGTAGAGCATATCTTCGGTCTGATGATCGGTTTCTTCAACGACTACCCGGCCTATCTGACACTGCTCAACGCTACGCTGGGCTACCAGCGCAGCGAGGACGCCCGCCAGCGGCTGCGCGCGCAATTCGGCGCCGCCTTACGCGCCAGACAACCGGCATTGGCCGAAGCGGAAGCGGTGCGCATTGCCAATGTGGCGCTGCAGATGGCGAAGGGCCTCAATCCGCTGTACGAACAGGCCGATGCGGCGGGGCGCAGCGCGCTGGTGACGGAATTCAAACTGGCGATGGTGGCCTATCTGCAGACCCGCCTGCACGCATAATCACGCAGCTTGCGCCAATACCTGCGGCGCGCCCCATACTTGCTGCGCCACGCGCATCATATTGCGGCCCAGGACCAGCTCCGCCTCGCTGTCGCTCATGCCGGCGCGGCGCAAGGCGGCTGGCAGGTCGCGCCACACTTCGGGCGGCGTAAAGCTGGGCGGCCGGTCCATGCTATAGCCGGCCGACGCCGGCCACCAGTAGGCCGGATCGAAACCGCCGGGCGGCGTATCGTCCAGCTCCGGCTGCTGGAAGCAGATGTCCAGACCGATGCCCACATGTCGCACCCCCACCAGATCGGCGATATACGCGGCATGGCGCGCGACGTCGTCGGCGTCCGGCCGCTCGTTGCCGAGGAAGAAGGACAGACCGGACACGCACACCACGCCGTCGGTTGCGGCACAAGCGCGTATCTGCTCATCGGTGACGTTGCGGCCGTGCTGCACCAGCGTGTATGGATTGGCGTGGCTGAAGATGACCGGCTGCGACGACGCCGCCATGATCTCCAGGCTGCTGACGTGGCCCGTGTGCGAGCAGTCCATCAGCATGCCGTTGGCGTTGACCGCCGCCACCATGCGCCGTCCCAGCGGTGTCAGGCCGCGCGGCGTGTCGTGGCAGCCACCGGCCACGCTGTTATTGCGGTTGTAGGCGAAATGGATCTGGCGCACGCCCAGCTGCGCGTACAGCGCCACCATTTCCGGCTGCTCCAGCAGCGGCAGCGCGCCTTCCAGATCGAAGCTGATCGCCATGCGGCCGTCGGCGGCGGCCTGGATGATGTCGTCGACGCTGGACACCAGCACGTAGCGCTGCGGATCGGCGGCGATGGTGGCGCGGTAGCCGGCGATCACCGACATCACCTGCGACAGCGGATTCATGTCCGCGCCGACGTTCAGCGACACGTAGTTGACGCCGGCGGCGTGCAGCCGGCGGACAGGCGTGAAGTCGGCCAGCGGGTGCTGGGGAAGGCAGGCGTGGGCGTCCCAGTTGATCATCGTATTCATCTTTATCAAAACGGTTATGTCGCATGATAATGTAAATTCGTGAGCGGGAATTCGCGCCGGGGCGTCGGCAACACGCATGCTTTATACTATCGCCCTTAATTAAAGAATTCAGGCCGATATGTCCTTCTCCACTCTGGGCCTTGCTCCCTCCCTGCTAAACGCCATCGGCGAAATCGGCTATCAGGAGCCGACCGCCATCCAGCGCGCCGCCATTCCCGCCATCCTGCGCGGCGACGACGTGCTGGGCGCCGCGCAGACCGGTTCCGGCAAGACCGCCGCCTTCGCTCTGCCGATGCTGCAAACGCTGCTGGCCAAGCGCGGCGGACCGCGCCGCCTGCATGGCCTGATCCTGGTGCCGACGCGCGAGCTGGCGGCGCAGGTGGGCGAGTCGGTGCGCAAGCTGGTGTCGATGCTGCCGACCACCTACAAGGTGCAGGTGGTGTTCGGCGGCGTGTCGATCAACCCGCAGATGCTGGCGCTGCGCGGCGGCACCGACATCCTGGTCGCCACGCCGGGGCGCCTGCTGGATCTGATCGACCATAACGCGGTGCGCATCGAACAGACCTCGATGCTGGTGCTGGATGAGGCAGACCGTTTGCTGGACCTGGGCTTCAGCGAAGAGCTGAAGCGCATCCTGGAACTGCTGCCGGCGCAGCGCCAGAACCTGTTCTTCTCCGCCACCTTCCCGCCGGCGGTGCAGAAGCTGGCCGACAACATCCTGCGTTCGCCGACCCGCATCGAAGTGCTGTCCGAGGCTTCCGGCGAGCCGGATATCACGCAGCGCGCCATCAGCGTCGACGTGCCGCGCCGTACCATGCTGCTCAAGCACCTGATCCAGGAGCACAAGTGGCGCGGCGTGATGGTGTTTGTCGCCACCAAATACGCTTCCGACCATGTGGCCGACAAACTGCGCCGCAACGGCATCCATGCGGAATCGTTCCATGGCGAGTTGAGTCAGGGGGCGCGCACGCAGACGCTGACCGATTTCCGCAGCGGCTATCTGCAAGTGCTGGTGGCGACCGACGTGGCGGCGCGCGGCATCGACATCGCGCGTCTGCCGGCGGTGGTCAATTACGATCTGCCACGTTCCGCCGTCGACTACACGCACCGCATCGGCCGCACCGGCCGCGCCGGCGAAAGTGGCGTGGCGATCAGCTTCGTCACCGCCGACGCCGAAGCGCATTTCCGCCTGATCGAAAAGCGTCAGAATCAGCGTGTACCACGCGAAGTGATCGCCGGCTTCGAGCCAAGCGAAGTCGCGCAGCCAGTCAGCGCCGCCACCGATGTCGAAAACGGCGGCATCAAGGGCAAGCGCAAGAGCAAGAAAGACAAGCTGCGCGAAGCCGCCGCCAGCGAATCGGAAGGTAGCTAAGCTGGCGCGCAGTCAGCCCGCACTGGCGCGGAACTGGCGGCGGTAATCCGACGGTGATGTGTGCAACAGCGCGCGAAAATGCTGGCGCAGCGACAGCGCCGAGCCGAAGCCGGCTTCCTGCGCCACCATCTCGACTGACAGTTCGCTGCTCTCCAGCAGCCGCTGCGCGTGCGCCACGCGCTGGTTCAGCAGCCACTGTTTGAACGAGGTGCCGGTGGCGTCGCGGAAATGACGGGTGAAATTGCGCCGGCTCATGGCGGCGCGTGCGGCCAGCGCATCGAGGCTGTGATTGTCAGCGAGCCGCCGGTTGACCCACTCCAGCACCTGCGCGAAGCGGTCATCGCTGCCGCTGACCGGCACCGGGCGCTCGATGAATTGCGCCTGCCCGCCTTGCCGGTGCGGCGCCACTACCAATTGCCGCGCGATGTGATTGGCCGCCTCGGCGCCGCGCAACTGCCGCAGCAGATGCAGGCAGCAATCCAGGCCCGCCGCCACGCCGGCGGAGGTCAGCACCTCGTCATCCACGTACAACACTTCGCGATCAACGGCGACGGCAGGATAGCGCTCGGCCAGCGTATCGGCAAACGCCCAATGGGTGGTGGCGCGCCGGCCTGCAAGCAGACCCGCTTCGGCCAGCGGAAAGGCGCCCAGACACAGGCCGACGATGCGCGCGCCGCGCTGGTGCGCCCGCTTTAGCGCTTCCAGCAAGGCCGGCGGCGCGCTGCGGCAGTCGTCATGCCAGGTCGGCAGGATGACGATGTCGGCCCGGCCCAAGGCCGACAGTCCATGCCGGACCGAGATATCAAAGCCGCCGGTGGTGCGCAGCGGCGACGGATCGGGTGAGCAGATCTTGAGATCGAACATGGCATCACGGAACACCATGCCCGGCACCGACAGGTGAAACGGGGTGATGCCGTCGAAGGCGATGACGGCAATCCGATAGCTTTGGGCGGCGGGCGTGTTCATGGCCCGATTATATCGTATGTGTGCCTTCGGGCCACTGTTGCCCAACCACCCATCGGCGCACAATGTCTCTCATCGCAACCCAACCCACCAGGAGAAATACCATGCGCCGTGCTCTGATCGTCATCGATGTGCAAAACGAATACTTCAGCGGGAATATGAAGATTGAATATCCGCCGGTGGGCGTCACGCTGCCGAATATCACCCGCGCCATGGACGCGGCGCGCGCTGCCGGCATTCCGGTGGTCGTGGTGCAGCACGACGCGCCGGAGCAATCGCCGATCTTCGCCAAGGGTTCGCCAAGCTGGCAGCTGCACGACGAAATCGTCAAACGTCCGTCCGACCACCATATCAACAAGACCTATGCCAGCGTGTTCACCGGCACCGATCTGGGGCAGTGGATCGCCGATAACAGCATCGACACGCTGACCATCGTCGGCTACATGACGCACAACTGCGATGCCTCGACCATCTACGAGGCCGCGCATAAAGGATTGACGGTGGAGTTCCTGGCGGATGCCAGCGGCTCGCCATCGTATGAAAACGCCGCCGGCAAGGCCAGCGCGGAAGAGATTCACCGCGTCTTCAGCACGGTGTTCCATTCCGGCTTCGCGGCGGTAGCCAGCACCGAGCAGTGGGTCGCGGCGGTGGACGAGGGCAAAGCGCTGGAGCGCGACAACATCTACCTGTCGGTCCAGCGCACGAAGAAAAACTAGCCGCCGACGCGTTTGGGCTTGTGGCCGAGCTTGGTAAGTTCGGCCAGCACGCGCTCGCAATGGTCGCCCTGGATTTCAAGCACGCCGTCCTTGACGGTGCCGCCCGAGCCACAGGCGCTGCGCAGCTGCTTGCCCAGCGCCGCCAACGCATCGGCGTCCAGCGGCAGACCGCGCACCAGCGTGACAGTCTTGCCGCCGCGCCCCTTGGATTCGCGCGACACGCGTACATTACCGTCGCCGGCCGGTTTGGCTTTGGCGGCGGCCTTGCAGTTGCAGTCGCTCAGAGGCTTGCGGCAGTCCGGGCAGATGCGTCCCGTTTCGGTGGAGTAGACGAGGGCCATGTTTTAGTCCTTCAGCAGTCGCGGCATCATGATTTCGAAGAAGCGCTTCTGGTCCGAGGCCAGGCACACCTGTGCGTTCGGCTTGCCCGGCTGCTCGCGGGTGTAGCCTTCGTTATCGACGACGATGCGCAGCGGCGTGGTCGGGCAGACCGCCGGATCGATCAGCCATGCCACCGGCACCACGTCGAACATCGACGGCATATTGCTGGACCAAGGCTGGTAAGCGTTGATCCACTGGTGGTACAGCAGCGCCATGGCGTCGGTGATGGCCGAACCGTGGCCGAGCAGGGCGTTGCGTTCCACTTCGTCGAGGCGGATCTGGGTCGAGTCGACCGGCATCATCACGATCGGCACACCGGATATGAACAGCTTTTGCGCACCGCCGATGTCGGACACGATGTTGTACTCCTTGTCGGCCGGACGCGATGGCACGTACTGCGACTTGCGGTAGCCGCTGCGCACCGAGCCGCCCATCATGACCACCTGTTTCAGTTTGCCGAAAGTGGCGGCGTCGCGCTGGATGGTGGCGCCGATGTTGGTCAGCGGGCCGAGCGCCAGCAGCGTGATCTGGCCGGGCTGGCGCTTGATCTGCTCCAGCGTGAATTCGACTGCATCGATTTTGGCTGGCAGTTTGCCGCGCTGCGCGTAACGCGCTTGCGTGAACGGTTGCGGATTGCCGGTGGTGGCGATGCCCTGGGCGACCGGGATCTGGCTGTGACCTGTTTCGCGCAGCATGCGCTCCAGCAGTTGCGCGCGCAGCGCGGTGTCGCCCCAGGCGGTGGTGATGCCGAGGATTTCGATTTCCGGACTTTGCAGCAGCAGGCCGAGGGCAAAGGCGTCGTCGATGTCGTCGCCGATGTCCATGTCGATGATGACTTTTTGCGGCGCGGCTTGTGCGATGACGGCGCACGACAGCGCCAGTGCGGTGAACAGCCCGCGCAACGGGCGGGCGAGGGAGTAAGCCATGACTATCCTTGATGCGGTGAAGCCGCGATTTTACAGGAAGCTGGCTTTCCTCAGCGTGGCCGGGACGATGCGGCGGTGGGCGGGAGCGACGAACAGCATGTACAGGCGACCCAACGCGTTCCTGGTGTGCACCACGGTGCTGATGGCGACTTTGCCCGGCAGCTTGCAGACCGACAGGTTGACGTCGAGGTGCTTGTCGGAGTCGCCTAGGATGACTTCCTGCTCGCTCAGATGAACGATGGTGAAGATACCAACGCGATCCCCGACCTGGTAGGCGCTGGGCGGCTTGGCTGGATCGATGTCGCTCAGCAGGCCGAGATTTTTCAGACCGGCCAGCTGCACGATGCGGTTGCGCAGTGCCATGGCGGCGTTGACCCAGCCCGGCGTGGTGGCGACCACGCGCAGATAGAGTTCCAGCGCGGTGAGCGGCGTCGGTGCGAGGTCGGTTGTATAGCAGTCATAAAAGTCGGCGCCGCGCAGTTGCTGGGCGATTTCCGCCTGCGGCGGGATAGAAGTGCTGGCGATGTTCATTTTTCGGTGACCAGGTCGATGCGGCGTTTGATGCGTTTTGCTTCGGCGCTGTCACCAGCTTGTTCTGCGCGCATGGCTTGCACGCCGAGCCAGGCGAGCAAGGGACGGCGCCAGCCTTGGGCGGAGGCGGTTTCCACAGCGTCTGTCAGCACTTGCGGGCTGGCTTTACCCGCGCGCAGCAGCACGCCGCTGGCGACCAGCCTGGAAAGCGGATCGGCGATGGCTTGCACCGCGCCGACCGCCGCCGCATCGCTGGCTGCTGCCGCTACCGCCTGGTGCTGCTGCGGCAGCAGCCCGACGTCGGCGGCGGACAGTGGCGTGCGCACGGCGATGGCCGACCCGGCCGCAGCAGCGGCAGCAGGATCGGCGCCCGGCAAGCCACCGGCCAGATAGGCAGCGTAGGCACGGTCGGCGGGGCTGGCGTCTTGTGCCAGTTTGTTGTAGCCGGCGCAGTCTTCGAATACCAGCGAGGCCACGCGCGCGGCGCACTGGATCAGTTCCGCGCGTATCATCAAATCCACCTTGCCGGTGCTGGCCAGCGCGCTGCGGGCGCGTTTCAATTCGGCCGCCTCGATGCGCGCGTTACCTTCCATGTAGGCAGCGGTGGCGCGGTCGATGCCGTTGTGGGCATTCATCTGCCAGTCCGGCACTGGCGGGTTATTGCCGCAGCCGGCCAGCAGCATGCTGGCGATGACGATGGTCTTCTTCATGGCAGCTTGATCTCCGTATCGCGCTTGAACGGCCACTTGCGGTTGATTTCATTGACCAGCTGTTCAACGCGCCGCAAGCTGCTTTCCACCTCGCCGCGCAGCGTGCCCAGGTCCGCTGTGGCCTCCTTGGTATTGGACGCCACCGCCTGCGCCTCCACCAGCACCGCATCCATCTTCTTCAGCGAATTGCGCGCATCCGCCAGCAGCCCATTCAATTGCTGCACTGTTGCCTGCGCATCGGTCATCACACCTTTCTGGCCGAAGACCTGTTCGTCCGCGTGGCCGATCAGGCTATCGGCTTTCACCGCCAGTGTATTCACCGTCAGCAGCAGCTTGTTGGCGCGCTCCATCAGCTGCTGCGCATTCTTGTCGTCGCCGGCGATCAGGCCCATTGCGCCCTGCGGGCCATTCAGCTTGCCGGTGACGCCGGCCACATTCGCCAAACTGGACGCCAGCGCCGAATTCTCGGCGGTCAGATCATTCAGGTTTTGCAGCAGGTCACGCGCCGCCGCCAGCAGGCGCGGAATCTCCGCGCCGGGATCGCCCACCAGCAGCGTGCGTGCCGCGCCATCTTCCAGCGGCGGGTCGGTCGGAATGCCGCTGAACGCGCGCAGCTTGGCGCCGCCCACCAGCCCGCGTTCCAGCGTGAAGATGCTGGAACTGCGCAGCCAGTGCGCATCCTTGCTCTGTACATCCACCACCACGCGCGCCTTGCCTTCGTTGCTCAATTCAATACGCCGCACCCGGCCGATAGGGAAGCCGGCAAAGGTCACATCCATGCCGACCACCACGCCCTCGGAATCGTCGGCTTGCAGGATCAATGTCTGCGTCGACTCGAACGCGCCGCGCGCGTATAACAGAAACAGGCCCGATCCGGCCACCAGCACCACCATCAGCACCAGCAGCAGGGCCGCCTTGAATTCAGCATTGCGCACCGGCGCGGCTTCGTTGATTGGTTCAGTCATATCAGTAGTAATTCCCCATGAGCGAAGCGACTTCGATCAGCAGCATCACGGCAAACAGCCGCACCATGTCGGACAGGCCGTGCGACACCTTGTTGCGGTAGCTCTCGCCAAAATAAAAAGAGGACGCCATCGGTATCAGCCCGACGGCAAAGCTGAAGAATACGATCTTCAGCACCAGGATCATGGTCACGGCCGGATTGAACACCTGACCGACCACGCGCGTGTAGCCGGCCAGCGCCCACGGCGTAAAGCCGTACAGCGTCAGATAGGTCAGGATCAGCGTCAGCACACAGCTGACCGCAGCCAGCATCCACACCGCGAAGATGCCCGCCGTCACGCGCGGGAAGAACTCGCGGTGCAGCTCCGCCACGGTGACCGGGGGGGCGTTCCTGCGCCCTTGGGCGAATTCCAGGCCGGCCGGCAGCGTGGTGCGCAGGGCCACGAAGGCGGCGGCCGTCAGCGGGATCAGCTCCAGCACCAGCACCCGTACCACCATCTCCAGCGCATAGCGCGTCAGGCCGTAGCTTTGCGATGTCACGAACACGATACGGATCAGCACCAGGCTGACCAGCGCCGACAGCACGCCATACCATGCCAGGTTGGGCACCGTGTCGGCCACCAGATGGCGCGCCAGGATCGGGCGCCGCTCGCGGCCATAGCTGGCCGGCGTCAGCGCGACGGAAAACATCAGCACCGCGAACTGCGTCAGCCGCCACCAGCTTTGCAGCCAGCCGACCGCGCCACGGTGCAGCCGTTGCAGCAGATTGGGAAGGGATGCTTGCGTACTCATATTGGCATATTAGCACCGGCGCGCCGGAAACCGGCGTCCGCTACCGCTCCGGGAAGCTGTCGATGATGGCGTCGGCCGCCGCCCGCACCCGCGCGCTGCGGCTTAAATCGGCGTGCATCGCCAGCCAGACGTCGTAGTGGTCGATGCGCTCCGGCCAGATGCGCACCAGCCGGGGATCGCCGTCCGCCATGTGACAGGGCAGCTCGGTCACGCCCATGCCCAGCCGCGCCGCCTCGATCAAGGCCAGGCCGCTGTTGACCTCCATCGCCACGCGCGCATTGTGCACCGGCTCCATGCCGATCTTCTCCTGATGGCGCGGTGCCACGGAGGCCTGGTAGATCACGATGTCATGCCCTGCCAGCCCATTGCCCGGCACCGGCATGCCGCGCTCCTTCAGGTATTCCGGCGTGGCGTACAAGCCCATGCTGCGGCGGGTCAGGTGGCGCGAGATCAGGTCGGGATCGGTGGGCTTGAGCGTGCGCACCGCCAGGTCGGCCTCGCGCCGCGTCAGGCTGGTGATGCTGGTGCTGGTACTGAGCACGATGCGGATTTCCGGATGCATCACATGCAGCCGCTGCATGGCGGCGATGACAAAGTGCGCGGCCATCGTGTCCGAGGTGGTGACGCGCACGCTGCCAGACAGGCGATTGTCGATGCCCTGCATCTCGCGCTGGAATTGCAAGGCCGCCTGTTCCATCTTTTCGGCTGCGGTCACCGCCAACTCGCCGGCCGGAGTAGCCATATAGCCGGACGGCGTGCGCAGGAATAGGCGCGCGCCCAGTGACTTTTCCAGCGCGTTGAGGCGGCGGCCGACCGTCGCCTGGTCGATGTCCAGCAGCGCGGCGGCCGCGCGTAGCGTGCCTTTGCGGTAGATGGCGAGGAAGATGCGGGCGTTGTCCCAGTCCATGACAGTCTCTGTGATGCATTTTTGCATCCAAGTGCTGATGTTATGCGTATTTACTGCATCACGCAAGCCGCCTACCATGGACGGATGAATATTACGACTACTACTGCGGCGCCAATGCGCCAGGTGCCGCCCTTATTGATGCTGATGACGCTCGCCATCGGCTTTGTCATGGCGATGATCGACGTCACCGCCGTCAATACGGCGCTGGGCGACATTTCGGTCAGCCTGTCCGTCCCGCTCACCGGCCTGGTTTGGGTGGTGGACGGCTACACGCTGACCTTTGCCGCGTTGCTGATGGCTGGCGGTGCATTGGCCGACCGCTTCGGCCCCAAGACGGTGTACCAGGGCGGCCTGAGTGTGTTTATCCTCGGCTCGATACTGTGCGCCGTGGCGCCCAGCGGCAATGCGCTGATCGCGGCGCGCCTGCTGCAAGGCGTGGGCGCGGCACTGTTCATGCCGAGTTCTCTGAGCTTGCTGACGCACGCCTACGAGGATCAGGCCACGCGGGCGCGCATGCTGGGCACCTGGTCGGCCATCGTCGGCTGTTCGTCGGCGGCCGGGCCGCTGGTGGGCGGCGCGCTGGTGCACGAATTCGGCTGGCGCAGCGTGTTCTGGGTGAATGTGCCGATAGGCTTGATTGGCATCGTGCTGACGCAGATGCTGGCGCCGGCCACGCCGCGCCATCCGCGCGACCTGTCGATGCTGAGCCATGTGCTGGGCGTGGCGGCGCTGGCGGCGTTGAGTTTCGTGCTGATTGAGGGGCCGGCGCTGGGCTGGACCTCGGCCGAGGTGCTGGGCGCAGCCGGTGCGGCCGCAGTGGCTGCGGCGCTGCTGGTGCACCGCGAGCGGTCCGGCGCGCATCCCTTGCTGCCGAAGGCCTTGTTCGATACGCCGGCGTTTGCGGCGGCGAATGGCGTCGGCTTCCTGATTAACTTCGCGGTTTTCGGCCAGCTGTTTCTGCTCAGTTTATTCATTCAGCAGGGCGGCTCCGACCCGCTGCAGACAGGTCTGAAGCTGATACCGATGATGGCCGCTTTCGCCATCGGCAACCTGACTTCCGGCCGCATTACGGCGCGCGTCGGCACGCGGCCGCCGATGATGTACGGCCTGCTGGTGGGCTTCGCCATGGCGCTGATGATGTTGTTTGGCCTGCGGCCCGACACGCCTTACTGGCTGCTGGTGACGGCGGCGGTGCTGATGAATGTCGCCATCGGCATTGCGATTCCGGGCATGACGGCGACGGTGATGCTGGTGGCGGGCAAGGCGCACGCCAATAGCGCCGCCGCCGCGCTGAACGCCAACCGCCAGGTCGGCGCGTTGGTCGGCGTGGCGATGATGGGCACTGTGATGCACATGACGCCCGAATGGACGTTGCGCATGCCGCTGGCGTTCACGCTGATCGCAGCGGCCTACGCTGGTGCTTTATGCCTGGTGTACCGCTACGTCAAACTGCCAAAGCCGGTTTAAACGCCGTGCGTGGTACGCCACTCGATCATCTCGGCGATGGTCAGGATCGGCATCTGGTGCAGTTCGGCGAAGCGTTCGATGTCGGCGCCGCGCATCATGGTGCCGTCCGGGTTCATTAACTCGCACAGCACCGCCGAGGGGTCCAGGCCGGCCATGGTCGCCAGGTCGACCGAGCCTTCGGTATGGCCTTTGCGCGCCAGCACGCCGCCCGGCGTGGCGCGCAGCGGGAACACATGGCCCGGATGCACCAGGTCCGCCGGTTTGGCGTCGGCCGCCGTCGCCGCACGGATGGTGGTCACGCGGTCGGCCGCTGAAACGCCGGTGGTGACGCCTTCGCGCGCTTCGATCGACACGGTGAATGGCGTGCCATAACGGCTGCCGTTATTCGCCGCCATCATCGGCAATTCCAGTTCGCGCACCTTGTCGGCGCTCAGGCATAGGCAGACGATGCCGCTGCATTCGCGGATCATCATGGCCATGGTTTGCACGGTCATCTTTTCGGCGGCGACGATCAGGTCGGCCTCGTTCTCGCGATCGAAATCGTCCAGCAGAATGACCGGAACGCCGGCGCGCATGGCTTCCAGCGCCGCATGGATGCGGCCTTGCAGATCGTCGGATACCAGGGAATAAGGGGATACTTCGGTGTGGTCCAGCATGTGAAACGCTCCTTGAAAAAATAGGAACGCGACAGGGCAAGCGAATACGCGCAGCCAACCACGCCGATGGCTCGGGCAGCGGGATGCGTAAAGCGCACATCTTCTTTCATCCGGACTTTAACCGTCGGCCCTGGAGTTACACCAGATCTGCGCGTTACCGCGCTCGCGGGCTTTACCGCCGGTGGGGAATTACACCCCGCCCCGAAGACGTTGTTGTTGCCTGCCGGACGGCAGGCACGAGGATTCTAGCCTAAATTCGGGAATTCGGTGTAAGGTAGCAGGTCTATTACATATTTTGCATTCGGAATGAAGCTGATTACCCTGCGTATCGTATCCGGCGCTGCACTCCTGGCGTGTACTTTCCTGGCGCAAGCCGAAGCTCTCCCGCCGTTGAAGCTAAGCGATCTGGTTCCGGTGGGGCCGCAGGTCAAGGTTGGCAAATTGGCCAACGGGCTGACTTATTACATTCATCCGAACGGCCGTCCCGAGAAAAAGCTGGAACTGCGGCTGGTGGTCAAGGCCGGCTCCATCCTGGAAGACGACGACCAGCAAGGCCTGGCCCACTTCACCGAGCACATGGCTTTCAACGGCTCCACGCATTTCAAGCGCAACGAACTGGTGTCCTACCTGCAGTCGATCGGCGTGAAGTTCGGCGCGGACCTGAACGCCTATACCAGTTTCGATGAAACGGTTTATATTCTTCCGATCCCCACCGACAAGAAGGAGACCGTCGAACAGGGCTTCCAGGTGCTGGAAGACTGGGCGCACGGCTTGTCGTTCAACGATACCGACATCGACAGCGAACGTGGCATCGTGCTGGAGGAGCTGCGGCTCGGCAAAGGCGTGGACGACCGCATGAACAAGGTGGTGCTGCCCAAGGTGCTGAACGGCTCGCGCTACGCGCAGCGCATGCCGATCGGTAAAGAGGAGGTTATCAAGAACTTCAAGTACGACGCCATCAAGCGCTTCTACCGCGACTGGTATCGCCCGGATCTGATGGCGGTGGTGGTGGTCGGCGACATCGAGCCGGCCGAGGCGCAGCGCCTGATCGAACAGCATTTCACCAAGCTGAAAAATCCGGCCAATCCGCGTCCGCGCAAATACGCCAGGATCCCGCAGCGGCAGGATTCGGAGGGCATCGTCTTCACCGACAAGGAGGTCAGCGCCAACACCGTCTACATCCGCTACCCGATCCAGCCTTGGCCCGCCGGCGAAACCATTGCCGACTACCGCCAGAAGCTGATCGAAGGCATGTACAGCTTTATTCTCAGCCAGCGCATGTACGAGCTGACGCAGCAGGCCGACCCGCCATTCCTGCAGGGCGGCAGCGGCATGAACAAGATTGTGCGCGGCTACCGCTCGTTCGGCGCCGGCGCGGTGCTGGGCAAGGGCGGCGTTACGCCGGCCATCAATGCGCTGGTGGAGGAAGACCAGCGCGCGCGCCAGTACGGTTTTAGCGCGGCCGAAGTGGAGCGCGCCAAGAAGGGCATGCTGCGCAACTATGAGCGCATGTACAACGAGCGCGATAAATCCGATTCGTCCGGCTATGCGGCGGAATACATCCGCAACTTCCTGGAGCAGGAGAGCATTCCCGGCATCGTCACCGAATACCGCTATGCCACCGAGCTGATACCGGAGATTACGCTGCAGGAGGTGAATGCCGCCGTGCGCGCCGCGATTCCGGTGAATCAGAGCAAGCTGGTGATCTACAGCGGCACCGACAAGCCGGGTGCGACGCCGCCGAAAGCCGCGCAGCTGGTGGCCACCGCCACGGCGGCCGAGAAGATCGCCGTCAAGCCGGTCGAGGACAAGGTCTACGCCTCGCAGCTGATGCCGACCTTGCCGAAGGCGGGCAGCATCGTCAGTGAAAACGTCAACGCCAAAATCGGCACCACCGAACTCACGCTGAGCAACGGCGTGAAAGTGGTGCTAAAGCCGACCGACTTCAATAACGACCAGGTGATCCTCGGCGGCCTGCGCTACGGCGGCTGGTCGCTGCTGCCGGATAGCGATGTCTTCGCCGCGCACTACGCCAGCAGCATCGTCGGCCAGATGGGCGTGCTGAATTATTCGCCGAACGATCTGGTCAAGGTCTTGGCCGGCAAGAGCGTCAGCTCCAGCGCGCAAGTCAGCTCGCTGAATGAATCGGTGGGCGGCAGTTCCGGCAGCTCGGACGTGGAAGCCATGCTGCAACTGGTGTACCTGCAGATGACGCAGCCACGCAAGGACGCAGCCATCTACAGCGCCTACGTCGACCGCCAGCGCGAACTGGCGCAGAACAATCTGGCGCGGCCGGAGTCGGTGTTCTACGACACGGTGACCGCCACGCTGTACAACAATAGTCCGCGCGTGCTGCGCGCCGCCAAGCCGGCCGATTTCGATAAGCTGGCGCTGGATCGCGTACTGGATATTTATAACAGCCGCATGTCGAGCGCGCGCGATTTCAATTTCTTTATTGTCGGCAGCTTCGATGTCGAGAAGATCAAACCGTTGATCGCCACCTACCTCGCCAGCCTGCCGGCGGGCGAGATCCCGGTGGCCTTCCGCGACGAGGGCGTGCGGCCGGTGAAAGGCGTGGTGAAGAAGGAAGTGCATGCCGGCTCGGAGCCGAAGAGTACCATTTCGCTGTCGTTCACCGGCGAGGTGGATTACTCGCGCGCCGCGCGCATCCGCTTGCAGGCGCTGGTGGAGGTGATGAACATCAAGCTGATCGAAACGCTGCGCGAGAAGATGGGCGCGATGTACAGCGGCGGCATGAGCGGCAGCATGAACCGCATCCCGTACGGGAATTACTCGATCAACGCCACGCTGCCATGCGCGCCGGAGAATGTGGACAAGGTGCTGGCCGCGACTTTTGCCGAAATTGACAAGATCAAGCAGCAGGGCGTGGACGACGCAGACTTGAATAAAGTGAAGGCGTCGTGGATCAAGAGCTACCGTAAAGGCATGCGCGAAAACGGCTACTGGATGGCGTCGTTACAAAATGCCTTCTTCAACAATAACAATCCAGAGGATATACTGACTTACGAGTCGCGCGTCAACGCGCTGACGGTAGCGGACTTGCAAGAGGCCGCGCGGCGCTACTTCGATACCGACAACTATCTGCAAGTAGTGCTGTACCCTGAGAAGTAAGGAGTAATTATCATGGCAAAGAAAAAAGAAGAGCTGGATCCGGAAACCCTGGAGCTGATCAACTGGTGCATCGAAGTGGAGGGCTTTCTGGTCAAGGGCGGCGCCACGCTGCAGGAGGCGCAGGACCATATCGAAGAACAGGTGGAGTGGTTCACCGACCAGTTCTACGACGGCCTGACGCCCGAGGAAGCGGCCAAGGAAGCCCTGGCTTAATCCGCCAGCGCTTGATGACAGACGACGCCCAGCTTGTTCCCCTCCGGGTCGCGGAAGTAGGTGGCGTAGTAGTCGGCGTGGTACTGCGGACGCAGGCCGGGTGCACCCTCGCAGCTGCCGCCATGCGCTAGCGCCGCCGCATGGGCGCGGTCCACCACCTCGCGCGAGGTGGCCATCAGCGCCACCATCTGGCCGTTGCCGCAGCCTGCCGGTTGGCCGTCATGCGGTTTGCCGATCACGAACAAGGGGCGCGGCGCGTCCGCCGGTTGCCACGCGGCCCACGGCTTGCTGGCGTCGACAAAGCGCTGGCGCGCGCCGACGACCGTCATTATGGCGCTGTAAAATGCCAGCGCCGACTCAAAATTATTGGTTCCTATATAGACGTGCGACAGCATGGGCCGGCTCCTGTGAGTGAATGCTGTAGTGTACGTGGAGAAAAGCATGTTCAAAAAAATAATTGTCGGGATTTCGGCGCTGGTGTTGCTGCTGTTTGTGATCGCCGCGTTCCAGCCGTCGACCTACACTGTGCAGCGCGCGATCAGCATCCAGGCACCGGCGGAAAAGGTGATCCCGCTGATCAGCGATTTCCGCAACTGGCCGCAGTGGTCGCCGTGGCCTAACATCGCTGCCGGCCGCATGGCAGTGCTGAGCCGGACGCCGACCAATATCAGCGTCAAGCTGGAATTTCCGGGCGAGAGCGCCAAGCCGTCGATGATGGAGTTCTGGGTGCAGCCGCAGGACGGCGGCACCACGGTACGCTGGAGCATGAACGGCGAAGTCGATTTTACGGGTAAGATCATGAATATGCTGATCAGCATGGATCGGGCGCTGGGGCCGGCTTTCGAAAGTGGCCTGGCCAAAATGAAGGCGGTGGCGGAAAAATAAGCGGAGGTGGCAATGAGGATGTGCGCGTTCATGCTGGCGGCGATCACGGCGGCCGCCACCGCCCAGGCGGCGCCGCTGCGTGCCGATCATCCGTTCATCGGCACCTGGCGCATTGCGGTGCCGGATACCGATTGCAGCGAGACTTATCGCGTCCGCGCCGATGGCACCACACTGGTGTTCAGCAAGGAGGAGGTGGCCGAATCCACCTTTACCGTGGCGGACAAGCCGGACCAGAACGGTTTTTACAAAGAGACCGACACCATCGTCAAGGACAACGGCAAGCCCGATTGCGGCGGCAATATCACCAAGCCGGGACGCTCCGTCACCAGCTATCTGCAATTCCACCCGAGCGGCAATCTGTTTGTGATGTGCGTGGAGCCTAACCTGGAACGCTGCATCGGCCCCTTCATCCGGGTGCGCGGCCGGACGATTTAGGCTGCGCGCCAGGCGCCGGGATTGACGCCGGCCCATTCCTTGAAGGCGTGATTGAACGCGCTCTGCTCCTGATAGCCGAGCAGGAAGGCGATATCGACCAGGCCCAATTCCGGACGCTGCAGATACTCCTTGGCCAGCGTAAAGCGGGCCTGGTCCAGCACCTGTTGGAAGGTGGCGCCGGCCTCGCTCAATTTGCGCTGCAAGGTGCGCGGCGACAGTTTCAATGCATCCGCCACGGAGGCCAGCCGCACTTGGCCGCTCGACAAACCGGAGACGATGGCCGCGTGCACCTGCTGCGTGATGGCCGGCTGGGTGGCGGCACGCTGCTGCAATAGCTGCTCCGCGTGCTGCCGCAATACCAGATACAGGCTGACGTCCGCATTCGGCACGGGCCAGGACAGCATCATGGCGTTGAAGCTGGCGACGTTGGCGTCGGCGTTAAATTGCGGCACCTCGCCCAGCACCCGTTGATATTCGTCGCGCAGTTCCGGCGGGCCGCCGTCGTGCATCAGCTGCAGGTCGTTGGCCGGCAGCGTAATCCCGGCCAGCCAGTTGCTGAAAGTGCGGATGCCGGCGAACACGCTGTCGGCCAGGTGGCGCTGCGCGCTGCCGTAGTTGCTGTGCCAGGTGTAGTAGGCGATGTCGTCGTCGACGTGGATGCTGGAGCGGCCCAGGTCGTGCGCCAGCTGCTCGTAGCGCATGGTCTGCTCGAACACCTGGCCGAAATCGCGGCAGCTCAGCAGGATCAAGCCGTAGACGGTGTAGGTGCCCAGCTTGACGCATTGGCCGACGTGCAGGCCGAAGTGCGGATCGCCGGCCAGTTGCGCGCCGATGTCGAGCAGGCGCACGTAATCGTCGGCGGGCAGGGATTCAGGCAGCGGCGCCAGCGTGGCGGGCGCCATGCCTGCGGCCTGTTCCAGCGCCTGCGCCGTCACGCCGCGCTGGGCGGCGGCTTCCAGCAGCGGCTGCAGGTAAGAGCCTGCAACGCGTTTGGCATGATCGAACAAGGGAGCTGTCATGAATGCGCAATACCGGCGGGCGGCGTTGTTTTAATCTCAACTGGTGAATAATCGGGGCGCTTTAGTATAGCAAGCGCGCCGCCAGGGAGAGAAGAAAACAATGAGGCGCTGGAACGGTTGGGGGGATGATGCGGTTGAGTTTGCGCTGAACGACGCGGCGCTGGCTTTTCTCGCGCAGCGCATCGGCGCCGGCCGGACGCCGGCGGACGCCGGCTTTGAGCAGGCGTGCGCGCAGATCGGCGCGTCGCGCCTGCCGGATCACCCGCTGGTTGATACCGCGCCGGCAGTCCGGCTGCGCAACGCGCTGGGCCAGAGTTTGCCGGACTGGCTGCGCTTGCGCTATGGCGTAATCGGCGCCGCGCCGGACGGCGTGGCGTATCCGGAGAGTGCGCAGGATGTGCGCGATCTGCTGGCGTATGCGCGGCAGCACGGCATCGCGGTGATACCGCAGGGCGGCGGCACCAGCGTGGCCGGGCATTTGACGGCGCCGGCCGGCGTGCCGTCGCTGGCGGTGAACATGACGCGCATGCGGCAGTTGCTGTATCTGGATACCGAGTCGCAGCTGGCGACGTTCGGCGCGGGCGTGTTCGGGCCGGACCTGGAGGCGCAGTTGCGCGCGCGCGGTTATACGCTGGGGCATTTCCCGCAGTCTTTTGAATACTCGACGCTGGGCGGCTGGGTGGCGACGCGTTCGTCGGGGCAGCAGTCCTTGCGCTACGGGCGCATCGAACAGATGTTTCGCGGCGGGTCAGTCGAGACGCCTGCGGGCACGCTGCATCTGCCGACTTTTCCCGCATCGGCGGCAGGGCCGGATCTGCGCGAGCTGGTGCTGGGCTCCGAAGGCCGCCTGGGGATTCTGACCGAGGCCACGATGCGCGTGACGCAGGCGCCGGCGTTTGAGGCGTTTCATGCGGTGTTCTTCCCGGACTGGCGGGCGGCGGAGACGGCGGTGCGGCAGATCGCGCAGGCCGGATTGTCGCTGTCGCTGCTGCGTTTGTCGAATGCGCTGGAGACGGTCACCATGCTGGCGCTGGCCGGCCATGCGCGCATGGTGTCTTTGCTGGAAGGGTATCTGTCGCTGCGCGGCTGCAAGGAGGGCAAGTGCATGCTGATGATTGGCGTCAGCGGCCGCAAGTCGCTGGCGCGCGCCGCCCTGCGCGAGGCGTTGGCGATGACGCTGCCGCATGGCGGCGTGCATGTCGGGCGCTTCATGGGCGACAAGTGGAAGCACAACCGCTTCCGCAATGTATACCTGCGCAATGCGGCATGGTCGCACGGCTACGCCATCGATACGGTGGAGACGGCGGTCGACTGGCCGCGCGTGGAGATCATGATGCGGGCGGTGGAGGCGGCCGCCGCAGTGGCGCTGGAGCAGTATGGAGAGCGGGTGCACGCCTATACCCATCTGTCGCATCTGTACGCGCAGGGAGCGAGTGTTTATACGACGTTTGTGTACCGCCTGTCGGGGGATTATCAGTCGGACCTGGCGCGCTGGAAGTCGTTGAAGACGGCGGCGTCGCTGGCGATTGTGGAACACGGCGGGACGATCAGCCATCAGCATGGCGTGGGAACGGATCATGCGCCGTATCTGGCGGCGGAAAAGGGGAACCTGGGCGTGTCGGCGATGCGGGCCTTGTTTGCGCATGTTGATCCGCGTGGCACGATGAATCCCGGTAAGCTGGTGCCATGAACCGTTCCGACTTCGCGCGCGAGTGGGACGTGGTGGTGGTTGGCGGCGGCATCACCGGCGCGGGAATTTTGCTGGAGGCGGCGCGGCGTGGACTGACAGCGTTGCTGGTGGAGCAGCGCGATTTTGCATGGGGCACGTCGAGCAGGTCGTCGAAGCTGGTGCATGGCGGCCTGCGATATTTGAAGGAAGGCCAGTTCGCGCTGACGCGCGAGTCGGTGCATGAGCGCGAGCATTTGCTGCGCCAGGCGGCGGGGCTGGTGGAGCCGCAGAGTTTTGCGTTCGGCGATTATGCCGGGCGCAAGCCGGGCAAGCGGGCGTTTCTGGCGGGGCTGGCGGTTTATGACTGCATGGCGGGACAGCGCAGGCGCCACTACTACAGCCGCGAGGAGTTCGCGGCGCTGGCGCCGAATATCGCCACCGATGGCCTTGAGGGGGGAATCGTCTACAGCGACGCCAAGACGGACGATGCGCGGCTGGTGCTGCGCGTTTTGCAGGAGGCGCGCCGGCACGGTGCGGTGGCGCTCAATTACATGGCGGTTGATTCGCTGCTGCGCAAGGGCGCCGCACCTTCCGGCGATGTGTGTGGCGTGCTGTTGCGTGATGGCTTGAACGGCGCGCAGCACGAGGCCCGCGCGCGGATCGTCATCAACGCGACGGGCGCCTGGGCCGACCGGCTGCGCGCGTCTCTGCCGCCCGAGGCCGGGCCGGACGGCCCGCCGGGGCGTCGTCTGCGGCCCTTGCGGGGCAGCCACCTGGTGCTGCCGGCCTGGCGCCTGCCGCTGGCGCAGGCGATTAGTCTGATGCATCCGGCCGATGGCCGCCCGGTGTTCGCCTTTCCGTGGGAGGGCGTGACGCTGGTCGGTACGACGGATGTCGATCACAGTGAAGATCTGTCGCGCGAAGCGGCCATCACGCGTGTTGAATGCGATTACCTGCTGGCCGCCTTGCAAGCACAGTTCCCTCAGCTGCATTTGTGCGATGACGACATCATCGCCACCTATGCCGGGGTTCGGCCGGTGATCGACAGCGGCAAAGCCGATCCGTCCAGGGAAACCCGCGACCACGCGCTGTGGCTGGAAAACGGCCTGCTCACCGTTACCGGCGGCAAGCTCACCACCTTTCGCGTGATCGCCCTGGATGCGCTCAAGCTGGCGGCGACGCGGCTGCCGGAATTGCATGGCCGGCTTGCGCCGCAGGCGGTGTTCGCGCCAGCGTTACCACTGCGTTATATGCCCGAGCTGCCGCCCGGCCAGGCGCAGCGCCTGCAAGGGCGCTACGGCGCGGATGCGCAACCCCTTACCGACACGGCGCAGGCGGGAGAACTCGCACTCATACCCGGCACAGAAACCATCTGGGCACAACTGCGCTGGGCCGCGCGTCATGAACAGGTCTGCAAGCTGGAAGACTTGCTGTTGCGCCGCACCCGCATCGGCATCCAGTTGCGTGGCGGCGGCGCCGCCATCCTGCCGCGCATCCGCGCCATCTGCCAACCGGAACTCGGCTGGAGCGATCAGCGCTGGGACCTGGAGCAAACCGAATACCGCGCGCTGTGGCAAGCGCATTACAGTTTGCCCACCCACTGACAGACATCATGGCGGATCAATACCTGCTCTCTATCGACAATGGCACGCAAAGCGTGCGCGCGCTGCTGTTTGACCTGAATGGAAACCTCGCGGCCAAGTCGCAGATCCACCTGCAAGCCTACTTCTCCCAGCACCCCGGCTGGGCGGAACACGACGCCGATGGCTACTGGGACGCGGTGGCACAGGCCTGCCAGCAGCTGTGGCGCAGCACCGGCATCCCGCGCAGTGCCATCAAAGGCGTCGCCGTCACCACGCAGCGCGGCACGGTCGTCAACCTGGACCGCGACGGCAAGGTGCTGCGGCCGGCCATTACCTGGCTGGATCAGCGTCGCGTGGGCAAGCAGAAGCCGCTCAGCTGGTGGTGGCGGGCCGCGTTCAAAGCTGCGCGGGTGGAGGGCACGATTGAATACTTCCGCCGCGAAGCGGAGATCAACTGGATTGCCGAACATCAGCCGGAGATATGGGCGCAGACGCACAAATACCTGCTGCTCTCCGGCTTCCTCAACTACCGCCTATGCGGGCGGCACGTCGATTCGACCGGCTCGCAAGTGGCGTATCTGCCGTTCGACTACAAGCGTCACAGTTGGGCAGGACCGCGCGACTGGAAGTGGCAGGCTTTGCGCGTGCGGCCGGAGATGCTGCCCGAGCTGGTGGCGCCGGGCACCGTGATCGGCGCCATCACCGCCGCCGCAGCAGCGGCTACCGGCATCCCCGAAGGCACGCCGCTGGTGGCCGCCGCCGCCGACAAAGCCTGTGAAGTCATCGGCGCCGGCGGCCTGGCGCCGCACATCGCCTGCCTCAGTTACGGCACCACCGCCACCATCAACACCACCAGCAAAAAGTACGTTGAAGTGACGCCCTTGATCCCGCCCTATCCGGCAGCGGTGCCGGGCGCGTACAGCACTGAAGTGCAGATCTTCCGCGGCTACTGGATGGTCAACTGGTTCAAGGAGCAATTCGGCCATCTGGAACAGATGGCCGGGGCGGAGCAGGGCATGGCGCCGGAAGCGATGTTCGACCAGCTTGTGAACGAAGTGCCGCCCGGCTCCATGGGACTGATGCTGCAGCCGTACTGGAGTCCCGGCATTCGCACGCCGGGCCCGGAAGCCAAGGGCGCCATGATCGGCTTCGGTGACGTCCACACGCGAGCGCATATGTACCGCGCGATTTTGGAAGGCCTGGCCTATGCCCTGCGCGAAGGCAAGGAGCGCATCGAAAAGCGCAGCGGCGTGGCGGTGACGGAATTGCGCATAGCCGGCGGCGGCTCGCAAAGCGACGCCGCGATGCAGCTGACGGCCGACATCTTCGGCCTGCCCGCCGCCCGCGCGCACGTCTACGAGACTTCGGGCCTGGGCGCCGCCATCGCGATTGCCGCAGGCCTCGGCCTGCATCCGGACTTCGACACCGCCACGCGTGCGATGACGCGCCCCGGCCGCGTGTTCCATCCCATCGCCGCCAACCAAAAAATCTACGAGCAGCTTTACCGGCGCGTCTACCTCGGCATGTACCGGCAATTGCAGCCGCTGTACCAGCAAATCGCCGCCATCACCGGCTACCCCGAGCAGCTATAGCATCGGGGTCAGTGCCGACATTCGGACATTTCGCGCGCGAAATGTCCGAATGTCG
>CAUPXZ010000037.1:0-56116 GCA_963515135.1 uncultured Duganella sp. | reverse complement strand
CCGACATTCGGACATTTCGCGCGCGAAATGTCCGAATGTCGGCACTGACCCCGAACTATGGCAGTTGCAGGCGGTAGCCGACGGCGGTCTCGGTCAGCAGGTAGCGCGGCTGGGTCGGGTCGGCTTCCAGCTTGTGCCGCAGGTGGCCCATGTAGATCCGCAGGTAGTGGCCGTTCTCCGACTGCGACGGTCCCCATACGGCGCGCAGCAGCTGCGGGTTGCTCATCACCCGCCCGGCATTGGCCACCAGCACCGCCAGCAGCCGGTATTCGGTCGGCGTCAGGTGCACGTGCTCGCCGCCGCGCGTGACGCGGCGGTGCTGCAAGTCCACCGCGACGTCGCCGAACCGCACCAGGCCGCTCTTGTCGGCCGCCGGCTGGCGCTGCCGGCGCAGGGTGGCGCGCACCCGCGCCAGCAGTTCGCCGGTGCCGAACGGCTTGCTCAGGTAGTCGTCGGCGCCGGCGTCCAGCGCGCGGATCTTGTCGTCCTCGCTGACCCGCGCCGACAGCACGATCACCGGCACCGTCGACCATTTGCGCAGGTCGGTGACGAAGTCGATGCCGTCGCCGTCCGGCAGCCCGAGATCGAGCACGATCAGGTCGGGCTTGCGGGTGCCGGCGTCGATCAGGCCGCGCTGCAGGCCGGGCGCTTCGTGCACCTGCCAGCCCTCCTGTTCCAGCGCGGCGCGCACGAAGCGGCGGATCTGCGGTTCGTCTTCGACCAGCAGGGCGGTCGGCGCGGTGTCATGCATGGTGTTCCTCGTCCGGCATCGCCGGTGGTGTGCCCAGCGGCAGCGTGAAGGTGAAGGCGGCGCCGCCCAGCGCGCTGCGCCCGGCGCGGATGCTGCCGCCATGCGCTTCGACGATGGCGCGGCAGATCGCCAGCCCGAGGCCGACGCCCGGCTTGGCCGATTCGCGCTCGCCACGGGTGAATTTTTCAAACAGCGCTTCTTCGCGCCCGGCCGGCAAGCCCGGACCGTCGTCGGCCACGCTGACGTTGATCCAGGCGCCGTGCAGCGCCGCGCTGATGTCGATCCGGGCGCCCGGCGATGTGTATTTGGCGGCGTTTTCCAGCAGGTTGACCAGTACCCGCTCGATCAGCACGGCGTCATAGCGCAGCAGCGGCAATGCGGGCGGCAGCCGGGTGCTGACCCGGTGCCCCTGCAGCGTGGCGCGGCTGGCGCGCAGCGCGCTGCCGACCACTTCTTCCAGCGGCTGCCATTGCAGGTTGAAGTGGATGTCGCCGCTCTGCAGGCGCGCCATGTCGAGCAGGTTGGCCACCATGGTGCTCAGGCGCAGCGCTTCGTCGTGCAGCGCGCGCGCGGCTTCCTGCTGCGCGCTGCTCAGCGCCGGCCTGGAACCGGCCAGCGCTTCGGACAGGCCGACCAGCGAGGTCAATGGCGTGCGCAGGTCGTGCGACAGCGCCGCCAGCAGCGAGTTGCGCAGCCGCTCGGTTTCCATGCTGACCAGCGCCTCCTGCGCGACGTCGATGTAGTGCACCCGCTCCAGCGCGATCGCGGCCAGCGCGGCGAAGGTGTCGAGCTGCTGCCGCTGCTCGGGGATCAGCAGCCAGCGGCGCTGCGCCGGTTCGATCGCCAGCACGCCGCGGGTGCGCATCGGCGCCACCAGCGGCAGGTAGAAGATGCGGCTGGCCGGCAGCGTGTCGGTGCCCAGACCGGCCGGCTCGGCGCGGTCGAACGCCCATTGGGCGATGCCGAGGTCGAGCCGCCCGGCCTCGCTGCCACTGGCGCTGCCCGGCGCCGGCGCCGGCACCGGCACCAGCACCGATGGCGGCTGCAGGCGGCCGTCGGTGTCCGGCAGCAGCAGCGTGGCGCGCGCGCGGAACGCGCTCTGGATCACGCTTTGCGTGCTGTCGAAGATTTGTTCGGTCTGCAAGGCGCCGGACAGTTCGCGGGCGAATTCGTACAGCGCCCGCGCGCGCCGTTCGCGCTGCGCCGCCACCCGCGCCTGGAAGCGCAGGCCGGCGGTCAGGTGGCCGGTGATCAGGCCCACCGCCAGCATCACGCCGAAAGTGATCAGATACTGGAAATCGCTGATGGCAAAATTGAAGCGCGGCGCCACGAAGAAGAAGTCGAAACAGGCGACGCTGACGCAAGTCGCCAGCACCGACGGCCCGCGCCCATAGCGCACCGCCACCAGCACCACCACCAGCAAAAACAGCATGGCGATGTTGGCCAGGTCCAGCCAGGCCAACATCGGCGTCGCCGCCAGCGCGGTGACCACGCTGGCCAGCGCGGCGATCAGGTAGCCGCCGATGCGGCGCCGCTGCTCGGGCGCGGCCTGTTCGTCGAGGTCGGCCAGCGGCGGCTTGGCGATGCTCGGCGCGCCGCTGCTGGCGGGGTTGCGTGGCACGCCGATTTCGATCAGGTCGAGGTCCGGTGCATGCTGCGCCAGCCGCTTGATGTGCGGCGCCCGCCACGGCAGCGGCAGCCGGCGGCGCGCGCGTCCCAGCACCAGCTTGGACAGGTTGTGGCTGCGCGCGTAGTCCAGCGCGGCCAGCGCGATGTCGGCGCCGGACAGCACGGCGGTGCTGGCGCCCAGGTCTTCGGCCAGTTTGAGGTTTTTCAGGATCTGCTCGCGCTGCGCCGCCGGCAGCCGTTGCAGCGCCGGCGTTTCGACGTACACCGCGTGCCAGCCGGTGCCCAGCTGGCCGGCCAGCCGCGCGCTGCTGCGCACGGTGTGCTCGCCGTCGGCGTGCGGGCCGACGCAGGCCAGCAGCGCGGCGCCGGTCTTCCAGATGTCGGCGATCGATTTTTCAACCCGGTATGCGCGCACGTCGTCTTCGATGCGGTCGGCGGTGCGCCGCAAGGCCAGCTCGCGCAAGGCGATCAGATTCCCTTTGCGGAAGAAGTTTTTCGACGCCCGCTCGGCTTGCGCCGCTTGATACACTTTGCCGCTTTGCAGGCGCGCCAGCAGTTCGTCGGCCGGCAGGTCGACCAGCACCACTTCGTCGGCCTGGTCGAACACGGTGTCCGGCACGGTTTCGGCGACGCGGATGCCGGTGATGCCGCCCACCACGTCGTTCAGGCTTTCCAGGTGCTGCACGTTGACCGTGGTCAGCACGTCGATGCCGGCGTCCAGCAGTTCGTCGACGTCCTGCCAGCGTTTCGGGTGGCGCGAGCCGGGGGCGTTGGAATGCGCCAGTTCGTCCATCAGTATCAGCGGCGGCTGCAGGGCCAGCGCGCCGTCCAGATCGAATTCGGCAAGCTGCTTGCCGCGGTGGGCCACCTGTCGCAGCGGCAGCTGCGGCAGGCCGGCCAGCATGGCGGCGGTGTCGGCGCGGCCGTGGGTTTCCACTACGCCGACCAGCACCGGCTGGCCGTTTTCCTGCAATTTGCGGGCGGCGGCCAGCATGGCATAGGTTTTTCCGACGCCGGCCGAGGCGCCGAAGTAGATGCGCAGCTTGCCGCGCGCGGCCCGGCGCTCCTGTGCCTGTACCTGCGCCAGCAGCGCATCGGGGTCGGGTCGTACGGGATCCCGGCTGACGGGGGCGGAAGGAATGGCCATGCGCGGATTGTACCTCGCCGCTTAGCCGCGCGGCTGGGCCTTGCCCGCCGTCTGCTCCAGCGCCAGGTTCAGCGCCAGCACGTTGACGCGGGTCTCGCCGAAAAAGCCCAGCCACTGCGCTTGCGTGTGGCGCTCGATCAGCGCCAGCACCTGTTCGTGGCTGAGCTTGCGCGCGGCGGCCACGCGGCCGGCCTGGTAGCGCGCGGCCGCCACGCTGATCTCGGGATCGAGGCCGCTGGCGGAGGCGGTCACCAGGTCGACCGGGATGGCAGCGGTGTTGCTTGGGTCGGCGGCCTTCAGGGCGTCGATGCGGCTTTTGACGGCGTCCAGCAGCGCCGGATTGGTCGGCCCCTGGTTGGCGCCGCCCGAGCCGGCAGCGTTATTCGGCATCGGGCCGGTGGCCGATGGCCGGCCCCAGAAGTACTGCGGCGCGGTGAAGGCCTGGCCGATCAGCGTCGAGCCAATGGCCTTGCCGTTGACTTCGACGATGCTGCCGGCCGCTTGCGCCGGGAACACGGCGCTGCCGATGGCGGTCACGGCCAGCGGGTAGGCCACGCCGCAGATCAGGGTCAGCGCGGCGAAGATGGTGAGGGCGGGACGTAATTGGGATGTCATGTTAACTCCAGTTCAGCCGTCATTCCCGCCTGCGCGGGAATGACGGGGTTAGACGAGGTTGAAGGCGGCCAGCAGCATATCGATGGCCTTGATGCCGATGAACGGCAGCACGATGCCGCCGACGCCGTACAGCAGCAGGTTGCGGCGCAGCAGCGCCACCGCGCCGATCGCGCGGTACTGCACGCCCTTCAGCGCCAGCGGAATCAGCACCACGATGATCAGCGCGTTGAAGATCAGCGCCGACATGATCGCCGACGATGGGCTGGCCAGCTGCATCACGTCCAGCGCCTTCAGCTGCGGATAGGTGCCGACAAACGCCGCCGGGATGATGGCGAAGTATTTGGCGATGTCGTTGGCGATCGAGAAGGTGGTCAGCGAGCCGCGCGTCATCAGCATCTGCTTGCCGATTTCGACGATTTCCAGCAGCTTGGTCGGGTTCGAATCCAGGTCGACCATATTGCCGGCCTCCTTGGCGGCCTGGGTGCCGGAGTTCATCGCCACCGCGACGTCGGCCTGGGCCAGCGCCGGCGCGTCGTTGGTGCCGTCGCCGGTCATCGCCACCAGCCGGCCTTCGGCCTGGTAGCTGCGGATCAGTTTCAGCTTGTCCTCCGGCGTGGCTTCGGCCAGGAAGTCGTCGACGCCCGCTTCGGCGGCAATCGCGGCGGCGGTCAGCTGGTTGTCGCCGGTGATCATCACGGTCTTGATGCCCATCCGCCGCAGTTCGGCGAAGCGCTCCTTGATGCCGCCCTTGACGATGTCCTTCAGCTCGACCACGCCCATCACGCGGCCGCCGTCGACCACCACCAGCGGCGTGCTGCCGCGGCGGGCGATGTCGTCGACGCTGCGCGCCACCTCGGCCGGATACGGCTGGCCCAGCGCGGCGAGGTACTGGCGCACGGTGTCGGCCGCGCCCTTGCGGATCACGCGCTCACCGATATCGACGCCGGACATGCGGGTCTGCGCGCTGAACGGCACGAACAGCGCGTTCAGCGCCGCCAGCTCGCGTTCGCGCAGGTTGAACTTCTGCTTGGCCAGCACCACGATGCTGCGCCCTTCCGGCGTGTCGTCGGCCAGCGAGGCCAGTTGCGCGACGTCGGCCAGCTGCTGTTCGCTGACGCCCGGCGCCGGCACGAAGGCGGCGGCCTGGCGGTTGCCCAGCGTGATGGTGCCGGTTTTATCCAGCAGCAGCACGTCGACGTCGCCGGCTGCTTCGACCGCGCGGCCGGAGGTGGCGATGACGTTGGCCTGCATCATGCGGCTCATGCCGGCCACGCCGATCGCGCTCAGCAGGCCGCCGATGGTGGTCGGGATCAGGCACACCAGCAAGGCGATCAGCACGGTGATGCTGATCGGCGTGCCGGCGCCGGCGGCACCGACCGAGAACAACGAGAACGGCAGCAGGGTGACGGTGACGATCAGGAACACGATGGTCAGCGCCACCAGCAGGATGGTCAGCGCGATCTCGTTCGGGGTTTTCTGCCGCTTGGCGCCTTCCACCATTGAGATCATGCGGTCGAGGAAGGTTTCGCCGGGATTGGCGGTAACCTTCACCACCAGCCAGTCCGACAGCACCCGGGTGCCGCCGGTGACGGAGGAGAAATCGCCGCCCGATTCGCGGATTACCGGCGCCGATTCGCCGGTGATGGCGCTTTCGTCGACCGAGGCCACGCCTTCGATCACTTCGCCGTCGATCGGGATCACGTCGCCCGCTTCGACCAGGATGTGATGGCCCTTGCGCAGGTCCAGCGCCGGCTGCGGCAGCCAGGTGGTGCCATGCTTGGGCGTGGCCAGCTTCTTGGCGGTGACGGTCTGCTTCAGGCTGCGCAGCGACGCCGCCTGGGCCTTGCTGCGGCCCTCGGCCAGCGCTTCGGCGAAGTTGGCGAACAACACGGTGAACCACAGCCAGATGGCGGCGGCGGCGATGAAGCCGGCCGGCGCCTCGCCATGGCCGGCCAGCGCCTGCGCCGCCAGCAAGGTGGTGAGGATGCTGCCGACATACACCACGAACATCACCGGGCTGCGCAACTGGGTGCGCGGGTGCAGCTTGCGGAAGGCGTCGGCGATCGCCGGCAGCAGCAGCTCCGAGTCGAACATGCGCAGCCGTTTGGCTGGCGGGTTGGTGAACAGGGTCATCTCTTTTTGGGTAGCTTGTGACATGATGCGTCCTTATTGGGCAAACAGCTGCAGGTGTTCGACGACCGGTCCCAGCGCCAGCGCCGGCACGTAGTTCAGCACCCCGACCAGCAGCACCACGCCGCACAGCAGGCCGATGAACATGCCGCCGTGGGTCGGCATGGTGCCGGCGTTGGCGTCGAGGCGCTGCTTGCCGGCCAGCGAGCCGGCGATGGCCAGGATCGGCACGATCATGGCGAAGCGGCCGAACCACATGGCGATCGCCAGCAGCGTGTTGTAGAACGGGGTGTTGGCCGACAGCCCGGCAAACGCGCTGCCGTTGTTGTTGGCGGCCGAACTGAAGGCGTACAGGATTTCCGAGAAGCCGTGCGCGCCGGGGTTGGCGAGGCCGGCGCGGCCGGCGTCGCACAGCACGGCGATGGCGGTGCCGGCCAGTACCAGCGTCGGCGTCACCAGGATGGCGATCGCGGTCATCTTCATTTCGTGCGCCTGGATTTTCTTGCCCAGGTATTCCGGCGTGCGGCCGATCATCAAACCGGCGATGAACACCGCCATGATGGCGAATACCAGCATGCCGTACAGGCCGGAGCCGACGCCGCCGAAGATCACTTCGCCGAACTGCATCAGCAGCATCGGCACCAGGCCGCCGATCGGCGTCAGCGAGTCGTGCATGGCGTTGACCGCGCCGCACGAGGCGGCGGTGGTGACCGCCACGAACAGCGCCGAGGCCGAGACGCCGAAGCGGGTTTCCTTGCCTTCCATGTAGCCGGCGCTCTGATCGACGTTGAGCGCCTGCAGGCCGGGATGCGCGCTTTGCTCGGCGCCCATCACCACGCAGGTGCAGATCACGAACAACACCGTCATCGCGCCCAGCACCGCCCAGCCCTGGCGCTGGTCGCCGACCATGCGGCCGAAGGCGAAGCACAGCGCGGTCGGGATCAGGAAGATCGCCAGCATCTGCGCGAAGTTGGTCAATGCGGTCGGGTTTTCATACGGGTGCGCCGAGTTGGCGTTGAAGAAGCCGCCGCCATTGGTGCCCAGCATCTTGATCGCTTCCTGCGAGGCCACCGGGCCCATGGCGATGGTCTGGGTGGTGGCGGTCAGGTCCTCGGTCACCGGCTGGCCGGCGGCGTCTTTCAGCGGCTGGCCGTCGGCGCCCACTTTCGGCTGGCTGTAGCTGACCGGGTCGAGCAGCTGCACTTGCTGGTAGGGCTGGAAGTTCTGGATCACGCCCTGCGCCATCAGGAACACCGCCAGCAGCAGCGACAGCGGCAGCAGCACGTATAAGGTGGAGCGGGTCAGGTCGACCCAGAAGTTGCCGATCGACTTGGCCGAGCGTGAGGCAAAGCCGCGGATCAGCGCATAGGCGACCGCGATGCCGGTGGCGGCCGAGAAGAAGTTCTGGCCGGCCAGCACCAGCATCTGCGTCAGGTAGCTCATGGTCTGCTCGCCGCTATAGCCCTGCCAGTTGGTGTTGGCGACGAAGCTGACGGCGGTGTCGAAGGCCGAATCCGGGCTGACGTTGGCCAGCGCCTGCGGGTTCAGTGGCAGCCATGCCTGCACGCGCTGCAGGCCGTAGGTGACCACTGCGCCGATGACGCTGAACAGCAGCAGCGAGGCGGCATAGGCTTTCCAGCCCTGCCCTTCGGCCGGATTGACGCCGGCCACGCGATAGATCAGGTGTTCCAGTTTACCCAGCCAGCCCATGCCGGGGATGGCGCGGCCGTCGCCGACGCGGGTCAGCAGCTTGCCGAGCGGCCAGGCCAGCGCCAGCAGCACCGCCAGGAAGACGATCAGCAGTATCAGGGATTGCGCAGTCATCACAGCGCCTCCGCTTTCACCAGCGCTACCACCAGGTAGACCAGCAGGCCGGCCGCCGCGATGGCGCCGATCACATAAAACGTGTTCATTGCTGGCCTCCCAGCTTGTCGCAGCCGGCGGCCAGCGCCACCGTCAGCAGGTACAACAGCGCCGTGGCGCCGATAAATACGATGTCCATCACACCCTCACAGGTCTTGTTTTGATGGTGTGAAGCTTAGCCAGAACGGCCTAAAGATTTTGTAAAGACTTGCCGACGGGGTGTAAACAAAGCGTAAAAATTTACGCGCTGTTTACGCGCGGCGAAGCACTCTTTAGAGCATTTTTACGGGGCTGTGGCTACGCTGGAGGCATCGCAACTACCTTGGACTGACATGACTTCTTTTCACGGCATCTGGGTGCCGCTGGTGACGCCCATGCATCACGGCGAGCTGGATCTGGCGCGCCTGCAACGGCTGGCCGAACGCATCATCGACGACGGCGCCCACGGCCTGGTGGTGTGCGGCACCACCGGCGAGGCGCCGCAGCTGGACGTGGCCGAGCAGAGCGCGGCGCTGGCGGCGGTGCTGGAAGTGGCGCGCAAGCGCTGCCCGGTGTTGATGGGCATTGGCGGCAGCGACACCTTCGCCGCCGCCAGCCGCGTGCTGGAATTCGACGACGCCGACCTGGCCGGCTATCTGGTTGCCACGCCGGCCTATGTGCGGCCATCGCAAGAGGGCCTGCTGCGCCACTTCGAGACGATTGCTGATTCCACCGACCGGCCTGTCGTCCTCTATAACGTGCCGGCGCGCACCGGCGTGCAGCTGGAGCTGGCCACTGCGCAGCGCCTGGCGCAGCGGCCACAGTTCGCCGCCATCAAGGAGGCCGGCGGCAGCCTGCGGCAGATGCTGGAGCTGGTGCAGCACACGCCGCTGACGGTGCTGTGCGGCGACGATCCGCTGCTGTTCCCGGCGCTGTGCGGCGGCGCGCATGGGGCGATTTCGGCCTCGGCGCATCTCCGCACCGATTTGTATGTACAGCTGTTCGATCTGCTGCGCGCAGAGCGGCTGGACCAGGCGCGCACGCTGGCGGCGCGGCTGCTGTCGCTGATGTACCTGCTGTTTTCCGAGCCGAATCCGGCGCCGTTGAAGGCGGCGCTGAGCATGCAAGGCATGGTGCGCGACGAGCTGCGGCTGCCGATGGTGCCCGCCACCACCGCCTGCAAAAGCCTGCTGGCCGCCGCGCTGGAAGCGCTCGACGCCATCCCGCGCTACCGGCCCGCCGCCAGCACGGGCGCCGCCACCGGCCTACCGCTCGGCGCAACTGCCGGCGGCACGGCGGCGCGCTATTCGCTGGCGCATGCGCGGGCGGCGTTATGATCGTCGCTGTCACCGGTGTGGACGGCGATAGCGCCGTCGCCGATCTGGCCGAGGATCTGGCCATGCTGCGCGTGGCCGCCGGCAAGCGCGTGCTGCTGGTCTCGCCCCATCCCGGCCCCTACGATCCGCAACTGTTCGACGATCTGGTCGTCAACGCCGCGCTGCGCTGCCAGGACGCTGCACTGGCCCGCGCCGGCGTGATCCTGGCCCTGCTGCGCCCCGGAGCGCTGGAGCGCGATGGCTGCGCCGAGCTGCTGGCGCGCTTGAAGCTTATCCAGAACGTGAATCCGGCGGCGCGGGTGCTGGTGACGGTGGCGCACGGCCGCCGCCCGCTGAGCGCCCATCAGGCCGGCTGCGTGCTGGTCTTCGTCGCCCAGTTGCCGCACGCCCGCCTGGCCGATACGCTGGTCCTCGAAGATGGCCAGGATACCTACCATTCCCGCCATAGCGAACTGGAACTGCAAGCGTATAAGCAAGATCACAAGCTGTGCGCGCCCGAGGTGCGCCACTTATACCGCGAAATCTTTCCTGCCAGCACCGGGGAGCACCGCTTCGGCGCCCTGCTTCCAAGAGCCTGCCCGTTGTAAGCCGGGAGGATATGGGGTGGGGGTGGTACTTTTTCGGGTTTTACTAAAATTAGCTAAGCGATACTAGCTGATAGTAATCGCTTATATTTCGCTCTAGTAGGCGATTTTCGGGAACTCCGGATCGGGCAAACGCTCTAACTTAGTATCCGTTAGAGCACTGCAGCGCTATATCGTAGTAGCTAGCAGATTTTAGTAAAACCCATTTTCAGGAGAACCCCCATGGGTATCCTTCAAGCTTCCGTCCATTTGCCGTCCGATATACTCGAAGAGCTGGGCGCACTCACCGGCCATCGCTGGAACAGTTGGGAACTGGAGCCGATCATTTGCGATGCGATCCGCGGCTACATGAATCCACCTGCACAGGCCAAGCAGGAAGGGGCGTCGGCCAACGCCGAAGACGGTTATCAGTGGAAGCAGCTGTTTCTACCGACCGGCACCCGATTGCGCGCCTCATTCGGCCGCACGCCCTACTTCGCCGTCGTCAAGGATTCGGAGATCAGATTCGGCGAGCTTGCGGTAACGCCCTCCGGCTTTGCCAACCTGCAGGGCAGCGGCAACCGCAATGCCTGGAAAGCAGTCTGGCTACGCTTCCCCGGCAATGAGCAATGGGTGCTGGCCGACGTCTGCCGGACCAAACAAAAAGCCGCCATCGCGCGCCTGTTCGCCGGCGCCGACTATGTGGCTGCCGACATGCCGGCTACACCAGCAAAACCAACTAAGCCAGTTAAGCCAGCTAAGCCGGCAAAAACGGCCAAGCCGGCCAGCCTGGCCGCGCAGGGCGGCAAACCAATCCAGTCCAGCAAACGCGGCCGGCGTGGCAGGCGCAAGGCCCGCCCGGCCGCCTAGCGCATCTTAAAACACCTTGCTGATGGTCAGCTGCAGCGCATTCTTGCCAAGGAACTTGCCATTGGCGGCCGAGGTGTAAGCCGACTCATTGGCATTGGTGCCGATGAAAGCCAGCGCGCCGTTGACCACCCCGAAGTCCTTGCTCACGCCCAGCTTCCAGTCGGTATAAGAAGCGGCGTCGTTATGCTTGACCTCCTGACGGCCGGCGTGCAGGTTGACGGTCAAGCCATTGCCCGCATCGATATTGGCGCCGATGTCCAGATAGCCGCTATTCTTGCTGTCGGCAAAGCCAAACAAATTGGTCACCGCATGCGAATATTTCACATACGCCGGGCCATAACCCAGCTGGCCATACATCTCGGTGGTATTGGCGCTGACCGGCAAGGCATTGGAAGCATACACATACGTCAGCACGCCCACATCATATGAAACATCCGCCGACAGCTGCCCGCGCTTGCCTGCATACAGGTCCAGCTCCACGCTGCCATCGCCGCCGGCGTCCTTGATCCAGGTGATGGTCGACGCCCAGGCGCCCGCATACAGGCCAGTCGGATTGTTGACGTAGTCGGCGCCGCCCTGCAAGGCTGGTTGCAAGCGGGTTTGCGAAATGCCGCGATAACGGTAATCGCTGACCGCCGCCAGATTGAAGCTGACCGCGTTGTCCGGCACTGCCATCGGCGCCGGCGAGGCATCCTCTGCACGGGCAGTGGTGGCGGCGAAAGCTGCGGCAACGGCGGCAGCGAGTACAAAATTCTTCATAAAACTTCCTATCAGTGGTGGAAAACTTCGCGGTACAGCGCGGCCATGTCGGCCGGCGCAGCGCCGCAAACAATGGTGCTGGCCAGCGTTGCCGACATCACCCGCGCGACATAGGCGCGCACGGCGACGCGCTCCTCGTCGGTAGGGGCGTCGACGCCGCCAATCAGGGCAAACAGCACGCGCAAGTCCGGATTGAACATGCGCGCAGCATTCAGACGGGCGATCAGCTTGTATTGCGACGCCAGATCAAGCTGTTGCGGCGTCACCGGCACCGACAGCGGCACGATCGCCACCCGCGCGGCGAGCAGCACGGCACGGCTGTCGGCCGTGTCGCGGCCCTCGGTGTCGACGACGATATCGTTGTAGCGGGCGCGCAGCGCCTCCAGCTCGGGCAGCAGCGCACGACCGCAAATGGCGCGCGCGGCAATGCGGGGCGTGACGCCGGCCGCCGCCATCTCGCCGCACCAGGTACAGGCGGCGCCGCGCGGATCGGTATCGACCAGCATCACGCGCCGCCCGGCGCGCGCCCGCAGCAAGGCCAGGTTGTTGGCGACGATGCTCTTGCCGGCGCCGCCGCTATGGTGGGCGACCGCGACGATCATGGCGCCGTGCGCTGTGCCAGCGGCGTCAGGCGGCCGAACTCGGCGCCCGGCAAGGCCCGCATCACCGCCTCCATCATCGGCCCGGCCAGCGCCCGCGACAGACACAGCCAGACCCGCACGCGGGCGCCGTGGTCGCACGCCTCGACCCGCATGAACTGCAAGGCATCGCCGCAGGTGCGCGCCACCAGCGCCCGCAGTGCGCTCAGCGCGCCGGTGTCCACCGTCAGCTGCATCAGGCACTGGCGCGGACTCTGGCGACGCACCGGGGCGGCGGCTGGGGTGTGGAACAAGGCGTGCATGGCGTACCTCCGGATGAGCATTTCGATACCGGACAGCTTAGCGACGACGCCATAAAAACGGTCTAAAAAGGCAGGCTTGCCCTGTAAACATCGTGTATAAATTGCGCACTGCGCAATTTTTGCCGCCTTCCGGCGCAGTTGAGGATAGAATACGCAAACAATCTACGAACTGTACATAAACCCAGTATCAAACACACAAGCTGCTCACGTATGGCCACCAAAAAACCTGTTTCCGACTATAGCGAATCATCCATCCGGGTCCTGAAGGGGCTGGAGCCCGTCAAGCAACGGCCGGGCATGTACACCCGCACCGAGAACCCGCTGCACATCATCCAGGAAGTGATCGACAACGCCGCTGACGAGGCGCTGGGCGGGAATTGCCACAACATCATCGTGACGCAGAACGCTGACGGCAGCGTCACCGTCGAGGACGACGGCCGCGGCATCCCGGTCGGCCTGCACCCGGAGGAAGGCGTGCCGACGGTGGAAATCGTCTTCACCCGGCTGCACGCCGGCGGCAAGTTCGACAAGGGCAGCGGCGGCGCCTACGCGTTTTCCGGCGGCCTGCATGGGGTCGGCGTGTCGGTCACCAACGCGCTGTCGAAGCGGCTGGAGATCACCGTCTGGCGCAAGGAGCCGAACGGCACCGGCCTGCACCACCTGGTGTTCGAGCACGGCGACGTCACCGAACCGCTGACCTCCGTGGTGGCCCCGCGCGACGCCAAGAAATCCGGCACCCGGGTCACCGTCTGGCCGGACGCCAAGTATTTTGATTCGGCCGCGATCTCGCAAACCGAGCTGCAACGCCTGTTGCGCTCGAAAGCGGTGCTGCTGCCGGGCGTCACGGTCACGCTGAACAACGCCAAGAGCGGCGAATCGCAGACCTGGCAGTACAACGACGGCCTGCGCGGCTACCTGACCGAAGCGCTGGCGCAAAGCACCGACGGCGAAACGCTGATCCCGCTGTTCGAAGGCGAGCAGTTTGCCGGCGCCGATGCCGAAGGCTTCGCCGAGGGCGAAGGCGCATCGTGGGTGGTGGCCTGGACCGAACAAGGCGCCATCGTCCGCGAATCCTACGTCAACCTGATCCCGACGCCGAACGGCGGCACCCACGAATCCGGCCTGCGCGACGGCCTGTACGGCGCGGTCAAGAACTTCGTCGAAATGCACTCGCTGCTGCCGAAGGGCGTCAAGCTGACCCCGGACGACGTGTTCGCGCGCGCCTCCTTCGTGCTGTCGGCCAAGGTGCTGGACCCGCAGTTCCAGGGGCAGATCAAGGAGCGCCTGAACTCGCGCGACGCGGTGCGGCTGGTCTCGACCTATTCCAAGCCGGCGCTGGAGCTGTGGCTGAACCACCACGTCGACTACGGCAAGAAACTGGCCGAGCTGGTCATCAAGCAGGCGCAGGCACGCCTGCGCTCGGCGCAAAAAGTCGAAAAGAAAAAATCCTCCGGCGTCGCCGTGCTGCCGGGCAAGCTGACCGACTGCGAATCGAACGACGTCAGCCGCACCGAACTGTTCCTGGTCGAGGGCGACTCGGCCGGCGGCTCGGCCAAGATGGGCCGCGACAAGGAATTCCAGGCGATTCTGCCATTGCGCGGCAAGGTGCTGAACTCGTGGGAGACCGACAAGGACCGGCTGTTCGCCAACAACGAAATCCACGACATCTCGGTGGCGATCGGCGTCGACCCGCACACCGCGCAGGACCAGCCCGACCTGTCCGGCCTGCGCTACGGCAAGATCTGCATCCTCTCGGATGCCGACGTCGACGGCTCGCACATCCAGGTGCTGTTGCTGACCTTATTCTTCCGCCACTTCCCCGGCCTGATCGCCAACGGCAATATCTGCATCGCCCGCCCGCCGCTGTACCGGGTTGACGCGCCGGCGCGCGGCAAGAAACCGATCCAGAAGCTGTACGCGCTGGACGACGGCGAGCTGACCGCGATCGAGGACAAGCTGCGCAAGGACGGCCTGAAGGAAAACGCCTGGTCGATCTCGCGCTTCAAAGGCCTGGGCGAGATGAACGCCGAACAGCTGTGGGAAACCACCATGAACCCGGACACCCGGCGCCTGCTGCCGGTGGCGCTGGGCGGCTACGGCCTGCACGAATCGGCGGCCCGCTTCAACATGCTGATGGGCAAAGGCGAAGCAGCCGCGCGCCGCGCCTGGATCGAAGAACACGGCAACGAAGCCGACGCAGATATCTGATAGAACTGAATTATGACTCAAGCAAATCTCTTTGACGAACCGGCGGACGACAGCAAGGCCGCGCCAGCGCCGGCCTCGGCGCCCAATGCCGCCACGCCCGGCGCCTCCGACCACCCGGTGCACAGCGCCGAACAAGCCACCGCCCACGCAGCCGCCGAAGCGCACGCCCACGGCCAGCCCATCCCGGCCGACGCCGGCGAAACCGGCAGCGACGTCGGCAACCACGCGGCCAGCGACGCTGATATCGACGGCTGGGGCGCCAGCACGGGTGGGGGGGTTGGTGGCAAGGGGGGCGGCAACGAGGTTGGCGGCAGGTGCGGCGGCGGCGGGGGGGGGGGGGGGGGTGGCGACCGGGGCGACGCCCTGACGCTGTCGACCTTCGCCGAGCGCGCCTACCTCGACTACGCCATCTCGGTGGTCAAGGGCCGCGCGCTGCCGGACGTGTGCGACGGCCAGAAGCCGGTGCAGCGCCGCATCCTGTACGCAATGAACGAAATGGGCCTGAACAGCGCCGCCAAGCCGCGCAAATCGGCCACCGTGGTCGGCGACGTGCTGGGCAAGCTGCACCCGCACGGCGACCAGTCGGTGTACGACGCCATGGTGCGCATGGCGCAAGACTTCTCGCTGCGCTACCCGCTGATCGACGGCCAGGGCAACTTCGGCTCGCGCGACGGCGACGGCGCGGCGGCGATGCGCTACACCGAAGCGCGATTAACGCCGATCGCCAAAGTGCTGCTGGACGAAATCCACCAGGGCACGGTCGACTTCCAAGCCAACTACGACGGCTCGACCGAAGAACCGTGTCTGCTGCCGGCACGCCTGCCGATGGTGCTGCTGAACGGCGCCTCCGGCATCGCGGTCGGCCTGGCCACCGAAATCCCGTCGCACAACCTGGGCGAAGTGGCGACGGCCGCCGTGGCGATGATCAAGAACCCGAAAATCAGCCACGCCGAGCTGATGGCGCTGATCCCCGGCCCCGACTTCCCCGGCGGCGGCCAGATCATCACCCCACCGCAGCAGATCGCCGACATGTACGCCACCGGCCGCGGCTCGATGAAAGTGCGGGCCCGCTGGAAGATCGAAGAACTGGCGCGCGGCCAATGGCAGGCGGTGGTAACCGAACTGCCACCGGGCACCTCGTCGCAAAAAGTACTGGAAGAAATCGAAGAACTGACCAATCCGAAGGTCAAGCTGGGCAAGAAAGCGCTGACGCCGGAACAGCTGGCGCTGAAATCGCTGATCCTGAATTCGCTCGACACCATCCGCGACGAATCCGGCCGCGCCGCGCCGGTGCGTCTGGTGTTCGAGCCGAAATCGAAAAACCAGGACCAGACCGAATTCATGCTGATGATGCTGGCCCACACCTCGCTGGAATCGTCGGCCTCGATCAACCTGGTGATGATAGGCGGCGATGGCCGGCCGCGCCAGAAAGGCCTGACCGACATCCTGCAGGAATGGATCACCTTCCGCTTCGCCACCGTCACCCGCCGCACCCAGTTCAAGCTGGGCAAGGTCGACGCCCGCATCCACATCCTCGAAGGCCGGCAGACCATCCTGCTCAACATCGACGAAGTGATCCACATCATCCGCAACTCGGACGAACCGAAAGCGGCGCTGATCGAACGCTTCAAGCTGAGCGAGATCCAGGCCGAAGACATCCTGGAAATCCGCCTGCGCCAGCTGGCGCGGCTGGAAGCGATCAAGATCGAACAGGAACTGTCCGAGCTGCGCAAGGAACGCCAGACGCTGCAAGACCTGCTGGACAACCCGGCATCGATGAAGCGCGCCATCATCAAGGAAATCGACGCCGACGCCAAGAACTATGGCGACGCCCGCCGCACCCTGATCGAAGAAGCGCAAAAAGCCGTGGTCGAACAAAAAGTGGTGGACGAGCCGGTGACCGTGATCATCTCCGAAAAAGGCTGGATCCGCGCCCGCAGCGGCATCGGCCACGACGCCGCGCAGTTCAGCTTCAAGGCCGGCGACAGCCTGTACGGCGCGTTCGAATGCCGCACCGTCGACCACCTGCTGGCCTTCGGCAGCAACGGCCGCATCTACTCGGTGCCGGTGGCAGCCTTGCCGAATGCGCGCGGCGACGGCGTGCCGGTGACCACGCTGATCGATCTGGCATCCGGCTCGCGCCTGCTGCACTACTTCACTGGCAATGGCAACACCCGCCTGCTGCTGGCCACCAGCGCCGGTTTCGGCTTTGAAAGCAAGGCCGCCGACATGGTCAGCCGCAACAAGAGCGGCAAAGCCTTCATCACGCTGGACGACGGCGACAGCGTGCTGCCGCCAACGGTGATCCCGGACAGCGCCAGCGCGGTAGCGACTTTGTCGTCGGGCGCGCGGGTGCTGGTGTTCGGCATGGACGAAATGAAAGTGCTGACCAACGGCGGCCGTGGCGTGATCCTGATGGAGTTGAACGACAAGGAAACGCTGCTGGCGGCCAAGCCGATCAGCCAGAAAGGCGTGACCGTGCATGGCATCGGCCGTGGCGGCAAGGCGCAGGAAGAACGGCTGTCGGCGTCGGCGCTGGCGGTGCACTTCGGCAAGCGCGCGCGCAAAGGCAAGGAACTGGCGACCAAGATCAAGCCTAGCGGTCTGGTGCCGATCGTTTAAACGCCGCGCCGACGCTGACGCGGCTGGCGGCTGGCGGCTGGCGGCTGCGCCAGCGTGTGTGCCAGCGCGGCGGCCACGGTGAGCTGCGGCGAAGACAAAAAAAGGCGGACATGCATAGTGCATGTCCGCCTTTTTTATGGCGCGGCCGGGGCCGCGACGGGATTAATGCTTAGCAGCGGCTTCCTTGACTTCCGCGTCAGCCTTGGCTTTGACGGCGGCAGTCTTGTTGGCGGCCAGCGCCTTGTCTTCGGTGGCGTCAACCGTGGCTTTGATCGCTTTGGCGTCGGCTTTCACCGATTTTTTCTCGGCTTTCTCTACCGCTTTGGCGACATTTTTATCGCCTTTGGCGGCAGCCTTGGCTTTGTCTTCAGGATCGGCCTTGGCCACTTTTTCGTTGGCCTTGGCTTGTTCCACGGCTACTTTGGCTTGCTGCTCCTCGTGCACCTGGTCAGCCTTGGCGACGGCTTTGTTGGCTTTCTTGTCGGCCTTGGCATCTACCTTGGCTTCTTTCTGTGCCGCTTTGGCGATGTCTTTATTGGCATCGGCCTGCGCTTTGGCAACGTCCGAAGTTTGAGCGAATGCGGCGGTGGCAAACAGGCCGGCGATCAGAGTGGCGATGATTTTGTTCATGGTCTTATCCCTTTCGGTGTTGTTGGAGTGCGTGAGACAAATCTTATGCCCACGCCGCCGCACACTCTGTACGCTAGCGTACTAAAACCGTTATCGTGTTGCCGGCCGTGAATAAAGGTCGATGATGGTAGTGATCGCCTCGGCGCATACCGAGCAGAATTTGTCGCTGCGGTCGAACATGATGCACTGCATTTCAGGGCGGTAGTAGCCGGTCGCCTCGTAGTTGGCCCCCTCGAACGCGCCCACCGTGTGGCGCTGCGGATCGGCCGAGAACAACGCACTGCTCTGCTTCAAATCCCGCGTGAACAAAGCGCTCATTTCCGACTCGGGCCGGTTGTTGGCGCGCAGCGCGGCGCGTTCCTTCTGATAGGCGCGCGAAGCGGTTTCATACGCCTCCTTCGGCCACGGCGTCGGCAGCGGCGTGCCCTCCTTGACGAACTTCTTCCACTTCAGATTGGCCGGGTCCTGCAGCGCGGTAGCGTTGGGCTCCCACGGTTCGCGGCGTTCGCCGCCGGTGGCGTAGGCAACCGGCGAGGTGTAATACTCGTCGGCCAGGCCGGCGAAGTGGTGGCCGAATTCATGCACGAACAGATAGTTGGCCCAGTCATTGCCGGCCGCCGCCGTGCTGAACTGGCCGAAGATGCCGCCGCCGCCGTAGGTGTCGTTGTTGACCAGAATTTCGATGAATTCATACGGCGCGTATTGCGCCAGTTCGCGCAGCGCGCGGTTGTCGGTGGTCAGCACATAGCGTTCGCTGCCGAAGATGTCGTAGCGGGTGCCCAGCGGCGATTCCTTGTGCACGCCGGTCGACGGCCGCGACACGCCCGATTCCATGGTCGGGCGGGCGATCGCCCAGACGTTGAAGTCCTGGGCGCGCTCCTTGAATGGCGAGGTGGCGAACAGGTGATCGGCCAGGCGGCGCGCGTCGGCTTCGAATTTTTTCAGCTCGGCCTGAGTGTAGCCATCGCCGACGATCAGCAGATCGACCTTGTCCTCGGACGGGCCGTTGACGCGGATGCCGATCGGCTTGACCGGTGCCGGCGGCTGCTTGCGGATCACGTCCATCGCGTTCGGATCGACATTGGCGGTCCACACCACCGAGAACAGATTGCGCTCATCGCGCTTGAGGATGCGCACTTTGACCGGCTGCGTCGGCTGGGGGAAGCGCACCGACTCCTGGAAGCCGCGATTGGCGCGGGTGGCTTCGTCAGTGGTGCGCCATTCGGCGAAAATGGTGCTGAAGCCGCGCGAGTAAAGCAGCTTGCCGGTTTTGGCATCGACTACTTCGACCAGGTTGTTGCCACGGTTGGTGTGGTCGATGGTCTGGGCCAGGTTGCCGGGCCACGGCAGCGGCTCGACCACCACGCGTTCGACGGCGTAGTGTTCGTCGAGCGCATTGCCGCTGTGGAGGTAGTCGAGGCGCATGGTGGCGGGTTGCGCGGCCAGCGCGGGAGCGCACAAGGCGCACAGCGCCAGCAGGGAGGCGAGTCGGCGGAGCATGGAGATCCTGACGGTCAGTTGTAAGTGACCGTCATTGTAATGCGCTACCGCCGCCGCGACGAGAGCGGGCGGCGCGGCGACTATTCGGTGCGCAGCGATTGGCCGATGTCGAGCGGGCGAATGTCGAGGCGCATGTTGAGAATGGAGTAGCTTTGCGGCGCCGCCGACGCATACGCTACGCTATCGCGCGTTTTACTCAGCGTGAACTGGAAGCCCAGCTCCGGCAGTGACGTGTCGCGGCCACTGGTGGCAATGCCGATCGCTTCGCTGCGACGGTTGTTCATCAGATTCTCCATCAGCTGCACCAGCGCGTTGCGGCCCAAAATGTCCGGCGAGAACACCGGGTCGGCCAACAAGTCCTTGTGCGGCTTGAGCTGCCGCCCGGCCTTGGCATGCGACGGCGTGAAGCTGTGAGTGGTCAGGTCGTACAAATCACCGTTATCCAGATAGCTGATCACCGCGTTGGAGATGTTGAAGCCGGCGCTGGCCGCGTCGGTGGTGGCGCGCGACAGATCGACCAGCAGCGCCCCCTTGCTACCGACGATTTCCACCCGCCGCCTGTTGTCAACCACCATGGCGGTGTTTTCGTCGATACCCAACCCGTACTTATAGCCCTTCTTCAGCATGGCCGGTATCATGCGCGCGAAACGTCCGCGCACCAGGAAATGCTGGTCGACAAACACATCGTCGCCGATGAAGCCCAGGCCGGGCGCGATTTCCTCACCGTCGCGTACACCGCCGCGCAAGGTCGCGAACACGGTTTTCGGCGCATAGAACATGGTAGAACTCATCACCGCCGCACCGGCGCTGTTGCCCGCCACCACGCCGCCATGGCGGTAGACCTGCCACACCGCTTCCAGCACCGCGCTGCGGCTGCCATCCTCGCGTACCAAGGCCTGCGTGATGCGGGCCTGATCGCCACCGGAGAAGAACACCCCGCCGGCGCCACGCACCGCGTCGGCCAGCAGCGGGTCTTCGGCGGCCTTGCGGAAATCGCTGTCGGCCAGCTTGACCGCCAGCGGAATCTGGAAGGCGTCAGCGCCGTAGCGCTTCAGGTAATCGACGATGGCGGCCGCCACCGGCGCCGGGTCGGCCGCCGCCGACGCAAACACCGCGATGCGCGCGCCCTTGCCGCCGGCCAGCTGCACGATGCGCTGCCACACCGCGTCATTGTCCGGCCGCAGCCCGCCGCCGATGATCACCAGCGAACCCTGCGGACCGTCGGCGCCAGGCGCGGCACCCACGCCCGGCGGCATGGCCAGCATCAGCATCACAGGGAACATCAGGCGTAACAACATGCGCATGGGTCGCTCCAAAGGAAATACAGGACACGGCGCCCCTCGCCCCGTCATTCCCGCGAAGGCGGGAATCCATACGCCGCCGGCCGGGCAAGGTCAGCATGGACTCCCGCTTGCGCGGGAGTGACGACGCGCGGCCGTCCCGTTAATATACCTTAAGCCGGACTAGCGGTAACGATACAGCGGCTGCTGCAGCTGGATCGGCCGGATGTCCATGCGCAGCTTCAGCACCGAATACGCCTCGACCTCGGTGCCGGCGTAGCCGACGCTGTTGATGGTCTTGGAGAAGCGGAACTCGAAGCCCAGCTCCGGGTTGAAGTCGCGCGGGTTGCCGAAAGCGATGCCGATCGCCTCCTGCTGGGCATTGTCGATCAGGTTGACCATCAGGTCCAGCACCGCGTTATTCCCCAGGATGTCATTGGTGTAGACCGCCTCGCGCGTGTCCGGCTGGTTGGGATCGAGCTTGTTGTCGGCCTTGTCCGGTGACGGCGTGAACTCGCGCGTGACCAGATTGAACTTGTCGCCCCGGTCCAGATAACTGATGGTGGCGTTGGAGATATTGAAGCCCTTGATGCCGCGATCGGTGATCGCCGCCGACAAATCCAGCAGCAGCGCCCCGCTGTAACCGATGATCTCCACATCGCGCCTGGCGTTGACCACCATCGCGGTATTCTCATCGATGCCCAGGCCGATCTGATAGCCCTTCTTCAGCATCACCGGAATCATGCGCGCAAAGCGGCCGCGCACCAGCAAATGCTGGTCGATGAACACATCCTCGCCGATGAAACCAAGGCCGGCGGAAATCTCATGGCCGTCATTGACGCCGGCCTTCAGCATGTCCAAGGTCGATTTGGCGTCGTAGAACATGGTGGTGCTCATGATCGCCGCGCCGGCGCTGGAGCCGGCCACCACGCCGCCGTCGCGGTAGACGTCCCACACCGCGTCCAGCGCCGCCGTGTGGGTGCCGTCCGGCCGCACCAGCGCGCGCGTGATACGCGCCTGATCGCCGCCGGTGAAATAGATGCCGGTGGCCGAATGGATCAGCGCCACCGTCTCCGGGTCCTCGGCCGCCTTGCGGTAATCGCTGTTCGGCCAGGTGACGCCGAGCGGAATCGCGAACGCCTGCGCGCCGTACTGGTTCAAGCGGTTGACGGTGGCCTGCGCGGCCGCCTCCGGGTTGATCGAGGCGCCGCCGAACACGCCGATGCGCGCCCCCTTGCCGCCGGCCAGTTGCACGATGCGCTGCCAGACTTCGGCATTTTCGGTGCGCAGGCCGCCGCCGATGATGACCAGATTGCCCGCCGGCGGCGCCAGCACCGGCTTGGGTGGCGGCACGGCCTTGGCCGGTTTGCTGGTCTTGCCCGGCACTTGGACCTTGGGCACCGGCGTGGCTGCGGCGGCCTGCGCGGCGCCCGCCCACACCAGCAGCCACAGCATGCATACCCGCATGCACAGCCCCTGGAGCGTAAAACCAGATAAATTCATGTTGCCCTTCCGATGAAAACCGGCGCCGGGCTGTCGCCGGGCGCCGTCTGTTGCGACTGCTTTACTGCTGACTGTCAGATGATACCAAGCTATTGCTTAAAAACGCATTACTTGAAGGCGTAATTTACACTAGCGTACAGTCGGCGGCCGCGCACATCGGCATACGTCGGGTCATAGCCGGAAATGAAATGGTAAGCCTGGTTGGAGAACGGCGGCGCCTTGTCGAACAGGTTCTGGATGCCGGCGCGGAATTTCAGCCCCTTGGCCGCCTGCCACGAGCCGGTCAGGTCCCACAGCGTATAGGAACTGACGCGGTTGGCCGCCACCACCGAGCCGTCGTCGACGTTGATCGCCGAGTTCTGGTCCTCATAGCCGCTGGAGAAGGTGTTCGACAGGCTGGCCGCGAACGGGCCGTTGTCCCAGTCGAGCGTGATGGTATGGCGCCAGCGCTGCACCACGCCGTCGGTGACGAAGCGGCCCAGGTTGCTGACATACGGACCATCCTTCTCGTTCTGCAGCTTGGAGTCGGTCACATAAGTGCCGGACAGGCGGCCGCCGAAACGGCCGGCCCAGGTCTGCACGCCCTTGTAATCGATGGTCAGATCGAGGCCGGCCGCCTTCTGGGCACCACGGTTTTCCTTGTACAGGTCGATGTAATCGATGTACTGGTCTTCGTCGCGGTGGATCAGACTGGCGTACTTGGTGGTATTGCCCAGCAGCACATCATCGCCGATCTCGGCGATCAGGTCGGTGCGCTTGATGTTCCAGTAATCAAGCGACAGCAGCACCTGCTTGCTCGGCTGCAGCACCATGCCCAGCGAGAACTGGCGGCTCTTCTCCGGCTTCAGGTTCGGGTTCGAATAGCGGTGGGTGGTCCAGGCGTCGGCGCAGTCGGCGTAATTATTGTCGACGGCGGCGCAGTAGACCGGGTCGGGCAGCGTGGCCATCGCGCTTTCCTGCATCGGGCGGTACAGGTCGGTCATCGACGGCGCGCGGAAGCCGCGTCCGGCCGAGGCGCGGAACAGCATGGTCTTGCTCGGCATGTAGCTGAGGCCAATTTTCGGGCTGGCGGCGCCGCCGACCACCTGATAATGGTCGTAGCGGGCCGACAGCTGCGCTTCCAGCTGCTTGGTGATCGGCAGCAGCAGCTCGCCGTAAAGCGCCTTGACATTGCGCGCATAGCTGGTGGCGGCCGCGCCGTCCGACCAGCGGTCGTTATTGATGTTGTCGCTGACCAGCAGGTCGGACGGGTTGTACTCGGTCTTCTCGCGGCGCACCTCGCCGCCCACCGCCAGCATGGCGTCGCCGCCGGCCAGCGCGCCGACCGCGTGCGACACCTTGAAGTCGAGCGAATCCATGGTGCCGCGCGCATGGCGCACTTCCTGGTTGACCTGGATGCTGTTGATCAGGTCGATGCCGGCCTGACTGGACGGGCCGAACGGATTGATCAAGCCGTTCTGCAAGCCCTCTTCCAGCTTGTCCAGCAGCAGATAGCCGTGCGTATCGCGGTCGCGCACCACGTTGACCGCGTGATTCAGGCCGATGTCATAGTCCCAGCCGTTGTGGCTGCCGCTCCAGCCCACCACATAGCGCTGGCTCTCGCTGATCAGCTCCGAGGTGCGGCGGCCGGCCTCGTTGAGGCGCAGGCGCACCTCGACTTCCGGATCGTCGCCGGCTTCTTCCGAACCGAGGTCGTAGCCGGCCAGCGCCGGCACGCGGCGGTAATCGATGTAGACGCCGTTGACGCGCGCCGACGACGCCGCGTACCAGGTCTTGGAGCGGCTCAGCGCCACCTCGGCATACAGCTGGTTTTCCGGATTAATCTGCAACACGCCGCGCGACAGGAAATTGGCTTTCTCCGATTTCGGATACAGCTCGGTGTCGCCCATATAGTTATAGGTGCAGCCGTCGACGCCGCCGATGCCGGCCGGCAGATAGACGTTGGCCGGCCCCGAGCAGGTCGGAATCGACGGATTGATGGTGCGGTTGGTCAGCGGCTTGCCGTTGAGGGTGAAGCCGTGATCGTTCAGGTAGTCGCGCTGGCCCGAGGTCAGGCGGATGTTCGCCGGCGAGGTCACGCCCGACAGCAGGTGCGGCAGGCGTTCGGTGATGCGCAGGTCGTCAATGAAGCCGCGCTGCGAGGTCGACAGCGCACCGGTGCGCTGCACATCGGCCACGGCAAAGATGTTGTAGCCGTCCTTGGCCAGGTCGCCGTGACCGAGGCTGATGCTGGCGGTGCGCTTGCCGGCGCCGCCCTCTTCGGTCTTCAGGCCATACACATTCAGTTCGACGCCCTGGAAGTCCTTGCGGGTGATGAAGTTGATCACGCCGCCGATGGCGTCGGTGCCGTACAGCGCCGAGGCGCCGTCCAGCAGCACCTCGACGCGGGCGATGGCGGCCGCCGGAATGTTGTTCAGATCGACACCGGTGTCGTCGCCGGGCGAGGCGAAGTTGGCCATGCGGCGGCCGTTCAGCAGCACCAGCGTGGACGAAGTGCCGATGCCGCGCAGGTTGGCGCTGTTGAAGCCGCGCTGGTCCTTGCCGTCGCTGATGCTGCCGGCGTCGGTCAGGCCGTTCAGATTGGCCGACAGCCGCGCCAGGATTTCCGAGGCGGTGGTGACGCCAACCTTGTCGATTTCCTCGCGCGTGATGACCTGCACCGGCAGCGCAGTTTCCGACTCGATGCGCTTGATCGCCGAGCCGGTGATCTCCACCCGCGCCAGCGGCGCCGGCGCGCTGTCGGCACTGGTCTGCGCGACGGCCTGGCCGATCAGGCCGGCAACGGCGCCGACCGCCAGCGCCAGGCGCACGGCGCGCGTCATGGTGGTGTTGGGTACTGCACGCATATTCTCTCCCCGAGATTCAATATATAAATAATTCATTTAAACTAACTGTACGCACATGTAGCCGAAAACTCAAGAAAGCCACACCCGTTTCGCCCCTGTGCGATTTACTTTGTGAAAATACTGCTACATACTCAATCCTTCACCGAAACTCCGGACTTGCCATGCACGCAACCAAACATTCCCTTTCCGCTCCGCTGGCGCCCGCCGCCTACGCGCTGACCAGTTTCCATTTCGGCACGCCCGGCAGCGGCAAGAAGGTCTACATCCAGGGCTCGCTGCACGCCGACGAAGTGCCCGGCATGCTGGTGGCGCAGTTCCTGCGGCGCGAGCTGGAAGCGCTGGAAGCGGCCGGCAAGATCAGCGGCGAAATCATCCTGGTGCCGGCCGCCAACCCGCTCGGGCTGGCGCAGGCGATCCACGGCGCCGCCTTCGGCCGCTTCGACCTGACCACCGGCGTCAACTTCAACCGCGCCTACAAGCATGTGGCCGACGACCTGAAGAAATCGCTGGCCGGCCGGCTGGGCGCGGACGCCGCCGCCAACGTGGCGCTGATCCGCCAGCACGCGCGCGCCTCGATCGCCGACTGGCAGCCGAAGACCGACGCCGAAACGCTGAAGAAAACCCTGATGACGCTGGCGATCGACGCCGACATCGTGCTCGACCTGCATTGCGACAACGAGGCGGTGCTGCACATCTACGCCGGCACGCCGCTGGCCGAGGCCATCGCACCGCTGTCGGCCATCCTCGGTTCGCACGCGACCCTGCTGGCCTACGAGGCCGGCGGCGAGCCGTTCGACGAGGCCTGCAGCCGGCTGTGGTGGGATCTGGACCAACACTTCGACCACCAGTTCCCGATCCCGGCCGCCTGCCTGTCGACCACGATCGAGCTGCGCGGCGAGCAGGAAGTCAGCTACGCGCTGGCGCGCCAGGACGCCGCCGGCCTGCTGCAATTCCTGACCCTGCAAGGCGTGCTGCACGCCGATGACGCCGAAGCACAGGCCGCCGCCGCCGTGCTGCCGGCGCCGCTGTGCGAGGCCACGCCGCTGGAAGGCGTGGAGCCGCTGTACGCGCCGCACGCCGGCATCCTGGTCTACACCCGCGAGCTGGGCGAACGGGTGGCGGCCGGCGACGCCATCGCCGACCTGATCGACCCGGTCGGCGGCGACACCACCGTGCTGCGCGCGGCGGTCGACGGCGTGTTCTTCGCCCGCAGCGCGCACCGCCATGTGATTCGCGGCATGAACGTCGGCAAGGTGGCCGGCGCCAAGGCTTACCGTGAGGGCGACCTGCTGAGCGCATGATGAAGAAGAAACTCAAGCTCCCCCACACCTTCGTCCTGCTGTTCATCATCCTGGCGCTGATCGCGGCGGCCACCTGGCTGGTGCCGGGCGGCAAGTACGAAACGCACCTGGTCAACGGCAAGCAGCTGATCAACCCGGACAGCTTCCACTACGTCGACAGCAATCCGCAGGGACTGGTGGCGCTGATGAAGGCGCCGATCAAGGGCTTCGTCGAGGCCGGCCAGATCATCGGCTTCGTGCTGATCGTCGGCGGCGCCTTCGCCGTGCTGCAGAAGACCGAGGCGATCGACTCGATGATCAAGTCGCTGGCGCGCGCGCACGCCAGTTCCCGGTTTATCCAGCGCGCGCTGATCCCGGTGTTCGTCACCATGTTCTCGATTGGCGGCGCGACCTTCGGCATGAACGAGGAAGCCATACCGTTTATCTTGATTTTCGTGCCGCTGGCGCTGGCGCTGGGCTATGACACGGTGACCGGGGTGTCGATTCCCTTCCTCGGCTCGCAGGTGGGCTTCTCGGCGGCATTCCTGAACCCGTTCAACGTCGGCATCGCCCAGGGCATCGCCGGCGTGCCGGTGTTTTCCGGCTGGGGCTACCGGCTGATCGTGTGGGCCATCGCCACCACCGTGACGGTGCTGTTTTTGATGTGGTACGCGGCGCGCGTCAAGCGCGATCCGACCTTGAGTCCGACCTATGCGCTGGACCTCGACAAGCGCAAGGAACTGCCGCCCGGCGGCGTGCAGGACTTCCACGGCATGACCGGCCGCCACAAGGCGGTGCTGTGGATCTTCGCCGCATCGCTGGGCGTGATGGTGTTCGGCGTGGTGCACTACGAGTGGTATATCGACGAAATCGCCGCGCTGTTCCTCAGCATGGCGATTGTCATCGGCCTGGTCGGGCGGCTCGATTCGACCCAGATCGTCGAAGGCTTCATGCAGGGCGCGCGCGACCTGGTAGGCACCGCGCTGGTGATCGCGCTGGCGCGCGGCACGCTGGTGCTGGCGCGCGACGCCCACATCATCGACACCATGCTGCACCACCTGATGCCGCTGGTGCAATCGTCGCACCCGGTGTTCGCGGCATGGAAGATGTTCGGCATCCAGACCGTGATCAACTTCTTCATCCACTCGGGCAGCGGGCAGGCGGCGCTGACCATGCCGATCATGGCGCCGCTGGCCGACCTGGTCGGCGTCACGCGCCAGACCGCGATCCTGGCGTTCCAGTTCGGCGAATTCACCACGCCGATGATACCGACCTCCGGCATCACCGTCGGCGTACTGGCGCTGGCGCGCATCCCGTGGATCACCTGGGCCAAGTGGATGATCCCGCTGCAACTGATCTACGCCGTGCTGGCGCTGGCGCTGCTGGTGCCGCCGTGCCTGATGAACTGGCAATAGCCGTGATCTAGCTCAACAGGCCATCTATCCCCGCTGCTAAATTGGTCCCTTCCACAAGGGACCAATATGGCACCGATACCCATTCCCAAACCGTCATATCTGGATCAGTGCGTGTATATCGGCGCACGGAACGGAGAAAAGCGCTGGATCTCCAAAGACAGGACTAAACTGTACACGTGAGACTGGACGCACGGAGAAATCGAGGTATTCAACAAGCGCGGCCGCCATCTGGGAACGATAGACGCCGTCACCGGCGTGCTCATCAAAACAGCCGTCGCCGGGAGAGGGATCGATGTCTAATTTTATTGAAAAATGCATATTGCGCCAGGCCAACCCTGAAAATATCGACGATTTCATCGAGCAGTGGCATAAACAGCCCGGCAATCAAGCCCTGCACGAATTTCTGGGCATGACACGCGATGAATATGCTGGCTGGATTGCCGATTCGGCGCGGCTGGCAGCCATCATCCACTCACGTCAATCGGGGCTACAAGGCGGGGCAGGGAACTAGTCCGGCGCCATACCAATGTGCAGTTTGGCCATGTTTTCCGTAATCATAAAGACAATGTTGACGCATTTTAGGGCAGATGACGGTTTATAATCGCTGTTGATCTTCAGCGACCTTCCCTAATTTGACTATGACTGCACAATTCTCCAAAAAAGCCGAAGCCTGGTCGGCCCGCTTCAGCGAACCGGTTTCGGACCTCGTCAAACGCTACACCGCCTCGGTGTTCTTCGACAAGCGCCTGGCCAAGGCCGACATCCAGGGCTCGCTGGCGCACGCCGAAATGCTGGCCGCGCAAGGCATCATCTCGGCCGCCGACCGCGCTGAAATCGAACGCGGCATGGCGCAGATCGGCGCCGAAATCGAGGCCGGCCAGTTCGAATGGCTGCTCGACCTGGAAGACGTCCACCTGAACATCGAAAAGCGCCTGACCGAACTGGTCGGCGACGCCGGCAAGCGCCTGCACACCGGCCGCTCGCGCAACGACCAGGTGGCCACCGACATCCGCCTGTACGTGCGCAGCGCCATCGACGACGTGCTGCAACTGCTGCACGCGCTGCGCTCCGCACTGACCGACCTGGCCGAAAAGAACGCCGACACCATCCTGCCCGGCTTCACCCACATGCAGGTAGCGCAGCCGATCACCTTCGGCCACCACATGCTGGCCTATGTCGAGATGTTCGGCCGCGACGCCGAACGCATGGCCGACGCCCGCAAGCGCGTCAACCGCCTGCCGCTGGGTGCCGCCGCACTGGCCGGCACCACCTTCCCGATCGACCGCGTGCGCGTGGCGCAGACGCTGGGCTTCGACGACGTCTGCCACAACTCGCTGGACGCCGTCTCCGACCGCGACTTCGCGATTGAATTCACCGCCGCTGCCTCCTTGATCATGATGCACGTATCGCGCATGTCGGAAGAGCTGATCATCTGGATGAGCCCACGGGTCGGCTTTATCGACATCGCCGACCGCTTCTGCACCGGCTCGTCGATCATGCCGCAAAAGAAAAATCCGGACGTGCCGGAACTGGCGCGCGGCAAGACCGGCCGCGTGTTCGGCCACCTGATGGGCCTGCTCACCCTGATGAAAGGCCAGCCGCTGGCCTACAACAAGGACAACCAGGAAGACAAGGAGCCGCTGTTCGACACCGTCGACACGCTGGTCGATACGCTGCGCATCTTCGCCGACATGGCTGGCGGCATCAGCGTCAAGCCGGAGAATATGCGCGCGGCTGCGCTGCAAGGCTACGCCACCGCCACCGACCTGGCCGATTACCTGGTCAAGAAAGGCCTGCCGTTCCGCGACGCCCACGAGGCGGTGGCGCACGCGGTGCGCGCCTGCGACGACCTGAAGATCGACCTGGCCGAAATGTCGCTGGAACAACTGCGCGCGTTCTCGCCGCTGATCGAGGACGACGTGTTCGCCGTGCTGACGCTGGAAGGCTCGGTGGCCGCGCGCGACCACGTCGGCGGCACCGCGCCGAACCAGGTACGCAAGGCCATCGCCCGCGTGCGTGAGCAACTGAAGTAACTACCAGCGTTCTATCGGTCCCGGCCTACGCCGGGACGACGCGGCCTGTCGTTCCGGCGCACGCCGGAACCCATGCTGAAGCCGATCTGTCCGCTGTTTGATCTGGCACAGAACCGCGCCTGCCGCAGCGATTAGCGTGAAGTCATCTACCACAGGAGGATGACATGAACCCACGCACACCCCTGATCGCGGCCAGCCTCGCGCTGAGCCTTGCCACCGCCGGGCCGCGCGCCGGCGCCCAGCCGGCCGTATCGCGGCAACTGATGTCCGCCCCGATCGCCATTGCTACGCCACAAGAAAGCGCCGGCCTGGTGGCGCGCCTGAGCGCGCTCGACGCGGGCGCCGGCCAGAACCCCGACTACGGCTTCCGCCTCAGCAGCCAGCACCCCGGCGTGGTCGGCCAGAAAATCACCCGTGCCCAGCACACCTACAAGAACCTGCGCGTGTTCGGCTCCGAATCGGTGGTGGTGACCAACGCCGCCGGCGACATCGTCAGCGTCTCCAGCGCCGAGCGCCGCCCCGGCATCGCGCCGCCGGCCGGCACGCCAGGCGCCGCCGCGCGCAGCGGCACGCCGCCGCCACCGCCTCCCGACATGACGCCGACGCTGAGTGCCGACGACGCCATCCGCATCGCCGTGCAGCAGATCGCGCCCGGCGGCACCCACCGCTGGCCGGCCACCGCCGAGCTGCTGATCTACCCGGTGATGAAAACCGTGCGCAGCGCCGCCGCCATCAACAAGCCGGCCGAACAGCTCAACGCACTGGACCTGGAAGAAGTGGTCGAGCGCTACGAGCTGGCCTACCTGGTGCAGCTGCGCATGGCGCGCGACGGCAAGCTGGTTTACTACGACGTGGTGGTCGGCGCGCGCAGCGGCGCCATCATCGCCCAGTGGCCGGCGTTGCAGACCGTCATCGGCAGCGGCCACAGCCAATACAACGGCGTGGTGCCGGTCAGCACCTCGGCCACCGCCGGCGGTTTCCAGATGCTGGATCCGGCGCGCGGCAGCGGCGGGCGCTACGGCGGCATGGCGATCACCAACGCCAACCACAGCTCGCCCAACAACCCCGACCCCGGCAGCGTCTACAGCAACAGCAGCAACAGCTGGGGCGACGGTCAGCAGTACAACGGCGGCAGCACCACCAACGCCAACGGCCAGACCGCCGCCGTCAACGCGCTGTGGGGGCTGATGAACACCTACGACGCCAACAAGAACGTGCTCGGCTGGCAATCGCTGGACGGCAACAACACCGCCACCTACATCGCCGCCCATGTCGGCACATCGTACGACAACGCCTTCTACGACGACAGCTGCCGCTGCATGTACATCGGCGATGGCAACAGCTTCACCAGCCTGGGCGCGATCGACGTCATCGGCCACGAAATGTCGCACGGCGTCACCGCCGCCACGGCCGACCTGATCTACGCCGGCGAATCGGGCGGGCTGAACGAATCGAACTCCGACATCGGCGGCGAAATGGTCGAAGCCTACGCGCGCGCCGGCGGCAGCGGCGCCGTGATCCCGGCCAGCGGCAACGACTGGATGATGGGCGCCGAAATCAGCCGCAGCGGCCAGCCGTTGCGCTGGATGTACAAGCCGATCAAGGACGGCAGCAGCCCGGACGCCTGGAGCGTCAACCTGAAAAACCTCGACGTCCACTACTCAAGCGGCCCGAACAACCGCATGTTCTACTTCCTGGCGCAGGGTTCGAAGGCCGACGCGGCGGGCGACTACCACAGCCCCTACCTGACGCGCACGCCGCTGGCGATGACCGGCATCGGCAACGACAAGGCCTACCGCATCTGGTTCAAGGCGCTGACCACCAAATTCACCGCGTCCACCAATTACGCCGATGCGCGCAACAAGGTATTGCAGGCGGCGCAGGAACTGTATGGCGCGACGTCGAAGGAAGCGATCGCCGTGCAGCGCGCCTACGCCGCGATCAACGTCGGCGCCGATATCGATGAGGAAGGTGGCGGCGGGGGTGGCGGCGAGGCCGTCGAGCAAGTGCGCAACGGCGGCTTCGAGAGCGGCGCCACCGGCTGGAGCGGCAGCACCGGCGTGATCGGCGCGCACAGCGGCCAGTCGCCGTACGAAGGCACGCGCTTCGCCTGGCTGGGCGGCAACGGCCGGCGCAGCACCGAGACGCTGACGCAGCAGGTGCAAATTCCCGCCAGCGCCACCAGCGCGCAACTTAGCTTCGCGCTGCACATCGACACTGACGAAACCAGCAACACCGTCTACGACACGCTGACCGTGTCGCTGCGCTTCGCCAGCGGCGGCACGCCAGCCACGCTGGCCGCCTACACCAACCTGACGCCGGCCGCCGGCTACCAGTTGCGCAGCTTCGACCTGCTGGCCTACAAGGGCCAGACTGTCACGCTGTCATTCGCCATGCGCGAAGACCGCAGCAAGCAGACCTCCTTTGTGCTCGACAAAGTCAGCCTTCTGACCAAATGATCAGCGCAGCGAGACGAACACCGGGTTCGAATAGAACCACAGGCTGCGGTAATTGCGGTCGTTGATATCGTTGAAGCGCTGCGTGTTGTCGGCGGTGCCGGTGCGCTGATCGGCCAGCGGCTCGCCGTTGGCCGTCAGGCCGGCCACATCGACGCCCAGATTGGTGCCGCGCAAGCGGAAGTACTGGTTCTTCGACGCGGTGGTCTCGAACGTCACGCTGTAATAGCCGTCCGCATCGACCTTCCAGTCGGCCGCCGTGAAGCGCTTGACCACGCGCGTGCTGGCGTTGCTCGCCACGTTGTATGCCGTGCTGCCCGGCGTCGCCTTGGCGCCAACATCGCCGGCAATCAAATCGACGTGATCGACCACCGGCTTGACGTTGGCTGTCTTGCCGCTGTCGACCGGCTTCTCATAGTTGTTCTTGGCCGGCGACTTGAAGCGGATGGTGATGGTGACCTTCTCGCCGCTGGCCACTTTCAGCTCGCCGCCCATCTCCTTGCGGTCGTCCTTCGAGGCCAGATTGAAATCCAGCGCATTGATCAAGTCCCCGTACACCGAGAACATCTTGCCCGAGCGCAGACCGGCCAGCAGATACTTGGCGGCAGGCTTGCCGGTGCCGCTGTTGAACACATAGTTCTTGGCATACTCGCCGGGGAAGTAACCGCTGCTGTTGCCGCCAACGATCTTGAAGTGCGTATCCGAATCGGTCAGGTTCCAGATGCGGCGGCCCTCGCCCAGCAGCGCATCCCACGGACCGCCCAACTTGGCCACCACGTAATCGACGCCGCCGTAGACGCGCAGCAGCGCATTGTCGTCGGTATAAGCGGCCGTGTAACCGCCGCGATCCGGCTCCATCTGATTGCCCACCATGCCCTCGATGGCAAACATGATATTCGGCGCCGCGTCGTTGAACGCGCGGAAGTCGGCAATGCTGTAGCTGCCCTTGTTGCGCGACGGGTGATTGATCACCGCATAGCTGGTGTCCGGATAATTGGTCTTCAACCAGGTGATCGCCTGCAGCGCATCGTCGGCGGTCTTGTTGTAGCGCGTCTCGCCGTATTTGGCCTTCCACGCCGTGACGTCGGCCGCGTCGAACATCGCCGCATCGCGCGTGGTAAACAGATATTCGAACTCCTTCATGCCCTTGACGCTGGCGTTGGCGCCGTCAAAGATGCCGATGCCGATATGGTCGTGGGTCGGCATGTCCCACTCGACGCCGGAGAAAATCAGCTTGTCCGCATAGGTGCCGGCCGCTTGCAGCGCCTGCACGCGCGGCAGCTCGTAGCGCTCCAGGCCGAGCGCCATCGGAATCTGCGCCGCCAGCGTCGCGCCCTTGTCGTCGCGGGTCGAGACGCGCAGGTGATTGGTCACCGCCATCCAGTCCAGTCCATAGGTGGTGAACGCCTTGCCGAGAATCTTGTCCAGCGTCTGGCTGACATCGGCGTCGGCCGACTGCGTGGTGTGCGTGTGCAGATCGCCCGCGATCCAGCGGCCGGCCGGCAGCGGCGGCACCACGCTGATCGGGTCATTGTCGCCGCCGCAGGCAGCGACGGTCAGCATGATGGCGATGGCGGAAGGGATCAACAATTTTTTGAACGACATGAGAACATCCTGGAAGTGTAAAACAAACGAGCCGGCAATTTAGCATTCGTGTGTTACCGGCGAATGACCTGCTATCATCGAAAGCTCTGCACACCATCAGGATAAAAAAATGACTATTGGCGGAAAGACCATAGAACAAGCACTGGCCACGCTGTCCGACATGACCGCAGGCGCAGTCCCGATCGGCAAGGAAGAACACCTGGCGCGCATCGCCCGCGCGCAAGCCTACATGCAGGCGCAGGGCATCGCCGCCATCTACATCAACGCCGGCGCCAACCTGACCTACTTCACCGGCACCAAATGGCACGCCAGCGAACGCATGGTCGGTGCCATCCTGCCGGCGCAGGGCGCGGTGGAATACATCGCCCCCGGCTTCGAGGAAAGCACGCTGAAGGACTTCATGCTGGTCGACGGCGCGGTCAACTGCTGGGAAGAACACGAAAGTCCGTACGCGCTGTTCATCGCTGTGCTGAAACGCCTGGGCATTGCGCCGAATGCGGCACAGCCGCCGCGCGTGGGCATCTGCGAGAGCGCCGCCTTCTTCATCTACGACGGCATCCGCCCGCTGGCCGACGGCTACGCGCTGGAGAATGCGCGCCCGGTCACCGCCCACTGCCGCACGCGCAAATCGGCCGCCGAAATCGCCCTGATGCAGCGCGCCAAGGACATGACCATGGCGGTGCACATCGCCACCGCCAGCATGCTGCATGAAGGCGTCACCACCAAAGAAGTGGAAGACTTCATCGACCGCGCCCACCGCAAGGTCGGCGCTTCGGCCGGTTCCTACTTCGTCATCGTGCTGTTCGGCGAAGCCACCGCCTACCCGCACGGCGTCAGCTACGTGCAGACGCTGAAGGCTGGCGACACGGTGCTGATCGACACCGGCTGCAAGCTGCACAACTACATCTCCGACATCACCCGCACCTACGTCTACGGCCCGATCAGCGAGCGCCAGCGCTCGGTGTGGAACAGCGAAAAGAAAGCCCAGGCGGCAGCCTTCGCGGCCGCGCAGTTGGGCGTGCCGTGCGAGGAAGTGGACGCCGCCGCGCGCCGCGCGCTGGAAGAAGACGGCTTCGGCCCCGGCTACAAGCTGCCCGGCCTGCCGCACCGCACCGGCCACGGCATCGGTCTCGACATCCACGAATGGCCTTACCTGGTGGGCGGCGACAAGACCGCGCTGGACGTCGGCATGTGCTTCTCCAACGAACCGATGATCTGCATCCCCGGCGAATTCGGCGTGCGCCACGAAGACCATTTCTACATGACGGCAAACGGTCCGAAATGGTTCACCGAACCGGCCCATAGCATCGACGATCCGTTCGGCCTCGCGCGCGACGCCGTGCCGCAATAACGATTAGGAAAGTCACGCAACATAGATCTGCATCAAACGTTGTGATGCTCCGCCGGACTACAGTTTTCAGTTCCCATCCCCACCGGCGGAGCACACCCGAAATGAGCATCTTCTCGACTCTTGGCTTTACCAGCGACAGCAAATCGGAACGCCTGTACAGCGGCGAAGGCATTGTTTACGAACGGACCATCGCGATCGGCGAAGGGGTGATCGTGCTGGCCAACATCGGCACCATGCGTCTGATCGATGAACAGAAAACGCTGAAACCGACGCTGATCGGCATCGGCATCGCGGTAGGCGGTCTGGTCGTTTTATCGGCGTCGGTCATGGTCGGTGTGCTGGCAATCTTGGCGGGCGGCGCGCTCGCGATCTGGAACCTGATGCGCCGTCTGGACATCTATCTTTCGCTGGGCACCAGCGATGGCAATACCACCGTCATCATTTCCAAAAACCGCCGCTTCCTGCACAGCATCAGGGACTTCCTGCGCCACAAGATCGACACCGGCAGCCACGCCGGCGCCACCATCAATATCAGCAACAGCACGCTGGAAGGCAACTTCGCCATGGGCGACAGCGCCCATGCCGAACAGCACGAAACCACCGAATAAGCGGGAGAAGCACATGGCGCCGCGCATCACCATCACCGGCAGCAACCTGCAGGGAAATTTCGCCATGGGCGATAACGCCGTCAGCATCAGCAGCGGCGGCCAGACCCTGGACGCGACCACGCACACCGGCAACTTCGACTTGCTGGCCGCCGAACTGAAGCGCCATCAGATGGCGGAACCGGACATCGCCGCGCTGCGTACCGCGCTGGAGGCCGACCAAGGGGCGCCATCGCTGGCGCAACAGCGCTTTGGTCCAGCGATCAGCAGCTGGCTACAAAAAATGCTCGGCAAGGCGCTCGACGCCACATGGCAAATCGAAATCAGCGTCGTCAGCGGCCTGCTGACCGCCGCGCTGCAAAAATACTACGGCTGGTAAGTTGGGGGTTAAGCCTGCAAGCGCTTGAGACGGAAGTAAAAGCTGTAGGGGGCGTTGACGTGCAGTGTGCCGTCGGCAGCGGTGCGAATCAGCACGCGGCTGGAGTCCCAGCGCAGCATGCGCGCCCCCTTGTAGTGGTAGATGCGGCCTTCGGCGCTGTCGCCGGCGGGCGTGTAGCCGAATTGGGCCACGCGCCCGAGGAAGCTGGCGCTGCGCTCGGCGGCGACGGTGCCGCGCACCGGCCGGCAGGCGATCAGCGATGGTACGCCGCCGGCCAGCACGCCGATCAGGGCGCCGCGCGCGCCGGCCGACGACACGAACTGCGACAGCAGCCACCACGCCGCGATCACGCCGACGATGTAAATACCGAACAGCAGCCAGTCGCGTTTGCTCAGCAGCGGGTTGTAACCAATCGATTGTTTGATGAAGGCTTGTCTCATGCCGGCATCATGCGTCAGCTTTGCCAAAAAAGCAAATCACGAACGCTTCATCACCAGCGTCAGAATGTCGTAGCTGGCCACCAGTTCGTCGCGCTGGTTGGTGATCTGCACATCCCACGCCACCACGCCCTGGCCGACGCCCTTGTCGTCGGTGCGGTTGCGATCGACCTTGCGCTTGCAGGTCAGGCGCGCGCGGATGGTGTCGCCAATCGCCACCGGCGTGATGAAGCGCAGGTTATCCAGCCCGTAGTTGGCCAGCACCGGCCCCGGCGCCGGCGACACGAACAGCCCCGCCGCCGCCGACAGCACGAAGTAACCGTGCGCGATGCGCTGGCCGAACTGCGTGTCCCGCGCCGCCACTTCGTCGAAGTGCATGTAGAAGTAGTCGCCCGAGACGCCGCCGAAGTTGACGATGTCCGCCTCGCTGACGGTGCGCCGATGCGTCAATAGCGAGTCGCCGATCGCCAGATCTTCGAAGTGCTTGCGGAACGGGTGCACCTCGCTTTCCTGCACCTTCGCGCCGCGCACATACTCGCCGGTGACCGCCGCCAGCATGGTCGGCGAGCCTTGCACCGCCGCCCGTTGCAGGAAATGACGCACCGCGCGGATGCCGCCCAGCTCTTCGCCGCCGCCGGCGCGTCCCGGACCGCCGTGCTTCAGTTGCGGCAGCGGCGAGCCGTGGCCGGTCGATTCCACCGCCGCCTCGCGGTCCAGCACCAGCACGCGGCCGTGCGAGGCGGCGGCCATCGGCACCGCATAGGCGGCGATCGCCGGCTCTTTCGTCACCAGCGTCGACACCAGCGAACCCTTGCCACGCGCGGCCAGCGCCAGCGCCTCGTCGATATCGTTGTAGCTGATGATGGTGCTGACCGGGCCAAATGCTTCGACGTCGTGCACCGCGTCGTTCCTGTGGCCATCGCGGCACAGCAGCAGCGTCGGCGCGAAGAAGGCGCCGTCGCTGACGCCCTCGCCCACTGGCGCGAAACCGTCACGGGCGCTGAACAGCACCTCGTTGCCGCGCGCCAGTTGTTCTACGCGTTCGGCGACATCGCGCTGCTGGTCGCGCGAGGCCAGTGCGCCCATGCGCACGCCTTCCACCGACGGATCGCCGACGCTGATTTTGGCCAGCCGCTCGCGTAGCCGCGTGCCGACCGCGTCGACCATCTGCTCCGGCACGATGATGCGGCGGATAGCGGTGCATTTCTGCCCCGCCTTGCCGGTCATCTCGCGCGCCACCTCCTTGACGAACAGGTCGAACTCGGCGTCGTCCGGCGTGACGTCCGGCGCCAGGATGGCGCAGTTGAGCGAATCCGCTTCGGCGGTGAACGGCACCGAATTGGCGATCAGGTTGCGGTTGACGCGCAACCTGGCCGCCGTGTCGGCCGAGCCGGTGAAGGTGACCACATCGGCGCCACCGAGGCGGTCCAGCAGATCGCCGGTGCTGCCGATCACCAGTTGCAGCGCGCCTTCCGGCAGCAGGCCGGATTCGTGCATCATGCGCACCAGCGCCTCGGTCAGATAGCTGGTGGCGCTGGCCGGTTTGCCGATGCACGGCATGGCGGCCAGAAAGCTCGGCGCGAATTTCTCCAGCAGGCCCCAGATCGGGAAATTGAAGGCGTTGATGTGCACCGCCAGCCCGCCGCGCGGCACCAGGATGTGAGTGCCGGCGAAACCGCCATTCTTGCCGAGCGCCATGGCCGGCCCTTCGTGCAGCACATTCGACGACGGCAGCTCGCGGCTACCCATGCTGGCGTAGGCGAACAGCGTGCCGGTGCCGCCTTCGATATCGACCCAGCTGTCGGCGCGGGTGGCGCCGGTCTGGTGCGAGATGGCGTACAGTTCTTCCTTGCGCTCCAGCAGATACAGGGCCAGCGCCTTCAGGCGCGCGGCGCGCTGCTGAAAGTTGAGCCGCATCAGCGCCGGCACGCCGGTCTTGCGGGCATAGGTGACGGCTTCGTCGAAGTCGATGCGCTCGGCGTGCGTGTGGTAGATGACGGCGTTGGTCAGGGCGCTGTGCAGCGGCGTGGCCGCTTCGCTGCCGATCCAGCGGCCGGCGATATAGCTTTGCAGTGTGGTCATACAGTCTCCGTTGTTTATGCCGAGGCGTTCTTGTGCAAATGCAGCGGCAGCGCGCTGTCCCACGCGATGCGCTTGCGGTCCGGCTCCGGCGCGGTCAGCGCCTCGGTTTCGCGCATGGTCCGCATCGAGCGCACCGCCAATTCCTGATACTGCGCGGTGCCGCCGGATTTCCAGGCGACTTCCTCGTCGCGCAATGCGCGCGCCACCTTGGCGGGGGAGCCCATCGCCAGGCTGCGCGGCGGGATTTCCATGCCGGCGCGCACGAAGCTCATGGCGGCGACGATGCTGTCCGCGCCCACCACCGCGTTGTCCATGATGACGGCGTTCATGCCGACCAGCGCGTTGCGGCCGATGCGGCAGCCATGCAGCACGGCGCCGTGTCCGATGTGGCCATCACGTTCCACCACCGTGTCGCAACCGGGGAAGCCGTGCATCACGCAGGTGTCCTGCAGATTGGCGCCCTCCTCCAGGATCAGCCGGCCGAAGTCGCCGCGCAGCGCCGCCAGCGGGCCGATATAGCAGCGCGGGCCGACGATGACGTCGCCGATCAGCACCGCGCTGGGATGCACGTAGGCGGTCGGGTCGACCACCGGCGTGACGCCATTGATTTCATAGACCTTGACCATATTCGCTCCATCAGCGTCATTCCCGCGCACGCGGGAGCGACGGGTTTATACGCGTTCGATAACCAAGGCGATGCCCTGGCCGACGCCGATGCACATGGTGCACAGCGCGTAGCGGCCGCCGCTGCGCTCCAGCTGGTGCAGCGCCGCCAGCACCAGCCGCGCGCCGGATGCGCCGAGCGGATGGCCGATGGCGATGGCGCCGCCGTTCGGATTGACCTGCGGCGCGTCATCGGCCAGCCCGAGGTCACGCGTCACCGCCAGCCCCTGCGCGGCGAACGCCTCGTTCAACTCAATCACGTCCATGTCGCCGATGCTCAGGCCCAGTTGCGCCAGCAGCTTCTTCGACGCCGGCGCCGGGCCGAAGCCCATGATGCGCGGCGCCAGCCCGGCGGTGGCCATGCCCAGCACGCGGGCGCGCTTGCGCAGGCCATACTGCTCGGCGGCGGCGGCGGACGCCAGCAGCACCGCGCAGGCACCGTCGTTGACGCCGGAGGCGTTGCCGGCGGTGACCGTGCCATCCGGCCGCATCACGCCCTTCAACTTCGCCAATTGCTCCAGCGTGGTGTCGGGACGCGGATGCTCGTCGATGGCGAACACTTGCGGCGGCACCGACGCGCGGCGGCCCTGCGGCAACGTCACCGGCACGATCTCGTCGCGAAATACCCCGGCCGCGTGGGCGGCGGCCCAGCGCTGCTGGCTGCGCAGCGCGAACGCATCCTGGTCGGCGCGGCTGATGCCGAATTCCAGCGCCACGTTCTCCGCCGTCTCCGGCATCGAGTCGATGCCATGCGCGGCCTTCATCAGCGGGTTGACGAAACGCCAGCCGATGGTGGTGTCCTCGATTCTGGCTGCGCGCGAAAACGCGCTGTCCGCCTTGCCCATGACGAACGGCGCGCGCGTCATGCTCTCGACGCCGCCGGCGATCACCAGCTGCGCCTCGCCAGACTTGATGGCGCGCGCCGCCATGCCCACCGCGTCCAGCGACGAGCCGCACAGGCGGTTGATGGTGCTGGCCGGCACATCGACCGGCAAGCCCGCCAGCAGCGCCGCCATGCGCGCCACGTTGCGGTTATCCTCGCCGGCCTGGTTGGCGCAGCCGTAATAAACATCATCTACGCGAGTCCAGTCGACACCGGGATTGCGGGCGATCAGCGCGGCGATCGGCAGCGCCGCCAGATCGTCGGCGCGCACGCCGGACAGCGCACCGCCGTAGCGGCCGAAGGGAGTGCGGATGGCGTCACAGATAAAAGCTTCGTTCACAGAGTTTCCTTAGTTTTTTGGGCGTTTATCGACCACGCGGCGCGCCTTGCCGGTCAGCGTGCGCTCGATGCCGTTGGGCGGCAGCAGCGTCACCCTGGTGCTGACGCCGACGTTGGTCTTGATGCGCTGTTCCAGCTCGCGCGCCAGCGCCTCGGTGTCGCCCGATTGCGTTTCGGGCCGCAGCTCGGCCAGCACTTCAAGCTGGTCAAGATGGCCGTCACGCGTGACCACCAGCTGGTATTGCGGCGACAGCTTCGGCATTTTGCAGATCAATTCCTCGATCTGGGTCGGGAATACGTTGACGCCACGGATAATCAGCATGTCGTCCGAGCGGCCGGTGATCTTGCCGATACGGCGCATGCTGCGCGAGGTCGGCGGCAGCAGCCGCGTCAGATCGCGCGTGCGGTAGCGGATGATCGGCAGCGCTTCCTTGCTGAGCGAGGTGAAGACCAGTTCGCCCTCCTCGCCGTCCGGCAGCACTTCGCCGGTTTCTGGATCGATGATCTCCGGGTAGAAATGGTCTTCCCAGATCACCGGGCCGTCCTTGCTCTCGATGCATTCGCTGGCGACGCCCGGCCCCATCACCTCGGACAGGCCGTAGATGTCGACCGCGTCGATGCCGGCGCGCTGCTCGATTTCGGCGCGCATGGCGTCGGTCCACGGTTCGGCGCCAAAGATGCCGACCTTCAGCGAACTGGCGGCGGCGTCCAACCCCTGGCGCTGGAATTCCTCGATGATGTTGAGCATATAGGACGGCGTCACCATGATGATCGATGGCTGGAAGTCCTGGATCAGCTGCACCTGCTTTTCGGTCTGGCCGCCGGACATCGGCACCACCGTGCAGCCGAGTCGCTCGGCGCCATAGTGCGCGCCCAGGCCGCCGGTGAACAGGCCGTAGCCGTAGGAGATGTGCACCATGTCGCCACGGCGGCCGCCGGCGGCGCGGATCGAGCGCGCCACCACGTTGGCCCAGGTGTCGATGTCGTTCTGCGTGTAGCCGACCACCGTCGGCTTGCCGGTGGTGCCGCTCGATGCGTGCACCCGCACCACGCGGTCCCTTGGCACGGCGAACAAGCCGAAGGGATAGTTGTCGCGCAGGTCTTGCTTGGTGGTGAACGGGAAGCGCGACAGGTCGGCCAGCGTGCGCAGGTCGTTCGGGTGGACGCCGGCGGCGTCGAAGGCGGCGCGGTAGTGCGGCACGTTGTCGTAGGCGTGTTGCAGCGACCATTGCATGCGCTGCAGCTGCAGGGCTTGCAGTTCGTCGCGGCTGGCGCGTTCGATCGGTTCCAGATCGGATGGTGCGGGGCCTGGTTGGACCATCGGATGTCTCCTTATATGACTTCGCCGCTGATGCGGTGCGATTTCCCCCGGAACAGGGCGATGGTGCGGCCGTCCTGGTTGCGGACTTCGACGTCGTAGACGCCGGTTTTTCCGGCCAGCGTTTGTTCGGTGGCGATGGCGGTCAGCACTTCGCCTTCACGGCCGGGCGACAGGTAATCGATGGTGCAGCCGGCGCCCACCGTGACATTGTTATGACTATTGCAGGCGAAGGCGAAGGCGCTGTCGGCCAGCGCGAAAATGAAACCGCCGTGGCAGGTGGCGTGGCCGTTCAGCATATTGGCGCGCACCGGCATCGACATGCGCGCATGGCCGGGGGCGATGGCCTCCAGCGTCATGCCCAGCGACTGCGAGGCCGGGTCGCGTGCGTACATCGCCGCCCCCACCGCCTCGGCCAGCGCCTGCGGGTCGATCGGCTTATTCATGGAAGCGTCCTCCGCCCGCCTGTTTGCGGCGCAGCAGCGGCGACACGCGATAGCGGTCCTCGCCATAGCTGGCGGCGAGATTCGCCAGCACGCGCACGATGTGCTCGATGCCGATGGCGTCCGCCCAGGCCAGCGGGCCGCGCGGGTAGTTGACGCCCTTCTGCATGGCGATATCCGCCGCGGCGGCGCTGCACACGCTCTGGTTGACCGCATCCGCCGCCTCGTTGGCCAGCATGGCGACGGTGCGCATGACCGCCATGCCCGGCACATCGTCCAGCCGCGTGACCGCGAAGCCGGCCGCCTGCAGCAGGCCGACCACCGCGTCATACGCGGCCGGCGTACATTGGTCGCTGCGGGCGACGGCAATGCGCGTGGCCGCGCCATAGTCCAGCGCCAGGTCGAACAGCACCGTGTCCGGATGGTTGTTGTCGCGCGCGCGCTGGGTGGCGCTGCGGCCATCGGTCAGGTAAACGGCGGCGCCGTTGCAGTGGAAGGCCGGCGCGTCGTCGTGCGGCCCGGCGTGGCGGATAGCCTCCGGCGTGGTGCGATGCGAAATGGCGATACCGGCCGCGCGCAGCCGCGCCGCCAGCGCATCGGCCACCGCGCCGCCCACCGCGTGCGCCGCAGCGCCCTGTTCGATCGTGTAGCTGACATACTCCGGCTTCGGCTGTTGCGCTTCGGACTGCGGCTGCGGTACTGCGGCGCCGTCACCGTACGGGAAAACCCCACGCCCCGCCTTGCGGCCAAGGAAGCCGGCATTGACCAGCTCCTGTTGCAGCACCGACGGCGTGAAGCGCGGATCGCCGAAGCAGGCATTGAAAACCGACTGTGTGACGGCGAAGTTGACGTCATGCCCGATCAAGTCCATCAACTCGAAAGGCCCCATGCGGAAACCGCCGGCCTCACGCAGCACCGCGTCGATGGTAGCCGCGTCGGACGCCTGCTCACCCAGCAGCCGCCAGCCCTCGGCGTAGAACGGCCGCGCCAGGCGGTTGACGATAAAGCCCGGCGTCGACCTGGCGTACACCGGATTCTTGCCCCATGCGGCGGCGGTGTCATATACCGTCTGCGCCACGGCGGCATCGGTGGCGAGACCGCTGACCACTTCGCACAAGGCCATCAGCGGCACCGGGTTGAAGAAGTGCATGCCCACCAGCCGGCCAGCCGCGCGCAGCCCGGCCGCAATCGCGGTCACCGAGATCGACGAGGTATTGGTGGCCAGGATACAGTCGTCCGCAACGATCGCTTCCAGCTGCGCGAACAGCGCGCGCTTGGCGCCGAGATCTTCAACGATAGCTTCCACCACCAGTCCCGCGTCGGCCACATCGGCCGGCGTGACGGCGGCCTGCACGCGGGCGATGGCGGCGGCGCAGTCCAGCGCATCCATGCGTCCCTTGGCCACCAGCTTGTTCAGCGCCGCCGCGATGTCGGAGATCGCCTTGGCGACAGCGTCGGGCCGCGTATCGTACAGCTTCACCGTGTAGCCTGCCACCGCCGCCACCTGCGCGATGCCCGCGCCCATGGCGCCGCTGCCGATGACGGCCACCGCGCGTTGCCGGTTCAGGGCCGCCATCTCAGCGCCCCTTGAACTGTGGCGCGCGCTTTTCCATGAAGGCGGCCACGCCTTCGCGGTAATCGTCGCTGCGACCCAGTTCGCTCATCATGCCGCACTCCAGCGCCAGCTGCTGCGGCAGGCTGTTGTGCGCGCTGGCATGCAAGGCCTTCTTGGTGAAGGCCAGTCCCTTGGTCGGCGCGCTGGCGAAGTGGCGCGCCATGGCCTGCACTTCAGCGGTGAAATCTTGGTCGGCAATCGCTTTCCAGATCAGGCCCCAGGCTTCGGCCTTTTCGGCCGTCAGCTTCTCGCCCAGCAGCGCCAGCCCCATGGCGCGCGCGCTGCCGACCAGGCGCGGCAGGAAGTAGGTGCCGCCGGTGTCGGGAATCAGACCCAGTTTGCAGAATACTTCGACAAAGCTGGCCGATTTCGCCGCCAGCACGATGTCGCAGGCCAGCGCGATGTTGGCGCCGGCGCCGGCCGCCACGCCGTTGATGGCGCCGATCACCGGCAGCGGCAGCGCGCGCAGCGACTGCACCAGCGGCGCGTAGTTCTTCTCCACCGAGTCGCCCAGATCGACGGCCTTTGCGCCCGGTTCCACCGCACGGTCAGACAGGTCCTGGCCGGCGCAGAAGCCGCGCCCGGCGCCGGTCAGCACCAGCACCCGCGCGCCGCCGCTGGCGGCCTCACTGGCGACACGCTTGAGCGCATGGCGCACTTCCTCGTGCATGGCCTGGGTGAAGCTATTCAGCTTGTCCGGGCGGTTGAGCGTCAGCGTGGCGACACCTTCACTGATGTCGAACAGGATGTTCTGGTATTCCATCGTGGTCTCCGTTTTCATTCGGCCTGGTCGAAGTCGATGACGACTTTGGCGGTGGTGGGGAAGCTCTGGCAGCTCAGTACATAGCCACGGGCGATTTCGTAGTCTTCCAGCGCGTAATTGACGTCCATGTCGACCTTGCCCTCGATGACCTTGCAGCGGCAGGTCGAGCACACGCCGCCCTTGCAGGAATAGCGCATGTCGAGACCCGCGCGCAGGCCGGCGTCGAGCAGCGATTCCTTGTCCTGTTCCATGCTGAAGCTGGCGGCATTGCCGTCCATGATGACGGTCACCTCGGTCTGCTGATGGACGGCGGCGGCGCTGGCGGCGCGTGGCTGGTGCGCGTGTTTCGGGATGCTGGCGGCGAACAGTTCAACCTTGATCTGCGGCTTGGCCATGCCGGACTCCTGCAATGCCTCGGAGACGCCCAGCATCATGTCCTCCGGACCGCAAATAAAGGCGGTGTCGATGTCTTCTGCACGCACCCAGTATTTGAGGAGTTGCGCGGCCTTGTCCTTGGTGATGCGGCCGTTGAACAGTTCGATGTCCTGCTGCTCGCGGCTCATCACGTAAGCAATCTTCAGGCGGTCGAGGTAAACGTCTTTCAGGTCCGACAGCTCTTCCTTGAAGATCACCGACGACGAGGCGCGGTTGCCGTAAAACAGCGTGAAGCTGCTATGCGGCTCGGCCGCCAGCGTGGTTTTGATAATCGACAGGATCGGCGTGATGCCGCTGCCGGCTGCGAAGGCCAGGTAGTGCTTGCGGTGGGCGGCGTCCAGCGGGACGTTGAAGTGGCCCATCGGCGGCATCACGTCGATGGTGTCGCCGACGCGCAGCGTGTCGTTGGCCCAGCAGGAGAACAAGCCACCGTGGGTGCGCTTGATGGCGACGCGCAGCGCGCGCTCCTGCACGGCGGAGCAGATCGAATAGGAGCGGCGCACGTCTTCGTCGCCGATCTGCGCGCGCAGCGTCAGGTGCTGGCCTTGCTGGTACTGAAAGCTGGCCTGCAGCGCGTCCGGCACGGCGAAGGTGACGGCGATGGTATCGCGGGTTTCGTTGCGCACGTCGGCGATGGTCAAGGGGTGGAATTTGCTCATGGCGGTCAGTGGCACTTGAAATAGTCGAACGGTTCGCGGCAGTCCAGGCATTTGTACAGCGCCTTGCAGGGCGTGGAGCCGAACTGGCTGGTGATGGCGGTGTGCCGCGAGCCGCAGTGCGGGCAGGCGACCGTCAGTACAGACTGTGCACGGCGCGAGATGGCCGCTGCGGCGCCGCCGCGCAGGCCGCTGATGTCAATCACCTGCTGCGCCGGCGGGGCGATGCCATAGCCCTTCAGCGCGGCCTTGCCGGTTGCGCTCATCCAGTCGGTGGTCCAGGCGGGCGAGATCTGGCTGTGCAGGCGGACTTGCGCCACGCCGCGTGCGTGCAGCGCTTCGGTGATGGCGTCGGCGATGACTTGCATCGCCGGGCAGCCGGAGTAGGTTGGCGTGATGGTGACGTCGCACGCGCCGTCGGCGGCCATGCGCACCTCGCGCACGATGCCCAGGTCGACGATGCTGATGACCGGGATTTCGGGGTCGGGGATTTCGTTCAGCCAGGTCCAGACCTGGTCAGCATGGGACGGTACGGCGCTCCGGCCGGCTTTCGCCGGGACGACGGGGGTGGCGCTGCGGGCGGCGGTGGCTTTCATGGCTGGCCCGCGCTTACCAGACCGTGCCCGGATAGGCGCGTTGCAGGAACTGCATCTCGGCCAGGATGTAGCCCAGGTGCTCGCTGTGGCGGCCTTGCTTGCCGCCGTTCTGCATCCAGGCGTCGGCCGGCGGAATCGCCAGCGTCGCCTCGGCGAAGATCTCCGCCACATGCGCCAGCCATTGCGCGCGCAATTCGGCGGCGGCCGGCGCCACACCGGCGGCGACCATGGCGTCATCCACCGCGTCGTAGGCGAATACTTCGCCGCTGTACATCCACAGCGCATCGGCGGCGGCCTGTGTCTTCGCGTGGCTGACTGCCGTACCGTCGCCCAGGCGCACGATCAAGTCGCCGCTGCGGCGCAGGTGATACGTGATCTCTTTCAGCGACTTCTCGGCGATGGCGGCGATGCGGGCGTCGCTGCTGCGCGTCAGGCCTGCGATCAGGAAGTAGTGCCAGGTGTCGAAGTAGAACTGCCGCATCAGCGTGTCGGCGTAATTGCCGTTGGGCTGTTCCAGCAGCAGGCAGTTCTTGAAGTCGTGGGCGTCGCGCAGATAGGCCAGTGCGTCTTCGTCGCGTCCGGCGCCTTCCAGTTCGGCCGCGTAGTCGTACCATAGGCGGGTCTGGCCAAGCAGGTCGAGCGCCACGTTAGTCAGCGCCATGTCCTCCTCAAGCGCCGGCCCTTTGCCGCACCAGCGCGACAGCTGCTGGCTGAGGATCAGCGCATTGTCGCCGAGGCGCAGCAAATAATTAACCTTGTTGTCCATGGCCGTGCCTTACAGGTTTTTGACTTCTTCCGGCATCGGGAAGAAGGTCGGGTGGCGATACACCTTGCTGTTGGACGGCTCGAACAGCGCGCCCTTGTCGGCCGGGCTGCTGGCGACGATGTCGGCCGCGCGCACCACCCAGATGCTGACGCCTTCATTGCGCCGCGTGTAGACGTCGCGCGCGTTATTCACCGCCATCTCGGCGTCCGGCGCGTGCAGGCTGCCGACATGCTTGTGCGCCAGCCCGTGCTGGCTGCGGATGAAGATTTCCCACAGTGGCCATTCTTTGCTCATTTGAGTCTCCTTATGCGGCAGCACGTTTTTTATCGGCGTGGGCGACCAGCGCTTCGCGGAACCACTCGCCGTCGTCCCAGGCTTTGACGCGGGTTTGCAAACGCTCGCGGTTGCACGGACCATTGCCCTTCAGGACATTGTGGAATTCGGCCCAGTCGATGGCGCCGAATTCATAGTGGCCGGTTTCAGCGTTCCATTTCAGGTCCGGGTCGGGCACGGTCAGGCCGAGGAATTCGGCCTGCGGCACCGTCTGGTCGACCATGCGCTGGCGCAGTTCGTCGTTGGAGAACAGCTTGATGCGCCACGCCGACGACTGTGCGCTGTTGACCGATTCCGCGTCCGACGGCCCGAACATCATCAGCGACGGCCACCACCAGCGGTTCAGCGCATCCTGCGCCATCGCCTTCTGCTGCGGCGTGCCGCGTGCCAGCGCCAGCATGATGTCGTAGCCCTGGCGCGCGTGGAACGATTCTTCCTTGCACACGCGCACCATGGCGCGCGCATACGGCCCGTACGAGCAGCGGCACAGCGGGATCTGGTTGATGATGGCCGAGCCGTCCACCAGCCAGCCGATGGCGCCCATGTCGGCCCAGCTCAGCGTCGGGTAGTTGAAGATGCTGGAATATTTGGCCTTGCCGCTGTGCAGCGCGGCCAGCAGCTCGTCGCGCGACACGCCCAGCGTTTCGGCGGCGCTGTACAGGTACAGGCCGTGGCCGGCCTCGTCCTGGATCTTGGCCAGCAGGATGGCCTTGCGCTTGAGCGTAGGCGCGCGCGTCACCCAGTTGCCTTCCGGTAGCTGGCCGACGATCTCCGAATGCGCGTGCTGGGAAATCTGGCGTATCAACGTCTTGCGGTAGGCGTCCGGCATCCAGTCCTTGGCCTCAATCTTGATGCCGGCGTCGATACGGGCCTGGAATGCGCGCTCGTCGGCGCTCATGTCGTCGGCCGTGCGGACTTGCTTGAGGCCGGTTTCCACCAGTTGTGCGTACATGGCTGTCTCCTGTTCACTACATAATACGATACGTATTTTTATTTAGCTACAGTTTTATTGTGTCGAATTATTTTAATGCATCGGGTTAAATTTTGGCGCGCGGCCAAGTAAACTATTGTTTCCAAGTACAGATTAGTAAGCGGCCTATGAATTGCAACGACTGGATCGATGGCTTTCTGGCCAGCGACCCGCCACGCTCGAAATCGCTGGTGGTGACTATTTTTGGCGACGCCATCGTGCCGCATGGCGGCATGGTGTGGCTGGGCAGCCTGATCGAGTTGCTGGCGCCGTTCGGCGTCAATGACCGTCTGCTGCGCACCTCGGTGTTCCGGCTGGCGCAGGAGGGCTGGCTGGGAGCACAGCGCGACGGCCGCCGCTCGTCGTATGCGATCACGCACGATGCAATGGCGCGCTTCGTGCACGCCTACCGGCGCATCTACGCGCCGCCGAACGTGCACTGGGACGGCAGCTGGACGCTGGTGCTGAACGGCGACGGCGCGCTCAACGCGGCCGAGCGGGCGGCGGTGCGCAAGGAGCTGCTGTGGGAAGGCTACAGCGTGGTTGCTCCCGGCATCATGGGGCATCCGGCCGCCGACGGCCCGGCGCTGGACGAACTGCTCACGCGGCTGGGCGTGGCCGGCAAGCTGTTCGTGGTACAGGGCAAGTCGATGCGCCAGGTCAGCGCCCGCCCGCTCAGCGATCTGGTGGCCGAGGGCTGGGATGTGGCGGCCGTGGCCGACGGCTACAACAAGTTCATCGCGCAGTTCGCGCCGCTGCAAGCGGCCTTGCGCGACGCCGCCTGCGCGCAGCCGCTGACGCCGGAAAAGGCCTTCGTCGTGCGCACCCTGCTGATTCACGCCTACCGCCGCGTGCTGCTGCACGATCCGCAACTGCCGGTCGAACTGCTGCCGACGCCGTGGCCGGGCGCGCTGGCCTATGAGCTGGCGCGCGAGATCTACCTGCTGGTGTACGCCGCCGCCGAGCAGCACATCGACAGCGCGCTGCGCCGCGAGGACGCCGCCGCAGCCCCGGCCGAAGCGGCCTTCTTCGACCGCTTCGGCGGCCTGAGCTAGCGCGCCGCGCCGCCAGCGCCCGGGCGCGCGGCACGGAAATCCGCGCCGGGCGGCGGACAAGCCTGTATCATGTCGGCTCCGCGCCACAAGCGCGAGCGACTATTTCCATCGAATTCACCAGGATTCCGCCATGCCTATCAAAATCAGCCAGCAGTTCGACGCTGGCGCCATCGAAGTGGTCCGTGCCGATGATCCGGCCGCCATCGACCTGAACATCCGCAAGGATTCCCACGCCGACATCGTCCAGTGGTTCTACTACCGCGTACAGGGCGCGCAGGGCACGCCGCTGACCATGAACTTCCTGAACGCCGGCCAGGCCGCCTATCCGGACGGCTGGAACGACTATCAGGCCGTCGCCAGCTACGACCGCGACAGCTGGTTCCGCGTGCCGACCAGCTACGATGGCAAGACCATGACCATCAATCACACGCCGGAGTACGACAGCGTCTACTACGCCTACTTCGAGCCGTATTCGTGGGAACGCCACCTGGCGCTGCTGGACAACGCGCAGCTGTCGCCGCTGGTCAAGCTGGTTGATCTGGGCAACACCGTCGACGGCCGCGACCTCAACATGCTGGTCATCGGCGATCCGGAAGCGGAACAGAAGGTGTGGGTCATCGCCCGCCAGCACCCGGGCGAGACGATGGCCGAGTGGTTTGTCGAAGGTTTCGTCGAGGCGCTGCTGGACCCGGCCAATCCGTTCGGCCGCCAATGCCTGAAGGAAGCGGTGTTCTACGTGGTGCCGAACATGAACCCGGACGGCTCGGTGCGCGGCAACCTGCGCACCAACGCCGCTGGCGCCAACCTCAACCGCGAATGGCTGAACCCGACCATGGAGCGCAGCCCGGAAGTTTTCCTGGTCAAGCAGAAGATGCACGAGACCGGCGTCGACCTTTGCCTGGACATCCACGGCGACGAGGGTCTGCCTTACGTGTTCGTGGCCGGCAGCGAGTCGCTGCCCAACTTCACGCCGGATCAGGCCGAGGCGCAGCAGTATTTCATCGACAACTTCCTGATCGCCAGCCCGGACTTCCAGGACGAATTCGGCTACGGCGAAACGCCGTACACGCCGGAAACGCTGACCATGGGCTCGCCGCACATCACCCATGCCTTCGGCTGCCTGTCGCTGACCCTGGAGATGCCGTTCAAGGACAACGCCAACGATCCGGACCCGGAAACCGGCTGGAACGGCGCCCGCTCCGCCGAGCTGGGCAAGGCGATCCTGCAGCCGGTGCTGCAATCGCTGCTGGCGCAGCAGTAAGCGCCATCCCTGCGGCGCCGCAAAGCCGGCGCCGCAGGGAAAAATACACTGGACCCCAGGCGGCGCATCCGCGCGCCGCATCCGGAGGTCCATCATGCCTACCATTCCTGTTGCCCGCTGCGCCGCGCGGCGGCTGCTCGCGCTGCTCTCCACCCTGCTGCTGGCCTGCAGCACACCCTATCGCCCGCCCGTGGTGCCGCCGGCGGTGTTCCCCGGCCTGATCGATCTGGCTGCCCAGGCAAACGGCCGCGCAGCCGAAGTGCTGCTGGTGCACGGGCTCTGCACGCATGACGCCAGCTGGGCCGCCGAGGTGGTGCCGCAATTGACGCGGGCGCTGGATGCCGCCACCGTCCCCGCGTCACGCAGCGCCGGCGCGGCGGTCGAGATCGTGCCCACCAGCGTGGCGACGCCCGCCGGCCAACTGCGCTTCAACACGCTGATCTGGTCGCCGCTGACCAATCAGCTCAAGCGCCAGCTGTGCGACGACCAGAGCGACAAGTCGGCGCTGTGCAGCGGTGCGCCGCCCTATCCGCACCGGCGCGCCCGCCTCAACGCCCGCTTCAAGGATGGCCTGATCGACGATTGCCTGCCGGATGCGCTGATCTACCAGGGCGTGGCGCGCGACGCCATCCAGCTGCGCATGCGCGCGGCGATTCTGCAAGTGCTGGCCAGCGCGCAGGCCGAGGCGCCGCTGGTGGTGATTGCACACAGCATGGGCAGCAAGATTTTGTTCGATACCCTGCTGCGCATGACCGAGGAGCCGGCCGCTTCGCCGGCCGCCGCGCTGGCGCAACAGGCGCTGGAGCGCATGCGCCTGCTGGTGATGGCGGCCAATCAGATCCCGTTGCTGTCGCTGGCCGACCAGCCCTTGCCGGCGGCAGACGCCACGGCTGAGCCGCCGCCCGACAGCCTGCAATTACTGTTGCGCAAGCGGCAGGCCGGCCAGCGGCGCGCGGCCGACCGCCACCTGACGCTGGTCGCCTTCACCGATCCCAACGATCTGCTGTCGTTCACGCTCGACGAGCGCAAATACGCGCAGGATGGCATCACCGTCTACAATATTCTGGTGTCCAACGGGCCTACATGGCTGGGGCTACTGGAGCGGCCCGACACCGCCCATCTCGACTACCTGAGCAATCCGGACGTCGGCCGCCTCATCGCCTGCGGCCAGCCTGTCAGCAGGCTATGTATCTGAGTATATACACGCCCGCCGCCGCACCGATCAAGAACCGGCCACCACCATATTCTCGATCAGGATCGAGCCGGTCTGCTTGGTGCCGCGCACCAGCACATCGTTGCCCACTGCCACGATCTGCGCCAGCATGTCCTTCATATTGCCGGCGATGGTGATCTCCTCCACCGGATACTGAATCACGCCGTTCTCCACCCAGTAGCCGGCCGCGCCGCGCGAATAATCGCCGGTCACATAATTGGTACCCTGGCCCATCAGCTCGGTGACCAGCAGGCCGGTGCCCATCTTGCGCAACATGCCGGCGAAATCATCGGCGGCCGTGGTCAGCGACGAGGTCAGCGACAGGTTGTGCGAACCACCCGCATTGCCGGTGGTTTTCATGCCCAGCTTGCGCGCCGAATAGGTCGACAGGAAATAACCCTGCACCACGCCATTCTTGACCACATCTCGCTTGACTGTGCGCACGCCTTCCTCATCGAACGGCGCCGAGCCGACCCCGCCGACCACATGCGGATCTTCGACGATCTGCACATGCTCCGGCAACACCTGCGTGCCCAGCGAATCGAGCAGGAAGGTCGACTTGCGGTACAGCGCGCCACCCGAGGTCGCCTGCACGAACGCGCCCAGCAGGCCGGCCGCCAGCGGCGCCTCGAACAGCACCGGGCAGGTGCGGGTATCGATCGAGCGCGCATGCAAGCGCGCCAGCGCGCGCTCGGCCGCGTAACGGCCGATCGCTTCCGGCGACGACATCCTGGCCGCATCGCGCACCGACGAATACCAGTCGTCGCGCTGCATGTGCTTGCCCTTGCCGGCGATCGGCGCCACCGACAGCGTATGGCGCGAGAAAGGATAGCCGCCGATAAAGCCGCGCGAATTGGCGGCCACGAAATGCGACTGCTGCACATGCACGCCGGCGCCTTCCGAATTGCTCACGCGCGGATCGACGGCAAACGCCGCCGCCTCGGCGCGCTGCGCCAGCGCCACCGCCTCGGCGGTCGAGATCTCCCAAGGATAGAACAACTGCAGATCGCGCGGATTCATCTCCAGCTGGTCGGCGTCGGCCAGGCCGGCGCAATCGTCATCGGCGGTGAAGCGGGCGATGTTGTAGGCCGCCTCCACCGTCGCCTTCAGCGCCGCCGGCGAAAAATCCGAGGTCGACGCATTGCCGCGGCGCTGGCCGATGAACACCGTCACGCCCATGCCTTTGTCTTTATTCTGCTCGATGGTCTCGATCTGGCTCTTGCGTACCGACACCGACAAGCCGCTACCTTCGCTGATTTCGACGGCGCAATCGGTGCCGCCCTGGGCTTTCGCGTAGCCCAGCACATCGCGTGCGAGCTGCTTCAACTGGTCCTGGGTGTGGGTAAAATGGGTATCGCTCATGGGCTGTTTTCTTCGGGTGGGCGCTAAAAACAGTTATCATAGCAGCCGTTTACAGTTTAAGGGCGCGCCCACGCGCCCGCGCGAAAGTTAATATTATGGTAAATCCCAACCGCAACGGCGGCGGCGTCGGCTTCAGCTCGTCCGAATTCGAGGACGAATACGAACGCCCGTCCAAATCCGAGGCCAAGCGCCAATCCAACGCCCTGCAAAAGCTCGGCGAGACCCTGGTCGAGGCGCCGCGCGACCGGGTCAAGCGCGTGCCCATGCCGGAAGACGTGCTGGAAGCCATCCTGATGTGCCAGACCATCACCAACCACGAAGGCCGCCGCCGCCAGATGCAGTTTGTCGGCAAGAAAATGCGCACGCTGGATGAAGAGGAAATCGCCGTCATCCAGAAAGCCATCGACAGCTGGAAAGGCGCCTCCAAGTCCGAGACCGCCGCCATGCACGCGCTGGAGCGTCGCCGCGAGAAACTGCTGACCGACGACAACGCACTGACCACCCTGCTGGCGGAAAATCCGGAACTGGACGTGCAGCACCTGCGCACGCTGATCCGCAACGCCCGCAAGGAGCAGGCCGAGAACAAGCCGCCCAAAGCCTACCGCGAAATCTTCCAGATCCTCAAGCAGCTGGACGCCGACAAGCGCAAGGCCGCCGCCGGCGACAACGATGACGACGCCGACACCGAAGCCGATGACGAGTAATACCGCCGCCCCGGCCGAGGCGCCGCTGCTGGTCGGCCTGGTGTCGATCTCCGACCGCGCCAGCGGCGGCGTCTACCAGGACCAGGGCATTCCCGCCCTGCAGGACTGGCTGGCGCGCGCGCTGACCACGCCGTTCCGTGTGGAAACCCGGCTGATCGCCGACGAGCAGCCGCAGATCGAAGCCACGCTGACCGAGCTGGCCGACGTCGCCCGCTGTCACCTGATCCTGACCACGGGCGGCACCGGACCGTCGCGCCGCGACGTCACGCCGGAAGCCACCAAGGCGGTCGGCACCAAGGAAATGCCCGGCTTCGGCGAACAGATGCGCCAGATCAGCCTGCACTTCGTGCCGACCGCGATCCTGTCGCGCCAGACCGCCGTGATCCGCGAAACGGCCGGGCACGCGGCGCTGATCCTGAACCTGCCCGGCCAGCCGAAAGCCATCGCCGAAACGCTGGGCGGCCTGAAGGACGCCGACGGCGCCACGCTGGTCGGCGGCATCTTCGCCGCCGTGCCCTACTGCGTCGACCTGATCGGTGGCCCCTACATCGAGACCGACCCGGCCGTGTGCAAGGCCTTCCGCCCCAAATCCGCCCTCCGCCCCCAAGGAACCGCATGAGCCTGCTGCAAACCATCGAAAAAGAAACCGGCCCGAACCCGAGCGTGGCCATCATCTGGATGCACGGCCTGGGCGCCGACGCCAACGACTTCGTGCCGATGCTGCAAGAGCTCGATCTGGCCGGTCTGCCGCCGATCCGCTTCATCTTCCCCAACGCCGAGACCATGCCGGTCACCATCAACGGCGGCTACGTGATGCGCTCGTGGTACGACATCGTCCACACCGACCTCGGCCGCCAGGAAGACGAAGCCGGCCTGCGCGCCTCGCAGCTGAAGGTGGAAGCACTGATGGCGCGTGAAAACGCCCGCGGCATCCCGAACGAGCGCATCATCCTGGCCGGCTTCTCGCAAGGCTGCGCGATGACGCTGCAAACCGGTTTGCGTCAGAAGACCAGGCTGGCCGGCATGCTGTGCCTGTCGGGCTACCTGCCGCTCGTCGCCCAGGCGGGCGCCGAGCACACGCCGGAAAGCCAGGCCACGCCGGTCTTCCTGGCGCACGGCCGCATGGACCCGGTGGTGCCGCTCGCCCGCGCCAGCGCCTCGCGCGACCAGCTGGCGCAGTGGGGCTACCAGGTGGAATGGCACGAATACGCGATGCAGCACTCGCTGTGCCAGCAGGAGGTCGACGACATCAGTGCCTGGCTGAAACGCGTACTGGCCTGACGGCATTGAGAATTATCATATTTTTAATATCTATATGATAATTTATTGGAGTATATCTTTAGATTTAGTGCAATAATGATATCGCCGCGAGGACTGCACAGTGCGGCTTAATCAAGACTAACCTAGAGAGGAATACTCGATGAAACTGAAACAGCTCTTGAGCAGTATCGCCGTCGTCGCCGTGCTGTCGTGGGCCGGCGTCGCCAACGCCGCCCTGTACAATTTCTCGCTGAGCGGCGACTACACGGCCAGCTGGCAACTCGATTCCACCCCGGCGCCGGACGACTACGGCATCGGCTCTGGCTTCGTCGTGTGGGACGTCGACGGCTTCCCCGACGCCTTCTTGGGCGTCGCCGACATCTACTTCTACCACAGCAGCATCGGTGGCGGCCTGGAGATCTCCGACTTCCACGGCGGCGCCTCGCTGGTGGTCACCGATGGTCCGCAGCTGTACACCGGCAGCGAAAGCAGCCCGGTGTTCCGCCTCGGCAGCTTCGCCCTGACCGAATTCGGTGGCAGCGGCAATTACACGCTGACCATCAGCGCCGTGCCTGAACCGGCCACCTACGGCATGCTGCTGGGCGGCCTCGGGCTGATGGGCGTCGTCCTGCGCCGCCGCAAAGCCTGACATTCGGGGTCAGATACCGTCTTGAATAGCAAGGCCCTTTGACAGGTAATTTGTGT
>CAUPXZ010000036.1:0-59532 GCA_963515135.1 uncultured Duganella sp. | reverse complement strand
ACATTCGGACATTTCGCGCGCGAAATGTCCGAATGTCGGCACTGACCCCGAAGTGCGATAATGGCGGACTGTCCTCCTCTTTTAGCTGATTTTGCCGATGAATCCCGGTATTTTGTACGCCACGCTGGCTTTCCTGTGCTGGGGCTTGTTCCCGTTGTATTTCCACGCCATCAAGGAGGTGCCGCCGCAGGAAATCCTGGCGCATCGGATGCTGTGGTCGCTGCTGTTCCTGGTGGTGGTGCTGTCGGTGCGCCAGCAGTGGAAATGGTTTCCTAAAGTGCTGCGGCAACCGCGCGTGCTGGCCAGCTTCGTCGCCAGCGCGCTGTTGCTGACGGCGAACTGGGGCGTGTACATCTGGGCGGTCAACAATGGCCATGTCATCGACGGCAGCCTCGGCTATTTCATCAATCCGCTGATTAATGTGCTGCTGGGTGTGCTGGTGCTGAAGGAGCGGCTGAGGCGCGGCCAGTGGATCGCCATCGCCGTGGCGGCCAGCGGCGTGGCCTGGCTGACCTGGCAGGCCGGCCATCTGCCATGGATTGCCTTGATTTTAGGCATCACTTTCGGCGGCTACGGCCTGCTGCGCAAGACCGCCGCGCTGGCCGCGCTGGAAGGTCTGTCGCTGGAAACCATGATACTGTTCCCACTGGCGCTGGCCTATGTCGGCTGGCTGAGCTGGCATGGCCAGAACACCTTCCTCAACACGCCCTACGACAGCACTCGCTGGCTGCTGGCGGCGGCCGGGCCGATCACCGCCATTCCGCTGCTGCTGTTCGCCGCCGGTGCGCGCAAGATTCCGATGGCAGTGCTGGGGCTGATTCAATACCTGTCGCCGACGATGCAGGCGATGCTGGGCGTGTGGTTCTTCCACGAAGCCTTCCCGGCGGAACGGCTGACCGGCTTCCTGATCATCTGGAGCGCGCTGATCCTGTTCGTGGCCGAGGGGCTGTGGACCAGCCGGCGCGCTAAATAGTGGGAGAATGACTGGATTTATCGTATCCTGTCGTCCTTCCTTGCATTTATACCTTGACTGAGATTCTCAATGGCAAATTACGTCTATACCATGAACCGCGTGGGCAAAATCGTCCCGCCCAAGCGCCAGATTCTGAAAGATATTTCGCTGTCCTTCTTCCCGGGCGCAAAGATCGGCGTGCTGGGCCTGAACGGCTCCGGTAAGTCGACCTTGCTGAAAATTATGGCAGGCATCGATACCGATATCCAGGGCGAAGCACGCCCGATGCCGGGCCTGAACATCGGCTACCTGCCGCAGGAACCGCAACTGGATCCGGAAAAAACCGTGCGCCAGGAAGTCGAATCGGGCCTGGGCGAGGCGTTTGAAGCGCAAGCCAAGCTGGACGCCGTGTACGCCGCCTACGCCGAGGAAGACGCCGACTTCGACGCGCTGGCCGCCGAGCAGGCGCGTCTGGAAGCGATCATCTCGTCGTCCGACGGCGGCAACCTGAACCTGCAACTGGAAATGGCCGCCGACGCGCTGCGCCTGCCGCCATGGGACGCCAAGATCGGCGTGTTGTCCGGCGGCGAGAAACGCCGCGTGGCGCTGTGCAAGCTGCTGCTGTCCAAGCCGGACATGCTGCTGCTCGACGAACCGACCAACCACCTGGACGCCGAATCGGTCGAGTGGCTGGAGCAGTTCCTGCTGCGCTTCCCGGGCACCGTGGTCGGCATCACCCACGATCGCTACTTCCTCGACAACGCCGCCGAGTGGATTCTTGAGCTGGACCGTGGCCATGGCATTCCATGGAAAGGCAACTACTCGTCGTGGCTGGATCAGAAGCAGGATCGCCTGAAGCAGGAAGAAGCCACCGAATCGGCCCGTCAGCGCGCGCTGCAGAAAGAACTAGAATGGTCGCGTCAGAATCCGAAGGCGCGTCAGGCCAAGTCGAAAGCCCGTCTGGCCCGCTTCAATGAGCTGAGCGAGTACGAATACCAGAAGCGCAACGAGACGCAGGAAATCTTTATCCCTGTGGCCGAGCGCCTCGGCAACGAAGTGATCGAGTTCAAGAACGTGTCGAAAGGCTTCGGCGACCGCCTGCTGCTGGACAATGTGTCCTTCACGATTCCGCCAGGCGCCATCGTCGGCATCATCGGCCCGAACGGCGCCGGTAAATCGACCTTGTTCAAGATGATCGCCGGCATCGACCAGCCGGACAGCGGCGAAGTGGTGATCGGCAAGACCGCGCGCATTTCGCTGGTGGACCAGAGCCGCGACGCGCTGGCCGACAGCAAGACCGTGTTTGAAGACGTGTCGGGCGGCGCAGACGTGCTGAGCGTCGGCCGCTTCGAAATGCCGTCGCGCGCTTACCTGGGCCGCTTCAACTTCAAGGGCGGCGACCAGCAGAAGATCGTCGGCAACCTGTCCGGCGGTGAGCGCGGCCGTCTGCACCTGGCCAAGACCCTGCTCAAGGGCGGCAACGTATTGCTGCTGGATGAACCGTCGAACGATCTGGACGTGGAAACCCTGCGCGCGCTGGAAGATGCGCTGCTGGAATTCGCCGGCTCGGTGATGGTGATCTCGCACGATCGCTGGTTCCTGGACCGTATCGCCACCCACATCTTGGCATTCGAAGGCAACTCGCAAGTCACCTTCTTCGACGGCAACTACCAAGAGTATGAAGCCGACAAGAAAAAACGCCTGGGTGAGGAAGGCGCCAAGCCGAAACGCATCCGCTACAAGCCGCTGACCAACTAATCAGCCGCACACAGTCAAAGGGCCGGGCCTGCGTTAGCAGACCCGGCCCTTCTTACTTGAAGAGACTACGCGGCGCGCTTAGAAGTTGTAGCGCAGGCCGGCGGTGATGGCGCCGGCTTTACGGCCGGTGTCGATATCGCTCTTGCCGTAGTTTTCATACTCCAGCGACACTTTCACGTTCTTGTTGATGGCGTATTCGCCGCCAACCGAAGCGTACAGCGCGGTTTTGTTTTCGCTGCCGTAGGCGGTGGCGATACCGGTGGTGTTCACTTCGTTATGGTTGCGGGCAACGCCCAGCTTGCCAAACAAGGCGAAGTCCTGCGCCACTGGCCAGGTGCCTTTACCGGCTACATAGTACGAGTGCGCGTCGGTATTGATGCCGCCGGCAGCGCCGCCGCGGGTGTAGTTATAGCTGCGTTTGCCGAAGTCGGTATAACCGGCTTCCACCGCCCAGGTGCTGTCGATGTTGTAACCACCGTAGACTTTGCCTGCGGCCTTGGTGCCGCTCTTGTTGTCGCTGCTCAGCGAACCGGCGCCGGCATTGTCGAAGTCATAGCGGCTGCCCACCACGCCCGCACCGATGTAACCGGTGCCGGCGGCATCTTGCGTGTTCGATTGGGCAAAAGCGGCGCTGCCGCTCAGTGCGGCTGCGGAAGCAACCAAGGCGAAGATAATTTTTTTCATGATTTTGATCTTTCAGCAATAAGTTTAAAAGTGGTCTTGCTTGGGATCGCAGTTACTATTGAATTGCGATGGGTTCAAGATAGCACTCCAACTCCACCCCGTCACGGCCGAATTAGTAAGAAGTGTGACGAGATGTAAGCCAAACGATCATTGGCAAATTTCAATATATGCCAAACTTAAGGACAGCTTAAAATTCCTCCCAATCCGTTGTCGATGTTTTAACGGATGGCTTGCGCAGCACCGGTTTGGGCAATTCCAGCGCCGCTTTCGGCACCACTTTGCGCACCGCGCGTGACGTGGAAAGCGTCGGCGCGCCCTGCGCGACACGGAAAACGCTGACCAGTTCCGCCAACTTGCGCGCCTGGTCCTGCATCGCCTCCGAGGCCGCCGCCGATTCCTCCACCAGCGCCGCATTTTGTTGCGTCACCTGATCCATCTGCACGATGGCCTGGTTGATCTGCTCGATGCCGGTGGTTTGTTCGCCGCTGGCCGCCTGGATGTCGGCCATGATGTCGGTGACGCGCTGGATGCTGCTGACGATTTCGCGCATCGTCACGCCGGCCTCGTCCACCTGGCGCGCACCGGCGCCCACCTTGCTGACCGATTCGTCGATCAGCTGTTTGATCTCCTTGGCCGCCGTGGCCGAACGCTGCGCCAGCGTGCGTACTTCCGACGCCACTACCGCGAAGCCGCGCCCCTGCTCGCCGGCGCGCGCCGCCTCCACTGCCGCATTCAGCGCCAGGATGTTGGTCTGGAAGGCGATGCCGTCGATCACGCCGATGATGTCGGCGATCTTGCCGGACGATTCGTTAATGGCGCTCATGGTGCCGATGACCTCCTCGACCACGGCGCCGCCCTTCTGCGCCACCGTCGATGCCGAGCGCGCCAGCAGGTTGGCCTGGCGCGCATGGTCGGCATTGGCCTTGACGGTCGAGGTCAGCTCCTCCATCGACGACGCGGTTTCCTCCAGCGCGCCGGCCTGCTGCTCGGTGCGCGCCGACAAATCCTGCGTGCCGCTGGCGATCTGCGCGGAGGCGGTGGCGATGGTGTCGGTGCCGCTGCGCACCTGGCCGACGATGCCGCCCAGGCTGTCGCGCATGGCTTTCATGGCGAACAACACACTGCGGCTGTCGTTCTGGCGCAGGTCCACAGCCACCGTCAGGTCGCCGTCGGCGATCTGGCCGGCCACCTTGGCCACCTCGGCCGGTTCGCCACCCAGCTGGCGCGTCAGCGCGCGGGTGATCAAGGCGCCGATCGCCAGCCCCGCCGCCAGGCTGCCGACCACCAGCGCGATCATCAGCGTCAGGCTGAAGTGGTACAGCCGGGCGGTATCCTGCGCCTTGGCGGCGGCGCGCTCCTCCTTCAACGCGGTGAGCGCGTCCAGCCGCTTGTCCAGCTCATCGGCCTCGGTGCGCGCCGCCGCATGGGCACGGCTGGTCTGCTCGGAACGCTGTGCCAGCGGTTCGCCCTCGGCCTGCGCCAGCGCCGCCGCGATCGTGCGCCGGTAGGCGCTGGCCGGCGCCACATAGTCCGCCAGTAGCCGCTGGCCCTGCTCGGACACGAACAGCGGCCTGGCCTTGGCCAGATAGTCGTCCATCGCGTCCAGGTATTGGCTGACATCGGCCTTGATACGGGTGCGTTCCTCGGCCGAAGTGGCGGCGAGGAAGGTGGTGCGCGAGCGGCCCGCATAAATGAGGTTGATATTGGCTTCCTTGATGTAGGACAGCCCGACCAGATCTTCGCGGTACATCGCGTCGGCCGCCTGGTTGAGCTGGCTCATGCTGACGATGCCGATGCAGGCCACGATCGCCCCCACCACCGCCACAAAAACGAAGCCACTGATGAGCTTGGTACCGACTTTCATGTTGCTAAACATAGGTCCTCCCGTGGTGAGACGACTACGATAGCAGCACACGCTGCCTCGTGGTGCACTTCACACAATCAGGCGGAAGGTGAGATTGATGCGCGGCCCGCGCGGCGTGCGTTCCTTGTTGATGCCGTGCAGCCAGTGTTGCTGCAACTGGCCAGCCATCAACAGCAGGCAGCCGTCGCCCAGCGCCAGCTTGACGGTCCTGGGCAGGTGGCGGTGCTTGAGTATGAAGGTGCGCGGCGCGCCGAAGCTGACCGAGGCGATGGCCGGCTCCGGCCCCAGCTCGCGCTCATCGTCGGCATGGAAGCCCATGCTGTCGCGTTCGTCGCGATAATAGTTGAGCAGCACGCTGTTGAAGCGGCGTCCCGTGGCGCGCTCGACCGCCTGCTTGATGTGCAGCTGCAAGGCGCTGAACGGCGATGGATGAAAGGTTTTGCCCGAATAGCGATAGCTGGCCTCGCCATGCCAGGCCGACAGCCGCGGCTGCCTATGCAATTTGCCCCACACCTGGATTTCCTCGTGCCGCCAAGCGGTCTCTTCCAGCAGGCGGCGCATCACCTGGTCCGGCGCCAGGTCGAGCGCCAGCCGCTGCTGGAACCACAGCTCGCCGTCTTCAATCGGCATCGGCGTCAGGGCGGTATCGTCGGCAAACAAGTCCATGCGCGGTATGATACCGGCAACACGGATTTGAGGAGTCTCCCGCATGAAGAAACGCCAGTTCCTGGGCACGGCGGCAGTGGCCGGCCTGTCGGCGGCCTTGCCCGCTCACGCCGCCGCGCCGGCCGGCCCGACGCTGCTGACCGTCAGCGGCGCCATCACCCAAGCCAATCGCGGCAAGCTCGATCCGGCGCGCGATGTGATGATGGCCAAGCAAAAAATCAGTTTCGAGCTGGCGCATGCCTTCGACTACGCCGCGCTGACCGCGCTGCCGGCGATCACCATCACGCCGACGCTGGAATACGATGCCCGGCCGCACACGCTGCGCGGTCCGCTGCTGCTGGACGTGATGCGGGCGGCCGGCGCGCAACTGGGCGACGACACCAAACTGATCCTGCGGGCGGTGGATGGCTATGCGGCGGCGGTGACGGTGGCGCAGGCGCGCGCGCAGCGCTGGATCGTCGCCACCCACATGGATGGCGCGCCGATGGCGCTGGGCGGACTCGGCCCCTTATGGGCGCTGTGCGAGGCGGATAAAGTGCCGGAGCTGGCCGCCATCCCGCTGGCGGGACGGTTCGGCGGCGCGCCGTGGGCGCTCTATCATATTGAGGTGCGGCTGTAGCTCAGGCGTAGGCTTCGGCCAGGCTCATCACACGTGGCGCGATGGTGATGCCGATGCCGCTGAACAGCGCGGTGATGGCGGCCATATTGGCTTCCTGCTCGTCGGCTTTCCAGCCTTCGAACAGATCGGTGCCCGGTTTCTGGAAGTGCAGGTCCAGCACCTTGCCGCGGTCCTTGTGGGTGTAGCCGCCGCTATAGGTTTGCTTGAAGCCGAGCGCGGCCAGCTGCGCCAGCACTTCGGTCGGCGGATTGTCCGGATCGGTGGCCACGAACACGCCGAAGGTCTTGCCCGGCGGTTTGGCAGCGATGTCCACGTCGTAAATGCCAGGCGCTTTTGTGACGGTCGTGCTCTTCAGAAATAACATGTTCTTACCCCTACTCTATCCAATTTTGGCGCCGGTTAGCTTGCAGATTGATTCTTGTAGAAAACATTCTAAGAAACAAGCTTATTGCTAATTACGTAGTTTGTCGACACATCCCGCACTTTATTTGTGAATTCGTGGCATTAGCACTTCAAACTGCTGTCCCGGACAAGCACGACAACTACTTAAAATATAGTTGTTAAGTAGTAATTTGCAAGGAGATAAGCGCTGAAGCGCTATTTGCGCGATTTCCGCCGCGCCAGCTCGGTGGTGGGCGCGACCAGCGACTGATACAACGCGCCGGTCCCGGCATCCCATGCGGTGACCGCCTGCTGCTGGCGCGCCACCGTCGCCAGGTCGCCGCGCGCGATCGGGCCGCTGAGCGCCTCCGCCGCGCCCAGCCGGAACACATTGGCCATCGATTCAGTTGCCAGCGGCTGCGCCAGCTGGCGCGCCACCGCTTCCGGAATGCCGGCCGCCTGATAGGCGCGCAAGGCGGCGTCCAGCACGGTCACCAGGTAATTGCTGGCGAACACCGCCGCCGCGTGATATACCGTCTTGGCGGCGGCATCGATCGGCACCGGCTGCGCGCCGATCGCCTGCAAGGCCGGCAGCAGCACAGCCAGCGCGCCGTGGTCGCCCTCGATGCCGCAGAAGGTGCCGGAAAATTGCGCGGCGACCGCCGCCGGATCGGCAAAGCTGCGGACCGGATGAACGCTGGCCACCAGCGCCCCCGCATCCCGCGCGGCCTGCAAGCGGTCCGACGCCAGCGCGCCGCTGCAATGAAACACGATGCCGTCCTTTAGCGGCACGGCGCGCGCCAGCGCCTCGCAGGCCGGAACGATCTGATCGTCGCCCACCGCCAGCACATGCACGGCCGCCGGCCGCAGCTGTTCATACGCCGTCGCCACGCTGCCGGCGCCGATGAATTCCACCGCCTGCCGCGCCGACGCCGCCGAACGCGTGAGCACCTGTTGAATGGCGAAAGCGCCCTGCTGCGCAAACAAGCGCCCCAGTACCCGGCCCACATGGCCGGCGCCGATCAGGTTGATGGAAGCAGTCATCAGAATTTCGATCCCGGCTGCTTGAGGAACGCCACTTCCGCCGGCGTCGACGCGCGCTGCAGTATCTCGTTACGATGCGGGAAGCGGCCGAAGCGCCTGATCACCTCGCGGTGACGCCTGGCGTAATCCAGCATGCCGGCGAGTCCCTGGTTGCCCGGCTCCGATGCGGCCAGCCGCGTGAACAGCGCCACCGCCTGCTCCTGCATCGGCAACTCCTCCGCATGCTCCAGCGGCATGTAGACGAAGGCGCGCTGGAACGGCGGCAGCCTCTGGTCCTCGCCGGCGTCGATCATGTCCAGCGCCGCCGCCAGCCCCTGCTGGTCGCCGGCGAACGCCAGCGGCGTGTCGCGGTGGACGTTGCGGCAGAACTGGTCCAGCACCAGGATGCGCGCCAGCGCCGCCTGCGGCCCTTCGGCGTCCCATGCGTGCAGGCCGCCTTCCAGCGCCTGCTCTATCTGCGCGCCGAAGCGCTGTGCGATCTGGCGGTCAAAGGCCTCGCTCTTCTGGAACCACTCCTTGCGCGGCAATTCGCCGCCAAACCAGAAATCCAGTACTGCCTGTGCTTGTGCGTTCATCGGCATCTCAGTTACGTGCGTGAGTCAGCTGGAAGCTGTGGATGCCCTCAAACTCGGCAAGTTCCGCCGACAGCACCGACATCGGCGCGCCACTGCGCTTGCTGAAGGCGATGGCGACGAAGCGCCATTCCTGCATGCCGCCTTCGCTGCCGATCATCAGCGAGCCGCCGGCGATTTCATAGCCGCGCTGCGCCGCCATCGCCCTGAGCGCCTGTTCCTGCGGCTTGTAGCCGGCCTTGAAGCGCATGGTGATGGCGATCGCGTGGCGCGACGGCAGCCAGGCCTCCACCTTGGTCAGGAAAATCATCGAGCCGGCGCACATCAGCGCCAGGCCCATCGCGCTGAGGTAAAAGCCGACGCCCACCATGACGCCGATCACCGACGAGGCCCAGATCGATGCGGCCGTGGTCAAGCCGCTGATGTTGAAGCCCTCGCGCATGATGACGCCGGCGCCGAGGAAGCCGATGCCGGTGACGATGCCCTGCACGATGCGGGTCGGATCGGAGTTCACCAGATAGGTCGACACGTGGCCGCCGAACCAGTGGCCCGGATAGCCGCCGATCACGGTCAACGCGGCGGACGCCATGCACACCAGGCCATAGGTGCGCATGCCGGCCGCGCGGCCATGGTACGAGCGCTCGTAGCCGACCAAGAGCCCCAGCAGCAAGGCGCCCAGCAAATTCAACAGGATCACCGCATTGGTGGCGAGTTCGGAATGCGACCAATAGGCTTGCAGGAATTCGGTGGCGGGCATGTTGATGTCTGGCCTTATTTTTTAATCAGCTGTTTTTCGAAGGCGATATCGAGCTTGCTGACGCGCTTGGGCGCCTCCGGCGCGATGGTTTTGACGAAGGCGACAAAATCGTCCAGCTCCAGCGGTGGGCAAAGCGGCGGATTGCCGGCACCGTCGGACAGGAAGAAGTGGCCGCTGCCGGTCACCGACATCGAATATTTTTCATTGCCGGTGCGGCGTTTCAGGCGGTCTACCGCCGTGGTGGCGCGGGTGGCGCGAGCGCTCATAAAGTCTCCGTTCGTGTATGCAGCCAGGCCAGCGCGTCGCCGGTCAGCAGCGGCGACAGGCGCTTGCGCACCGTCGCGTGATAGTCGTTGAGCCAGCGCTTTTCATCCTCGCGCAGCAGCGTCGGTTCGATGCAGCGGGTATCGATCGGGCACATGGTCAGGGTTTCAAAGTTGAGGAACTCGCCAAACTCGGTCTGGCCGGCGGCGCGGTTGAGCACCAGGTTTTCGATGCGGATGCCCCAGCGGCCGGTGCGGTACAGCCCCGGCTCGATGGAGGTGATCATGCCTGGCTCCATCGCCGTCTGCGGCTCCGGCATGGCCGACGGCGAGATCGACTGCGGGCCTTCATGCACATTCAGGAAGTAGCCGACGCCGTGGCCGGTGCCGTGGCCGAAGTCCAGCCCCTCGGCCCACAGCGGCGCGCGGGCGATGGCGTCCAGCATCGGCGACTTGACGCCGCGCGGGAAGCGGGCGGCGGACAAGGCGATCATCCCCTTCAGCACCAGCGTGAAGTCGCGCCGGTGTTCTTCAGTGATGCGGCCGACCGCCACCACGCGAGTGATATCGGTGGTGCCGCCCAGGTACTGGCCGCCGGAGTCGATCAGCAGCAGGCCGTTGCCTTCGATGGTGGCGTGGCGCGCCCCGGTGGCGCGGTAATGCATGATGGCGCCATTGGCGCCGAAACCGGCGATGGTCGCGAAGCTGGGGCTGATGAAGCCGGGGCGGCGCGCGCGGGCGGCGGTGATCTGCCGGTCGATTTCCAGCTCGGTCAGCGGTTCACGGTCCGGATTGGCCAGCGTCTGTTCCAGCCAGGTGAAAAATTCGCACAGCGCGGCGCCATCCTGGTCCATGGTGACGCGTATGTGGCCGGCATCCTGCTCGCTCTTGCGCGACTTGGCCAGCGTGGTCGGGTTGATCGCTTCTACCACCTTGACCTTGGCCGGCAGCCACTGGCGGGTGCCGTAGGTGATGCGGCGCGGGTCGAGCAGCACGGTGGCGTCGGCCGGCAGCGCGCCAAGGGCGGCGGCGGCGGTTTCGTACGGCGCCACATCGATAGCCTCATCGGCCAGCGCGGCGCGCAGCTCGGGCGAGATTTTGCCGTCGGCGACGTACAGCGTGGCACGGGTGGGCGTCACCAGCGCATGCGCCAGGAAAATCGGGTTGAAATTGACGTCGGCGCCACGCAGGTTGAATAAATAGGCAATATCGTCCAGCGTCGACATCAGGTGACGGTTGGCGCCGGCCTGCTGCATGGCGCCGCGCAGGTCGGCCAGCTTGCCGCTGCGGCTTTTCGACGCGTACGGCGGCAGATGCTCGTAAATCGGCGCGGCCGGCAAGGCCGGACGGTCGTCCCACACCTGTTCCAGCAGATCGAGGTCGGTGCGCAGCGTGACATCTTTGGCGTCTAGCGCGGTTTGCAGCAGGCGGGCGATGGCCAGGCCCAGCACGGCGCCGTCAACCGCCAGCGTCTGGCCGGACTTCAGGTGGCTTGCCAGCCAGTCCACATATTGCACGCTGGCGCCGGAGCTCAGCTTCATCAGCTGGATGCCAGTTTCGGCCAGTTGCTGCTCGGCCTGGGTCCAGTAGCGGGGGTCGGTCCACAGGCCGGCGAATTCGGGCGTGATGATGAAAGTGCCGACCGAGCCGGTAAATCCGGACGCCCACTCGCGTCCCTGCCAGCGCTCGGGCAGGTATTCGGACAGGTGCGGGTCGGCCGACGGGATCATCAGCGCATCGATTTGCTGCTGACGCATCGCCGCCCGCAACAGCGCCAGGCGCTCGGCGACTTGGGAGGGGTCTGGAGTATTCATGGGACGTTTCTCGATTACTTGTTCCTATGATACCGCGATTAGCTGATCTGCCGCTAAACGGCTGTGGTAGCGGAATGTTTAAATGGCTCAGCTTGTTGTGTTAACAACGCGGGTCTATATTGATCATGATCGCCTCCTTCCGCCACAAGGGATTACGCAAGTTTTTTGAGACCGGCTCGGTGGCGGGAATACAGCCACATCATGCAGCACGACTGCAATATTTACTAACAGCACTAGATTCTGCTAAAGGAGGCGAAGATATGAATGAATCTGGCTTGCACCTGCATCTTTTATCAAGCACTAAAATTCCACGCTGGTCTGTCAAAGTCAATGCAAATTGGCGGCTGACATTCGAGTTCGACCAAGGTAGTGCGGTTTTTATCGATTACGAGGATTATCACTAATGGAAATGTACAGCCCCACGCCGCCAGGAGAATTTATTAAGCTCTGGCATTTGGCACCAAATAAAATAAGCGCACGCCAGTTTGCAGAGCAATTAGGCGTATCGGTCTCCACTGTAAATCGGCTGCTAAACGGCCAGACCCGAATTACTCCAGCGATGGCCGAACGACTTTCTAAAGTGGCCGGCCGCTCGCCAGGTAGTTGGATCAGGCTTCAGGAAATGCAGGACCGCTGGCAGGAGCGTTTGCGCAACGCGGCATGACCAGGCTTTCATGCAGGAATTTGGCGAGTTCGCGCTAATAATTAGCATAACCTTGGCGAAAAAAAGCGCGCTAAGCCTCATAACGCCGTAAACCCTCCAAATCCAGGATACGGATGCCGCCGTAATCCAGGCTCAGCAATCCCTGTTTTTCCAGCAGCTGCAAAGCCTGATTCGCACGCTGGCGGGAAGCGCCGGATAATAATCCCAGCTCCTCCTGCGATATGTGCACGATTTTCTCCAGGCTGGGATATAAATGGGCATGGTATAAAGATGCCAAACAGCGGGCCACCCGTGTATCAGGATTTAAAAGCCGGTCATTTTCCACCATCCCAATAAACTGCCCAAGCCGTTCATTCAATTGCATTAACAAAAACCGGCTGAATGGCAGACTATTATCTAGCAGCCACATAAACGTCGACACGGGCATGCGCGCAATGCGGCTATCGCGTAAAGCCATGGCATCATATTTAAGCACTTCATTCTTTAATACCGTGCCTTCGCCAAACCAGCCGCCCGGTGGGACACCGGTAAACGTCACGCTTTTACCATTGGAAGAGAAATTATTCATCTTCACCATGCCGTCGATAATACCCAGCCAATTTTCGACCATTTCCCCTTTGCGGCAGACATAACCACCTTTCGGAACAAAGGTTTCAAAAGTATCGGCCTCGACGCGCGCCATTTGCTCCGGCGTCAGGTCTTTCGCCCAGATCGCTGAACGCAAGGCCTCCCGTAAACTAATTTGATCTCGATCAGACATTTTTGCGACGCACCATAGAAAAGTCTGTGAATTGTCGTCGAAAAGACAACTTGGCCACGCAGGTCACGTTAATATCATCACACAAAAAAACAAAACAGCAACAGGAGACACTGGTGCAAAAAGAACACGAAACTTTTCCGCGCCGCCTGCTCGCGCACGGCCAGGTCCGGCCGGGGAAACCTGCATTCCGCGAAAAGTACCTGGGCATCTGGCAAAGCTGGAACTGGGCCCAGGTCAACGACGAAGTGCGCGCCCTCGCCTGCGGCCTGGCCGCGCTCGGATTACGGCGCGGCATGAATCTGGCCATCATCGGCGACAACCGGCCGCGCCTGTACTGGTCGATGCTGGCCGCGCAGTGCCTGGGCGGCGTGCCGGTGCCGCTGTACCAGGATGCCCCGGCCGCCGACATGGCCTATGTGCTGGAAAACGCCGACATCCAGTTCGCCATCGTCGAAGACCAGGAACAGGTCGACAAGTTGCTCGAATTGCAATCGCTGTATCCGCACATCCGCCATATCGCCTACGACGACGAGCGCGGCATGCGCCACTATCGGCAAGCGGAATTGCTGTCCTTTGCCAAACTGCAGGAAATGGGCCGCGCCTGGGATCAGGCCCATCCGGGCTTCTACGAGGCGCAGGTGGCCGAAGGCCGCCGCAGCGACAACGCCATCATCCTCTACACCTCCGGCACCACCGGCAAGCCCAAAGGGGTGTGCCAGACGCATGGCTCGCTGCTGGCGGCCGGCGACGGCGGCGTCGGTTTCGAACGGCTGAGCGACGCCGAAGACATCCTGTCCTACCTGCCGATGGCCTGGGTCGGCGACTGCCTGTTCTCCTTCGCCCAGGCGATGAGCGCCGGCTTCACCGTCAACTGCCCGGAATCGAGCGAAACCGTGATGACCGACATGCGCGAAATCGGCCCGACCTATTACTTCGCCCCGCCGCGCGTGTTCGAGAACATGCTGACCACGGTGATGATACGGATGGAGGACGCCGGCGCCGTCAAACAGCGCCTGTTCCACTACTTCATGGATGTGGCGCGCCGCTGCGGTGCTCAAATTTTAGACAACAGGCCGGTGCCGCTGGCCGACCGGCTGCGCTACGCCGCCGGCAAGGCGCTGGTCTACGGGCCGCTGAAAAATGTATTGGGCATGTCGCGCATCCGCGTGGCCTACACCGCCGGCGCCGCGATCGGACCGGATCTGTTCCGCTTCTACCGCTCCATCGGCGTGAATCTGAAGCAGTTCTACGGCTCCACCGAAACCTGCGCCTACATTTGTTTGCAGCCGGACGGCCAGATCAAGTTCGATAGCGTCGGCCTGCCGGCGCCGGGGGTGGAGGTCAAGCTGGCCGACAACGGCGAAGTGCTGGTGAAATCACCAACCTTGATGGACTGCTACTACAAGCGTCCCGACGCCACCAGCGAGGCGATCGACGCGCAAGGCTATTTCCACACCGGCGATGCCGGGCTGTTCGATGCGGACGGCCACCTGAAAATCATCGACCGCGCCGCCGATGTCGGCCGCATGAACGGCGGCGCCATCTTCGCGCCGAACTATATCGAGAACAAGCTGAAGTTCTTCCCCTTCATCAAGGAGGCGGTGGTGTTCGGCCACCAGCGCGATCAGGTGTGCGCCTTCATCAACATCGACATGGAAGCGGTGGGCAACTGGGCGGAGCGCCGCAACATCGCCTACGCCGGCTACACCGACCTGGCCGCGCATCCCGCCGTGTATGGCCTGGTGCGGGACTGCATCGAGCAGGTCAACGCCGACCTGGCCGCCGAGCCGTCGATGAGCGACACCCAAATCCACCGCTACCTGGTGCTGCACAAGGAACTCGATCCGGACGACGATGAGCTGACCCGCACGCGCAAGGTACGCAGAAAGTTCATCGCGGAGAAATACGCGCCGCTGATTGCGGCTCTGTACCAGGGCAAAACCTCGCAGTACATCGAGACGCAGGTCAAGTTTGAGGATGGCCGCACCGGCGTGGTCGCGGCGGACCTGAAGATCGAGCCATGCAAGACTTACCCTGCCGTGCAGGCAGCGGCATGACGGAGGACGCGCACATGCAGATGAATGAGCCGGAAGCCCACTTCGGTGCAACGCGCCGTCCGGCAGGGCCGGTGATCCTCGACCTGAAGAACATCTCGCTGTCCTTCGGCGGCGTGCGCGCGTTGACCGATATCTCGTTCGACGTCCGGCGGCACGAGATCCGCGCCATCATCGGCCCCAATGGCGCCGGCAAAAGCTCGATGCTCAACGTGATCAACGGCGTGTACCGCCCGCAGCAGGGCCAGATCGTCTATCGCGACGAGGTGCGCAAGAATATGGACTGCCATACCGCCGCCAAATCCGGCATCGCCCGCACCTTCCAGAACATCGCGCTGTTCAAGGGCATGACGGTGCTGGACAACATCATGACCGGCCGTAACCTGAAGATGAAATCCAACTTCCTGCTGCAAGCCCTGTACTGGGGGCCGGCGCGGCGCGAGGAAATCGCCCACCGCATCAAGGCCGAGGAGATCATCGACTTCCTGGAAATCCAGGCGATCCGCAAGACGCCGGTGGGCCGCCTGCCCTACGGCCTGCAAAAGCGCGTGGAACTGGGCCGGGCGCTGGCCGCCGAGCCGGAAATCCTGCTGCTGGACGAACCGATGGCTGGCATGAATGTCGAGGAAAAGCAGGACATGTGCCGCTTCATCCTCGACGTCAACGAGCAATTCGGCACCACCATCGTGCTGATCGAACATGACATGGGCGTGGTGATGGATATCTCCGACCGCGTGGTGGTGCTGGACTACGGCAAGAAGATCGGCGACGGCACGCCGGACCAGGTGCGCTGTGATCCCGACGTCATCAACGCCTACCTTGGAGTGTCCTGCTCATGAACTTCTTCTTCGAGGTGCTGATCGGCGGCCTGCTGTCCGGCGTGATGTATGCGCTGGTGGCGATAGGCTTTGTGCTGATCTACAAGGCTTCCGGCGTCTTCAACTTCGCTCAGGGGGCGATGGTGTACTTCGCCGCGCTGACCTGCGTGGGCGTGATGGACAAGCTAGAAGTGTCGCTGTGGATCGCGCTGCCAATTACGGTGGCGGTAATGATCTTGCTTGGCCTGGCGATAGAACGCGTGGTGCTGCGGCCTTTGGTCAACCAGCCGGAGATCACGCTGTTCATGGCCACCATCGGACTGGCGTTCTTCATCGAAGGACTGGCGCAATTGGTGTTCGGCGCGCAGGTGCGCAAGCTGGAGCTGCCGATCGAGGACGTGCCGTCGCAATACCTGATGGACAACTACAACATCCTGGTCTCGCAATTCGACATCATGGCCGCCGCCGTGTGCGGCCTGCTGGTGACCACGCTCGCGCTGCTGTTCTCGAAAACCAAGGTGGGCCGCGCATTGCGCGCCGTCGCCGACGACCATCAGGCCGCGCTGGCGGTCGGCATTCCGCTGCAGCGCATCTGGGCGGTGCTGTGGGCGGTGGCCGGCGTGGTCGCGCTGGTGGCCGGCCTGTTGTGGGGCGCGCGCAATGGCGTGCAGTTCGCGTTGACGTTTGTGGCGCTGAAAGCGCTGCCGGTGCTGATTCTCGGCGGCTTTACCTCGATGCCCGGCGCGATTGTCGGCGGCCTGATTATCGGCGCCTCCGAAAAACTGGCTGAAGTATATATCGGCCCGCTGGTCGGAGGCGGCATCGAAGGCTGGTTCCCGTACGTACTGGCCCTGCTGTTCCTGCTGGTGCGCCCGGAAGGGCTGTTCGGCGAAAAAATCATCCGGAGAATCTGATGCTCTACCGCGAAGCAGGACAGTTCAAAACCAGCTATCAGGCCGACGGCCAGATTTTCCCCATCCTGCAGGACCGCATCGCGCTGCTGCTGATGCTGCTCATTGCTGTTGTCGCCGTGCCGTTGATCGCATCGCCCTACGTGCTGTCGGCGATCCTGATTCCGTTTTTGATTTTCTCGCTGGCCGCGCTGGGGCTGAACATCCTTACCGGCTACGCCGGCCAGCTGTCGCTGGGCACGGCCGCGTTCATGGCGGTGGGCGCTTTCGCATCGTATAACTTCCTGCTGCGCATACCGGGACTGCCGGTGCTGGCGGCATTTGTGCTGGGCGGATTGAGCGCCGCGCTGGTCGGCATCGCCTTCGGCCTGCCGTCGCTGCGGATACGCGGCTTTTATCTGGCCGCCGCCACGCTGGCGACGCAGTTCTTCGTGGTCTGGTGCTTGACCAAGATTCCCTACCTGACCAACTACAGCGCTTCCGGCGTCATCACCGCGCAGCCCATCGTCATTCTCGGCTACGCCTTCGATACGCCCGACCGCAAGTATCTGCTGGTGCTGGGCGTGGTGGCCGTCATGGCGCTGCTGGCCAAGAACATGGTCCGCTCCAACGTCGGCCGCTCGTGGATGGCGGTGCGCGACATGGACGTCGCGGCCGAGGTGATCGGCTTCCGCCTGATGCGCACCAAGCTGCTGGCGTTCGCCGTCAGCTCCTTCTATTGCGGCGTGGCCGGCGCGCTGTATGCCTATGCCTACCTCGGCACGGTGGAGCCGGAGGCGTACAACCTCGATCTGTCGTTCCGCATCCTGTTCATGATCATCATCGGCGGTGTGGGCTCGATACTTGGCTCCTTCCTCGGCGCGGCTTTCATCGTGCTGCTGCCGGTGTTGCTGAATGTCGTCGCGCACAGCCTTGCGCTGCCCACCAGCGTTGCGTCCAACCTGGAACTGATGGTATTCGGCGCGCTGATCATATTTTTCCTGATTGTCGAGCCGCATGGCCTGGCGCGCCTGTGGCAAATTGGTAAAGAGAAGTTGCGTCTGTGGCCGTTCCCCCATTAAAAAATCAGAGGAGACACACTATGAAACGCTTTGCATCAATCATCGCCGGCCTCACATTGGCCGCCAGCGGCGCGGCTCTTGCACAGCCTGCGGAACAGTACATCGCCCTGCCCTCCTACCGCGTAGGCCCTTATGCGGCGGGCGGTTCCGGTTTTTACGGCGGAATTATCGACTACTTCAATCTGGTCAATCTGTCCGGCGGCGTGAACGGCGTGAAACTCTCCTGGGAAGAGTGCGAGACCGAATACAACCCATCGCGCGGCGTGGAATGCTACGAACGCCTGAAAACCAAAAACGGCGGCGCCACGCTGGTCGAACCGCTGTCCACCGGCGTCGCCTACGGCATCCTTGACCGCCTCGCCGTCGACAAGATTCCGATGACGATGATAGGCTACGGTCGCTCGGATGCCGCCAACGGCAAAGTCTTCCCCTACGTCTTCCCGCTGATTACCAGCTACTGGAACCAGGCCGCCGCCATGATCAAATACCTTGGCGACAAGGAGGGCGGCATGGCCAAGCTCAAAGGCAAGAAGATCGTGCACCTGTATCACGATTCCGCGTTCGGCAAGGAACCCTTGCCAGTGCTGGAGGCGCTGGCCAAACAGCACGGTTTTGAACTGATCAGGATCCCGGTGACGCCCCCCGGCAGCGAGCAGCAGTCGCAATGGTTGCAGATCCGTCAGGCGCGTCCGGACCATGTGATCCTGTGGGGCTGGGGTTCCATGAACGCGGTGGCGATCAAGACCGCGCAGCGCAACGGCTTCCCGCGCGAGAAGATCCTCGGCGTGTGGTGGGCCGGTTCGGAAGAAGACACCGTGCCAACCGGCGATGCGGCCAAAGGCTATAGCGCCATGACTTTCAACACGCCAGGCAATTACCCGGTGCTGGATGACATCCGCAAAAAACTCTACGACGCCGGCAAAGGCAATCTCGCCGATCGCTCGCGCATCGGCAGCGTGTATCACATGCGCGGCGTGAGCGCGGCGATCCTGTGGGTGGAGGCGATCCGCACCGCGCAGGAGAAGTTTGGCAAGGGCAAGCGCATCAGCGGCGAACAGATGCGCTGGGGACTGGAGAACCTGAACCTCGACGAGGTGCGGCAGAAAGCCGTCGGCGCCTTCGGCATGCTGCCGGTGGTGAAGACCAGCTGCGACGATCATGAAGGCTCCGGCGCCGTGAAGGTGCAGCAATGGGATGGCAAGAAGTGGAACGCCATCACGCCGAACTGGATCGTCGGCGACAAGGCGCTGACCCGCAAGCTGCTGGAGGAAAGCTCCGCGACCTACGCGGCCGAGAAGAAAATCACGCCGGCATGCGCCAGGTAAGGTCATTCCCGCGCACGCGGGAATCCATGGAACCCCTGAATGCACGTGCAGGAATGACGAGGCTACGATGACTCCCTATCTCTCTGTGAATAACGTCGAAGTTATCTACGACCACGTAATCCTTGTATTGAAAGGCGTCTCGCTGCAAGTCCCGCAGGGGAAAATCGTCGCCCTGCTGGGCGCCAACGGCGCCGGCAAATCGACCACGCTGAAGACCATCTCCACCCTGCTGCGCGGCGAACGCGGCGACGTCACCAAGGGCGAAGTCCAGTTCAAAGGCGAGCGCATCGACCAGCTGACGCCCAATGAGCTGGTCAGGCGCGGCCTGTCGCAGGTCATGGAGGGCCGTCACTGCTTCGGCCATCTGAGCATCGAGGAAAACCTGCTGACCGGCGCCTATACCCGCAGCGCCTCGCGCGCGGAGCTGAAGGAATCGCTGGACAAGGTCTATCACTACTTCCCGCGCCTGAAAGAGCGGCGCGGCAGCCAGGCCGGCTACACTTCCGGCGGCGAACAGCAGATGTGCGCCATCGGCCGCGCGCTGATGGCGCGGCCCTCGATGATACTGCTGGACGAACCGTCGATGGGCATCGCGCCGCAAATCGTTGAAGAGATCTTCGGCATCGTCAAGGACTTGAACAGCAAGGAAAACGTCTCCTTCCTGCTGGCCGAACAAAACACCAGCATCGCCCTGCGCTACGCGGACTTCGGCTACATCCTGGAAAACGGCCGCGTGGTGATGGAAGGCGCGGCCGCCGACCTGGCATGCAATGAGGACGTCAAGGAGTTCTACCTCGGCGTCTCCGGCGCCGGCCGCAAGAGCTTCCGCGACATGAAATTCTACCGGCGCCGCAAGCGCTGGCTGGCATAAGGAGCCATATGAATCTCACTAAGGCGAAGCCTACTGCCGCAAACTGCCCGGCACCACCGAAGACATCAAATGGGAAAGCAAGCTGATCATGGCCGATACGCTGGACAGTCTGGAAACCCGCCCGCCGGAACAGCGCGAGCGCGAACTGATGGCGCGCCTGCCGCAACTGGTCGCACGCGCCAAGGCGGCGGCAGGATGGTCGCGCATCCTCGCCGACATCGACGCCGCCGGCATCAACAGCCGCGCGGCGCTGGCGACACTGCCGGTGACGCGCAAGTCCGACCTGCACGCGCTGCAGGAAAAACAGGCGCCGTTCGGCGGCTTGAACACCACCCCGATCAACCAGTTGTCGCGCGTGTACATGTCGCCCGGTCCGATCTTCGATCCCGAGGGACGCGGCGCGGACTGGTGGCGTTTCGCCCGTCCCTTGCGCGCCGCCGGCGTGCGCGCCGGCAGCCTGCTGCAAAACTGCTTCTCCTACCACTTCACGCCGGCCGCCTTCATGGTCGAAGGCGGCGCCGCGCATATCGGCTGCGCGGTGATCCCGGCCGGCAGCGGCCAGACCGAGATGCAGGTGCAGGCCATTCAGGCGCTACGGCCGGACACCTATGTCGGCACGCCCTCCTTCCTGAAGCTCATCATCGAAAAGGCGCGGGAGACCGGCGCCGACATCAGCAGCATCCAGCGCGCGCTGGTCAGCGCCGAAGCGCTGCCGGAATCGCTGCGCAGCTGGTTCGGCGAGCATGGCGTGCCGTGCGTGCTACAGGTCTACGCCTCCGCCGACATCGGCAGCATCGCCTACGAAACACGCAGCGGCGGGGTGCGCGATCCCGGCATGCTGCTGGATGAAGAGGTGATTCTGGAAATCGTCCGCCCCGGCAGCGGCGATCCCGTACCTGCGGGCGAAGTGGGCGAAGTGGTGCTCACCGTCTTCAATCCGGACTATCCGCTGATCCGCTTCGCCACCGGCGACCTGTCGGCGTTACTGACCGATGTGGCGCCTTCGCCGGGCGGCCGCACCAACACCCGCATCAAGGGCTGGCTGGGACGCGCCGACCAAACCACCAAGATACGCGGCATGTTCGTCCATCCGTCGCAGGTGCATGACATCGCGCGCCGCCATCCGGAAATCGTCAAGGCGCGGCTGGTGGTGTCCGGCCGGATCGCGCAGGAGACCATGACCTTGCATTGCGAGGTAGCCGATCCCGCCAGCGCCAGCCTGGCCGGCGTCGACATCGTCGAATCGATCCGCACGCTGACCAAGCTGCGCGGCGAGGTGCGATTTGTCGCCGTGGGCAGCCTGCCCAACGACGGCAAGGTAATCGCGGACGTCCGCGATTACCAGTAAAATATCGTCCTTCACACGTTTGGTTTATAAAAATATCATGCAAGACTTCCACCACAACCGCGCCCGCGCTTTGATGCAGAACGCCGAAGAGCTCTACACCAAACAGGACGTCGACAGCGCCGTCACTGAAATGGCCAACACCCTCAACGCCCGCTACGATCAGCCGGACAGCGAGGAATTCCCGCTGGTGCTGGGCGTGATGGGCGGCGCCGTGGTCTTCACCGGCAATCTGCTGCCGCAGCTGACCTTCCCGCTGGAATTCGACTACATCCACGTCAGCCGCTATGGCGATGAAGACCGCGGCGGCGAAGTGGTATGGAAAGTGGTGCCGCGGTCGAACGTCAGCGGCCGCACCGTGATCGTGCTGGACGACATCCTCGACGAAGGCGAAACGCTGGCCCACGTCAAACAGCGCCTGCTGGACATGGGCGCCAAGGAAGTGATCCTGGCCGTGTTCTGCGACAAGGCGATCGGCAAGGCCAAGCCCGTCTACGCGGACATCGTCGGCATCACCATCCCGAACCGCTTCGTGGTCGGCTTCGGCATGGACGCGTACGGCTACTGGCGCAACCTGCCGGGCCTGTGGGCGATCAACACCGAGAACTGATCCGCCACCTTGCCGCCGCGATTGCCAGGCGCGGCGGATGATGGCAAGATTGCATGATGGTTAATACGATCATCTCCTGGCTGTTTCTTGCCGCGATAGCTCAGGCAGTGTTCCTCAGCATCGCCCTGCTCAATCCGCGCCAGCCGGCAATGCGCACCGCCAACCGGCTGCTGTCCGCGCTGCTGCTGCTTTTTTCAGCAATCATCGGCCATGCCTGGCTGGGGCTGAACCATTTGTATCAGGCTTATCCGCACAGCGCGCTGGCGATTGTCACGCTGGGGCTGGCGGTGGGGCCGTTGCTGTATCTCTATCTGCACGCGATGTTGTCGGACCAGCCGCTGGGCCGGCGCGCGCTGCTGCATTTCGCGCCATTTGCCGTCGCCACGCTCGCGATGCTGCCTTTCTACTTGCGTTCGGCTGACGAAAAACTGACCTGGATGCGCGCTTTCGACGGCTGGCCGTGGTATCTGGCGCTGTTCGCCGTGGTCAAGATGGGTATCCTGTTCTTCTACCTGCGCGCCAGCTACCGGCTGGTGCAGCGGGTGCCGGACGATTCCGAACTGGTGGCCGACCTGCGGCGGCTGATGCGCATCTGGCTGTTCAGCGCCGGCCTCAGCGTGCTGGCGGTCGCGATGGCGGCGGTCGATGCCGAGTTGCCGCTGTCGGTGGAAGCGGTGGACGGCGGCGCGCTGATGCTGTTTGTCTTCGCCACCGCCTATACGGCGATGCGTCTGCCGCTGGGTTACCGTCCGCAAACGCTGCCGCCGCCCAAGCCGCGTTACGCCGACAAACAGCTCTCCACCGACGACCGCGACGCTTTCCTGGCCCGACTGACAACGTGCATGGAACGCAACCAGCCCTATCGTAACGGCGAACTGAAGCTGGAAGAGCTGGCCGCGCAAGTGGCGATGACGCCGCATGAACTATCACAGCTGATCAATCAGCATTGCGGTGCCAATTTCGCCGATTTCCTCAATCGCTACCGCGTGGACGCCCTGAAAACCGCGCTGCACGACCCGCAGCACGCCAGCGCCAGCATCCTGGACCTGGCGCTGATTGCAGGATTTAACAGTAAAAGCGCGATGAACCGCGCATTTAAAAAACACGCTGGCATGACGCCGGGCGAGTTCCGTGAACAGGCCAAAACCGCCGCGTAGCCGGTGCCAAATCATGATCCGGGACGCAAATCCCGCGCTTCCACGCCACACTGGCTCCATCAACCACACGGAGCCCAGCATGAAATTCACCCAACTTATCGCCGGCTTTCTGATTTGCGCACCGGCCATGGCGGGCCAGACCTGGATCACCAACGTCAAGCTGGTATCGCCGGAAAAGCTGGATCGCATCGAGGCTGGCAGCGTGCTGATCGACAACGACCGCATCGTCCGCGTCGAGCGCGGTGCCGGCGGCAAAACCCCGGCCGGCGCCGCCCGCGTCGACGGCAAAGGCTATTACCTGACGCCCGGCCTGATCGACTCGCATGTCCATCTGTTCGCCGTGCCCGGCATGAGCTTCGAACAATCCGAACACATGCAAGCGATGGCCGACGCCTACTTCGCCCAAATGCCGCGATCTTACCTCTACTATGGTTACACCACCGTGATCGATCTGGCCGCCGGCAGCCGCGAATTCATCGACCGGGTAAAAGCCATGCCGCTGCATCCCGACATTTACGACTGCGGTGCGCCGCTGGTGATCGCCAACGGCTACCCGTCCGCCTTCATCGCGCCGGAAAAGCGCTTCAAGATGTTTTCCAACTTCATCTACGATCCGGCGCAGAAGGACAAGATTCCCGCCGAATACAAGCCGGAAGACTACACTGCGGCCAAGGGCGTGGCCCGCGTCAAGGCCGATCACGCCATCTGCCTGAAAACCCACTACGAGCGCGGCTTCGGCAACCAGCGCAACCTGCCGGTCATGAGTCCGGAAATGTATGGCGAGGTGCGCCAGTTGGCCAAACAGGCCCATCTGGTGATGGTCACCCATGGCAACTCCCTGGAATCGCAGACCTTTGCCGTCAACGGCGGCACAGACGTGCTGGCGCACGGCATGTGGCATTGGGGCGCTTTGAATAACTCGCAGGAGTTGCCGGAAGAAGTGCGGCAATTGCTGGACAAAGTCGTAGAGAAGAACATCGGCTACCAGCCGACCATGCAAGTGCTGTACGGTCTGCGCGCCTACGTGGACCCGGACTACCTGAGCACGCCGGCTCTTGCCAAACTGCTGCCGCCAGCCATGCTGGCCTGGCTGAAGACGCCCGAAGGCAGCTGGTTCAAGCAAGAAGTGGCCGAAGAGGGTGAAACCGACGAAGCGGTCCGCCAGGGCATGGAAGCACCACTGCGCCGGCAAAGCCAGGTGCTTGCCTATTTAGCGGGCAAAAATGCGAACTTCCTGTTCGCCACCGATACACCGTCCTCGCCAACCTACGGCAACGTGCCGGGCCTGAACGGCTATCTGGAAATGCAAAACCTGCGCAAAGCCGGACTGTCGCTGGAACAGATCTTCAAGGCGGCCACCATCAACAACGCCCGCAGCTTCCATCTGGAAAAAGACTTGGGCACGATTGAAGCGGGCAAAGTCGCCAACCTGGTGCTGATGAAAGAATCGCCGCTGAAAGATATCCGTGCCTACGATGCGGTAGACACGGTCTGGGTACGCGGCAAGCCGGCGGCACGCGCCAGCCTGGCAGTTACTGAGTAGTTACTGAGTAATTTCCAGCCAGTTGGCGTTGTCCGGCGCCGGGGCGGTGTAGCGCACGCCGGCATAAGTGCCGAGACGGGTGACAGTCGCTTCGCGCCAGTCGCGCTCTACCTGGGTTTGCGCCAGGCGGCCCTGTGCCTGGCCGTTGTTGTAACGCGCAGTCGCGTTCAGCCAGGTCGCAACCCGCGCTTCCACCGCATCGACCGTGGCTTGCGTCTCGGCGCTGCTATCGCGCGCCAGCAAGTCGGCGGAACATGCGCGCCACTGAGCGATCTGCCTGACAACCCGCTTCACGCCCACGGTAGAGGACGACATGGCAGGAATCGCCGGCTGCTCGCAAGCAGCCACCGGCGTCGGGGCAGGCACGATAACGGTTTCCACAGCGGCATGGGCCGCGCCGCTCAAGGCCAGCGCGGCTGCAAACAAGGTGTAGTGCATTTTCATGGCATCTCCCAGTTGTGTTCAGGTGATATTACCTGAAAAACAACTGGAAAATGCAATGTTTTTACAGCGCCAGCCGCGCGCGCGCGGCGTCGTACTCGCGCTTCAGGCGCGCGACCATCTCGGCGGTGGTCGGGATGTCGTCCATCAGGCCGACGCCCTGGCCGGCGCCCCAGATGTCGCGCCAGGCTTTGGCGCTGCTGGAGCCGAAGTTCATCGCGGTCTTGTCGGCGGTCGGCAGCGCGTCCGGGTCCAGGCCGGCGGCGACGATGGATTTTTTCAGGTAATTTCCGTGCACGCCGGTAAACAGATTGGAATACACAATGTCCGCCGCAGTCGATTCCACAATCGCTTCGCGGTAGCCATCGCTGACGTTGGATTCCTGCGTCGCCAGCCAGCGCGAACCGATGTAGGCAAAGTCGGCGCCCATGGCCTGGGCCGCCAGGACCGCATCGCCGGTGGCGATCGAACCGGACAAGGCAATCGGCCCCTTGAAGAACTTGCGCACCTCGCCCACCAGTGCGAACGGCGACAGCGTGCCGGCATGGCCGCCGGCGCCGCTGGCCACCAGGATCAGGCCGTCCACGCCGGCTTCCAGCGCTTTTTGCGCATGGCGGATCGAGACCACGTCGTGCAGCACGATGCCGCCATAGCTGTGAATGGCGTCCAGCATCTCTTTCGGCGGCGCGCGCAGCGACGAGATGATGATCGGAATCTGGTGCTTGACGCACACTTCAACGTCATGCGCCAGGCGGTCGTTGGACTGGTGCACGATCTGATTGACGGCGATCGGGCCGACGCGCTGGTCCGGATTGGCGGCCTGGAACTCGGCCAGCTCTTTTTGCAGATCGGTCAGCCACACGTCCAGCAGCTCGGCCGGGCGCGCGTTCAGCGCCGGGAAGGAGCCGACGATGCCGGCCTTGCACTGGGCCGCCACCAGCGCGGGACCGCTGGCAATAAACATCGGGGATGCGATGACGGGAAGGGTGAGGTTTTGCAGGACTGCAGGCAAGGTCATGACGTGCTCGCTGACGTGAGTTGATCGGGTCAACCGATTATAGATCGAAAATAGTACGACCGTGCCTTAACTAGGGAAAACCCTCTACAATTACTCGTTTAGTAAGTACTCACCCTCGATGCGTGCGGCAGCGGCGCGTACCAGCTGGGTGCTGGCCCAGCGGCCCAATTCCTCTGGCGACTGCTTCAGATAGTTGCTGTTAGCGGCGGCGAACACCGGCATCGACGTCAGCAGCGTGGGCACATCGGCCAGCGGGATGCGCTGGCGCTCCAGCAACAGGAACTTGAGCAGCACCTTCAGCGCGTTCTGCGCGTTGCGCAGCGGATCGGCGGCCAGGTAGTCCAGCCGCGAGCGGGCGCGGGCCAGTGCGCCGGCCACATCGGTGAAGGGGGCGCCGTGGCCAGGAATCACCAGCGCCACGTCCAGCCCGGCGATCAGGTCCAGCGTGGCGCGCTCCTCGGCAAAACCGGACTGGCCGTCCAGCTCCGGGAAGATGACGCCGAAGCCGTTTTCCCACAAGGCGTCGGCGGAAACCAGTACCTTGACTTCCGGACAGTAAAAAATCAGCGAATGCGTATCATGGCCGGGCGCGGCCAGCGCCTGCCATTCCATATCGGCCAGCCGCAGCACATCGCCGGGCGACACGGTGGCGTCGAAGGTGAAGCGGTCGCAGCGCTGACCGGTGGCCTTGAAGCTGAGCGCATCGACATCCCAGTGGCGCACCTTGTCGGCCTCCGCCACCGGAATCGCGGTTCGACAGCCGAAGTGCGCCTGCAAAATGGCGTTGCCGCCACAGTGATCCGAGTGCAGGTGGGTATTAAGAATCTGGTCCAAATGACGGCCGCGCAACACATGGCGCACCAGTTCCAGCGTCTGCGACGCATGGCTGACGTAGCCGGTATCGATAATCGCCGTGTCGTGGCGGCCCAGCAACATGATGTTGTTGGACGACAACCAGCCGCGCTCCAGCACCTGTATCGAATCCGGCAGCACGTTCATCGTTCCTCGTCGTCGAAGTGGATGGTTTCGCGCCGGCGCGGCAATTCCGCCCAGACGGCGCGCTTGTAATCATCGTCGGCCTTGCTCCAGGCGACGATTTCCTCAATGGTGCGCAGGCAGCCCATGCAGTAGCGCCGCTCCATATCCATCTTGCACAAGCTGACACAAGGAGAGGGGACGGTGGGGGGGCTTATGTTGTTTACTTCACTCATGGCTGCATTATGCCGCGAAGCTGCTTGACCGGGGGCCGCATCGGCGTAGACTTACCATCTATATAGATGGCAAATGGATGGAGACCCCGTGGCCAAGCAAGAAATCAAGCTGAAGACTGCCGAATCAGAAAAAATCACCATCAATCTTGGCCCGATCGACTTAGGCCAGATTGACCTGCTGGTACAGGAAGGGTTTTACTCGAACCGTACCGATCTGATACGCACGGCAATCCGCAATCAGCTGAACCAGCACGCCGAGGTGGTCAGGCAGACCGTGGCGCGCAAGAGTCTGGTATTGGGCATGCAGCATTATTCGCGCGCCGACCTGGAAGCCATCCAGGCGGCGGGCGAGCGGCTGCAAATCCAAGTACTCGGCCTGGCCAGCATCGCCAGCGACGTTTCGGTCGAGCTGGCGCTGGCCACCATCGAATCAATTTTTGTACTCGGCTCGCTGCATGCCAGCGCTGTCCTCAAGACGGCCCTGGCGACGCGCATCCACTAAGGAGTGCCATGAAACTCAATTTTCTCAACCAGATGCGCGAAGCCGCGCAACAGATGCTGAACAAGAACAACCCGCTGCACCGTCCGGCCATGCGCGATATTAATCCGCCACCGGCGGGCGCGGCGCCCGTCACGCCGCCACCGGAGCAGGCTGCGCCGTCCGGCTTCAATCCGGCCGCCAACCCGGCCGAATACGCGCAGGACATACTGAACCGCATGGGCATCAAGCTTGATTTGCAGGCCAATCTGGACCGCGCCATCGACATCGGCTCGGTATTGAATCCCGCCTCGGCGCAGCCGCTGCCGGCCGGCGCCCAGTTCGTCACCGGCAGCTATAGCAACCATGCCGGCACGCGCAATTACAAGCTGTACATCCCGTCCAGCTACCACGGCCAGGCGCTACCGCTGCTGGTGATGCTGCACGGCTGCACGCAGAATCCGGATGACTTCGCCGCCGGCACGCAGATGAACCAGCTGGCGGAGGAGATGGGCTGGCTGGTGGTGTATCCGGAACAGACCGCGCAGGCCAACCATTCGAAGTGCTGGAACTGGTTCAATGCGATCGACCAGCAGCGTGGTCAGGGCGAGCCGTCCATCATCGCCGGCATCGCGCGCCAGATCATCGACGAGTATCCGGTCAATGAGCGCCAGGTGTATGTGGCCGGACTGTCGGCGGGCGGGGCGATGGCGGTGATCGCCGGCACGCTGTATCCGGAATTGTTCGCGGCGGTGGGCGTGCACTCGGGCTTGCCGTTTGCGTCGGCGCAGGATTTGCCTTCGGCCTTGTCGGCGATGAAGCGCGGCGTGAATACGGCGGCCAAGGCGGGCAATGGATCGCAGCCAATCATCGTGTTCCATGGCGATAGCGATACGACGGTGAATCCGCGCAATGGCGAGCAGGTGATGGCGCAGCGGCTGCATCATCATCGCAGTGTGCGGCCGAAGGTGCAGTCGGGCGCGGTGCCGAATGGCTACCGCTACACCCAGACCACGCACACCACCGCCGATGGCGTGCCGGTCGGAGAACACTGGGTGGTGCACGGCGCCGGCCACGCCTGGTCGGGCGGCAGTACATCCGGCAGCTACACCGACGCCAAAGGCCCGGACGCCAGCCGTGAAATGCTGCGTTTCTTCCGCACTGTGAGCTGATCAGATAACGCCGGCCACCCGCAGCAGCAAGCCGACCATCGTCGCCAGATTGGCGGCCGTCAGGCCGGCCACCCAGAACACCAGCCTGTCGATTCGATTGCCCAGATGATCGATGCGCTTGTCCAGACGGTCTGTTATGCGGTCTTGCCGATCAGTCAGGTGTCGCTGGACATCATCGAGCTTGTCGCGCAAGGATGCGAAATCAGCCTGCATGGTCTGATAATGCAACTCCTGCGTGCGCTGCAACGATAACAGCGCCGCCGTAACGTTATCCATTTGTGTTTCCAGTCGCACGATGCGGACGATATGGCCATCGTCCGCCGCGCCACTTTCCTTGTCAAGCGAGGTCGGGGTCATTTCAGCGCTCCCAGCGAGGGGTTATGCGCTATTGTCGGGCGGCGGATGGGCCGATGTTTGAGGATGATCAACGATGTGCTGCTTGAGGCACGCCGGGCACCAGCAGCTGGCGCCCGGCGCAGAAGGCACCGGCAGCGCGGGCGGCAAAAAAGTGCACCAGCACGGCTCGGCCGGAGCGGCTGGATCGGCATCCTTCATTGCGCAGGAGAACTGCGCGCCGCAGCGGGAACAGGTACTCATCGCGGCAGCGTAACGGAGCTTCCGGGAAAATACAACCGGATGGCCCTATAATGCGTGCTTGAGTGCAGCCTGAGGCTGTAAAATTGCGCCCAAATTCTTTCTACCGGAATCGCCATGACCCAACTGACCAATCTGAACCTAGGCAATGACGCCGACGACCTGACTTCCGTTGAACCACGGATCAAGGCGCAAATTCTGGCGGAGGCTCTCCCCTACATCCGTAATTACCACGGCAAAACCATCGTCATCAAATACGGCGGCAACGCCATGACCGACGAACGCCTGAAACACGGCTTCGCGCGCGATGTCATTTTGCTCAAACTGGTCGGCATGAACCCGGTAGTCGTGCACGGCGGCGGTCCGCAGATCGACAACGCGCTGAAGAAAATCGGCAAGCAAGGCACGTTCGTGCAAGGCATGCGCATCACCGACGAGGAAACCATGGAAGTGGTGGAGTGGGTGCTGGGCGGCGAAGTCCAGCAGGACATCGTGATGTTGATTAATCATTACGGCGGCCAGGCAGTCGGCCTGACCGGCAAGGACGGCGGCCTGATCCGCGCCCGCAAGATGGCCATGCCGGACAAGGACAATCCGGGCCAGACGCTGGACATCGGCTTCGTCGGCGAAATCGACGCCATCAACCCGGCCGTGGTCAAGGCGCTGCAGGACGACGCTTTCATTCCGATCATCTCGCCAATCGGCTTCGGCCAGGACGGCCAGGCCTACAATATCAACGCCGACGTGGTCGCCGGCAAGATCGCCGAAATCCTGAAAGCCGAAAAGCTGATCATGATGACCAACATCGCCGGCGTGCAGGACAAGCAGGGCAATCTGGTGACCGACCTGTCGGCGCGCGAGATCGACGAGATGTTCGCCGACGGCACGATTTCGGGCGGCATGCTGCCTAAGATTTCATCAGCACTGGATGCGGCGAAGTCGGGCGTGAACACGGTTCACATCATCGATGGACGAATTGAGCATTCTTTGTTGCTCGAAGTCTTGACCGAACAGGCATTTGGCACTATGATCCGGTCTCACTGAAAAAAAGGCGGTCTCGCCGGCAGTCGGTGAAACCGCCACATTTGTATGCCCTTTTAGCTCAGTGGTAGAGCACTCCCTTGGTAAGGGAGAGGCCACGTGTTCAATCCACGTAAAGGGCACCACTCTTCTGCAGCACCCTCCCCCCGCAGTTAGCTCCTCCTAGTAAATCCGTTCCACCGTCAGCCCGCGCTTGCGCAGCAGTTCCGGCACGCTGGTTTTGCCGACCAGGTGCAGCACGCCGATCGCCGCCACGCTGTTGTTTTCACGCGCCATCAATTTGACCAGGCCATCGGCCAGCGCCGGGTTGCGTCCGTCCAGCAGCACCTTCTGCACAAAGCGGCCGGAGAAAGTCTCGTCCTGCTCCGCCTTCAACGCCAATGCCTCCAGCGCCTTCACATCGGCAGTGCGCCAGGCCTGGGCGATCTCGCGCGCCTGGTCGGCCTGCTCCTTGTCCTCGATGCCGCCGATGGCCTCCTGCAGGAAAGTCAGCTGCTCGGCCGGCGTCATCTGGTCAAACAGCGCCATCTGGCTGTCGGCCGATTCCAGTTCGACGATCTTCTTGCCGGCGGCATGCGCCTGCTGCGACAAATGCGCATCCACCGCCAGCGACGCGTCGTAGCCTTGCGCGGCGAACTCGCTCACCGTCAACATCGTCGCCAATAGCCACGGCTTCATCGACGCCACCGATTGCGGCGCGATGTTGTACTGACCGAGCAAACGCTCCAGACGCTGGCGCCATGCCGGCGCCAGGCCGGCGGCGCCCTTGGCGCTGAGGCCATGCCGCTGCACCGCGCGCGCCAGTGTTTGCGGATCGCCCAGCGGATCGATTTCCAGCGCCAGCACCGGCGCCTGTTTCAGCAGGCCGGCCAGGCGCGGCTCCAGCGGATAGAAATCCCTGGCGCCGACGTGGATGGTGCCGAACAGGTACAGCGTCTGTCCGTTCTGCTGCACCTTGAACAGCGCGCCGCGATTGGGCGCCGCGCCCTGCTCCGCCGCCCAGGCAGAACCGAAGGCAAACCAGAACAAACTGCAGAACATCACTATAATCTGGCGCTGCATGATTTCCTTTATTGGTAGAGATGACGTGAATATTACCCGCTCCTCGCCCGTGTGGCTGTTTGATCTCGATAACACGCTGCACAACGCCTCGCACGCCATCTTCCCCGCGATCATGGCCGGCATGAACACCTATCTGGCGCGCTTGCTGGGCGATGGCGTCACGCCCGCCAGCGATGAGCTGGTGAACGCCACCCGCACCTTGTACTGGCAGCGCTACGGCGCCACCACGCTGGGCGTGGTCAAGCACCATGGCGTCAAGGCCGCGCACTTTCTCGAAGAAACCCACCGCTTCGATGATCTCAATGCGATGATCCGCGCCGAGCGTGGACTGCGCCAGCTGCTGCGCCGCCTGCCCGGCCGTAAAATCCTGCTGACCAATGCGCCGCACCGCTATTCGTCGCAGGTGCTCAAGCATCTGGGTTTGCAGCGCCACTTCAGCCACCACATCGCGGTGGAAGCGATGACGGTGCATCGCCACATGCGTCCCAAGCCGTCGAAGCTGATGCTGCGCAAGCTGATGCGCCGCCACCAGCTGACGCCGCAAAGCTGCGTGCTGGTGGAAGACACGCTGGCCAATCTGCGCAGCGCGCGCCAGCTCGGCATGCGCACCGCGTGGGTCACGCAATACCTGACCATCGGCGACACCGCCGGCCTGGCGCATCCGCAAAAAAGGCTGATTCGCCCCGCTTACGTCGATGTCAAAGTAAAATCCGTCAGGAACCTGCCGTCACGCCTGCACCAGCTGCGCTGACCAACACTTTTTAACCGCGAGATCATATGGCAAGCACACCGCCAGGCCAGCGCCGTTTGCAGATACTGCAGGCGCTGGCGGAGATGCTGGAACAACCCAAGGGCGACAAGATCACCACCGCTGCGCTGGCGCGCAAGCTGGAGTTTTCCGAGGCCGCGCTGTACCGGCATTTCGCCAGCAAGGCGCAGATGTTCGAGGGACTGATCGAGTTCATCGAATCGACCGTGTTCGGCCTGATCAACCAGATCGCCGACCGCCACAGCGACGGCCTGGCGCAGGCGCGCGATATCACCGCCATGCTGCTGAATTTCGCCAGCCAGAATCCGGGCATGACGCGGGTGCTGATCGGCGAAGCGCTGGTCAACGAAGACGAGCGCCTGCAACTGCGCATGAACCAGTTCTACGACCGCGTCGAGCTGGCGCTGAAGCAGGCCTTGCGCCTCGCCGCCAGCGAAGGCCAGGCGCACGAAGCCGATACCGCCGCGCGCGCGGCGATGCTGACCAGCTTCGTCATCGGCCGCTGGCACCGTTACGCCAAGAGCGGCTTCAAAAACAATCCGTCGCAGGACGCGGCGCTGCACATCACCTTATTGCTATCGTAATGAACACCGAAGTATTCGCCCTGCTCGATGATGCCAGCCCGGAAGCCACGCTGACCGGCGGGCGCTCGCGCCTGTACACCGGTCACGCCGGCACGCTGCGCTGCGACGATATCGCCCAGTGGCCGCAACTGCTGGCACAGATGCAGGCGGCGCTGGCGCGCGGCGAATACGCGGTCACCGTATGCAGCTACGAATTGGGCGAAGCGCTGCTGGCCCTGGCGCCAGCCGACGCCGCGCCGCGCGCCGCAGCCTGCCCCCCGCCGCCGCTCGCGCAGATCCTGCTGTTCCGTGACTGCGCGCGCTTATCGGCCGCCGAAGTCGGCGACTGGCTGGCCGCCCGTTCCTTCCCGATCGAGCGCTCGGCCGGCGTGGCCAACATCCGCGCCAACATCGATCAGCAAGCGTTTAGCGGGGCGCTGGCGCGCATTCACGACTACATTGCTGCCGGCGACACCTACCAGGTCAATTACACGTACCGGCTGCGTTTTGACGCATTTGGCGGCATCCACGCCCTGTATGCGCGCCTGCGCGGCCGCCAGCCGGTCCCGTACGGCGCGCTGATCGCGCTGGACGACGGCCGCGCCGTGCTGTCGCTGTCGCCGGAACTGTTCGTACGCCACGAAGCTGGCGAGTTGACCGCGCGCCCGATGAAAGGCACCGCGCCCGCCGCGCCGCCGAAGCAGCAGGCGGAAAACATCCTGCGCGCCACCAACCTCGCCGCCGATCCGAAGAACCGCGCCGAAAACCTGATGATCGTCGACCTGCTGCGCAACGACATCGCGCGCGTCGCCACCACCGGCAGCGTCGAAGTGCCGGCGCTGTTCGAGGTGCACCGCTACGCCAGCGTACTGCAGATGACCTCCACCATCACTGCGCAACTGCGCGACGACGCCACGCTGGCCGACATCTTCGATGCGCTCTACCCATGCGGCTCGATCACCGGCGCACCGAAACGCCGCACCATGGAAATCATCCGCGAACTGGAACCGGAGGCGCGCGGCATCTACACCGGCGCCATCGGCTGGTTCGATCCGCGCGACGATGGCAAGGTCGGCGACTTCTGCATGTCGGTGCCAATCCGTACGCTGACCTTGCAGCCGCCGGGCGCGGACGGTTTGCGGCAAGGTGAAATGGGGGTTGGTGCCGGCATCGTCTTCGACAGCGACGCCAGCGCGGAATACGCCGAGTGCCAACTCAAGGCGCGCTTCCTCACCGGCCTGCAAAACGAATTTGAAATTTTTGAGACCATGCACGCCACGCCTGGCGGCGGCGTGCGTCATCGCGCGCGCCACCTGCAACGGCTGGCCGCATCGGCGCAATACTTCGGCTTTCCGTGGGACGCGAAAGCGGCCGACGCCTATCTGGACACCGCCTGCGCCATGCTGGAGCCGCAGCACACGGCATACCGCCTGCGTCTCGCGCTCAGCGCCAACGGCGCCTTCTCGGTGCAGCACGCGCCGCTGGCGCCGCTGACCGAACCGGTGCGCGTGCTGCTGGCCGCAGACAACACGCACAGCAACGACCTGTTCCTGCGCCACAAGACCAGCATCCGCCAGCGCTACGACGCCGCCTGGCGCGACGCCGAAGCCCAAGGCGCGTTCGACACCCTGTTCTTCAATCAACGCGGCGAGCTGACCGAAGGTGGCCGCAGCAACGTCTTCGTCCGCATCGACGGCCGATGGCTGACGCCACCGCTGAGCGCGGGCGTGCTGCCCGGCGTGATGCGCGGCGTGCTGCTGGACGATCCGGACTGGAACGCCAGCGAAGCCGTCATCTCGCGCGCCATGCTGGAGGCCGCCGACGACATCATCCTCTGCAACGCGCTGCGCGGCGCATTGCGGGCAGCCTTATAAGTCGACGATCATCTCGAACCCGCCGTAAATCATGCGCTTGCCGTCGAACGGCATGCTGGCGGGGTCCATATAGTGGGCGATGCGCGGGTCCTTCATGACCTTCTCGTTGACCTCGTCGCGCCTGGCGCGCGATTCGTAGATGATCCAGGAGAAGATCACCACCTCCCCCTCTTCCAGCAGCACGCTTTGCGGGAAGGAGGTCAGTTTGCCGGGCGGGGCGTCGTCGGCCACCGTTTCGCGGAATTCAAGCGCGCCGTACTCCTTCCACACCGCGCCGCATTCGAGCGACATTTTCTTGTACGCCTCAAGCTTTTCCTTGGGCACGGGAATCACAAAACCGTCTACATAGGCCATGACATCCTCCCTGAAGGTGAGGCGTCTAGCGTAGCACGAAGCGCTTGCGGTAAGCGCCCGGTGTGGTGGACGTCAAGCGACGGAAATGATGACGCAGCGTTTCCTCGGAACCGAAGCCGGCGCGCTCGGCGATCTGCGCCAGCGGCACGTCCGCTTCCTCCAGCAGATCCTTGACGATGGCCACGCGCTCGCGGATCAGCCATTCGATCGGGCCGAGGCCGGTGGCGTGCTGGAACTGGCGCTGCAAGGTGCGCGGACTCATCGCCGCGCGCTCCGCCATGCTGGCGACGGTATGCGGCTGCGCCGGATTGCTGCGCAACCAGTCCATCAGCCGCGACAGCCTGCCCTGCTCGCCCGGCGTCATCGGCCTCGGCAGGAACTGCGCCTGCCCACCCTCGCGGTGCGGCGCCACCACCAGCCGCTGCGCCACCAGGTTGCCGACCTTGGCACCGTGGTCGCGCCGCACCAGATGCAGCAGCATGTCCAGCCCGGCGGCCGAGCCGGCGGCGGTGATAAGCTGGCCGTTATCCACATACAAATGATCTGGCTGCACGTCGATGCGCGGATAACGCTGCGCCAGCTTCTCGGCGTAGCGCCAGTGCGTGGTGGCGCGCTGGCCGTCCAGCACGCCGGCGGCGGCCAGCACGAACACGCCGGAACAGATCGAGCACAAGCGCGCACCGCGCGCGTGGGCGGTGCGTATCCAGTCCAGCAGTTCCGGCGGCGGCAGCTCGTCGGCATCGCGCCAGCCGGGGATGATGATGGTGGCGGCCAGCGCCAGCAGTTCCGGTTGGTACGGCGCCTGCACGGTGATGCCGCCGGCCGCACGGATCGGCCCCCGTTCCACCGCGCAGACGGCAAAGTCATACCATTCCACGCCCAGTTCCGGGCGTTCCAGTGCAAACAGTTCGACCGTGCAGCCGAACTCGAAAGTGCACAGGCGATCATACGCCAGCGCCACGACGAGGTGCTTTTTCATGGCGCAATCTTACCGTAGATTGGCATTCGCGCCACTTCTGACGATGGCGGCGCGGCAGCACAATGAGCGCACAAGTTCACAGGAGAATCCGATGTCCCACGTTACCGCCATTCCCGCCGCCGACAGCACCGCTGCGCTGGCCCACTTTGAAGCCAGCTTCCGCTACGAAACCGATTGCTGGGATGTGCACGACGCCATCAGCAGCGGCCAGCAGGACTTCGTGCTGCTCGATGTGCGCGGCACGGAAAAATATGCGACCGGCCATGTGCCGGGCGCGCTGGATCTGGCACATCGCAAGATCATCGGCTCGAAGATCGCCGAATTTCCGGACGGCACTCTGTTCGTGGTGTACTGCGCCGGACCGCACTGCAACGGCGCGGCGCGTGCCGCCGTGCGGCTGGCGCAACTGGGCCGGCCAGTCAAATTAATGACAGGAGGAATCACCGGATGGCTGGATGAAGGATTTGCCCTTGGCGCTGCGGCAAACGTACGCCACAATCAGTCTGCGGCGCTATAAACTGCGACTGTTTGCAACCGAAGGGAAGGATGAGCAATGCACAAGACAAGCAGCCGATGGGCCGCATTCGCCATGCTGATGGCCGTCGCCGGAATCGCCTCGGCCAGCGCCGACACGACGCCCAAACCGGGCGGCGTATATCGTTTAAAACCGGGCATCTATGTTGCCGAAGGCTCGGAATGCAGCGCGCCGCCCAACGCCGCCATCCGCCAATACGACGGCAAGGGCATTTCCACTGCACACACCCGGTCCTGCAAGGCCAAGGTGACTAAGCGCCAGGGCAAGAAATACACGGTGGAACAGTCCTGCATCGACGCCGGCTCGGGCACGGCGCCGCGCCGCATCCAGCACCAGCAGGTGACGGTGGACAATGCGCTGACCTTCCAGCAGAACATCGCCGGCAATGTCACCACGTATCGCTACTGCCCGATCTATGAATTGCCGGCCGATCTGCGCAAGGCGGCCAGCGCCAAGCGCTAACTCAGGAACCCAGCGCTTTTTCGATGGCGCCGACCAGTTGCTTGTCGGTCGGCGTGACCTTGCTGCCGAAGTTGGTCACCACGTTGCCGTGACGGTCGATCAGGTATTTGTGGAAATTCCATGCCGGCGCCTTGCCGGTGGCCTTGATCAGATTGGCGAACAGCGGGTTGGGCTCCTTGCCCGACACCACCGACTTGGCGAACATCGGGAACTTCACGCCGTAGGTGTTGTAGCAGAAATCGGCGATTTCCTTGCTGCTGCCCGGCTCCTGCTGGCCAAAGTCGTTCGACGGGAAGCCCAGCACCACCAGGCCTTTGCTGCCGTACTTGGCATACAGTCCTTCCAGGCCTTCGTACTGGTTGGTGAAGCCGCAGTAGCTGGCGGTGTTAACCACCAGAATCACCTTGCCGGCGTACTGACACAAGTCCTGCGGCGCCTCGTCCTGCAGGCGCTTGAAGGATTGCTTGAGGATGGCCGGGCAGCTGGCCGGCGCCGTCGCCGCTGCGGCGGCTGGCGCGGCGGCAGGCGCTTGCGCGAACGCGGAGGCGCTGGCCAGCATGGTCAGCGAGGAAACGAGGCACAGGGCGATGGTTTTGGACATGGTGTCTAGCCGGAAAGGATGAGAAAAAATCATTCTAGTCCAATTTAGTTCCCCTCGCACGATTGGCCCAGATTAAGCCTGGTGCTCCCCTCCGCGATATCGTCATTCCGGCGCAGGCCGGAATCCGTAGGCCGCATGAGGGCCACCTCAGCATGGGTTCCGGCTTTTGCCGGAACGACGCGCGCGCGGGGGTGGTCATGCGAATACTTGGGTGGTGTTTATGGTTCTGGCTCGGCGTCGCGCAGGCGCAGGTGATGTCGCTGCCGGCGCTGCGTGCGGGCCAGGTCAGCGTCTCCGGGCTATCGTCCGGCGCCTACATGGCGGTGCAGTTCGAGGTAGCCTTCTCGCGCACCGTGATGGGCGCCGGCGTCATTGCCGGCGGGCCGTATTTCTGCGCGCAAGGCAGCGTGTTCACCGCCATCACCAGTTGCAGCTGCAATGAAGAACTGATCGCCTGCCGTGCGCGCCCCGGCGGCACCCGCGTGGCGGAGCTGATTGCCCTCACCGACTGGTTTGCCGCCACGCAAACCATCGATCCCACCAGCGCGCTGGCCAGCCACCGCGTCTGGATGTTTTCCGGCACCCTCGATTCCGTCGTGCCGCAGGCGGTCAGCAATGACCTGCTGACCTACTACCGCCATTACATCGACGCCAACCGCATTTTCTACAAGCGCAACCTGGCCGCCGAACACGCGATGCCCACCGACAGCTACGGCAATCCTTGCCCGGCGCTGGGCACACCCTACATCAACCACTGCAACTACGACGCCGCCGGCGAATTGCTGAAGTGGATCTACGGCCCGCTGGCCGCGCGCAGCAACACGCTGGCCGGCCGCTTCATCGCGTTTGACCAGGCGGAATTCATCGCCCTGCCGACCTGGCACGGCATGGCGGACATGGGCTACCTGTACATTCCGCCATCGTGCGAAAACGGCGGCTGCCGATTGCATATCGCTTTTCACGGCTGCCGGCAAAGCCCGGACGACATCGGCACGCAGTTCGTGCGCCACGCCGGCTATAACGCCTGGGCCGACAACAACCGCCTGCTGATCCTGTATCCGCAGACCTCGGCCACGTTCAGCAATCCCAACGCATGCTGGGACTGGTGGGCGCACGACGACACGCGCTACGCGCAAAAAACCGGCCGCCAGATGGCGGCCATCAAACGCATGGTCGACCGCCTGGGCAGCGGCACCGTCATCGCGCTGATATGCCGCCGAGGCAGATGTATTTGACCACCAGGTAGTCTTCGATGCCGAGCTGCGAGCCTTCGCGCCCCAGGCCGGATTGCTTGACGCCGCCGAACGGCGCCACCTCGGTGGAAATCAGGCCGGTGTTGACGCCCACCATGCCGCTCTCCAGCCCCTCCGCCACGCGCCAGATGCGGCCGACGTCGCGCGAGTAGAAATAGCTGGCCAGGCCGAACTCGGTGTTGTTGGCCAAGGCGATGGCTTCCTCGTCGGTCTCGAAGCGGAACAGCGGCGCCAGCGGGCCGAAGGTTTCTTCCTTCACCACCAGCATATCGCTGCGGATGTCGGCGATCACGGTCGGCTGGAAGAAGCTGTGCCCCAGCGCGTGGCGCTTGCCGCCCAATAGCAGGCGGCCGCCCTTGGACAGTGCGTCGGCGACGTGCTGCTCGACCTTCTGCACTGCTTTCTCATCGATCAGCGGCCCTTGCGTGACGCCCTCCTCGACGCCGTTGCCGACCTTGAGTTTTTCCACCGCCGCCACCAGCTTTTGCGCAAACGCTTCGTACACGCCGTCCTGCACGTAGAGGCGGTTGGCGCAGACGCAGGTCTGGCCGGCGTTGCGGTACTTGGAGGCGATGGCGCCTTCGACCGCCGCATCCAGATCCGCATCGTCAAACACGATGAATGGCGCATTGCCGCCCAGTTCCAGCGACAGCTTCTTGATGGTCGGCGCGCTCTGCGCCATCAGTAGCCGCCCCACTTCGGTGGAACCGGTAAAGGTCAGCTTGCGCACAATAGGATTGGCGGTCATCTCGCCGCCGATGTCCTTCGACTTGCCGGTCAGGACGCTGAACACGCCCGGCGGCACGCCCGCGCGTTCGGCCAATACCGTCAACGCCAGCGCGCAGAAAGGCGTGGCCTCGGCCGGCTTGAGCACCATCGGGCAGCCAGCCGCCAGTGCAGGGCCGGCTTTGCGGATAATCATCGCGATCGGGAAGTTCCATGGCGTGATGGCGGCACAGACGCCGATCGGCTCCTTGGTCACCAGGATGCGTCGGTCTTCCCATGGCGAAGGCAAGGTCTCACCGGCCACGCGGCACAGTGCCGATTTGTGCGCCGGTGGCAGGGTTGGTGACGGCCAGCGTTGTGCCGCTGTCGGCGTCAGTCCACTCGCCGTTGATGTAGGCCTGCTGGCGCAGCAGGCTTGGATCTTTCAGTTGCAGCTTGATTGGCAACATCAGGCATTCTCCTTACTCCACGGTGAAAGACGACAGGTCGGGATGCGGCGGTGGATAACTCAGTTCCATGCCTTCCAGCGTCTCCAGCAGCAGGCTGGCGATCACCAGGTTGCGATGGGTCTTGGAGTTGGCCGGCACCACATACCACGGCGCGTGCGGCGCATCCGTCTCGCGGATCGCCTTTTCATAGGCGCGCTGATAGTCGTCCCATTTTCCACGTTGCTTGATGTCTTCCGGATTGAATTTCCACTGCTTGTCCGGATCGTCCAGTCGTTCCTGCAGCCGCTCCCGTTGTTCTTCCTTCGAGATATGCAGGAACACCTTGATGATGACCGTGCCCGTCTCCGCCAGCATGCGTTCGAAATCGCGGATCTGCGCGTAGCGGCGCTTGCATTCCGCGTCATCGATCCAGCCCTGCACTTTGGTGATCAGCACATCCTCGTAATGGCTGCGGTTGAAGATGGCAATCTCGCCCAGCACCGGCACATGCTGATGCACGCGCCACAGATAGTCGTGCGCCAGTTCGTTGTCGGTTGGTCCCTTGAAGGACACCGCGCGCAACCCCATCGGATTGATGCCCTTGAACAGCGCGCGCACCGTGCCGTCCTTGCCGCCGGTGTCGGTGGCCTGCAAGACCAGCAGCACTTTCTGCTTGCGCTGCGCGTACAACTTGTCCTGCAACGCCGAGATGCGTTCGATCAGCGCTGCGGTGCGCTCCAGATCCAGCGTCTTGGCGCGCGACTTGCCGAGCTTGGGGTTGGCGGCACGCGTCGAGAACGCGGTATCGTCCGCATCTTCATCGCGCAGCTTGAGTTTTGGGTTGGCGCGGAAGCGCTCGCGGGCATTATGGGTCATGGATTCAGCATATCACTTTGCCGCCAGCTGTGCCGCGCGGATGCCCCACCAGGCGGCTTCCTCGAACACCGAGAAGCCTGACAGGTCGGCGTGGGCGAACAGGATAGGGCCATCGGCTTCGCGCAAAGCTTTCATGCCGGCGTTGCTGCGGAAATTGGGCCACGGGACCGCCATCGCGTGGCCGCGCAGCGTGATGTCGACCCGCTCGACGCAGGACGCAAGCTGTCCGCCGTAAGCGGTTTTCAGGTCGGCGCTGGCCAGCGCCAGCAGCTCTTCCGGCTTGGCCGAGGCCATCCAGCCGCGCGCGCTGCTGGCCTTGCGGTCGGACAGCGCGACGTAGGCGCTGAACACCGTCTTGGCCGGCGGCTGCACGCGGATATCCTGGTGCGTGGAGACCACGTAGCCCAGTCCCGGTTCGCTGTACACCACGTTGTCCCAGGATAGCGGTTGCGGGTTGGTCCCCCCCTGCAGCTCTTCGGGGAAGCGTTTCAGCAGGAAGTTCGCCACCATCCACGGCGCGTATTCCGGCGCATGCTTGGCCGCGTCGAAACCGTATTCGCCGATGTTATCCACAACCCGCGCGGCGACATAGGTCGGCATCGCGCAGATGGCTTTGCGGGCGCGCACCAGATAGCTGGTCGGCTTGCCGTTTTCCAGCTTGAAGCACAGCGCTTCGACGCCGTCCGGCGTTTTTTTCAGCGATACCGCAGTGCCGGCCATGCGCTTGACCGCCGCCAGCTTGTCGATGCCGGAGACCAGCGGCTGCAAGCCGCCCGGCCATGTCAGCCAGGCGCCATCGCCGGCGTTGGCGGCCTGCCCCCAGCGGCTGCAATAGTAATGCAGGCCTGCCCAGGCCGAGACCTTGTCGTAGCGCGTGCCGTAGTCGTCGCGGCAGCAGTAGTTCAGATACCAGTGCAGCGTCGGCGACTTGTAGCCGTTTTGCTCCATCCACTGATTGAGCGTGATGCGGTCCAGCGCCTGCCATTCCGGATCTTCCGACGACATCACCGTCGGGAACACGAAGACGCGGCGGCCATCCCTGCCATGCATCTGCCGCAGGCGGTGCACCTCGTCGAAGAAGCGCTTGTGTTCATCCAGCTCCCACTGCGGCACGCCTTCAGTCGGAATAAAGCCCTCCTGCCAATGGCCGTTGTGCAGCAGGCGCTCCTCCGGCGCGTGCAGGATGAAGCGCTCATCGTAGTAAGGCTTCTCGCCGTAGGGATCTTTCTGGATGATGCCCAGGTCCGACAGGATTTCGCGCACATGCGTGGACTCCGGCGATGGCAGCGGCAGATAATGCGCGCCGGTCGGATACTCGTACTCGCCGAAGGCGCCGCCGGCGGCGTTACCGTAAGGTTGCGGACCGTCGATCATCAGCACATCGGTCTTGCCCAGCTTTTTCAGCTTCCACGCGGCGGTGAGGCCGGCCACGCCGGAACCAAGGATCGCGACATCGGTGTGGATAACTTGCGATGGCGGTGGCAACGCGCGCTTGTCGCGCAGGAAGTGGCCTTCGTCGCGGCCGACATAGTGCAGCGTTGGCGTAATCTCCTGCCAACGCTGGAACGCCAGCCCGCTGCCGGCGACCGTGGCGCCGCTGGCGCCGGCCCAGACCAGGAATGATCGGCGCAACATCAGCGTATCACCTGGCGCCAGTCCTGCTCGAATTCATGCACGAGCGACTGGGTGTTGAGCCGGTTCGGCGCCATCGGCAGCGGCTTCATATCCGGCGGGAAGATGAACATTTCGCGTGTGGTGTCGGCGTTCAGGTAGCGCATCGGCAGGCGGTAGCTGGTCGGCGGCGTGTACGACGCCTGCGGCGACGCCAGGATGAAGCCCCATTCGCCGAACGACGGCACGTAGGCGTGATATGGCCAGGTCTTCATGCCGACATCGCGCAGCGTGGCGTCGATGGTCCAGTAAGCGTGCGGCGCAAAGAACGGCGATGTCGATTGCACCGTCATCAGCCCATTGGCCGCCAGATGCTTGCGCACCATGCCGTAGAACGGCACCGAATACAGCTTGCCCAGCGCGAAGCTGGACGGATCGGGGAAGTCGACGATCACCGCATCGAACATATCGTCGTTATGCTGAAGCCAGATCGCCGCATCGGCGTTGATGACGCGCACGCGCTTGTCGCTGAAAGAGGCGTGATTCAGCTTGACCAGTTCCGCGCGCTGAGTGAAGGCAGCAGTCATGGCAGGATCGAGGTCGACCAGCGTGACATGCTCGATATTCTTGTAGCGCAGGATCTCGCGCAGCGCCAGGCCGTCGCCGCCGCCCAGCACCAGCACGCGTTTGGCCCATGGCAGCGCCTCCAGCACCGGATGCACCAGTGCCTCGTGATAGCGGTACTCGTCACGCGAAGAGAATTGCAGATTGCCGTTGATGTACAAGCGCGTATCGTCCTTCCAGCGCGTGATGACCAGACGCTGATAAGGCGTGGTGGTGGCATACACGATTTCATCACCGAACAGGCCATGCTCGCCCCAATGCGTCATCTTGTCGGCGAAGGCAAAGCCGAACACCAGCACGCACATCACCACGCTGGCGCGCAGTATGCGGCCGGTGACATTTTTCAGCTCTGTGCGAAACACGCTAATTGTCCACAGGGCCACGCCCACATTCAGCATGCCGAACATGAAGCCGGTACGCACCAATCCAAGATACGGCGCCAGCACCAGCGGGAACAGCACCGACACCGCCAGCGCGCCCAGATAATCGAAGGTCAGCACCTTGCTGACCAGTTCATTGAATTCGGTCTGGCGCGCATTCAGCGCGCGCATTACCAGCGGTACTTCCATGCCAACAAACGCGCCGACCAGAAACACCATGGTGTACAGCATGGTGCGGAACGGCGCCGTCATCCACGAGAAGGTCAGGAACAGCACCGCCGCCGAAATCCCGCCTACCAGGCCGACCGCCAGTTCGATATCGACAAAGCGCGCCAGCACATCTTCATCCTTGACGTACTTGGAGAAGTGCGCGCCGACGCCCATCGCAAACAGGTAGCATCCGATGATGGTGGAGAATTGCAGCACCGAATCACCCAGCAGATAGCTCGATAGCGCGCCGGCGATCAGCTCATATGCCAGCCCGCAGGACGCCACCACGAAGACAGACAGAATCAGAATCTTTTTGTTCATTTAGCGCGTTTGCTTTATTATCAAGTAATAACTTTACATGAAGGTGTGACGTGCCCGCCATCCTAAATTACCTGATCCACCTGTTACTGGCCGCTGTGCTGCTGGCCGTGTTCTTCAAAGCCTACACGTGGATGACGCCTTTCGACGAGGTGAAGCTGATCCGCGAGGGCAATCAGGCGGCCGCGCTATCGCTGGGCGGGGCGCTGATCGGCTTTTCGATCACTATCGGTTCCGCGCTGATGCATACTTTGGATTACCAGCAGTTCTTCGCCTGGGCCTTCGGTGCCATGCTGATCCAGGGACTGGCGTATGCCATCGCCACGCGCGTGCTGAACATGTCCAAAGATCAGATTGAAGCGAACAACACGGCCTTCGGCGGCCTGCTGGGCGCGATTTCCATTTCCATCGGCGTTATCAACGGCGCCTGCATTTCCTAAGCGAGGACCATCATGGGTATCGGCAGCTTTATCAAGAAGCAGTTTATCGATGTACTGCAATGGAACGAGGACACCGAAGGCGTGCTGGCGTGGCGCTATCCGATGGCCGACCAGGAAATCCAGAACGGCGGCCAGTTGGTGGTGCGCGAATCTCAGGTGGCGGTGTTCGTCAACGAAGGCCAGGTGGCCGACGTGTTCGGCCCCGGCACCCACACGCTGACCACGCGCACCCTGCCGGTGCTGACCAACCTGAAAAACTGGGACAAACTGTTCGATTCGCCGTTCAAGTCGGACGTGTACTTCTTCAGCACCCGCATTCAGACCGGCCGAAAATGGGGCACACCGCAGCCGATCACTATCCGCGACAAGGATTTCGACATGGTCCGCGTGCGCGCCTTCGGCATGTACTCGTACCGCGTGACCAATGCGCGCGCCTTCTTCACGGAGATCAGCGGCACGCGCGAGATCTACACCCGCGACGAGGTGGAAGACCAGCTGCGCGGCATCCTGATGGCGACCATGGCCAGCTCGCTGGGCGCATCGCAGGTGCCGTTCCTCGACATGGCGGCCAATCAGGCGCTGATGGCGCAGCAGGTCAAGGGCGACCTGACCACCGCGTTCGCGCGCTACGGTATCGCGCTGGATGAATTCAACGTGGCCAGCGTCAGCCTGCCGGAGGAACTGCAGGCGGCGCTGGACGAGCGTATCTCGGCCGGCATGAAAGGCGGCCTGAGTGCGGACAAGATGGCCGGCTTCACCAAATACCAGGTGGCCAGTTCGATTCCGCTGGCAGCCGGCAACGAGGGCGGGCTGGCCGGCATCGGCGCCGGGCTGGGCGCCGGCATGACGGTGGGCCAGGTGATCGGCCAGACGCTGGGCAGCACGCTGGCACCGCAAGCGGCCGCGCCGGCGGCTCCGGCCGAGGATTCCATCGAAGCGCGCCTGGAAAAGCTCAAGGGCCTGCTGGACAAAGGCCTGATCTCGGCCGCCGACTACGACAGCACCAAGGCTGAACTACTGAAAAAACTGATCGGCTAACACCGCATGCAAATTGTTTCCTGCCCCAGCTGCGGCGCGGAAGTCAAATTCCGCTCGCATGCCTCGGTCATGGCGGTCTGCGAGTATTGCAGCACCCGCGTTCTGAAGGACCAAGACTCGGTCAAAGACCTGGGCAAGATGTCGTCCGTGCTGGAGGACTATTCGCCGATCCAGATCGGCACTTCCGGCGTGCTGGGTGGCCGTCCGTTCACCGTGGTGGGCCGCATCCAGCTGCGCTACTCGGCAGGCATGTGGAACGAGTGGTTCCTGTTCTTCGACGACGGCAAAACCTCGTGGCTGGGCGATTCGTCCGGCATGTACACCATCACCGCCGAGTATCAGGGCGAAACACAGGCACAGGCTTTCGACGACCTGGTGCCCGGTCGCAGCTACAAGATCGGCAACGGCTTGTACACGGCGGCCGAAGTGCGCGTGGCCGATTGCGTCGGCGGCCAGGGCGAATTGCCGTTCAAGGTCGGCGACGGCTACCAGGCGCGCGTGGCGGATTTCCGCCGTGGCGCGGAATTCATCACGCTCGATTACTCCGACGGACCCGAACCGGTGGTCTACACCGGCATCGCGGTCACGCTGGACAGCCTGCAATGCCAGCTGCTGCGCGACGACGACACCATCCAGCGCGCCGCCGGCCGCTATCGCGGCAAGCTCGATGCACTGGACTGCCCCGCATGCGGCAGCCCGATCAAATACCTGCCCGGCGTGACCGCCAATCTGGTGTGCCCGGCCTGCGCCACGCAGATCGACGCCGCCAGCCCGAAGGCGCTGGTGGTGGCCGCCGGCGAACGCGTGGCGGCCGTGCCGCTGACGCTGGAACTGGGCGCCACCGCTAAAATCAACAACCAGGACTTCACCATCATCGGCATGATGCGCCGCGCCGATGATGAAGGCACGCAGTGGAACGAATACCTGATGTACGGCCCGCGCGCCGGCTTCTCGTGGCTGGTGGAGACAGATGAAGGCTGGTCCGGCGCCAATGTGCTGGCCGAATGGCCGCTGGCCTACACGCCGGGCTCCGCCACAGTGACTGTGGATAAGGTGCAGTTTTCCCGCCTGTACGATTACGGCGCGGTGGTGACGTACGCGGTGGGCGCCTTCAACTGGCGCGTCAGCGTTGGCGACAAAACGCAGGTGGAAGAATTCCAGGCCGGCCAGTTACGGCTTGCGGCCGAAGCCACGCCGCAGGAAATCACATGGTCGCGCTCATCGCCGGTGTCGGCCGACCAGCTGGCACTGTGGTTTGGAAGCGCCTTTAAAGGCAAGGTGAAGTCGCCATCCAAGTCCAAGCCGTTCGCCAACAACCGCTATCGCACCACGGCCAAGTACATTATCTGGTTCATGCTGGCGGTGAACGCGGTGCCGCTGCTGTTCAATTTTGGCGACACCTGGTTCCTGAGCGCGATCGCCGCGCTGGCGATCTACCTGCCGGCGACCTTCATGGATAACAACGACAAAGCATGAACAAATTTTTCATTTACGCGATCATTGTCGTGTTGTTCAGCGCCAGCACCAGCTGGACCCGGATGGGTGGCGGCTCGGGCAGCGGTGCCCCGCGCGGCAGCGCCTGGAGTTCGCATACCGGCGGTGGCGGCGGCAGCTGGGGCGGCGGTTCGGGCGGCGGAGGCCACAAGTGAAGCGCGACACGCTGCCGCCGCTGTCGCCGGCCGCCGATGCGAAGCCGGCACACTCACCGATCGGCCAGCATGTGCTGGCTGACCTGAACGGCATCGCTGCCGAAAAATTAAGCAACTGCGCGGAACTGGAAACACTGCTGCGCAGCGCCGCAGAGGCAGCCGGGGCACACGTTTTGTTCAGCCATTTTCACGCCTTCGGCGAAGGCCAGGGCGTGACCGGCGTGGTACTGCTGGCCGAGTCGCATATCACCATCCACACCTGGCCCGAGTGCGGCTTTGCTGCTGCAGACATTTTCATGTGTGGAAACGCTCAACCGGAGTTAGCGCTCGCTCTCATTAAAAAGGCTTTGCAGCCTAGTTCTGCTCACGTTCATACCGCGCGGCGCGGGCCGCCAGTTTTTTAAGCAGTGTCGGCAGGAAGATAATCAACGAATCGATCAGCACATGGGCGATCATGCAGGCGATCAGGTCGCGCTGCCACATGTACAAGCCGGTCAGCAGGCCGCCGCCGAACAGCACGCCGACCAGGTGGCCCCACGACCAGCCGCCCAGGTGGGCCAGTGTGAACACGGTTAGCGGAATCAGCGCAGCGATCCACAGGTTGCCGGTCAGCTCATGCAAACGCTCGATCGGGTAGCCGCGAAACATGATTTCTTCGGTGATGCCGGCGGTGATGACCACCGCCCAGCGGAACCACACCGGCGTGGCAAGCAGCCGACTCAAACCTTGCGCTGAATCTTCCGGCAGCGCCACCTTGCCGCCTTTGCTGGCCTGGATTACCGAAATCACCGAAGTCGCCAGTATGGTCAGTCCCAGCGTGGCGCCAATCAGCCACGCCAGATAATTGCCCGGCACGATGCCGATGCTGGCCAGCGTGCGCTGCTCCCACAGCAGCACCAGCGCCAGCACGGCCACGCAGCTGCCCCAGCTCTTGATCAGATGATCGCGCCGGTTGATCGGACCATTTTTGCTGCCATGCTTGAGAAAGGCGAACAGCGAGGGCAAGCCCATCGCCAGAAGCAGACCGACGATGGTTGCTGTCACGCGGCAGCCTGTTCCGCAGCCAGCGCCGCATCTTTTTCGGCGGCGGCGATGGCGGCCGGACGGCTGTTGATGCGCTCCACATATTGTTCAATCACCGGCAGCTTGGGAATAATGCCAAACATCAGCATCCAGCCGAAGGCCGTGCCCCACAAGATATCCAGGGCGCTGAACTGCTCGCCCAGCAGGTACGCGCCTTTGCCCAGCTGCTCGACCAGCGTATTGAACATGGTGTCGAAGTCGCCGTAGTGGCAGGCCTGCTTGTCGGCCGGCTTGTTCTTCATCCATTGGTCGACGATAGCCGGCTCGAAGCAGCTGCCGTAGAAAGCCATCCAGCGCAGGTAGGGACCGCGCAGCGGATCGCCGAGCGGCGGCGCCAGCTGCGCTTGCGGGAACAGGTCGGCCAGATACAGGTAGATGGCCACCTGCTCGGTGACCACGGCGTCGCCATGGCGGATCGCCGGCACCTTGCCCATCGGATTGACGGCCAGGTAGGCGGCCTCGCGGTTCTCGCCCTTCTTCATGTTCATCACATGCAGCTCGTAGGGAGCGTGCAGTTCTTCCAGCAAGGTCAGCACGCCGGTCGAGCGCGAGTGCGGGCAGTGGAATAAGGTCAGTTGCTGATTCATGCGTTTCTCCTGGGTGGTGGTGAAAAACTCACGATAACTCTTGCTAAGATAAGGGTCTTGTAAAAACGCGAACGCATTATGACAACGCTGCAAAGTGTACCCCGTCCTACCCGCGGTGTGGTGAATCCGGCGGCCGGCGAAAAGATTTTTCGGCTGGAACGCTACCTGCCCGACGCCGACCTCGCGCCTTTCGTGGAACACTTCTGGCTGGTCGCGTGGACGCTGCCGGACGGCGTGGCGCATGTACAACGTACCCTGCCCTCGCCGTGCATCCATGTGGTGTTTGATGCGGGCCGCACGGCGGTGTTCGGCGTGATGACGGGCGCGTTTGAATACACGCTGTGCGGCACGGGCCGCGTGCTGGGCTTGCGCTTCCGGCCGGGCGCGTTTCGCGGCTTCCTGCGGCAGCCGGTGCAGACAGCCACCAATCGCGAACTGCCACTATCCACCGTGTTTGATTGCGATGACGTCGAGGCCGAGCGGAGCGTGCTCGGCGCGCCGGACGATGCCGGCATGGTGGCGGCCGCCAGCGCCATCATTCGCACCGTCCTGCCGCCGGTAGATCCGATGACGGAGCGCATCGGCGCTATCCTGCACGCCATCGAGCACAACGCCGACATCACGCAAGTGCAGCAGCTAGCCGAGCATGTCAACATCAGCGTGCGCAAGCTGCAAATGCTGTTCAAGGACTACGTCGGCGCGACGCCGAAATGGGTGATCCGCCGCAACCGTCTGCTGGACGCTTCGGACTTGCTGGCCAAGGGCAGCGATATCGACCTGGCCGCGCTGGCGCAGCAACTGGGCTATTACGATCAATCACACTTCACCACCGACTTTGAAAAGCTGGTCGGCAAACCACCCGCCGACTACCGCCGCAGCTGCAAGGATTAAGGCGGCAATTCGACTGCGGGTGAGTAAAATCAAAATCGACTTTATCTGTCATGGATAGAGTCGACAGATGTTTACCATCGTCGAAACCCCGTACTTTCAACGTGAATGGCCCCACTACTGGAACGAGACGGAGTACAGTTCCTTTATCAACTATATGGCCGTCCATCCCAGCGCCGGTGATGTCATTCGGGCCACTGGGGGCATGCGGAAAGTGCGTTGGTCAAGATCGGGCACCGGCAAGTCGGGGGGCGTCCGCATAATATATTTCACTCGTAATATTGCAGGACAAATCGTCTTACTTTCGATTTATGCCAAGGCAACGATGAGTAACATAACCGCTGCCAACTCAAGGAGATTCGTCGTGATTACGAAAAAATCATTACCGCTCAACGATGAGGAATTGGAAGCATATGAAGCGACACGAGACTTGTATATGGAGTTGAAGCAATCAGCTAAAGACTTGCGGGCCGGACTTGGACGCGTAGTATTCTCGCCGCTCATTTCCGCACGAAACAAAACTGGGCTATCGCAGGCAGAGTTTGCAGAAATGCTCGGCATCTCACCAGCTATCTTGGAAGACATAGAACAACAGCGTATCAAACCTGATGCCGCCGTCGGCGTCTTGATAGAAGCGGCGATCCATCACCCGCAAGACTTTCTCAACGCCGCCAGGACGCGGATAGACAACGCGATTCAGAAGTGATCTTTGACAGGTGACGTTCTACGCAACAACACCGGCAAGCAAAGCGTATACAGTCCCGCGCCGACCAGCCACACCAGACCAGGAAAAATGCCGCGCGAGGCGAAGTAAAGCGTACTGATGCCTACCGGGCCAATCACCGAGGCGATGCTGGCGGAGCTGGCTAGAACGCCCTGCAACTTGCCCTGCTGGTCCGGGCCGACATTGCCCGACAAGAGCGACTGCAAGGCCGGCAGGCCGATGCCGCCAACGCAGAACAAAGGCATCAGCGCGAAGGCCACCCAGCCGCTGGTGGCCAGTGCCAGTAGCACATAAGCCGTGCCATCGGAGACGATGCCGATCAACATCGCGCGCCGCTCGCCCCAGCGCTCCGCAATCGGCCCGGCAACGAAAGCCTGCGCCAGCGCGTGAAAGGCACCGAAACCGGCCAGCGAGATGCCGATGGTCAGCGCATCCCAGGCGAACTTGTCTTCGCCATACAGCACCCAGATAGTGCCGCCAATTTCGCCGACCAACACCAGCACCAGATAGACGCCGATCAGCGGCAGCAGCGTCTTGAAGCTGGCAGCCCAGCGCAGATTGACCAGCGGATTGAAGGAGATCGGCGCCACCGCTTCCTTGCTCGCGTGCGATTCCTTCACCAACCATAAAGTCAGCAGCAGGTTGATCGCATTCATCGCGGCGGCGGCCAGGAACGGCGCGCGCACCCAGTAGGCGCCCAGCAAGCCGCCGATCACCGGACCAATGATGAAGCCGATACCGAAGCACGCGCCCAGCTGACCATAACGGCGCGCGCGCTGATCTTCCGGCGTAACGTCAGCGATATAAGCCGAGGTGACAGCCATGCTGGCGCCGGTAATGCCGGCAATCGCCCGTCCGACAAACAGCAACGCCAACGACGGTGCCATCGCCATGAACAGATAATCCACCACCGCACCGGCCAGCGACAACAGCAAAATCGGCCGACGGCCGAAACGATCACTGAGCACGCCGAGGATGGGCGAAAAGACAAACTGCATCAACGCATACAAGCCGGTGAAGGCACCGAACTTCCAGCCCAGCTCCATGGTGTGGCCAACATCGCGCATCAACTGCGGAATGATCGGCATCGTCAGCCCAATCCCCACCGCGCTCAGCACAACCGTGGACAAAATAATGACCAGCGCTCGATTCATCTTCTTATTCTTCTAATCAACGGACATTGATTATAGATGCGCCGTGCTAGTTCGGATGTGCCAGCAGTCACAATGCATTTGCCGCTGTGATGTTCAGCACTTGGGGAACTAAAGGTGGAATTCGCGGTTTATTAGTTTGTTCGATGAGGAGTTACTGACATGACTAAGAAAAAACCGAAATCGTTCCCAGCCACGCATGGTCTGGGGGAGTTGCTAGTTCAGGCTGCTTCGGAAATGGAAGCGCACCAAGGCTCGGATCAACAAGGTGAAAAGCCGAGCGAGGTAGCGCGTGCTTTTGTGGCATTGCTGTTTGAAGCGGAAGGGAAGCCGGTTCAAGATAAATTTATTGAAGCAATGGAAAAGAAAACGTACCACAGCGATCCGGAGATCATGGGAGGCACGCCAGTGTTCCGTGGCACACGTGTCCCAGTCGCCTGTCTATTTGATTATTTGCAGGCGGGAGAATCCGTTGATACGTTTCTTGATCAATACCCCAGCATATCCAAAGACGCCATCCTTTCCTTGCTGAATACGGCAAAGCAGCTGCTTGAGGAGGATGCATATTTCATCGCCAAGTTAGGGCAATAAAAAAGGCAGCCGAAGCTGCCTTTTTGCTGTGCTGCTTGTTGCGTTGCTTAGCGCTTTTCGCGCAGCTTGGCGATCGCTGCCAGCTGGCCGATGGCCGCTGCCAGTTCCGATTGCGCTTTCGCGTAGTCGATGCCGGAGCTGTTGTTGGCCAGCGTTTCTTCAGCGCGTTTCTTGGCTGCGGCCGCTTTGGCCTCGTCCAGGTCCGCACCGCGAATCGCGGTATCTGCCAACACCGTTACCGTGCCCGGCTGCACTTCCAGCAGGCCGCCGGCGACGAAGACGAACTCTTCTTCCGACTTGCCTGGGATCTGGATGCGCACCGCGCCCGGACGGATACGGGTAATCAGCGGCGTGTGCTTAGGGTAGATACCCAGCTCGCCCTGCTCACCCGGCAACGCGACGAATTCGGCTTCGCCAGAGTAGATCAACTCCTCTGCCGATACCACGTCAACGTGAATAGTGTTTGCCATGTGTGTCCTATCGGGTAGAACGGTCCCGCCTCACAGCGGGACCGACCTCAACAAATTAGTTGAGTTTCTTGGCTTTTTCGATGGCTTCTTCGATCGTGCCAACCATGTAGAACGCTTGCTCTGGCAGGTGATCCAGTTCGCCCGAGGCGATCATCTTGAAGCCTTTGATGGTGTCTTTCAGCGACACGTATTTACCAGGCGCGCCGGTGAACACTTCAGCAACGTGGAACGGCTGCGACAGGAAACGCTGCATCTTACGTGCGCGCGCTACCAGCAGTTTGTCTTCCGGTGCCAGCTCGTCCATACCCAGAATCGCGATGATGTCACGCAGTTCTTTGTAGCGCTGCAGGGTGCCCTGCACAGCGCGTGCGGTGTCGTAGTGTTCTTGACCAACCACCAGCGGGTCCAGCTGACGCGAGGTCGAGTCCAGTGGGTCCACTGCAGGGTAGATACCCAGCGAGGCGATGTCACGCGACAGCACCACGGTCGAATCCAGGTGACCGAAGGTGGTCGCTGGCGACGGGTCGGTCAAGTCATCCGCTGGAACATACACGGCCTGGATCGAGGTGATCGAACCGGTCTTGGTCGAGGTGATACGCTCTTGCAGACGGCCCATTTCTTCGGCCAGAGTCGGCTGGTAACCTACTGCGGAAGGCATACGGCCCAGCAGTGCGGAAACTTCGGTACCGGCCAGGGTGAAGCGGTAGATGTTGTCGACGAAGAACAGAACGTCTTTGCCTTCATCACGGAACGCTTCCGCCATGGTCAGACCGGTCAGCGCGACGCGCAGACGGTTGCCTGGTGGTTCATTCATCTGACCGTAAACCATCGCTACTTTGGAGTTCTCTGGATTTTCCAGATCGACCACTTTCGCATCGGCCATCTCGTGGTAGAAGTCGTTACCTTCACGGGTACGCTCACCCACACCAGCAAACACGGACAGACCCGAGTGTGCTTTAGCGATGTTGTTGATCAGTTCCATCATGTTCACGGTCTTGCCGACGCCGGCGCCACCGAACAGACCGACTTTACCGCCTTTAGCGAACGGGCAAACCAGGTCAATAACTTTGATGCCAGTTTCCAGCAGATCTTGCGATGGCGACAGCTCATCGTAAGCTGGTGGAGCGCGGTGGATCGAAGCGATCTGGTCGTGAGCGACCGGGCCGCATTCGTCGATTGGGTTGCCCAGCACGTCCATGATACGACCCAGGGTCGCTTTGCCCACTGGCACCATGATTGGTTTGCCGGTGTTCTGGATTTGCATGCCGCGACGCAGACCGTCCGACGAACCCAGAGCGATGGTACGCACGATACCGTCACCCAGTTGTTGTTGTACTTCCAGCGTCAGCTCGGAGCCTTCCATCTTCAAGGCATCAAATACCTTAGGCATTGCGTTGCGTGGAAACTCAACGTCAACCACCGCGCCGATACACTGAACGATTTTGCCATCAGCCATGTTCGTTCCTTCAAATATAGTTAAATTCGTTTAAACCGCTGCCGCACCGGCGACGATTTCGGAGAGTTCTTTGGTAATCGCGGCTTGGCGGGTCTTGTTGTAGATCAGTTTCAATTCACCGATCACACTACCTGCGTTGTCGCTTGCCGCCTTCATCGCCACCATCCGCGCCGATTGCTCGGACGCCAGGTTTTCCGCTACCGACTGGTACACCAGCGCTTCTACATAGCGCTCCAGCAGTTCGTCGATGACAGTTGCTGCATCCGGCTCGTAGATGTAATCCCAGTTGTGATTACCTGCGTCAGCCTGTTTGGTTGCAGCTGGCAGAGGCAGCAATTGCTGCACTACCGGTTCCTGTTTCATCGTGTTGATGAACTTGGTGTAGCAGATGTAAACCGCATCTACCTCGCCGCTCTGGAATTTTTCCAGCATCACTTTGACGGGGCCGATCAGTTTTTCCAGGTGCGGGGTGTCGCCGATCTGGGTGACTTGCGCCACCACCGGCACGCCGACGCGATTCAGGAAACCCAAACCTTTATTACCAATCGCTACAGCAGCAATCTTGTTGCCGGCTGCTTCGAGCTCGCGCGATTTGTTCGTCACCATACGCAGGATATTGGTGTTCATACCGCCGCACAGACCTTTGTCGGTCGTGACCACGATGAAACCAATCGCCTTGGCCGTTTCCTTGGCTTCATCAGCCAGGAACGGGTGCGTGTATTCTGGATTTGCATTGGCCAGATTAGCAGCGATGTTGCGAATCTTTTCACTGTAGGGACGGGCGGCGCGCATGCGATCCTGCGCTTTGCGCATTTTCGATGCGGCGACCATTTCCATCGCCTTGGTGATCTTCTTCGTATTTTCTACGCTTTTGATCTTGCCACGTATCTCTTTGCCTACTGCCATGAGTCCTTACTCCTTCTGCGCAGAAGGCGTTCCTCGCGGAACGCCGTTATGCTTAAAATGCGCCGGATTTTTTGAAGTCAGCAACAGCGGCCGACAGCGCAGCTTCGCCGTCTTTGTCCAGTTGCTTCGACGACTCAATCTTCGACAGCAGATCAGCTTGCTTGGTTTTCAGGTAAGCATGCAGGCCGGCTTCGAACGACAGCACTTTCTTGACTTCGACATCATCCAGGTAGCCCTTGTTCACTGCGAACAGCGAAGCGGCCATCAGGGAGATCGACAGTGGCGAGTACTGTTTCTGTTTCAGCAGTTCGGTCACGCGGGCGCCGCGGTCCAGTTGCTTACGGGTCGATTCGTCCAGGTCCGAAGCGAACTGCGCGAACGCAGCCAGTTCACGGTACTGTGCCAAGTCGGTACGGATACCGCCGGACAGGTTTTTGATGACCTTGGTCTGGGCAGCACCACCAACGCGCGACACCGAAATACCGGCGTTAATCGCAGGACGGATACCAGCGTTGAACAGCGAGGTTTCCAGGAAGATCTGGCCGTCGGTAATCGAAATCACGTTGGTTGGCACGAAGGCCGAGACGTCACCCGCCTGGGTTTCGATGATCGGCAGCGCGGTCAGCGAGCCGGTTTTGCCGGTCACAGCGCCGTTGGTGAAGGCCGACACGTAGTCAGCGTTAACGCGCGCTGCGCGTTCCAGCAGACGGCTGTGCAGGTAGAACACGTCGCCTGGGTAAGCTTCACGGCCTGGTGGACGGCGCAGCAGCAGCGAGATCTGACGATAAGCAACAGCTTGCTTCGACAGGTCATCGTAGACGATCAGCGCATCTTCACCGCGGTCACGGAAGTATTCGCCCATGGTGCAGCCCGAGTAGGCCGAAATGTACTGCATGGCAGCCGATTCCGATGCCGATGCGGCCACCACGATGGTGTACTCCAGCGCGCCGTGCTCTTCCAGCGAGCGCACGATGTTCTTGATGGTCGAAGCTTTTTGGCCGATTGCAACGTAGATGCAAGTCATGCCCTGGCCTTTTTGGTTGATGATCGCATCAACCGCAACTGCCGATTTACCGGTTTGACGGTCGCCAATGATCAGCTCACGCTGGCCACGGCCAATTGGTACCATCGCGTCGATCGATTTCAGGCCGGTCTGCATCGGTTGCGATACGGACTCACGGGCGATAACGCCTGGCGCGATTTTTTCGATTGGCGAGGTCAGCTTGGCGTCGATGGCGCCTTTGCCGTCGATAGGCTGGCCCAGCGCGTTGACCACACGGCCACGCAGTTCAGGACCGACTGGCACTTCCAGAATACGGCCGGTGGTTTTGACGGTGTCGCCTTCCGAGATGTGCTCGTAAGCACCCAGAATAACGGAACCGACCGAATCACGTTCCAGATTCATTGCCAGGCCAAAGGTGTTGCCTGGGAATTCCAGCATCTCGCCTTGCATCACGTCCGACAGGCCGTGGATGCGGACGATACCGTCGGCGACGGAAATCACCGTGCCTTGGTTACGTACTTCAGCGCCACCATCAAGGCCTTCGATACGGCTCTTGATCAGCTCGCTGATTTCAGATGGGTTGAGTTGCATACTAACTAACTCCTAAATAGGGTTTCTCTCAGCTTGCGCGAGATGAAGAATCTGTTCTAAGCAGGCCGCCGAGGTTTAACTCAAGCGACCAGTGCAACACGCATTTGCTGCAGCTTGGCGCGGACCGAAGTGTCCAGCACTTCATCGCCGACCACCACGCGCACGCCACCGATCAACGCTGGGTCCACGGTAACTACCGGGTTCAGCTTGCGGCTGAATTTCTTTTCCAGCGTGGCGACCAGCTCATTGACTTGAGCGGCGCTCAGCTCGAAGGCACTGGTGACTTCCGCGTCTGCCGCACCTTCTTCAGCGTTTTTCAACGCGTGGAATTGCGCGCCGATTTCCGGCAGCAGACTGATGCGGCCGTTCTCGACCAGCATCGCCAGGAAGTTTTTCGCTTCCGGGGTCGAAGGCGATTTCACCAGGGCCGTGATGGCGGCGACGATATCGCTGGCCGACGCTTTCGGGTTGCGGGCGAATGCTTGCACCTCGGGGTGGGCACCGATCTGCGCCAGTTCGGCGACCAGCTCGGACCACGCCGCGAGGGTGAACGATTCCTTACCTGCTTGGGCTACGCGGAACAAAGCTTCCGCGTAGGGACGGGCGACGGTTGCGTTTTCTGCCATGATTACAGCTCGACAGACAGGCGCGACAACAGATCGGCGTGGGCCGAGGCGTTGACTTCGCGCTTGAGGATTTGCTCGGCGCCCTTCACAGCCAGGTCAGCCACCTGAGCGCGCAGCGCTTCGCGCGCCTTGGCCAGTTGCTGCTCGGCTTCAGCTTTAGCTTGCGCAATGATGCGGTCGGCTTCTGCTTGTGCATTCGCTTTGATTTCGTCCGCTACCAGTTGCGCGCGCTTTTCAGCGTCGGCAACGCGTTGCGAAGCTTCTTCGCGTGCACCGGACAGTGCTTCAGCGGCGCGCTTCTCAGCGACCACCATAGCTTGCTGGCCCTGGTCGGCAGCGGCCAGACCATCAGCGATGCGCTTGGCACGCTCATCCAGCGCTGCGTTCAGCGATGGAAATACGAACTTCATCGAGACCCAGACCAACACCGCGAAGGTGATCATCTGGCCGAGAAGAGACATATTGATGTCCATACCTATGCTCCTAACTAAAAGTTTCTCCTAGTGTGGAGCAGATTACTGAGCGACGGTTTGCAGAGCAGCCAGGAATGGGTTGCTGAAGGTGTACAGCAGAGCGATACCAACGCCGATCATCGAGATCGCGTCCAGCAGACCAGCGATAACGAACAGTTTGGTTTGCAGTTGTGGCATCAGTTCTGGTTGACGAGCCGAAGCTTCCAGGAATTTACCGCCCAGAATGGCGAAACCCAGAGCGGTACCGATAGCGGCCAGGCCGATGATGATAGCGGCTGCCAGAACGGTCATGCTTTGTACTTGTGCGATCAGAGCTTGCATTGAAATTTCTCCTAAGATTTAAAAAAGACTACAGATACTAAAAAGTTAAAAACGAAAGATTTAGTGCTTCTCAACCGCAATGGCCAGATACACAACCGTCAGCGCCATGAACACAAACGCTTGCAGGGTCACCACCAGAATGTGGAAGATCACCCACGGACCACCGAGCAGCCACTGTGCCCACCATGGCAGCAGAGCGATCAGAATGAACAGCAGTTCGCCGGCATACATATTGCCGAACAAACGCAGCGACAGCGACAGTGGCTTAGCCAGCAACTCGATCAACTGGAAGGCCAGGTTGACCGGCGCCAGGATGATGGCCATGAAGCCATGCGCGTGGAACGGTGCGGTCAACAGTTCTTTACCCCAGCCGCCGAGACCTTTGGCTTTGATCGAGAAACCAATAATGCACAGCATGACGCCGAACGACATGCCGAAAGTGTGGTTGACGTCGGCGGTCGGCACGACGCGCAGCTTGTGGACGCCGAAGAAGCTCAGGATTTTAGGCAGCAGGTCGACCGGCAGGAAGTCCATCGCGTTCAGCAGCCAAACCCAGCAGAAGATGGTGATCGCCAGCGGCGCGATCACCTTGCTCTTGGCGTGGAACGCCGAATTGACCACGTCGTTGACCAGTTCCATCACGGCTTCGACGAAGTTTTGCAGCTTGCCCGGCACGCCGGCGGTCGCTTTGCGCGAGGCCATGTAGAACACGCCGAGGAACACCAGGCCCAGAATGGCCGAAACCCAGAACGTGTCCAGGTTAAACATGCCGTCGGCCGATTTCAGGTGGCTTAAGTGGTGCTGAATGTATTCGATATTAGTGGGCGCTTCGTGCCCGACGTTTTCAGTGGTCATAAAAATATAAGATTTTGGTGATTAAATTGCGAGCAGTGAAAACCAATACGCCATGGTTGCCACCGCGAAACCCAAGATCAGCCATAACCATGAGGCCGACTGAAACATCACGAGTGCGACAATAAACAGCACTACGGTGATAAAAATCTTTGTCACTTCGGCGCGCACATGCGCGCGTAAAGCGATTTTGGCGTCATTTGAACCGCGCGCAACAATCATCGCGTACATCAGACTCCCGATGACTGCGATTGCTCCGCCATAAGCGGCCGACCAAGCTTTGTTTACTCCGCCGATATTCCAGGCGAGCAAGGCGAATCCAGTGGCGATAGCGAGCTGGAGGGCGACAATGCGGTACACCGGCTTCGAGATGCTCGTCGAATTACTCATCTGCGAGCTCCTTAAAAACCGATTAAACCCCAAAAGACGCGTGATTATATGTGTCTTTCATGTATCACGTCAAACATGCTGCACCGCAGCAGAGCATATTGTGCACGAATGAGACGCTTTTAGAAACATTTCCACCGTCTTTGCACCAAGTTAGAACTTCGGGGTCAGTTCCGGCAATCCGCCATTTCGCAAGCGAAATGGCGTATTGCCGGAACTGACC
>CAUPXZ010000035.1:0-60047 GCA_963515135.1 uncultured Duganella sp. | reverse complement strand
ATTCGGACATTTCGCGCGCGAAATGTCCGAATGTCGGCACTGACCCCGATGTTTTAGCCGACGGTGCCGATGATGCTGACTTCGCGGTTCTCCGGAATTTCGTTGTAGGACAGCACGTGCAGGCCGGGCGCGAACAGGCGCGCGTAGCGCGCCAGCAACGGCCGGATCTGCGGCAGCACCAGCAGCAGCGGCGGCGTCGCCTGCTGCTTCATCTGCTCGCGCGCGACCGGCATGTTGACCTGTAGCTGCGCCAGCAGGTGCGGATCGATCGGGTAGTTGTCCAGCACCACTTTGCCGCTCTGACGCGCCTGGTTCAGCGAACCCAGCAGCATGTTTTCCAGATCACCGCCCAGGTTGAACGCCTGCATTTCGGTCTTCTGGCCGAACAGCGCGGTGACGATCTGGCGCCGCAGCGCGCAGCGCACTTCGGCCGCCAGCAGGATCGGGTCCTTGGTAGTCTCCGAGCTGTCCACCAGCGTGGTAGCGATTGGCACGATGTCTTTCAGCGAGACGTTTTCCGCCAGCAGCACGCGGAACACGCGCAGCAGCTGGGTCGGCGTCAACGCCTTGTCCAGCGCCGACGCCAGCTTGGGCGCCTGTTCGGTCAGCCGCTCCATCAGCGCCGGCACGTCTTCGTGACGGAACAGTTCCGGCAGGTATTCGCGGATCAGCTTGGACAGGTGGGTGGCGATCGCGCTCGGCGTCTCCACCACCTGGTAGCCCAACCCCAGCGCATTGGCTTTTTCACTTGTCTCGATCCACGTCACCGGCATGCCATACGCCGGCTCGATGCCGGGGATGCCGTCGATCTGGCCGTACACATTCGGCGACGGGATCGCCATCAGGCGGTCGGCGAACACTTCGGCCTGCGATACCACGCTGCCCGACAGGATCACCGAGTATTGCGTCGGCTTCAGGCCCAGGTCGTCGCGCACGGTGATCGGCGGCAGCAGCAGGCCCATGGCTTCGGAGATGCTCTGGCGTACGCCGCGCACGCGCTTGGTCAGCAGCTCGCCGTGCGCCTTGTCGATCAGCGTCACCAGCTTGTAGCCGACCGCCACCTGCAGCGGCTGCACCATCGGCAGGCTGTGCCAGTCGAGTTCGGGCTGGCGGTCGTCGCGCAACGCCGCCTGGATGGCGTCTATATTCGAGGTGTCGGGCGCCTTTTGCACCCGCCCCAGCAGCTTCCAGCCGACATACGCCAGCACCAGCGCAAACGGCACAAACATCTGCCATGGCATGCCCGGCACCACGGCCAGGATCATCATCATGCCGGCCGCGCTGAACATCACTTGCGGCGAGGTCAGCACCTGGCTGCCGACCTGCTGCTCGAAGTCGCCCGAGTCGGAGATACGGGTCACCAGGATCGCAGCGGCGGCCGACAGCAGCAGCGCCGGGATCTGCGCCACCAGGCCGTCACCGATGGTCAGCAGCGCGTATTGTTTGAAGGCGTCGCCGAACGACATGTCCTGCATCAACGCGCCAATCGCCACGCCGCCGACCATATTGATGATCAGAATCAGGATCGATGCCACGGCATCGCCGCGCACGAACTTGGAGGCGCCGTCCATGGCGCCGTAGAAGTCGGCCTCGGTGGCGACGTCCATGCGGCGCTGCTGAGCTTTTTCTTGATTGATCAGGCCGGCATTGAGGTCGGCGTCAATCGCCATCTGCTTGCCCGGCAAGGCGTCCAGCGTGAAGCGCGCCGACACTTCGGAAATCCGCTCGGCGCCCTTGGTCACCACCATGAAGTTGATGATCATCAGGATCACGAACACCACGATACCGACCACATAGTTACCGCCGACCACCACGTTACCGAAGGCCTCGATCACATGACCGGCGGCGGCCGTCCCCTCATGGCCGTGCAGCAGCACCACCCGGGTCGACGCCACGTTCAGCGTCAGCCGCAACATGGTGGTGGCCAGGATTACCGTCGGGAACACCGAGAAATCCAGTGGCCGCTTGGCCGACACCGACACCAGGATGACGATCAGCGCCACCACGATATTGAAGGTGAACATCACGTCCAGCAATATCGGCGGCAACGGCAGGATAATCATCGCCAGGATGATCAGCAGGAATGCCGGGGTGGCAAACTTGTGGCGACCTGCCTCCGCAATCAGCGTTTTGAAAAAATTCACTGCTTAACCTCGCTCATGGATGTGGGCACAACAACTTCACTTTCTCTTGGACGCAGCGGCTCGGCGTTGCGCCGGCCGGCGCGGAATGCCTGCAACTGCAGCACGTAATTCAGCACCTGCGAGACCGCCTGGTACAGCTGCACCGGGATCTGCTGGTTGACCTGGCTGGTGTTGTAGATGGCGCGCGCCAGCGGCGGCAACTCCATCACTTCGATCTTGAACTCGAACGCCAGCGCCTTGATGTACAGCGCAATCTCGTCAACGCCCTTGGCCACCACATACGGCGCGGCGGCCTTGTCGACATCGTACTTCAGCGCCACCGCGTAATGCTCCGGGTTGACGATCACCACGTCGGCGGTCGGCACGCTCTTGCGCGCGCTGCGCCGCGCCATGGCGCGCTGCAACTGGCGGATGCGGCCCTTGATCTCCGGCCGCCCCTCGGTCGACTTGTGCTCTTCCTTCAGGTCGTGCTTGGACATGCGCTGGTTCTTGGCGAAGAACCAGGCCTGCGCCGGCACGTCGATCAGCGCGAAGATGATGAACACCGCCACCAGCGACATCAGGCCGTCCAGCATCAGGCCAGAGCCCGACAGCAGCGCCTGCCCCAGCGGCATCATCTGCAACTGCGTGTAATCCGGCACCATCGAGCGCGCCACGTGGATCAGCACGGCGATCAGCACGCCGGCCTTGCCGATCGAGATCAGCAGCTCGAACGCGTGCTTGCCGCCGAACAGCCGGCCGATATTGCTCACCGGGCTCATGCGCGACAGCTTGGGTTCCCAGTTCTTCATCGAAATCACCCAGCCGCCCGGCACCATCGCCCCCAGGATGATGCAGAACGGCACCACGAACAGCGGCAGCAACATCTTGATCAGCAACACCATCGAGGTGCTGAACACGATCGACAGGGAATTGTCGATCGTGCCTTCGCCGCCCAGCGGCGCAAAACTCTGGTGAAACACTTCGTTAAACTCGGCCAGGTAGGTCGGCAGCATGTAGACAAACAGCTTCAGGCTGACCAGGATGCCGATCGCGGTCGACAGGTCGCGCGAACGCACCACCTGCCCTTCCTGGCGGGATTTCTTCAGCTTCTGCTGTGAAGCCTTTTCTGTTTTGTCGCCTGTGCTGTCGTCAGCCATGCGCCACCTGCATTTGCTGACGGATCAGCTCCAGCACCATATTCGTCATGCGGATATAGTGTTCGGGGATGAAGCGCACCACCTGCGCCAGCATCAGCAGGCCGAAGATGGTGATCACGGAAAAGCCCAGCGCGAACAGGTTCAGCGCGGGCGCCACGCGGTTGAGGAAGCCGAAGCCGATCTGCACCACCATGGTGGAAAACACCACCGGCAGCGCCAGCAGCATGGCGGCCGAGAAAATCCAGGCGACGTTGTACGCCACCGCTTCCAGCAGGTGATTGCCGAAGCCCTGCCCCAGCGGCCAGGCCTTGAAGCTCTGGCCGATCACATTGGCCAGCACCAGGTGGCCGTCGATGGCGAAGAACACAATGATGGCCAGCGTCGACAGCAGCGCCGAGGTAACGTCCGACGACTGCCCGTTCATCGGGTCGTTCATCACCGCCATCGACAGGCCCATCTGCGACGACACCATGAAGCCGAGCACGCCGATGACCGACATCGCGAAATGGAACGCCAGCCCCAGCACGAAGCCGATCAGCGCCTGCTCGATGGTGGCCACCACGCCGTGCAGCGAAAATGGATTGATCGCCGCCGGGCCCCAGTCGACGCCGCTGGTCAGCGGCAGCATCAGCACTGCCAGCACCAGCGCGATCAGGATCCGCACGGTGGTCGGCGTCACCGCCTCGCCCAGCACTGGGGCGCCGATGAACATCGCCAGGATGCGGCAGAACGGCCACCAGATGGCGGTCAGTAGCGGCAGCAACTGGGCGAAGATCGGTTCCATCGGGGTTTAGCCGACCAGGGTGGCGGCGCGGGTAAAGATGGACACGCAAAAGTCCATCAGATAGGTCGACATCCAGCGTCCGGCAAGAATAATGGCGAGCAAAGTCACCAGCAGCCTGGGCAGGAAGCTCAGCGTCTGCTCGTTGATCTGCGTGGCGGCCTGGAACAGCGCCACCAGCAGGCCGGTGATCAGGCCGGGCACGACCAGGATCACCACCAGCAGCATGACGATGTGCAGCGACTCGACCACCAGATCGACGGCAATTTCGGGTGTCAGCATCGGCGTTGTCCTTAATAGGCCTGGATGCTCGTCACGAGCGTATTCACGGTCAGGGTCCAGCCATCGACCAGTACGAACAGCAGCAACTTGAACGGCAAGGAAATCACCAGCGGCGACAGCATCATCATACCCATCGCCATCAGTACCGACGATACCACCAGGTCAATCACCAGAAACGGAATGAACAGCATGCAGCCGATCTGGAACGCGGTCTTCAGTTCCGACAGCACGAACGCCGCCAGCTTGACGGTGAACGCGTGCTGGGTCGGGTCGGTGATCTTGTCTTCGCCGGCCAGGTGGGCGATCTGCTGCAGCGCCGCCTTGCTGGTCTGCGCCATCATGAAGCGGGAAATCGGCTTCTCGGCGATCTGCAATGCGGTCTCCAGGCCAATTTTATCCTGGTCGTACGGCACAAAAGCCTCGGCCCAGATCTCGTTGCCGATCGGCCGCATCACCAGCAGCGTCAGGATCAGCGCGACACCGGTGATAACCCGGTTCGGCAAGCCCTGCTGCAGGCCCAGCGCCTGGCGCAGCAGCGACAGCACAATCACGAAACGGGTAAAGCTGGTCATCATCATGACCATCACCGGGAGCAAACCCAGCAAGGTCATGATGATCAGGATTTGCATCTTGACCGTCAGTTCGGTCTTCGCCCCCGGCACCACATTGGCCAGCAGGTCGACCGCGTGGGCCGGCGCGCAGGCGGCGCCGAGGCCGAGCAAGGCAGCCACCGGCGCGGCCGCCAGCAGGCGACGCCGCCAGTGCGCGTTCATGCCCCAGGTCATGGAGTCATCATGTCCAGATTCAGGCCGTCCAGGTCGATCACTTTGAGGCCATAGTTTTCGCCCGCCACCACCACTTCGGCGCGGCCGATGGCGGTGCCGTTCACCTTGATGACCAGCGGCTCGCCGGCCAGCACATCCAGTTCCACCACGCTGTCGGCGCCGATATTCATCAGCTCTTCCAGCGAGATGCGGGCCGAGCCCACTTCCAGCGTCAGCGTCACCGGGATCTTGCGCATCATTGCCGGCAGGTCGCGGCGCGGCTTGGCCGGCGGCAGATCGGTCAGCTCGCCGCCGGGCTGGTCGATGATCATCTCTTCAGACAGGTCTTCCAGCAGGGCGTCGCTAGGGTTGGCTACGTTCATGTTCATCATTATTCTGCATCTTCAAAAGAGGTTAAACAGAGTTTGCCTTTGTGCTCGGTGACGGCGGCCGTGAACAGGCGCGAGTCTTCGAGCAGCACGTCTGCTCTGGCCAGGCTGATCGGGATCACGTCGCCGATCTGCAAGTCATACAAGCTGCCCAGCGATACTTCCTTGCTGGCCAGGCGGCCGATCAGGCCCACCTGCAGCCGCTGCGCCAGCGGCGCGGCGGTCTTGGCCTTCTTGGCGTTGTCGCGGTCGCGCAGCAGGCCGCGCAGCACGCTGGCCATCAGCTGCTTGTCGAGCGCGAACCAGTAACGGCCGGTGGCGCCGCTGGCGACGTCGGCCACGGTGACGGTCACCACCCAGCTGCCCTTGGGCGGATGCGCGCCGGGCGCCGGCTTGAATTCGGTATCGCTTGCGGCGCTCTCCCCTTCGGCAGAGGCCGGCTTATCACTGGCGGGCAGGTTGAGTTCGATGCGGCCGGCCAGCGTGCCGCACAACTGTTGCCCCAGTACCACAGCCAGGCGTTCCTCGGTGGCGGTCACGCGCACCGAGTTCTCGTCGACCGCAGCGGCGGTGTCGGCTTTGGCCTCGGCCTTGGGCTCGCTCTTGCCGCCGCTGCCGTAGCGGTAGTTGAGCACGCTGAGCAGCACCTTGCGTTCCATCGAGAAGGCGATCTGGCCGGCCGGCGCAGCAAAGCTGAGCCAGCGGCTGCGGATGTCGTTGCCTTCCAGCCGGCTGAAGCCGACGTCCTCCACCTGGAAGCCGCCCCAGTAACGGCGGTTCATATTCAGGCGCATCGACTGCGCCAGATCGTCGCGCAACTGGGCTGCGAAAATATGCAGCAGATGTACCGGACGACCCAGCAGGCTCGGGTCCAGTACTTGATGTTGCGTCTGTTTTGTCGTTGTCATGTATTGGCCATGGCGGTTAATTCTTTCCCACTCCTGCATCATCGCACCATCCAGCCAAAAACTGCTTACCCCGGACGCAATTATTTCTGAAAGCAGGACGATTTCGGTAGCAGCATACCTGAAAATTCACATTATTGCTAACCAACAATATTCTGCTCAAAAATTTCCTCCAAGACAAATTTCGCTTTACAAGAATGTTGCTAGTCGGTAAGCTTAGTTCAGATTGTAGGCTGCTTACGCTGCTCCGCAACATACATCAACAAGTGGCGCTTAGTAAATGATTTATAACGATATTTGCTTCAAACAAATAGTTTTCAGCGCCAATCCACGGCGCGGCGCGGAGATTTGACATTCATTTTTTAGCCGACCGCCGCCGCACAGAGCACGCCGAGCATTCGCTCACCCGGCGCGTCCGATTTCATCCGACATCCGTATACTATCTTTTTTACAAGACTGTGACATGCACAACGGATGTGTAGCAGGTTAGCTATAGAAGGTCACATATTCTGCCATTGGACTTGCTGCTTAGCGGCAATCTCGCTATGGTAGTCATCTGGATTCAAAGCGGTAAAAACGCCGCAAAAACGGGGGTAGCAAGATGAGTAACGGATTCTCCAGCCTGATACAGGCCGACCTGGCGTCGCTGACCAATGCGGCGCAGGATCTGGCCAGCCAACACACCCAGATCGCGGCCGCCAACCAGTTCGGCCCGCAGCAGGGGCACGCGGCGTTCTCGTTCGCCCAGTCGATGCAGAGCGCCATCGACAGCGTCAACGGCCAGGACGTCGCGGCCGGCCAGAAGATGGCCGATGTCGACTCCGGCAAGAGCGACGACCTGGTCGGCGCCATGCTGGCCAGCCAGGAGGCCGGCCTGTCCTTCTCGATGTTGATGCAGGTGCGCAACAAGGTGATGGGCGGCCTCGACGAACTGATCAAATTACCGCTGTAAGCCTGCGCGAAAGCATTCACCGTGATTAACACCTTCAAGTCCGCCTTCGACCGCTGGCGCGCCAACCCGTCGGCGCCATCGTTGCCGCCCGCCCTGCTGAAAACCCTGTACCCGCTGCTGATCCTGGCCATCGGCCTGACCGCGCTGGTGCTGATGTATATGTGGAGCAACCAGTCCAGCTACAAGCCGGTGTTCGGCGCGCGCGAACGCGTGTCGGCGCCCGACATGATGACCGTGCTCGACGCCGAACACGTGCCCTACCGCATCCACCCGGAAAGCGGCCAGGTGCTGGTGCCGGATTCGATGCTGGGCAAGGTACGCATGCTGCTGGCCGCCAAGGGCGTGACCGCGCAGCTGCCGGCCGGCCTGGAGCTGATGGACAAGAACGATCCGCTGGGCGTGTCGCAGTTCGTGCAGGACGTGCGCTTCCGCCGCGGCCTGGAAGGCGAGCTGGCGCAATCGATCATGACGCTGGACGCGATCTCGCACGCGCGCGTGCACCTGTCGATCGCCAAGTCGACCTCGTTCGTGTCGTCGGACGGCGAGAAATCCTCGGCCTCGGTGGTGGTGCAGCTGAAGCCGGGCGCCACCATGCAGCCGGAGGCGATTGCCGCCGTCATCAACATGGTGGCCGGCAGCGTCGCCAGCCTGACGCCGGCGCGCGTCAGCCTGGTGGACCAGAGCGGCAACCTGCTGTCATCCCATATCGACCTGGCCGACGGCTTCGACGCCGGCACCACCGGCAACGACGCCGCCAAGCGCTACCAGGAACAAGTCAAATCCAACATCAAGGGCCTGCTGGGTCCGGTCATCGGCGACGACAACTACCGCATGTCGGTGGCGGCCGATGTCGACAACGACCGGGTCGAAGAAACCGTGGAAAAATACGGCGCAGATCCGAAAGTCACCAGCGAAGCCATGCGCGAGGAACAGGACCGCAACCGCCTGGTGATGGGCGTGCCGGGCACGCTGTCCAACCGTCCGCCGCCGGCCAATGCCAACCCGGCCGCCGCCGCCCAGCAGACCGCCGGCGGCGCCGCCGATCCGAACGCGCAGCAGCCGGACGGCAGCGCCCGCAAGAACGCCACTACCCGCCAGTACGCGTATGACCGCAGCATCGTTCAGACCAAGCGCAGCCGTGGTCGCCTGGAAAAACTGAGCGTGGCGGTGGTGCTGGCGCAAGCTTCGGCGCCGACGCCGAAAACCGGCTGGAGCGCCGCCGAAATCGCCAACATCGACAAGATCCTGCGCAACGGCCTCGGCATCAACGCCGCCCGCGGCGACCAGCTGGTGGTGTCGGCCATGAACTTCCCGGCCAAGGCCGCGCCGGTGGCGTGGTGGGAAGAGCGCGACAACATCGTCGACATGAGCAAGTACGCGATCTACGCCGTGGCCGCCCTGCTCGGCTACCTGCTGTTGCTGCGCCCGCTGATGCGCCTGGTCACCATGCGCTTCACGCCGGACCCGAAAGAAACCGCACGCATCAACGCCGAGCGTCGCGCCGCCGAACAGGCTGCCGTGGCCGCCGCCAAGGAAGCCAAGGAAGCCGCCGCCAAGGACCAGCCAGCGCTGGCCGATGGCGCCGCCCCGGCCATCGCCGGCGCGCTGGGCGGCACGGCTGCCCAGCCGGGCATGCCGGTGGTGCCGCTGCTGGAAAACTACGACCTGCCGCCACCAGGCTCGGCAGTCGACGTCATGGTCGACCACCTGAAAGTGCTGGCCGCGAAAGAACCGGAACGCGTAGCCGAAGTCGTCAAACAATGGATGCAGAAAAATGGCCGAACTCAATAACATGGATGATGATGGCGGCGAATACGCCATGCCAACCAAGCTGACGCCGGTGGAACAGGCAGCCATTGTGCTGCTGAGCATCGGTGAAGAGCCGGCCGCCGCCGTGCTGCGCTGCCTGTCGCGCGAAGAATTGCTGGAAGTGACGCAGGTGATGTCGCGCATGAGCGGCATCAAGGTCGAGTCGGTCAAGAACGCGATGCAGAAGTTCTTCGACGACTACCGCGAGCAGTCCGGCGTGCATGGCGCCTCGCGCTCCTACCTGAAACGCTCGCTGGATCTGGCGCTGGGCGGCGACCTCGCAAATACCGTGCTGAACAACATCTACGGCGACGAACTGCGGCCGAAGATGGCGCGCCTGCAATGGGCCTCGCCGAAATGGCTGGCCGACTACATTTCCAACGAACACGTGCAGATGCAGGCGGTGTTCCTGGCCTTTCTGCCGGCCGCGCTGGCCGGCCAGATCATCGACGGCCTGCCGCAGGACACGCGCGATCTGGTGCTGCTGAACCTGGCACGCATGGAAGAAGTCGACGCCGACCTGCTGCAGGAGCTGGATGAACTGGTGGATCGCTGCCTGAGCTCCTTCGATTCGCAGGGCACCAGCGTCGAAGGCATCCGCCAGACCGCCGAGATCCTCAACCGCCTGCCAAGCAACCGCGCGCAGATGGTCGAACTGCTGCGCGCCCACGATCCGGACGTGGTGTCGAAGATCGAACTGTCGATGTACGACTTCTTCATCCTCGGCAACCAGACCGAACAGGCGATTACCCGCATCCTGGAAGACGTGCCGCTGGAACAATGGGCCATCGCGCTCAAGGGCGCCGACATCGCCGTGCGGGATGCTGTGCTGAAAACCATGCCGAAACGTCAGGCGCAAGCCTTCGAGGACATGATGCGCCGCGCCGGTCCGGTGCCGATGTCGCGTATCGAACAGACGCGCCAGGAAATCATGGCCACCGTCAAGGCGCTGGCCGACGCCGGCGAAGTCGAAATCCAGCTGTTTGCTGAACAGGTGATTGAATGAAGCAGTTCCGTGCCTACCGCTTCCCGCCGCTCGCGCAGTTCACCACCCAGCGCGCCGCTGCGGCAGCCGCGCACGGTCATGGCCACAGCCATGGCAGCGACGGCGGCGCGCAATGGGCGGCCTCGGTCAGCGAAGGCTTTGAACAGGGCCAGCGCGACGGTTACGAAATCGGCCTCGCGCGCGGCCAGGAAGACGGCTTTGAAGCCGGCCGCCAGTCCGGCCAGGAGCAGGGTCGCGAAGAAGGCCGCCACGAAACCCTGGTGGCCTACGACCAGATGGCGCGCCCGGTCGACGCCATGCTGAAAAGCCTGAAAAAGCTGCGCTCCGACTACCGCGCCGCGCAGCGCAAGGAAGTGGTCGACCTGGTGGCGAAAGTCGCGCGCCAGGTGATCCGCGCCGAACTGGCCTTGCAGCCGGTACAGCTGATGGCGCTGGTCGAGGAAACGCTGGCGTCGATGCCGCCTACCCGCGATGAAATCGACGTCTATCTGAACCCGGAAGAACTCAAACGCATTGCCGAACTGGACCCGAAACGTTCCAAACGCTGGAATCTGATTCCCGATGCCCGTCTTGAGGTAGGGGAATGTCGCATCAAAGCCGGCGATAATGAGGTGGATGCCGGTTGCCATCAACGTCTTGCGGCGGTCATGGAACAGGTCGATAATCAACTGCAGATCGCCGACAGCGGCGATGAACCGGAGGGCGACGAGTGATCGCTGATGCCTTACGCAATCTCGAACTGGGTTCGGTACCCATGGCGACCCCGACGGGCCGCCTGGTGGGCGCATCCGGTTTGTTGCTTGAGGCCGTTGGTTGCCCGCTGCACACCGGCCAGCGTTGCCAGATAGAGACAGTCGGCGGCGACTGGCTGGACGCGCAGGTAGTGGGTTTCAGGGAGAAAGTCTCGTACCTGATGCCGTTCAAAAAAGCCGTCGGCCTGACCACCGGCGCGCGCGTGCTGCCATCCCCTGAAAAAGTCAGCTTGCAGATCGGCTCCGGCTGGCTGGGCCGCATGGTCAACGGCTTGGGCGAGCCGATCGACGGCCTCGGCAAGCTGGGTGGCGATTTCCCGCTGGAATCGCAGCCGCCGCGCGTACACCCGCTGCGCAAGAAACCTGTGACCGAACCGCTGGACGTCGGCGTACGCGCCATCAATGCCATGCTGACCCTGGGCAAGGGCCAGCGGGTCGGCCTGATGGCCGGTTCCGGCGTCGGCAAATCCGTTTTGTTGGGCCTAATGACGCGCCAGACCGTGGCCGACGTGGTGGTGGTCGGCCTGATCGGCGAACGCTCGCGCGAGGTGCGCGAGTTTGTCGATATGTCGCTGGGCAAGGAAGGCCTGCAAAAAGCCGTGCTGGTGATCGCGCCGGCCGATGAAAGCCCGCTGATGCGCGTCATGGCCACCGAGCTGTGTCACTCGATCGCGGCGCACTACCGCGACCAGGGCAAGAATGTGCTGCTGCTGGTCGACTCGCTGACCCGTTACGCGATGGCGCTGCGCGAGGTGGCGCTGGCGCTGGGCGAGCCGCCGGCCACCAAGGGCTACCCGCCGTCGGTGTTCTCGAATCTGCCGCAGCTGGTGGAATCGGCCGGCAACGGCGAGAACCAGGCCGGCAGCATGAGCGCCATTTATACCGTGCTGGCCGAAGGCGACGACCAGCAGGATCCGGTGGTGGACACCGCGCGCGCGATTCTCGACGGCCACATCGTGCTGACCCGCGAGCTGGCCGAGCGCGGCCATTACCCGGCGATTGATATTGCGGCCTCGATCAGCCGTTGCATGATGCAAGTGATCGACCATGAGCACCAGATGGCGGCGCGCGCGCTGAAAGCCAGCATGGCCCGCCATGACCGCGTGCGCGACCTGATTCCGCTCGGCGCTTATGTGCCGGGCGCCGATCCGGTTACCGACAAGGCGGTCCAGCTGCACCCGAAGGTGGAAGATTTTCTGTGTCAGGGCACCAAGGAAGAAGCCCCGATTGCCCAGTGCATTGCGCAACTTGAAAAGCTGATGACATGAGCCAACAAAAAATCCGTAATCTGACCACCCTGGTGGCCCTGCGCAACACGGAAGTGGAGCGCCTGCAAACCGAGATGGCGGAAAAAACCAATCTGCGCGACCGTTACCAGAAGAATCTGGACCGTCTGACCAGCCTGTACACCAACAGCGGCGCCAGCGGCAATCTGCACCCCGCCCTGGCCGGCAATTGCGGCAACTACAAGCAGGCGGTGATGGCGATGGCCGACAGCCACCGGCTCGACCTGCACATGCACGAGGCCGATATGGCGGTTTCGCAACAGGCGCTGAACGCCGCCTGGGCCAAGCGCGAAGTGCTCGGCAAGGTGCTGGACAAGACGCAGAAGGCCGTGACCCGCGAGCTGAACACCAAAGAGCGCAAACAGCATGACGATCTGGCAACGCAATTGTGGTTGCGCGGCCAAAAATAAGCGCCGTTACAAAAAATTGTCTTAAATATTTTCATACGGAAACGATTAAGGTCGCCCTATAACAGGGTACACTTCATTTATCCTTTCCAGGAGCAAGCTCATGGCAGTTATCACCGCCCCAACCTACGATCCGAAGACCTACGCCGAAGGCCTGGCCAACGATTACGTTTCCGGTACCAAGACCATTCTTGACGGCCAGCAGACCGCCGCCACCGCCAAGGCGACCGCACTGACCAAGCTGGGGTCGGCGCTGAGCGCGTTCCAGGCCACGCTGGCGGCACTGGTCAGCGACACCAGCACGGTGACCTCGACCAAGGCAAGCTTCAGCAACACCGCGATCGGCACCGGTACGGCCACCGCCAGCGCGCAGGCCGGCAATTATTCCTTCTTCGTCAAGCAGCTGGCCACCGCCGGCCAGGTTGGTTACACGATTCCGTCCACCATCGCGTCCGGCGCCGGCAGCATGAAGATCGCGCTCGGCACCGCCGGCACCGATTTTATCGATGTCGACCTGTCGGCCGCCAACACCGACGGCAATAGCGTGCTCAGCGCCAAGGAACTGGCCGCCGCGATCAACGCCTCGGAGGATAACAAGTCGCGCGTCGTGGCCTCGGTCATGACCATCAATAACGAAACGCGCCTGGTGCTGACCTCGACCCAGACCGGCGAGGAAAACGCCGTCACCGCCATCGACACCAGCAGCCTCGGCAACGCCGACCTGGCGGCCGCGCTCGACGACACCAAGCAGACGCTGATGACCAAGGCGGAGAACGCGATAGTGCTGGCCGGCGGCAAGGCCGGTACCGAAATCGAGCAGGCTTCGAACACCTTCAGCGTGGTCGACGGCGTCAAGTTCACCATCACCCAGGCGCAAGGCGCCAGCGACGCGGCCGTCACGCTGACGGTCGGCGCCGACAACACCGGCACCGCCGCCAATGTGCAAAAATTCGTCGACGCCTTCAACACGCTGCAAGGCGTGATCAAGACCTTGACCGCAGCCGGCGACCACACGCTGACCTCGGCCGACGGCACCGCCATCGCCGCGCCCGATGCCGCGTTCTACAACGATTCCGGCCTGATGAATCTGCGCGACCGCCTGAACGGCCTGATGCGTGATGCCACCGGCGGCCAGTCGCTGGTCAACTACGGCATCATCGCCAGCCGCGACGGTTCGCTGACGCTGGACTCCAAGCGTCTGGAGAAGGCGATCACCGCCAACCCGGAAGGCCTGGATAAACTGCTGGGCCGCTCCGGCATCGGCGTCGACTCCGGCGTGCTGGGGGCGATGAACAAGCTGACCACGCTGTGGACCAGCAGCGCCGGCGGCCAGATCAGCCAGCGCAAGGAACAGAATGACAAGCTGCAAAGCGACCTGGTGAACCGCCAGGCCACTGTCAAAACCCAGTTCGACAATGCCTACAAGCGCTACCTGGCACAGTTCACCGCGCTGCAAACGCTGCAGGCGAACATGACCAACACCTCGAATATGTTCACCGCGATGTTCTCGTCGAACAGCGACAACTAAAGTAACAACCAGCAATTTTTTGACCGTACGGTGATTTAAGATGAACCACGAAGCCTACAGCAGCTACCACTCCACCAACCTCGACGCCCAGGTCGCCCGCGCCTCGCCGATCGAGCTGGTGCTGGTGCTGACCGATGGCTTGCTCGAAGAACTGGCGCGCGCGCGCGGCCACATCGTCGGCAAGCGCTACGAGCTGAAGGCCAAAAGCCTGAACAAATGCACCGACATCATCAACGGTCTGTCGAGCTCGCTCGACTTCGACAACGGCGGCGAGGTGGTGGAAAACCTCGGCCGCCTGTATGAATACTGCGCCGGCCGGCTGTACACGGCCGGCGTCAGCCTGGACCCGACCATCATCGATGAGGTGACCAAGCTGTTGACCACGATTAAAAAAGGTTGGTTGGGCGTGCAGGCAAAGACCAATGGATAGACAGCGCACCTTGCTGCAAATGACGCAAAAGATGAGCGCCGCCATCGCTTCCGAGGACTGGAAGACGCTGGCGGCGATTAACACGTTAATGGCGACTGCGCTGCCGCAGATGGCGGCCCAGGGCAAATGGAGCAGCGCGGAACTGGCGGCATTGTCGGCGCTGCGCCAGATGCATGAACAGGCAGTCAAGCGTTGCAACCTTGCGACCGATGAACTCGGCCGCCGGCTGCAAGGCATGCAAGCCAGCAGAGAGGGCTTTATCGCCTACGCCCTCGAAAATGAATCAGCAGAAAACGGAATCCAAGCATGACCATGACACTCTCCAGCGCAACGGCAGCGGCCAAAGCCGCGCAAGCCGACCTGACCGCACCGGTGGCCGCCAACGCCACGGCCAACGCGGCGACGGCCGGCAATCGCCGCAGCACGGCGGCGGCCCCGGCCGCCCAGCCGTCCGGCAACAGCGCCAGCAGTGCCAACAACAGCAACACCGCCAAGGCCGGCACGCCGGCCGGCAACACCGCCGCCGCAGCGCAGCCTGCGGCGCGCGGCAGCAACCTCACGCAGCCAGCGTCGGCAGCACAGTTGGCCGCGCAGTTGGCCACCAATGCCGCACCGGCCGCCGCGCCGATGTTTGCCCAGTTGCTGAACCTGGCCGATGTGGCCGGCGCCACCGACCAAGACAGCGACGCCGACACCAGCGCACAGGGCGGCAGCGATGACGCCACCGGTTCCGGCAGCGCCGCCGCCGGCGACGTGCTGCCCGCCATGATCGCTTCGCTGCTGAACGTGGCGCCGCCGGCGCCGCTGCCGGCCCAGGCCCAGCCCCCTGCCGTCGAGGGCGAGACCGTGCGCGTTGACAGCGTCAGCGCCGCAGCCAGCCTGAACGCCAGCGCTACGCGCCTCAACCTGGCTGCGGTCGGCGTCGCCGTCATGCCGGCCGCTGATGCGGCGGCCCCTGCACCCGTTGCCGCAGCGCCGATCCCGGCCCCGCCTGCGCCTGCGACCGCGCCTGCAGTGCCGCAGGTGGAAGCCGCCAGCAACGCCGCACAGGCCAGCGCCGACGCCCGCCTGGCCGACCGCAACCAGGCAGGCGCTGTTCCCGCGCCTGCCGCAACGCCGGCCCCCGTCGCCATTCCTGCTGACGACAATTCCGCCGCGCGCCAGTCTGCCAATGCGCAAATAATAGCCTCCCCTGCCCTGGCGCAGCCGGAACGCACCGCCGCTGGCGCCACGCTGGCCAAGGCCGCAGCGCCTCAGCCGGAGCGCGAGCAGCCCTTGGCCGCCGCAGCTTCGGCTCAGCAGAATCCCGCCGCCAAGCCGGCCGTGCAGCAAGATGCGCGGCCAGCGCCGCTGCCGACCCCGGCACCAGCACCGGCCCCCGCCAGTTACGCCGGCGTTCCCTACAACATGCCGCGCGCGGCCGATAACGCCGCTGCGGGCACCGCAACCGTCGCCACGGCGGCAGCCGCCAGCGCCCTGTCCACCGCCGACGATGGCAACAACCAGCTGCCGGGCGGCAGCGCCACCGTCAGCAGCATCAATGTGGCGCAAAGCGCCGCGCCAGCCACCGGCCAGGCCAGCGCCACCGTCAAGCTGGCCGGCGCGCCGGACCAATGGCAGCAGCCGCTGCGCGACGCGCTGGGCGACCGCCTGCAGCTGCAGCTGCAACGCAATAACGACCACGCGGTCATCCGCCTGGAACCGCCGAACATGGGCGCGATTGAAATCTCGATCCGCCACAGCGCCGGCGCGCTGCAAGTCAATCTGTCGGCCAGCAACAGCGAAGTGGTGCGCCAGCTCAACACCATCAGCGACGGCGTGCGCCAGGATCTGTCGAGCCGCCAGTTCGCCGATGTCTCCGTCAGCGTCTCGTCGTCGCGTGCGCAAGCCCAGGCCGATCAGGGCCAGGGTCGCTCGGGCCAGCAACGCGGCCAGGATGATGGCCGCACACCGGGCCGCGCGCTGTCGGACGACGACAGCACCGCCACCTTTGCAATGACCGGGGAGTAATCTGTTAAATGAAGAACATGAAAATCATCATCGCCTTTGTACTGGTCGCCGTAGTCGGCGCCGCAGTGGCGGGAGGCGCAGTGTGGTACATGTCGAAAGGCGGCGAAGAGCACGCTGAAGAAAGCAAGGACAGCAAGAAAAAGCCGAAGAAGGAAGAAAAGAAGAAATCCGAACTGCCGCCAAAATACCTGACGGTGGACAAAGTGGTGGTGATGCTGCGCCATGAGCCGAGCGACAACGTGACCCACTACCTGTCGGCCGATCTGGTGGTCTCCACCGATGCCAAGCGCGAGAAGGAAACCAAGGAAAACCTGCCGATGCTGCGCAGCGTGGCGGTGAAAACCCTGTCCAACCTGCCGATGGCCAGCGCGCGCGTGATGACCATCGACCAGTTTGCCGCAGAACTGAACAAGGCCTTCGACCATGCATTCGAAGAAGAAGGCCGCGAGAAGCCGTTTGACGAAGTCATGATTGGCAAGCTCATCGTCGAGTAAGCCGCAACGGCATGAACACAAGTGGAGCGGGCATGGGATACGTAGAAGAATTCGCTGACACTTACGCGGAAAGCTACGGCGAGCGCGGCGCGGCGCCGGCCATGCACAGCGTGGCCGACGAGCAAAAGCACCTGCTGGCCTACGCGCCGCTGGTCAAGCGCATCGTGCGCCAGCTCAACTCGCAAATCGCCGGCGCCATCGACCGCGACGACATGGAGCAGATCGGCCTGATGGGGCTGCTGGAGGCCTTGCGCCGTTACGGCGAGCCGGACGGCGCCTTCGGCAGCTACGCCAGCCTGCGCATCCGTGGCGCCATACTCGACGAGCTGCGCCGCCAGGACTGGCGGCCGCGTGCGGTGCGCCAGCAAAGCCACAAGCTGCGCGACGCAGTGCGCGCGCTGACCCGCAAGCTGGGCCACGAACCGAGCGAGCACGAGATCATGAGCGGGCTGCAGCTGACGCCGGAAGCCTACCAGGCTTACCTGATGGACGAAAACGCCGAGCTGATCGCCAGCTTCGACGACATCCTGCAGGATAGCGTCAGCAACGACAGCGCGCCCAGCCCGGAAGATCAGCTGGTGGTGCGGCGCAGCCTGGAACAGGCGCTGCGCGGCCTCGACGAGCGCGAGCAGCGGGTGGTGCAGATGTATTACGAGTTCGAACTGAGCTACAAGGAAATCGCCGCCGTGCTGGACCTGACCGACGCCCGCGTCTGTCAGCTGAACAAGGCGGCGCTGAACAAAATGAAAGCGGTACTGCAAAGCGCCTGACACGGCGCGGTGCATCAGGGGTTAAAAAAATGACGCGGAAAGGCGAATCATCATGCAGCAAATAGTCGGACTTCTCATAGTGTTGGCCAGCGTCTTCGGCGGCTTCTTCATGATGGGCGGCGCATTCCATCAGATCTGGCAGCCGATCGAGCTGATCGTGATTGCCGGCGCCGGCCTGGGCGCGCTGGTAATCGGCAACCCGAGCCATGTGCTGAAGGAGATGATGACGCAGATTAAAAAGATCATCACCAAGAAGAAATACGACTCCGAGTTCCAGCGTCAGCTGCTGCTGCTGATGTATGAACTGCTGCAACTGGCAGCCGGCGGCCTGAAGGCGCTGGACGCGCACGTCGAAGCGCCCAAGGACAGCCCGCTGTTCCAGCGCTATCCGCGCGTGCTGGAAGAGCCGAAACTGCTGGCCTTCATCGTCGACAACTTCCGCCTGATGGCGATGGGCAAGATCAACGCACACGAGCTGGAAGGCGTGCTGGAGCAGGAACTGGAAGCCATCCACACCGAGCTGGAACAGCCGGCCAAGTCGCTCGGCAAGATCGGCGAGGCAATGCCGGGCTTCGGCATTCTGGCCGCCGTGCTGGGCATCGTGATCACCATGAACACCGTGAACGAAGGCGCGACCTCGGGCGAGATCGCCGAGCACGTCGGCGCGGCGATGGTGGGTACCTTCATCGGTATTTTCTTCTGCTACGGCCTGATCGACCCGCTGTGCAATATGATGAAACAGCTGATCAACTCGGAAGCCTCGAACAAGGAAACCGTCAAGGTGGTGCTGGTAACGCACGTAGCCGGCAAGCCGCCGCTGCTGGCAATCGACGCTGGCCGCCGCCTGGTGGCGCTCAATATCAAGCCGAGCTTCGCCCAGCTGGAACGCTGGATCAATGACCTGGAAGGCCGCGACAGCGCGCCGGCCGATGACTCGCGTCGTGGAGGCCGTGGTGCTAAAGCCGCATGACAAGGCGCATGACCAGACCATCGTCAAGCGCGGTGGCGGCAAGCACAAGCACGACGACCACGGTGGCGCCTGGAAGGTAGCGTTCGCCGACTTCTGTCTCGCGCTGATGTGCTTGTTCCTGGTGCTGTGGCTGATGGCGGCGCGTAACACCGAGTCGCTGGAGCAGATCCTGACCGAGGCCGACGGCGCCAAGACCGACCAGGGCAAGGGCGTCATGCCGGAGCAGGTGGGCGGCCCGCGCGGCAGCCTGATCGACCGCTTCCCGATGCCGCACTTCGGCAACAGCGAAGTCGAGGGCCAGCAGAAGACCAAGGCCGAGCCGGCCGAGGAGCAAACCAAGGAAACCACCGAGGAAGCGCCGACCGCCGACAACCCGCCCAGCTCCAAGGTCAAGTACGAAAGCCCGGACGACCTGCAGGCACTGTCGAAGGCGCTGACCAAGATGAGCGCCGAGTTCGGCCTGACCTCCAACCTGGAAGCCATCATCACGCCCTACGGCTTGCGCGTGATGCTGCACGACACCGACCGCCAGGGCATGTTCGTGCGCGGCAGCGCGGTGCCGACCGACCGTTTCCGTTCGCTGTTGCGCAAGATGGGACCGCTGTTCAGGCAGATGGAAAACCAGATGCTGATCGTCGGCCACACCGATTCGCTGCAATACGCCGATACCAGCTATGCCGCCTTCTCCAACTGGACGCTGTCGGCCAACCGCGCCATGTCGGCCCGCTCGCAGCTGCTGGCAGGCTCGATGAATCCGGAATCCGTGTTGCAGGTGGTGGGCATGGCAGACCGCGCGCCGCTCGACACCAAGCGCGCCGACGCCGGCATCAACCGCCGCATCGAGCTGCTGATCCTGACCACCGCCCAGGCCAAGACCATCGCCGCCATGTTCGGCATGCCGGACAACAGCTCGCCGCTGATCCACGATGTGAATACCGCGTTGCCGGATGCGACGCTGCTGCAAAAGCTGCGCAACCAGCTCGGCGGCGAGGCGGAACACAGCCCGCTGCGCGATCCGCGCCGCAATAAATAAGATTAACGTATGGAAACCAAGCCAACACGAGGCACCCGCATGAGAATCTCGACACCGACCCCGGACGGCATGGCCGTCCAGCGCGTGGCCGACAGCGCCCCGGCCGACGCCCCCGAAGCCGCAGTCGCGCCCGCCGCAGCGCCGCTGCAATCGTCCGTGATGCAACCGGCGCTGCAAGCCATGCGCGAAATGCCCGAAATCGACCAGGAAAAGGTCGACATGCTGCGCAACGCGCTGGCCAACGGCGAGCTGCCGTTCGACCCGGCCAAGCTGGCCGGCCTGATCCAGCGCTTCCATGGGAGCGAGCAGTGAGCAGTAGCATGAGTACCATTAGTAGCATCAGCCGCCAGGACGCCATGCGCGCCCTGCTGGCCGGCATCGCCGCCGATCTGCAGGCCTATCCGCTGCTACAGCAGACGCTGCAGCAACAGTTCGAGGCGGCGCTGCGCCACAAGTCGACCGAACTGGCCGCCGTGGCCGACGCTATCACCACGCTAGTTGACGCCATGGAGCAACGCCGGGCCGAGCGCGTGGCGCTGGTACAACGCTTAGTTGGTGTAACTGGCAATATGGCCCAAGCTTTTGCCTTGCTGAAAAATTCGGCGCGGGAGAAAATGGAGGCGGACTGGGCATCGCTGGAAATTGCCGTGACCGAGGCCAAGCGTCTCAGCAAACGCAATGGCGATTTGCTGGCAGAGCAATTTACCATCATGCAGCGTGTGCTGCATGGCGAGGAGCAAATCTATGCGCCAGCTTAGTGGGATAACCACGGGGATGCAATCTACCGCACCCACTGCCGCAACCGTATCGAATATCACCGCCAGCCGCCCCACTGCGGCCGCTGGCGGTTTTGCGCCGGCCGGCGCCTTCAATACCGCCTTCCAGCAAGTCCAGGGCGATGTCGCCGCCTACATCGCCAACGGCGATGGCGGCTTCCGCCAGGACGCCGCGCCCTCTTCGCAGGCGATGAGCCTGCAAGCCATGGCCTTGCGCAACCGCGCTGGCGCCAACCTCGACGGCGACGGCGTCGACAGCGACACCCAGCAGCAATTCCTGGCCTCGATCAAACCGTGGGCACAGGAGACCGCCAGCAAGCTGGGGGTGGCGCCGGAACTGGTGGCGGCGCACGCCGCACTGGAATCGGGCTGGGGCCGCCAACCGTTGAAGAACGGCCCGCTCAACGCCAACAACCTGTTCGGCCTGAAGGCCGGCGGCAACTGGCAGGGCGAGGTCGCGCTCGCCAGCACCACCGAATATGAACACGGCGCCATGCTGAAGAAGACCGAACGCTTCCGCAGCTATCCCGATACCGCCAGCGCCTTCCGCGACTATGCCGATCTGCTGACCAGCAATCCGCGCTACGCGGCCGCCCTCAACACCGGCAGCGATGCCCGCGCCTTCGCCAGCGGCTTGGCTAGGGCCGGGTATGCCACTGACCCGAATTATGCAGACAAGCTGAGCAAGGTAGCCACGCAATTGCAGCGCGGCGGCAAACTCAGCCCTACTCCGACGGAGAACTAGTCGTGATCGGCGCCGACAAGGGGACCACCGTGCCAGCGCCCGCCACTCTGGCGCGCAGCACCGTGCCGTTGGCATTGCGCACCCGTACCGTGTCGCCGCGCCCGCCGCTGTCGAGCGCCTCGCCGGCCATGCTGACCTCGATCTGCTCGTGGCGCGCGACGATGCTCACCGGCTCGCCGCGCTTGACCAGCGTCGGCGCCGTCAGCACCGCCCGCCGCAACACCTCGCCGGCGCGCAGCGCGCGCTTGCCGCTCATGCCCACCGCTTCCTGCGGATCGGCGATGCTGTCGGCGATCGATGAAATATCGTGGCGCTCCAGCAACACATCTTCGTCTGCCAGAACTTTCCCCGGCGCCAAGTCGTTTGCCATTACCGCAATCCGCGCCGACACCTGCGCGCGCACGATGAATTCATACCGCCAACCGTTGCTGCCGGCACAGACGGCAACGAAACGCATGCGGCTCGGCAGCCGGGTCTCGGCGCCCTGCGCTGTCACCGGCCCGCTGCAGGCCGTCAACGGCCGGGTTCCCGGCACCACCGTGACGGCAAACTGCGGCTCGCTCAGGCCGGCGTTGCCGGCCCAGCGCGCGATGTGCTGGCGCGCCGCCGCCTCGACAATCGCCGGCACTTGCGCCGCCGCGACTGCTTCGCCGGCGCAAAATGCCGAAGAAAATGGAATGCAACATAGCAACATCGCAGCCGAAACAGTTACAATAGATTTGTTGAACATGAGCAATACCTCTACTATGATGCCGATGACGGTCGCGCGGGAAGCGCTCGGCCGTCATTCTACATGGCAGGTAGCAGTCGTGAGTCATGAAAACGTGTTTTACTGCAACGTCCAAACAGGGGAAGAATAATGGGCATTAACTTCAAAGATGCGGCCGGCGTGCACGCCGACGCCCTGGCCTTGCGCTCCGAGCGCACGCGCATCCTGGCGGCCAACATCGCCAACGAAAACACGCCCGGCTTCCAGGCGCAGGACATGGATTTCGGCGCCGCCATGGCAAATGTGCAAGCGCAAAGCGCCGGCGACCTGGGCGATGGCGGTGAAAGCGCGCTGCTGTACCGCGTGCCCTACCATCCGACGCGCGACGGCAATACCGTCGAGATCGGCGTCGAACAGGCGGCGTTCTCGCAGAACGCCAGCGATTTCCAGACCAGCCTGACTTTTGCGAACATGAAGTTCAAGGGTCTGGCCAAGGCCATCGCCGGTCAGTAAGCCAGGAGCATAGCGTATGTCCTTCAAGAATATTTCCGAGATCGCCGGCTCGGCCATGGCGGCGCAGTCGGTGCGCCTGAATACCATCGCCAGCAACCTGGCCAATGCCGACTCGGTGGCCGCCACCGAGGGCGACACCTACCGCGCGCGCAAGCCGGTGTTCGCCACCGTCATGAGCGACAGCCCGCAGGGCATGAACAGCGCCGGCGGCAAGGTGCAGGTACTGGACGTGGTCGAATCGTCCGAGCCGCTGCGCCAGGTCTATGAGCCGGGCAATCCGATGGCGAATGCCGAAGGCATGGTGTTCTACCCCAACGTCAACCAGGTGGCCGAAATGACCGACATGATGGCCGCCTCGCGCGCCTTCGAGACCAATGTCGAAGTCCTCGGCCGCATCCGCACGATGCAGCAGTCACTCCTTAAACTCGGCGAAGGCTAATCATGGCAGTCAGTCTCCTCAATAACGGCAACACCAACACGGCGGCCACCAGCGGCACCAGCATCACCGGCAACACCGCCAGCGCGGCCTCCGACATGTTCACCAAGCTGCTGGTGGCGCAGATCCGCAACCAGGACCCGCTGTCGCCGACCGATCCGGCGCAGTTCGTCCAGCAGCTGACCCAGCTGTCGCAGACCGAAACGCTGCAGAACCTGTCCAACCTGACCAGCGCCAATTCCAGCATCCTGCAAAGCATGCAGGTGCTGTCGCTGGGCCAGCAGGTCGGCTCCAACGTCATGGCCGAGACCAGCACTGTCAAGCTGGACGGCAAGACCTCGGTCGAGGGCCAGATCACGCTGGAAGCGTCCAGCAGCGAAACCAAGCTGGTGCTGACCGGCGCCGACGGCGTCGACCACACCATCAACCTCGGCGTGCAAGCGCCGGGCACGGTGCCGTTCACCATCGACCCGGCCAAGCTGGGCCTGGAAGAAGGCAGCTATACGATGAAGGTCACCACCAGCAGCGGCACCACGCCGACCATCGATATCCAGGGCCGCCTGAACAGCGTGCGCCTGAGCGCCACCGGCAGCGTGGTGCTGAATGTTGCCAACGTCGGCGAGACTTCCACCGCCGCGATCACCGCTTTTAACGGTCCTGCGACCGCCACTCAATCCACTCTCTAAGGACCAGCCATCATGAGTTTTGATATCGCATTGTCGGGCATCCAGGCCATCAACGAATCGCTGGACGTCACCAGCCACAACATCGCCAACGCCGGCACCTACGGCTACAAGGCCAATCGCGCCAACTTCGCCACGCTGGTGGCCGGCAACCAGATGACCGGTGTGCAGGTCGGTTCGGTGACGCAGAACATCGGTCTGTCGGGCGGCATCCTGAACACCGGCCGCACGCTGGACGCATCGATCAGCGGCCGCGGCTTCTTCGTCACCCGCGCCGACGACAACTCGCTGCAATACACCCGCGTCGGCATCTTCGACACTTCGCTGGACGGCTACCTGGTGGACGCCTCCGGCCGCCGCGTGCAGGGCCGCGCGATGACGCCCCCTAGCACCGAACTGGGCGCCGAAGGCGACCTGAAGATCCCGAACGGCGCGATTCCGGCCCAGGTGACCACTGCCGCCAGCTACATCGGCAACCTGTCGTCCGACTGGAAGGTCGTCTCCAACTTCCCGGGCGTAGACGCGATCACGCCGGAGACGCCGCCGGACCCAAGCACCTACAATATGTCCAAGGTCACCAACGTGTACGACACGCTCGGTAAGCAACATTCACTTACGCAATATTTCGCGCTGACTGACGTTCCTGGCGTCGTTAATGTCTATTACGCAATGGATGGCAACGGCTTGGGCGGCGACGCGGTACCCTTGAGTTTCGACACGAACACTGGCCAGTTGATAGTCGAGGCCCCGCCGGCAACGCAAAAGACCACCACCTTGATCCCATTGGCCGGCATCGACACCAGCGACCCGATCGCCTGGCCCAACTTCACCAGCGGCGCCAAGCTGGCGGATGTGACGCTGGAATACACCGGCACCACTTTCTTCTCCGGTGAGCCATCGACCGCCACCAACGCCCCGACCGACGGCTATTCGGCCGGTACCTTCGCAGGTGTGTCGCTGGGCAATGACGGTTCGGTGATCGCCAAGTACAGCAACGGCCTGACCCAGGCTGTCGGCAAGGTGGTGCTGGCGACCTTCGCCAACGAAGGCGGCCTGACCCAGATCAGCGACACCAGCTGGATGGCCTCGACCGAATCGGGCGTGGCCAACACCGACGTCGCCGGCGTCGGCATCAACGGCAAGATCAACGTCAGCACGCTGGAACAGTCGAACGTCGACATCACCTCCGAGCTGGTCGGCCTGATGACGTCGCAGCGCAACTACCAGGCCAACTCGAAAGTCATCCAGACCGAGAGCACCATGTTGCAATCGCTGATGCAGGCGATCTAAGGAATAACGCATGGATGCGCTGATTTTCACCGCCATGAGCGGGGCCGAACGGGCCCTGCGCGGGCAACAGGTTCACGCCAACAATCTGGCCAACGCCGACACCAATGGCTTCCGCGCCAATATGGAGCAGTCGTCGGCGCAGGCCGTCAACGGCTACGGCTACGACGACCGCCACCTGTCGCAGATGCAGGCCAACAGCCTCTCGACCAAGCCGGGCGTGATGAAAAGCACCGGCCGCGACCTCGATGTGGCGGTGGCCGGCGCCGGCTTCCTGACGGTGCAGACCGCCGGCGGCGCCGAAGCCTACACCCGCGCCGGCGCCATGGTGCTGGACGAGAACGGCACGCTGCGCGTCAACGGCAATGTGGTGCTGGGCGAAGGCGGCCCGATCACCTTGCCCGAGTACAGCCGCATCGACATCGGCAACGACGGCACCATCTCGATCCAGGCGCCCGGCACCACCACCATGCAGACCATCGACAAGCTGCGCCTGGTGAAGGCCGAAGCCTCCGAGCTGACCAAGAACGAACAGGGCTTGATCGTCGCCCGCGACGGCGCCCCGCTGGCCACCGACCCGACCGTGGTGGTGCGTCCCGGCCACCTGGAAGGCAGCAATGTCTCGGCGGTGGAAGAGATGGTCGCCGTGATGAGCCTCAACCGCACGTTTGAAATCCAGATGAAGCTGTTCTCATCGACCGACTCGATGACGCAAGCCGGCAACCGCCTGATCGGCGGCAGCTAACCTCACACTCAGGAGTAATCATGAATCCAGCAATGTGGATCAGCAAAACCGGCGTGCAAGCGCAGGACCAGAAACTGCAAATCATCGCCAACAACCTGGCCAACGCCAATACCGTCGGCTTCAAGCGCGACCGCGCCGTATTCGAAGACCTGTTCTACACGGTGGAACAGCAGCCGGGCGCGCAGCGCGCCGACAACAACACGCTGGCGCCGTCCGGCGTGCAGCTGGGTAACGGCGTGCACATGGTCGGCACCCAGAAGGTGTTCACCCAGGGCATCCTGCAAACCACCAGCCGCGAACTCGACATCTCGGTGATGGGCAACGGTTTCCTGTCGGTGCGCCAGCCTGACGGCACCACCGCCTACACCCGCGCCGGCCAGTTGCAGGTCGACGCCAACGGCATCCTGGTCAACGCCCAGGGCCTGCCGCTGATCCCGCAGGTCACCGTGCCGGCCAACGCCACCGCGCTGTCGATCGGCGAAGATGGCACCGTCTCGGCCAAGGTGGCCGACAACGTCGCGCCGCAGCAGCTGGGCCAGCTGACGCTGACCTCCTTCATCAACCCGACCGGCCTGCTGGCGTTGGGCGAGAACCTGTTTGCCGAAACGCCGTCGTCGGGCACGCCGACCGAAGGTCAGCCGGGCACCGCGCAGTGGGGCAAGATCAAGCAGGGCACGCTGGAAGGCTCGAACGTCCAGGTGGTGGAAGAGATGGTCGACATGATCGCCGCCCAGCGCACCTACGAGATGAACACCAAGGTGCTGTCGGCCGCCGACAATATGCTGCAATACCTGTCGCAGGCCGTACGCTGATGAAACACGCCGTCACCGCCCTGCTCGCGACCGTGTCGCTGGCCGGCTGCGCCGCATTGCAGCCGCCGGCGGTGCGCCCCGGCCCGTCCGACGAACCGCCGGCGGTCAACCGCAGCACCGCGCCGCGCGGCGTCTCCGGCGGCGTCTTCAGTCCCGACCTGGGCCTGTCGCTGACCTCGGACAGCCGCGCCTTCCGCGTCGGCGACATCGTCACCATCATCCTGCAGGAAACCACGCAGGCCAGCAAGAAGGCCGGCACCAGCTTCTCGAAAGATTCGGCCGACAATATCAACGCGCCCAACCTGCTGGGCAAGACCTTCCCGAAAGCCAGTATCGGCCTCGGCTCCTCCAACACCTTCACCGGCGACTCCTCCAGCACCCAGCAGAATGCGCTGAGCGGCGCCATCACCGTGATCGTGCAGGAAGTGCTGCCGAACGGCCTGCTGCGCGTGTCGGGCGAAAAAAACCTGACCCTGAACAACGGCGAGGAATTCGTCCGCCTGCGCGGCTATCTGCGCGCGGCCGACATCAATGCCGACAACCAGGTGTCGTCGCAACGCATCGCCAACGCCCGCATCGCCTATTCGGCGCAAGGCACGCTGGCCGACGTCCAGCAGCCGGGCTGGCTGACGCGCTTCTTCACCGGCCCGCTGATGCCGTTCTGAGTCTGACTAGAAAACGGGTGATCCCATGAAATTCCGCAAGCTTATCGCCTTGTCGCTGGCCCTCAGCCTGACCGTCGGCGCCACCATGCCGGTGCAGGCCGCGCAGGCACTGCGCAACCTGGTCGCCATCGAAGGCGTGCGCGACAATCCGCTGGTCGGCTACGGCCTGGTGGTCGGCCTGAACGGCAGCGGCGACTCGACCCAGGTCAAGTTCTCCAGCCAGTCGGTGATCAATATGCTGAAGCAGTTCGGCGTCAAGGTGCCGGACGGCCAGGACGCCAAATCCAAGAACGTCGCCACCGTGATGGTGTCGGCGGTGTTCCCGCCCGGCTACCGCAAGGGCCAGAGCATCGACGTCACGGTCTCGTCGATGGGCGACGCCAAGAGCCTGCGCGGCGGCGCTTTGCTGCTGACGCCGCTGCGTGCGGCCGACGGCGAAACCTATGCGCTGGCCCAGGGCAATGTGGTGGTCGGCGGCTATAGCGCCCAGGGCAAGTCCGGTTCGTCGATCACCGTCAACACGCCGACCTCGGGCCGCATTCCGAGCGGCGCCAACATCGAGCGCGAGATCCCGACCGACTTCAACACCAAGCCGACCGTGCGCCTGTCGCTGCGTCACCCGCACTTCCAGACCGCGATCAACATCGTCGATTCGATCAACAAGCGCTTCGGCGACATCGCCACCGCCAGCGACGCCACCAGCGTCGACGTGGTGGCGCCCAACAATCCCACCCAGCGCGTGGCCTTTATGGCCAAGCTGGAATCGATGAGCGTGGATGTCGGCGAGGACGCGCCGCGCGTGGTGTTCAACTCGCGCACCGGCACGGTGGTGATCGCCGAAGGCCTGCGCGTGCGCGCCGCCGCCGTCACCCACGGCTCGCTGAAGGTGGTGATTTCCGAATCGACCAAGGTCAGCCAGCCGAACGCGCTGGCCGGCGGCCAGACGGTGGCTTCGCCGCAATCGCAGGTCACGGCCGACCAGGGGCCGGCGCAGATGTTCCAGTGGCCGGCCGGCGCCAAGCTGCAATCGATCATCGACGTGGTCAACAGCCTGGGTGCGACGCCGGATGACATCATGGCCATTCTGCAGGCGCTCGACCAGGCCGGCGCCATCGAAGGCGAACTGGTAGTAATCTAAGGACACACGATGAGCTACGACAACAACCAGTTCTCCCCCGCCCGCCTGCTGGCCAACGGCACCGCCGGCCAGCTGAATCCGAACGCGGTAACGCCCCAACCTGCACAGCCCGGCGACACGGTCGATCCGGCCTACCGCGCCAAAGCCACCGAGGCGGCCGTCAAGTTTGAGAGTTTTTTTATCGGCAAGATGCTGCACCAGATGCGCGACGGCACCCGCGCCTTCGCCGCTGAAGACAGCCCGAGCAAGAACCGCATCAACGACGACATGCTGGATATGGCCGACAACCTGGTGGCCGACCAGCTGGCCAACCGCCGCGCCTTCGGCGTGGCCGACGCCATCCTGCGCCAGTTGTTGCCACAAGCACAAGCTGTGGCAAAGACCAATGTTGCTGACTCGCAAAATTCGGACAAAACGCTTAATCAGCAGCAATAATCGGTCGCCTGTTACGGATATCGGACCGGTGCGCGTTGCTCAGGCAGCGCGGCACAGGCCCCACGGACTTCACCAGGAAAGACCCGCACCATGACCATCTCGTATAACGCGCTGTCGGGCGCCCTGGCCGCCCAGGCGGCCCTGAACACCGTCAGCCAGAATATCGCCAACGCGCAGACCAAGGGCTATACCCGTCAGGGCGCGCTGCTGCAGGCGGTTGCCACCGACTCGGGCAGCATCGCGCCGGGCAATGGCGTGCAGGTCGGCGCCTTGCTGCGCTTTAGCGACTCCTACAAGCTGCAACAGATGTGGCGTTCGAATTCCGAGCTGGGCTATCGCGAGCAGTCGCAGCCTTACCTGACGCAGATGGAAACCGTGATGAGCGGCAGCAAGTCTAGCCTCAGCTACGGCATCGACAACTTCTTCAAGGCGCTCAACGCGGCCGGCGTCGATCCGACCTCCAGCCCGCTGCGCCAGCAGGTCATCACCACCGCCGATTCGATGGCGCAGCAGTTCAATTCGATTTACAACGTCACCGCCAACCAGCTGGTGTCGATTCAGCAGCAACAGGGCGCGATCCTGCCTTCGCTGAACGAATCGCTGGCCAGCATCGCCGCACTCAACAAGCAGATCGTCTCGGTCGGTTCCGGCGGCACCAATACCTCGGCGCTGCTGGATCAGCGCGAGCAGTTGATCGATACGGTGTCGCGCCAGGTCGGCGTGGAAGTGGTCAACAATCCCGACGGCAGCGTCAATGTGTCGCTGAAGAGCGGCCAGCCGCTGGTGGTAGGCTTCGGCTCCTCCACCCTCAGCTTCGCCAGCAAGGTGGTGCCGGTCGATCCGGCCGATCCGGGCGGTGCGTCGCAAACCGTGGCGGTGCTGCAACTGAGCTACCAGAACACCAAGTTCCCGCTGGACGAGACTTCGGTCGGCGGCCAGCTGGGCGGCCTGGGCAATTACAAGGTCAACATCCTGCAGCCGTTGCAGACCTCGATCAAAGAGATCGCCGAACAGATGACCAAGCAGATCAACGATGTGCTGGTAGGCGGTTTCAAGAGCGACGGCACGGCCGGCGAGGAGATGATGGTGTTCAATCCCGCCAGCGCCACCGGCCTGCTGGAAGTCAAGGCCGGCTTCAAGACCACCGACCTGGCCTTCTCCAGCGACGGCACGCCGGGCGATAGCGGCAATCTGCAAAACCTGGTCGACATCAAGGGCAAGAAGATCACCCTGACCTCGCTGGGCGAGGTGCAGCTGGGCGACGCCGACACGCAGCTGGTCGGCAAGCTCGGCATCGACAGCCAGCAGAACAAGGCCTTGCTGACCACCGCCACCACCATCCGTTCGCAAGCCGAGGATGACTGGAAGTCGACCAGCGCGGTCAACACCGATGAAGAAGCCATCAACCTGATGGAGTTCCAGAATATGTATCAGGCGAACATGAAGGTCATTGCGGTGGCCAACACGCTGTTCGACGCCACGCTGCAAATGTTCGGTTAAGGAGTAACACAAGATGCGTATCGCCACCAGCCAATTCCAGGCCACCATGACCCGCAGCCTGAACACCAACCAGGGTGCGCTGGCTTCGCTGACCAACCGCATGGCCAGCGGCAACAAGCTGGACGTGCCGTCCGACGATCCGGTCACTGCCGTGCGCCTGTCGCGCCTGGACCGCGAAGAAGCGATTGTCGGCCAGTACCGCGATAATATCGCCGCCATCAAGATCCGCCTGGCCAGCAACGAGACCTATCTGCAAAGTATGGTCAACGACATCACCCAGAGCCACGACCTGCTGGTCTGGGCCTCCGACGTCAGCAACACGCCGGACGATCTGAAGTCGATGACCTCCACCCTGAACTCGCTGCGCGAAAGCCTGTTCTATGCCGCCAACCAGAAGGATCAGGAAGGCCGCTACATCTTTTCCGGCACGCTGACCGATACCCCGGCCATTGCCTATGACGAAAACGCCCCGGTCGGCGAGCGCTACACCTTTACCGGCAACACCAACGAACAGAAATCGGTGGTCGGCAACGGCATCAGCCAGACCGTCAACGCCGACGTCAAGGGCCTGGAAGACCTGCTCAACAAGATGGACAGCACCATCGCCGCGCTGTCCGATCCAGACGGCTCGGGTCTGGATGTGAAGGCGACGCTGGCCGCCAATATGGATGGCGCGTCGGCCACCATGGAAATGATCGCCGGCAAGATCGCCAGCTTCGGCGGCGCGCAAAACGTCATGGCCACGCTGGATGGCAACCACGCCAGCGTCAGCCTGTCGAACAAGACCGCCATCATCGACCTCGGCTCGCTGGACATGGCGGAAGCCGCCACTGAGCTGAATGGCTACAACAATGCGCTGCAAGCCTCGTACAAGGCGTATTCGAAGATCGCCAACCTGTCGCTGTTCAACGTCCTGTAATCCCTGAGCCCGGCCCTGCGTATGCAAATCACGTCCACCTCCACGCCGCCAGTCGTTGTTCCCGGCTCGCAGCTCGCTGGCAATGCGGGCAATGCCACCGCGGTGGACGGCACTTCGCTGGGCTTGAATGGCCAGAACGCGGCGACCTCGACGCCGGTCAATCCGACCCCGAATCCGGCCGCCCCGCTGCGTCGCGGCCTGAGCAATTGGGACCAGCCGCTGCAGGGCGACATCTCCGGCGCCCAGCAGGCGCTGGATTTCCTCGAACAAAGCGCGGCCCAGCTGCGCAACCTAAAGGCCGACATGAGCGCCCGCCTGGCCAACCGCCAGCGCGCCGACGGCACGCTGGAAGCGCGCGTGCGCCAGTTCAGCAACAGCTGGCGCAACCGCAGCGCCGCCACCGGCGGCACGCTGGATGCGCAACTGAAATTCAGCAGCAAGGGCAGCGAAACCAGCTTCAGCGTGCGCGGCATGAACCTGAGCAACCTGCGCAACGGCGCGCGCGAAGTGGTGGCGGTATCGATCGGCGGCGGCCAGAACGTGCGCTCGGTGGTGCTGGAACCGGGCCTGTCGGACCTGCAAATCGCCCAGCGCTTCGACGAGGCGCTGGCGCCGGGCGGCGTGCGTGCGCGCCTGAATGACGACGGCCAGCTGGAATTCTCGACGCCGGAAGGGCAATGGGGCAATGTGCGCGACACCATCGCCGTGCAAGGTGGCGGCATCCGCTTCCCGACCGGCCAGCTGAACCGCGTCAAGGCCGAAGCCGCGCCGGCCCAGGTGGAACCGGAAGGCTGGCAGGTCACCGACTCCGAGGCCATCCGCAGCACGCTGGCGCAGGTGGTGGGCGCGCTGGCCAAGGTCGAACAGTCGATCGCCTCGGTGCGCCAGGCGCTGGCGGCGGTGGCGGCGCGCGTACAGAGCGCGGCGCCGGCAGCCACCCGCAGCGGCATGGACCAGGTGGCGCAGAATTTTGTCACCACCACCAAGAAGCCCGGCTACCAGTCGCTGCTGTCGCTGACCTCGGCGCTGGCCGGCATCAGCCGCGAACGCGTGCTGTCGCTGCTCAGTCTGCGCAACCGTTAATGTAGCAACTGCAGGCCGCGCTTGGCCAACGCGCCCAGCTCATCGGCCGGCAGCGCGCCGGCAAACACATAGCCTTGCGCATAGTCGCAGCCGGCCATCGACAGCAGCCCGCTTTGCGTCGTCGTCTCCACCCCCTCCGCCACCACCCGCAGCCCCAGCTTGTGCGCCATGACGATCAGCGCCTCGCACATGGCCAGGTCGCCGCTGTCGTAGGCCAGCTGCTGGATGAAGCTGTGGTCCAGCTTGAGCAGGTCGATGCCGAAATGCTTCAGGTGCGACAGCGACGAATAGCCGGTGCCGAAGTTGTCCAGCGCCACCTGCAAGCCCATCTCGCGCAGTTCGCGCAGGCGCTCGGCGGCCGGCGAGCGCCCCTCCATCAGCACGCCCTCGGCGATCTCCAGCACCATGCTGCGCGGCGCCAGTCCCAGCTCGGCGGCGTGGCGCAGCCATTCCACGTACAGTTCGGTATCGCCGCGCAGCTGCGCGCGCGACTGGTTGACGCTGACCTGGAAGCCGGCGCCCAGCTCGTCCTGCCACAGGCGCGCCTGGCGCGCCGCCTGGCGGAATACCCAGTCGCCGATTTCCAGCATCAGGCCGCCGGATTCGGCGGACGGCAGGAACGCGGCCGGCGCCAACAGGCCTCGCTGCGGATGGCGCCAGCGCAGCAAGGCTTCGGCGCGCTCGATTCTGCCGTTGCGCAGGTTGACGATCGGCTGGTAATGCAGCTCGAACTGGCCCTGCTGCAGCGCCACGCGCATGTCCAGCGTGGTCTGCTGGCGCGCCTGCGCCGCCAGTTGCAGGTCGCGGGTGAAGTAGCTGTAGCGGTTGCGCCCTTCCTGCTTGGCGGCGTACATCGCCTGATCGGCGCTGCGCAGCAAGTCCTCGGGCGAGGCGGCGTCCGCCGGGTAGAGCGCGATACCGATGCTGGCCGACACCGACGGCTGCGCCGCCTCCAGCGCGAACGGCCGGCTCAGCGTGGCCAGCATGCCCTGCGCGATGCGCTCGACGCTGCTGGCCTGCTCCAGCCCCGTCAGGATCACGGTGAACTCGTCGCCGCCCAGCCGCGCCACCGTGTCGGTGCTGCGCACGCAGACGCCGATGCGGCGCGCGGCCTCCACCAGCAGCGCGTCGCCCTGGGCGTGGCCGAGCGTGTCGTTGACTTGCTTGAAGCCGTCCAGGTCGATGAACAGCAGCCCCAGCTGCGTGCCTTCGCGGCGCGCCTTCTTCAGCTCCAGGTCCAGCCGGTCGTGGAACATGTGGCGGTTGGGCAGCGCTGTCAGCGTATCGAAATTGGCCTGCTGCCAGATCAGCTCGGCCGAGGCGCGGGTGTCGGTGATATCGCTGACCAGCGCCAGCGCGCCACGGTAGCCGCCATCGGCGCCGAAGATCGGATTGGTGATCAGCGTGGTCCACAGATCGCGCCCGTCCTTGCACAGGAATTTGAACTCGTGGCGCTCGGCCAGCCCCTGTTGGCGGCGCGCGATATTGCGTTCGAGGATGGTGCGGCCCTCTTCGTCCATGAAGGCCACCAACGGCTGTTCCAGCATGTCCTCAACCGCATAGCCGAGCATCTGCGCCATCTTCGGGTTGACGAAGCTGGTGCGCGCGGCGGCGTCGATTTCCCAGATGCCCTCCTCGGCGCTGTGGACGATGCGGCGGAAGCGCTCCTCGCTGTGTTCCAGCACCGCCAGCTTGCCCTCGGCCAGCTCCAGCTCCACCCGGATGCCCTGGCCGCTGCTGTCGGCGCTGGCCCGCAGCGACACCGGAAAACCCTGCTGGCTGCGGTTGCGCTGCAGTTGCAGGTTGCACTGTTCCGGCTGGCCGCTGTTGACCGCGCGCCGCAGGAAACGGTCGAAATCCTCATGGAAGCGCGGCGCCACGAACTGGCGCAGCGTGGCGCGCTCCGGGTTCAGGCGCTGCAAGCCCAGCAGGTCGGCGCCCACCACATTCATCTGCAGGATGGTGGTGTCGAACGACAGCACGAAATAGCCGACCGGCGCCAGCAGGTAGAGATCGTTGAAACGGGACGAGGCGCCGCCGCTGTCGGGCACGGCATAAGGCGTGACCGCCGCCTGCTCGTCGAACATCGCCAGGCCGGGCACTTCCATGTGCATAGTCTTGTCCATACACTCCCCTGATTGATGTCTTTAGACTAACACCAACCGGCGCCGGATGTCGAGCGCGCTAGCGGGTACGGTGCGCGCGGTTAAGCCTTTGTTCCGCGCGCCGTTGCAACGCTTCGAACAGCAGGCTCAGCATCCAGTAGATGGCGGCGGCGGCCAGGTACAGCGGCAGCGGCTGGAAGGTGGTGGAGATGACTTCCTTGGTCGACAGCATCAGCTCGGTCAAGGTAATGACCGACACCAGCGAAGTGTCCTTGATCAGGCTAATCAGCGTGTTGCTCATGGCCGGCACCGCCACCCGCAGCGCCTGCGGCAGCACCACATAATACAGCGTGCGCCAGTAACCGAGACCGAGGCTGTAGCTGGCCGCCCATTGCCCCTTGCTGACCGAGGCGATGGCGCCGCGCAGGCTTTCAGACAGGAAGGCGCCCGAGTTCAGGCTCAGCGCCAGGATGCCGGCGGTGACCGGCGAGAATTCGATGCCGACGCTGGGCAGTCCGTAGTAGATGACAAACATCTGCACCAGCAGCGGCGTGCCGCGCATCAGGCTGACATAGACATTGGCCGGCCACGCCAGCAGCCGGTACGGCAACATGCGCAGCACCGCCACCGGGAAGCCGATCAGCAAGCCGCCGACCATCGCCGCCAGCGCGAACAGCACCGTGTAGCCGGCGCCGCGCAGCATGATGGGCGCCGCATCGCGCAGCAGCTGCAACCATTCCATCGCTTACGGCGCTTTGCTGACGTCGGTGCCGAACCACTTGACCGAAATGGTCTTCAGGCTGCCGTCGGCGGCAGCCTCGGCCAGCGCCTTGTCGAGCGCCTGCCTGAACGCCGGATTGCCCTTTTTGAACGGAATGCCCATGCGTTCGACCGCGCCGACCTGGGCGCCGGCCTTGATCGGCAGTTTGGAGATTTTCAGCAAGTAGGCCGACATCAGGCTGTCATTGAGCGCGGCGTCGATGCGGCCCGACGCCAGGTCGGACATGGTGTCCGGCGCCGCCGCATAGCTGCGCACCTCGATGCCCGGCACCGCCTTGGCCTGCTGCTCGTAGACGCTGCCCTGCCCGACGCCCAGCTTCTTGCCCTTGAGGTCGGCCAGCGACTTGTAGACGGCAGTTTCCTTGTTGCGCACGATCAGCTGCGGCATCGAGTAGATATAGGGCTGGGAGAAGTCGAACGCCTGTTCGCGCTTGGGATTGATGCCCACCTGCGAGATGATGACGTCGTATTTATTGGCCGCCAGCCCGGCCAGGATGCTGGCCCACTCGCTGGTGACGAACTCCACTTTCACGCCCAGCCTGCCGGCCAGCAGCCGGGCGACATCGACGTCGTAGCCGGCCAGTTCACCGCTCTTTTCCTTGTAATTGAACGGCGGATAAGTGCCTTCCAGCGCCACTTTCAGCGTGCCGCGCGTCTTCACGGTGGACAGCAGATCGGCGGCCGACGCCGGCAGCGCAATGCCGAGCGCCAGCGCCAGCAAAAATTCACGTTTGAGCATGGAATTCCTTTCAAGGCGGACGCTTACCAAGCGCCCATGCGACGACGCAGGCCAAAGTTATGGCCCACGACCAGGATGGAACTGGCGATCAGCCCGCTCAGCCCTATCATCAACTGCACCAGCTTATCATCCGGCAGCACCCACATGCCACCGGCCGGCGCTTCCTTTACGCGCGCGGCGGCCATGATCAGCGGCGCCACCCAGGCAGCATCCTCGGTCACGTCCAGCACCAGATGGCCGTCCTGCGTGGTTTGCAGATAGATGTCGCCGCCCTCGGCCAGCGTGAAGCAGACGCCATAGCCGGTCTCGTGCTTGCCGATGTGCTGCTGCAGTGCCTGGTTATGTTCCTCGATCCACAATTCCACATCGGCAGGCGTTTCCAGCCCGCTCCATGGGACCGGACGAAAGCGCGGCGGCTCGTTATTGTCTTGCATGTTATTCCTGTTACTGATTCAGTGAGCTGCGCAAGCCGCCAGTGTAGCCGATTCGGGGTCAACCCTTCCAGGTGCGTTGCAGGCCGGTGTCGGCGTGAATCCAGCCGCCGCGCGGACCGGCGCGGTAATAGAAGCCAACGCCGCCCTGACGGAAGCTCTTGACCAGCCCGCCCAGCACCTCGGAATTCAGATTGGCGAGGCGGATGTCGGCCGCGCGGCCCACCATGTGCAGCGACTGGCGCGCGGCCGGCACGCCCGCCTCGCGCAGTTTGGCGTTGGAGGCCGGCGTGCGGTAACCCGACAAAATCTCCACCGGCGAATCGATGCCATAGCGCTGCACGAAGGCCTGCGTGCCCCACAGCGTTTCGAACAGCTTGGGATCGATGTTGCGCGCCTCGTTGCCACCATTGACGTCGCGCATCAGGTGACACAGGTCTTCGTAGGCCGACTGGATGATTTCGCCATCCTTCCAGTACAGCAGCTTGGCGCGCTCCTTGCTGGCCGGCCGCACCACTTCGATGGTGCGCGGACGCAGCCAGAACTCCAGGTCCAGCGCCTGGGCGTCGAAGATATCCGGTGGCGGCTCCATCATGCCGCTGCCGGACGGCGCCGACTGCTCGGAGGCGCGCGCCATCTGCTTGGCCGGTTTCGGCGTGGTATTTGTCATGTTGCTATGCCGCAGCGGCACGCTGCTGGAAGCGCAGCCGATCAGTGGCACAGACAAAAAGCTGGCGGCAGTCAGGCCGACGCCCCGCTGAATGAAATCTCTGCGCGATGCCATAGTTTATCCGTGAAAAGCAATGTTGTTACTATAGCTTATGCGGAGGGAAGCACAAACAATACACTACACCCTTAACTTACACTTAAGAAATGATACATCTGTGTGAGTGAGTCATTTATTGTGTATCAGAAACAGAATTTGCAGCAAAGATATTCGATTCTTCAATGGCGGGCATTCGAACAATAAATTATCCATATATGGTGCGTCGCAGTATAGTTCAGCCATACCAGATTTGTTTTCCCGACGAACTAATTCATTGGAGCCCATTATGATCATCCGTTCTATCATCGCCCTTGGCCTGATTTCGCTGTCGACCATCAACCCAGCCAGCGCCGCGACCGAATCGCGTCTGGCAGCCGGCGAATGCGAAGCGCCATCCTACCGCAGCGCCTGGCAAGACGACGAACTGCAAGGCAATGTCAAACTGGCCGTGCTGGTTGACGCCAAAGGCAATGTGCAAGAAACCAAAGTGATCTCGTCGAGCGGCCACGTCGCCCTGGACAAAGCATCGCTGCGCGCCAGCACCGCTTGCAAATTCCAGCCTGCCTCGAACGGCGCCGCCCCGGTATGGGCCCAAGTGCAATACAAATGGGTTCTGAACTAAGTGACGCTCATGCTGCCCACCGCGCCGGCTCCTGAAGCAAGGCCGCGCGCGGTTCGTCCAGCAGATACCCTTGCACCAGCAGTACCACACCTGCGGCAGCGCTGATTTCGCGCAAAGCCGTCAGGTGTTGCGGCGTTTCTACCCGCTTGAACACCACTTCCACCCGGGAAGCAGCGCAACGCTGCAGCAATTCCGCCAATCCCGCCTTGTCCTGCAATTCACGGGCATCGAGCTTGAACACATCCGGCCGCAGACGATCCAGCACGCCCAGCGCATCGCGCGGACTGTTGACGTTGACCGCGAAACGGAAGCCGTTGCGGCGATAGTTGTCCGACACATAGTTCAACAGCCAGCCCTGCTGCGGCGTCGCCGCCGGCAGTTGCAGCACCACCCGCGCCAGCGGCAGTTCCAGCGCATCAAGAATCCGCCGGAAGGCATGGCCGTGATTGCTGCTGACCGCGCTCAGCAGGCGATCGTGCACGTTCAGGTACAGATCGGCCGCCGAATCGCTGGCCTGACGGAAGAAATTGATCGAATGCAGCATGCGGCACAGCCGGTCCAGCTCGATGGACTCATCGTCGCTGGCGGCGTGATCGAGCAGCTTCCACAAGGACAAGCCCTGGTCCTGCGCCGACACGCTGCGCGCCAGCCCTTCATACGCTTGCACCGCGCCGCTGTCCAGTTGCCGGATCGGCTGGAACGCGCTGCTCATGGTGCAATTGAAAAACCGCCCTTGCGCCTTGCCCTCGTGATCGAGCCAGATGCTGGAAGCGGCGCCGGTGGCGTCGGATAGACGCGCCAGGTACTTCTGCAGGATGGGGAATGACATGGGAATTCCTTTGGGAACGCTAACAATGTCGACAGCGTATTCTCGCGTACGGGAAAGCAGAAGGAATGCTTTCGCCTATGGATATGCCAAAACATTCGTTCCTGGTGGAGCGTGCGGGCTTTATCGTGAGGTCATCGTTTAACTCATGCCGCCACACCCATGTGCCAACTCCTCGCGATGAGCAGCCATAAACCGGCTGCGGTAGATTTTTCCTTTGCCGGCTTTGCCGAACGCGGCGGCCGCACCGGCGAACACAAGGATGGCTGGGGCATCGCCCTGCACACGCCCACCGGCTGCCGTCTGTACACCGATTACCTGCCGTCGATCCACTCGCCGCTGGCGGCGCAGTTCAAGCAGAGTCCGATCAAGGCGCGCAGCGTGGTGGCGCACATCCGCAAGGCCACGCAGGGCCGCGTGTCGCTGGAGAACAGCCACCCGTTCACGCGCGAGCTGTGGGGCCAGACCTGGTCGTTCGCCCACAACGGCGACCTGAAGCTGTTCGAGCCGAATCCCAGCCTGTACGCGCCGTGGGGCGACACCGACAGCGAACGCGCCTTCTGCCATGTGCTGTCCGGCCTGGCGCTGCGCTTCGACGCGCCGCCGGAGCGCCACACCTTGTATGCGGCGGTGGAAACGCTGGCCGGCGAAATCGCCGCCTACGGCACTTTCAATTTCATCCTGTCGAATGGCGACCTGCTGTTTGCCCATTGCAGCACCGACCTGCATGTGGTGGTGCGCGAGTACCCGTTCTCGGTGGCGCACCTGATCGATTGCGACCTCAGCATCGACTTCAGCCGCCACAACCATCTGGACGACCGTATCGCCGTCATCGCCACGCAGCCGCTGACCTCCAACGAACAGTGGACGCAGTTTTCGGCTGGCGAACTGAAACTGTTCGCCGGTGGCGTGGAGGTGGGAATGCTGCCGGAGCAGCGGCAGGAGAATCTGAGGGTGGTTTACTAGGCGGTATTGCAGTTGCAGAATTTCTTGCGTTTGGGCGCATTCGGGCAGGTGGCGTCCTGGTCCAGCTGCTTCCAGAAAAACACCGTCTCGACACCGTAGGGCGAACGTACCAGGCCGGCGTCGATATAGCCGCGCTGGGCGAAGAACTCCTTGCCGGTGGCCGTGCTGTGCAGTTGCAGCGCCTTGCCGACGCCCTTGCCGCGCGCTTCCGGCAGCAGATAACACAATGCCAGCTTGCCGGCGCCGGTCAGCAATGCAACGCCGACGACTTCGCCTTCGCTCAGCGCGACCAGCGAAAAATTGGTCGGCGAGCCGAACCAGTTCGCCACCATCTGCGGTGTTTTGTTGCCCAGCCAGGCGTCAAGGATGGCTGGATCATTCTTATGATCCAGTTCGCAGCATTCCTGGATGGAGCGCCGCAATACGGTGCATGCCGCTTCTGCATCCGTCGAAGCAGCAATACGAATTTCAAGACTCATGTACGCTCACAAACATTACTTTTAGTACTGGGAACGACTATACACTAAGCCGGGTAAGGCCGTCGGATGCTGCCAGACTAGAGGGTGCCCCCGTCTTTGCACACGAATGTTTTCGAAAATCCATATGCGATTTATAGTGACCATCTAAGCATATTACGAAAAATTCGTATCTTTTCCGGACGAAATTTTACACCATGGGTGTCTTGATATTTGGAAAGCTCATTATGACCACTAAAAATACGACCCGCCGCTTCGTTTTAAGCTCTTTCCTGGCCGCCTCGGCCACGCTGTTTGGCCTGCCGCAAGCGCACGCTGCGGACACCGTGCTGCTGAACGCGGCTTACGATGTCACGCGCGAACTGTTTAAAGAAATCAATCCTGCGTTCAGCGCCGAGTGGAAGAAAACCACCGGCGAGACCATCAACGTCAACCAGTCGCATGGCGGCTCGTCAAAACAGGCGCGCTCGGTCGCCGATGGCCTGGAAGCCTCGGTGGTCACGATGAACCAGGCCAACGATATCGACATCCTGGTCGAGCGCGGCGTGGTCGCGGCCGACTGGGCCAAGAAATTCCCGAATAACGCCTCGCCGTTCTACTCGACCATGGTCTACCTGGTACGCAAGGGCAATCCAAAACAGATCAAGGACTGGGCCGACCTGGCCAAGCCGGACGTCAAGGTCATCATTCCACACCCTAAGACCTCCGGCAACGGCCGCTACACCTATCTGGCCGCCTGGGGCGCCGTGATCAAAAAAGGCGGCAACGAGGCACAGGCGCGCGATCTGGTCGGCAAAATCTTCAAGAACGTGCCGGTGCTGGACGCCGGCGGCCGCGGCGCCACCACCACCTTCACCCAGCGTGAAATCGGCGACGTGCTGGTGACCTTTGAAAACGAAGTCAACCTGGTGCGTGAAGAATTCGGCGACAAGTTCGACGTGGTCTACCCGTCGATCTCGATCCTGGCCGAATCGCCGGTGGCGGTGGTCGACAAGGTGGTCGACAAGCGCAACCTGCGCAAGCAAGCGACTGGCTACGTCAACTTCCTGTACAGCGAACAGGGCCAGGAAATCATCGCCAAGCACTCGCTGCGCCCGCGCTCGGAAAAAGCCTTCAAGAAGTACAACGCCAACTTCCGCCAGGTCACGCTGTTCACCATCGACGACGTGTTCGGCGGCTGGAAAGCCGCCCAGACCAAGCACTTCGCCGACGGCGGCGAGTTCGACAAGATCTATAACAAATAACATTATCTGAATTGATTCGTTCTCAAACGGCCAGCGCGCCCGTAATCTGGCAGCGTAGTAATCAACCAGATAAAGGAAGCGCGATGGCCATTTCTGAAATTAACGTACGCAATCAATTCCGTGGCAAGATCAAGGAAATCATCTTTGGCCCGGTCGTTTCGGAAGTCGATGTGGAAACCCAGCACGGCATCGTCACCTCGGTGATCACCTCGCGTTCGATCCAGGACCTGGACCTGAAAGTCGGCAGCGAAGTCATCGCGCTGGTGAAATCGACCGAAGTCTCCATCGCCAAAATCGGCAACTAGTTTCGCCCCGTCCCGGCTGCCGCCGCGGCCGGTCAACGGAAAAAAGCCCCGAGCACTCCCGTCTCGGGGCTTTTTTGCTTTCTCGTTATGCCGATGGCAAAAAATAGTTAAGAATCCGGGGCTTACACACAATAGACGAGAAGCCACTTTAATGTTATTGTTTCTTCCCTAGAGAATATTGCCGTACAGCTAGAAACTTTACGCGCGCCGCATCGCCCAGATGCGTCCGATAGACTCCCTATTCCCTGATTCGAAACCATGCTGAAAAAAATAGTTGCTGTATTACTAAGCTCGTTTACTGCGGTGACCTTCGCCGCCGGTCCGCAGCTCGGTTCGCAGTCGGTGCTGGTGGTGGAAGACGCCACCGGCAAAGTGCTGCTTGAAAAGAATGCCGATGAACAAGTGCCGATTGCCTCGCTGACCAAGCTGATGACCGCGATGGTGGTGCTGGACGCCAAGCTCGACATGAACGAAACCATCGAAATCGACCGTGCCGACGTCGACACGCTGAAACACAGCGCCTCGCGCGTGCCGGTCGGCGCCGAACTGTCGCGCGGCGACGTGCTGCAGCTGGCGCTGATGTCGTCCGACAACCGCGCCGCCGCCTCGCTGGCGCGCACCTATCCGGGCGGCGCCCCGGCGTTCCGCATGGCGGTGCGCAGCAAGATCCGCACGCTGGGCCTGAGCAAAACCGTCATCGAAGAGCCGACCGGCCTGTCGCCGCACAATATGTCGACCGCGACCGACCTGATCAAGATGGCGACGGCTGCCTCGGCCTATCCGCAGATCCGCCGCATCACCACCGACACCAAGGACATCATCAAGGTCAAAGGCCGCAAGGTCGAGTACCACAACACCAACCGCCTGGTGGGTGCCAAAGGTTGGGATGTCGGCCTGTCGAAGACCGGCTACACCGAAGAAGCTGGCCGCTGCCTGATCATGCGCTTCAAATCCGGCGGCAAGGACAACACCCTGGTGCTGCTGAACGCCGGCGCCAACTCCGTGCGCAACATGGACGCGGTGAAAATCCGCCGCCTGATCGCCGGCCCGGACGACAAGCCGAAAGTGATGAAAGCCTCGGCCAAGACCAAGAAAAAAGCCGTCAAACAAACCAAGCGCAACCGCCGCGCCATGTAACCCCACTTCGGGGTCAGTGCCGACATTCGGACATTTCGCGCGCGAAATGTCCGAATGTCGGCACTGACCCCGAAGTTTTTTAGTGGTTGAGCAGCGCGCGCAGGCCGCTGGCGCGCTGGGTGCGCTGGCCGATGGCGTCCAGCAGTACCTGGCCGTTGGGCGTCAGCAGCGTGAAGTTGTCGCGGGCGCGGGTGATGCCGGTGTAGATCAGCTCCCGCGCCAGCATGCCGCCGCTGTCTTTAGGCAGCACCATCGCGGTGTGGGCGAATTCGGAACCCTGCGATTTGTGCACGGTCATGGCGAATGCGGTTTCGACGTTGCGCAGGCGCGTGGCCAGCACGCTGCGTACGTTTTCCCCTTCCGAGAAGTACACCCGCAATGCGCCGGGACGCGCCGGATCCGGCAGGGTCAGGCCGATGTCGCCGTTGAAGACGCCGGTTGCATAGTCGTTGCGGGTGACCATGACCGGACGGCCGATATACCATTCGCCGCTCCGCTTGAGCAAGCCGGCGGATTGCAGACGCTGCTCGATGGCTTCGTTCAGCCCGGACACGCCCCACTCGCCCTCCCGCACCGCGCACAGGATGCGGAAGCTTTCGAAGGCTGTCAGCACGGACTTCACCCACGCCAGCTGCGCACTTTCTTCCTCCGGCAGACTATTGACCAGTTGCAGATACGGACGATAGCCGTTCAAGGCCAACTGAAGCAGGTCTTGCGCCTGCGCCAGATCGGTCCAGGCGACTTTGCCATCTTGTCCGTCCCGCAGCACGCTGACTGCGGCGGCCGCATCGCCGGCATTGACCGCCTGCGCCAGCGCACCGATCGGCCCACCGAAGCGACGGCTCTCGCGCAACATCACGGTCTGCTGGGCGATCGGGCCGCCCTGGCCTTCGAAGTTGTCGGGAATCTGTTGGCCGGTGCTGGCCTGCACGTACGCCAGCGTTTCCGGCAGATACTCGCCTTGCTCGGCGTTGTGGCAAAGATCCCCCAGCACCGCGCCCGCCTCCACCGAAGCCAGCTGGTCCTTGTCGCCGAGCAGGATCAGCGTTGCGGTTTCCGGCAACGCGGCCAGCAGCGCCGACATCATTTCCAGGTGAATCATCGACGCTTCGTCGACAATCAACACGTCCACATCCAGCTGGTTGCCGGCGTTGTACTGGAAGGCGCGCGTGTTGGGCCGCGCTCCCAGCAGGCTGTGCAAGGTGCGCGCCGCGCCCATGCGGGCGGCCAACTCGCGCAGCGGCAACTCGTCGCCGACCTTGCCGGCCAGCTCGTCCAGCGCGGTGTCGATCGATTGCTTCAAGCGGGCCGCCGCCTTGCCGGTCGGCGCCGCCAGCGCCACGCGCAAGCCGGACTGATGGTCGCCGGCGGTGGCGAACAGCAGCGCCAGCAACCGGGCCACGGTGTAGGTCTTGCCGGTGCCGGGACCGCCGGTGATGATGCCCAGCTTGCCGCGCATGGCCACCGCGCAGGCGACTTTTTGCCAGTCGACGCCACCGCCGCGCACCGCGTGCGGGAACAGGATGTCCAGCCAGCGGCGGATGTCGGCCGTCTGCGCTGCTGCATCCAGCGCCAGCACGCCGCCCAGCGCGCGGCCGCGCACCGCCTTGGCGACGTGCGTCTCGTCCTGCCAGTAGCGGCGTAGATACAGCCGTTCGCCGTCCAGCACCAGCGGCTGGTGATGGTCGGCGCTGTGCGCCGCCCAGACTGGCTCGCAGCCCAGCAGCAGCTCGCGCCATGCCGCCGTGGTCTCCGGCCAATCGCCGACCGCGACGCGCAGATCGCGCCACTCGTCGCCGCTCCAGCCCAGCAACGCCGCCGGATCGGCATTCAGCTCATCCAGCATCAGGCAGCTGTGGCCGCGTCCTTCCAATTCCGACAACAGCACGCAGGCGGCCATCAGCTGCGGCGAGCCGTCGCCCAGCGAGGCGATAAAGCGCGCAAAGGCGCCGCTCAGACGGCGCAGTTGGCCGGCTTCGATCAGCGCGTCGACTTGCGCGAAAAATGCATCATTCATTTGGTGTACCCAGCAGGCTATCCAGCCCGTCCAGCAGTTCGGGATCCGGCGCGATCCAGTAGCAGCCGCGCGTTTGCGCGTTGCCTATGCCGCGCAGGAACATGAAGATGGCGCCGCCCAGATGTTCGGCCGGATCGTAGGCTTCGCCCAGGCGGCTTTGCAGCAGCCGGTGCAACGCCAGCATATAGATCGCGCCCTGAATGTCGTAGCGGTGCTCGGCCATCGCGGCCACCAGCGCCGGTTCGTGATAGGCCCCATCGCCGCCGCCCAGCGCATTCGATTTGTAGTCGAGTATCCAGTACCTGCCCTGGTGCTCGAACACCAGGTCGCAAAAGCCTTTCAGCATGCCGTGCAGCTCGCGCTCCGGCAGCGCGGGACGCGCGGCGCCGCCCAGCAGATACGTGGCGCACAGCCTGTCCAGCGCGCTGGTGACCAGCCGTTCGCTGGGGAACCAGAACTCCATCTCCGGCAAGGGCGCGGCGATAGCGCTCAACGGCGCGTTCAGATACGGCAGCGGCGTGCCGGCAATTTCGCGCAGCCAGGCCAGCGTATCATCCAGACGATTGCCCCAGCCGGCACGCTCCACGCGGCGCGTCAGGCGCGATTCGAAATTCTCCTGGCCGACGATGGCAAAGCCCTCCTGCCCCATCCACTCCAGCTGTTCGTGCAGGAAGTTGCCCGGCACCGAACCGCGCGGGAAGCGGTGCCACGGCGTGTCCTCGACCCGCGTCGGCATGGCGCTGGCAGGCTGCCCGCCGTCCTCCAGCAGCTTTTCCTGCAAACCATCGCGCGGCACGGGACCGGCGGCGCTGATGGTGCCGGTCGGCCCGGTGCGGCGCGCCAGCGAGCTGAAACTGCCCACCGACCAGTCGCGCTCGAAGTGGCCGCCGTAGTGCAGCGGCTCCAGCAACGGCGGGCGCTGTTCGACGCGGCTCAGGCGCGTGAACTGCTGCGCATTCATCTCCAGCGTGGTGATGCTGATGTCGTTGCAGTCCTTGCAGGCATGCTGCCAGCGTTCGAGCATCAGTTCCGACGGCAGCGGCGCGCCGCCGGTCAGCAGGTAGCCGAGCGCGGATTCATGCAGCGTGTTGTCGCCGGCCTTGCGCGCAGACAGCGCCGTCACGCCCAGCCACAGGAAATGGCGAGCGCGCGTCAACGCCACGTACATCAGGCGCAGGTCTTCCTGCAGGCGCGCTTTTTCGACCATATCCAGCGCCGCATCGGTCAGCGCCATGTCGATCTGGCGCACGCCATCGTCATCGCTGAATTCAAAGAAGCTGCGGTTGCGGCGCTCCACCTTGCGCGCGGTGACGGCAAACGGCAGGTACACCAGCGGGTATTCAAGCCCCTTGGACTTGTGAACCGTGACCACCTTCACCAGTTCCGCATCGCTTTCCAGGCGCAGCACGCGCTCATCGCCGGCGCCCTCGCCGCCTTCGATCTGCTCGGCCAGCCAGCGGATCAGCGCCTGCTCGCCATCCAGCTGGCGGCTGGCCGATTGCAGCAGCTCTGCCAGGTGCAGCAGATTGGTCAGGCGCCGTTCTCCACCCACCTGTTGCAGCAAGGCGGCCGGCAATTGCAGCTGGTGGATGAAACGGCGCAGCATGGCCAGCACGCCCTGCCGCTGCCAGATGATGTGCAACGCCTTCAGTTGTTCGACGCGCTCTTCCCACGCCAGTTCGTCGGACGACAGGCGCGCCAGTTCGGCTAGCGGCAGGCCGGCGGTGCGGGTCGCAAACGCCGCCCGCGCCAGCGCGCCATCCAGCGGATTGGCCACCGCCGACAGCCAGCGCAGCACGTCGGCCGCCTCCTCGCTGTCGGTGACCGAGTCCTTGTCCGACAGGTAGACCGACGGCACGCCGCGCCGTTGCAGCGCGCGGCGGATGGCGGCCGCTTCCTTGCGATCGCGCACCAGCACCGCGATGTCGGCAGGTTTGAGGCGCTCGAAGACCTCGCCCTCAAAACCGGTACGCTCGTCATTCAGGCGCGCGACGATGTCCTCCGCACAGTAATGGGCGAAGAACTCGCGATAGCTGTCGGCTTTCAGGTCTTGCGCGGCGCTGCAAGCCAGCACCAACGCTGGAACCGGGCCGCTGGCGTCAACCATGCGCTCCCTGCGGCCCTTGGCGGCGACCGCTTCGAACGGCAGCGGGTTCTCGCGCGTTTTCAGATTGCGGAAGCGGAACGCGCCGCGGGCGAAACCATCGCCATCGCTGCGGCCTTCGGCGTTGAGGAACAGGTGGTTGACCGCATCCACCACCGGCTTGGTCGAGCGGTAGTTGGTGCCCAGTTGGTAGTGACGACCGGCGGTGGCGCGGCGCGCCGACAGGTAGCTGTGGATGTCGGCGCCACGGAAGCCGTAGATCGACTGTTTCGGATCGCCGATCAGGAACAGGCCCGTTTCCGGATCGTTGTCGGCCACGCGGTACAGCGCATTGAAGATCTGGTACTGGTTCGGCGCGGTATCCTGGAACTCGTCCACCAGCGCCACCGGATACTGATCGGTGATGCGCTTGCGCAGCGCGGCGCCGTTCTCGCCTTGCAGCGCGGCGTTCAGCCGGTCCAGCATGTCGGCGAAGCCGAACTGGCGGCTGCGCTTTTTCAGTTCAGCCATGCGTTTCGCCACTGCGGCGGCAGCATGGCGGTACAGCGCGTGCGATAGCGGCTCCATTTCGGCCAGCGCAAATTTCAGCACCAGCGTGGCCTCGAAGTCCTCCGGCACGGCGGTGCTGAAATTCTTGGCGAAAGCATCTTCGATCCCCTCGGTGGTGAGGCGGTTCCAGGCGGTGTCCGAGATATCCGGCTTGAAGCTGACCGGGTTCTGCGCCCACTCGCGCAAGCCGTTGAACCAGGCGACCAGCGAATCCGCCCGCATCTTGTTCCCGTTCAGGCATTTGGGATCGACGGCGCGCAGCTGGGTGATCCATTGTTCCATGCGGTTGGCGCGGTCGTACCAGCCGGCTTTCAGTTCGGCGAGCTGCGCCTGCTGCTCGCGCTGCACATTGGCGATCAATACGCCCAGCGATTCAGCGCCGGCGTCGCCGATGATGTCGGCGCGCTTGACCAGTTCGCGGATGGCGCGTTTCAGCGCGCCGACGTCGCTCCAGCAGGACAGCAGCGCTTCCAGCGAATCGGCGTTCAACGGATACACCTGCTGACGCCAGTAGTCGTGCGCGGCGTCTTCGAACAACGCCTGCTCGTCGCTGACCAGTTCTTCGTCGAACAAGCTGCCGCTGTCGAAGGCGTGCTCGCGCAGCATGCGCTGACACCAGGCGTCGATGGTGAAGATGGCCGCTTCGTCCATGGTTTCCGCCGCCAGTTGCAGGCGGTGCGCGGCCTGCTGCTGTGCCGCGTAGTCCGGATACGATTCAAGCATCTGGTCCAGGTATTCATCCGGCCTGGCGTGCGGCGCAGGCGCGCGGAAATAGGCCGCCGCTTCCACCAACCGCTCGCGCACGCGGTTGGACAGCTCGCGCGTGGCGGCGCGGGTAAAGGTCATCACCAGAATATCGGCCGGCAGCAGCGGGCGCCGGTAGGCGTCGTCACCGCCGTGGCCCAGCACCAGCCGCACGTACAGCGCGGCGATGGTCCAGGTCTTGCCCGTGCCGGCGCTGGCCTCGATCAGGCGCGAGCCATGCAGCGGGAAGGTCAATGGCGCGAGTTGGTTGGCTACGTTGCTCATGCCGCGCCCTCACCTTCGATCATGGCCACTGTGATGCATTGGTCCATCCAGTCCGCCAGCGGGCCATACAGGGCCATCGACACGTCATGGAAATCCGGCTCGGCGCTCAGCGCGGCAAAGTCCGGCCATACACGCCTCAGACAGAGGTCGTCGTTTTCGCCATTGGTGTCGAAGCCGCCCTCGTACACCGAACGCGGGTCGCCCTCACGCACCAGCGCCAGCGCGGTCTTGCAGGCGCTCGGCAGCGGACGGTTCATGCCGTCGCGCCACAGGCAGACCAGCTCGCGCAAGGCGTCCTGCGCTTGTTGCGGATCGAGCGGCTGCATGGTGACAATCGCATCGCGCGCCACCAGGTGACCGGTGACCTGCATGCCGGTGGCCGATATCGCCAGCTGACGCAGCCAGGCCGCGATCAGCTTGTCGCCGCGCGGCCTGCCCTGCTTGTCGGCCACGCGCGAGGACATCTGCGCCAGCCAGACGGTTTCGTTGCCGTTGGTGCGCAGCTGGTCGATCCAGTCGTCCAGCGGCACGCCGGCCAGCAACAGATTCAATGCGACTTTCGGCGCCGGCAGGCTGTAATGCTGGCGCAGCGTAAGCCAGGCGCAGCGCACCGGCACCAGCGCGTCCACCAATTTATCCTGGTACTGCTGGCCGATCAGGCCTATCGGCAGCTTGCCTTCGCGGGCCAGGCGTTCGGCGCGCCGGGTCAGTTTGTCGTACACCTCTTCGATCAGCTCCGGCGTTTCGGCGTCGTCCAGCAGCGTATCTTCCAGCACGTAGCGCTGCAACGCATCGAGCGAGAACGGCTCCTCGTCCTCGCCCACCAGCGCCGCTTCGCCGAACATCACGCCGAGGCGCTGACGGAAAAAGAACCGCACTGGCTGGCGCACGAAGTTGTGCAGGCTGGCCAGCTTGAGGCGGAATTTGTCGTCGATGTCGAACGGCGGCAGCGCGGCCGCTTCGGTGGCCTCGCCGTCCTCGCCGTGCGCTTCGCGCCATTCGCGCGCGTAGGTCAGCAGGCCGCCGGCTTCAAAATAGCGGCGACTGAACGGCTGCAGCGCGTGCTCGGTGGTGCGCGCGTGCACGTCGAGCTGCCAGCCGCTGGCCAGGTAATCGCGCAACTGCGACACCAGTACCGACGGCGGCTGCTCGCTGTTGTCGCGCACATTGCGTCCGACCCAGCTGATATACAGCTTGTCGCGCGCGGCCAGCACCGCTTCCAGCATCAGGTAGCGGTCGTCGTCGCGGCGCGAGCGGTCGCCGGGACGCGACATGCCGGGCAGCGCCAGCAGGTCGAAGTCGGCCTTCGGCGCGCGGCGTGGAAAATCGCCATCGTTCATGCCGAGCAGGCACACCACGCGGAACGGCACCGCGCGCATCGGCATCAGCGTGCAGAAGGTGACGCCGCCGGAGACGAACTGGTGGTTCAGCGTCGGCTCGTCCATCAGGCCCAGCCAGGCTTCGCGCAGCACCGCCAGCGGCACCGCCTCGTCGTAGCCGGCGCCTTCGCAGGTGTCCAGCCATTTGTTCAGGGCGTCGTCCAGCAGTGCCAGCGTCAGGCGGTCGCCTTCTTCGCCGGCCTTGAAGAACGCAGCCAGCAGCGCGCGCGCCTGCACGCCCCATTCGGCCGGCGAGCGTGCTTCGGCCAGCACGGCGCGCCAGTGCAGCAGCGCCTCGACCAATTGCGCCAGCGAGCCGGCCAGCGCCGCATCCAGGCCGCCGACTTCGGCGTAAGGTTCGATGCCGGCGTAGCTGCCGGCATCGCCGCTGGCGTAGCCGAGCAGCATGCGGCGCACGCCGAAGATCCAGGCATTCTGTTCGCCGGCCGGACCCAGACCGAGGCCGCTGCGGTGCTGCTGGTCCAGGCCCCAGCGCACGCCAGAACCCTCGATCCACAGGCCGAGCGTCGGCAGGTCCTCTTCGTACAGGCCGAAACGGGCGGCCAGCGCCGGCACGTCCAGCAGGTCGCGTACTTCGCTCTGGCGGCAGCGCTGCTGCGGCAATCGCAGCAACCACTCCAGCGCCACCAGCAGCGGATTGACGCTGCGGTCGTTGACGTCGCCAATCTCGAACGGGATATAGCGTGCGTCGCTGCGGCGATGCTGCGCGAACACGGCGTGGATGGCGGCCGAGAAGGTGTCGATGTCCGGCACCATGACCACCACGTCGCGCGGACGCAGTGGACGCCCCTCGTGCTCCGCCTCGGCGAACATTTTCAATAGCTGGTCGTGCAGCACCTCCACCTCGCGCTGCACGCTGTGGGTGACATGGAATTCGATCGAGCGGTCGCTATCGTCCGGCGGCACACCCGGATGCTCGGACAGCGGCAGCAATTCACGCACGGCGGCCTGCACCTGTGTCAGCAGCGTCTCGCCCTCACCCTCGCTGAACAGGTCGACGCGCAGCGGCGCCACGTCGTCGTGTTCGGCGGCATGGGCTTGCGCGGCTTCGTCGAATTCGTCCAGCATGCGCACGAAGTCTCGGCCTTGCCGTCCCCAACTGGCCAGCAGCGGGTGACTGTGCGCGTGCAGCGCTTCCAGCGGGATCTGGCCGAGATCCTGGCCATTGCGCAGTTGCTGGCGGCGGTGCGCGCTGCGCAGCAGGTCGCGGCCTTCGATGATGTCGCCCCAATAATACTGGCACGGATTCGGCACCGCCAGCAGCACCTGCGTGTAGCGGGCGATGGAAGCCAGCGCCTGCAAGGTCTGGAATGGCAGTGCCGACACGCCGAAGATCACCACGCGGCGCGGCAGGCGGCCGAGCGGTTCCTCGCCGGCGGCGCTGGCGCGCACGAATTCGGTGTGGACGGTGGCGCGGCCCAGCTCACGCTCGTGCGGTTCAACGTCGGCAATGACGGCGCGCCACAACTGGCCTTGCCAACGCTGGTCTTCCGGCAGCGGCGTAACGTCGCCGCGCGCGTTGCGCAGCTGGTCGCGGCCGGCGGCCCAGTCGTCCAGCCAGTCGGCCCGATACACCTGGTATTGGTCGAACAAGTCGGCCAGGCGTTCGGCCAGTTGCAGGCGGCGCTCCGCTTCGCCGTCGGCCAGGAAGTGGCGCAGCGGCGCAAACACCGGGTCGGCCAGCAAGGTGGGCAACAGGCGCATCAGACGCCAGGTCAGCGGGCCTTTGTCGAAGGCGGAGATGGGCGGCACGCGGTCGCGTCCCAGCATGCCGCGGTAGGCGTCCCACAGGAAGCGCGCCGGCAGCGCCACGCGCGAGGCGGCGCAGATGCCGATTTCCTCGGCCAGCGCGATCTTCAGCCACTCGGCCACGCCGTTCGACTGCACCAGGAAGATTTCCGACTCCAGCGCCCCGAGCGGATGATTGCGCAGCCATTGGAAAACGGCGGCGCGCAACTGTTCCATCTGATTGCCGTGCAAAATCAGCAGGCCGGGGGTGATGCCAGGGTGCATAGGACTCTTCGGTGTGGTCGGAGCCGTATTATCGCTCTAACCCGGAGCGTATGCCAGCAGCTCCTGTTCGATATATTGATCCAGCACAGCGAGCATGGCGTGCAGTTCCTGAATCAGGCGGGTGGCGTTGCCGGTGTCGGCGTCGTGGCGCACTTGTTCGAGCGCGTAGCACAGCTCCCCGAACTGCATGGCGCCGACCGCGCGCGCGGCCGACTTGGTGCGGTGCCCCAGCTCCGCCAGGTGCGCCAGGTCATCCATCGCCAGAGCTTCATCCATTTCCGCCAGGCCGTCACGCGCGGAACTCAGGAACAGCAGCGCATATTTGCGCATTTTGTCGGCCTTGCCGCCGAAGGTTTGCGCCAGCGCTTCGACATCGAACAGTTCTACCGGTGCCGCAGCTTCCGCTGCGGGCGCCGGCGCCGTCTGGCGCGGCACCAGGGTCGGCGCCGACGGCAAGGCAGCCGCCGCCTCCGGCATCGAGAAGTACGACGGCGGCGGTGGCGCCGGTTTGCGCGGCGGAGTACTTGCCCGCTCCCGCTGGCTCATCCACTTGGACAGCATGTTGAACAATAGTTTGGGGGCGATCGGCTTGGTGACAAATTCGTCCATGCCGGCGTCCAGGCAGCGCTGCTGGTCGCCGCGCCCCGCATTGGCGGTCATGGCGATGATCAGCGTGGCCGACAATTTCGGATGGGCGCGGATCAGGCGCGTGGCCTCGTAACCGTCCATTACCGGCATCTGCACATCCATCAGCACGCAGTCGAAGCGCTCCTTGAGCAGCAGGTCGATCGCCTCCTTGCCGTTGTTGGCCACGCAGACGGTGGCGCCGGCATCCTCCAGCAATTCCTGGCCTACCTGCTGGCTGAAGATATTGTCCTCCACCAGCAGGATGGAGGCGCCGCGCACGCTGTCCAGCACCTCCTGCTGCACCGCTTCGTCGCTCGGCGCAAGGAAGCGCACGCCCTTGGCCAGGCGCGCGGTGAACCAGAAGGTGCTGCCCTCGCCCGGCTTGCTGTCGACGCCGACGCCGCCGCCCATCAATTCGGCCAGCTGCTTGCTGATGACCAGTCCCAGGCCGGTGCCGCCGTAGCGGCGCGTGGTCGAGGTGTCGGCCTGGTGGAAGGACTGGAACAGCTGCGCCACCTGCTCTGCCGTCATGCCGATACCCTGGTCCAGCACTTCGAACTTGACCATGATGTGACTGTCCCGCTCTTCCATCAGCCGCGCGCGGATGGTCACTCTGCCATTCTCGGAGAACTTGATGGCATTGCTGACGAAGTTAAGCAGCACCTGTTCCAGCCGCAGCGGATCGCCGCGCAACTGGTACGACAGGCCGGGCCAGATTTCATACACCAGCTCCAGGCCGCGCGCCTGCGCGCCTTCCCCCAACTGGCTGGAGATATTCGCCAGCAGCGCATCGAGCGTGAAGTCGAGCACCTCCAGGTCCATCTTGCCGGCCTCGATCTTGGAGAAGTCGAGTATGTCGTTGATGATGCCCAGCAGGTGCTGGCCGGAGTGGTAAATCTTCTGCAGGTAGTCGCGCTGCTTCGGATGGGTGACGGTTTTCAGCGCCAGGTGCGCCATGCCGATGATCGAGTTCATCGGCGTGCGGATCTCGTGGCTCATATTCGACAGGAAGTCGCTCTTGGCCTGATTGGCGGCGTCCGCATCCTCTTTCAACTGGTGCAGCGCTGTGACGTCGGTCGCCAGCCCGATCACCGCCTGCGAGCCGCGTCCCAGCGCCACCGGCACCTTGACGGTCCACAGGTGCTGCAACACCCCATCGCGGCCGGTGAACTGCGCTTCGCCGGTGCGCTTGGCGCCATCGGCAAACACCTGCCGTTCCAGCGCCCAGGCGGCATCCGCTTCGGCGGCCGGCATCAGTTCGCGATCCAGGCGGCCGATGATTTCATTGACCGGCTTTCCTATGCACTCGGCCATGCGCGCGTTCACGTAGAGGAAGCGGCGGTTCTGGTCCTTCATGTAGACGTGGGCGTCGACGTTGTTGAGCACCGTATCGAGCAGCACGCGCTGCTTGACGGCGCGCCGGCGCGACGAGTACAGCACGAACAGGTAGCTGTACAACAGCAGCGTGCCGGCGAAGCCGGTCAGCGCGGCGATCCACGGGAAATACTGGTCGAAGCGGGTCAGCAGCACGTCGCGGCGCACCTGGAACTGCGCTTTCCACAAGCTGCCGTTGAAGTCGATCGGCAGCACGGTTTCCAGATACTCCACGCGCCGGCCGGGCGGCAGCGGCGCGGCGGTCAGCCCGCCGCTGTCATTGAATAGCAGGCGGTCGGCGCTTTCGATGACCAGGCGGCGCTGCTCGACGCTGGCGCTGCCGTCGGCATACAGCCGCAGATGCACCTGGCGCACCGTCATTTCATCGATGGCGCCCTGGATCAGTTTGGGGATGTTGAAGCCCGCGCCGACCGAGCCGAGATAGGCGGCGCGGCGTTCGTCGGCGCTGGTCAAGGGAACGCTGCGGCGATATACCGGCAGGCGCACGCCCATGGCGTAGTACGGGCTGGGCTTGTGTATGACGAAAGGCTGGCCGGATGAGGCGACGTTGCCGGTGTCGCGCGACAGCTCCAGCATTCTGGCGATGGCCTGATTGGCGCCGAGGTCGACGCCGTGGCGCTCTGCCACCATCGGTTCCAGATAGGTCAGCACCGCGTAATGCGGGCGGCGGCCCGGCGGCTTGATGTCGAAGTCCGGGTAGCCTTGCGCGCGCACGCCGGCGACAAATGCGTCACGCTGGGCGTCGCTGACAGACGGCGCCCAGGTCAGGGTTTCGATCGCGGGGAAATAGCGCGGGATATCCAGGCTGGCAACGTACTGGCTGAATTGCTGGCGCGAGATCTGGTCTGCGGTCTGGAACAGCGCGGCCACGCCGCGCGTCAGGTCGGCATAGGATTTGATGCGCGCGGAGATGCTGTATTGAGTGCTGCGCGCGAGGTTTTCAAACCGCTGCGCGGCATCGTCGGCGACGGTGCGCGCGGCGGCGCTGTACAGCAGCGCGCCGGTGCCGGCCGCCAGCAGGCTGCCCACGCCCCAGAAGACCAAGCGCGATCCACGCATCGTCCCTTTTGATCCGGAAATATTTTGCATCACAGCAGCATACTATTAATGCTGCGCAGGAACCAGTGAAACAATTCGAGAGAATTAATCGTGTGGTGATTGCATTTTGAACGGAACCTTGTACCGTATGGATCGCTCTAAGTGATGAGACTGTCTCACGGAGGCGATCATGCGCAGATTTTTGACGACATTGATAGCGTGTTGCGTAGTGTTGAGCTCGGTTCATGCGGGGACGGAGCACGCGGAGTTTGATGCTGTTTTGCAAGCACCATTTCTCGCTGATGAGGATGGCCGGCGCATGGTGGCCATGCGGTTTTCGCCACCGGATGGCGAGCGCCATCTGCTGCGCTGGCGGCTGGATCTGCTGCCGCGTCATGATGAGACGGCGGTACGCAGCTGGCGCGGCGAGCAGGTGCTCGGCGGCGCGCCGGTCGAGGTGAAAATAATCTGGCGGCAGGACGCGCCCGAAGGCGTCTATCGGATGAGATTGCAGGCACGGCTCGACGACAACGCGCAGATCGAACAGGAATGGCCGGTGGCGATCGGCGCGCTACCCGCACACGGCGGTGCAGCAACCGGGCGCATGCGCCAACCGATGTCGATAGCTGCCGCGCAACCGGCACCGGCGCCGGCGCCGGCAGAATATGACATATATCTGGGCAACCTGCACAGCCAGACCAACCACAGCGACGGCGGCGGGGCGCTCGATCGCTGCGACGGCGCGCAAGCGCCGCAGTCCGGCGCCTTCGGCCCCACGGACGCCTACACGTATGCCGAACAGCATGGGCTCGACTTCCTGATGACCTCCGAGCACAACCACATGTACGATGGCTCCGACCACACCGCGCCCGAGGCCGACGCCGCAGCCGCCCGTGCCCTGTTCCACGACGGCCTGCGCCAGGCGCAACAATGGAACGCGGCGTCCAGCCAGTTGCTGGCGATCTACGGCCAGGAATGGGGCACCATCAGCAAAGGCGGCCACATCAATATCCTCAACGCCGACGCGCTGCTCGGCTGGGAGCACAACGCGGCCGGCGAACTGCTGGCCGACCAGGAAACGCCGAAAAACGACTACCAGACGCTCTACAAACTGATGGCCGGGCGCGGCTGGTTCGGCCAATTCAACCATCCACAAAAGGACCAGTTCGCCGCCGGCGGCAAGCCGCTGGCCTGGCACGAAGCAGGCGACACCAGCATGCTGTTGTGCGAAGTCATGAACAGCAGCGCCTACTCCACCAATACCAGCGAAACCGAAACCCGGCGCAGCAATTTCGAAGCCGCTTGCAACGCCTTGCTGGAAGCCGGCTACCATGTGGCCTTCAGCAGCAACCAGGACAACCACTGTGCCAACTGGGGCGCCGCCTATTCCAACCGCACGGCCGTGCTTTTGCCGCGCAACATACCGCTGAGCGCCGCCAGCCTGATGGACGCGCTGCTCGCCCGTCGCGTCTACGCGACCATGGACCGTCACGCGCGCTTGCTGTTTACCGCCAACGGCAAACTGATGGGGGAACGCATCGTCAATCAAGGCAAACTCGCGCTACAACTGCACTACATCAGCAGCAACGGCCGCCGTCCGGCAGCGGTGGCTATCTTTCACGGCGTGCCTGGCCGTTACGGCAAGGTCGCCAAGCTGGCGAGCACCGCAAAACGCACCATCACCCCATTACCGGGAGAACACTTCTATTACGCCAGAGTCACGCAAGACGACGGCAAGATGGTATGGAGCGCGCCAATCTGGGTAACGCAAACGGCACGCTGATCGCCTCACAATCGTGCGCTGTGGAAAATTTATTTCCGATAATATTTTTCGAGCTGGAAATAGTGGAATCACAATTAGTAAATTGATAAAATAGTCCGCAGCGCCAGTGTGCGGCAGCGCACAATTCTGCTTGACTCCGATCATCACAAGAGTATCTTTTAACTCCCAAACCGCTATCGTCGACCAGCCGCCGTGCAGATTCCCAAAGTTCTCCTAGTCAATGACGACCAGGCCAGCCTGTATGCGCTGGAAAGCCTGCTGCTGGACGCGGCCAGCCAGCAGTTGTATGAGCTGATCACCGCCAGTTCCGGCAAGGAAGCGCTGCGTCATGTGCTGCGGCAGGAATTCGCCGTCATCCTGCTGGACGTCAGCATGCCCGGCATGGACGGCTTTGAAACCGCCGAAGCCATCCACTCGCATCCACGTTCGGCGGGCACGCCCATCATCTTCATCACCGCCCACTACGCCGATGAATTGAACCGGCTCAAGGCTTACCAGAAAGGCGCGGCCGACTATCTGTTCACGCCGGTGATTCCGCAGATCCTGCAAGCCAAGGTGGCGGTGTTTGTCGAGATGGCGGCCAAGAATCTGCAGTTGCGCATCAAAAGTGACGAGCTGGCGCGGCTCAATCAGGATCTGCGCGTGCAGCGGCTGCAGGATCTGGAACGCATCAACGCCGAACTGGAACAGGAGATCAAGGAACGCAAACAGGCAGAGCAACGCGCGCATGAACTCTCCACCCGCGACGCGCTGACCAACCTGCTGAACCGGCGCGCGCTGATCCAGCAGCTGGAACATGCGGTGGCCACGGCCGACCGCAGCGGCGTCGGTTTCGCGCTGCTGTTCCTCGACCTGGACAAATTCAAGCCGATCAACGACAGCTACGGCCACGAGGCCGGCGACGAACTGCTGCGGCAGGTGGCAGCGCGGCTGACGGCCGCCGTGCGTGTCGCCGATATCGTCGCGCGCCTCGGCGGCGATGAATTCGTCGTGCTCATCGAAGGCAAGGCGGCATCGGCCAACGCCGCGCGAGTGGGCCACAAGATCGAGATGGCCTGCGCCCTGCCCTTCGAGATCGGCGGCAACCGCCTGAAGACCGGCGCCAGCATCGGCATCGCGCTGTATCCGGAGGACGGCGTCAATGCGCAGGCGCTGATGAAGAACGCCGACACCGCGATGTATCACGCCAAGAAGAATAGCGCCACGCCGGTGCAGTTCTTCCACGAAGAGCTGAATGTGCGTGAGCGCGAACGCGAACAATGGGCGCTGGAGCTGCGCAAGGCGCTGGCTGCGGGCCAGCTGGAACTGCGCTACCAGCCGCAGGTTGAACTGGCCAGCGGCCGCGTGACGGGCGCCGAGTCGCTGCTTTACTGGCGCCATCCGCTGCATGGTCTGCTGCAGGCGGCGCAGTTCCTGCCGCATGTGCAGGACCGCATGCTGCTGGACCGGGTCGATGCCTGGGTCGTCACGCAAAGCTGCGCGCAGGCCTCGCTGTGGCAAAGCCTGAGCGCTACGCCGCCCGGCCGGCCGCTGTGCATCTGGATCAATCTGGCCGCGCCGCAGCTCCATCTGGACCTGATGCAGGTGCTGGTGCCGACCATGCGCAAGCACGGCCTGCCGTCGTGCAGCATCGGCATCGAGCTCGATGAAAAACTGCTGCTGGGGACCGGCGACGCGCTGGCCCTGTTGCTGACGCAAATGCAGAGCGCCGGCGTGCGCCTGGCGCTGGACGACTTCGGCAGCGCGCGCTCGTCGCTGGCGGCGTGCAAGCGCTGGCAGCTCAACGCGCTGAAGATCGACCGCAGCTTCGTGCACGGCATCGGCAACGACGAAGGCGGCACCGACATCGTGGCCGCCGTGATACATCTGGCAAGAGCCCTGTCGATGCGTGTGATCGCGCTCGGCGTGGAGACGCGGCTGCAGCTGGAAGTTCTGCAGGAACTGGGATGTCACACCTGTCAGGGCGATCTGTTTTATCCGCCGCTGCCGGCGGCCGGGCTGCTGGAACATACCAGCGATATCGACTTAATCAACTCCCCCTCCCTCCTAAGCAACGAGGAATAAGCTATGAATAATATGACCGACCTGGGCGAACAGCTGGACGCAAAAACACTGTTGTCCACGCTGATGGCGCTGAAAAAAGGAGACTTTTCAGTGCGCATGCCAACCGACTGGATCGGCATGGCGGGCAAGATCGCCGATACGCTGAACGATATCATCGACACCAAGGCGCGCATGGTGCGCGAGGTGACGGAAGTCAGCCGCGTGGTGGGACGCGAAGGCCGCCTGACGCAGCGCGCCGAAATGACCAACACCACCGGCGGCTGGGCCACCATCCTCAGCTCCGTGAATACGCTGATCGATGACCTGGTGCGCCCGACGTCGGAGATGGCGCGCGTGATCGGCGCGGTGGCGAAAGGCGACCTGTCGCAGACCATGGCGCTGGAAGTCGACGGCCACCCGCTGAAGGGACAATACCTGCGCGCGGCAATGACCGCGAACACCATGGTGGAGCAGTTGTCGTCCTTCTCGTCCGAGGTGACGCGCGTGGCGCGCGAGGTGGGCACGGAAGGCAAGCTGGGTGGCCAGGCGCAGGTGAAAGGCGTGGCCGGCACATGGAAGGACTTGACCGACTCGGTGAACTCGATGGCCGGCAACCTGACCTCGCAGGTGCGTAACATCGCCGAGGTGACGACGGCGGTGGCGAATGGCGACTTGTCGAAGAAGATCACGGTCGACGTGCGCGGCGAGATTCTGCAACTGAAGGACACCATCAACGTGATGGTGGACCAGCTGCGCTCCTTCGCTTCCGAAGTGACGCGGGTGGCGCGCGAGGTCGGCACCGAGGGTAAGCTGGGCGGCCAGGCCTATGTGCCGGGCGTCGGCGGCACCTGGAAAGACTTGACCGACAACGTCAACTTCATGGCATCCAATCTGACCGGCCAGGTGCGTAACATCGCGGCGGTGACGACGGCGGTGGCGAACGGCGACTTGTCGAAGAAGATCACGGTGGACGTGAAGGGCGAGATCCTGGAGCTGAAAAACACCATCAACGTGATGGTGGACCAGTTATCCTCGTTCGCCTCCGAGGTAACCCGCGTGGCGCGCGAGGTGGGTACGGAAGGCAAGCTGGGTGGCCAGGCGCAGGTGAAAGGCGTGGCCGGCACCTGGAAGGACTTGACCGACTCGGTGAACTCGATGGCGGGCAACCTGACGGGCCAGGTGCGCAACATCGCCGACGTGACCACCGCCGTGGCAAACGGCGACCTCTCGAAGAAAATCACGGTCGACGTCAAAGGCGAGATTCTGGAGCTGAAGAACACCATCAACGTGATGGTGGACCAGCTGAACTCCTTCGCCTCGGAGGTGACCCGCGTGGCGCGCGAGGTGGGCACCGA
>CAUPXZ010000034.1:0-61043 GCA_963515135.1 uncultured Duganella sp. | reverse complement strand
TCGGACATTTCGCGCGCGAAATGTCCGAATGTCGGCACTGACCCCGAAGTTAGATTACTGACCCCGAAGTTAGATTAGAGGATGGTTGCCAGCGCGCACTGGCGGTAGTGGTTGGCGGCTTCTTCTTGCTGCCCCAGCGCTTCGTGCAGTTGGGCCAGCTTGAGGTGGGATTCTCGCACCATGGGCGAGTCCGCAGCGTCCGATAGCGCCTGTTCCAGGTAGCGCTGGGCTTTGCCCCACAGTTTTTGCTTCAGGCACAGCGAACCCAGGGTCAGCGCCAGTTCGGCATCGGTCGGACGGGTATTGGCCCAGTTTTCGCAATGCTCGATCTGCATCAGCAGCGCGGCCGAGCCGGCCGGCGCGGCGGCTTCGCGGTAGGTCCGCACCACGCGCTCGTCCCAGTCGGCGGCCAGCGATTCTTCCGCCACGCGGCGCGCTTCGTCGTGCAGGCCGCGTGCGTTCAACGCGGTGGCGGCGCGGCAGGCCACATACGGTTTGATGCGGTCGGCGGTCGGCACGGTCGACCACACGCGCAACAGCGATTCGGCATCGTGGCTGGGGTCGGACAGCAAATCGTCATAGGCCAACTCGCGCAGGCGTGACGACAATGCAGGGTGCAGCGCGCGGTGCTTGTCCAGCGAACGCACCAGGCGCAGCACTTCCGGCCAGTTCTTGGCTTGCTGCTGCGCTTTCAGCGACATCTGCAAGGCGTGGATGTGACGGGTGCCGCTGGCGTTCAGCTCGCGCACCGCTTCCAGCGCCGCCTCCGGCTGATGGTCGTCGACCAGCAGTTCGGTCATGGTCATCAGGCGCGCGGTTTTCATCGTATTGTCGTTAACCAGCTTGTTCAGCCACTGCTCGCGGCGCGCCGACTGGCGCATGCGGTGCGCCGCGCGGGCGCCGATCAGCGCCGCCACGCCGGCGTTTTCCGGCAGTTCAGCGGCGCGCAGCGCGGCTTTTTCGGCATGGCCGAAGCGGCCTTCGAACAGCGCCTTCAGCGCCTCGCGCAGGCCTTTGTTGCCGTCGCGCTCGCGCTTGTGCTGGCGGTAGGCCGCCACCTTGCCCGGCATCTTGACCGTCGCGCGGAAGGCGCGGATCACGATGTACAGGAAAGCAAACAGCGCCACTTCCAGCACCACGAAGAAGTTCAGCGACAGATCGAAACGGTACGGCGGGTAGAACAGCACCACATTGCCCGGGTTGAAGCGCGCCGTCACGGCAATACCGATGGCGGCGGCCATCATGGCGACTAGCCAGAGGAATAAACGCATGGTTATGGCTTCGCTTTGTAGTTGCGCACGGCGTTCAGGCTGTCCGACAGGGTCGGCATCTCGATCGCCAGATTGCTGCTCTGCACCTGGCGCAGCAGCGCCTGCACCGTCTGGGTGGAGCGCGTACGGGTGTCGAAATACTTGTTCAGCGCATCCTGTGCCGCGATCAGGTCGGCGCGGAAGGCGCCTTCGTTACGCGACAGCAGCGCCATGCGCGCGTTCAACAGGCGCAGCTTCAGGTTTTCGCGCATGAAGTAGGCCTGGGTCGGCGACATCATCAGCGCTTCCGGCGTGTCGACGTTGCGCACCCGGATAAGCTGGCGCACGTCGGTCCACATTTCGGTACTCCAGCCGGTCCAGCCGTCCTGCAGCGATTGCAGCCATGGGCTGGTGACCGGTTCTTCCACCTTAACCGGCTTGCCATGCTTGTCATGCGCGAGCCTGGCCGGCTTGGCTTTCTTTTCCGGCGGCGCCGGCAGCGTCGGCTTTTCGTCCGACAGCATCGGCAGCGTGTCGATCTGCGCGATGGCGTTGTCCAGGCGCAGCGCCACGCCGACCGAGTCCACGCTCGGCAGCGCTTTCAGCTTTTCGGTGTCGCGCGCGATGGCGCGGCGGATGGTGATGAATTGCGGCTTGTCGGAACGCGACAGGCTGCGGTCGGCGTTTTGCAGCGCGATCAACGCGCCCGGCACATTGCCGGCCAGTTGCAGCTGCTGCGAGGCGGTCGACAGCACTTGTTCGATTTCGGTCAGCGCCCACTCGTCGCGGTTCTTCGACAGATCCTGGTACAGCTGCTCCAGCGCCAGTTGCTGGCTCTGCGCTTCCAGTTGCTTGCTTTCCAGCAGCGCCACCTTGGTTTGCAGTTCCTTGGTGCTTTCCTGCACGTTGCGCACCAGGTTGCCGGTGTCGGCGTTGACGGCGTCGCCCTTCTGCAGACGCGTCGCCATTTCCTCGCGCAGCTTGTTGACGCGCGCGTGCGACGACCAGGTCTGGGCGGCCAGCATGATCACCAGCATGGCGATGCCGGCCAGCAGCACTTGCGGCTGCTGCAAGGTCTCAAGCAAGCTCTGTTCAGGCTGCGACGATGTCGGCGCAGGCGGGGTCTCGTTGGCCTTGGCGGACGAGACGGCTGGGTCAGGTAATGTAGGCAAATCGTTCATAGGCGTGATTGTAACGCGGCCAGCAGGCGTTCGTCGCCTGATCCGGTGAGCGTCAGCTTGGAAAATCCTAATTTATTTGCCGTTTCGGCAATTCGGGCATGCGGCACGATCAGATGCTGCTGTTGCATGGCTACAACGCTATTGTGCTGCATCGCGTCAGCTTGCTGCAAGTCCACTTTGGCCAGAAGTCCGCACAGACCGCGCAACGCCTCGGAACTGGTGATGATCCAGTCGTTTTGCCGCATCAGCAGCTGTCTCAGCCTGGCCGCCAGCGCCGGCGTCAGCGCCGGCACGGAACGGCGGTAGGCCGGCACCACGTCGACCAGTGCGCCGGCGGCGCGCAGGCCATCGGCCATCAGCTCACGGCCGCTTTCGCCACGAATGATCAGTACCGGCTTGCCGTTCAGCGCCGCCAGGTCCAGCGTTTGCAGCAGGTGTTCGGAATCGCTATTGGCGCTGTCGGCAGGGCTGACAATGTGCGGCACCCCGCGCGCCGCCAGCGCGGCGCGGCTGCCCTCGCCCACCACGGCCGCCGTCACGCCGGCCGGCCAGTGCTGAATATGCGCGAAGGCGGCATCGATGGCGTTCGGCGACACAAACGCCACCAGCGCGTAGCGTTCGAGCCGCGCCAGCATGGCTTGCAACGGCCGCTGGTCTGCCAACGGCGCGATTTCCAGCAGCGGCAGGATTTCCACGGCGCGGCCCAGCGCGGCCACACGGTCCGCCAGCGGTTGGGCCTGCGCCAGCGGACGGGTGATGACGACAGCGCCGCTCATCCCCGGATCACGCGTCCGGCGATGGCGCCGCCAGCGTCGCCGAGCGGGCGTCGGCTTCGGCCTGCGCCGCTTCGCTCAGGCAGGACGACAGAATGTCTTCCGCGTCTTGGGCGCGCAGCAGCTCGGCCACGTGCGCGCCCAGCGCCTCGGGATCGGCGGCGGCGCCGCGTACTTCGGCGCTGGCGACCCGCAGGCCGTCCGGCGTGGCGACCATGGCGCGCAGGTGCATCTCGCCATCTTCAACGGTGGCGAAAGCGGCCAGCGGCACCTGGCAACTGCCGCCGAAGACTTTGGAAACTTTGCGCTCGGCGGTCACCGCCTGCGCGGTGGCGGTGTGGTTCAGCGGCGCCAGGATGGCCATCAGGTCGAGGCCGTCGCTGCGCTCGGCGATCTCGATCGCCATCGCGCCCTGGCCGGCGGCCGGCAGGCTGTCGGCCGGATCGAGCAGCGCGCGGATGCGTTGCGGCAGGCCGAGGCGCTTGAGGCCGGCGGCGGCCAGGATGATGGCGGCGTAGTCGCCACGGTCCAGCTTGCCCAAGCGGGTATCCAGATTGCCACGCAGCGGCTTGATCACCAGCTGCGGATAGCGCGCGGCGATCAGCGACTGGCGCCGCAGGCTGCTGGTGCCGACAATGGCGCCGGCCGGCAGCTCGTCGAGCGAGGCGTAATCGTTGGACACGAAGGCATCGCGCGGGTCTTCGCGCTCCAGCACGGCGGCCAGCGCGAAGCCCTGCGGCAGCTCCATCGGCACGTCCTTCAGCGAATGCACCGCCAGGTCGGCGCGGCCTTCGGCCATGGCCACTTCAAGTTCTTTAACAAACAAGCCTTTGCCGCCCACTTTGGACAAAGTGCGATCCAGAATTTGATCGCCACGGGTCGTCATTCCTACAATTTTGACATCGCACTGCGGATATAATAATGTCAAGCGATCGCGCACGTGCTCGGCTTGCCACATGGCCAGCCGCGACTCGCGCGAGGCGATCACCAATCTGGATGGGGGATTCTTAGGGTCAATGGAACCCACTTCGGATGTTTTCAAAACCAGTTCTTTCGCTGTAGCTGACGCTTACCGGCCCAGGCCAGTACCACGCGCGTGTTTAAGATCACAAATTTTAGCATGCTCACTTTGCAAAACCGGGCTAACCGCCTTCGCACCGATATTTTCACCTCTTTGTGGCTTAACACATGGCAAATCAATCTAGTGCATTCAACGAACCAACTGCTGAACAACCGGGCGCCGACAAAGACGCCCCTCTGAAAGAAGACATTCGCTTATTAGGCCGCCTGCTGGGCGACGTCTTGCGCGACCAGGAGGGCGAGGAAGTCTACGCCGTGGTCGAAACTATCCGGCAAACCGCCGTGCGCTTCCGCCGCGAGGCCGACGCCGGCGCCGCCAAGGAGCTGGATGGCATGCTGAAGATCCTGACCAAGGAGCAAACCATTTCGGTGGTGCGCGCCTTCTCCTACTTCTCGCACCTGGCCAATATCGCCGAAGACCAGCACCATATCCGCCGCCGCCGCGCGCATCTGCTGGCCGGCTCGAATCCGCAGCAAGGCAGCGTCAACTACGCGCTGTGCAAGCTGAAGGAAGCCGGCGTCCCGCAGGAAACCGTGGCGACCTTCTTCCAGGACGCGCTGATCTCGCCGGTGCTGACCGCCCACCCGACCGAAGTGCAGCGCAAGTCCATCCTCGACGCCGAGCACGACATCGCGCGCCTGCTGGCCGAGCGCGACCTGCCGCTGACGCCGAAGGAAACCGCCGCCAACCTGCACCTGCTGAAAGCGCGCATCGCCACGCTGTGGCAGACCCGCATGCTGCGCTATTCCAAGCTGACCGTGGCCGACGAAATCGAGAACGCGCTGTCCTACTACCGCATCACCTTCCTGCGTGAATTGCCAGGGTTGTACGATGACATCGAGCAGGACATCGCCCACCACTACGGCGAGAGCACGCAGCTCAACGCGCCCTATGTGCAGATGGGCAGCTGGATCGGCGGCGACCGCGACGGCAATCCGAATGTCAACGGCGGCACCATGTCGCATGCGCTGACGCGCCAGGCCACCACCATCCTCGACTTCTATCTGGAAGAGGCGCACACGCTGGGCGCCGAACTGTCGATCTCGACGCTGATGGTGGCCTGCACGCCGGCACTGCAAGCGCTGGCCGACCAGTCGCCGGACACCTCCGACCACCGCGCCGACGAGCCTTACCGCCGCGCACTGATCGGCATCTACGCCCGGCTGGCCTCGACCGCGCGCGCGCTGGGCGCCACCAACATCCTGCGCAAGGAAGTCGGCCACGCCGAACCGTACGTTGATGCCGCCGAATTCGCCGCCGACCTGCAACTGCTGATCGGCTCGCTGAACGCCAACCACGGCGGCGTGCTGGTGCAGCCGCGCCTGTCCACGCTGAAGCGTGCGGCCGACATCTTCGGCTTCCACCTGGCCTCGCTGGACATGCGGCAGTCGTCCGACATCCACGAGCGCGTGCTGGCCGAGCTGTTCGCCAAATCCGGCGTGCAGGCCGACTATGCCGCGCTGGACGAAGACGCCAAGGTGCAATTGCTGCTGGGCGAACTGGCGCAGCCGCGCCTGCTGAATTCGCCCTATGTCAGCTATTCGGCCGAGACCGTCTCGGAGCTGGGCGTGCTGCGCGCGGCGCGCGAAATCCGCAGCCGCTACGGCGCGCGCGCGATCCGCAACTACATCATCTCGCACACCGAGACCGTGTCCGACCTGCTGGAAGTGCTGCTGCTGCAAAAAGAACTGGGCCTGCTGCGCATCGCGGAAAAAGAACTGGATTTGATGGTGATCCCGCTGTTCGAGACCATTCCCGACCTGCAGCGCGCGGCCGGCATCATGCAAGCCGTGATGGCGATTCCGCTGGTGAAAGAACTGATCGCCAAGCAGGGGCAGATCCAGGAAGTCATGCTGGGCTATTCGGACTCCAACAAGGACGGCGGCTTCCTCACCTCCAATTGGGAGCTGTACAAGGCCGAAACCAACCTGGTCACCGTGTTTGAAAAAGCCGGCGTCAAGCTGCGCCTGTTCCATGGTCGCGGCGGCACCGTTGGCCGTGGCGGCGGCCCGTCGTACGACGCCATCCTGGCGCAGCCGCACGGCACCGTCAACGGCCAGATCCGCCTGACCGAACAGGGCGAGATCATCGCCTCCAAGTTCTCCAACAAGGACATCGGCCGCCGCAATCTGGAACTGCTGGTCGCCGCCACGCTGGAAGCCAGCCTGATGCCGCTGTCGGAAGACGAGGCGCACCGCCAGCAGTTGCAGCAGTTCGAGACCATCATGGCCGAGATTTCGGACCGCGCCTACAAAGCGTACCGCAACCTGGTCTATGAAACCCCGGGCTTCACCGACTACTTCTTCACCGCCACGCCGATTGCCGAGATCGCCGAACTGAACCTCGGTTCGCGTCCGGCCTCGCGCAAATCGACCAAGCGGATTGAGGACTTGCGGGCGATTCCATGGGGCTTCTCGTGGGGCCAGTGCCGTCTGCTGCTGCCGGGCTGGTACGGTTTCGCCAGCGCCCTCGGCGGCTGGATCGCCGACGGCGACAAACAAGAGCGCCTGGCGCAGCTGCAAGCGATGTTCAAGCACTGGCCGCTGTTCGCCACGCTGCTGTCGAACATGGACATGGTGCTGGCCAAGACCGACCTGGCGATCGCTTCGCGCTATGCCGAACTGGTGCAGGACAAGGAACTGCGTGAACGCATCTTCAAGCGCATCACCGAAGAGCATGCGAACACGCTGTCCATCCTGGAAAGCATCACCGGCGCCAACGAACGGCTGGCCGGCAATCCGCTGCTGGCGCGCTCGATCCAGAACCGCTTCGCCTACCTCGACCCGCTGAACCACTTGCAGGTTGAACTGATCAAGCGCCACCGCGCCTTGTCATCGGAAAGCAAGGCGGACGAGCGCGTGCACCGCGGCATCCACCTGTCGATCAACGGCGTCGCCGCCGGCCTGCGCAACACCGGCTAGACCCAATTCGGGGTCAATGTCCGAATGTCGGCACTGACCCCGAAGTTGTTTCAAGGCCGGGTTGGCAGCCAGATAGGTTTGGTGTCGGTGTGCAGTTCGCGCTCGACCGGGCTGCGGTATTGCGGCTCCAGCGTGCCCAGCGTGATGGCGATACGGTCGGGCGATTCCGTGCTGCGCCAGAACAGCGTCGAACCGCACACACGGCAGAAGTCGCGGCGTCCCTCAGCAGAGGAGGCGTATTCGGTGATCAAGTCGGCGCCGCTCTCGATAACTAGCCCGGCACGCGCTACATTCGCATACGAGCCAGCCGCCGCGCCATGCTGCTTCTGGCACATCGTGCAATAACAATGGCTGGTGTGGAACACGGGCAGCGCCGCACGATAGCGCACGCCACCGCACAAGCAACTGCCCCGCAGAAAGTCTTCATCATTCATGGCCGCCCTTTCGTCACCCGGGCATGCTATCACGGTGCCGATGTATGCTGGCAGATAGACGTCATCTCTTCCGTATCGCCAGAACCTCATTAGCAAAAAGGAGGCCGAGGCCTCCTTTTTTCCGCTGACTGCTTAGTTCTGCGTCAGGAACGTTTTCAGCTTGTCCGAGCGCGATGGCTGGCGCAGCTTGCTCATCGCCTTGGCTTCGATCTGGCGGATCCGCTCGCGGGTCACGTCGAACTGCTTGCCCACTTCTTCCAGCGTGTGGTCGTTCGACATTTCGACGCCGTAGCGCATGCGCAGCACCTTGGCTTCACGCGGGGTCAGCGAATCCAGCACTTCCTTGATGACATTGCGCATCGAGGCGTGCAGCGCGGCGTCCAGCGGCGCCAGCGTGGTGTTGTCTTCGATGAAGTCGCCCAGTTGCGAATCGCCGTCCTCGCCCATCGGCGTTTCCATCGAGATCGGCTCCTTGGCGATCTTCATGATTTCGCGGACTTTGTTCTCCGGCATTTCCATCTTGACCGCCAGCGTCGCCAGGTCCGGCTCGCTGCCGGTTTCCTGCATGATCTGGCGCGAGATGCGGTTCATCTTGTTGATGGTCTCGATCATGTGCACCGGCACGCGGATGGTGCGCGCCATGTCGGCGATCGAACGGGTGATGGCCTGACGGATCCACCAGGTGGCGTAGGTCGAGAACTTGTAGCCGCGACGGTATTCGAACTTGTCCACCGCCTTCAGCAGGCCGATATTGCCCTCCTGGATCAGATCCAGGAACTGCAGGCCGCGGTTGATGTACTTCTTGGCGATCGAGATCACCAGACGCAAGTTGGCCACGGTCATTTCGCGCTTGGCCTGGCGGGCGCGCTTCTCGCCGGCCGCCATCTGCTTGTTGATCTTGCGCAGATCGGCCAGCGGCAGCGCCACCCGTGCCTGCAGGTCGATCATCTTGCGTTGCAGTTCCTTCACGGCCGGCACGTTACGGCCCAGCACGGTGCTGTAAGGATAGCCGGCATCGACTTCGCCATCGACCCAGTCCAGGTCCGTCTCATTGCCCGGGAAGACCTTGATGAAGTGGGCGCGCGGCATGCCGCAGCGGTTGACGCACAGGTCCAGCACGGCGCGCTCGATCGAACGCACTTCTTCCATCTGGCCGCGCAAGGTGTCGCACAGCTTCTCGACCACCTTGGCGGTGAAGCGGATCCCCAGCAGCTCGGCCGAAATGGCTTCCTGCGCGGCGACGTAGGCCTTGGAGCCGTAACCGCCGGCGGCCTTGCGCATTTTCTCGAACTGGCCCGAGATGAAGGTGAACTTGTCCAGCGCGGCGATTTTCAGCTGGGCCAGTTGTTCGGTCGAGTAGCCGGCCGCGCCGCCGGCGGCGTCGCCGTCTTCTTCTTCGACTTCGTCTTCCTCTTCGTCGTCCTCATCGTCCGACGCGGCGCTGCTGACCGCCGGCGCCGGCGCGCTTTCGTCCGGATCGACGAAGCCGTCGACCACGTCGTCGACTTTCATTTCGTCGGCGCTGATCTTGTCGGCCAGCGTCAGAATTTCGGCGATGGTGGTCGGGCAGGCGGAAATCGCCTGGATCATGTCTTTCAGGCCGCCTTCGATACGCTTGGCGATCTCGATCTCGCCATCACGGGTCAGCAGTGCCACGGCGCCCATCTCACGCATATACATGCGGACCGGGTCGGTGGTACGGCCAAAGTCCGAGTCGACGGTCGACAGCGCGGTGGCGGCGGCCGCTTCCACTTCGTCGTCCGAAGTGACGGTGGCAACGTTATCGCTCAGCAGCAGCGCTTCCGCATCCGGGGCGCGCTCGTAGATGGCGATGCCCATGTCGTTGAAGGTGGCGATGATGCCTTCGATCGCTTCCGGATCGATGATGTTTTCCGGCAGCTGATCGTTGATCTCGGCATAGGTCAGGAAGCCGCGCTCCTTGCCCATGTTGATCAGGTTCTTGATCTGCGCGCGGCGTTTTTCCAGCTCCTCGGCGGACGCTTTCGGATCGATACCGAGGATGTCGACGCCCTTGGCCTTGCGCTCGCGCGCCTTCGACACCGCTTTCAATTCGGCGCGCTCGACCGCGTTCAGCGCCGCGACTTCATCGTTTTCCGGCGTGAATTCCGACGGCTTGCGGCCGCGGCGGCCAGGCACCTTGACGCCCGGCAGCAGGTAGCCCGAGGTGTCGATCGACGCCAGGGCGGCGGCGTCGGTCACCTGGTTGACCGCCGGCGCGCCGGCGATCACGGTCACCGGCGCCGGCTCGATCTTGGCCTTGACCAGTTTCGATTTCGGCGCGACCTTGACCACCACGGCCGGCACGTCGGCGTCCAGCGCCGATGCGGCCACGCTCTTGCGCGCCACCGCCACCTTGGCCACCTTGGCGTCCGCTTCGCCAGCCACCTCGACCGACTGCACCTCGGCCTGCACCGCTTCGGCAGCGGCGCTCAGGCGGGTTTTCTTTTTGACTACCGTAACTTTGCTCGCCGCCTCTTCATTATCGATGACGTAAGATAGCGTCGTCTTCGGCACGACCAGCGGAGCAGCGCTTGCGCGGGTGGGCTTTTTGACGGACAACGTTAAAGTTTTCGGTTTTGTCATTAAAAATCTCTCAATGCTAGGCGCCGGAAAATTACAAAAAAAGCTGACCCCGCGCCGACCGTGAACAGTGCGCATGGGTGGAAATGTTGTAATTTAGTTGACGATTTTCTGCGGAATAAAAAAAGCCCGCTTCCAGCCACGGGCTTGTTTCTCTTTTCAGGGAAGAATGAGAAGGGCAAATGAGAAGGGCTAGCGCCCTTGGTCAGACCATCCGAATCGCATCCTGTTCCAAGCTGAACCACACTGTTACTGCATTAGTGCGTCGAGCATTATACACGTTTTATGCCCCAAGCGCACACCCGTGCAACGCCTTAATCCCATCCTAAGCATGGCCAATCCGATACAATGGCCTAAAATGCACTGCAATCCTGTGGGCCGCATGATATGCTGACGGTTGTTGCTTAACCTATGAAGTCGATGAACACTAGTCTTACCCCCCAGCCACCGGTAGCCGAGCCAGCCACCGCTGCCGCCGCGCCGGCGCCTGCCGCCCAAAACCCGCGCAGCCTGCTGAAACAGTTGCAAACCCAATTCCCCGCTTTCCGCGACTTCCTGCCGCTGTCTATCGGTATCGATAAACAGTTGCTGGCCGTGATGCCGGACCTGGACCGGAAAACCATGCGCACCGCGCTGGGCATCCATACCGGTTCGCTGCGCTATCTCAAAGTCATGGAAAAAGCCAAGGTTCGTCACGACCTGGACGGCACGCCAGGCGCGGAAGTGACCGATACCCATCGTGCTCACGCCACCCAGGTGCTGCAGGAACGCTACAAAAAAGAAGCGGACCGCAAAAAGGCCGAACGCGAAGCCAAGGCGGCGGAAGAAGCCGCCCGCGTGCACGCCGACAAGCTGAACCAGCTGGCCGCGAAGTTCTCCAAAAAGGGCTGAGTTGGACCATCAGCCCTTGCCGGCGGTGGCGGCGGAAGACGATCTGCCGCCCTACCCCGGCATCGCCATCGCCGATGTGCACATGGTGGTCACACCGGAGCAGGCCGTCGCCGCGCGCGACGCCCTGCTGGTGTGCGACGCCATCGGCTTCGATACCGAATCGAAGCCGACCTTTACCCGTGGCGAGACCTCGACCGGACCGCACCTGATTCAGTTTGCCACCGACAAGAAGGCCTGGCTGTGCCAGATCGGTGACAGTACCGAACCGCATATCCGCGCCATGCTGCTGGCGGTATTGGAACGCCCGCTGCCGCTGAAAATTGGCTTCGGCCTGGCCGACGACGTCAAGCGCCTGCACGCCAAGCTGGATATCCGCGCCGCTGGCATCGTCGACATGTCGGTGGTGCTGCGCGCGCCCGGTCAGCGCAACGACCTTGGCGCCAAGACAGCGGTGGCCAAATTCTTCGGCCAGAAGCTGCAGAAATCGAAAAAGATTTCCACCACCAACTGGGCGTTACGGCGCCTGAACGAAAAGCAGATCCTGTACGCCGCCGATGACGCGCAGGTGGCCTTGCTCGTCTACCGCCGCTGGATCGGCCTGGGCAACACGTTGCCGCCGCTGAAACCGGTGAAGTTGCCAAAACCGCCAAAAAACGGTATATCCTAGTCACGCGGCCGCCATGCGCCGCCTGCACAAGGAGGGGTATGCGGACTTTGTATGCATTGGGCCTTGCCGCCGCGCTCAGCACCACAGCGCTGGCCTCGGCCGCGCCGCCGCCGGACACGCTGGAGCAGCGCATCGCTGCCTGTTTATCCTGTCACAGCGTGACACAACGCGGCGACGCGTATTTCCCCCGCATCGCCGGCAAGCCAGCCGGCTATCTGTACAACCAGCTGCGCAATTTCCAGAACGGCCACCGGCAGTATCCGATGATGAACTACATGGTCGCGCATCTGCCGCCAGCCTACCTGCGCGAGATTGCCGACTACTTCGCCGCCCAGCATCCGCCGTATGCCAGCGCAGCCACCGGCAGCGGCGCCGGCGCATCGCCCAGCCAATTGGCGCGCGGCGAGACGCTGGTGCGGCACGGCGATGCTGGCAACAGGATTCCCGCCTGCGTCAGCTGTCATGGCGCCGGGCTGAACGGCGTGCAGCCGGCCATCCCCGGCCTGCTGGGACTGCCCAGCGATTACATCAACGCCCAGTTCGGCAACTGGCGTAGCAAGAGCCGCCGCGCCGCCGCGCCCGACTGCATGGCCGACATCGCCGCCCGCCTCAGCGTGGAGGACATCGCCGCCGTCTCGGCCTGGCTCAGCAAGCAGCCGCCCGATGCCGCTGCCCGCCCCGACGCCAGGCTCCCCGCGCCGCTGCCGATCGCCTGCGGCAGCGTGCCGGACGGAGGCGCGCAATGAAGCAAACCATGTACACGCTGACCGCCGCCGTACTGGTCAGCATCGCCGCCGCCGCGATCTGGCTGTTCTGGCAGACCGACGACATCGGCCCGCCACCCATCCGCACCGCCGGGCTGACTGCCAGCGAGCGCATCGCGCGTGGTGCCTACCTGGCCCAGGCCGGCGATTGCCTGGCCTGCCACACCACGCGCGGCGGCCAGGTCTACGCCGGCGGGCGCGCGCTGCAAACCCCGTTCGGCGCGGTGATTTCGCCCAATATCACTTCCGACCGCAACACCGGCATCGGCATGTGGAGCGCCGACGACTTCTGGCGCGCGCTGCACAACGGCAAATCGCGCGATGGCCGCCTGCTGTATCCGGCCTTCCCCTACACCAACTACACCCGCATCACCCGCGACGACGCCGATGCCCTGTACGCCTATTTCCAGAGCGTGCCGGCGGTCAGCCAGCCCAACCAGCCGCACCAGTTGCGTTTCCCCTACAACCTGCAAATCGCGCTGGCCGTCTGGCGCGGCCTGTACTTCAAGCCCGCCGTGTTCCGCGCAGACACCGGCCAGTCGGTCGACTGGAATCGCGGCGCCTATCTGGTGCAGGGCCTCGGCCATTGCAGCGCCTGCCACAGCGCCCGCAACCCGCTGGGCGCGTCCGACGGCGAAAGCCTGTCCGGCGGCATGATTCCGGCGCAAGGCTGGTATGCGCCGGCACTGAACGCGCGCGGCGACTGGCAGCAGGAACACCTGGCCGCGCTGCTGAAAACTGGCACCTCGCCGCGCGCCACCGTGTTCGGCCCGATGGCGGAAGTGGTGCAGCAAAGCCTGCAATACCTGAACGACAGCGACATCAACGCCATCGCCACTTACCTGAAGGCGCTGCCGCCCGGCCCCGCGCCCAAGCCGTTTGAACGCGATAGCAGCGTCGAGGCGGTCGCCTTCCTGACTGCCGGCGGCAAGTTGTACCAAAAACACTGCGCGGACTGTCATGGCGCCAGCGGCGCCGGGCGAGCGCCGGCCTATCCGCCGCTGGCGGCCAATCAGGCCTTAACGATGGAGAGCGCGGTCAATCCGATCCGCATCGTGCTCAACGGCGGCTTTGCGCCGGGCACCATGGGCAATCCACGCCCGTATAGCATGCCGCCCTTCAGCCACGCCTTGAACGACACCGAGGTGGGGCAGGTGGTTTCCTACCTTCGCAGCGCGTGGGGCAATAACGCGCCGCCGGTCACCAGCACCGAGGTCAACCGCTATCGCGCGGTGCCGCTCGATTAGGCGACGAAGCCGATACGGTCGGTGGTGGCGTTGCGCGCATCATCGACCGCGATCTTGCCCTGGTCGAGCAGCGCATGCAGCGAGGTGTTCATGGTGTGGCAGCCCTCGCCCGGCTTGTCTTCCATCCAGATGCGCAGATTGGAAATCTGGCCGTTGGCGATCATCTCGGTGACGGCCGGATTATTGGTCAGGCATTCGGTGGCCAGATAGTAGCGCTCGCCCTTGACCGCCGGCAGCAAAGCCTGGCACAGCACACCGCGCAGCGCATGCGCCAGCGCCTGTGCCTGCGCTTCGGTGTTGCCCAACAGGCGCAGCATCTTTTGCAGGCCCAGCTCGGTCGAGCGCGCGTGCAGCGAGGCCAGCACCAGCGGCCCGGCTTCCGCAAGGGCCAGCGCTTCCTGCGCCGTCTGCGCATCGCGGATTTCACCGATGACGATCACGTCCGGACGCTCGCGCAGCGCATCCAGCGCGCCCAGGTAAAAGCTCTCGACGTCGCCGTCCGCGCCCACCTCGCGCTGGGTGATCACGCACTGGCGCTGCGGAATCAGCGTCTCGACCGGGTCTTCAATCGTGATGATGTGGCCGGAGCGGTGCTTGTTGATCTCGTCCAGCATCGAGGCGATGGTGGTCGACTTGCCCTGGCAGGTGTCGCCGATAATCAACACCAGCCCGCTGGTCAGCCTGGCGAAATTCTGTTCGTGCTTGCCCAGGCCCAGCTTGGCCAGCGGCATCGGCTCCTTCGGGAAGCGGCGGATCACGCAACCGAGGCGCTTGCGGCCCTGGAAGCTGAAGCAGTTGGCGCGGATGCGGGCGGTGTGCAGGTCCACCGCGCGGTCGAAGGCGCGCTCCTGGATGCGTTCGGCCCAGTTGGGTTCCACCACTTCAAAGAATTCCTGCAGCTCCTCGCGCGTGATCGGCGAGTCGGTGACTGCGACCAGGCCTTTCGGCTGGCGCAGCATCAACGGACTGTTCTGGTGGATCAGGATATCGCTGAAAATCAGCTTGGAGTTCAGCAGGTGCAGAATCTGCTCGACCAGGGTGCCGAAGACCGGGTGGTCTTCGTTCTCGATATAGCTCAGGGTGCGAATTTGCGACGATTGGTAGTGTTCCATCTCTGCTCGAATCTCCGTGGGATGCCGGACGATTATAAGAGAAAAACTTGCAATACCGAAACTATTAATCGCGCAGCTTGGGATATTTGAAGCCGGTGCGCAAATCCATGTTGAAGCGCTGCCCCTTTTCGGTCACCAGCACGCGATCAGGCGGCTCCTCGCCGGCCAGCGCGCGGTAAAACACCGGCAGGCCTTCCGATTTGCGCACCAGCTCATCGCAGCGCTCGTAGACATTCGGGCAGCCGGTGTCGGCCAGCAGCGCTTGCACGATCGGCACTTTCCAGGCCTCGACGCCAGCCGACTGGAACTGGCAGATCAGGTAGCCCGAGGTGCCGCCCCAGCTGTCAACCAGCAGGCCCGGCAAGCCGTCGTCGTCGCCGCGTACCACCGGCACCAGGTCGGTTGGCGCGGCGGCGCGCACGGCGCCGGCGCGCTTGGCGATGGCGGCGCGCACGCGGCGTTTCATCATCGCGTGATCGACCGGCTCGTCTTCCTTGTAGCTCCAGACGCGGGCGACCACTTCGGATTTCGGGTTATAGGCGGCGCGCGCCAGAAACTGGCGCGATGAGGTTTGCACGATGGCGGTGACGCCCGGCTTGTTCTTTTCTTGCGGGCGTCCGTCGACGCGCTCGATGGCGGTGGCGTAGATCAGGATATCGCCGGCCAGCAGGCGTTTTTCCTTGCCCTGTTTGATGGTTATGGTAAGCATAGCCCGAATGATACCTCATGCGCCGCCCATTCCCGGCTGACTGCATTCTGCGCCGCGCAGAATGCACTTCGTCGCAGCAGGCTTTGCGACGTGTGGGCAACTCCGTAGGATGCAGACTCAAGATAACCGAATCCGAGGAGAACACCATGAGCGCCAACCGCATTTTGCCTACCCTGCTGCTGTCCGCCGGCCTGCTGACCGCCACCGCGCCGTTGCTGCCCGCGCAAGCGGGGCCGCTGAGCTGGATCAGCGGCGGCGAACGGGTGCAGGGCAGCGGCAAGATCGTCAAGCAGAACCGCGAGGTCGGCCATTTCCGCGCGCTGTCGATCGGCATCAGCGGCGATGTGGAAATTCGCTCCGGCAACACCGAGGGCGTGATCGTCGAAACGGACGATAACGTCCAGGCGCTGATTGAAACGGTGGTGGAGAACGGCACGCTGCGCATCCGCCTGGTCAAGAATAACGTGCGGCTCGAAACACGCCACATGAAAGTCATCGTCAACGCGCGCACGCTGGAGAAGCTGTCGATCGGCGGTTCCGGCAACGTTACCGCCGACAAGCTGCGCGGCGAAAACCTGACCATCGATGTCGGCGGCTCCGGCTCCTTCAACGTCGATCAGCTGGAGAGTGAATCGGTGGCGATCGCGCTGGGCGGCTCCGGCAACCTGAAAGCAGCCGGCAACACCGAGCGCCTGCAAGTGTCGATCGGCGGCTCGGGCCGGGTGCAGGTCGGCCAGTTGCAGTCGCGCGACGCGGTGGTCAGCATCGGCGGCTCCGGTCAGGCTACCGTCTGGGCCAAAAAATCGCTGAGCGTCAGCGTGGCCGGTTCCGGCGACATCAACTACTACGGCGATCCGCAGATCAGCAAGACCATCATGGGCTCCGGCACCATCAAGCGCGTGGGCGGCGCGCCGATGTAAGCTAGAACCGGGTCGGGCAGTCCGACATGGTCGGCTGCCCCGCACCGGCCCAGCCGGATTTCGGCGCGCTGTTGAATGCGATGCTGCCGGTATCCGGGTAGAACAGGCAATACTCCCCCATTGCCGTGATGACGCGGTAGATGCGCTTCGGATCATTGGGCGCACTGAACAACTCGATCCGCGCCTGCTCGAACCACTTCGGTTTGACTGCGGCGCCGGCGGCAGCGATACCGCGTGCGAGACGTGCATTCGGCGAACCGGGCGCCGGGGTCAACGCTTGCGGATGCTCGGCACGCAACTGGCGGTCGATTGCAGCGACATCTTTCAATGCCTGGCGCACCACATCGGGCGGTAGCGACTTCGCTGGCGCCGGCTCGGCCAGCAATGCCTGGACTTCCGGCGTATCGGCTGTCGCCGCCGGGACCGGAGGCGGGGATGGCAAAACATCAGCAATAGCGTCAGGCGGAGGCAGCGCAGGCGCCCTCCGTGACGGCGCCTGCGCTGGCACGGGAATGCGCCGCGCGGGCACTGCGGCCGGGGGCGCCGGCGTCAATTTCACTGAAGGCTGCCATAGTTGCAGCCAGACGCGATTATCGTGTGCCACAGGCTGATGCACCGGCCGCAGCACCAACCATAACAAAGCCAGGTGCAACAGCGCCACCAATGTGACGCCTGGCACTGCCGGCCTTGCGCGCATTTACGGTTTCAACCGATCGAGCAGTTGCGTAATGGCGGCGGTGATGGCCGCCGGCTCGGCGTGCTGCACCTCAATGACCGGCAGGTCGCCAAGCGGCTTGCGGGCGCTACGCAGCTGGTTGGCGCTGATGTCCAGGCTGTCCAGTTCGGATGCCCGGGCGCGCCAATAAGTCGGCTTGAGCGTTTGTGCCGCTTGCGCTGACGCCAATACGGCGCCGATTTCGCCGTTGATGGTGGTCGGTGGATAGGCGCAAGCGGCATCGACTTTGCCCTGCTCCGCCGCCTTCAGGCAAACCAGCACCGCGTCCAGCTGGGCGTTGCGGTCGGCAGGCAGCGCATCCTCATGCAGCGGCTGCACCAGCACCAGGCCAGCGATGGTGGCGGCGGCATTGCGCGAACGCAGTGAAAAGTGCTGTGCCACCATGGCGCCATAGCCGGCGCCCACCAGCACGAATGGCGCTTCGAGCTGCGCGTTTTTGATCAGGAAATTCAGGTCTTTGCTGGCGTTGGCCACCGACGAGGCGCGGATAATCGGATCGCTGGCCCCCAGGCCGCCCCGGTCGTAGACGCAGGCGCGGGTGCGCTTGGCCACTTCCGGCAGTACCGCCGACCAGTCCCAGCCGGCCCGGCCGATATCGGCCTCGAACAGCACGGTCGGCGAACCTTTACCGGTGCAATACAGATTGAGTTTGCGGCCGCCAACGTCGACTTTGACTTGGCCGCCGGCCAGCGCATTCTGACCGGCCGGCGGCTCGGCGTGGACGCTGGCCACAGCCAGCAGGAGGATGGAGGAGATGATTTTTCGCATCCCGCCATCTTACCCTTATTGCAACGCGATAGGGTAGTTTCTCGGCGCTGACGCGGCAGGTGCGAGCTTGAACACGCTCATCATCTCGCTCAGGCCGCTGGCCTGTTCCTGCATCGCTTCGGCGGCAGCAGCGGCTTGTTCAACCAGTGCGGCATTTTGTTGGGTCACCTGATCCATTTGGGTGATGGCCTGGTTGACCTGCTCGATGCCGGCGCTCTGCTCCTGGCTGGCGGCGGTGATTTCGCCCATGATGTCGGCCACGCGGGTGATGCTGGCGACGATCTCGCCCATCGTTGCGCCGGCCTGATCGACCAGCTGCGTGCCCGCTTGCACCTGTTCGACCGAGTCGCCGATCAGGGTTTTGATATCCTTGGCGGCGGCGGCCGAACGCTGGGCCAGCGTGCGGACTTCAGAAGCGACCACGGCGAAGCCACGCCCCTGCTCGCCGGCGCGCGCAGCTTCCACGGCGGCATTCAGCGCCAGAATATTGGTCTGGAAGGCAATGCCGTCAATCACCGCGATGATGTCGACGATCTTCTTCGACGAGGCGTTAATCGAGGCCATGGTGTGCACCACCTGCCCCACCACATCGCCGCCCTTGACGGCGATGCTGGACGCCGACAGCGCCAGCGTGTTGGCCTGGCGCGCGTTGTCAGCGTTTTGCTTGACGGTCGAGGTCAGTTCTTCCATCGACGACGCCGTCTCTTCCAGCGAACTGGCCTGCTGCTCGGTGCGCGACGATAGGTCCTGGTTGCCGGCGGCGATCTGGGTCGATGCGGTGGCGATGGTGTCGGTGCTGCCGCGCACCTGTCCGACCAGGTGTTGCAGACTGCCGTTCATGTGCTTCAGGGCTGCCATCAACTGACCGGTTTCGTCAGCCGACGTCACGCGCACATCGGCAGTCAGGTCGCCATCGGCCACCTGCCGGGCCACCGCCACCGCGCGTCGCAGCGGACCCGAGACAATGCGCGCCAGCCATATTGCCATCAATACGCCGGCCACAATGTCCAGCACCAGCACGCCAACCACCACATTGCGCGCCGACAGGTAGGCCTGCTCAGCGTCCTTGGCGGCGACGTCGCCGCTGTCCTGCGTGAACTGGGCGATCTTGTCGAGCACATCGGCCTGCTGATTCATCAGGTCGAACGAACGGCCTGTGGCCAGGGCCACTGCTTGATCGCGATGCCCCTGGCGTGCCAGCTCTGAAATCTTGCGTCGCTCGATCGAGTATTCGCCACGCACGCGAACGAACTGCTCCAGCAGTTGCTGTTCTTCCGGCGAATTGATCGTACTCTTGTACTGGCCTTGCAGCTTGTCGACCTTGTTCAGCATGCGGGTAATCAGTTGCTCGTAGCGCGCCAAATGGTCGGCGCTATCGCTCAGCAGTTGCTCCATTTCGTAGCGCCGCTTGGTGTTGACGGCCGCCTTCAGCGCCAGAATGTAGCGCATGCTTGGCAGCGATTGCTCCGACAGTTTTTTTGATGCGGCATTCATCTGCGACATGCTGCCGATGGTGGTCGCGCCAAGGATCAAGGTCAGCAGCAACACCACGCTGAACGACAGGATCAGTTTTTTCGCGATATTCAAATCATAAAACCACTTCATGATAACTCCTTATTGAAACCGTTATGACGCGGTCTTGCGGCGGCGCCATGCCAGCAGCAGGCCAAGCGCCACCAGCAAGGCGACCAGCATGCCGCCGCGTGCCAGCCACAGCAGCGACGAGGTCTCGCCACCTTTGCGCAGCGCTGCGACGCGGTGCTCGTCGGTACTGACTTTGCTGGCGCCAAAGGTGGTCATCACGTAGTTGGTGACGTCGGCAATTTGCTTGTCGCTCAGCTCGTGCGCGAAGCCGGGCATGCCCTGCCCCTCCTCCGGCCAGACGCCTTCCAGTATCGCCATGCTGACGTTGTCCGCGCTGGGGTGATGCAATACGGTATGGTTGCGCAACGCCGGCAGACCGCGCAGGCCGTCGCCGTTGTTCTGGTGACAGGAGGCGCAATTGTTGCGATACAGCTGTTCACCGGCGCTGGCTTTGCCGGCCAATTCTGCGATGTCGCTGCCGGAAACTGGCGGCACCACCGCTGCCGATGCGGCGTTCTGCTTGACGGCAGGCAGATCCGACAGGTAGACAGCCATGGCTTTGATGTCGGCCGGGTCCATTTTGGCGAAGCTCTTGTCGATCGCTTCCAGCATCGGCCCTGCGGCGGTAGCGCCGTTCTGGGCGTGACCGGTGCGCAAATAGTCCATCAACGCTTGCTGGTTCCAGCCGTTCTTGCCTGGCGTGATGGCGGGGGCGTACCAGGTGCCAAGCGAGCCGCCTTGCAGATATAGCTCGTGCTTCTCGGCCATCAGGAAATTGCGCGGTGTGTGGCAGGTGCTGCAGTGGGCCAAGCCTTGCGCCAGATAGGCGCCACGGTTCCATTCCACCGATTTGCTCTTGTCGGCTACGTATGGCTGCGTGTCGAGGAACAGCGCGTTCCATACCGCCATCGAGGCACGGATGTTGAACGGGAATGGCAGCTGCGTTTGCGGCGGCGCGTTGTCGCTGGCGACGACGCCATGCATGAAGTAGGCGTATAGCGCGGCCGTGTCTTCGTCGCTCAGTTTTGCGTAGGCCGTGTACGGCATGGCCGGGTACAGATGGCTGCCGTCGGCGCGCACGCCGCCACGCACCGCGCGGCTGAACTGCGCCAGCGTGTAGCCGCCAATACCGGCCTTGGCCGATGGCGTGATATTGGTCGAGTAGATCGTGCCCAGCGGGCTGGCGATCGCTACGCCGCCGCTGAACGGCGCCTTGCCGGTTTGCGTGTGGCAGGCAACGCAGTCACCAGCCGTGGCCAGATACTTGCCACGTTCGATTTGGGCGGTATCGGCCGCGAAGGCGGTCGAAGCCATCAACAGGCCGCAGGCCAGCAAGGATTGCATCAGCTTAACCATGGCGTGCCTCCGACAGAATTTTGTCCGCAGTACGCAAGGCCAGCGCCACCGCAGTCAGCGTAACGTTGCAGGTGCCGACGGTCGGCATGATGCCGGTGCCGACCATATACAGGTTCGGGTGATCGTGCGCGCGGCCAAACGGATCGGTGACGCTGGTCGCCGCATCCCTGCCCATCGACAGCGTGCCGGTGATGTGCTGGCGGTTGCTGAACGCGCCCGCCTTGCTGTGCTTGATATTGGTCGCGCCGAGTTGCTTGGCGATCTCGTCGTAGCGCTTGCGGGTTTCTTCCGTGCCCTTCAGCACGTAGTCATCCATATCCCAGTAGATGCTCGGTACAGGCAGTCCCATCGCATCCTTGTTCTTGCCCAGGGTGACGCGGTTGTTCGGATCCGGCAATTGCTCCAGCGCGTTCTTGATGCTGACGCGGCGTGAGGCACGGTCGCGGATCGCGCCTTCCAGCTTGACGCCATACACGCCCTCGCCGATCAGCTCCTTGGTCACTGAGGCTACTTGCGATGCATTGGAAATGTCGATACGGAACGCCGCCGACTCGGAGCGGAACGCGCCGTCACGGAAATCGCCGATCGAACACGGGCTGACAGGACCACGGCCCGGCCATACCGGCTCGTCCATGTCGAAAGTCACACCGATGGCCGGGTGGTCGCACAGATTGCGGCCAACGAAACCATTGCTGTTGGCGATGCCGTTCGGGAATTTATCGCTGGTCGACATCTGCAGCAGACGCGCCGATTCAATCGCATTGGCGGCCAGCACGAAGGTCTTGCCGGTGACGCGATGACTGACTTTGTTCCAGTCGTAGTAATTGATGGCAACGATGGCGCCGCTGGCGTCATGCTCAACGTTGTAGACCACCGCCTCGGTGACAATCCGCACGCCAGCCTGCTCGGCGCTGTTGGCCGCAATACCGCCGTGGTATTGCGCATCGATCGGGCACACCGGCATGCAGTTGTTGTTGCCACAGCAGGCCGGACGGCCATCGAAGCTGCGGCTGTTGCGCGCGGTACAATCGTCCTGCACCGTGAATGTCGGCGCCAGGCGCTCAGTCACGCGCTGCTGGAAATACGACGCCGGCACGCGCTCCATCGGGAACGGCTTGGCGCGCGGCGAACCGGTATCCGGCGAACCGCCAACGCCGGCGATCACTTCCGCTTCGTAGTAGTACGGTTCCAGGTCGTCATAACTAATCGGCCAATCCTTGCCCACGCCATACAGCGAGTGGATACGAAAATCGCTCGGCAGGTTGCGCCACATCTGCGCCGCCCAGTGCCAGCTGGTGCCGCCAAGCATGCGGATGTACTGCGCCTGGAAAGCATGCGGGCCGGTCTGTTCGATATATTTGTTGGGTTCCGGCGTAAAAGTCGGATGCGGCGCCATTTCCGAGAACGGATACGGCGCCATGAAATCCGCCTTGAAGGCGGAGTGACGATAACGCTCGACCAGCTCGCCGCGCCCCACGCGCGGGCCGGATTCCAGCATCAGGACGGAGCTGCCGGCCAAAGCCAGCTTGCGGGCCAGCAGCGATCCGCAGATGCCGCCCCCGATCACGACCACATCGGCCGAATAAGTATTGTTCATTGCATTCTTTCAGAGTTGCTCAAGGCTTGGCCGACCATGTGCCGCAGCGGCCGTAGGAATAGCTCGGCGGCACCAGCACATCGGCCACCGCCAGATTGGACAGCGCTTCCACAAACGTGACGCAGACGGCTTTCTTGCCCTTGCCCACCACGCCCAGATACCAGCCTTGCAAAATGGTCTGGACCAGCGCCTTGTCCGGTTCGCCTTGCGCGGCCAGCGTGTCTTTCAGCTTCAGCAGCGCGGCGTCGAACTCCGGCGAGGCTTTTTGCAAAGCCGCTTGCAAGGCCAACGCCAGCGTGGCGTTCAGCTCTGCCTTACCGATCAGCTCCTTCGATACGGTAATAAAATCCTGCAAGCCCTGGCCGGCGGGCGCCAGCGCCGCCTTGGCGCGGGTGTTCAGCAGCAGTTGGCCGGCGACGCCGGACAGCATCACCGCGCCGACCACCTTCAGCGCGCCACGGCGCGACATTGGAGTTGTCTTCATCTTCATTCCCCTTGTTTGGTTTTGCTGCGGCGACGCAGCACCACAATGATCAGCGCCGCCAGCGCCAGCAGGCCGACGATCATGCCCAGCCGCGCCAGTAACAGCAGGTGCGACTGCGGACCGCCCTGGCGGATCACCGCCACGTCCTCCGCCCTCACGCCCGGCGCACCGCTGCCGTAGCTAACCTGGATATAGTTGGCCAGCGCCGCCACTTCGTCATCCGACAGATGATTGACGGCATTCGGCTGGTCGCCGAATGGCGGCATGAACACATGGCCGGCCTTGGTTTCACGCTCCACGCCGAACAGGATGGTCGCCAGCAGATTGCTGTTGTTCATCGTGGCCGAGTTATGGAACAGGCTGGGGTAATAGCCATCCTGCGTGCCCTGTCCGTTGAAGCCGTGGCAGGATGCGCAGTTGGCCGAGAACACCTGCGCCCCCAGATGCGGCCCTTGGATGTTGTCGTTGTAGGCCTTGCCACGCAAGCTAGGCAGCGCATTGCCGGCCTGTCCCTGATTGAAGCGCGAGACCGGATCGTCGCCCGCCACAGGCGGCAGATCCTTGATGTAGACGGCGATGGCCTTCAGGTCGGCATCGCTCAGGCGGCTGAAGCTGTAGCTGATCGCTTCGGCCATGCTGCCCGCCGCCTGCGCTTTGCCTTCGATGCGGCCGGTGCGCAGGTACTGCACCAGTTCTGTCTCGGTCCAGCTGCCGATGCCGGCGGTTGGATGCGAGGTAATGTTTGGCGCGTACCACGGGCCGACTTGCGCGCCGGTCAGGTACAACTCCTTCTTCTCCTGCATCAGCAAGCCGCGCGGCGTATGGCAGGTGCTGCAATGGGCGGCGCCGTCGGCCAGGTAGCGGCCGCGCAGCCACTGCCCGGAACGCTGCGGTTCCGGCTTCAGCGGCTGTTTGTCGAGGAACATGGCGTTCCACACCTTCATCGAAGCGCGCACGCTCATCGGGAATGGCAGATCGGTCGGCTTGGCGCCCTGCTCCACCGGCGTCACTTCCTGCATGAAGTAAGCGTACATCGCCCGGACGTCGTCGTCGGTCATCACCGCGTAGGCGGTGTAGGGCATGGCCGGATACAGGTTCTGGCCGTCGGCACGGATGCCCTTGCGCACGGCGTCGCTGAACTGCTGTTCGGTGTAGTTGCCGATCCCGTACTGCTTCGACGGTGTAATGTTGGTCGAGATAATGTTGCCCACCGGCGAAGACAACACCAGCCCGCCCGCCATTTCCTTGCCATGGCGCGCCGTGTGGCAGGCCATGCAGTCCGAAGCGGTGGCGAGGTAGCGGCCGCGCTCTACGGTGACGGCATCGAAGGTAGCGGCTTGGGTGTGCAACGCCAATGTCGTCAGCAGCATGAATAAGCGACGCATCATCATGCCCCCTTCAGCTGGCGCACGATGGCGTCCGCTGCTTTGAAGCCCAGCGAGACCATGGTGATGGTGCTGTTGCCGCAGGCCGTGCTGGCCATGGCGCCGCCGCCCGGCAGATACAGGTTGTCGTGGTCGTGCGCGCGGCAGTCGGCGTTGACCACCGAATTGGTCGGGTCGTTGCCCATGATGGTGCCGCCCATGATGTGCTTGCTTTGGTTGAATTTCGGGCTGATCTTGATATCGGTCGCACCCATGGCGGCGGCAATGCGCTTGCCGATCGGCAGCGAATACTGCTCGGCCGCCTTGCGCGTGTAATCGCCAACGTCGTAGTGAATCGCCGGCTTCGGCAGGCCTAGCCAGTCGCGCTTGTCGGACAGCGTCAGACGGTTATCCGGGTCCGGCAACACTTCATGCGCCAGCACAATGTCGGCCGTGCACGCGCTCATGCGGCGGATTTCGGCATCCAGCGCCTTGCCGACCAGGCCCTTCTTCAATGCGCCGAAGGTGACAAAGCGGTTGCGCGCGAAATTATTGAAGCGGAAGTAGGCCCCGGCGTGCTCGCTGCGGAATTCGCCCTGCGAGGTTTCCATGATGCCGCTGTTGACCACCGGTCCCACACCAGCCCAGTATGGTTCCTCCAGCGTCAGCGTCATGGTCAGCTGCGGGTGGTCCATCATATTGCGGCCAACCTGGTCGGAGCTGTTGGCTACGCCGTTCGGATTGCGGTCATCTTTCGACATCAGCAGCAGCTTCGGTGTTTCGATGCCGTTACAGGCCAGCACGAACAGCTTGCCGGTGACACGGTGCGACTGCTTGTTCTGGTCGAGGTAATGCACCGCCTCGACATGGTTGGCGGCGTTGGTTTCGACGCGATAGGCGACGGCGTTCGGCGTGATCACCGCGCCCTTGGCTTCAATCCGCGACAGCGCGGTGGCGGCGTCGTACTTGGCGCCCACCGGGCACACTGGGACGCAGTTGTTGTTGGCGCAGCAGGCTGGACGATCGTCGTATGACGTGCCGCTATTGCGCGCCTGCGCGGTGGGGATATTGTTGTAGCCGAGCGATTTCACCACGTCAGTGAAGCGCTGTTCGCCGGGGCCGAATGGCAGCGGTGGCATCGGATACGGTCTGGAACGCAGGTCTTCGCCGGGCGGCCATTGCAGGGCCGGATCAGATGGGCCACAGATGCCTAGCGTATGTTCGGTACGCGCGTAGTATGGTTCCAGCGTCTGATAATCGAAAGCCCAGTCGCGGCCGACACCATATTTGCTTTGCAGGCGCATATCGTCCGGCGTCAGGCGCCAGCAGGTGCCGGCCCAGTGCCAGGTCGAGCCACCGGCATAACGGATAAACGATTGCGCATAGCGGTCCGGGCCGCTCAGTTGCAGGTAGGCGTCTTCCGGCGTTTCCTGCGACGGCATCGGATGTGGCGCCCATGGCGCCGGCGGGTAGCAGGACGATGGATCGCCCTTCAGCGCCAGCGGCAGATTGCGGAAATTCTCCACCACTTCGGCGCGGCTGACGCGCGGGCCGGCTTCCAGCATCTGCACGGAGATGCCTGCGTCCAGCAGGGTTTCGGCAATCGCCACACCGACGACGCCGGTGCCGACGATCACCACGTCGGCGCTTGTTGAAATAGGCATGATAGGGTCTTTCAGAAACTCGGCATCGGCGTCAGCGGCACGATCGGACGGCCCCACTGGTTCGGGCCGGAGAAGCCATAGGATGGAATGGCCACTGCATCGGCCGTGGTCTGGTAGGTCAGCGCGGTTTCATAGGCGAACACCTGCGCGTCTTTCTTCGGCGACGAGCAGCCGGTGTACCAGGCGAAAATGATCCAGTGCGCGAACTCTTGCAGCGGACCTGGCGGGATATCGGCAAAAAAGTCTTCAACGTCGCGCGCCTGTTTGGCGTTGGCGATGCCGATAATAGATTGCATCATCTGCGCATATTGCGGATACTTTTCAGCCGCAGCAGCGGCCATGCGCGCGCCCACGCGGGCGTCCAGCCGGTGGTTGACCAGCAGCGCCGAGACCTGCATGAATTCCGCCTGCAGCGGGGCCGGCGCCAGCCCCCATGCCGGCACGCCGCTCCAGGTCAGCCAGGTGGCCGACACGGTGGCTGCGCTCAGCAAAAATTTGCGTCTAGTTAGTGCCATTTCATTTCACCCCAGTCATGGGCGCCCGCGCCATAGCGCAGGCGCCCGTTGCTTAGAACGCGTGACGCAGGCCGATGCCCAGCAGCGTCTGGTGGCGGTCCGATGCCACATTGCCCGATTGCGATACGCCCACGCTGGCGTTGGCGTCGATCACGCTGACGCCGTCCAGTCCGAGGGTCTGGCCGCGCGCGCGTTGTGTCGCTTCCAGGATGTAGATCGCGGTACGCTTCGACAGCCAGTACGACTGTTGCAGCGAGAACTGGCGGTAGCTGGCGGTGTCGCTGATGCCGTTGGCTTTGTTGGCGCGGGTGTAGGTAAAGCCGGCGCCTAGCAGCCATGGGCTGTCGGTCTGCCAGGTCGCCAGCAGCGCGCCGGTGTTGAAGGTGGCGGTGTCGCGGAACAGCGAGGCGCCGTTGGCGTGGTACTGCACATTGCTGACCGAACCGCCCAGGCTCCAGCGCTTCTGCTGGTAGCGGGTGGCGGCGGCGACGTACTGCACGTACGATGCCGACAGGTAGCCGGCATTCACCGCCGACTTGGAGAAGCTGGTGGACGCGGTGCTGTCCCAGTTGGTCTGGTTGGGACCGTTCTTCAGCACCTGATAAGCCAGCGCGTGGTGCCAGGCGCCACCGTCATACTTGATCGAGGCGCTGTGTTCTCCGCCGCTGCCGGCGTGGCCGGCCTGCTCACCGGCCGATGCCATGGCACTGGCGGTGAAGCCGTTCCAGACAGGCGAGGTGTATTTAATCGAATTGTTGCTGCGGATCGTGATGTCGAAGCCGTCGATATCACCCGGATGGTCGCCGGCGGCGCCGGTTACTACCGGCACAGGACCGAGCGGATTAACCGCGTCGAAGTAGGACGAATACTGGCGGCCGACGGTCAGCATCCCCAGCTTCTTGTCGCTCAGGCCGAGGAAGGCGGCGCGGTTGAACAGGCTGCCAGCCTGGCCGGAAGTGCCGTCATCCGGATTGAAGCCGGCTTCCAGCTTGAAGATGGCCTTCAGGCCGCCACCCAGATCCTCGCTGCCCAGGAAGCCGAGACGGCTGCCGTCCTTGGAGCCGGAACGCATATAGGTCTTGGCGCCGCCCGGCAGGTTGTCGATGTGGGTGATGCCGGCGTCGACGATGCCGTACATGGTCACGTTCGATTGAGCGGCGGCCATGCCGCAGGCGCTGGACAGCAGGACGCCGCCCAGGATCAGGAGTTGAGGTTGTTTCATAGCTTTTCCAAATGAGGTCGCACCAGGCGACAAAACCCAGGCGGCGCATCCATGCGACGCACCTGGCCTACCGCGCCGTCAGCGCGTGTTACACGACCAGCCGAGCAGCCGCTCGAACAGGATCACGATCGCTGGCGTTACCAGCGCGATATACATATTGTCGATACCGTAGGGATCTCCCAGCAGGTACCAGATGGTCGTGGTGACTGTCGCCGCCAGCAGGCCGCACGTCGCGCCACGGCTGCCGCCAAAGAACGGCAGGTACAGGCCGATGATGGCGACCACCGAAATCGACAGGCGCAAGGCGCGCGTAAAAAACGACAGATGCAACAAGCCCGGTGCGAAAAACACAAACACCAGCGGTACAAACCCTATGCCCAACGCCAGCCAGCGGGTCACGCGGAATTCGCGTTCGGCGGAAGGCTGATAAAACGGCACATAAAAATCTCTTACCACCAGCGAGGCGATGGCCAGTGCCACCGTGCTCACGCCGGCAAAAATCGCGGCCACCAGCGACACCGTCACCAGCCCGGCCAGAAACACATTCATGCTCTGCAAAAAGATCGGCAGCGCATACAGGCTCTGCATATCCGGATACAGATAGCGCGCGGCCACGCCGATCAATCCCAGCGCGATGCCAAGCGGTATCGCCAGCGCGCCGGCGATGAAGCTTGCACGCCGCGCGCCATTGGCGCTGCGGGTCGACGAGATCGCCTGGACGATGTACTGCGTCGAAAATATCGCGCCTACATTGCCGATAAAAAACGCCACGATGGTCGACGCGCCCAGCGTGCCGTCCCACGTGAAATAAAACGCCGGGAGCGCCGCCTGGATAGGCGCCACACCGCCCGTCATGCTCAGCGCCACCGCCAGCACGATCAGCACGCCCAGGTACTTGACCGCGCTGTGCCAGATGTTCACGTAAGCCAGGCTCTTCATGCCGCCAAACGCGAAGTAAAACGTGCTGACCGCCGCGATGATCAGCGCGGCCAGCGGCAAATTGATCTGCAACACGGTGGCGATGGCCGCCGCGCCGCTGATGTAGTTGCCGACATTCACCAGCAACAGCGCATAGATCATGATCAGCGACACGATCAACTGCGTCGAGCGACCGTAGCGCTGAAAAATCGCACCGGAGATCGTGTACTCGCCCGAGTTGTAAAGCTTGCGCGCCAGGATCATCCCGAACAGCGGGAAGCCGATAGCGGCGCTGAGCACGGCCCACGATGCGGCCATGCCCGATTCAAACGCACCCTGCGCGGTGCCGATGGTGGACTTGGCGCCGACGAATTCCGACACCATCAAGATCCCCACCACCACCGGAGGCATGCTGCGCGCACCCACCATGAACTCGCTCGACGACCGGCTGCGCGAGCGGGCCGTCAGCCACGCGGTCAACGCGATGTAGAACACCACCATCGCGATGATGATCAGGGTGTCCGCCGGCCCGAACGTGTTCATGTCTCAGTTTTTCCCATCTGGCTGCGCCAAGGCGTGGCTACTTAACTGATCGCCGTCCCCGCATAACCGCCTGTCGCGTGCAACGACCTCGACAACTGCTGCGCCGCCTCCAGCACCGCCTGCAGGGTGTTGTCCTGGAACTGCTGCAGGGTGCTGCGGTGCGCCGGCGCTGCCACGCTCAAGGCCGCCACCGGCATGCCGTCGATGTCCAGCACCGGCGCCGCCAACACATACAAGCCGCTGACAGTTTCCTGGTTCGACGCCGCGTAGCCGAGGCCGCGTATCTCTTGCAGGCGCGCCAGCAACGCATCCAGATCGGTCAGCGTGGTGGCTGTCAGTTGCACGCGCGGCTGGCCGTCCAGCACCTGAATCTGCTGCTCGCGCGGCAGCCACGCAAGAATCGCCTGCCCCACCGCGCTGGAATACGCCGCCACCCGGCTGCCGATGCGCACATCCACCCCCAACTGCGTCAGGCCGGCCTGCACCCGTTCCACATACATCACACTGCTGCCGTCCAGCACGCCGATCGAGGCCGCTTCGTTAACCTCGCCCACCAGACTGCGCAGGATCGGCCGCGCACGGGTGCGCAGGTCTGAGCGGCCGATGGCGTGGAAACCCAGATCCAGCACTTTCAGCGACAGCCGGAACAGCCGGCTGTGGTCGACCTTGTCGACATAGCCCAGGCTGACCAAGGTGTTAAGAAAGCGGAACGCGGTGGCGTTGTCCAGCCCGGCCTTGCGGGCCACTTCGGCCATCGTCAGTTCCGGCTCCTGCGCGGTGAACGCCTGCAACACCTTGAATCCCTTGGCAAGGGATTGCACGGTGTTCTTGGCATCAGCCGGCGCGGCGGTTTCTTTCATGTCTTACCCCATTAATAGTTCGGATAGCGAATTGTACTCTTTTAAGAAAATTCGGAATGCGAACTTTAATTCGATTAATGAAAATTATATTGCGGTTTTTCGTTAACCTCAAGCAAAACTGTATAAGACATCTTTTCGGGCAAGGAATACGGGGTTGGTGGATTTCTGGCAAAGTAGCGGGTGTACGCGCGTTGAAACAGCCGCGCGCCCTCACTTGAATGGAGATTTTCTATGACGACCGTTACTTATCCAGACGTACGCCTGCTGATTGCCAATGAGTGGACCGAAGCCACCGGCGGCAAGACCATACCCGTGGTGAATCCGGCCACCGGCAAGGCCATCGGCACGGTGGCGCACGCTAGCATTGCCGACCTGGACCGCGCCTTGGCTGCGGCACAAAAGGGTTTTGACGCCTGGCGCAAGGTGCCGGCATTCGAGCGCACCGCCACGCTGCGCCGCGCCGCCGCGCTGCTGCGCGAACGCGCCGATGAAATCGCCCGCCTGCTGACGCAGGAACAGGGCAAGCCGCTGGCGCAAGCACGCGCCGAGGCGCTGGCCGGCGCCGACATCATCGACTGGTTCGCCGCCGAAGGTATGCGCGTCTATGGCCGTATCGTACCGTCGCGTAATCCTGCCGCGCAGCAGCTGGTGCTGAAGGAGCCGGTGGGTCCGGTGGCGGCGTTCACGCCGTGGAATTTCCCGATCAACCAGGTGGTGCGCAAGCTGGCCGCTGCGCTGACCACCGGCTGCTCCTTCCTGTGCAAAGCGCCGGAAGAAACCCCGGCGTCGCCGGCGGCGCTGTTCCAGTGCTTTATCGACGCTGGCGTGCCGGCCGGTACGGTGGGCCTGGTGTTCGGCGATCCGGCCGAGATTTCCAACTACCTGATTCCGCATCCGGTGATCCGCAAGGTGACGTTCACCGGTTCGACGCCGGTGGGCAAGCAGCTGGCGGCGCTGGCTGGCGCACACATGAAGCGCGTGACCATGGAACTGGGCGGCCACGCGCCGGTGATCGTGGCGGAAGATGCAGATGTGGCGCTGGCGGTGGAAGCCGCTGGCGGCGCCAAGTTCCGCAATGCCGGCCAGGTGTGCATCTCCCCTACCCGTTTCCTGGTGCACAACAGCATCAAGGATGAGTTCACCCGCGCGATGGTGGCGCATGCCGAGCGCCTGCAACTGGGCAATGGCCTGGTGGAAGGCACGACCCTGGGTCCATTGGCCAATCCGCGCCGTGTGGCGGCAATGACGCAGTTCGTCGAAGATGCACGCGCCAAGGGCGCCAATGTAGCGACTGGCGGTGCGCGCGTGGGTGCGGAAGGCAACTTCTTCGCGCCGACCATTCTGGCGGACGTGCCGCTGGATGCCAGCGTGTTCAACGACGAACCGTTCGGCCCATTGGCGGCGATACGCGGTTTCGATACACTGGATGAGGCGATTGCCGAGTCGAACCGACTGCCGTTTGGTTTGGCTGGTTATGCCTTTACGCGCTCGATCAAGAATGCGCATCAGCTGATGCACAACGTGGAAGTTGGCATGCTCTGGATTAACCAGCCAGCAACTCCTAGCGCCGAGATGCCGTTTGGCGGCGTGAAGGATTCCGGCTACGGTTCGGAAGGCGGCCCGGAAGCACTGGAAGCCTACCTGAACACCAAGTCGGTGTCCCTGCTGAGCGTTTAATCGCTGCGGCCCTCGGCAAACAGCTGCCGGGGGCTAGCCCCTTTAAACAGCGCCTCAATCCAACTGCTTAACTGCTCCGTATCGGCAGCAGCAATTGCTGCCGCCACATGTGGTGGCTGCCCCTCCTCCGCCAACCGGCTAAGCAGCACGCGCTGCAAAGCCAGACGCTCACCTTCTTGACGACCTTCCTGCCGTCCTTCTTGTCGGCCCTCATGTCGTCCTTCTTGTCGTCCTTCTTGTCGTCCTTCTTGTCGACCTTCTTGCAGTCCTTGCTGTCGGCCTTGTTCTAGTCCTTGCAGTCGGCCTTGCTCCAGTCCTTCCACAATGGCTTGTGCGCGAGCTTTGGCGATCGGGCGTTCAAACATTCCCGGATCGAACATTTCGTCATACGTGAATTTTCGTTGCATCTTCATGGTGAATGCCTCCTCCAGATCCATGCTAGTCTCCATCGTGGCGTCCTGCAAGGTGAGCTGTATCCATCGCGTCAGACTTTCGCGCACAGGGTCCAGATCGCGCTCCCTGATTCGCTCCGCGACGGCATCCAGCGCGTCGCGCATCTCAGCATCACTGCGTACGCTTAATAAGCGAAAGAGTAAGCTCACGATATCGGCCCGACTCCCCGCATGATGCTGATCGATCAGCAGATATTGCTGACTGGGCTGAAATCGCTCCAGCCCTGCCGGGGCAGACAGCATCAGCTCGGACAGCGCAGCTGGCGCATGCCACGGACGGCGGCCGTGATACAGCACGATCGGCAACACCGGCGGCAGCTTGCCGTGCTTGCTCAGCTTGTGCTGCACCACCAGATCCTGATACAGCAAGCCCACATATACCTGCATCCGCAACGCCATCCACTTGTCGGCACGCGACTGGAACTCCAGCAGAATATACACATACACCCACTCGCCACCGATGTGCGCCCGCCACACCACATCGTCATGCCGCGCTTGGCCACGGTCGCAGGCATAGCTGGCATTCACCCGCTCAAACGCACCGACCTGCAACGTCTGCGCCCAATCGGCCGCGAGGAATCCCGCCACCAGATCGCGCACGATTTCCGGGTGCGAGAACAGCTGCTTGTACAGGTTGTCGGCGCGCGAGCTCATGAAAAATATTGTAGCTTTCGCCATCATTGCCGAGTACGCTAAGAAACGAGCCCGGTTTGGCTCTCCTCAATAAACCACCACAAGAAGGGAGATGTACTTGAAAGCGATCGCCTCCTCCATACTGCTGTGCGCCGCCGTTACCGCACACGCCGTCGACATCACCGCCATCAAAGCCGCCCACATGGTCGACGTCCGCACCGGCACCCTGATTGACAATGCCGTGGTCCTCATCAGCGGCGAACGCATCACCGCCGCCGGCAGCAAGCTGGCCATCCCGGCCGACGCCAAGGTGATCGACCTCGGCAACAAGACCTTGCTGCCGGGCCTGATCGACACCCACACCCACATCACTGCCCGTCCGGAAGACGCCGGCTACGGCATCATCGCCAAATCGATCCCGCGCATGGCGCTGCAGGGCGCCAGACACGCGCTGATCACCTTGCATGCCGGCTTCACCACCATCCGCGATGTTGGCGCCGACGGCTACGCCGATATTGCGCTGCGCGACGCCATCAATGACGGCGACGTGCCCGGCCCGCGCATCGCCGCCTCCGGCCCGGCGCTGGGCATCACCGGCGGCCACTGCGACGACACCATGCACGCGCCGGAATACAAGTCCACCGCGCTCGGCGTGGCCGACGGCGTCGACGAAGCGCTCAAGGTCACGCGCCGCAACATCAAATACGGTTCCGACGTGATTAAAATCTGCGCCACCGGCGGCGTGCTGTCCTTCGGCGACGATCCGCGCACCTCGCAGTACACGCTGGACGAGCTGAAGGCCATCATCGGCGATGCCCACCGCCTCGGCCGCAAGAGCGCCGCGCATGCGCACGGCGGCGACGGCATCAAGCTGGCGGTGCTGGCCGGCATCGACTCAATCGAGCACGGCTCTTACATCGATGACGAAGGCATCAAGCTGATGAAGCAACACAAGACCTATCTGGTGCCGACGCTCTATCTGGGCGACTGGCTGCTGGAAAACGCCGAAGCCATCAAGCTGCCCAAGCCGCTGCTGGAAAAAGCCAAAGTCGTCTTGCCGCAGGCGCGCATCAACATCGGCAAGGCGATCAAGGCCGGCGTGCCGGTGGCGTTCGGCACCGACGCGGCCGTCTACCCGCACGGCCTGAACGCGCGCGAATTCGCGGTGCTGGTCAAGCTGGGCATGACGCCGGCGCAGGCGATCCGCACCGCCACGGTCAACGCGGCCGACTTGCTGGGCTGGAGCGACAAGGTGGGCAGCATCGATGCCGGCAAATATGCCGATCTGATTGCCGTGGAAGGCGAGCCGCTGAACGATGTACGTGCACTGGAACAAGTCCAGTGGGTGATGAAAGGCGGCTCGGTGGTAAGGAAGGATTAGCGCTCGGCCTTCAGCACTTCACGGGCGATTTCGACGGTCTCGCTGCCGTCGGTCAGCCAGATCTGGCCGTCCTGGATGGTGCATTGCAGCTGCATCGTGCGCTGCGCCATCTTGCCCAACTGCTCGGTGGCGGCGGCGTCCAGATCCACCACGGTCAGATTCTTGCAGCGCTCGACCTTATTGGCCAAGGCCTTCCACCAGATGTGGCTGGTGGCGGCATAGCTGTACACGTAGACATGTTCCGAGCGGCCGCAAGCCTTCAGGATCACTTTCTCGTCCGGCTGGCCGACTTCGATCGACAGCTCGATGGCGCCAGTCAGGTCCTTGTGCCACAGGTCCGGCTCTTCAACATCGAACAAGCCCTTGGTAAAGGTCAGCGCCTCGTTGGCGTGAATCGCGAAGGCGATCAGGCGCACCATCATGCGCTCGTCGGTTTCCGACGGATGGCGCGCCAGCGTCAGCTGGTGGGTTTCATAGTAATTACGGTCCATGTCCGCAATCGACAGTTCTGCTTTATAAATTGTTGCTTTGAGGGCCATCTGTAACTCTGTTTATTTGAAGACTACGGTCTTGTTACCGTTCGGCAGAACACGGTGTTCGACGAACCATTTGACTGCACGCGCCAGCACCACGCACTCGACGTCGCGGCCGATCGCCGACAGGGTTTCGGCATCCATCGAATGATCGACGCGCTCGACATCCTGCTCGATGATCGGACCTTCATCCAGATCGCCGGTAACGAAGTGCGCGGTCGCGCCGATCAGCTTGACGCCGCGGTGATGCGCCTGCGCATACGGCTTGGCGCCCTTGAAGCTCGGCAGGAAGGAATGGTGAATATTGATCGCCTTGCCCTTCAGCGCTTCGCACAGGCCCGGCGACAGAATCTGCATATAGCGCGCCAGCACCACCAGATCGATCTTGTGAGTGTTGATCAGCTCGATGATTTTGGCTTCCTGCGCCAGCTTGTCCTGCTGCGGCGCGCCAGCGGCCAGCGGCAGGTAGTGGAACGGAATATTGTAGCTGGCAGCCAGCTGATAGAAGTCCATGTGATTCGACACAATGGCCGGAATCTCCACCGGCAGCAGGCCGCTCTTGTAGCGGAACAGCAGGTCGTTCAGGCAATGGCCGATCTTCGACACCATCAGCATCACGCGCGGCTTGTAGTGGGCGTCGCGCAGCTCCCAGTCCAGCTTCATATCGGCCGCCAGCAGGCTGAAGTCGGCGCGCAGCAGCTCATCGCTGACCACCGCATCTTCACGCGCAAAATGCACCCGCATGAAAAACAGATGCGACTCGCTGTCGCCAAACTGGGCGGAGTCGATGATGTTGCAGCCATGCTCAGCCAGGAAGCCCGATACGCGATGCACAATACCGCGCTGATCCAGGCAAGAGAGTGTCAGAATGTATTCGGGATTGCTCATAACTACCGTCAAGGAGTGGACAAAAGTCGGCTATTGTCGCACGCCTTGCCTGTTACGACAAAAATAGTCGTGCCGCGCGCCTAGTCCGGCGGCGTCAGGCGGACCGTGACCGGCGCGTCGCGCTCCACACTCAGCTTGCCGTCCTTGTACCGCAGTTCCGCCACCTGGATCACCGTGCGCTGATGCCAGTGCGGATCGCTGGCCGCCTGCGGTTCGGCGCCCTGATGGACGAAGTAATAGATAAAGGCGCGCTCGCCGTCGACCAGCACATCCGGATGCTGCCCCAGCCCTCTGTCGGTCGGCTCGACGCCAGGCCGGGCCAGCAGATAGTCATCCTGCTGGGTCCAGTGGCTGGCATCGTCGGAGCGCAACACCATCAGGCCCTTCCAGGCGTCGGCCACCATCCAGTACTGGCCCTTGAAACGGAACACCTTCGGTCCCTCGGCGCGGGTGGCGGACACCGGTTGTTCGCCAGCCTTGGTCCAGCTGCGCAGGTCGCGGCTGTCGGCGGCCACGATGACGCTGCCGGCGGTCTCGTCCTTGTACCACATGCGATAGCGGTCGCCGAGCTTGAGCACGCTGGCGTCGATGATGCGGCTGGCGCCGACCTCCACCTTGCCGTCGCACGCCCATTGCCGCAGATCGTTGCTGGTCAGGTGCACGATGCGCCCTTCCGCGCCCGCCACGCCCCAGCGATGGAAGATGCCCGGCACCACAGTCAGCCACATATGGTACACGCCGTTCTCATAATACAGTTCCGGCGCCCAGGAGGTGACGCTGGTGCATTCCTGCGGCAAGCCAACCGTGCCCTGGTAACGCCAGCTACTGCCGTCGGTCGAGGTGGCGATGCCGATGGCGGTGCCATGCACCCATTCGACATCCTTGGGGTCAGGCAGCTTCATGCTGGCACGGCGGTTGGTGTAGAACATCTTCCACACTTGGGCGCCGCGATCGTAGACGATGGATGCGTCGGCCGCGCCGTCATATACCGGATCGCGGTACAGCGGTTTTGGCGCAGCGGCACTGGCCGCCAGGCTCGTTATCCAGCACAGCATCAAAACCCAGAATTTCACGCGTGTCTCCCTGTTGGTGATTGACATCGTGCGGAGCGTAACATTTTTTCAATCGCCTATAATGGCTTACCCCAAATACTCAACAAGAGGATTAAAACGATGGAGACAAATCTGCAGTTTCGCCTGGCGGCACGGCCGGTCGGCATGGTCAAGGACAGCGACTGGCAACAGGTGGAAGAACCATTGCGCCCGGTGGCCGATGGCGAAATCCGCGTCAAGGTGCTGTACCTGTCGCTCGATCCGGCCATGCGCGGCTGGATGAATGAAGGCAAATCGTACATCCGCCCGGTCGCCATCGGCGAGGTGATGCGCGCCGGCGGCGTCGGTGTGGTGGTCGAGTCACGCTCGCCCAAATTTGCGGTAGGCGATCACGTCTCCGGCGGCCCGGGCGTGCAGCGCTACTGGACCGGCGCGGCCGACGACAAGGGCGGCAACTTCTACAAGATCGATCCCAAGCTGGCGCCGCTGACCACCTACCTGAACACGCTCGGCATGCCGGGCATGACCGCCTACTTCGGTCTGCTCGAATCCGGCCAGCCGAAAGCCGGCGAGACGGTGGTGGTGTCGGGCGCGGCGGGCGCGGTCGGCCAGACCGTCGGCCAGGTCGCCAAACAGCTGGGCTGCCGCGTGGTCGGCATCGCCGGCGGCAAGGACAAGTGCGACTTCGTCGTCAACCAGCTCGGCTTCGACGCCTGCATCGACTACAAGAACGAATCGGTCAAGGATGGCCTGAAGCAGCACTGCCCGCAAGGCGTGGACGTCTATTTCGACAACGTCGGCGGTGAGATACTGGATACCGTGCTGACCCGCATCAATCTGAAAGCACGTATCGTCATCTGCGGCGCCATCTCGCAGTACAACAACACCACGCCGGTGAAGGGACCATCGAACTACCTGGCACTGCTGGTCAACCGCGCCCGCATGGAGGGCATCGTGGTGTTCGATTACGCCGACCGCTACCACGTCGGCGTGGCTGCGCTGGCCGGCTGGATGAAGGAAGGCAAGATCAAAAGCAAGGAAGACGTGGTGCAGGGACTGGAACAGTTCCCGCAGGCGCTGAACATGCTGTTTGAGGGAAAAAACTTCGGCAAGCTGGTATTGCAGGTGGCGACCACATAAATCAGGGAACCTTCCGCTCACCTCGGCGTCTATCCCTATACCGCCACTACGCCGAGGATCCACCATGTTCTCCCAACTCCCCTCCCCCGCCGTCCGTACGCACATTGAACATCTGCTGGACCTGTATGTCGCCATGTCGCAACGCATGCTCGACGCCACGCAAAGCCTGAGCGCGCTCAATCTGCAACTGGGACGCGACCTGATCGCCGAAGCCGGCGCCCACACGCAGCGCCTGATGGCCAGCCAGGACGCCAGCCAGCTCGGCGCGGCGTTGCTAGCCCAGTGCACGCCTGGCAGCAGCCCCGCGCTCGCCAACTACCAGCGCGACGTGGCCGGGCTCATCAGCCGCTGCCAGGCCGGCGTCTCGCAGAGCGCGGCCGAGCACCTGCCGGCAGTGCGCCAATCGGCCGCCGCGATGGCCGACGACCTGGCGCAGGAGGTCGCCTCCCGCAGCTCGCGCGCCGCCGAACAATTGGCGCGCTTTCAGCCGGGGAGTCAACTGCGTCATTAACTGGAACTTCCGTCAACCTTGCAACTCTAATCACACAGAACAGCAGGGCCACCTGCTGTTTTCTTTCAATATCCCGACGGAGGTTTATATGGCCAGCAACACCACGAACGACAAACCCAAGGGCACGGCCAAGCGCGGCTTTGCCGCCATGGACGAAGCCACCCAACGCGCCATTGCCAGCAAGGGCGGCCAGGCCGCCCACCAGAAAGGCACAGCGCACGAATTCGATTCTGAAGAAGCCCGCCGGGCCGGACAGAAAGGCGGCGAAGCCGTCAGCCGCGACCGCGAACACATGGCAGCCATCGGCCGCAAAGGCGGCGAAAGCCGCCAGTCCGCCGCCCGTGCCAGCGCCGAAAAAAATCGCAGCGGCAGTTCCGAACAGTCAGCCAAGGGAGGCAACAAGCAGTAGTCCCGCCGCGCCGCCAGCCGCGAGACTGGCAGACGCCAGGCGATACGGCTGGCCATCCATCTGGATTGCCCTGCCGCCGGCCTCGCGCACCAACAGCGCGCCGCCGACGCAAAGATAAGCGTCAGCGCCATGCTGCCAGAAAACATCCAGCCTGCCGCAGGCCACATACGCCAGTTGCAGCGACGCCGGGTTCAGACTGCGGGTGGCGATCACCTGCTGCTCCAGCCGTTCGCTGACGCGGATCGGCTGGCCATTGCACCAGGCGCCGTGGCCGCACAACGCATGAAACATCTCGTCATGCATGGCGTCATGGACGGCTGCGAACACCGGCATGCCATCACGCATCAGGGTCAGCGCCATGCTCCAGTGGGGAATGCCGCGCTGGAACTGCATGGCGCCGTCGACCGCGTCGACTATCCAGTATTCGCCGCGCCGCGCATATTCCTCGCTCAGCGCGCCGTCCGCGCACGCAATGCCAGGATACTGTGCGGCCAGCGTCTGGCGCAACTGCGCTTCGGCCGCCGGCATTTCCTGCGGCCGGCCGCGCCAGAAGGACGCGCACAAGCCCGCGCCGACCTCGCGCATCAGCTCCAGCACGCTTTCGGTATCGATAACCGTCATGGTTTTCCCTTGCGATGAACAAAACCGTAGATTGCCTGTAGAATTGAAAGCCGGCTAACTGCAAACGGACAACTGATAACGCAATCGGGCCAACAGATGAGCAATTATTACGGCGACAAGCGGCTGAACGACGACATGCCGATCTACGTAGCGGCCCAGCACACCGATGGCGGCATGGGCAAGGACAAACCCATGCATGTCCACCCGGAAGGCCAGATGTATGTGCCGGTGCAGGGCGTGATTCTGGTCGAGGCCGGCGGCAATCGCCAGGTGCTGCCACCGGGCCGGCTGGGCTGGATTCCGCCGAACATGCCGCACGCGGCCGCCGGTCACGGCCACAGCCTGAAGCCCGGATTGGCCGGCTACACCATCCACATCGCGCCTTCGCTGTGCGTGGGTTTTCCAGAACAATCGGCGGTGCTGCGCAAATCGGCGCTGGCTGATTCGCTGCTGGAACGCATGTGTCAGTGGCCGACCGGCATGCCGCCGGATGCGGCGGGACATCGCATGATGAATGTGTTTCTCGATGAAATACGCGCGGCGCCGATCGACCCCTTGCACCTGACCATGCCGCGCCATCCTCGCCTGCTGGCAATGGCCGCCACCATCGCCCACAATCCGGCCGACGAAACCGACCTCGATGCATGGGCGCATCAACTGGGCTGGTCGCGCCGCAGCCTGACCCGCCACTTCCGCAACGAGACCGGCATGTCGGTGGTCGAGTGGCGGCAAATCGCCCGCCTGCAAAAAGGCATGGCGCTGCTGAACGGCGGCGCCTCCGTGACGACGGTGGCGATCAGCCTCGGCTACGACAGCGTCAGCAGCTTCATCACGCTGTTCCGCCGCATGCTCGGCACCACGCCGGCGCGCTTTGCCGATTAGGCCGGCGTGCCGATAATCACGCTGGAGGCCTTGAAGATGGCGCTGGCTTCGGCGCCGACTTCCAGCGCCAGCGCCTCGCCGCTGTCCTTGGTGACGATGGCGGCAATGGTGCCGCCGCCCGGCAATTCAATGCTGACTTCGGTGTTGACCGCGCCCGGTTGCACGCGGCTAACCTTGCCAGTCAGGCGATTACGTGCCGACAGCCTGACGTCGCCCAGCTCGGTGGCGACAATCACCGACGACGCCTTGATCAGCGCAAACGCCTCCACGCCCACGTCCAGTCCCAGGCTGTCGCTGCTGTCGCGGGTGATGGTGGCGACGATTTGCTGGCCGCCGACAATCTCCAGCACCACCTCGTCATTGACGGCACCCCGCTTCAGCGCGACGACCTTGCCGGTGAACTGATTACGTGCACTGGTTTTCATCTTCATCCTTTGGATCAGTAAGAAATCGTCGGCCAGTGCGTGCGACTGGCCGCTCAGGTGGGCGACGAACTCGCGGTGCGCGGCGTCGATCTTGCGGAAGTTCTCCACCAATTGCGTGCCGCGCGCGGTCAGCCGCGTGCCGCCGCCGCCCTTGCCGCCCGCCGTGCGCTCAAGCAGCGGCTCGCCGGCCAGGTTGTTCATCGCCTCGATCGCGTCCCACGCGCCCTTGTAGCTCATGCCGACGGCCTTGGCCGCCGCCGTGATCGATCCTGCGGACGCCACCGCCGCCAGCAGCGCCACGCGGTCTTGTCCGCCCAGCTTCTGCCCATCGATGGTCATCCATACATTGCCTTCCAGTTGCATGCTCATGCCGCGTTTTCCTCCACCCGGAAGATGCTACCATTTTCCATGCGCAGCACATGATCGCCGAACGCGCGCACGTCTTCCGGATCGTGGGTAATCATCAGCATCGGGATTGCCAGCCGGCGCTGCAAGGCGCCCAGCTCGGCGCGCATGCGTTCGCGCAGCGCAGGATCAAGCGCGGCGAATGGTTCGTCCAGCAGCAACGCATCCGGCTGCGGCGCCAGCGCGCGCGCCAGTGCCACCCTTTGCCGCTGGCCGCCCGACAACTGATGCGGATGCTGGTCGGCAACGTGGTCGAGCTCAAAGGCCTCCATCCAGTAGCGGATCGCCTGGTTGTCGACGCGCGCCAGCGGATTGCGCCAGCCGCGTTGCAGGCCGAAGCCGATGTTCTGCCGCACGTTCAGATGCGGGAACAACGCGTAATCCTGGAACAGGTAAGCCACCTTGCGCTGCTGCGCCGGCAGGTTGATGCCGGCGGCGCTGTCGAACAGGCAGCGGCCGCCCAGCTCGACGCGGCCGCTGTCCGGCGTCATCAGTCCGGCCACCGCCTTCATCATCTGGCTCTTGCCGGCGCCGGACGAGCCGAACACCACCACCCGCTGGCTGGCCGACTCGAACCGCGCCCGCAGCTGGAACTCACGCTCGCCGGAGCGCAAGGTTTTATGGAGGTCGACTTTAAATTGCATGCTCATGCCAAAGGGTTACGGTTAGGCGTCAGTTTGTTGGCGGCCACCAGCACCGCCACGCAGACGACCGAGGTAATGATTACCAGCAGGTTGGCGTGGTCGTCCTGCCCCGCCTGCACCGCCTCGTACACGGCGATCGACAGCGTCTGCGTCTTGCCCGGAATGCTGCCGGCCACCATCAGCGTCGCGCCGAACTCGCCCATCGAGCGGGCAAACGCCAGCAAGGTGCCGCCCAGCACGCCGCGCCAGGCCAGCGGCAAGGTCACGCGCAGGAACACGCCGAACGGCGACACGCCCAGCACCCTGGCCGCCTGCTCGAACTGCGTGTCGATGCCTTCAAACGCCGCCCGCGCGCCTTTCAGTACCAGCGGGAAGGCCACCACCGCCGCCGCGATCACCGCCGCCTGCCAGGTGAAAATCAGGTTGATGCCGAAATGCTGCTGCAGCCACGCGCCGATCACGCCGTTACGGCCGATCAGCACCAGCAGATAATAACCCAGCACGGTCGGCGGCATCACCATCGGCAAGGTCAGCAGCGCATCCAGCAGCTCGCGGCCGGGGAAGCGTTTGCGCGCCAGCAGGTAACCCAGCGCCACGCCGAACACCAGATCGAGCAGCGTGGCCCAGATGGCCACCTTCAGCGACAGCCGCAGCGCCACCCAGGCCGGCTCGGCGAAAAACTGCTCCATTTACGGACGGCCGAACCCATACTTGGCCAGGATCGCCTGGCCGGTGGACGACTGCACGTAGTCAGCGAACTTGCGGCCAGCCGCCGCTTGCGGACCGGCGGCGATCACCGCAATCGGATAAGTGACCGGCGTCGCGGTCTGCACCGTGGCCACCACATTGACCTTGTCCTTGACGATGGCCGCATCGGTGGCATAGACGAAACCGGCATCGACTTCGCCGCGCGCCACATAGTCCAGGCACTGGCGCACCGAGGTGCCGAGGATCAGCTTGGGTTCGACCACGCTCCACAGCTTGGCGTTCTCCAGCGCGGTTTTGGTGTAGCGGCCGACCGGCACGCTGGCCGGATTGCCGATGGTGATGCGCGCCACGCCGGCCTGGGCCACGTCGGCCACCGTCTTCAGCGCCAGCTTGCTTTGCTCCGGCACGATCAGCACCAGGCTGTTGCTGGCGAAATTCTTGCGGGTGCCGGGCGCCAGCAGGTTCAGTTTGTCGGCCTTGTCCATCGCATCCTGGTCGGCGGAGGCGAACACGTCGACCGGCGCGCCCTTGCTGATCTGCTGCACCAGCGGGTCGGAAGCGGCGAAGTTGAACAACACCTTGTCGCCCGCGTGCTCCTTCTCGAAGGCCGCGCCGATTTCCTTGAAGGCATTGGTCAGGCTGGCCGCCGCCGATACCGTGATGTCCGTTGCCGAGGCCGACGCCGCAAAAGCCGCCAGAATCACCGCCACACTTGCTTTCAACATAAACACTCCTCTGATAAGAACCGCAATAAACTCAATTATATAGCGCAGAGCAAATCTCGGTACTATCCGGAAGAACTAGACACTTTGACGGCTGTGGTACAGTCTCGGCTCGCCATTTTTATGCAGCCCTCATGTCTCCCCTGAAGTACCTCAACGCCTATTCCGAACAAACGCAACAGCAAGTGGCGCAGCTGATCGCCCAGAACAAGCTGGGCGAGGTGCTGCTCAAGCGCTACAGCAAGCCGCACGAGCTGCGCACCGACCGCGCGCTGTACCAGTATGTGCAGGATTTGAAGGCCGAATATTTGCGCAACGCCGAGCCGATCAACAAGGTCGAGTACGACAGCAAGATCCACGTGATCAATCACGCACTGGGATTGCATACGTCGATCTCGCGCGTGCAGGGAGGCAAACTGAAGGCCAAGCACGAGATCCGCGTGGCTACCATCTTCAAGGAAGTGCCGCTGGAATTCCTGCGCATGATTGCGGTGCACGAGCTGGCGCACGTGAAGGAAAAGCAGCATGACAAGGCGTTCTACAAATTGTGCACCTATATGGAACCGAATTACCACCAATACGAATTCGACCTTCGGCTCTACCTGACCCAGCTGGAGACCGAAGGCCGGAAGTTGTGGAGCTGATCAGCTGAACTTCTCCTGCTCCTCTTTGCGGCGACGGACCAGGCCCAGCAGGCCGATGCCGGTCAGCAGCATGGCGTACACGCCGGGTTCCGGCACCGCGCTGACATTCAGATTATCGACGACATAGACCGTCAATCCCTGCGACCATTTCAGCGATGCCAGGCCGGTAAAGCCGGCGTTGAAGCTGAGCGTGTTCCAGCCATTGTTGGTGAACGTAAAACTCTGGCTGACGGTCGAGGTGTCGGCCTTGGTGCCGGTAAAGGTGACGGTGGTGTTGACGGGCAGCGGCAGGCGCAGCAAGTCGAGCGAACTGATGCTGAACAGGCTGCTGTTAACGGTGCTCAACGTGGTCGTGCCGAACAGCGTCTCGCCCAGCGAATACGAGCCGTTGTTGTAGGTGATGGACGGCGCCACCACCCGGTCCGGCCCCGGGCCGGTGCTGGTGAAGATAAAACCGTCTTCCGTGTAGCTGGTCCCGGCATAGCCGAGGTAGAAGTTGGAAAAACTGAGTTGGCCAGTCACAGTAGCGGCGTCGAAGTCCAGCGTCGTCGCCTGTGCGGATGCGGCGCACAGCAGAGCTGCGGCGACCGATGCTTGCAATATTTTTGAAGTTTTCAAGGCATATCTCCGGTACATATTTTTTTTCGCGCGGGCTGCTGCCAGCCCTCCCCTATCACCGGAGCCGCTCGTCATGGAACAGGCCGGTGATTTTGAATTAGATCACAGGTGATGCAAAATTAATATCGGAGTTTTCAATTTGTTATCACTTGAAAACTGAAATGCTCAGTCCGGTAATGCTTGTGGGGCGTAGTGCGAAAAATAATGTTCTTTCACTGGGGAAAGCCGTAGTACGAGCGCCACAGTTCAGGAAAGCAGCCGGTGCAGCAGCGCTTGCGGTTCGCTTTCAACCAGCATCAGCCGGGCGTGCTGCGGCCGCACCAGGCCTTGTTCGGTCGCGTGGTCGATGAAGCCAACCAGATGGTCATAGTAACCGTCGACGTTCAGCACGCCAATCGGCTTGCTGTGGATGCCCAGCTGTGCCCAGGTCAGCATCTCGAACAATTCTTCCAGCGTGCCGAGGCCGCCCGGCATGGCGATAAAGCCATCGGACAGCTGCGCCATCATGGCCTTGCGCTCGTGCATGTCCTTGACGATGAACTGGCGCGTCAGGCCGGTGTGGCCGACTTCGCGCTCCACCAGCGCGGTCGGGATCACGCCGGTGACCTCGCCGCCCAGGCGCAACACCTCGTCGGCGATGATGCCCATCAGGCCGACATTGCCGCCGCCGTACACCAGCGCCAGGTTGCGCTCCACCAGCGCCTTGGCCAGCGCGCGCGCTTGTTCCGCAAAACGGGGGGATGCGCCGGCATTGGCGCCGCAGTACACACAAATAGCCTTAACCACTTAATTTTTCCTCTTCCAACGCTTGCTGTGCCGCCGCCTGATCGAGACGCTCGGTGGCGTCGCGCACATGGCTGCTGGCGGCTTGCTGATATAAATCCATGGCTTGCGCCACCTTGTTTTTCTTGTCCAGCATCAGCAGCGCGCGCGCGTACTGAATGCGGGCAATCGACGAATCCGGATTCAGCTGCAACGCCAGTTGGAACTGGCGATAGGCTTCATCCTTCTTGACGCCGTAGGTCAGGCCGGCCAGCACCGCGCCCACCTTGTCCAGTATTTCCGCGTGGTAGACGCCCAGCGCGACATGCGCGTCGGCGCGCTGCGGCTCCAGCTTGACCGCGATCTCCAGGCTGCGCTTGACCTTGGCGCCAAGGCCCTGCGCCAGCGCCTTCACCACCGAGATGCCGCGCGAATACTGGCCCAGCGCATACGCGTGCCAATAGTAGCCGGCCGGATTGCCCGGCTGCTCCAGTTGCTGTCGCTCGCAGCGTTCAGCCACGCATTCGAACGTGGCCAGGCGCTTCTTGTCGTTCGGCTCAAGGTAGTTGGTGTACATGCAGATGGCCTTGTGCGCCACCGCATAGCCGTTGACGCCGACATCCAGCCCGAGCCGCGCGGCACGCTCGAACTCGCCCGCGTGGAAGGCGATCCACGCCTGCACCAGCGCCGGATGAGTCGGGAACGCTTCGCGGTCGCCGCCGTGCAATTGCGGCCATGCCGCTTGCAGGGTCTCCGGCGTGTAGCGGTATGCCGGGTCGGGGTACGGAAAAGCGGTCCACGCCATCAAGGCCTCCTTGGTCGTCTACTTCAGTTTCTTTAAATATTCTTCGGACAGTTTCTGGAACAGCAGCGCGGTCTCGTTGCGCAGGTACGGACCGATCTGCGACAGCACCTGGTAGCAGCCGCGCGCCAGCGCGTCGGCCATCGACTGCTGCTCGCTGTACTTGCGCGGATTGCGCACGTACTCGTAGGATAACCAATAAGTCGCCACCACCACCATATTGGTGGCCATGGCGTCGATCGCGGTGTCCGAGGCTTCCAGCGATTTTTCGCTGCGCAAGTCCTCGCACAGCTGCTTGGCGACCTTGATCTTGTGCGCCAGGATCTGCTTGAAGTGCAGCTCCAGCTTGCGGTTGCGCGACAGCAGGTCGTTCAGGTCGCGATAGAAGAAGCGGTAGCGCCAGATCAGCTCGAACATCAGGTGCAGGTACAGCCAGACGTCCTCGATATTCGAGCGACGGCCGTTGGGCACGGTCAAAATGCGCTCGATCTCGGCTTCAAACTGGACGAAGATCGAGTTGACGATATCGTCCTTGTTACGGAAATGGTAGTACAGATTCCCCGGCGAGATATTCATCTCTTCGGCGATCACCGTGGTGGTGATATTGGGCTCGCCGAACTCATTAAACAGGCGCAACGACAACTCAAGGATGCGTTCGCGGGTACGGCGGGGGGCTTTTTGTAGCATGGCGGGAAGACCTGTGTTTTTTCTGGTGCAAGCATAACACCGATGAACACCACAGCGTAACACCCGCGCACGCTTTTAGACGCACATAACGGCCAGATGCCGCAAGTTAGCTATTTCACTTTCTTGGCAGCAGGCTTTTTAGCGGCGGTTTTTTTGACAGCCGTTTTCTCCGCTTTGGCCGCCGTTTTTTTGGCTGCCGGCGGAGCGGACAGCAAGGCGACCTGCCTGGTCAGCTCGTCAATGCGCTGGTGCAGCGCATCGACTTCCTGTCGGGACGGCACGCCGATCGAACTCAGCGCGCGCAGCACCCGTTCCTCAAACAGCTGCATCGAAAAGAACTTGCCCTCGTCCTCCTGCGCCTTGGCGAACGCGGCCAGCCCGGCCTGCCAGATTTCCTGCGACGACATGCGCACCGCGTCGGCCAACTGGTCGTCGCTCTTCTTCAACTTCTTAGCCATTTCCATCCTGTGGGTTCTGTTTGCCGGTATTTTATTCTAAGCCAGCGGCACTAGAGCATGGTTACTAATGGTCAGGGGCGGGCTGGCCGATGTGCTGGTTCAGGAAGGCCAGCAGCGCTTCGTAATAACGCCTGATGTCAGCAGGATCGTGCAAGCCATGGCCGGCATGCTTAAAATTAATCCACTCCACCGGCTTGCCGCTCGCCTCCAGCGCCTGCTTCATTTTCTCGCCGTGCGAGACCGGTACGCGCACATCGTCTTCGCCGTGCATCAGCAGCACAGGAGCCTGGATGCGGCTGGCATGCTTCAGCGGCGATACCTGATCGAATTTTTCCTGCTGGCCACGGATATCGCCGATCAGCTTCAGACTGAGTTCACGCGTCACCTTGTTGTCATTGCGGTCAGAACCATCGCGCGCCATGTGGCCGATATCGGTCACGCCGGCGAAACTGACGCCGCAGCGATACAGCTCGGGCGTCTTCACCAGGCCCCATAGGGCTGCGTAACCGCCGTAACTGGCGCCGACAATGCAGATGCGCTTGGGATCGGCAATCCCCTGCTTGATCAGGTGCTGCACGCCGGCGGTGATATCGTCCTGCATGGACAACCCCCATTGCCCGTAGCCGGCCTGTTCGAAGCGCTTGCAGAAACCGCTGGAACCGCGGAACTGTGGCTGAAACACCGCATAACCATTCGCCGCCAGTAACTGCACCTCCTGATTCCAGCTCCAGTAATCGCGCACCCACGGGCCACCATGCATCAGCACCACCAGCGGCGCGTTGCGGGCGCCATCCGCAGGCCGCGTCAGGAAGGCCGGAACAGTCAGGCCGTCGCCGGCCGCGTGGTGCAAGGTCTCCATCGGCCGCATGCTGGCGCCGGCGGTTTCCGGCAAGCGCCGCGCCAGGGTTTTCAGCGTCGCCGATTCCCGGTCCAGCAGATGCCACTCGCCGGGGTCGACATCGCCGTGCGAATACACCAGCACCTTGCCGCGCGGGTTGCCACTCAATATATTGAAGCGCTGCGGCAAGGTGACGTCGACATCGGCCTGGACCTGCGCACAGGTCGCGTCCAGCCATACCTGCTCGGTGCGCAGCCCACGCGTGATGACGCGCTCAAAAGCCTCCTGATCGATGCCGCGTGCACTGAGAATGTCCTGGGTCGGATGGCCGGCCAGCATCTTGCCCAGCGCGCGGCGCTCGGTATCGTACTTGAACACCGCATAGGTATCGCGGCCGATGCGCGACGACACCACCAGCGCATGCGGTTCATCCGGCACAAACAGCGGCACCCAGTAATCGTCCTTGACGCTGAACGCCGCCAGCTGCTGCCATTCCCCATAGGCGGACGGCAGATACCAGTTGGTGACGGTGGTGACATCGTTCCAGAACTCCGAATTCAGCAACGTCACCGCACGCAGCTCGCCGCTCCGGTCAAATGCCCAGTTGATCGCCTTGCCGCGCGGGTAGCTGAACATTTTCATTTCACCGGTGCGCGCGTTGACCTTGGCGATATCGCCGCTCTTGACGTTGGTGTACACCAGTAGCCAGGGAGAGTCCGGCTTGTCGCGCTCGGCCGGACCGATGATTTCTTCGCCCAGGTCGGCCACCTTCTTGCCGTTGAGATCGATGGATTCAGCTTCGACTCCATAGTCCACCGCCAGCACGTCATTGCCGGCCCAAGTCACATCGCGCGGCGATTTGAAGAACTGCCAGCCGCCTTCCTTCACAAAGCGGCCGACCACCAGGGTTTATAAAGTTCACATCAACTTTTGTCATCACTCCGGAACCGGCGCCACCTCTGCGGCGGCCGCCTTGCTGGCCGGCCCGTGCGCCAGCGCGTGCAGGCGGAAGCCTTCGCGGATGTTTTCGCGCAGCACCGCGCCCTTCCACGGCTTGGTGTAGAAGCGGTCGATGGCGCCGTGGTTGATGGCGGCCATGATTGGCGTCAGGTCGGCGTAGGCCGACAGCATGATGCGGAAGGTGTCCGGGCACAGGTTCTTGACCCGCTCCATGAACTCGGTGCCGCTCATCAGCGGCATGCACTGGTCGCACAAGATCACCTGCACCCGGTGTCGCGCCAGGATGTCGAAGCCTTCGGCGGCGGTCTGCGCGGTCAGGATGCGGTAGCCGTCCTGCGACAGGAAATCGGTCAGCACATCCAGCATGAAGGCGTCGTCGTCGACGATCAGCAGGGTCTGCTGGTCGACGATGTTGTCGTCGGTCGGCGCCTGCAGACGGCGGCCCTCGCGCAGCATCGCTTCAAATTCCGCCTCCGGCAACGGCCGGCTGAAGTAATAGCCCTGCATCTCGTCGCAGCTGTGGCGGCGCAGGTAGGCCAGCTGCGCCTCTTTCTCCACGCCCTCGGCGATCACGTTCAGCTTCAGGCTGTGCGCCATGTTGATGATCGCCAGCACGATGGCGGCGTCGTCCGGATTGCTGGTGACTTCACGCACAAAGGCGATGTCGATCTTCAGCTTGTCGATCGGGAAGCGCTTCAGGTAGGCCAGCGAGGAATAGCCGGTGCCGAAGTCGTCGATGGAAATCTGGATCCCCAGCGCCTTCAGGTTCTGCAGCACGCTGATGGTTTCCTCGGCGTTCGACATCAGCGAACTTTCGGTCAGCTCCAGCTCCAGCAGCTCGGGCGCGATGCCGTGTTCGCGAATGGCTTTCAACACTTCTTCTTCCAGCCCGCCGACAAAGAACTGGATGCCGGAAACGTTCACCGACAGCTGTACCGCACCGGCATTGGTCTTGTGCCAGTGGGCGATCTTGCGGCAGGCTTCGTGGATCACCCAGGTGCCGACCCGGACGATCAGCCCGGTTTCCTCCAGCAGCGGGATGAACAGCGCCGGCGACACCATGCCGTGGCCCGGCCGCTGCCAGCGGATCAGCGCCTCGGCGCCGCTGATGCGGCCACTGTCGATGCTGACCTTGGGCTGGAAGTGCAGCACAAATTCCTCGTTCTCGATGGCGCGCCGCAGCGCGTTTTCCAGGTCCAGCCGCGCCAGCGATTGCGCGTTCATCTCGGCGGTGAAGAAGCGGAAGGCGTCGCGCCCGGCTTCCTTGGCGCGGTACATGGCGGTGTCGGCGTACTGGATCAGCGCGTCCGGCTCGGCGCCGTCGTCCGGATAGACCGAGATGCCGATGCTGGCGGTCACCGTCACCTCATGGCCCTTCAGGTCGAACGGCCGGCGCAGCGCGTCGCGGATCTTGTCGACCACCGCGATGGCGTTCTGCGCGCCCTCCGGCAGCATCAGGATGGCAGCGAACTCGTCGCCGCCGAAGCGGCCGATGGTGTCGCGCACACGCAGGCAGTCGACCAGCCGGCTGGAGAACTGGCGCAGCAGCTCGTCGCCGATGGTGTGGCCGAGCGTGTCGTTGACGTTCTTGAAGCGGTCGACGTCGAGGAACAGCACCGCCAGCGACCACTTGTGCTCGCCCGCCTGGCGCAGCGAGTGCGCCAGCGAATCGTAAAACTGGCTGCGGTTGGGCAGCCCGGTCAGCGTGTCGAAGTGGGCCAGCTTGAGCAGACGCTGTTCGGCTTCCTTGCGCTCGGTGATGTCGCGCGCCACCGCCACCAGGATCCAGCTGGCACCGGAGCGCAGCGTGCGCCGCTGCACCTCCACCGCCAGCGGCGTGCCGTCCTTGCACTGCAACAGCAGCTCGGTCATGGCGCCGCTCTGGTCGCCCGACAGCAGCTTGTCGTACAGCTCTTCCAGTTTTGACAAATCGCCTTCCAGCGTCTTGTTCGGGCCGATCTGCAGGAATTCCTCGCGCTCGAAGCCCAGCATGCGGCAGGCGGTGGCGTTGACGTCGACAAAGCACATGCCGGCGCGATCGACCAGGAAGATGGCGTCGGCGGTGGCGTCCATCGCCAGCCGGAAGCGGCGCAGGTCTTCGTCGAGACGGATGCGGGCGTTCATGTCCAGCTGCAGTTGCGCGTGATGGCGCTTGATTTCGTCGTACAGCAGCAGATTCTCGAACGCCACCGCGACCTGTGCCGCCACCGTGGCCGCCACCCGCTCGTCGACTTCCGAGAAGCCGTCCGCGCCCAGCTTGTCGACCAGGTACAGCCAGCCGTGGGTGCGCTCGGGCGAGGCGATCGGCACGCCGAGGAAGGAGTGCACCGGCGGATGCGTCGGCGGCAGGCCGACGCTGGCCGGGTCGCCGTTGAGGTCGTTGATGCGGCACGGCAGGCGCTGGTCCAGCAGGCCGCGCAGCACGCCGGCGCGCGGCGTTTGCGCGATCTGCCGCAGCGGCATGCCGGCGCCGCAGCTGGCGAAATGGGTCAGCTCGGTGGCGCCCGGTTCCAGCACGCCGATGCAGGCATATTTCGACACGCAGATGTTCTGCGCCACGCGGCAGCCGATTTCCACCAGCGCGCCGGGGTCGCGTTCGGCGCCCAGCTCGATGCCCAGTTCGATCAGCGCGGTCAGGCGCAGGCTCACCGCCTGCAGGCTGGACAGCGATTGCGACAGCCGCTGCGTCATGCGCGTCAGGTTTTCCGGCGAGGTCTCGTCGGTGTCGCTGGCCAGCCGGGTGATCAGCTGGCTGCTCGATTCCAGCTCGTCGAGGTACTCGGCCACCTTATGGTCGATGTTGTGGAAGCGGCTTTCCTGCGGCGGCTCCGGCGCGAACGCCGGCAGCGGCGAGGCCGGCGCCGGCGCTTCCGCCAGCCCCAGCGCCTCCTGCACGGTGGCCAGGATCACCTCCGGGTCGGACGGCTTCGGCAGCACCCAGCGCACGCCGCACGATTGCGCCACCGCCACCGCCTCGCGCTCGCGGTAGGTGGCGGTGTAGAAGATCACCGGCACGTCGGCGGTCTCCTTGTGCTCGTGCATGCGGGTGACGAATTCATAGCCATCCATGTTCGGCATCAGGATGTCCGAGATCACCAGGTCCGGCTTTTCGGCCAGCACCATTTTCAAGCCTTCGGCGCCGTTGGCGGCCTCCAGCAGCCGATGGCCGCCGTAGCTCAGCAGCGTCATCAGGAATTCACGGTTCAGCACATGATCGTCCACGATCAGGATCGTGGCGGTATCGTTTTTAGTTTGCGGGGACGACACCACCCCTTGCAAGAAAGACTCGATCTGCGCGACAAAGGTGTCCGGCTCGATCGGCTTGCCGATGTAGCCGTCGAAGCCGGCCTCCAGCAGTTTCTCGCGGTCGCCGACCATCGCCAGCGCGGTCACCGCCAGCGCCGGAATGTGGCGCACCTCGGGATCGGCCTTGAGCGCCGTCACCACGCCGTAGCCGTCCAGCTTGGGCAGGTGCACATCGCAGATGATCAGGTCCGGCAACTCGCGCCTGGCCGCCGCCACCCCCGCCTCGCCATCGCTGGCCGACAGCGGCTCGTAACCGAAGGCCCGCAGCAGATATACCATCAACTCCATGTTGGTGGCGTTGTCTTCAATGATCAGGATACGTGCTGACACGTTCGATCTCCCTTTCTCTATTCTTCCAGCGGCAAGGCCAGCGTGAACACACTGCCTTTGCCGTATTCGCTATCAAACAAAATTTCGCCGTGCAGCAGCGCCGCCAGCTTGCTGCTCAGGTGCAGGCCGAGGCCGGTCCCTTCGAACTGCCGCAGCGCATTCCCGTCCAGCTGGGAAAACGCCTGGAACAAGGCGCCGCGCTGCTCGCTGCCGATACCGATGCCGGTATCGCTGACACTGATTGCGGCACATGGCCGCGCCCCCATCGCCGAGCGCGCCAGCCGCACCAGCACCGTGCCGTTGTTGGTGAACTTGATCGCGTTGTGCAGCAAATTCATCAGGATCTGCTGCACCGCGCGGCGGTCGCTGCTGACCGTCAGCGCTTCCGGCGGCGGCTCGAATTCCAGCGCCAAACCCTTGCTGCGCGCCTGCGACCTGAACGACGCCAGCACCTCGTCGATCAATTCGCAGCACGGCACCGGCTCCAGGTCCAGTTCGACCTTGCCGGACTCGATGCGCGTCAGGTCCAGCAGATCGTTGATCAGCGACAGCAGATGACGGGCGCTGCTTTGCACCATGCGCAGCTGTTTGCTTTGCTCGTCATTAATGGGGCCAGGCAACTTCATCAGCATAGTACCTGTAAAACCGATAATCGCGTTCAACGGCGTGCGCAATTCGTGCGACATGCCGGCCAGGAAGCGGTCCTTGGCGGCCACCGCTTTTGCCAGTTCGACATTCTTTTCCTGCAGCGCCAGTTCAATCTGCTTGCGTTGGCCAATGTCGCGGATGGCGCTCATGACCAGCGCGCCCTCCTCGGTCGCCACCGGGCTGAGGCTGATCTCGACCGGGAACTCGGCGCCGTCGCTGCGCAGGCCGTACAGGTCGCGGCCGCTGCCCATCGGGCGTGCCAGCGGCTGCGCGGCAAAGCCGGCGCGGTGCTGGCGGTGGGCGGCGCGGAAACGCTGCGGCATCAGCTGGTCCAGCACCATGCCGCGCAGCGCGTGGCGCGGATAGCCGAACAGCTGCTCGGCCTGGCGGTTGGCCATCACGATGCGGCCGGCGGCATTGGCCATGATGATGGCGTCGGGCATCGACTCCAGGATGCCGTCGAAGCGCGCCTCGACCAGCTTGGCGTCGCGCAGCACCTTGAGCGCGGTGACATCCTTTTTGCTCCACAGGATGTACTCGGGCTGGCCGCCGGCGTCGCGCACCACCTTGCACGAGCCGTCGATATAAATCAGCGTGCCGTCCTTGGCCTGACGCAGCGATTCGTAACTGGCAATCCCATAGCTGACGGCTTGCCGCAACAGGTCGGCGCCGTCGCCCACCCTGGCCGGCGCGGGCGGCGCGATCAGCCCATCCAGCTGCCGCCCCACGGCTTCCTCGCTGGTGTAGCCGAACACCGCTTGCGCGCCATTGGTCCAGCACAGCACCTCGCCGGTGGGCGTGGTCACCACCACCGCGTCTGGCGTTTGATTCAGAATCAGGGTGCCGAAATCGATGCTCATCGCCTCGCCTTTTTGCTCCGCGTACAGGACTAACCATACAGCAACAAGGCAGGAAGATATTCACACAAAATCACGCGTGCGCGCGCTGCACCACTTCCGTGATCTCTTTTAGTGCGCACTGCAGGATGGCTGGATGGCGCCCCAGCGCCACATGGCCTATGGCGCCGAACACCAGATTGCGCGCGCCCGGCAGCGCGCTGGAGTCTTGCGGCGCGACGATGTTGTCGTGGACAGAATAGATGGAACTGATCAACATCCGTTGCGTAATTGCCTCAGACGCGGCAAGCGTGCCCAGCCATTCGCTGTGAGGTCGCATCTGCAAGGCATTGCTGCCGGGGCCGAGATGCGCCAGCGCCGTGCCATGATGCGGCGTGCCCAGCGTGATGACGCGGGCGATATGCGCGCTGCCATGGCGGCGCAGATAGGCGCGCGCCACCAACCCGCCCATGCTGTGGCCGACCAGGATCACCTGCGCGCTGCCGGTTGCCTTGCGCAGCCGTTCGACGGCAGCATGGATCTGCGGCGCGAAATCATCGATGGACGCGCCCAGCGGTTCGAGATCGACGCCATAATGGCTGATGCGCGCCTGCCGCAGCAGCTTGCTCATCGGCCGCCAATAGCCGCTGTTGCAGGCATAGCCGTGCACCAGCAGCACCGGCAGCCCCTGGGCCTCCGGCTGCAACTGCATGCCCAGCGGGCGCAACATGTAATACGAGGAGGTCAGCAGCGACGCCTGAAACTCATAGCAGAACAGCCGGGTCGCGCTGAACAGGTTGAGCGCATGGGCCGGCGGCGTGGCGCTGGCGGCGCGCCGGCTCCAATAGAAATTATTGACCGGCACCAGCAGCCGCACCAGCAGCGCGCCCGCCAGCCCGCACGCCAGATAGAACGCGGCGATCGCCGCTGCATTCAGTCCGGCCTGCCACGCCGGCCGCCACCAGCAATACAGGCCGGCCGCCAGCAAGCCGACGAACACGGCCTGCCCCGCCAGCACCAGTATCATCAGTCGCTTGATCATGAGCGCATGATACCGTTTTTATGGCCGCGTGGGACGGGCGGCCGGCTGGCCGGTCAGCTGTTGCGCCAGGCCGCTGGCCAGGCGCGCGACGATGCCGTAGATCGACAGCTGCGGATTGGCGCCGATCGCGGTCGGGAACAGCGAGCCATCGTGCACTGACAGATTCGTCAGGCCGTGATAGCGGCCGGTGGAACTGGTCACGCCGAGCCGCTCGTCGTCCGACATGCCGCAGCCGCCCATCACATGCGCCGATACCAGGCGCGTTTGCAGCAGCTTGTACGGCAGCGCACTGATAGCAGCCTGGGCCTGGCTCCAGCTGGTGTAAGCTTCGGCCCGCTCGTGCGCCGGCGTGACGCTTAGCGCGCCGGCGGCGAACTGGATCTCGGCCATGCTCAGCAGCGCGCGCCGCACGCCGTCCCACATGAACGAAGAGACCGGATAGTCAAGCACCGGGGCACCGTCCGCCAGCGCCACGCTGCCGCCGGGCGCGTCGGCGTGAAAACCGTCGCGCAGCAGCGCCAGCAGCGCATGCACATGCGGAAAGCGCCGCATCACTTCGGCGTGCTGCGCGCCGAAGCCTGGCATGGTGGTCGAGAACAGCAGCGGATGCAGCGGCGGCGCCTCCAGCTTGTAACCGATAGTCCCGTCAATGCGGTCGGTGTGCAGGAAGTGATCCGAATACACGCTTTGCGGCGCGCCGGCATAGCCATCCACGCGCTGCGCAAACATGCCGGCCGAGATCACCGTCGGGTGCAGAAAGGTACGCTTGCCCAGCAGGCCGTGCGGATCGGGCGCGGTCGAACGCAGCAGCAGCGCCGGTGTGTTGATCGCGCCGCCGGCCAGCACGAAATGCTGCGCGCGCAACGTCACCCGGCGACCGGTAGTGCTGAGACCGTCCGCAGCCAGCGCCACGCATTCCAGCTGCGTGACACGGTCGTTCTTGATGACCAGCTTGTCCGCACGCACGCGCGTCAGCAAGGCAGCGCCGTGCTGTAGCGCCGATGGAATGGTCGTCACCAGCATCGACTGTTTGGCGTTGGTCGGGCAACCCATGCCGCAGTAGCCCAGATTCCAGCAGCCGCTGACATTGCGGCGTATCAGCCCGGTTTCGATGTTGAGCCTGGCGGCGCCGCGGCGCAGCAGATCGTTGTTTTCGTTGGGTGGGGTCGGCCAGTCGCTGACGCTGAGGCGCGCTTCCATCAGCTCGAACCATGGCGCCAGCGAGTCCTGCGAGTAATCCTTCAGTCCGAAGTGCTTTTGCCAGTAGCGCAAGGTGCTGTCCGGCGTGCGAAAGCTGCTGGTCCAGTTGATGGTGGTGCTGCCGCCCACCGTGCGGCCCTGCAGGATGGTGATGCCCTTGTCGCGGGTCTTGCGCGCGGCCGATTCCTGGTACAGCGCGGGATAAGCGTCGGCCTCGCGCATCTTGAAATCCTTCGACGATTTCAAGGCGCCCTCTTCAACAATAATCACCTTCAGGCCGGTCAGCGTCAGGATTTCGGCGCTCACGCCGCCACCGGCACCGCTGCCGACGATGACCACGTCTGCCTCCAGCACCTGGTCGGCCAGCAGTTGCGCGCCATCGGTGACGCGCCAGCCGGCGGCCAGGCCGGCCTGGATTGGATCGGCGATAACGCTCATGCCAGCAGCTCCTGCATCGGCCCCGGATAGCCGATCGCCTGCCAGCTGGACGGATCGGCATACCATGCGCCGATGATCAGATCGTGCAGCGCGTGGTAGGCGACTTGCAGCGTCTGCAAGCTATGCGTGCGCCAGCTTTGCAGAAAGGCCGCGACCTGCACCGGGTCAGCATGCTCCCAGTCGCCGCGCACGCCGGCCAGCAGGCGACGCGCCGGCCCCAGCGCCAGCAGCCCGAACAGATCCTGCAACTCCTTCTGCGTCGCCAGCGGCAGGCCCAGCACGGCATCGCGCACGCGGCCGCTGGCGGCGCTCAGGGCGCTGGCGCGGGCCTCCGGCGCGGCCGGCAATACCGGCCCCAGCACAGCGGGAATGACCGCGTGCAGCACGGCCAGCGCCTTGCCATCAAGTGCGAAACGGGACGCCTGCGGCGGATACGCCAGGCGATAGACGGCGCCGCCGGCTGCAAGCGTGCATGCGCCGGCCACGCCGATCTTCAGAAAAGATCTGCGGGATACTTGCATTGTCTCCGTCCATTTTTATCGTTAGGCGGTAGTGTAAGTTGCAAAGTTAGAGTATGGCGTCTAACTCGTTACCACCACCGGCGGCAGATAAGCGTCGCAGAATTCCTGTGGCATGCGGCGCGCACGGCCACTGCTGATCTCGATGCAGACCAGTTGCCAGCGCCCGCGCAGCACAGTGGCGCCGTCGCTGGCGCGCAGCAACTGGAAGCGGCGCTCCATATTGAGTTTGCCGTCAGTGCTGTACAGCCAGGTGCCGAGGATCAGCGCCTCGCCGGCGGCAGTCGGCAGCAGGTAATCGTATTCGGAGCGGCGGATCGCCATGGCCCGGTCGAGGCGGCGGTAGTCGGCCAGACTCAGGCCCAGGGCTTCCGAATGCGCCCAGCCGGCCTTCTCGCACCATTGCACATAGACAGCGTTGTTGGTGTGCTCCAGCCCGTCGATGTCATGGGCCGATGGCGTCAGTTCCAGCGTGTACGGTTGCGGATGGTCCCAGTTCATAGGTCTTTCTTTCCGCTCATGTGGCGGGCGATGCCGCGCAGGATGTTGACTTCTTCCTTTTCCAGCTGCGCGCGCGCAAACAGGCGCTTCAGGCGCGGCATCAGCTTGCGCGGATTGCTGGCGTCGAGGAAGCCGATGCCGATCAGCGCCTGCTCCAGGTGCGCGTACATGCCCTCGATCTGCTCGATGCTGGCGGCTTCGCCGTGGAAGCCTACCTCATTGGCGTCGCCGGCCGGCAGACGCGGCGTGTGGGTGACGCCGCCGCCCTCCAGCACCGCCATGCGGCACTCGTAGGCCAGCACCTGCGCCGCCTGCGACAGGTTGAGCGAGGAATATTCCGGATTGGCGGGAATATTAATCAAAACATTACATTTCTCCACCAGCTCGTTCGGCAGGCCGAAGCGCTCGTTGCCGAAGATCAGCGCCGCGCGCAAGTCCGGCTGCGTCACCAGCTGACCGGCGAATTGACGCGGCGACAATACCGGCGGCGAATACTCGCGCAGCCGGGCCGACACGGCGGCGGCGAAATTGATGCCTTCCAGCGCCTCGGCCATGCTGCCGACCACCCGCGCATTGGCCAGAATATCTTGCGCGCCGCTGGCGAAGGCCACCGCTTCGGGGTCGTGCAGCGCGTTCTCAAAGCGCGGGGTCACCAGCACCAGATCGCTGTAGCCCATGGTTTTCATGGCCCTTGCCACCGCGCCAATATTGCCTGCGCGGCTGGTTTCGACCAGAATAAATCGCAGCTGTTTGAAAAGATTCGTGTTGATTTCGGGCAGGTTCATTTAAAATAGCGCAATCGCGCGGTATTGATACGGAAATTCCAGCAGAATTCTACCTGTTGCTGCCGCCTTGCTCTTTGTCATTTTGTCTCCTGTCGTGCCGCCGGGCTGGAAATCTCCCGGTGGGCGTTGGCATTTTTATACGGAAAATTCCATGCAATCTCCAATGATTAACACGGCCGTGAAGGCCGCACGCCGCGCCGCCGCCGTCATCAACCGCGCCTCCTTCGACCTCGACCGCGTTATCGTGACCGAGAAGAACCACAAGGACTACGTCACCGACGTCGACCAGGCCGCTGAACAAGCGATCATCGAAGTGCTGTCCAAGGCCTATCCGGACCACGCCTTCCTGGGCGAAGAAAGCGGCGCTTCCGCCAATGCGCACGACGAGGCAGAATATACCTGGATCATCGACCCGATCGATGGCACCACCAACTTCATGCACGGCTTTCCACAGTACTGCATCTCGATCGCGCTGTCGCAGCGTGGCGTGATCACCCAGTCCGTCATCTACGATCCGGTCCGCAACGACCTGTTCACCGCCACCAAGGGCGCCGGCGCCTACCTCAACGAAAAACGCATCCGCGTCGGCAAGCTGGACCGCATCGCCAACGCGCTGCTGGCCACCGGCTACCAGACCGGCAGCCCGAAAGCGCTGAAAGAATACCTGGAAATGTACGCTATCATGGCGGAACGCACCCAGGGCGTCCGCCGCGCCGGCAGCGCCGCGCTGGACCTGGCCTACGTCGCCTGCGGCCGCCTGGACGGCTTCTACGAAAAAGCCCTGAAGCCGTGGGACATCGCCGGCGGCGCGCTGCTGGTGACCGAAGCCGGCGGCATCGTCGGCGAGTTCAACGGCGAGTCGGACTACTTGTACAAAGGCGACATCATCGCCGCCAGCCCGAAAGTGTTCGCACAGATGGTTGGCCTGCTCACTCCCTTCGCCTGAGCCACACGGCTTGTTACAAAAAAGGGGGCCTCGCCTCCTTTTTTTATGGCAGGTTTTATTTCCCTATTGAAACTCGATGCTATACTGAAAGCTGCGGCATACGCCCAGTCCTGTAGAATCTTTACGTAAAGTTAATATGTCTTTTTCCTCTCTCGGTTTGTCCGACGCCCTGATGCGCGCGGTTAGTGATACCGGCTATACCACGCCGACTCCTATCCAGCAGCAGGCCATTCCCGCCGTCCTGAACGGCGGCGATCTGCTGGCGGGCGCGCAAACCGGCACCGGCAAGACCGCCGGCTTCACGCTGCCGCTGCTGCAGCGCCTGTCGACCGACGCGATCGGTTCCAAGCTGACCAGCAACAACTCGCCGCGCGCCATCCGCGCGCTGATCCTGACCCCGACCCGCGAACTGGCGGCCCAGGTCGAAGAAAGCGTGCGCACCTACGGCAAATACACCAAGCTGAATTCGGCGGTGATCTTTGGCGGCGTCGGCATCAACCCGCAAATCAAGCAGCTCAAGCATGGCGTCGACATCCTGGTCGCCACGCCGGGCCGCCTGCTGGACCACATGGAGCAAGGCACGGTCGATCTGAGCAAGATCGAAATCCTGGTGCTGGACGAAGCCGACCGCATGCTGGACATGGGCTTCATCCGCGACATCCGCAAAGTGCTGGCCAAGCTGCCGCCGAAGCGCCAGAACCTGTTGTTCTCGGCCACCTTCTCGGACGAAATCAAGGCGCTGGCCGACGGCCTGCTGAACAACCCGGCGATGATCGAAGTGGCGCGCCGCAACGCCACCTCCGAGGTGATCGCGCAAAAAATCCACCCGGTCGACCGCGATAAAAAGCACCCGATGCTGGCGCACCTGATCAAATCGAACAACTGGTCGCAGGTGCTGGTGTTCACCCGCACCAAGCACGGCGCCAACAAGCTGGTGGAACAGTTGGAGAAGGACGGCATCGGCGCCATGGCGATCCACGGCAACAAGAGCCAGTCGGCGCGCACCAAGGCGCTGTCCGAATTCAAGGACAACAAGCTGCAGGTGCTGGTCGCCACCGACATCGCCGCGCGCGGCATCGACATCGACCAGCTGCCGCACGTGGTCAACTACGACCTGCCGAACGTACCGGAAGACTATGTGCACCGCATCGGCCGCACCGGCCGCGCCGGCGCCACCGGCGAAGCGGTGTCGCTGGTCTGCGTGGACGAGCACGACATGCTGAAAGACATCGAGAAGCTCATCAAGCAAACGCTGCCGCGCGAAGTCATCCCAGGCTTCGAACCTGATCCGACTGCACGCGCGCAACCGATCCAGCTGCGCAGCGGCAATCCGGGTCATCGCAACGGCGGTGGCCGCAACAGCGGCGCCCCACGCAAACCGGGCGCCGGCAACGGCGGCGGTAACGGCGGCAACGGCAACAAGCCACGTTCCGCCGGCGGCAACGGCGGCGGCAATGGTGGCGCTGCGCGCAGCAGCGC
>CAUPXZ010000033.1:0-61054 GCA_963515135.1 uncultured Duganella sp. | reverse complement strand
GGATTGCCGGAACTGACCCCGTTTTTTTTGCTTGCGGTTTTTCTGGAATGGGTTAAGATATATCGTAATAAGTTATATCTTAAGGAGTTTTATATGTTCCATCGTCATCCCCATCATCATCCACACGGTCCGCATGGTCATCATCATCCTCACGGCGGCCATGGCCCGCGCGGGCGCGGGCCGAAAATGTTTGATGCCGGCGCCATGCGCTATGTCGTGCTGCAGTTGATTGCCGAAAAGCCGCGTCACGGCTACGAAATCATCAAGGAGCTGGAGCAGCGCTCCGGCGGCGGCTATTCGCCGAGTCCGGGCGCGATCTATCCGCTGCTGGCTATGCTGCTGGATATGGGCCACGTCGTCGCTTCGCCGGACGGCAACAAGAAGCTGCATACCATCACGCCGGAAGGCGAGGCGTTTCTGGCCGAGAATCGTCAATTTGTCGATGCCATCCTGGCCCGCCTGGCCGATCCGGATGAGCACCGCGAAGGCCTGCGCAGCGCCATGCACGATCTGAAGCATGCGGCGATCGAGCAGGCGCGCGCCAGCAATCACAACCAGGAGCGCATCGAGCAGATCCGCGCCATCCTGCGCAAGGCGGTCGAGGATATCAACGCACTATGAGCCTGCCTTTGACTCCGGCGCGCGAGCGCCTGGTGCTGTGGCTGCTGGCGCTGACGCAGTTCACCGTCATCATGGATTTCATGGTGATGATGCCGCTGGCGCCGCAGCTGATGCACGCCTTCGCCATCGAGCCGGCGGCGGTGTCCGGCGCGGTGTCGGCCTACGCGTGGTGCGCCGGCATTTCCGGCCTGGCCGCCGCCATGTATATCGACCGCTTCGACCGCCGCAAGCTGCTGCTGACGGTGTTCGCGCTGTTCACGCTGTCCAACCTGGCTTGCGCGGCCGCGCCGAATTTCCATGTGCTGGTGCTGTCGCGCGCCTTTGCCGGGCTGACCGGCGGCATTCTGGGCGCCATCGTCATGGCCATCATCGGCGACCTGATTCCGGCTAACCGCCGTGGCGCTGCCACCGGCATTGTGATGACATCGTTCAGCATGGCGTCGGTGCTGGGTGTGCCGGCCGGCGTGATGCTGGCCGCGCATTACGGCTGGGCATCGCCGTTCTATATTCTGGTGCTGTGCTCGCTGCCGATTCTGCTGCTGGCCGCGCGCGTGCTGCCGGCGCTGGACAGCCATTTGCCGAACCGCACGCCGCTGTCGCAGGCGGTGCCGGGCTTGATCGCGCTGTACAAGGAGCCGATGCACCTGAAAGCCTTTCTGCTATCAGTGGTCAACATGACCACCGGCATGCTGGTGATCCCCTTTATCTCGCCGGTGCTGGTGAGTAACGTCGGCCTGCAGCCGGCCGAGATTACCTATGTCTACCTGGCCGGCGGCGTGGCGACGTTCTTCACCGCGCGCATGATCGGCAAGTGGTCGGACCGCATCGGCGCGCAGAAGGTGTACCGCATCGTCTCGCTGCTGTTCATCCTGCCCGTGTTGTTCATCACGCACATGCCGGTGATGCCGCTGGTAGGCGTGATGCTGTTCTTCCCGTTCTTCATGGTGCTGGCGTCGGGCCGCAATATTCCGATGCAGGCCTTGATGACGACCGTGCCCGAGCCGTCGCGCCGTGGCGCTTTCCTCAGCGCCAACGCCGCCATCCAGCAGGTCGGCACCGGTGTTGGCGCCTTGCTGGGCGGGCTGACCTTGCACACGCAGGCCTCCGGCCAAATCGCCGGCTACGGGCTGAATGGCTGGATCGCGGCCGGCTTGGCCATCATGACGGTATTGTGGGTGGGGCAGGTCCGCGGCGCCGCGCCGATGCAGGCGACGCCGGTGGTGAAAACGGCTTAGTTGTCGACAGCGCTGCGCTTGTCGGGATGCTTCTCGCGGCGCCAGCGGCCGAGGCTGATGGCTTCGTCGCTGCTGGCGTCTTCCACCAGGATTTCGTCGTCGCTGGACGAGACCAGGAAGCTTTCCCAGCGCAGCGCCGCCTCGGCGCTGTTTTCCACAAAGCTGAACTGCCAGTAGTTTTTGCCGTTCAGCTTGCGCTGCGTCGGATCGTATTCCAGCAGGCCGCCGTGGGCTTTGCCGCCCGAGTTCTTTTCAATCGCAGCCGACCAGGCTTGCAGTTCCGGTAGCGCCATCAACGCGGCGGCGCCTTGCTCCTTAGTGCGGATGGCTGGCGGCTCGCCCGGCGGCAGCGGGTCCTTGATCTCAGGCTGACGCTGCGGCGTGGCGGTTGGCGCTGGCTTTTTAACCGTGGCCGAGCTGCTGGCGCTGGCCGGCGGTGTCACCGGCGCCTTGACCGTCACCTGCGTTTCAACGGAGGGGGAGCGGGTGAACCAGGCGGCCAAACCCAGCGCGATGACGGTCGTTGCCACGCCGGCGATGACCAGTTTGCGGGAGGACTGCTTGCTTAATTCCATGGGTGGAGAGCTGAGACTATTTTATTGTGGGCCATACTAAACTAAAGGCATCTGAGGGGCAACTTAAGCCCCTTTTTTGCGCGCATTTTATTATTTTCTTATTATTAAAATGTGGCTATCCTATACTATTTTGGTATTAGTCCGGCGAGATAATTCATTGGCTGTTGAGGGCGGATTTTCGTACCATCGATGCAGCATGAGTAAAGGATACGCCTGTGAACAAGAATATTTTGGGGATAGATTGGGGCACCAGCAACCGGCGCGCCTATCTGATAGATCAATCCGGCGCCTGTCTGGCCGAATATGAGGATGGCCAGGGCATGCTGGCGGTCGGCGGCCGCGACAAGTTCGGCGCTGCGCTGGCCGAGGTGCTGGCGGCGATGAAGCTGCCAGCCGACATCCCGGTCATCATGTCCGGCATGGTCGGCAGCGCGTCCGGCTGGCAGGAAGTCGACTACCTCGACGCTGCGGTGCCGCTGGAGCAGTTGCCGCAGCACCTGGCGGCTGTCACCGATCCGGCCTGGGCCGGTCGCAGCCACATCGTTCCCGGCTACGTCTACCGCGACGGCGCCTCCGCCGACGTGATGCGCGGCGAAGAAACCCAATTGCTCGGCGCGGTCGCGCTGGGCCACCGCGACGGCTGGATCGTGCTGCCCGGCACCCACAGCAAGTGGGTGCTGCTGCGCGACGGCGTGATTCAATCGATCGCCACCTATATGACCGGCGAGTTCTTCGCCATGCTGTCCAAGGGCGGCACGCTGTCTGCCATGCTGAGCGGCGACAGCGCCGACGCCACCGGCTTTGCCACCGGCCTCGACCAGGCGGCGCAGCACGAGCCGCTGACCAATTCGCTGTTCCGCGTGCGCGCCGGTGTGGTGTCGCGCTCGGCACCGGCCGAGCAGGCGGCGGCCACCATCAGCGGCCTGCTGATCGGCGCCGAGTTTGCCGCCGCTGCGCGCGCGGCCGAAGGGCAGGGCATCACCGTCATCGGTTCGCCGGCACTGGCCGCCCGTTACGATATCGCCGCCCGGCATTTCGGCTTGAAGTGCACGGTGCTCGACCCACATAAGGTGTATTGCACCGCCGTTTCCCAATTCCTCAAGGCTAGCTCATGACTACTGTATCCCATCCAACCACGCCCTTAGTCGCCATCCTGCGCGGCCTGAATCCTGCCGAGGCGGTCGATGTCGCCAAGGTGCTGCACACCGCCGGCTTCCGCGCGCTGGAAGTGCCGCTGAACCGTCCGGGCGCGCTGGAAGCCATCGCCGCCATCGTCGCGCTGAACCTGCCGGATACGCTGGTCGGCGGCGGCACCATGCTGACCGTCGAGCATGTGGAAGCCGTCTACGCCGCCGGCGGCCGCCTGCTGGTGTCGCCGAATTGCGTGCCGGCGGTGATCCGTCGCGCGGCCGAGCTGGGCATGTACTGCTCGCCGGGCGTGGCCACGCCGTCCGAGGCGTTTGCCGCGCTCGATGCCGGCGCCCACGCGCTGAAGATTTTCCCGGCCGAGTCGGTCGGCCACGGCGGCATCAAGGCGCTGAAGAGCGTGCTGCCGGCCGGCACGCCGGTGTGGCCAGTGGGCGGCGTCACGCCGGAAACGATGGCGGACTGGGTCAAGGCCGGCGCGACCGGCTTCGGCATCGGCGGCGCGCTGTACACGCCGGGCGTCACGCTGGACCAACTGAAAGAACGCGCGGAAGCCTTCGTCAATACCTGGCGCGCTTTGGCCGCATGATGGCGGCCGTCTACTTTACGGAATCGAACTGATGAGCAAGCATGACGTGCAGTGCCTGTGGGAAGCAGGCGCGCAACTGGGCGAAGGCCCGCTGTGGGTGGCGGAACAGAACCGCCTGTACTTTGTCGACCTGAAGAACCAGACGCTGCATGCGATCGAAGTCGGCAGCGGCGAGCGCCGCAGCTGGGCCATGCCGGACTTCATCTGCTGGCTGATCGCGCGCCGCGACGGCGACGGCTTCATGGCCGGCCTGCGCGACGGCATCGCCCGCGTGTGGCTGGAGCCGGAACTGCGCATCGAATATCTGCATCGTCCGTTCGCCGAGGGCAGCGGCTTGCGCATGAACGACGCCAAGGTCGACGGCACCGGCCGCATCTGGGCCGGTTCCATGCACAACACCGATTACGCGCAGGCGGTGGGCAAGCTGTTCCGCCTGGAGACGGACCACGCGCTGCATGTGGCCGACGACGGCTATCACATCTGCAACGGCCCGACCTTCAGCCTGGACGGCGCCACCATGTATCACACCGACAGTTTTGAAGGCCGCACCTACGCCTATCCGCTGGCGGCCGACGGCACGCTGGGCGAGCCGCGCGTGTGGCGCCAGTTCGGCGAAGGCGAAGGTTCGCCGGACGGCATGACGGTCGACAGCGAAGGCTGCGTGTGGATCGCGCAGTGGGGCGGCAGCCGCGTTTGCCGGTACTCGCCGTCGGGTGAGCTGCTGGACACGATTCCTGTTCCGGTGCGCAATCCGGCCTCGTGCACCTTCGGCGGCGCCGACCTGAAAACGCTGTACATCACCACCGCCAGCGAAGACAACACGCCTGAACAGCTGGCCGCCCATCCACTGACCGGCGCTGTGTTCGCGGTGCGCGTCGAGGTGCCAGGCCTGCCGGCGGCGCGCTTCGGCTAAAATGCGGGCTTTAGCAAACGCGTTACGCCATGCAAAGCCCAGCTCCTAAATATCTCCACCTCAGCCCGGACGCAGACCTCCCAACCCTGGAAGGCCTGCGCCAGTTCAAAACCATCCTCGTTGCGGAAGCCGATGTGCACGAGACCGTGATGTGGGATGTCAGCCGCTGGCTGATCGAGTCCGGCTGTTTGTACGCGTTGGCGTGGGGCAAGGATTGCGAACAGTGGCGCGAGGCGATTGACGACGCGGCACTGGAAGCCATCAACTACGAAGACGTTGACGAACACCGCCGCGTGCTGGTCACCGCCCATGAAGACGACGATCTGGAAGAAGTATTCTGGTTCGCCCAGCACCGCGCCTCGCACCCTGCCGACCTCAAACAAACTCTCATTCTCCACATCGCCGACACTCCGCGCCGCGACGAACTCGAAGCCCAGTTCCGCGACGCTTGACATCGATCATCGTTATTGCTTCTGGATGTGTTACACCAGAAGCAGCAACCTTCGGTGGAGATCGTCACATGAACAACCAGCGCATCTACTACTCTTGCAGTACCTGGCTGTCTTACTATATTTGTGAGCGCTACTACGGCGGCAGACATTACGCCTGGTGTTCGCCCTATTTCGACGCGTTTTCATCGCTAAGTCCGCACAATTCAGTCCCACCCAGTTCCAACCCTAAAGACATTTATTGGAGCTTAAAAAGGGACGTTGACGCGAGCGATTTGCATTCTGCCAAGGTAAGAGATATCAGGCGTGGTATTCAGAAGGGCGCTGCGATAAAGCGCAAAGACGGTACTATTAGCTCTGAATCATATCGTGAAATTCAGGAAGTGGCGGTGCGCTCCGAGATCTCGAAATTCCGGCCATTGATGTTTGTCATTCCAGTGTCACCGGTTGCCAGCCTGTTTAAACGAGTCGGTGTGAGACAGCGAGCGAATCCGCTATCAGAGGAATACATCATAGAGAATTTGTTACGGGAATTCTTTGATGCAGTTGAGCTTTAAGCCGGAGAAAGCCATGAATATACTTTCCTATGTCGAGTCGGCCCCGTTTGATGTGGCGAACGAAGGCTTGTTTTATTGCTTCCGCGCTTTCAATGAATTAGATTGGCCCAAGGAGATGAGAGGCGATATCTTTTTTGATGTCCCCTCATCTGTTCCAGGGCCTGAAAGTCGGGCGATTACGCTGGCAATTCTGGCCGGCATCGAGGCGCAAGAGCAAAAACCTCTCGATGAGATTGATAAGAAAACGCTCAACCAATACGCTGTTGAGATTGGAGATGCAGGCGATATTCTTACAGAGCGCCTGCTGAAATCTCACCGTGAACATCGCAAAGACTTGTGCGTCAAAACGTAATCTGCACTGACGGCGCGCTGCGCTGTCTGCGGTGAAGACGAACAATTCATCCGCCCAGATGTAACTTTCTTCGGCGCCACCGATCAGAATGCCTGGCACCTCACAAGCGCCTTTTGCACGCGCCACGATAGCGGCAAGGTCAACAGCAGTATCGCCGCCAGCGCACACAGCGCTACCGGCACGCCCATCGCATCGCCTACCCAGCCAAACAGCACCGGCGACAAGGCTCCCGCGCCGATGGTGCCGGTGTAGAACCACGCGAATGCCTGCTCATGCTTGCCGGCTGCTGACAGTTCCGGTAGCACGCTATACAGCACCGACGAGGTGCCGTTCAGCGCCAGTCCCAGCAAGGGCAGCATCAGCATCACGCCCGTTAGCGGCAGCCATACCGCCAGCAGGATGCACAGCGAGGTCAGCGACTCGGTCGCCCACACCGTCTTCATCATGCCGATGCGCGCACCCAGGTAGCCGCAGAAAAGCTTGCCAAACGCGCCGCCGACAAACAGCAGCGACAGGGCCAGGCCTATGCCTGCCGTGCCCGCGCCCTTGTTCTTCAGCAGGAACGGCAGAAAGGTGAGCATCACGCTGGTCTGCCAGCTGACGACCACCAGCAGCAGGCCGACTGCGCCGGGGATCAAGGAATAGCTGAAAGCCCGCCATCACGCCAGAGTAGGACGCGCGCAACAAGCCGATCATCGCATAGCTGATGGCAAACTGGGCCTGCCAGATCGGCAGCAAAACGTAGATCAGATCGGTGAGGCCGTCATGCACGGCGTGGGCGCTGCTGGCAGCGAGGAGGGAACGTCGACGAGCTGAGAAAGTCATCTGTCGAGTGTACAAGAAAAAAGCCCGCGTCGCCGAAGCGATCGTGGGCTTTGATAGCAGGCTAAGCTAGCCGGCCGGCTGCATTACATCATGCCGTCCATGCCACCCATGCCGCCCATGCCACCCATACCGCCCATGCCGCCGGCTGGTTTGTCTTCGGTGACTTCAGCGATCATGCAGTCGGTGGTCAGCATCAGGCCAGCGATCGACGCTGCGTTTTGCAGTGCCGAACGGGTGACTTTAGCTGGATCCAGCACGCCCATTTCAACCATGTCGCCGTAGGTGCCGTTGGCGGCGTTGTAACCGTAGTTGCCCGAACCGGCCAACACAGCAGCAACCACCACCGACGATTCTTCGCCGGCGTTTTGCACGATCATGCGCAGCGGCTCTTCCATGGCGCGCAGAACGATCTTGATGCCTGCGTCCTGGTCTGGATTGTCGCCTTTCAGGCCGGACACCAGGGCACGCGCGCGCAGCAGGGCAACGCCGCCGCCTGGCACGATGCCTTCTTCCACGGCAGCGCGGGTAGCGTGCAGTGCATCTTCAACGCGGGCTTTCTTCTCTTTCATTTCAACTTCGGTGGCAGCACCGACTTTGATCACGGCAACACCGCCGGCCAGCTTGGCCACGCGCTCTTGCAGTTTTTCGCGGTCGTAGTCCGAGGTCGCTTCTTCGATCTGGATGCGGATCTGTTTGACGCGCGCTTCGATGTTGGCGGCCTGGCCGGCACCGTCGATGATGATGGTGTTTTCTTTGCCGACTTCGATACGCTTGGCTTGACCCAGTTCTTCCAGGGTGATTTTTTCCAGGGTCAGGCCGATTTCTTCAGCAACCACCTGGCCGCCGGTCAGGACAGCGATGTCTTCCAGCATGGCTTTACGACGGTCGCCGAAGCCAGGTGCTTTGACAGCAACGGTTTTCAGGATGCCGCGAATGTTGTTGACCACCAGGGTCGCCAGCGCTTCGCCTTCGATGTCTTCAGCGATGATCAGCAGTGGACGGCCAGCTTTCGCGACTTGTTCCAGTACCGGCAGCAGGTCACGGATGTTCGAGATTTTCTTGTCGCACAGCAGGACGAATGGGCTGTCCAGCGCGGCAACTTGTTTCTCCTGGTTGTTGATGAAGTATGGCGACAGGTAGCCGCGGTCGAACTGCATACCTTCAACGATGTCCAGCTCGTCGTTCAGCGACTTGCCGTCTTCCACGGTGATCACGCCTTCTTTGCCGACTTTTTCCATCGCTTCAGCGATACGCTCGCCGATCGAGGTGTCCGAGTTGGCCGAGATCGCGCCAACCTGGGCGATTTCTTTCGAGGTGGTGGTTGGCTTGGCGATTTTTTTCAGTTCTTCGACGGTCGCTGCAACAGCTTTGTCGATACCGCGTTTCAGGTCCATTGGGTTCATGCCGGCGGCCACGAACTTCATGCCTTCGCGTACGATGGCCTGGGCCAGCACGGTAGCGGTGGTGGTGCCGTCGCCGGCGTTGTCGCTGGTGCGGGAAGCAACTTCCTTGACCATTTGCGCGCCCATGTTCTGCAGCTTGTCTTTCAGTTCGACTTCTTTAGCAACGGATACGCCGTCCTTGGTGACGGTAGGGGCGCCGAACGAGCGTTCCAGCACAACGTTGCGGCCTTTCGGGCCCAGGGTGACTTTAACTGCGTTGGCCAGGACGTTGACGCCTTCAACCATTTTGGCGCGCGCTGCGTCGCCGAAGATAACTTCTTTAGCTGCCATGTTTATTACTCCTTGAGGTGTTAAGTGGGATCAGTTCAGCCAAGTATTACTTGACGACGATCGCCATGATGTCTTCTTCGCGCATGACCATCAGTTCCTGGCCATCGACCTTGACGGTCTGGCCGGCGTATTTGCCGAACAGGACGCGGTCGCCTACTTTGACATCCAGAGGACGTACTTTGCCGTCGTCCAGAATCTTGCCATTGCCAACCGCCAGGACTTCGCCTTGATCTGGTTTTTCAGCGGCCGCATCAGGGATGATCAGGCCGGACGCAGTTTTGGTTTCCTGGTCGAGGCGTTTGACGATTACGCGATCGTTCAAAGGGCGAAGGTTCATACAAAACTCCTTAATTTTTAACAATGGTACAGTTTGTTGTCGAAGCAATCAGATTGCTACGGCAGAAATTTAACCGATGGACTGTTAGCACTCCATCGCATCGAGTGCTAATTATAGGGACGACCTTGGTGCATTTCAAGGCACGCAAGCTTGACTATCATCAAAAAAACAGTAAAAGAGTATCGATATGACTACAACGCATGATCTGCACCGGGAATTTGACCCGCCGGCAGCGCTGCGCGACGCCATCCGCTGTTTTTGGCATACGCGCCGCGAATTTCACGGACCGCGCTTTGAGATCACGCCGGATGGCTATGCGGAGATTATTTTCTACTTTGGTAGCTGTTGCCTTGATGGCAATTCTTTGCCGTCGCCGTTTCTGATGGGCTTGCTTAATCAACCGCTGGTGCTGACCACCGACGGCCCGCTGGAGGTGATCGGCATCCGCTGTTATCCGTGGACGGTGTTCGATCTGCTTGGCCTGCCGCCGGGCAGGGATGGCTTGCGGGTGCTGCAACATCCGGTGGCGCAGTTGCAGGGCGATTTGCAGGCTTGCGTGGCGGCAGGACGGATCGAGGATGCGGTGGCGCTGCTGGCCGGGTACTTCCTGCTTGCGCGGACGGCGGTGGATGGCACCTTGCTCAAGGCCGGCGCCGCGCTGCTGGAGGCCCAAGGCGCGCTGGCGGTCAGCGAGGTGGCCGCCGCCGCGCATGCGACGGTGCGCACGCTGGAGCGCAAGTTCAAGCAGTCGTCCGGGCACACGGTGAAAGACGTAGCGGGCCTGATGCGCTTCGAGCAGGCGCGCAACCGGTTGTGGACGGAGCCGGGGACCAGCCTGGCCGCGCTGGCGCAGGCGCTGGGCTATACCGATCAATCGCATCTGAGCCGCGAGTTCAAGCGTTACAGCGGCATGACGCCGGCGGCGTTTGCGCGCAAGCGCCGGCCATAGTTTGTCGCGTTTATACAAGCCGGAGCCCCGCCATCGTCCTTAGACTGGCGGGCATGAATACTACTTACGATGTGATTATTTCAGGCGCCGGCCCGGTCGGCTTGTTCCTCGCGTGCGAGCTGGCGCAGGCCCAATGTTCGGTGCTGATGCTGGAAAAGGCGGACGATCCGATCTCGCCATTGAAGCAGATGCCGTTTGGCATACGTGGTCTGTCCGCGCCGACGATAGCGGCGTTCGCGCAGCGCGGACTGCTCGATCAGATGGAGGTGCCCAAGCGCGTCAAGAATCCGTTCGGCCATGTGGCGTCCGCGCAGGCGGGGCACTTCGCCGGCATTCCGTTCTTTTATGGCGACATCGACAGCTCACCATGGCCGGCGCCCGCCAGTTTGATATCCGAGATGGCGGAAACCGAAGCGGTGCTGACGCGCCGTGCGCTGTCGCTGGGCGTTGAGATACTGCGCGGGGTCGCGGTCAGCGGCGTGGCGCAGGACGCGCAGGGTGTCGCGGTGCAGGCCGGGGACCGTGCGTTTGCCGGCCGCTGGCTGGTGGGCTGCGACGGCGCGCGCAGCGTGGTGCGCAAGGCGGGTGGTTTCGAATTTGACGGCACGGAGCCGGAATTCACCGGCTATACGATGAAGGCCGACATCGCCGACCCGGAGCAGCTCAAGCCGGGCCGCAATATCACGCCGGCCGGCATGTACTTCCAGTCGCAGCCGGGCTACTTCGCGATGCAGGATTTTGATGCCGGTGCGTTTCACCAGACCGGCCAGCCGGTATCGCTGGAACACGCGCAGACGGTGCTGCGGCGTGTCTCGCACACCGATGTGACGATCAGCGCGCTGCATATCGCCACCACCTGGACCGACCGCGCGCGGCAGGCCACGCATTATCGCAATGGCCGCATTCTGCTGGCCGGTGATGCCGCGCATATCCATTCGCCGCTGGGTGGGCAGGGACTTAACCTGGGCATCGGCGATGCTGTGAATCTGGGATGGAAACTGGCGGCGACGATACGCGGCAACGCAGCGGAAGGATTGCTGGATACCTACCACGCCGAACGGCATCCGGTGGGAGCGCGCGTGCTGGACTGGTCGCGTGCACAAGTAGCCGTCATGCGGCCAAGCCCGGAAGGGCGCGCGCTACGGGCGATATTCACCGATTTGCTGAAGACACGCGACGGGGCGACTTACGTCGCCAGTCGCGTGTGGGGCATTGCGGTTAAGGATTGATACGCAGCTGATACACCGGGATCACAGTCACGCCGCGCACTGTGGCCATCTGCTTGGCACCACCGAAATCGGGGCGAGCTTCCTTGGGCAGATAGATCGGCGCGTCGGCGCGCAGCGGCAGCACGGATACGGTCAGCGGCTGGTCGAGCAGCGCGGCCTGTTGCTTCAGGCCGAACTGCCATTGATAGCCGCTGTAGTACCAGTCGTCCAGCATGCGGGTGCCCGAATACAGGCGGCCGATGTCGCCGACAAAGTCAATCTGCAACAGCGCGTCGTCCAGGCCTTTCAGCTGTTCGCGCGGGACATTGATCTGCCACGCGCCCGCAGCCTTGAAGCTTTCCGGCAGCGGCTGGATGGCCGCCTTGGCGTTGCCGCCGATGGCGATCGGCGCCGCGTCCGTTGCGTTGCGCGTCTGCGTGACAGAGGCTTTTACGTCATGTGCCGGCAGCGTGGCTTCGAAGGCCTGGAAGATGCCGTCGTTGCCCGCCGCCTGCACCGCGACCGTGGCGCTCGCCGGCTTGGCGGTCCATGCCGCGCCGGTGGTTGTCGCTTTCGGCGTCGCAGACAGCGCAGGGTAAATCGCGAAGCGGAACTTGCTGTCGCCGACCGAACGCATTTGCAGCGCGTTGCCGTCGACGTAGGCCTGGTCTGCGCTGAGCAGCAGGCGGCGCTGGCCAGCCAGCTGCACCACGCTCAGTTGTTGCGACTGGTCGGGTGTCAGCACCACGATGGTCAGCGGACGCTTGCCTTCGCGCTGCACGGTGACCGCCGCACCAGCGCCAGGCTGCACGCCGGTGACCAGCTGATGGCCTCCCGACGATGCGATCTGCGCGCCGGCTGCGGTGAGCTTCGCGCCCGCATCGAACGACAGCTCGACCGGCACGCCGGCGCTGGCGGCAAACACCGCCACCAGGCCAGCCTTGCCCTGATCCAGCAGCGTGACCGGCTGCGCGGTGGCGTAGTGCAGATTGGTGCTGTCCAGGTCCAGGTTCAACGGCCAGATGAAGTAGGCGCCGTCGGCGATGTCCACCGGCTTGCTCGGCAGCGTAATGCTCTGTCCCGGCAGCTTGACCGCGAACTGCGTCGCCTTCTGCGCCGGCATCGGATACTGGCGTACATGATTGTTCACGAACAGGAAGCCGCGCTCACCTTCGCTGCGCACCGCAAAGCGCGCCGTCTTCAGGTCATCCGGCTTGGCCGGCGACACGTCCGGCTTGCGCACGGTCATCGGCGCCAGCCTGGCGCCAAAAGCCTGCGTGAACAGGTGGAAGGGACGCAGCTTCTCCAGCACCTTGCGCTGCTGGCCGTCCGGGCCCAGCGGCGCCTGGAAGTCGTAGCTGATCATGGTGGTGTCGTTGTAACCGCCACTGAGCGTGCTTTCTTCCATGCCGGTGCCGCCGATGCTCAGCGGATTGCGGCCGCCGTGGAACATGTAGTAGCCCATCAGGTTGACGCCGGAGCCCAGCTGTACCGGTAGCATGGAGGCGATATCGTCGGCCGACACCACGGTGCGGCGGCGATACATGAACGGCAGGCCGCCGCCATATTCGGCGCCGAGGAATGGCGTGACTTCCTTGTCCGTCTCGGCGGTGCCCGGCGCGTGGGCGGCGGTCTGCGCCCCCAGGTCGCCGCTGACGCGGGTATCGAAGCGGAAGGCGTACGTCTCTTTCGGCGGCAGTTCTTTGGTGCTGACGCCCCAAGGTTCGTCCGGATAGCCGCCGAACACCGGCGTTACCTCGCCGGTCGGATAGATGGTGCCGTCCCAGCCGGTGACGGTGTAGTAGGGCACATCCATGCCCGCCTTCAGCGCCAGCTTTTTCAGCGCGCTGATATGTGCGGCGCCCTTGCCGGGACCATCGATGTTGTATTCGTTTTCCAGCTGGACGCCGATGATGCGGCCGCCGTCTTTCCACAGCTGGCCCTTGATCTGCTGGCCGATCTGCTGATACAGGCGATCCACGAAAGCCATGTATTGCGGATCGTTGCCGCGCGACGGCATGGTGTTGACCACCCAGTCCGGAATGCCGCCGTAGCGCACCTCGGCGTGCACCCACGGGCCGACGCGTACCACTACGTCCAGGCCGGCCTTGGTGGCCAGCTGCACGAAACGGCGCAGGTCGCGGTTGCCGGACCAGTCGAATTTGCCTTCCACCTCCTCGTGATGATTCCACATGACGTAGCTGGCGACGATGTCGATGCCGGCCGCTTTCATCTTGCGCAGTTCCGCTTCCCACATCGAAGCGGGCGTGCGGCTGTAGTGGAATTCGCCCATGATCGGCAGCCACGGGGCGCCGTTGCGGGTCAGATAGCGGGCGTTGGCGCCGAGCGTGTCGCCGTTGGGGGCGGTGGCGCTGCCGAGACGCAGCGCGGCGGCGAGGGGCGCCGGGGTGGCGGCGCTGGCGTCGATGGACAGGGTGTCGGCGTTGGCAGCGGCGGCTGCCAACGCCCCCGCCACCAGCGCCGCGCAAGTGCGGAGGCGGAGCGAGATTACCATTCGGCGACGCTGCCGTCTTCGTGGCGCCATACCGGGTTGCGCCAGTCCGGCGCGTTCTTGCTGGCTTCGATAACGCGCGCTTCGTCCACTTCCACGCCCAGGCCTGGTTTCGGCAGCGGCTTGCAGTAGCCGTCGACGATCTTGAAGTCTTCCTTGTTGACGACGTAGTCCAGCAGTTCGCCGCCCTTGTTGTAGTGGATGCCCATGCTTTGCTCTTGCAGCACGGCGTTGTACGACACGAAGTCGACGTGCAGGCAGGCTGCCAGCGCGACCGGACCCAGAGGGCAGTGCGGCGCCAGCGTGATGTCGTAGGCTTCCGCCATCGAGGCGATCTTCAGGCATTCGGTGATGCCGCCGGCGTGCGACAGGTCCGGCTGCACGATCGACAGGCCGCCGGCCGCGAACACGTTCTTGAATTCGAAGCGCGAGTACATGCGCTCGCCGGCCGCCAGCGGGATCGAGGTCATCTCGGCCAGGCGTGGATAGTATTCGGCCTGCTCGGCCAGTACCGGTTCTTCGACGAACAGCGGACGGAATTGTTCCAGTTCGCGCAGCAGCGTCTTGGCCATCGGCGCGGCCACGCGGCCGTGGAAGTCCAGGCCGAATTCGATGGTGGTGCCGAACGCTTCGCGGATCTCGGCCACGCGGCGCACCGCTTCATCAACCTTGGCCGAGGTGTCCAGCATGCCCAGTTCCTCGGTGCCGTTCATCTTGAAGGTGTTGAAGCCGCCTTTTTGCAGCGTGCGGATTTGTTCGATGATGTCCGACGGACGGTCGCCGCCGACCCAGCTGTACATTTTCATGCGGTCGCGCACCAGGCCGCCCAGCAGTTCGTACACCGGTTTGCCCAGCACCTTGCCCTTGATGTCCCACAGCGCCTGGTCGATACCGGCGATTGCGCTCATCAGAATGGCGCCGCCGCGGTAGAAGCCGGCGCGGTACATGGTCTGCCACAGGTCGTTGATGCGCGAGGGATCCTGGCCGATCAGATACGGTTCCATTTCCTGGACCGCAGTCTCCACGGTGCGGGCGCGGCCTTCGATGACCGGTTCGCCCCAGCCGACGACGCCTTCATCGGTTTCGATTTTCAGCAGCATCCAGCGCGGTGGAACACGGTAGGTCGTCAGTTTTGTGATTTTCATAGGATCAGGAAGGAGTTCGGGGAACAGCGTTCAGTCTAAGGCCGGGCGCTAGACTGGAAATATGATTAATTCGAAAGGAGCCATATCATTATGAGATAGCTGATTCGTCGTTCCCGCGCAGGCGGGAACCCATGCGGAGCTGGCTTGGCCAGCGGTCTATGGATTGCCGCGTGCGCGGCAAGGACGGTGAGCGGTGCTATCCGATATCGGCATGGCTGGGAACGCTTTATTTATAGCTGAGGTATGGCGCATTCCCGTAGACTTTCTGTCATCGAAACTGTTTCCATGACTTCCATGAATGTAGCCACCGCCACTGTCGCCACGCCCGGCATCATGCTGATCCGGGTCGGGCAGGCCGGTTGCGCGCTGCGTTGGGACGCCGTGCGGCAGTGCTGGCGCTGGCCCGACCCGGTCGGCAGCCAGTTGTACGCATGGCCGGCACCGCCCGCCACGCCGAGCGGCCTGCGCTTGCAGGAAAGCGCCTGCGTGATGGCCTGCTGCCGCTCAGGCCGTCTGCTGCTGGGACTGGGCAAGCGGCTGGGCATGCTCGATCTGCCGGCGCCGGGCCAGCCCAGCCGCCCGTTGCAGGCGCAAGTGTTGCTGACCATCGACGCCGCCGAGCCGCGCACCAGCATCAGCGACGGCTGTGCCGACCGCCATGGCAATTTCGTCTTCGGCACCGCCAACACGGCGCAGGACCGGCGCCCGATCGGCAGTTTTTACCAGTATTCGCAGCGCCATGGCCTGCGCCGGCTGGCGCTGCCGGCGGTGGTCAGGGCCGCCAGCATCGCCCTCAGCCCGGACGGCCGCAAGCTGTACTTCGCCGACGCCGCGCGCGGCGCCATCCTGCAATGCGACTACGATGCCGAACGGGCCAAGGTCAGCCACACGAAAACGTTTTCCGAGCTGATCGAGCCGGAGGCCGGCGCGGCCATGACGGATAGCCAAGGCAATCTCTGGAGCGTGCAGGGCGGTGCATTGGTGCAGTACCACCGCGATGGCAACGTATTGCAGCAGATCGCACTGGCGCGCGAGGCGGCGTCTTCGATGGCGTTCGGCGGCGCCGACATGCGTCAATTGCTGGTGCTGGGCGCGCAGGGCGGCTTGTACGGCTTGCCGCCCGACCTGGCGAAAGGACTGGCTGCCGGCGTCGCCGACGGCTTGTTTGATGATGGCGGTAGCGCTTCCACGGCGCTTTAGCATGCGTGGCGCGATTGACGCTGGTTCGGCCCGCATTTATGATGGGCAACCAAACCAATCAACAATATGACTGATTCCCGCTCGGACCGCTTTGTTCGCTCCCACCTGAAAACCCGCCACCTGGTCTTGCTGGTCGAACTGGGCCGGCATGGCTCCATCGCGCACGCGGCGCAAGCCGCCAATCTGACGCAGCCCGGCGCGTCCAAATTATTGGGCGAGCTGGAGCATGCGCTTGGGGTGCAACTATTCGAGCGCCTGTCGCGCGGCGTGGCGCCGACCTGGTATGGCAAGGTGCTGATACGCCGCGCCGGCGCGGCGCTGGCGGAAATGGACGCGGCGCACCAGGAAGTGATGGAGCTGCTGTCCGGCCTGCGCGGCCGCGTGGGTCTGGGCACGGTGCTGGCGCCGGCCACCGGTCTGGTGCCGAAAGCGATCAATCTGTTAAAAGAACGGCATGCGCGCGTGCATGTCGCAGTGACCATGTCGACCAGCAAAGTGCTGGTCGAGCGCCTGCGCGGCGGCGAGCTGGATCTGGTGGTGGGCCGCATCCTCGACACCGAGGCGGCCGACGAACTGAATTTCGAACCGCTGACCGACGAGCCGCACCTGCTGATCGCGCGCGCCAGCCATCCGCTGATGGCGCGTACGGGGCTGAAGCTGGAAGACTTGATGGACCAATGCTGGATATTGCCGCCGGCCGGCTCCATCCTGCGCGACCGCCTGACCGCGCTGTTCCTGTCGCACGGCCTGGAGCAGCCGCCGGAAACCGTGGAGACGCTGGACATGCCGGTGGTGGCCAGCCTGCTGCTGAGTAACGACATGGTGGTCGCGCTGCCAGCCGAAGCGGTGCAGCCGTATCTGGACGCCGGCCTGCTGAAGGCGCTGCCGTTCGCGCTTGGCGTCAGCATGGATTCGTTCGGCATTGTGACGCGCAAGCGACATCAGCTCTCGCCTGGCGCCGATGCCATGCTGCTGGCGCTGCGCGACGCCGCAGCCAGCATCTATCCTCATTATCGCGTGCCCGCGCAGGGCTGACTTGCGGGCTGATATACGAACTTGGTATGGCCTGCGCTAAATAATCTATTGGTTCGATAATCAACGTTTCGTTAGCATCCAGTCCTATCCGTCCACATCTTCATCAGAGACGGGATTAATACAAACACTGGAGATGCACAATGAAACAGAAAAAAGTGAGCTGGCTGATCGCCACGCTCTTCACTTCGCCGCTTCTGGTCCAGGAAGCTTTCGCGCAGGAGACCGCAGCCGCACCAGCAGCCGCCGGCGAAATTCAGCAAGTGAACGTGACCGGTATCCGCGCCTCCGTGCGCAATGCGCTGGCGGCGAAGGAAGCGTCGAACAGCATCGTGGAAGTCGTATCGTCGGAAGACATCGGCAAACTGCCTGACACCACCATCGCAGAATCGCTGGCGCGCCTGCCTGGCCTGTCGTCGGGCCTGGATCGCGGCAACGCCTCGCAGATCGTCGCGCGCGGCATGGGTCCGCGCTTCATCGGCGCCACCATGAACGGCCGCGAACTGGCATCGTCCGAGCCTAACCGCGCCGTGCGTTTCGAGCAGTTCCCGTCCGAGTCGATCAGCGGCGCGACCGTGTATAAAACGCAGAACGCCGAGCTGGTGGAAGGCGGCGTTGCCACCACCATCGATTTGCAAACGGTTTCGCCATTGCGCTACAACGGCCGTCAGATCAACCTGAAAGCCGACGCGCTGTACTATCCGATTTCGAAAGACATCCCTGGCGCCGACAAGACCGCGCCACGCCTGGGCGGCATCTATATCGACCAGTTCCTGAACAAGACGCTGGGCGCGGCCATCGCCTTCAGCTATCAGGACCAGCCGTCGGTGCAGAAGAACGTGCGCCACTGGGGCTTTGACGAAAGCGCCGCCACCAACCGCACGCCCTGGGGTTTCCAGGACGACGTGCGCCGCGGCGACAACAAGCGTAGCAGTGTGCTGGGCAAGCTGGAATGGAAACCGAACAGCGATGTGCTGATCACCGCCGACACTTACTATGCGCAGACCAAGATCGATGAAGATCAGCTGCAGCACTGGACCGAAGGCCTGGCCAATTTCGGCAACTACACCAACGTCAACCTGATCGATGGCTATGTGGCCGGCGCTACCGCCGACTGGACCAAGGTGGTCAACAACCACTCGCGCTGGAAGCAGGACGCCAGCATCGCCGCGACTGGCCTGAACGGCAAGTTCACCGCCGGCGACTGGAAGGTGGAAACCGACCTGTCGACCTCCCACGCGCTGCGCAGCAGCCAGTGGATCGACGTGCGCCAGTGGAGCAACGACTACACCAAGACCACCTGGAACTTCACCGGCAACGAACACCAGTCCTACAGCTTCGGCATGGACACCGGCAATCCGTCCAACTTCAGCGCCGCCACGCTGTACGTCGACACCGACGGCCACGTCAAGGATCTGCTGAACGCGGTATCGGTCAGCGCCGCGCGTCCGATCGAAAACAGCATCATCAGCCGCCTGAAGGTCGGCATCCGCTCCACCGACCGTGAGAAGAGCTATCGCCAGACCACCTGGGATATGGGCTCGCAGGCGATTCCGACGTCGGCCTTCGAAACCGTGAAAGTGGACGGCTTCCCGGCCTATATCGCGCTGAAAGACTTCGACGGCACCATCTCGTCGATCTACGGCGGCAGCGCCACCAACCCGACCGGCCGCGCGCAGACCTTCAACGATCTGCTGTCCGGCTGGAAGGTCAAGGAGCGCAGCACCTCGGCTTATATACAGGGTGACCTGGATGGCGAAGCCTTCGGCAAGACCTATCGCGGTAACGTCGGCGTGCGCCTGGTGCACACCAAGACCGACAGCTACGGCATGCAGTCGATCGGCGGCGGCACGCCAACGCCAGTGGAAGGCGGCACCTCGTACACCGAGATCCTGCCTAGCCTGAATCTGATCTTCAACCTGGACGAAGCACAGGAACACCAGTTGCGTTTCAGCCTGGCGCGCGCCATGTCGCGTCCACCGCTGGATGAACTGCGCGCCTCGCGCACTCTGAGCCTGCCGAACACCGGCCAGCCGCAGACCGGTAGCGCCGGTAATCCGGACCTGAAGCCGATGATGGCAAATCAGCTGGACCTGGCGTACCAATGGTACTTCTCCAAAGGTTCGCTGCTGTCGGCCGGCCTGTTCTACAAGCAGGTGCAGCGCTACATTGCCATCACCCAGAGCGAGAACATCACCCGCTCGGTGAACGGCGAGGGCGGCAACATCCGTGGCCTGGAACTGGCCTACCAGCAGCAATTCACTTCGCTGCCGGCGCCATTCGACGGTCTGGGCATCGCCAGCAACTACGCGTACACCAACAGCTCGATCCGCGAGCAGGTGCCGACCAACAATCCGTTCCCGGTTGAAGGCCTAATGAAGCATAACGGCGGCGTGACGCTGTGGTACGAAAAGGCGGGCTACGAAGCACGCGTGTCGGCCAACTATCACAGCTCGTTCGTGCGCAACCCGACCTGGAGCGCCGGCCAACTGCTGGTCAACGGTTCGGAAACCTATGTGACGCTGAACCTGGCCAAGCAACTGACGCCTAACGTGCAGCTGCGTTTCGGTGTCGACAACCTGACCAACCAGAAGGCTGTCTACACCAGCGCCAACAACCCGCTGCAACAGGAAGTGACCGAGTTCGGTCGCCGCTACAATCTGGGCCTGTCGTTCAAGCTGTAAGAACGGTGTAATTATTTTATCGTGGTTTTGCGGAGCGGCGCGTGATGGCGTTGCTCCGTTTTTTTTATCAGGGAGACTGATTTGAAAATAAGAACATTCGCCACCATCCTGTTGATGCTGGCCTGCATCAGTGCCGGCGCCGCTACCCGTGAACGGCTGTCGCTGGATCGCGGCTGGCTGTTCCACCAGGGCGACATCGTCGAGCCGCCGATCGTCGGCCACGAGGAATCCTATAGCAACGCCAAAGCCGGTAACGCCAGCGGCGCCGCCGGCAATGAATACGACGACTCCGACTGGCGCCGTCTCAACCTGCCGCACGACTGGGCGGTGGAAGGCCCGTTCGATCCGAAGGCCAATGTGTCGCAGGGCTATCGTCCGCGCGGCATCGGCTGGTATCGCCGTTACCTGAAGGTTGATCCTGCGGATCGCGGCAAGCATTTCGAATTGCAGTTCGACGCCATCGCCACCCACGCCACGGTCTGGGTCAACGGCAATGTGGTCAGCCGCAACTGGTCCGGCTACAACGCCAGCTACATCGACATTACGCCCTACCTGCGCTATGGCGATTCGCTGAACACCATCGCCATCCGCGTCGATGCTGAAGCAATGGAAGGCTGGTGGTATGAAGGCGCCGGCATTTATCGCCACAGCTGGCTGGTGAAACGCAGCCCGGTGCATGTGATCACCGACGGCGTGCATGCCACGCCGCGCCAGGTGAAAGGCAAGCAGTGGAGCATTCCGGTTGAAGTCACGCTGAACAACAGCGGCAAGACCGCCGGCGACGTGCTGGTGGAAGTGACGGTGTACGACCCGTCCGGCAAGCAGGTGGCGAAACGCACCGAACGCGCCAACGTCAACGTGCTGGCCACCAGCGCCGTCAAGCTGCCGGTGACGATCAACGACCCGGCCCTGTGGTCGATCGAGAAGACCAACCTGTATCGCGTGACCACACGCGTTCTGCAAGCCGGCAAGGTGGTCGATGAGACCTCGCTGCACACCGGTTTCCGCACCATTCATTTCGACGCCGCCAAGGGCTTCTTCCTCAACGGCGTGCACGTCAAGCTGCAAGGCGTGTGCATACACCAGGATCACGCAGGTGTCGGCGTGGCAGTGCCGCTGTCGATCTGGGAGTATCGTTTGCGCCGCCTGAAAGAGATGGGCGTCAACGCGATCCGCTTCTCGCACAACGCGGTGGCTTCCGAAGTGCTGGACATGGTGGATCGCATGGGCTTCGTGGTCATGGACGAGAACCGCAACTTCAATCCATCGCCGGACTACATGAAGCAGCTGGAGTGGATGGTCAAGCGTGACCGCCACCATCCGGGCATCATCCTGTGGTCGGTGTTCAACGAAGAGCCGGTGCAGGCCAGCGAAGTTGGCTACGAGATGGTGCGCCGCATGTCGGCCGCCGTGAAGGCGCTGGACGATACCCGTCCGGTCACCGCCGCAATGAACGGCGGCTTCCTGACCGAGCTGAATGTCTCGCACGCGGTGGACGTGGTGGGCTCCAACTATCAGGTGCCGGATTACGACCGCTATCACAAGGCCAATCCGACCAAGCCGTTCACCAGCTCCGAAGACACCTCTGCCTTCATGACGCGCGGCGAGTACAAGACGGTGAAAGAGAAGAACCTGATCGCCAGCTACGATGACGACGCGGCCCAGTGGGGCAACACCCACCGCGACGCCTGGCAAGCCATCGATACCCGTCCATTCGTGGCCGGCGGCTTTGTGTGGACCGGTTTTGACTATCGCGGCGAGCCGACGCCGAACGACTGGCCTTCGGTCAGCTCGGTGTTCGGCATCATGGACCTGAACGGCTTTGCCAAGACCGCGTACTACATCCACCAGGTTCAGTGGATCAAGGACAAGCCGCTGATCCACATCGCGCCGCACTGGAACTGGAAGCAGGGCGAGAACGTGCGCGTGATGGTGATGGCCAACGTCGAAACCATCAAGCTGCTGCTGAACGGCCGCGATCTGGGCCAGCAGAAGGTCGATCCCTACCGCATGAATAACTTCGAGGTCGCCTTCGAACCGGGCAAGCTGGAAGCCATCGGCTACCAGGGCGGCAAGGAAATGGTGCGCACGGCGGTGGAGACCACCGGCGAGGCGGTCTCGCTGGAGCTGATGCCGGACCGCGCGCAGCTGACCGGCGACGGCTTCGACGCGCTGCCGATCACCGTACGCGCGCTGGATGCGCAAGGCCGCGCGGTGCCGCTGGCCCAGAATGAAGTGACCTTCGCCGTCACCGGCGGCGGCCGCTCCATCGGCCATGGCAACGGCGATCCGAATTCGCACGAGGACGAGAAGGGCGCCACCCGCCGCCTGTTCAACGGCCTGGCGCAGCTGATCGTGCAAACCAGCTACGAAGCCAGCGATGACATTACCGTCAGCGCCACCGCCGGCGGTTTGAAAGCTGCGCGCGTGACGATCCCGGTCAAGCGCGTGGCGGCCGTGCCGTATGTCGGACTGGCCGATGCGCCGCTGACTTTCGTGCGCAGCTGGCGCATCGCGCCGGATGGCGATACGCGTCCGGATCCGAACCAGAAGCTGGCCGGTTTCGACATGAATACCTGGGGCTGGGGCTCGCCGCCGATGCGCGCGACCGCCGGCAGCAAGTACCACCTGTACCGCTCCAGCTTCACGCCGCGCAAGAACCTGGCCGATGGTACGGGACTGATCCGCTTCGCATCGATCAAGGGCAAGGCGGAGATCTGGCTCAACGGCAAGCTGATTGGCAAGAAGGACAGCTACGCCGCCGCGCCGCTGGACGTGACTCTGCCGGCCGGTTCCGGCAAACGCGAAATCAATGTGCTGATCGAGGCTGAAGCAGGGCAGGGCAGCGGAATCGAAGGTTACGTCACCATCGAGCCATCGAAGTAGTTGACGGCGAGTAAATAAATCGCGTGCTTGTTGGCGGCAAACACGCGATTCGGTTGACGGCATCCCGCGCGCTGCCTATAGTGGCGGGATGATTTCAGAATTCCAAGAACTCTCCGACAAAATCGACCAGTTGGCCGAGATGACGCAAACGCTGCGCCGGGAAAATGCGCAACTGCGCCAGGCCAATGCCGCCCTCGTGGTGGAGAACATGGGCCATCAGCGCCGCCTGAGCGAGGCGTCCGTGCGGGTCGCGGCTTTGCTGGAGCAAATCCCTGCCCTCGACAACGGCGACGCCGCTGCATCCGAGGAAGACAAGCAGCCTGAAAACGAGGAAGCACGATGATCCAGGTGGACGTGACCATCATGGGCAACAGCTACAAGCTGGCCTGCAAGGAAGACGAGGAAACGGCGCTGCGCAAGGCAGCGTCGGTCGTCGACAGGAAAATGTGCTCGATCCGCGACGCCGGCAAGATCAAAGGCAACGACCGCATCGCCGTGATGGCGGCATTGGCCGTGGCGGCGGAGTTCCTGACGGTGAAAGCGCCGCAAGGGCCGTTGTCCGACATGTCGCTGCTGGAAGTGCAGACCAAGATCGCCTCCATGCATAAAGTGCTGGATGCCGCCCTGACCCCGCAGGAAGCGCTGTTTTAATTCGTTTTTAATTGGATCAGCCCTTCCTTTGCGGCGCACATCGGAGTAAACTAGTCTCACCCTGCAGTGTTCGAGACTTGTCATATATTCCTTGAACCATTTTTTTGCACCGGTTACGGAAATTTGTTCGATGGGCGAGAGCGTCGCTAGTCCGATGAACCCGAAATTGAACTAACTGTGACCACCTGAGCCTTTTGGTTCGGGATGCCGGCAAGACGGCACACGTGGGGCCCTATTCAACTAGAAAGCGGTTGCAAGCATGAGAATGCGCAGCCGCTTTTTTTCGTCTGGAGAATACGCATGCAATACTGGTTGATGAAGTCCGAGCCGGATGAAGTGAGTATCGACGACGTGATGGCGTCGAAGGACCAGACCACCGCTTGGTTCGGCGTGCGCAACTACCAGGCGCGCAACTTCATGCGCGATCAGATGCAGGTTGGCGACGGTGTGCTGTTCTACCATTCGAGCTGCCCGCAGCCGGGTATTGCCGGCTTGGCGGAGATCGTAAGCAGCCCCTATCCGGATGCGTCGCAGTTCGACAGCAAGAGCAAGTACCACGACGCCAAAGCGACGCAGGAGCAGCCGCGCTGGATCTCGATCGATGTGAAGGGCACACGGAAAACGCGTCTGTTGCCGCTGGCGGAAATGCGCACGATTCCGGCGCTGGAAGACATGGTGGTGCTGCAGAAGGGCAGCCGCCTGTCCATCACGCCGGTCACGCCGGCGCAATGGAAAGCCATCGTCAAGCTTTTGAAGGAATGAGCGGCGCACGGCCACGCTGTTTCACTTGGTAGGCCCACACCAGCATGGCAACGGCGCCGACGATCATCGGCAGCGACAGCACCTGGCCGGAGGTGATCGGCAGGCCGAGCACGGTGGTTTCCCAGTCCGGCGTGCGGAACCATTCGGTGAAGAAGCGCGCGCAGCCGTACAGCAGCGTGTAGAAGGCACCCACCGCCAGGCGCGGACGCTCCTTGCGTGAGAACAACCACAGCAGTACAAACACCAGCAGGCCGTCAATCAGCATCTGGTACAGCGGCGATGGATGGCGTAGCCCTTGCAGGAACACCGGATCGGGATGCAGCGGATAGCGGGTGTCCGGCCACAGCATCGCCCATGGCAGCGACTGATCGCCGACCACGCGGCCCGGCAGCTCGGCGTTGATGAAGTTGCCCATGCGGCCAGCGGCGTAACCCAGCGGCACCAGCGGCGCGATGAAGTCATACACGTCGAGGATGTTGCGGCCCACTTTGCGCGCCCACAGCGACATCGCAATCAGCACGCCGATAAAGCCGCCGTGGAACGACATGCCGCCATGCCACACCTTGAAGATTTCAATCGGGTCGGCGAAGTATTTGGCCGGCTCGTAGAACAGCACCTCGCCCAGCCGGCCACCGATGATCACCCCCATCATGCCGTAAAACAGCATGTCGTCCAGATCTTCCTTTTTCCAGTTCTGCGCGGCGATGTGCGGCTGCCTGATGCGCACGCGGCCCAGCGCGATGAACATGGCGAAGGCCAGCACATACATCAGGCCGTACCAGTGGATGGCGACTGGCCCCAGCTGCAGGGCGATGGGATCGGGCATCGGGTGTATCAGCATAAAGTGTTCTTTCTTAGTAAGTCCAAAAAGCCGCGCAGCACCGGGGAGGCGTTGTCGCGCCGCCAGGCCAGGCCGGTTTCGACCAGCGGCGTGGCGTGGCTGAGCGCCCGGTATTCTACCCCGGTCCGCATCAGGTTGGAGACCGACTGCGGCACCAGCGCCATGCCGATGCCGGCCGACACCAGGCTGACGATGGTTTGCATCTGGATCGCTTCCTGGCCGATCTGCGGCGTGATGCCGGCGTCGCGGAACACGGACAGGATGGCGTCGTGCAGCGCCGGTGAGATCGCACGCGGGAAGATGATCAGCGGCAGTTGCGGCAGCGCCGACAGATGCAGCTTGCCTTTCTTTTTCAGCGCCGGCAGGCCGGATGGCAGGGCCAGCACCAGCGATTCGTTCAGCACCGGCAGATATTCCAGCGTCTCGCGGGCCTTGTCCGGCAGCGGCGGAATCAGCAGGCCGGCATCAATGCGGTTGTGCAGCAGGTCGTCCAGTTGCAGGTCCGAGGTGGCTTCCTGCAACGTGATCTGTACCTGCGGGTAGGCAGCGCGGTAGGCGCGCAGGAAAGGCGGCAGCACGCTGTAATCGGCCGAGGAGACGAAGGCCAGCGTCAGCCGGCCGACTTCGCCGCCGGCGGCGCGCCGGACCAGCTGCGGCAGTTCCTGCGCCTGCGCCAGCATGCGCCGTGCCTCGGGCAGCAGCGCCGCGCCGGCCGGCGACAGCGTCACGCCGCGCCGGTTGCGCTCGAACAGTGCTGCGCCCAGTTCTTCCTCCAGCGCCTGGATGGTCTGCGACAGCGGCGGCTGCGTCATGTGCAGGCGCAGCGCCGCCTTGCCGAAGTGGAGTTCCTCGGCAACGGTGACGAAGTAGCGAAGCTGTCGCAATTCCATATGGTTTACTATTGAATTTATCTTCTGTGATATTTTATATGACTCACAGTATCGGAAATCATATATTTGACATGGCGGCGTGGGCGTCGCAAACTTCCATGCTAAGCCAGCAGAATTAAGCTCGCCTTACCATTGGAGAAACACATCATGCCGCAATACCGTTCCCGCACCACCACCCATGGCCGCAACATGGCCGGCGCCCGCGCTCTCTGGCGCGCCACCGGCATGAAGGACGGCGATTTCGACAAGCCGATCGTCGCCGTGGTCAACTCCTTCACCCAGTTCGTGCCGGGCCATGTGCACCTGAAGGATCTGGGCCAGCTGGTCGCGCGCGAGATTGAAAAAGCCGGCGGCGTGGCGAAAGAATTCAACACCATCGCGGTCGACGACGGCATCGCCATGGGCCATGGCGGCATGCTGTATTCGCTGCCATCGCGCGACCTGATCGCCGATTCGGTCGAGTACATGGTCAATGCTCACTGCGCCGATGCGATGGTGTGCATCTCCAACTGCGACAAGATTACGCCGGGCATGCTGATGGCCGCCATGCGCCTGAACATTCCGGTGATCTTCGTCTCCGGCGGTCCGATGGAAGCGGGCAAGGTGGTCAAGGTGGTCAACGGCGGCCAGAAGATCATCAAGCTGGATCTGGTGGACGCGATGATCAAGGCCGGCGACAGCACCGTCAGCGACGCCGATGTGGCGGAAATCGAACGTTCGGCCTGTCCGACCTGCGGTTCGTGCTCGGGCATGTTTACCGCCAACTCGATGAACTGTCTGACCGAGGCGCTGGGCCTGTCGCTGCCGGGTAACGGCACCATCGTCGCCACCCACGCTGACCGCGAACAGCTGTTCCTGCGCGCCGGCCGCCTGATCGTCGAACTGGCCAAGCGCCACTACGAGCAGGACGACTACACCATCCTGCCGCGCTCCATCGCCACCAAGTCGACCTGGGAGAACGCGATGGCGCTGGACGTCTCCATGGGCGGCTCGACCAACACCGTGCTGCACCTGCTGGCAGCGGCACACGAAGCGGGCGTGGACTTCACCATGGCCGACATCGACCGCATCTCGCGCAATGTGCCTTGCCTGTGCAAGGTGGCGCCGATGACCGACAAGTTCCACATCGAAGACGTGCATCGCGCCGGCGGCATCATCTCGATTCTGGGCGAACTGGCGCGCGCCGGTTTGCTGGACACTTCGCGTCCGACCATCCACGCGCCGACGCTGGCCGATGCGATCGAACGCAACGACATCAAGCGCAGCGATGACCCGGCCGTGCACAAGCTGTTCAGCGCAGCGCCGGGCGGCGTGCCGACCCAGGTGGCGTTCTCGCAATCGGAGCGCTTCGCCTCGCTGGATCTGGACCGCGCCACCGGCTGCATCCGCGACAAGGAACACGCGTATTCGCAGGATGGCGGTCTGGCGGTCCTGTACGGCAATCTGGCGGAGAAGGGCTGCATCGTCAAGACTGCCGGCGTGGATGAGAGCATTCTCAAGTTCAGCGGCAAGGCGCGCGTGTTTGAATCGCAGGACGCGGCTGTCGAGGCGATCCTGGGCGACACTGTGCACGCTGGCGATGTGGTCATCATCCGTTACGAAGGTCCGAAAGGCGGTCCCGGCATGCAGGAGATGCTGTACCCGACCTCGTACATCAAATCGAAGGGCCTGGGCAAGGCGTGCGCGCTGTTCACCGATGGCCGCTTCTCGGGCGGCTCGTCGGGCCTGGTGATCGGCCACGCCTCGCCGGAAGCGGCGGAAGGCGGCGCCATCGGCCTGGTGGAAGAGGGCGACATGATCGACATCGACATCCCTAACCGCACCATCGGCCTGCGCGTCAGCGATGCCGAACTGGCGGCGCGCCGCGCCGCGATGGAAGCCAAAGGTGCCGATGCATGGCAGCCGGTCAACCGCGACCGCTACGTGTCGCAAGCGTTGCAAGCCTATGCCGCGCTGACCACCTCGGCCGACCGCGGCGCTGTACGCGACCTGTCGCAACTGAAGCGTTAAGCACTCAGCGAGTCACACTCTGGTTCGCTACCCAGTGCGTCATGCACTGGATCAGTTCGGGGATACTCAACTCCTGTATGTCTTTTCTTGAGTATCCCCGCGCTTTTAACTGCCTCTCATTTTCCCAATTGAAATTTATGAAGCTTTGCCATACCTGTGCGGCGCCAGCCGAATCAGGGCGACATATAGGCGAAGCCCAATTGCGAACGATCGCACTCGCTCTTTGAGGCCGATTGTTATGGGCTGCGATATCTGAGCCTGCGATATCAGAAAGAGCGACTTGATATCGATACTGTTCTGCTTCCAAGATCAGGCAGCGTTTTGTTGCGTGATGACGATGACCAAATTGTCGGCAACCGATGTCCAAGCCAAGTTCAAACGGCATGTTCAGGCGGAAGAATTCATTTACTCGTTTTGCCGTTATCCTGGATAGGTCATGAATCGCATACTTTGATTGATCAATCAGTTCGATAATTTTATTGATGCGAGGCTCGCCGGAATCTGCGCATCCTATGGCAATTCTTGGTACGAGGCCCAAATAAATGACTGTGAACAGGATTGATTTCAACAGGGCGTAGTAATCCGCGTCCAGCGGACAATTGATGAAGACATTGTCTTCGAATGCCATGGCCCGGGCATCAGAGAGTTATCGCACCTTTACTGTATTCTGTCACTTGTCGAACGGAGCCGTCTTCATCATGAACGACGAGCGTTGCCTTGTTCTTCTTCGCGATAGCACGACCCAACGCCAGCGCTTCTTTTTGTGTTTTAAAGTTTCTGGTGGCTCTGCGCGCCCCCGCCCGCAATACCATCCAGCCACCGTAAACGGCAGGGGCTACATGCGTGACTCTTGAATCCATGATCGTCTCCTGATGCCAGCAGAAAGAAATTGTCCGCCGATGCGGCGTCGCTGTCTACCACAATCCTGCACCTTTTATGCGAGACCATCACGGACGAGATCAAGGTTATTTCTTTTTGTCGAAGGTTTGTTTGACGCGTTCCTTGCGGCGCTTCTCGTCTTCGTTGTGGGCTTTGCGTTTGTCAAAGCCGAGCATCGGTTCGATGAACTCGAACCACAGGAATGCCAACACCATCAAGGCGCCAATCGCCCACCATGACAGCTCGGCAAACTTCCACACTTCAAAATAGCGCAGCGCAACCAAAGCGACGATCAATAGGATCAGCGGCATGATGTTCTCCTTTCACGCTATCTTACCTCACGTAGTCAACCTTTAACTTGACTTAAGCGTTAAATGCACAAGGGCAAAACGCGGTAGAATGCCCTGGCAGCATTTAGTCCGCACTTACCTGGAGAACAGACAATGAAACGCAATTTGATGATGGTTGGGGTAGTTGTAGCCTCGGCATTCGCCTCGCAAGCCGCCATGGCGGACGCGGGCTCGGATCTGGCCAAGGCAAAAAATTGCATGGCTTGCCACGCCGTTGCCACCAAGCTGGTCGGTCCTGCTTACAAGGACGTGGCCGCCAAATACGCCGGCCAGAAAGACGCTGAAGCCAAACTGGTCACCAAGGTGATGAAGGGCGGTTCGGGCACCTGGGGCGCGATCCCGATGCCGGCCAACCCACAGGTGAACGAGGCAGAAGCCAAGACCCTGGTGAAATGGGTGCTGTCGCAGAAATGATCTGCGACTAAGTCATAAAAAAAGCGCCCTTGAGGCGCTTTTGCTTTAATGGATGACTTCGATCTTGGTCTTCTTGCCGTCCTTGTAGGTGAACAAGGTCAGCGCGCCGTCCTTGATGTCGCCCTTGGCATCGAAGGTGATCAGGCCGGTCACGCCCTGATACTTGATCTTCTGCAGGAACGGCAGGTACTTGGCCGGCTGCGAGGATTTGGCTTCCTGCATCGCGGTGGCCAGCGTCATCACCGCGTCGTACACGTATGGCGAGTAGATCTGCACATCGGCGTTGTATTTCTTCTTGTAGCGGGCGACGAAATCGTCCATGCCTTTCTGCTGCTCGGCGCTGACGCCGCCGGCTTCGGCGCAGGTGACGATGCCGTTGGCGTTGGCCGCGCCGGCCAGCTTCGGCATCGATTCGGTGCAGATGCCGTCGCCGCCCATGTACTTGGCGTTGATGCCCAGCGCCTTCATCTGGCGCAGCAGCGGGCCGCCGACCGAGTCCATGCCGCCGAAGAACACCAGGTCCGGATTCTTGGCCTTGATCTTGGTGAGGATGGCGTTGAAGTCGGTGGCCTTGTCGTTGGTGAATTCCTTGGCGACGATTTGCACGCCCGGCAGCGCTTTCTTGGCGCCTTTGATGAACTCGTCCGCCACACCCTGGCCGTAGGCGGTGCGGTCGTCGATCACGGCGATGTTCTTGGCGCCCAGTTTGCCGATGGCGTAGCTGCCCAGCGAGCCGCCCAGCTTGGCGTCGTTGGCGACCACGCGGAAGGCCGACTTGAAGCCCTGCTGCGTGTACTTGGTCTGGGTGGTGGCCGGCGAGATTTGCGGAATGCCGGCGTCGTGGTAAATCTTGGAGGCGGGGATGGAGGTGCCGGAATTCAGGTGGCCGATCACGCCGTTGACCTTGGCGTCGACCAGCTTCTGCGCCACCGCCGTGCCTTGCTTCGGATCGCTGCCGTCGTCTTCCAGTTGCAGCACGAACTTGACCGGCTTGCTGTCGATGGTGAAGCCCTTGGCGTTCAACTCCTCGACCGCCATCTTGGCGCCATTTTCATTGTCCTTGCCGAGGTGCGCCGATGGACCGGAGACCGGGCCGACGTGGCCGATCTTGATCACTTCCTGCGCACCGGCGCTGCCAGCAAATGCCAGTGCTACGGCCAGCGGAATGAATTTGAACTGCATGTGCCATCTCCAAAAGTTGTATGCAAGGCCACCAAGGTACAACAAAAAAATCGCCGCGAAAAGCGGCAAACAGGCGGTTTTGAACTTTTTTGGAGCGTTTCCCTGATTTGATGCAAACCTGCTTCAGGAAGGTGCGGTCCGTGCACATGATGGGTGCGCGGACCGGGGAGAAAAGCTTACTTCTTCTGCGCTTGCAGATGGGTCAGTTCCTGCGTGACGGCGCGCGAGACGATCTTCTCGATGGTGTCATGCAGGCCGATGCGGATTTCGTTGGTGAGGTCGTGCAGCGCGTGGCTCAGCACTTCGGCCATGCTGTCCTTGATGCGCTGCTCCAGCACGAAATCCACGCGCGATTGCAGCTGGTGCATGATGCGCACCGACAGGCGGTGTTCCATCACCGCCCATTCGGCGTCGGTCCAGCCGTCAACGGCGTCGGCTTCGAGTTGGGCGGCGGCCGAGATCGGCGGCGGCGCGCCGTCGTCGTCCAGCGGTTGCGCCTTCAATACTTCAGTCAGTACAGGGATGCTTGCGTCAAACGATGCTTGGCTCATGATTTACCTGCGACAAAGTGAGTAAGGGGATAGTCCTGCTGCTTGTATGCGACATAACGCTTGCGGCCGGCAGCCGCATCATCTTCTTCAGAAGAAATCACTTCAATCATGCGCGCGAACTGTGTCACATTGCGTGGCGCGCGGCGCGACAGATTGACCAATAATTCTTTGTGCGTGTGTGGTAATTCCGCCTCATCGTCGTCCGTCAACAGGATCGGCGTGTGCGTCGCCAGCGCATCGTCCGCCAATACGTGCGGCAGGAAATCGGTGGGGGAAAAAGTCCACATCGCCGCGTTAAGTTCCGCCAGTTGCGCCGCATCGTCGGTCATCAGCACCACACGGTTGTTGGCGGCCCAAGCCTTGCGCACCAGGCGGCAGGCGTAGGCTACTTTGTCCGGGACATTGGTGTGGAAGTCGATGCGTGTCATGGTGAATCCAGTGTATGCGAAAACGCCGGAAACCGCTGGCATCGATGTTGCTACCGAACGGTTCCCGGCGTCGGGAGAAGTGTGACTTGTTACGCCGCCATGCCGCTGTGGCGCAGCAATGCGTCGATGCTTGGCTCGCGGCCGCGGAAGGCGGTGAACGATTCCAGCGCGGGACGCGAACCGCCGACCGACAGGATTTCCGCCAGGTAGCGCTTGCCGGTTTCCGACACGGCGGCCGGTCCCAGCTTCTGCGCTTCCTCGAAGGCGGCGTAAGCGTCGGCGGACAGCACCTCGGCCCACTTGTAGCTGTAGTAGCCGGCCGCATAGCCGCCGGCGAAGATGTGGCCGAACGAGTTCTGGAAGCGGTTGAACGATGGCGGGATCACCAGCGAGAACTGGCGGCGCACGTCGTCGATCAGTTGCTGCACGGTGTGGCCGGTGCTGGCGTCGTAGTCGTAGTGCAGGTGCATGTCCAGCAGCGAGAACTCGACCTGGCGCAGCGTCTGCAGGCCGGACTGGAAGTTTTTGGCGGCCAGCATCTTGTCGTACAGCGCGCGCGGCAGTGGCTCGCCGGTGACGGCGTGCGCGGTCATGTGTTCCAGCACTTCCCATTCCCAGCAGAAGTTTTCCATGAACTGCGACGGCAGCTCGACCGCGTCCCATTCGACGCCGGAGATGCCCGACACGCCCAGCTCGTCCACCTGGGTCAGCATGTGGTGCAGGCCGTGGCCGAATTCGTGGAACAGCGTGATCACTTCATCGTGGGTGAACAGCGATGGCTTGGCGACGCCGTCTTCGACTGCCGGTTCGGTGAAGTTGCAGGTCAGGTAGGCGACCGGGGTCTGGACATTGGTACCGTCGGCGCGGCGGCCACGGGCGTCGTCCATCCAGGCGCCGCCGGATTTGCCGGCGCGCGCGTACAGGTCGAGGTAGAACTGGCCAATTAGCTTGCCATCGCGCTCGATGCGGAAGAAGCGCACGTCCTTGTGCCACACCGGCGCGTCGTCCGTTTTGATCTCGACGTTGAACAGGCTCTGGATCTGGCGGAACAGGCCGTCGATCACTTTGTGTTCAGGGAAGTACTGCTTCACTTCCTGCGCCGAGAAGGCGTAGCGGGCTTCCTGCAGTTTCTCGGAGGTGTAGGCAATGTCCCAGGCTTTCAGGTCGTCGATGCCCAGTTCGTCCTTGGCGAAGTTGCGCAGCTCGGCCAGGTCTTTCTCGGCGAACGGGCGGGCGCGCTTGGCCAGGTCTTCGAGGAAGGCGATCACTTCGTCGGGCGACTTGGCCATCTTCGGCACCAGCGACACTTCGGCGAAGTTGTTATAGCCGAGCAGCTTGGCTTCTTCGTCGCGCAGCTTCAGCAGCGTGACGATGTTCTGGGTGTTGTCCCAGTCTTCCTTCTTGCTGAACACGTCGCCTTGCTCGGAAGCCTTGGTGGCGTTGGCGCGGTAGATGGTCTCGCGCAGTTCGCGCTTGTCGGCGAATTGCAGGATCGGATAGTAGGACGGGAAGTGCAGCGAGAATTCCCAGCCTTGTTTTTCGGCTTTCTCGGCGGCCGCGCGGGCGGCGGCTTTCACATCGTCCGGCAGGCCGGCCAGGTCGGCTTCATCGGTCACCAGCAGCTTGTAGTCGTTGGTGGCGTCCAGCACGTTTTCCGAGAAACGGGTGGAGGTCATCGCGTGTTCTTCCTGGATTTCGGCGAAGCGCGGCTTTTGCTCTTCCGGCAGTTCGGCGCCGCCCATGCGGAAGTCGCGGATAGCGTTGTCGATGATGCGCTTGCGGGCCGGCGACAGGGTGTCGAATTCGGCCGAGGCGCGCAGCGCTTTGTATTTGGCGAACAGGGCTTCGTTCTGGCTGACTTCGGTCCAGAATTCGGTCAGTTTCGGCTGGTTCTCGTTGTAGACGGCGCGCAGTTCCGGCGTGTCCACCACGTTGTTCAGATGACTGACGATGCCCCAGGCGCGGCCCAGCAGTTCGGTGGCGTCTTCCAGCGGGGTGACGAAGCTGTCCCAGCTGACGTCGTCCGATGGCGCTTGCAGTTGTTCGACTACGGCGCGGCTCTTGGCCAGCAGTTCGTCGATGGCCGGCGTTACGTGCGCAGGCTGGATGGCGTCAAAACGCGGCAGGCCGCTGAAGTCGAGGAGGGGATTGGTAGCAGTCATATTCAGTTCCATTGTTACAGCGTCGTCCCGGCGAAGGCCGGGACCTATAGAACGCTGGCTCAGCATGGGCACCGGCTTGCGCCGGTGCGACGGTCAGGTGCGTTCGGCCGCTTCCACCGTGTTCATCAGCAGCATGGTGATGGTCATCGGACCCACGCCGCCCGGCACTGGCGTGATGTGAGATGCCACTTCCTTGATGCCGTCGAAATCGACGTCGCCGCACAGCTTGCCTTCGTCGTTACGGTTGATGCCGACGTCGATCACGATCGCGCCCGGCTTGACCATATCAGCAGTCAGGGTATTGCGGCGGCCGGTTGCGGCCACGACCACGTCCGCCTGGCGGGTGTACACGCCGATGTCCGGGGTCGCACTATGGCAGATGGTGACGGTAGCGTTGGCTTGCAAGAGCAGCAGCGCCATCGGCTTGCCGACCGTATTGGAACGGCCAATCACCACCGCATGCTTGCCGCGCAGGTCAACACCGGTGCTTTCGATCAGCTTCATGCAGCCATACGGCGTGCACGGACGGAAACCTTCCAGGCCGGTCATCAGCTCGCCAGCGCTCAGCACTGCGTAGCCGTCCACGTCCTTCTTGACCGAAATCGCTTCGATCACCTTGTGCGGGTCGATGTGCTTGGGCAGCGGCATTTGCACCAGGATGCCGTGGATCGCCGGATCGGCGTTCAGCTCGTCGATGCGCGCCAGCAGCGCGGCTTCGCTCAGATCGGCCGGGTATTGATCCTTGAGCGAGTAGAAGCCGGCGTCCTCGCACGCCTTGACCTTGTTGCGCACATATACATGGCTGGCCGGGTCGTCGCCGACGATGATCACGGCCAGGCCCGGCTGTTTGCCTTTGGCGGTGAGTTTTTCAGCACGTGCAGCAATTTCCGCGCGCAGTTTTTTGGAGAGGGCGATTCCGTCGATCAGTTGTGCAGACATGATTTAACCAGGGTGGTAGAGGGAGAACCGCATTATAAGGCCGCCACGCCCATCCCGCCCCGTTTTTGGCATCTGCGCATGCTGCACTGCACAAGGTTTTCATAGGGAAATTTCACTATACGAAATGCCTTATCGTAATTTGAAAAAGCCAAAATAGGCTGCTAGAATCCCCACACATCATCAAAGTAATAGTAAATAATCAGCAAACTCTCAACCCGGAAGCCGCATGGTTCGGGGCACAATCTCAACTCAGGAGACTTATTAAATGTCAGCTCAACTTGACCAGGTAACGGCAAACACCGACCCGGATTCGCAAGAAACTAAAGAATGGTTGGATTCCCTGGCCTCAGTGCTGGAACAAGAAGGTCCTGAGCGTGCTCACTACCTGCTGGAACGCCTGATCGACCTGGCCCGCCAAAGCGGCTCGGACATCCCGTTCTCGGCCAATACCGCTTACGTCAACACGATTCCACTGTCGCAGGAGCAACACTGCCCGGGCAACCTGGAATACGAAGAAAAACTGCGCTCGTGGATGCGCTGGAACGCCATGGCGATGGTGGTCAAGGCCAACCGCGTTGACGGCGACCTGGGTGGTCACCTGTCCTCGTTCGCCTCGCTGGCCAATATGCTGGGCATCGGCTTCAACCACTTCTGGAAAGCGCCGAGCGAAAACCACGGCGGCGATCTGCTGTACATCCAGGGCCATTCGTCGCCAGGCGTCTACGCCCGCGCGTTCCTGGAAGGCCGTCTGAGCGAAGACCAGCTGCTGCACTTCCGTCGCGAAGTTGACGGTGGCGGCCTGTCGTCGTACCCGCACCCGAAACTGATGCCGAACTTCTGGCAGTTCCCGACCGTGTCGATGGGCCTGGGCCCGCTGATGGCGATCTATCAGGCTCGCTTCCTGAAGTACCTGCACGCGCGCTCGATCGCCGACACCACCGACCGTAAAGTCTGGGCATTCTGCGGCGACGGCGAGATGGACGAGCCGGAATCGCTGGGCGCGATCGGCATGGCCGCGCGCGAGAAGCTGGACAATCTGGTCATCGTGGTCAACTGCAACCTGCAACGTCTGGACGGTCCGGTGCGCGGCAACGGCAAGATCATCCAGGAACTGGAAGGCGAATTCCGTGGCGCCGGCTGGAACGTGGTCAAAGTCATCTGGGGCCCGGGCTGGGACGCGCTGCTGCAACAGGATAAAGAAGGCATCCTGCGCAATGTGATGATGGACACCGTCGACGGCGAGTACCAGAACTACAAGGCAAAAGACGGCGCCTACGTGCGCAAGCACTTCTTCGGCAAGCATCCAAAGCTGCTGGAGATGGTTGCCAACATGACCGACGACGACATCTGGCGTCTGACCCGTGGCGGTCACGATCCGCACAAGATCTACGCTGCCTTCAAGGTCGCACAGGAACACAAAGGCCAACCGACCGTCCTGCTGGTGAAAACCATCAAGGGCTTCGGCATGGGCAAGCACGGCGAAGCACGCAACACCGCGCACAACACCAAGAAGCTGACCGACGAAGCCGTGCGCGAAATGCGCGACCGCTACTCGATCCCGATTCCGGACGATCAACTGGCCGATATCCCATTCTACAAGCCAGCCGATGACGCGCCTGAGATCAAGTACCTGCACGAGCGCCGCGCTGCGCTGGGCGGCTACCTGCCGGCCCGTCGCCAGCAGGCCGACGAAAAACTGACCGTACCACCGCTGACCGCCTTCCAGAACGTACTGGACGCGACTGCGGAAGGCCGCGAAGTGTCGTCGACCCAGGCTTACGTGCGTATCCTGACCACGCTGCTGAAAGACCAGAGCGTCGGCCCGCGTATCGTGCCGGTGCTGGTCGATGAATCGCGTACCTTCGGTATGGAAGGCCTGTTCCGTCAGGTCGGTATCTTCAACCAGCAAGGCCAGTTGTATGAGCCGGTCGATAAAGACCAGGTGATGTACTACCGCGAAGACAAGGCCGGTCAGATCCTGCAAGAAGGTATCAATGAAGCCGGTGGTATGAGCTCGTGGATCGCTGCGGCGACTTCGTACTCGACCAACAACCGCGTGATGATCCCGTTCTATACCTACTACTCGATGTTCGGTATGCAGCGTATCGGCGACTTGGTGTGGGCAGCTGCCGACATGCGCGCGCGCGGCTTCCTGATGGGCGGCACCGCCGGCCGTACCACGCTGAACGGCGAAGGCCTGCAGCACGAAGATGGTCACAGCCATCTGTTCGCCGCCGCTGTGCCGAACTGCATGCCGTACGATCCGACCTTCGGTCACGAGCTGGCCGTCATCATCCAGGACGGTATGCGCCGCATGGTGGAAGAACAGGAAGACGTGTTCTACTACATCACCATCATGAACGAAAACTACCCGCACCCAGGCATCAAGCCAGGCCAGGAAGAGGGCATCCTGAAGGGCATGTACCTGCTGCAAGAGGGGGACAAGAACGCCAAGCAGCGCGTGCAGCTGATCGGTTCCGGCACCATCCTGCGTGAGTCGATCTTCGCTCAGGAACTGCTGCTGAACGATTGGGGCATCGCTGCCGACGTCTGGTCCGCGCCTTCGCTGACCCTGGTGGCGCGCGACGGCCAGGACGCCGAGCGTTGGAACCTGGTCAACCCGACCGCCGAACAGCGCGTGCCATACGTGGCGCAGCTGCTGAAGGATACTTCGGGCCCGATCGTGGCCACCACTGACTACATGCGTGCGTTTGCTGAGCAGATCCGCGCCTTCATTCCGAAGGATCGCACCTACCGCGTGCTGGGCACCGATGGTTTCGGCCGCTCGGACAGCCGCGCCAAGCTGCGTGAGTTCTTTGAGGTGAACCGTTACTACATCACGGTTGCCGCACTGAAGTCGCTGTCGGAAGAAGGCAAGATCGATGTGAAAGTGGTTGAGCAAGCGATTGCCAAGTACAACCTCGATCCAAACAAACCAAATCCGGTGACCCAATAATCCGCTTAGAAAAAATACGGAGCAAACGCTATGAGCATTGTGGAAGTTAAAGTCCCGGATATCGGCGATTTCAAGGAAGTCGAGATCATCGAAGTGATGGTCAAGGTCGGCGACACCATCAAGGTGGACCAGTCGCTGATTACCGTTGAATCGGATAAGGCCAGCATGGAGATCCCTTCGTCCGCCGCCGGCGTGGTGAAAGAGATCAAAGTGAAAGTGGGCGAGAAGGTTGCCATGGGTTCGCTGGTGCTGCTGCTGGAGGCCGATGGCGCCGCCGCCGCACCTGCTGCTGCACCAGCGCCGGCCGCCGCCGCTTCGGCTCCAGCGCCAGCCGCTGCTGCCCCTGCGCCGGCTCCTGCCGCAGCGCCTGCGGCCGCCGCCGGCCCGGTCGAAGTCAAAGTGCCGGACATCGGCGACTTCAAGGAAGTGGAAGTCATCGAAGTCATGGTCAAGGTGGGCGACACCATCAAGGTAGACCAGTCGCTGCTGACCGTTGAATCGGACAAGGCCAGCATGGAAATTCCATCGTCGCACGCCGGCGTGGTGAAAGAAGTGAAGGTCAAGGTTGGCGACAAGGTTGCCATGGGCACGATCGTGTTCGTTGTAGACGCTGTTGGCGGCCCGGCTGCCGCAGCGCCGGCGCCAGCTGCTGCGGCTCCAGCGTCGGCCGCAGCAGCCGCGCCGTCGCCAGCACCTGCACCGGCTCCTGCCGCCGCTGCACCGGCCACCGCGTCGCAAGGTTCGGTCACGACCGGCAAGCTGGCGCACGCTTCGCCATCGATCCGCAAGTTCGCCCGCGAACTGGGCGTGGACCTGGGCAAAGTGCCAGGCTCCGGTCCGAAAGGCCGCATCACCCAGATCGACGTGCAGAACTACGTCAAGGGCGTGATCGCCGGCACCGTCGCTTCGCCGGCGGCTGCCGCTGGTGGCGCGGTCGGTGGCGGTGGCAACTTCAGCGTGCTGCCATGGCCGTCGCTGGACTTCAGTAAATTCGGTGAAACCGAACTGCTGCCGCTGTCGCGCATCAAGAAGATCTCCGGTCCTAACCTGCACCGCAACTGGGTGCAGATCCCGCACGTCACGCAATTCGACGATGCCGACATCACCGACCTGGAAGCCTTCCGCGTTGAATCCAACGCCGCTACCGCCAAGAACAAGGACGCCACCAAGCTGACCATGCTGGCATTCGTGATCAAGGCCTCGGTCGCCGCGCTGAAGAAATTCCCGACCTTCAATTCGTCGCTGGACGCGAAGGGCGAGAACCTGATTCTGAAGAAGTACTACAACATCGGCTTCGCGGCGGATACGCCAAATGGCCTGGTGGTGCCAGTGATCAAAAACGCCGACCAGAAATCGGTGACGCAGATCGCCAAGGAAATGACCGAGCTGTCGCTGCAAGCGCGCGAAGGCAAGTTGAAACCAGCCGACATGCAGGGCGCGACCTTCACGATTTCGTCGCTGGGCGGCATCGGCGGCACGCACTTCACGCCGATCGTCAACGCGCCGGAAGTGGCGATCCTGGGCTTGTCCAAGGCCTCGCTGAAGCCGGTGTGGGATGGCAAGGCGTTCCAGCCTCGCCTGCTGATGGGTACCTCGCTGTCCTACGACCACCGCGTGGTCGATGGCGCGATGGGCGCGCGCTTCTCCGTGTACCTGAGCGAAGTGCTCGGCGACATGCGTAAAATTCTGCTGTAAGGAGCCACTATGAGCACAGAAGTAAAAGTGCCGAATATCGGCGACTTCGCGGAAGTAGAAGTAATCGAAGTGATGGTCAAGGTGGGCGACACGATCAAGGTCGATCAGTCGCTGATCACGGTTGAATCGGACAAGGCCAGCATGGAAATTCCGTCGTCGCACAGCGGCGTGGTGAAGGAAGTGCGCGTCAAGGTGGGCGACAAGGTCAAGGAAGGCGTTGCGCTGCTGGTGGTTGAAGCCAGCGAAGGCGCTGCCGCTCCTGCGCCGGCCGCTGCTGTCCCAGCGCCTGCTGCCGCCGCATCTGCGCCGGCGCCGGCTGCTGCCGCTCCTGCCGCTGCCGCGCCGATCGCCGCACCAGCCGGTAGCAGCTACACCGGCCAGGTCGACATCGACTGCGACATGATGGTGCTGGGCTCCGGCCCTGGCGGTTACTCGGCCGCGTTCCGCGCGTCGGACCTGGGCCTGAACACCGTGCTGGTCGAGCGCTACGACGTGCTGGGCGGCGTGTGCCTGAACGTCGGTTGCATCCCGTCGAAAGCGCTGCTGCACGTGGCCGCCGTGATCGACGAGACGTCGCACATGGCCAAAACCGGCGTGACCTTCGCCAAGCCGACCATCGACATCGACCAGGTGCGCAAGCACAAGGAAAGCGTCATCAAGAACATGACCAACGGTCTGGCCGGCATGGCCAAGGCCCGCAAGACGCAGGTAGTCACCGGCGTCGGCCAGTTCCTGAGCGCCAACCACATCGAAGTCACCGCCAATGACGGCAGCAAGAAAGTGGTGCAGTTCAAGCAGGCCATCATCGCTGCCGGTTCGTCGGTGGTGAAGCTGCCGTTCGTGCCGGAAGATCCGCGCATCGTCGATTCGACCGGCGCGCTGGAACTGCGTCAGATCCCGAAACGCATGCTGGTCATCGGCGGCGGCATCATCGGCCTGGAAATGGCTACCGTCTACTCGACTTTCGGCGCGCGCATCGACGTGGTCGAAATGATGGACGGCTTGATGCAGGGCGCCGACCGCGATGCGGTCAAGGTCTGGCAGAAGTACAACGAAGCCCGCTTCGACAACATCATGACCAAGACCAAAACGGTGGCGGTTGAAGCGCTGCCGGAAGGGATCAAAGTCACTTTCGAAGCGGCGGAAGCCGGCGTCACCGCGCCAGCACCGCAAGTCTATGACCTGGTGCTGGTGGCCGTGGGCCGCAGCCCGAACGGCAAGAAGATCGCTGCCGACAAGGCTGGCGTGGTGGTGACTGATCGCGGCTTCATCCCGGTCGACAGCCAGATGCGCACCAATGTGCCGAACATCTTCGCCATCGGCGACCTGGTGGGCCAGCCAATGCTGGCGCACAAGGCGGTGCACGAAGGCCATGTGGCGGCGGAAGCTGCTGCCGGCCAGAAGTCGCACTTCGATGTCAAGGTGATTCCATCGGTGGCTTACACCGATCCGGAAGTGGCGTGGGTCGGCATTACCGAAGACGAAGCGAAAGCCAAGGGCATCAAGATCGAGAAGGGTCACTTCCCTTGGGCAGCGAGCGGCCGCGCCGTGGCCAATGGCCGCGCCGAAGGCTTCACCAAGCTGCTGTTCGACGCTGAGACGCACCGCATCATCGGCGGCACCATGGTCGGCACGCACGCCGGCGACATGATCGGCGAAATCGCGCTGGCCATCGAGATGGGGGCCGACGGCACCGACATCGGCAAGACGATCCACCCGCATCCAACGCTGGGCGAATCGATCGGCATGGCGGCGGAAGTCTACGAAGGCGTCTGCACCGACCTGCCACCGCCGCGCAAGCGCTAAGCAGGCAGGCAGAAAAAAAGCCGGGACTGTGTTCCCGGCTTTTTTACGCCTTCAGCGCAGCACCATCACCAGCGGCTGCAATCCCAAAGCCGCCACCCGGCGCGCGAATTTTCGGTCGTCAAAGGACGCTATGCTCTCGGCTTTAGCGTAGCTGGCATGGTGCAGCGCATCCGCGAACGCAAGTCCGTGTGCATAATTGCTCACCGCCTCGCTGACGGCTGTGCGATCTTCTATCATGACGTGCGCCAATCCCAGCATATGGAGCAATGCTGCGAGAACAGCGGTGCGAGGCAGCCTGTATCGCTTCCGCATCAACCATTCCAATTCGATGATCACCGTCTTGCAAACAGAAAGAGGTTGACCAGACTCTATCAAGGCTTGTGCTGCCGGACGCTGACGCCTTGCTTGAAGGTCTGTGACATCGTCAATGTAGTAGCGCGCCAAAACATTGGTGTCGAGGCCTATCATGGTCAGTCGCTGTCAGAGACCAAAGTGCGGGTCGACTGAAGGCATATCGCTCTTTATCATGCCGAAACCGCTGACAAAGTTTGCTTTGGATTGCGGTAGTTTTGTACCCACAATCCGCATCTCAAGTTGGTAGCCGTTCATTACGCAATGCACTTTGGCGCCTTCCGGAATACCGTACTGTTCGCGAATTTCCTTAGGGATTGTGACGGTGCCGTCGTTGTTGACGATGGTCGAGGTTTCCATGGCGTCCTCCGTTGAATGATTCTGCCATGGTAGCACTCAGTATTCCCGCTGAGTTTGATCTATCTCTGACTTAGCGGGTCAGGCGGTAGAGCAGGATGGCGGTGCGGATGGTGGCGCGTTCGATCGAGGCGATTTCCAGGTCTTCGTCGGGCGAGTGGGCGCCGTTGCCGGTGGCGCCGAGGCCGTCCAGGCTGTCCAGCAGCGGGGCGACGAACTGGACGTCGCCGGCGCCGCGCTGGCCCGGCGGCAGGGCAGGGATTTCGCCCAGGCCGGCATCCTGGCTGGCTTGCGAGTAGATCTTCAACAGCGCCAGGTTGCCGGCGGTCGGCGACATCGGCGGGTAGGCGTCGCGGAAGCTGATGCTGGCGCTGGTGCCCGGCAGGTTCTGCGCGACGATGGCCTTCATCTTCGCATGCGCGCCGTCGCGCTGCTCCAGGCTCAGATAGCGCAGATCGCCTTCCACCGTGGCGGTGCGCGCGATGACATTGCTCTTGCCGGACGCCTGGCCGGCCGTGCCCAGCGCATCGGTGCCGGCATCGGTGCCGCCGACGATCAGCCCTGGACTGAAAGTCAGGTCCGGCTCGATCACCTGCTGGCGGAAGCCGTCCACAATCCGCGCCGCTTCGTAGATCGCGCCATAGCCGGCACCATCGCTGAAGATGCCGCTGGAGTGGCCTTGTTTGCCGCTGACTTTCAGCTGCCACGACGAAGCCGCGCGGCGGCCGATGGTGCCGGTGTCGCGCCCCTGCCTGTCGCGCACCGTCGCCTCGAAGGCGAGCGCGATGTCGCTGCGCTTGGCGGCGTTGACCATGTCGGCGCGCGAGATTGCTATCGGCTCGCCGGCATTCTCCTCGTCGCCGGTGAATACCACCGTGATGCTGGTGTTATCCAGCGCGCCAACCCGATGCAGCGCCCGCAGCGCTTCGATGATGATGACATCACCACCCTTCATGTCGTTGACGCCCTGGCCGCGCACCCGGTCGCCGTGGCGCTGCCACAGCTGCACCGGGCTGTCTTTCTCAAACACCGTGTCCAGATGGCCGAGCAGCAGCAGACGCTTGCCCTGTTTTCCCTCGCGCGTGGCGATCAGGTGGCCGGCGCGCTGCATCGCCGGCGGCATGTCAGCCCAGCGGGTCTGGAAGCCCAACTGCTCGAACTGCGCGCCGAACAGCTTGCCGACCGCGCGCACGCCCTCGTGATTCATGGTGCCGCTGTTGATGTTGACCGACCGCTCCAGCAGTTCCAGCCCCCGCGCCGAGTGGGCCTTCACCTCGGCGACGATGTTCTGCTCGGTGGCCGACAGGCCCTCGGCGCGCGCGGAGTCAAGCGTCAGCGCCAAGGCCAGAACTGCGTAAGCAAACGGTTGCAACTTCATGTGGGCTCCAGTAGATAGTGTTCTACCGATTGTAGCTCAGCCCTGCGCCGAGGCGGGCAGGCCGAAGATGCGGTCGAAGGTCAGGCTGAACAGGTAGGTATAGACCATGAAGAACATCAGCAGGCCGATGTCCAGCAGCAGCGCGTCCCACAGCGAGATGTTGAGCCACCAAGCGAACAGCGGCACCAGCAGCACCACCAGTCCGCCCTCGAAGCCGATGGCGTGGGCGACGCGGCGTTTCCAGCTGCGCCCGCGCGTCGGCTGACGCGCTTCCCAGGCTTCAAACGCGTAGTTGAAGACGAAATTCCAGATGAAGGCGATGGTCGACGAGGCCACTGCCGCCACGCCTGCGTGCCCGGCATCGTGGCCGGCGCCGAACATCAGCAGGCTGCTGGTCAGGCCGATGGCGATCAGTTCGAACAGGGAGGCGTAGATGATTTTGCGTTTTAAACCTTGCATGATGTGTCCTTTCTAAGTGAGATGATATGGAAGTTTTTCTGATTGAAAAAGTCGGCAGCTTTCAGTTTTTCTGATAGTCTGGCATGCATGGCTTTCTCATCCGATAACATCGCGGTCTTTCTGGCCGTGCTGGACCAGGGTTCTTTCTCGGCCGCCGCGCGCGCGCTGGGCCGCGTGCCGTCGGCCGTCAGCATGACCGTCGCGCAGCTGGAGGCGGAGCTGGGCATCGAGCTGTTCGAGCGCAGCTCGCGCGCGGTGCGGCCGACCGAATCGGCGCGCGCGCTGGAGGCCGAGGCGCGGCAGATGGCCGGCCAGCTGCGTCGCCTGCAGGCGCACGCGCTGTCGCTGCACCACGGGCTGGAGCGCCGGCTGACGCTGGCGGTGGCGCCCGAGCTGCTGTCGGCGCCATGGGGCGATCCGCTGGCGCGGCTGGCGGACGAATTTCCGGCGCTGGAGGTGGAGGTGCTGTCGGCGCCGCAGGACGACGCGCTGCGCATGCTGCACCACGGCGCCGCCCAGCTGGCGCTGCTGTACGAGCGTCCCAGCGTCGATGAGCATGAGAGCTTTCAGGAGCTGGGCAGCGAACTATTGGTGCCGGTGATCGCGCCGCGCCATCCGCTGGCGCTGGCGCGCAACGGCAGCTTCCGGCTGGAAGACTTGGTCGACCTGCGCCAGATCGCCATCTTCAGCCGCGCGGCCCACGAGGCCGACCAGCGCGTGCTGATTTCGCGCAAGCTATGGCGCACCGACAGCCATCTGGCCACGCTGGGCCTGGTGCGCGCGGGCCTGGGCTGGGCCTATCTGCCGCGCCGGCTGGCGCAGCCGCTGATGGACAGCGGCGAGCTGCTCGGCATCATCTTCGAACACATGAGCAGCGAGCTGCGGCTGTGGGTCGATCTGGTGTGGGCCAACGACCGGCCGCTGGGCCTGGGCGCCAAGCGGTTGATCGCGCTGATGCAGGATATCGCAGGTTTGGAGGCGCGTCCGCCGCAGAAGTGATACTCTGCTGTTTTTTGCACCTTTGGAGTTTCCAACATGCGTTTGATGAAGATTGCCCTGGTGGTCACCGGCCTGTGCGCGGCGACCGCATTTGCCTCGCCGACCGCGCCGCGCAACGGCGCCGAGTACACCACCCTGAAAACCCCGCAGCCGGTGCAGGCGCAGGGCAAGAAGGTGGAAGTGATCGAGTTCTTCATGTACCACTGCCCGGCCTGCTACGCGCTGGAAGCGGACATGCTGGCCTGGGTCAAGAAGCAGGGCGACAACATCAGCTTCCGCCGCATCCACCTGCCGCTGACCGGCGAGAACGATCCGGAAGCGCACCTGTTCCTGACGCTGGAGGCGATGAAGCTGGAGGAACAGCTGCACGCCAAGGTGCTGAGCACCTGGCACGTCGAGCGCAAGCGCCTGAAGAGCGACGCCGACAATATCGACTGGGCGGTCAAGAACGGCATCGACAAGGACAAGTTCACCGCCACCTACAACTCGTTCGCGGTGATGACGCGCCTGAAGAACGCCGGCCGCGTGGCCGGCACCTATGAAGTCAACAGCACGCCGACCATCATCGTCGACGGCCGCTATCTGACCACGCCGTCGCAGGTGGACGCCGCCAACCCCGGCACGCCGCGCGCGCAGCTGAACGGCGCCACGCTGCAGGTGCTGGACGCGCTGGTGGCGCAGGCGCGCGCCAGCAAGAAGTAAATTCTACAGGTGACACTGGTACAGGTGGGAGGCGTGATCGACGCCGTTCACCTGCACCACATGCGGCGCCGCCAGGGCGTCGCGCTGAAAGCCGAATTTCTCCAGGATGCGCCGCGAACCGAGGTTCTGCGGCGAGATCCACGCATTCAGAATGCGCAGGCCATATTGCTGGCGCGCCACGTCCATCAAGTGCTTCATTGCCAGGCTGCCGAGCCCCTGGCGCGCATGGTTACGGGCGATGCGGTAGCCCACTTCGCCGACACCGGTGCTGCGGTCGATGTGGCGCAGGTTGGCGCGGCCGAGGATGGCGGCGCCGTCGTCGCTGGTCAGCACGCAGGGATGCATCAGGCCCGCCGCATGGCTGTCCAGGTAGTCGGCGATATGCGCGGCGACTCCGGCTGCCGAATAAAACGTCGCCGCGCGCGCCTCCACATGCTGCTCGAACCAGCTGCGGTTGTCCAGCTCGAACGCCAGCAAACGCGCTGCGTCGTCGGCTTGCAAAGTGCGGATGTGCATGGCGGGCCTGCCGCTTGGGCGCGGTTTAGTTGACGGTGAAGCGGGCAGGGATCTCGATGCCGCCGCTGCGCGCCGCTTCGGCGTAAGCTTGCAATTCAGCGACGACGGCATCCAGCTGTTCCTGGCCGGGGTTGGCCTGGAAGTGTTTGATGCGCTCGTTCATGAGCGTGATTTGCTTGCTCCAGTCCAGACGATTCGTTTTGCTCATGTGTACTCCGATTTGCAAAAAATCAGTATAGAACAAATAGCAAAAGCGTGGCGTGCTTTTAACGTGCGCTAGCGTACTTAGCGGCGCACGGCGTGCAGGAACAGGTCCAGCCCTTCGGCCGCGCGCTGGCGCAGCTCGTCGGCCGACAGCGGCACCTCGTTGGGGAACAGCACGCGCGTCATGTAGTCGCCCATCAGGCAGTTGATCAGGAATACCGGCACCATCTCCGGGCGCAGGTCGGCGCGCAGCTGAGCCTTGATGTCGGGGCGGGCGAAGAAGCGGCCCAGCTCGTCGCGGGTCAGCTGCGGGCCGGCCTTGAAGAAGGTCGCGGCCAGCTCCGGCGTGCTTTTGGCTTCGGCCACCACCATGCGGTGCAGGTTGTTGAAGGTGGGCAGCGACACCAGTTCGAGGAAGCGCAGCGCGAAGTCGCTGAGGATCTCCGCCATCGGCCGCGGATCGGTTTCCATGCACGCCATGCCGGACATATAGTGTTCGCGGCCGTTGGCGATGATGGCGTTCAGCAGTCCGGCCTTGCCGCCGAACTTGACGTAGATGGTGCGCACCGCCACATGCGCCTCGCGGGCGATCATCTCCAGGCTGACCTTGCTGTAGCCTTTTTCCAGGAACAGCCGGCCGGCGGTGGCCAGCAGTGCTTCGCGGCGGGCCGCCTTGTCGGCGGCGCGGGGGCGGCCGGCCGCCTTGCCGAAGCACGGCGAATCGGGGCTGTAATTGCCTTCCGGACAATCTTGCTCGTCCAGCGGCGCGGCGTCGGTAAGGTCTGAAGAAGTCATGGCGGGCAATGATAACGAATGACACTATGCTAGTCCACAAAAAAATGAAATGCAACCGTTTCATTTCTTGACTTTGCGCGGAAACCCGCCATAATGCTCCTATCTCATTTCATTTCTCCCGAGCCACTCATGTCCACTCAAGAACAAAAAATCAGTGCCGTGCCTCCCGCTCCGGCCGCAGCCGCGTCGGCGCCGCCGCAGCAACCCAACCGCCGCGTGCTGGTGGTGGCTGCCATCGTGGCGCTGGCCGCGCTGGCCACCGGTGGCCGCATGTGGTATCGCAGCCATTACTATGTCGAGACCGACAACGCGTATGTGGCCGGCCATGTGCATCCGGTGTCGTCGCGCATCGCCGGCGTGGTCACCAAGGTGCTGATCGAGGATAACCAGCTGGTCAGGCAGGGTGATGTGATCGCCGAGCTGGACCCGTTCGACCAGGGCGTGAAAGTGGAGCAGATTCAGGCGCAGATCGCCTCGGCGCAGCAGCAGGTGCTGCAGGCAGACGCCCAGATCGCGCAAGTGCAGGCGCAGGCCAGCGCCGCCGCCGCGCAAGTGGCGCAGTCGGAAGCGCAACTGGTGCGCGCCAAACAGGACGCCGAGCGTTTCGGCCAGCTGTACAACAGCCAGATGAAAGCCGTGTCGAAAGCGGAGCTGGATGCCGCCGTCGCCACCCGCGCCAGCGCCAGCGCCGATGTCGCCGCGCGCAAGGACAGCGCCGCCGCCGCCCGGGCGCAGATCGCCTCGGCCAAGTCGGCGCGCGACGTGCTGAACGCGCAGGTCGGCGTGCTGCAGGTGCAGCTGAAGGACGCCAGCCAGCAGCTGGCCTACAACCGCATTCTGGCGCCGGTGACGGGCCGCATCGGCAAGCGCACCATCGAGGTGGGCCAGCGCGTGCAGCCGGGCCAGTCGCTGACCGCGATCGTGCAGGAAAACGTCTGGCTGACCGCCAACTTCAAGGAAACCCAGCTGGCCGAGCTGAAAAAAGGCCAGCCGGTGCACGTCAGCATCGATGCGCTGCCGGGCAAGGAATTGATCGGCACGGTGGACAGCTTCTCGCCGGCCTCGGGCGCGCAGTTCGCGCTGCTGCCGGCCGATAACGCCACCGGCAACTTCACCAAGATCGTCCAGCGCGTGCCGGTCAAGATCACCTTCAAGCCGGAAGACGTCAAGGCCCTGAGCGGCCGTCTGGTGCCGGGCATGTCGGCAATCGCCGAAGTGTCGCTGAAGTCTGACGCCGCCCACTAAGGAGCCGCGTCATGGCTAGCACCACAATCGATACGCCGGCTGGCGGGAGGTCTCACGCCATGCCGAGCGAGAAAGTCTCCGGCCGCACCTGGCTGGCGGTGGCCGCCGGCATGCTGGGCGCCTTCATGGCAGTGCTGGATATCCAGATCACCAATTCGTCGCTGAAGGATATTCTGGGCGCGCTGTCGGCCACCCAGGAAGAGGGCTCGTGGATCGCCACCGCCTACCTGGTGGCGGAGATCATCGTGATTCCGATGACCGGCCTGTTCGTGCGCGTGTTCGGCATGCGCGGCTACATGATGGGCACCACCGCGCTGTTCCTGCTGTTCTCCACGCTGTGCGGCTTCGCCTGGAACCTGGAAAGCATGATCGCCTTCCGCATGCTGCAGGGCTTCACCGGCGGCGCGCTGATCCCGATGGCGATGACGCTGGTGATGGCCAAGCTGCCGCCATCCAAGCGCGCCACCGGCATGGCCATCTTCGGCCTGACCGCGACACTGGCGCCGTCGATGGGGCCGACCCTGGGCGGCTACCTGAGCGAGCTGTATGGCTGGCCGTCGATCTTCTACATCAACTGGGTGCCCGGCCTGCTGCTGATCGGCGGCATTGCGGTTGGCCTGGACAAGGAAAAATCCAATCTGTCGCTGCTGTATAACGCCGACTGGCTGGGCATCGCCTTCATGGCGGTGGGGCTGGGCAGCCTGACGGTGTTCCTCGAAGAGGGCAACAGCAAGGACTGGTTCGACTCGGCCTTCATCAACACCTTCGCCGCGCTGGCCATCATCGGTCTGCTGGGCTGGGCGGTGACCGGCGCCACCCGCAAGCAGCCGTTCGTCAATCTGGGCCTGTACGGCCGGCGCAACTTCGCCTCCGCCACCGCGCTGTCGATGGCGATGGGCATGGGCCTGTATGGTTCGGCGTTCATCCTGCCGCTGTTCCTGGCGCAGATTCCCGGCTATTCGCCGATGCAAATCGGCGAGGTGATCATGTGGGCCGGCCTGCCGCAGCTGTTCATCATGCCGTTCGTGGCCAAGCTGTCGTCCAAGGTCGACAACCGCATCCTGTGCACCTTCGGCCTGCTGCTGTTCGGCGGCTCGTGCCTGATGAACGCCTACATGGACGCCACCACCGGCTACGACCAGCTGCTGCTGTCGCAGATCGTGCGCGCGCTGGGCCAGCCGTTCGTGATGCTGACGCTGTCGAACTTCGCCATGAACGGCATTCAGCCGAAGGACATGCCGTCGGCGTCGAGCCTGATCAACATGACCCGTAACCTGGGCGGTTCGATCGGCATCGCGCTGCTGGCGACCTCGCTGACCAACCGCGAGCATTTCCACTCGGCGCGCATCGGCGAGTCGGTCAGCAGCTTTGCGCTGGCGACCCAGGAGCGGCTGGATACGCTGACGTCGTCGTTCATCAACAAGGGCTTCGATAGCGCGACGGCGGCCGACATGGCGCTGAAGGCGGTGGACGGCATCGTCCGTCGCGAGTCATATGTGATGGCGTACAACGACGGCTTCTTCCTGGTGGCGATGGTGCTGTTTGCCTGCATCGGCGTGCTGTGGTTCTCGGACAAGGTCAAAGCCCCCTCCGCCGGCGGTGGCGGCGGCGCTCACTAAAGAATACGCCGTCATTCCGGCGTAGGCCGGAATCCATAGAGCGCATGGCTGGCCACGTTCTATGGGTTCCCGCCTGCGCGGGAACGACGGGATAACTGTTTAAACTTAGAGGTAATCATGTTGAATTCAGCTCTGAAGCGCCTGACGCTCGCTGTTGCCGTCACCCTGGCCGTGACCGGCTGCGCTACCGTCGGTAGCGATTTCACGGCGCCGGCGAATGTCGCCGACGCTTCGTTCCGCCATCTGCCGCAGGCCGGCGCCGATGTGGCGCAGTTGCCAGCGCAATGGTGGACCGTGTTTAACGATCCGACCCTGAACCGTCTGGAAGAAACCGCGCTGCGCGATAACCCGAGCGTGAAGGCTGCCGCCCAGCGGCTGGTGCAGGCGCTGGAGCAGGCCGGCGTCACCCGCGCCAATCAGCAGCCGCAGTTGAGCGTCAACGCTGGCATTTCGAACTCGCGCACCTCCGCCGAGACCTCGCAAGGGCTGGCGCTGGGCGGCCGTTCGATCAAGGGTAACAACTACTCGGTCGGTTCCAACTTCTCCTACGAAGTCGACCTGCTGGGCCGCGTGCGCCGCCTGGTCGAAGCCTCGGACGCGCAGGCGCTGGTGGCCGAAGCGGACCGCGACGGCGTGCTGCTGATGTTGTCGTCGCAACTGGCCACCACTTACTGGCAGCTGCGCGGCCTGGATGCGGAAATCGCCATCCTGAACGGCGCGCTGGACACCCGCCGCGAAAGCGAGGAACTGGTCACTGCGCGTTTCGACGCCGGCCTGTCGAATGAGCTGGACGTCTCGCGCGCCCGCATCGAACGCGCCAATGCGCAGGCCGACCTGCACGAAGTACAGCGTCAGCGCAATCTGCTGGAGCACAGTCTGGCGACGCTGGTAGGCGCCTCGCCGTCCTCGCTGCTGACCGCCTCGACCGCCAACGCGGCAGCACTGCCGCTGCCGCCGGCGATTCCGGTCGGCCTGCCGGCCAGCCTGCTGGCGCATCGCCCGGATCTGGCGGGCAGCGTGGCCAACCTGCGCGCCAACAACGCGCAGATCGGCGTGGCGGAAGGCGCGTTCTATCCGTCGCTGTCGCTGACCGGTAACTTCGGCTTTGCCTCGGAGAGTCTGAGCAATCTGGCCAAAGGCGATTCGCGCCAGTTCAGCGTCGGTCCGCTGGCCTTGTCGCTGCCGATCTTTGACGGTGGCCGCAACAAAGCCAATCTGGCGATCGCCAAGGCGCGCTACGAAGAGGCGCTGGCCAACCACCAGACCAAGCTGCTGACCGCGTTGCGCGAAGTGGAAGACGCGCTGTCGGACGTGCAGCAGCGCCAGTTGCAGGGCGAGGCGCAGAAGGCGTCGCAGGTGGCGGCGGCACGCGGTTATCTGGTGGCTAGCGCGCGCTATGAGCGCGGCGTCTCGACCTACCTTGATGTCACCGATGCGCAGCGCAGCGCGCTGGCGGCCGATCGCGCGGCAGTGCAGATCAACACCCAGCGCCTGCTGGCGGCGGTGTCGGTGGCGCGCGCGCTGGGCGCCGGCTGGCAGCCGTCGCCGCAGCTGGCGCAAGTGGCGCAAGTGGTGCAATAACCCAGCAACGCAGTAACGATTACGTGAGAGAGGCCAGCGGCAAATATGCTGCTGGTCCTAAGCGTTCCACCATGAAGTCGATGAAAGTGGTCAGCTTGGGCGTGGCCCGGCGGTCGCGCGGATAAACCACATGCATCGGCCGCGGCGCCGGCAGATGGTCGCGCAATATCGGCACCAGCCGGCCGGCGGCGATGTCCTGCGCCAGTAGCACCTCGGCCTGCATCACGATCCCGAAATTATGCAACGCGGCCTGGCGCAAGGCCTGGCCGCTGTTGGCGCGGAAACGGCTTGCTTGCAACGGACGCTTGCCGTGCACCGATTGCAACCGCCAGCTGACGCCAACATCGCCCACCACAAAATCCAGACACTCATGCCCGGCCAGATCGGCCGGCGTATGCGGCGTGCCGCGCGCTTTCAGGTAGCCGGGCGAGGCGCAGATGGCCATCGTGTAGGGCCGCAGCGGCCGCGCGATCATGCTGGAATCCGTCGGCGCGCCGATGCGGATGGCGGCGTCGTAGCCTTCGTCTACCAGATCCACCATGCGGTCGTTGAGGCTCAGGTCCACGCTCACTTCGGGATGTAGGCGCAGGTAGTCGGTCAACGCCGGCGCCAGCCACTCGTTGCCGAACGAGGTCGAGGCGGTGATGCGCAAGCGGCCGCGCGGTACGCTGCGCATCGCTTCGGCGCCGCGCTCGGCCGCTTCGATCTGCCCCAGTATGACGCGACACTGTTCGGCATACTGTGCGCCGATTTCGGTCAGGCTTTGTCGCCGCGTGGTGCGGGCCAGCAGACGCGCGCCCAACGTCGCTTCCAGTTGCGCGATGTGTTTGCCCACCATCACCGGCGACAGGTTGAAGCGTGCGGCGGCGGCGGTGAAGTTGCCAGCGTCCACCACGGCGACGAAGATTTCCATGCTGCGCAGCTTGTCCATCGATTGCTAACTTTCAGTTTGTAATGATCTTCATCATAGCGTATTTATTCCTTTGGTGAAGCAGATCATACTGGTGTTTTCTGAAAGGAGTTCGGCATGAAAGTAATCGTGATCGGTGCTACTGGCGCTGTGGGCAAGGCGGTGGTTGAGGAGTTGGGCCAGCGTCATGAGGTGGTGACGGTGGGCGCGCGTGGCGGTCAGCATCAGGTGGACTTCGCCGATATCAATTCGGTGCGTGCGCTGTTTGCCAAGCTGGGTAAGGTGGATGCGGTGGTGGTCGCAGCCGGCAAGCTGCACTTCGCGCCGCTGGCATCGTTCACGCCGGAGCAGTTCCATATCGGCCTGAATAGCAAGTTGATGGGACAGGTGAATGTGGCGCTGGTGGCGCAGGAGTATTTGAACGATGGCGGTTCGATTACGCTTACCAGCGGCATTGTCGCCGAGGAGCCGATCCGCAACGGCGCCAGTGCCACCATGGTCAACGCCGCCATTGAAGGCTTTGCGCGCGGTGCCGCCATCGAGCTGCCGCGCGGCTTGCGCATCAATGTCGTCAGCCCGACGGTGTTGCAGGAATCGATGGACAGCTACGGCCCGTTCTTCGTCGGCTTCGAGCCCATCGCCGCCAGTCGCGCGGCCCTGTCGTACGCGCGCAGCGTCGATGGCGCCCAGACCGGACAGGTGTACCGCGCCTGGTAAGGGAGCATACCCCCTCTATATTTTTTCGGGCTCTAAAATCTCTAAAAGCTCTATTTCGCTAGAGATTGAACTATTTCGCTAGATTTCGCTCTAAAACATAGAAGCGCTTTAGAGAAAATAGAGTAATTAGCGCGAAATAGAGCGTGCAACACTCTCTTTTTAGAGCGATATCTACTGATCTCTAGTGAATTAGAGCGGAATAGAGCAAATAGAGGTTTTAGAGGGGAGAAAAATATGGACCACCCTATAGTCCTGCACCTGCCAGGCAGTGTGTTCTGCGCGATGACCGATCATTCGGGGGAAGGATTCTACGGCCCGAAAACAGAAGCGATATTAAGCGGCCTTGTACGGCATTGGATCGACACCACCAAAGCCGCGCCGCGCCCTTGGCTCGATGAGGACGACGCTGACGACGCCGACGATACCGACGCATCGACAAACAGCACCGGCGCGCCGTCCACCAGTCGCGGTTACCAATGGAAACAGCTATTCCTGCCCAACGGCACAGAACTGCGCGCCATCTACGGCGGCCGTTCCACCTACGCCCAAGTTGAGGACGAACGCATCATCAGCGATGGCAGTCCGACCACGCCATCGCGGCTGGCCAACGCCCAAGGCTGCGGCACCCGCAACGCCTGGCAAACCGTCTGGCTGCGCTTCCCCGGCAGCACGCGCTGGCAACGCGCTGCCGACTGCCGGCAGTGAGCGGCTGGATTACAATATGGCCCTCACTCCACAAGAGGACCCCATGAAAAAAATCCTGCTTCCGCTGGCGCTTGCAGTTGCAACCACGTTTGCCTGCGCCACCGCCTACGCCGCCCCGGCCGACGTCAACCAGCTCACCAAAATGAGCAAGCGCTACGCGCCGGTCGCGCTGACCGCCGACACCAGCCACCTGTCGGCCGGCGACAAGCAAGCCATCGCCAAGCTGATCGAAGCGGCCAAGATCATCGACGTGCTGCAACTGCGCCAGCGCTGGTCCGGCAACGAAGCGCTGTGGGCCGCGCTGCAAAAAGACAGCACGCCGCTGGGCAAGGCACGCCTGAACTACTTCTGGCTCAACAAAGGCCCATGGTCGATCCTGGACGATCACCAGTCCTTCCTGCCGGCCGAAGTAGCCGGCATCAAAGTGCCGAACAAGAAACCGGAAGGCGGCAACTTCTATCCGGAAGGCGTCACCAAGGCCGAACTGGAAACCTGGATCAACGCGCTGCCGGCAACCGACAAGGAGCAAGCGCAATGGTTCTTCACCACTATCCGCAAGAACCAGAACGGCCAACTCGCCATCGTCAAATACTCCGACGAGTACCAAGTCGACCTGCAAAAAGCCGCCGCGCTGCTGAAGCAGGCCGCCGCCGACACCGACAACGCCTCGCTGAAAAAATTCCTGGCACTGCGCGCCGACGCCTTCCTCAGCAACGACTACCTGGCCTCCGACTTCGCCTGGATGGACCTGGACTCGCCGGTCGACATCACCATCGGCCCCTACGAGACCTACAACGACGAACTGTTCGGCTACAAGGCCGCGTTTGAAGCCTACGTCAACCTCCGCGACCAGAAGGAAACCCAGAAGCTCGACTTCTTTGCCAAGCACATGCAGGAACTGGAAGACAATCTGCCGCTGGATGCGCAATACCGCAATCCAAAGGTCGGCGCGCTGGCGCCGATGGTGGTGGTGAATCAGGTGTACGGCGCCGGCGACGGCAATATGGGCGTGCAGACCGCCGCCTACAACCTGCCGAACGACGAGCGCATCATCAGCCAGCGCGGCTCCAAGCGCGTGATGCTGAAGAATGTGCAGCAAGCCAAATTCAAATCGACGCTGACGCCGATTTCGAAACTGGTGCTGCGCCCGGCCGACCAGAAAGATGTCGACTTCGATTCCTTCTTCACCCACATCCTGGCGCACGAAATCACCCACGGCCTCGGCCCGCACATCACGCGCAAGGACGGCCAGGAATCGACGCCGCGTCAGGATCTGAAGGAAGCCTATTCGACCATCGAGGAAGCCAAGGCCGACATCACCGGCCTGTACGTGCTGGCCTATATGATGGACAAGGGCCAGCTGCAAGGCACGCTGGGGCAGGGCGCGGCGGCCGAGCGCAAGTTGTACACCACCTTCCTGGCCTCGGCCTTCCGCACGCTGCACTTCGGCCTGACCGATTCGCATGCGCGCGGCATGGCGATCCAGGTCAACTACCTCCTCGACAAGGGCGGCTTCGTGTCGCACGGCGACGGCACCTTCGCGGTGGATTTCAAGAAGATCAGACAGGCCGTGACCGACCTTGACCGCGAGTTCCTGACCATCGAGGCCACCGGCGACTACGCGCGCGCCACGGACATGATGCGTAAGTACGTGGTGATCCGCCCGGACGTGCAAAAAGCCCTGGATAAAATGCAAGCTGTCCCCAACGATATCCGCCCCGAGTTCAAAACGGCAAATACCTTGTTGGCACAGTAAGCATTCCTGTTTTTCTACGTAGTAATTTACCTGCCACCGGGCAATAATTCTTGCCCGGTGCATGCTACAGTTTGATCACCATGATCAAGCGCACCTTCCTTCCCCTGCTGTTGTTGACCTCCGGTCTCGCCTCGTCCGCCGAGCTGACCGAGATGGAAATCCGCTGGCTGAAAGCCGGTGCCGCCGTGCTGAATTACGCCAAGCAGGAGCTCAAGCTGCCGATCGACATCACCGTGCAGCCGCAGGCGCGCGCCACCGACGTGCCGCTGGCGCTGGGCTACGACCATGGCCGCTGCAAGCTGGTGTTGTCGATGCGTGGCAACCCCAACGCTGAAGCCATCCTCGACAATGTAGCCGATGCGCAACGCGCATTGATGATCGAAGCCATGGTGGCGCATGAAATCGGCCACTGCTGGCGTTATGCGCAGGGCAACTGGCACGCGCTGCCGGCCGGTTTTGAAGCCGCCCAGGGCCAGGCTGGCGCGGCAGCGCAATTGCGCGACACCCGCCGCGAGGAAGGTTACGCCGACCTGGTGGCATTGGCCTGGATCCACCAGCAGCATCCGCAGCAGTACGCCAGCGTGGCCGCCTGGATGCGGTCGGTGCGCGAGCCGGCGCCGGCGGTCGGCAGCCACAGCACGCTGAGCTGGCTGCAACTGGCGCCGACCGGCGCCGCCTTCACGCCCGGCCTGCCGGTGTTCGAGCAAGCCAATCTGCTGTGGCGGCAGGGACTGTTGCGCGAAGAGTAAAAACCGCGAGTGTACGTTTGCGCACGGAGGCCATGGCCGAGCAGCGGTTTAATGTGTCCATCAACCACCACAAAGAGGGACACCATCATGAATAAATTACTCGCCTTCGTGCTGGCAACTGCCGCCAGCGCCGCCTTCGCCGCCACGCCAAACAACGACACCGTTGCCTACAAAGCCGCCATCACCAAATCCGACGCCGACTACAAAACCGCCAAGGCAGCCTGCGATGCACAATCGGGTAATGCCAAGGATGTCTGCCAAGCCCAGGCCAAAGTGACCCGTGCCAACGCCGAGTCGAACGCAGTAATGCAGTACAAGAACGATAAAAAATCGGTCGAAAAAGCCCAGACCAATGTGGCCGACGCCAACTATGACCTGGCCAAGGAACAGTGCGACAACCGCAGCGGCGCCGACAAGGACAGCTGCCTGAGCGGCGCCAAGCAGCAGCACACCGCCTGGGTCAACGATGCCAAGGCCGGCAAGAAAGCCGCCGACGTGGCGCAGACCGGCATCGACTGCAGCAGCATGACCGGCACCGACAAGGCCTCGTGCGAAGCGCGCTCGAAAACCGAGCTGGCCAAGGACGCGATCGCCGACACCACCATCACCACCAAGGTCAAAACCGAGCTGATGGCCGAGCCGGCGCTGAAATCGCTGGACGTGCATGTGGAAACCAACAACGGCACCGTCATGCTGAGCGGCTTCGTGCCGTCGCAGGCTGAAGTGGACAAAGCGGTCGATGTGGCCCGCAACGTCAAAGGCGTCAACAAAGTGCAAAGCTCGCTGCGCATCAAGTAAAGGGTAGGGCGGAACTCCCCCTCCGCCCGGTCCCCGGCGCCCGGCCGCGTTCCTGAACGCCGCCGGGCGCCGCCTTTTTTGCTTGTATTCATTATGGTCATCATTTAAAATGGCTGCAAGCGCGCTTTCCGCGCGCATTGCCATTCGTGAGGTCGCAATGTTTGCACAAGCTTTATCCAACTGGCTGCACCGGCGCGGCCTGCACTTTTCGTGGGTGATTGTGGCCCTGACGTTTCTGACCGCGCTGACCTCGTCGGCCGCGCTGGGCCTGCCGGGCGCCTTGCTGCAACCGCTGTCGAAGGAATTCGGCTGGGACGTCGAACAGATCTCGTCGGCGCTGGCGCTGCGCTTTGCGCTGTTCGGCCTGATGGGGCCGTTCGCCGCCATCCTGCTGGAGCGTTTCGGCGTGCGCAATGTGGTGGTCACCGCCTTGACGCTGGTGGCGGCCGGCATGGCGCTGGCCACGCGCATGACGCAATTCTGGCACTTGGTGTTGTTCTGGGGCATCATGCTCGGCGTCGGTTCCGGGCTGACCGCGCTGGTGCTCAGCGCGGTGGTCTCCAACCGCTGGTTCGACAGCCATCGCGGCCTGGTGATCGGCCTGCTGACCGCCAGCTCGGCCACCGGCCAGCTGATCTTTCTGCCGGTGGGCGCCTGGCTGGTCGAGCGCTTCGGCTGGCGGCTGGCGGTAGTGCCGGTGTTCGCCGCCTGCGCGCTGGTGGCGGTGGCCGTGCTGCTGCTGATGCGCAACCGCCCGGCCGATGTCGGCCTGGCGCCGTTCGGCGCTGCAGCCGGCACCCCGGTGGCGGCCGCGCCGGCGATGCGCATCACCTTCGCCACGCCGTTCCAGATCCTGGCCGAGGCCGCGCGCCACCGGGTGTTCTGGGTGCTGGCCGGCACCTTCTTCATCTGCGGCCTCAGCACCAACGGCCTGATCCAGACCCACTTCATCTCGCTGTGCGGCGACGCCGGCCTGGGGCCGGTGCCGGCCGCCTCGGTGCTGGCGATGATGGGCGCGTTCGACCTGGTCGGCACCATCGCCTCCGGCTGGCTGTCGGACCGCTACGACAACCGCAAGCTGCTGTTCGTCTACTACGGCTTGCGCGGGCTGTCGCTGCTATGGTTGCCGTATTCCGAATTCACGCTGTACGGGCTGTCGCTGTTCGCCATGTTCTACGGCCTGGACTGGATCGCCACCGTGCCGCCGACGGTGCGCCTGGCCGCATCCACCTTCGGCAAGGAAAAAGCCGGCATGGTGTTCGGCTGGATCTTCGCCGCCCACCAGCTGGGCGCGGCGGTGGCGGCCTACGGCGCCGGCCGCGTGCGCACCTTGCTGCTGACCTACGATCCGGCGCTGTTCGCTGCCGGCGCCGCCTGCCTGCTGGCCGCCGCGCTGATCTGGCTGATCCGCAAGCCGGCCGCCGCCAGTGCCGGCACCGCGCCGGCGGTGGCCAAGGCCGCATAAAAAACTGGTAACGCTTCCAAAATGTAATCAGGCGGTCATTTGCCGGTGTGACAATGCGCCGGTTTTCAACCAGCCCGATGGAGTTTTGTATGCGTTACGCCTTACCTGCGGCGGCCCTGAGCGTGGCCGCCTTGCTGGCCGCGTGCGGCAGCGATAATTCGCCCGCGCCGGAAGTCAAGCCGCCGGCCGACACGGTCAACAGCACCGCCGTCGCCTTCATGAGCGACGTCCACTTCGAGAACATCTACGGCGACCTGAAAAGCACGCAGTTTGCCGGCATCCCGACCAAGGATGGCAAGAACACCACCATCCGCACCATGTACGCGCAGCTGACCTCGACGCGTCTGTTCAACGAAAATTACTTTGCCTTCCGCGCCGCGCTGGACGACGCCTACGGCAAGGGCCTGCGCCTGGTGGCGCTGCCGGGCGACATCTCGGACGACGCCCAGCCGATCAACATCGACGGCCTGGCCGACATCCTGCACGAGTACCAGGCCAAGGGCATGCGCTTCTTCATCGCCCCCGGCAACCACGATCCGAACGAGCCGTACGACGATGACGAAGCCGGCAAGAGCGACTTCCTGACCAAGGACGGCAAGGAACAGAAAATCTACGCCGTCAACAACGCCGCCTGCAAGGCCAAGGACCCGTCTGTGATCTGCACCAACCAGCTGATGGAACAGGGCTACGAAAAGCTGCTGACCAAGCTGGGCGAGTTCGGCTACGCACCGAACAAGAACGACGTCTACTGGGAAACCCCGTTCAGCAGCTACGCCGATGGCAAGTACAGCTATGACGCCGCCGTCGCCGCAGCCGACCTGGGCAAGCGCCAGTTCGAAATCTGCACCGAAGGCGAGGGCGGCAAATACAAGGTGGCCGGCAAGACCTACAGCCGCTGCACCAATATGATCGACGCCAGCTACCTGGTCGAGCCGGTCAAAGGCATCTGGCTGCTGGCGCTGGACGGCAATGTACACGCGCCGAACGCCAACTTCGACCCTGCCAATCCGAAATACTTCAAGGGCTACGACAACGCCGGCGACGGCGGCTGGAACAAGATGCTGACCCACAAGATCCACCAGATCGAGTGGATCAAATCGGTGGCGGCGCGCGCCAAGGCGCAGGGCAAGCAGCTGATGTCGTTCTCGCACTACCCGACCATGGACTTCTACGCCAACCAGACCGATGCGATGAAAGCCGTGTTCAAGCCGGGCGCGTTCCAGATCGCCCGCATGCCGGCCACGGCCACCACCGCCGCGATGGCAGCCACCGGCCTGCCGCTGCACATCGGCGGCCACATGCACTTTAACGGCAGCAACGACTACAAGGACAGCGCCGGCAACTACCTGGTCAACGTGCAGGCGCCGTCGCTGGCGGTGTTTGGCGCGGCCTACAAAATCGTCAGCTACCAGAGCAAGAACCTGATCGACGTGCAGACGGTCGGCCTGAACACGGTGGCGCGCCACAACGAGCTGTTCCCGCTGTACCAGGTGGAGTATGACTATCTGCAAGGCAGCAGCGCCGCCGGCGATATCGCCAAGCGCTGGAACCGCGGCATCCTCGACAGCAAATCGTATGGCGAATTCACCCGCACCTACTTCGGCGAGCTGTCGCGCCTGCGCTTCATGAGCGACTACTGGCCGTGCGAGATGAAGGAAGCGGCGATGGCGCTGGACCTGCGCCAGATGCTGATCCTGTCGCAGCTGCAAACCAAGGTCACGCTGGCGCAGCTGAAGGACAACCCGGCGGTGCTGCCGCTGACCGCCAGCTGCGCCGCCAAAGGCACGGCGTCGGGCGACAGCGTGGCCGCCAGCCAGCTGAGCGCCGACTGGGCCGCCGCCACCGCCAAAGCCGAGCAAGTGGCCGCCGCCGCCAACCTCAAGCTGGCCGACTTCGCCAAAGTCAGCGCCTACGAGTTCTACGGCGACTTCCACCGCACCGTCTACGCCGGCGAACTGGCGCTGCGCGACATGGGAACCGAGCGCGTGGCGCAGTACAAGGTGCTGATGGGCGCGTTCCCGGCCTCGCCCGCCGCGATCGTCAAAGTGGGCGATCAGCTGTCCGACCAGAACCCGGTGCACGTAGCGTTCCAGTCGCAGTTCAAGCAAGTGTTCGCGATCCTGAAAGGCCTCGGCTCGGGCAAGCCGAGTGATCACTTCATCATCGACCTGAAGGCGCAAAAGCTGAACAACGTCAGCAATAGCGGCCTGAGCTTCAACTAAAAAGATCGGGGTCAGTTCCGGCATTCGCACATTTCGCTCGCGAAATGTCCGAATGCCGGAAC
>CAUPXZ010000032.1:0-62508 GCA_963515135.1 uncultured Duganella sp. | reverse complement strand
GTCTACGACCAGATGCCGGAGCCGCGCTGGGTCATCTCGATGGGTTCCTGCGCCAACGGCGGCGGCTACTATCACTACTCTTACTCCGTCGTGCGCGGCTGCGATCGCATCGTGCCGGTCGACGTGTATGTGCCGGGCTGTCCGCCCACTGCTGAGGCCCTGTTGTACGGCATCATGCAGTTACAAAATAAAATCAAGCGCACCAACACGATCGCACGCTAACGGGGGCGCAACACAATATGACTACACATCTGGAAAAACTCCAAACCGCCCTCGGCTCTGCCCTGGGCGACCGCGTTTCTACGGTCGTTGCATTGGGCGAGATCACGCTGACCGTCAAGGCCGCTGACTACTACGCCGTGATGCAGACGCTGCGCGACGACGCCACCCTCGGCTTCGACACCGCGATCGACCTGTGCGGCCTCGATTACCTGAACTATGGCGACGGCGCCTGGGACGGCCTGCGCTTCGCCGCAGTCATCCACCTGCTGTCGGTCAAGCACAACTGGCGCGTCCGGGTACGCGCTTTCTGTCCTGACGACGACATGCCGCTGCTGCCATCGATCACGCCGCTGTGGCGCGCGATGAACTGGTACGAGCGCGAAGCGTTCGACATGTTCGGCATCCTGTTCGAGAACCACAACGACCTGCGCCGCATCCTGACCGACTACGGCTTCATCGGCCATCCGTTCCGCAAGGACTTCCCGGTATCGGGCTATGTGGAAATGACCTACGACGCCGAACAGAAGCGCGTGGTCTACCAGCCGGTCACGATCGAGCCGCGTGAAAACGTGCCGCGCGTGATCCGTGAAGAAACCTACGGGAAGTAAGAACATGGCAGAAATTAAGAACTACACCCTGAACTTCGGTCCGCAGCACCCGGCCGCGCACGGCGTGCTGCGCCTGGTGCTGGAGCTGGACGGCGAAGTGATCCAGCGCGCCGACCCGCACATCGGCCTGCTGCACCGCGGCACCGAGAAGCTGGCGGAACAGAAGACCTACCTGCAGTCGGTGCCGTATATGGACCGTCTGGACTACGTCTCGATGATGTGCAACGAGCACGCCTACGTCATGGCCATTGAAAAGATGCTGGGCCTGGAAGTGCCGCTGCGCGCGCAATACATCCGCGTGATGTTCGATGAAATCACCCGCATCCTGAACCACCTGATGTGGCTGGGCGCGCACGCGCTGGACGTCGGCGCCATGGGCCCCTTCCTGTATTGCTTCCGCGACCGCGAAGACCTGTTCGACTGCTACGAAGCGGTATCCGGCGCGCGCATGCACGCGGCCTACTACCGTCCGGGCGGCGTCTACCGCGACCTGCCGGACGCGATGCCGCAGCACAAGCCGTCGATCATCCGTTCGGCCAAGGCCATCGACAACCTGAACAAGGACCGTCAGGGCTCGATGCTGGACTTCATCGAAGCTTTCACCGCACGTTTCCCGACCTATGTCGACGAATACGAAACCCTGCTGACCGATAACCGTATCTGGAAACAGCGTACCGTCGGCATCGGCGTGGTATCGCCGGAAGATGCGAAAGCGATGGGCTTCACCGGCGCCATGCTGCGCGGGTCGGGCATCCAGTGGGACTTGCGCAAGCACCAGCCGTACGAAGTGTACGACCTGATGGACTTCGACATCCCGATCGGCACCAACGGCGACTGCTACGACCGCTATCTGGTGCGCGTGGAAGAGCTGCGACAGTCGAACCGCATCATCAAGCAGTGCGTCGAATGGCTGCGCAACAACCCGGGTCCCGTCATGACCAGCAACCGCAAGGTGGCGCCACCAGGCCGCGTGGACATGAAGACCAATATGGAATCGCTGATCCACCACTTCAAGCTGTTCACCGAAGGTTTCCACGTACCGCCAGGCGAAGCCTACAGCGCGGTGGAACACCCGAAAGGCGAGTTCGGTGTCTACATTGTGTCGGACGGCGCCAACAAGCCATACCGCGTGAAACTGCGCGCTCCAGACTATGCACACTTGCAATCGCTGGATGAAATGGCGCGTGGCCACATGATTGCCGATGCCGTCACCATCATTGGTACGCAGGACATCGTGTTCGGCAGTATTGACCGCTAAGTGCGAGAGGCAAAAAGAATGTTGTTATCTGAGCAGTGCTACAAAAAAATCGATCGCGAGCTGGCCAAGTACCCAGACGATCAGCGCCAATCGGCCGTGATGGCTGCGCTGGCGCACGCCCAGGTTGAACTGGGCTGGATCTCGCCTGACACCATGCAGGAACTGGCCGACTACATCCGCATGCCGGCCATCGCGGTGCAGGAAGTCGCGACTTTCTACAATATGTACAACCTGAAGCCGGTCGGCAAGCACAAGATCACCGTGTGCACCAACCTGCCTTGCGCCCTGTCGGGCGGCGAGCGCGCGGCGCACCACCTGAAACAGAAGCTGGGCATCGACTACCGTGACACCACGGAAGACGGCGAGTTCACGCTGATGGAAGGCGAGTGCATGGGCGCCTGCGGCGACGCACCGGTGCTGCTGGTGAACAATCACCGCATGTGCAGCTTCATGTCCAATGACAAAATCGACTCCCTCGTGGAGGAACTCAAGAAATGACGTCACTCCACGACCGACATATCGATCCAGTGATCCTGGCCGGCCTTAACGGCGACAACTGGCATCTGGAAGACTACGTAAAACGCGGCGGCTACAGCGCGCTGCGCCGTATCATCGAAGAGAAAATCACCCCGGAACAAATCATCGCCGACCTCAAAGCGTCGTCGCTGCGCGGCCGTGGTGGCGCGGGTTTCCCTACCGGCCTGAAGTGGAGCTTCATGCCGCGTCAGTTCCCAGGTCAAAAGTACCTCGTCTGCAATACAGATGAGGGCGAGCCGGGCACTTTCAAGGACCGCGACATCATTCGCTACAATCCGCATGCGCTGATCGAAGGCATGGCGATTGGCGCCTACGCGATGGGCATCACCGTGGGCTACAACTACATCCACGGCGAGATCTTCCAGGAATACCTGCGCTTTGAAGAAGCGCTGGAAGAGGCGCGCGCCGCCGGCTTCCTGGGCGACAAAATCATGGGCAGCGAGTTCAGCTTCCAGCTGCACGCGCACCATGGCTATGGCGCCTACATCTGCGGCGAGGAAACCGCGCTGCTGGAATCGCTGGAAGGCAAAAAAGGCCAGCCGCGCTTCAAGCCGCCATTCCCGGCGTCGTTCGGCCTGTACGGCAAGCCGACCACCATCAACAACACCGAAACCTTCGCTGCGGTACCGTTCATCCTGAACATGGGTCCGGAGAAATACCTGGCGATCGGTCGTCCGAACAACGGCGGCTCGAAGATCTTCTCGATCTCCGGCGACGTTGAGCGTCCGGGCAACTACGAAGTACCGCTGGGTACGCCGTTTGCCAAACTGCTGGAACTGGCAGGCGGCATGCGCGGCGGCAAAAAGATCAAGGCTGTGATTCCTGGCGGTTCCTCGTCGCCGGTGATTCGTGGCGAGATCATGATGCAAACCGACCTCGACTACGATTCGATCGCCAAGGCCGGCTCGATGCTGGGTTCGGGCGCGGTCATCGTCATGGACGAGACCCGCTGCATGGTGAAAGCCATGGAGCGCCTGGCGTACTTCTACTTTGAAGAGTCGTGCGGCCAGTGCACGCCATGCCGCGAAGGCACGGGCTGGATGTACCGCATGATCCACCGCATCGAAAACGGTCAGGGCCGCGCGTCGGATCTGGACGTGTTGAACTCGGTATGCGACAACATCCAGGGCCGCACGATTTGCGCGCTGGGCGACGCGGCAGCAATGCCTATGCGTGCGTTCATCAAGCAATTCCGCGAAGAATTTGAACACCACATCGAGCACAAGCAATGCTGCGTGCCCGCTTACATCTAAGCGTCACAGGTAACGATCACCATGGTTGAAATCGAAATAGACGGCAAAAAAGTCGAAGTCCCTGCTGGTAGCATGGTGATGGACGCCGCCAACAAACTGGGAACCTACATTCCGCACTTCTGCTATCACAAGAAATTGTCGATCGCAGCAAACTGCCGCATGTGCCTCGTCGAAGTGGAGAAGGCGCCCAAGCCTTTGCCAGCATGCGCAACGCCGGTCTCGGCGGGCATGATTGTGCGCTCCAATTCCGACAAGGCCACGCAGGCACAAAAGTCGGTGATGGAATTCCTGCTGATTAACCACCCGCTGGACTGCCCGATCTGCGATCAGGGCGGCGAGTGCCAGCTGCAGGATTTGGCCGTGGGCTACGGCAAGGGCGAATCGCGCTACGAAGAAGACAAGCGCGTGGTCGTGCCGAAAGATGCCGGCCCGCTGGTATCGATGCAGGAAATGGCGCGTTGCATCCAGTGCACCCGTTGCGTGCGTTTCGGCCAGGAAGTGGCCGGCGTCATGGAACTGGGCATGATCGGTCGCGGCGAGCACTCGGAAATTACCGCGTTCGTCGGCCAGACCGTCAACTCGGAAATGTCCGGCAATATGATCGACCTGTGCCCGGTAGGCGCACTGACCTCGAAGCCGTTCCGCTACAGCGCCCGTACCTGGGAACTGTCGCGTCGTAAATCGGTTTCGCCGCACGACGGCCTGGGCGCCAACCTGATCGTTCAGGTCAAAGCCGGCAAAGTCATGCGCGTGCTGCCGCTGGAAAACGACGCGGTCAACGAGTGCTGGATTTCCGACAAGGACCGCTTCTCGTACGAAGGCCTGAACACCAGCGACCGTCTGACCCAGCCTATGCTGAAGCAGGGCGGCGAATGGAAAGAAGTCGATTGGCAGACCGCGCTGGAATACGTTGCGCACGGCCTGAAAAACATCCGCCACGAACACGGCGCCAACGCGCTGGCCGCAGTGGCCACGCCGCACTCGACGCTGGAAGAACTGCACCTGCTGCAAAAGCTGACCCGCGCCATGGGCTCGGACAGCGTGGACACCCGCCTGCGCCACAGCGATTTCTCGCTGGACGTGACGCCATGGCTGGGCATGTCGATCAACGAATTCGGCGCGCTGAACCGCGCCTTCGTGATCGGCTCCTTCCTGCGCAAGGATCACCCGCTGTTGTCCACCCGTCTGCGTACCGCAGTGAAGGGCGGCGCCAAGCTGTCGATCCTGCACGCCACCGACGACGACTTGCTGATGAACGTCGCCAACAAACTGATCGTTGCTCCTTCGGAGTGGCTGTCGGCGCTGTCGCAAGTGGTTGTGGCTGTTGCTAAAGCCAAGGAAGTCGCCGCACCGGCCGGCTTCGACGGCGTACAAGCTTCGGACGCCGCCACCGCGATCGCCGCTTCGCTGCTGTCGGGCGAGAACAAGGGCGTGTTCCTGGGTAACGCTGCTGTCCAGCACCCGCAAGCTGCCGCGCTGCACGCAGCCGCACAGTGGATCGCGGAACAGACCGGCGCCAAGCTGGGCTACCTGACCGAAGCCGCCAACACCGTCGGCGCTTACATCGCCAACGCCAACGGCAGCAAGGCGCCTGCTTTCAGCGAGCCAAAAGCTGCTTACGTGCTGCTGAATGTCGAGCCAGAGCTGGACGCGCAGAACCCGCAAGCCGCCGTTGCCGCGCTGAAGAAAGCCGACATGGTCGTGGCCCTGTCCGCTTACAAGCACGGCATGGACTACGCCGACGTGCTGCTGCCGATTTCGCCATTCAGCGAAACCTCGGGCACCTTCATCAACGCCGAAGGCCGCGCGCAAAGCTTCAACGGCACCGTCAAGCCGCTGGCTGAAACCCGTCCAGCATGGAAAGTGCTGCGCGTTCTGGGCAACATCCTGGGCCTGACCGGTTTCGACTACGACACCTCGGAACAGATCCGCGACGAACTGCTGGGCGCCGGCGTGACCGATGTATCGGCCAAGCTGAACAACGTGTCCAAGCTGCCGCTGAGCGCTGCCACCGCAACTTCGACCGGTACCGAGCGTATCGCCGACGTGCCGATCTACTTCGCCGACGCCGTGGTCCGCCGCGCCGAGTCGCTGCAACAGATGGCCGACGCGGCTGCGCCGAAAGCGCACGTGTCGACTGCACTGGCGCAGCAACTGGGTGTTGCCGAAGGCGACAAGGTCAAGGTCACCCAAGGTTACGGCAGCGCGATCCTGGTCGCGACCGTCGACGCCAAACTGCCAGCCAACGCCGTGCGCGTGGCCGCTGCTCACGCATCGACCGCCGCCCTGGGCAGCATGTTTGGTTCCATCACCGTTGAAAAAGCAGGAGAGGTGAAATAATGGCTCTGCCTGAATTCGTCACTACACTACACTCGCTGGGCGCGAACAGCGTGCTGGCGCCAGTCTGGCCAGTGGTCTGGTCCCTGATCAAAGTCCTGTGCGTGCTGCTGCCGCTGATGGGCCTGGTTGCTTACGCCACGCTGTGGGAACGTAAGTTCATCGGCTGGATTCAGATCCGCGTCGGTCCTAACCGCGTCGGTCCGCTGGGTCTGCTGCAGCCGATCGCCGACGCGCTGAAACTGCTGTTCAAAGAGATCATCACCCCGGCCAAGGCCAACCCAGGCCTGTTCGTCATCGGCCCGATCATGACCATCATGCCGGCACTGGCATGCTGGGCAGTGGTGCCCTTCGGTCCGGAAGCCGTGATCGCCAACGTCAACGCCGGCCTGCTGCTGTTGATGGCAATTACCTCGATGGAAGTCTACGGCATCATCATCGCCGGCTGGGCGTCGAACTCGAAGTACTCGTTCATGGGCGCAATGCGCGCCTCGGCACAGATGATTTCCTACGAAATCCCGATGGGCTTCGTGCTGGTGGTGGTACTGATGGTGTCCGGTTCGCTGAACTTCGGCGACATCGTCGCCGGCCAGCAAAAAGGCATGATGGTCGAGCAGGGCTTGAACTTCCTGTCGTGGAACTGGCTGCCGCTGCTGCCGCTGTTCGTGGTCTACCTGACCTCCGGCCTGGCAGAGTGCAACCGTCACCCGTTCGACGTGGTCGAGGGCGAGTCCGAGATCGTTGCCGGTCACATGGTGGAATACTCGGGTATGGCCTACGCCATGTTCATGCTGGCCGAATACGCCAACATGATCCTGATCGCCACGCTGGGTTCGATCATGTTCCTGGGCGGCTGGTCCGCACCGTTTGCCTTCCTGGAATTCTGGGGCGGTTTCGGCGGCTTCTTCTGGTTGTTCGCGAAAGCGTTCTTCCTGGTATCGGTCTTCATCTGGGTGCGCGGTACCTTCCCACGCTACCGTTATGACCAGATCATGCGCTTGGGCTGGAAAGTATTCATTCCGCTGACGCTGGTGTATCTGGTGTTCATCGCTGGCTGGATGCAGACCTCCTGGAATATCTGGAAGTAAGGACAAGAAAATCATGGAACGTTTAAAAGACTTTATCGGCAGCTTCATGCTGACCGAGCTGATCAAAGGGATGGCGCTGACGGGCAAGTATATGTTCTCGCGCAAGATCACCGTGCAGTACCCGGAAGAGAAGACGCCAATGTCGCCGCGCTTCCGCGGTCTGCACGCGCTGCGCCGCTATCCGAATGGTGAAGAACGCTGCATCGCCTGCAAACTGTGCGAAGCAGTGTGCCCGGCGATGGCGATCAGCATCGAATCCGAGCAGCGTGCGGACGGCTCGCGCCGTACCACCCGTTATGACATCGACCTGACCAAGTGCATCTTCTGCGGTTTCTGCGAAGAGTCGTGCCCTGTTGATTCGATCGTGGAAACGCATGTGCTGGAATATCACGGCGAGAAACGCGGCGATCTGTACTACACGAAAGAGATGCTGCTGGCCGTAGGCGACCGTTACGAGAACGATATCGCCGCAGCCCGCGCAGCGGACGCTCCTTATCGCTGACCCAGGCGGGCCGAACTCCGGTGAGGCCCGCTTCAGCGATTCGATCAATAAAACTGTACGTCTCTTGGGTTAGTTATGGAATTTAAAACTGCTTTGTTCTACGTCTTCGCGGCCATCATGATATTGGCCTCGCTGCGCGTTATCACGGCCCGCAATCCGGTGCACGCGGCACTGTTCCTGGTGCTGGCGTTCTTCAACGCCGCCGGCATCTGGATGCTGCTGGAAGCCGAGTTCCTGGCCATCGTGCTGGTGCTGGTCTATGTTGGCGCCGTTATGGTGCTGTTCCTGTTCGTGGTCATGATGCTGGACATCGACACCGAAAAACTGCGCGAAAACTTCTGGGGCTACCTCCCGGTTGCGTCGTTTATCGGCGTCATCATCGTGCTGGAAATGGCTGCCGTGCTGTGGCGCTCGTTCCTGACCTACGATCAGCAAGTGGCCAATCCGGGCAATATCGGCGGCACCAAGGAACTGGGCATGCTGATCTACACCAAATACATCTATGGCTTTGAGATTGCCGCCGTGGTCCTGCTGGTTGCGATCATCGCAGCCGTGGCGCTGACCCTGCGCAAGCGCAAAGACACCAAATTCTTCGACCCAGCCGACGCTGTCCGCGTCAAGCGTAATGACCGCCTGAAGATCGTCAAGATCGATCCTGTCACCACACGCGGCCAGGCCGAAACTGAAGTTAAGGAGGCACCATGACTTTATCCCTGGCTCACTACCTGGTTCTGGGCGCGATTTTGTTCGCGATCTCGATCGTGGGTATTTTCCTGAACCGCAAGAACGTCATTGTCATTCTGATGGCCATCGAACTGATGCTGCTGGCAGTGAATATGAACTTCATCGCGTTCTCGCATTACCTCGGTGATGCGGCAGGCCAAATCTTTGTCTTCTTTATCCTGACCGTTGCTGCTGCCGAATCGGCAATCGGCCTCGCGATCCTGGTGGTGCTGTTCCGTAATCTGGACACCATCAACGTAGAAGACCTGGATAGCCTGAAGGGCTAAGTTTTAACCTCCGAAAAATAACGATTAAGGTTCATCATGGCGGGTACACTTAACGCTAATCTCTTGCTAGCTGTTCCACTGGCGCCCCTCGCGGGTGCGGCAGTGGCCGGCTTGCTGGGAACTAAATTCTTCGGCAACGTGGTCGGTCGCAAGACCGTGACTGCGGCGACCATCCTGGGCGTGCTGGTGGCATTTATCATATCGGCGATGACGCTGATGGAAGTGCTGGACGGCGCGCGCTTCAACGAAACCATCTACACCTGGATGACCGTGGCCGGCATGAAGCTGGAAGTCGGCTTCCAGATCGATTCGCTGTCGGCAATGATGATGTGCGTGGTGACCTTCGTGTCGCTGATGGTGCACATCTACACCATCGGCTACATGGCGGAAGACGAAGGCTACAACCGCTTCTTCTCGTACATCTCGCTGTTCACCTTCTCCATGCTGATGCTGGTGATGGCAAACAACTTCCTGCAACTGTTCTTCGGCTGGGAAGCCGTGGGCCTGGTGTCCTACCTGCTGATCGGCTTCTGGTACACCCGTCCGACCGCCATCTTCGCCAACATGAAGGCCTTCCTGGTCAACCGTGTGGGTGACTTCGGCTTCATCCTGGGCATCGGTCTGCTGCTGGCTTACGCCGGTTCGATGAACTACCAGGAAGTATTCGCCAAGCGCGAAGCGCTGTCCCTGCTGACGCTGCCAGGCACCGACTGGGCGCTGCTGACCGTGGCCTGCATCTGCCTGTTCATCGGCGCGATGGGTAAATCGGCACAGTTCCCGCTGCACGTCTGGCTGCCAGATTCGATGGAAGGTCCAACCCCGATTTCCGCCCTGATTCACGCGGCAACCATGGTTACCGCCGGCATCTTCATGGTGTCGCGCATGTCGCCGCTGTTCGAACTGTCGGACACCGCGCTGAGCTTCATCCTGGTGATCGGTTCGATTACCGCGCTGTTCATGGGCTTCCTGGGCATCATCCAGAACGACATCAAGCGCGTGGTGGCTTACTCGACGCTGTCGCAGCTGGGTTACATGACCGTGGCGCTGGGTTCGTCGGCTTACTCGGTGGCCGTGTTCCACCTGATGACCCACGCATTCTTCAAGGCACTGCTGTTCCTGGGCGCCGGTTCGGTCATCATCGGCATGCACCACGATCAGGACATCCGCAACATGGGCGGTCTGCGTAAATATATGCCGATCACCTGGATCACTTCGCTGCTGGGTTCGCTGGCTCTGATCGGTACGCCGTTCTTCTCGGGCTTCTACTCGAAAGACTCGATCATCGAAGCCGTGCACGAGACCCATATCTGGGGCGCCGGTTTCGCCAACTTCGCCGTGCTGGCTGGCGTGTTTGTGACCGCGTTCTACTCGTTCCGCATGTACTTCCTGGTATTCCACGGTAAAGAGCGTTTCGGCCAGGCTCACGCTCATGGCCACGACGACCACCACGCACCGAAAGCCGCACACGGCGCGCATGATGACCACGCACACGACGCCCACGACGACCACGGTCACGACGAAGATCACGACGACCACGCGCACCACGGTCTGGCCCCAGGCCAGAAACCGCACGAATCGCCATTCGTGGTCTGGTTCCCGCTGGTGGCCTTGGCCATCCCGTCGGTACTGATCGGCTTCTTCACCATCCAGCCTATGCTGCATGGCGACTTCTTCAAGGACGTCATCTTTATCGGTGAAAACCATAAAGCGATGGAAATCCTGGGCGAAGAGTTCCACGGCGCCGTCGGCATGGCGATCCACTCGCTGACCACGCTACCGCTGTGGCTGGCCATCGCCGGTGTCGCATCGTCGTACTACTGCTACATGATCAACCCGCGCGTACCGGCCTGGTTCTTCGCCAAGTTCAAAGCAGTGCACACGCTGCTGGACAACAAGTACTACATGGACAAGTTCAACCAGGCTGTATTCGCTGGTGGCGCCCGCATGCTGGGTGAAGGCCTGTGGAACTTCGGCGACAAGAAACTGATCGACGGCCTGCTGGTCAACGGCAGCGCCAAGCTGGTCGGCTGGTTCTCGTCGATCACCCGCCTGGCGCAGACTGGTTATATCTACCACTATGCCTTCGTCATGATCCTCGGCATTCTGGGGTTCCTGGTCTACTTCCTGCCGTTTTGGCACGCTTAATTAGCTGATACGCATAGAGATAACGATAACCATGATGTCAACAATATCTTCATTACCTCCGTACCTGAGCCTCTCGATCTGGCTCCCGATTATTTTCGGCCTGATCGTGTTGGCAGTAGGGCGTGACAGCAACGCGCCGTTCACCCGCGTGCTGACTTTGATTGGCTCGATCGTCAGCTTCGGCGCGACGATCCCGCTGATCACCCACTTTGACAATGCCGCCCACGGCATGCAGTTCGTCGAAAAAGCGCCGTGGATCGAGCGCTTCAATATCTGGTACTCGCTGGGTATCGACGGCCTGTCGCTGTGGTTCGTGCCGCTGACCGCCTTCATCACCATCATCGTGGTGATCTCGGCCTGGCAAGTGATCCAGAAGCGCGTCGCTCAGTACATGGGCGCGTTCCTGATCCTGTCCGGTCTGATGATCGGCGTGTTCACCGCCATGGACGGCCTGCTGTTCTACTTCTTCTTCGAAGCGACCCTGATCCCGATGTACATCATCATTGGTATCTGGGGCGGCGATAACCGCGTCTACGCCTCGTTCAAGTTCTTCCTGTACACCTTCTTCGGCTCGCTGCTGACGCTGGTTGCCATCGTCTACCTGTACAACGTGACCGGTAGCTGGGACATCCTGCTGTGGCACAAAGCGCCGCTGACGATGACTGAGCAGGTACTGATCTTCCTGGCCTTCTTCATGGCGTTTGCCGTGAAAGTGCCGATGTTCCCGGTCCACACCTGGCTGCCGGACGTCCACGTGGAAGCGCCAACCGGCGGTTCCGCCGTGCTGGCCGCGATCATGCTGAAACTGGGTGCCTACGGCTTTATCCGTTTCTCGCTGCCGATCACCCCGGACGCATCGCACTACCTGTCGGGCTTCGTGATTACGCTGTCGCTGATCGCCGTGATCTACATCGGTTTGGTGGCACTGGTACAGAAAGACATGAAAAAGCTGGTCGCCTACTCGTCGATCGCGCACATGGGCTTCGTTACCCTGGGCTTCTTCGTTTTCAACGACATGGCAGTGCAGGGCGCCATCATGCAGATGATCTCGCACGGCTTTGTGTCCGGCGCGATGTTCCTGTGCATCGGCGTACTGTACGACCAGGCGCACTCGCGTCAAATCGCCGACTACGGTGGTGTGGTCAACAAGATGCCTAAGTTTGCCGCCTTCTTCATCCTGTTCTCGATGGCCAACTGCGGCCTGCCAGCAACCTCCGGTTTCGTTGGCGAGTTCATGGTGATCCTGGGCGCCACCCAGTACAACTTCTGGATCGGCCTGCTGGCAGCGACCGCACTGATCTTCGGCGCAGCGTACTCGCTGTGGATGGCCAAGCGCGTCATCTTCGGTAAAGTCACCAACCACCACGTTGCCGAACTGGTCGACCTGAATGGCCGCGAGTTCTTCATGCTGGGCATTCTGGCGGTTGCCACGCTGTACATGGGCCTGTACCCAGCACCATTCACCGACACGATGCAAACCTCGGTCGCTGACCTGCTGGCACACGTAGCGCACAGCAAGCTGCCTTAAGAGAAGAAAACGGAAATACATAAATGACTACACCTATTCCTCAAGAGGTCGTGAACCTGGTCCCGGCCTATGCCGAGATCGCGTTGCTGATCGGCGCTTCCTCCATCCTGTTGATCGACATGTTCCTGTCCAAGGCACAGCGTTCTTTCACCTACGTGCTGTCCCTGCTGATGCTGGTGGTTCTGGCTGGTATCAGCTATTCGGACTTCGCCGCCGGCACCACGACCTATACCTTCCACGGTATGTTCGTGTCCGACCCGATGGCCAACCTGCTGAAACTGTTCACCTACCTGACCGTGGGCATGACGCTGGTGTATTCGCGCCAGTACGCTTCTGATCGCGACATGCTGAGCGGCAACCTGGGTGGCGAGTTCTACGTGCTGGCGCTGTTCGCCATGCTGGGCCAGATGATCATGATCTCGGCTTCCAGCCTGCTGTCGATCTACCTGGGCGTGGAACTGATGTCGCTGTCGCTGTACGCACTGGTGGCGATGCGCCGCGACAATGTGCGCGCGACTGAAGCGGCAATGAAGTATTTCGTTCTGGGCGCACTGGCGTCGGGCTTCCTGCTGTACGGCATGTCGATGCTGTACGGTGCGACCGGCACGCTGGACATCCGCGAAATCGCTACCGCTGTTTCCGGCGGCACCATCAAGCCACTGGTGCTGGTATTCGGCCTGGTGTTCCTGGTTGCCGGCCTGGCCTTCAAACTGGGCGCCGTGCCATTCCACATGTGGGTACCGGACGTCTACGATGGCGCCCCGACCGCCGTGACCCTGCTGCTGGGTGGCGCGCCGAAGATCGCCACCTTCGCAATCTGCATCCGCCTGCTGGTGGAAGGCCTGTTGCCGATGGCGTTCGACTGGCAGCAAATGCTGATGGTACTGGCCGTGCTGTCGCTGGCTGTGGGTAATATCACCGCGATCGCGCAAACCAACATCAAGCGTATGCTGGCGTATTCGACCATCGCCCAGATCGGTTTCGTACTGCTGGGCCTGCTGGCTGGCGTGGCCGGTACCACCAACCGTACCGGCATGGACGCCGCCTACAGCTCGGCCATGTACTATGTGCTGACCTATGTGCTGACCACCGTCGGCACCTTCGGCACGCTGATGCTGCTGTCGCGCGCCGGTTTCGACGCCGACAACATCGCCGACTTCAAAGGCCTGAGCAAGCGCAGCGGCTGGTTCGCCACCGTGATGACCATCCTGCTGTTCTCGCTGGCCGGCGTGCCGCCGATGATGGGCTTCGCCGCCAAGTTCGCCGTGCTGAACTCGGTGCTGGCCACCGGCCAGATCTGGCTGACCATCTTTGCCGTGATGTTCTCGCTGGTGGGTGCGTTCTACTACCTGCGCGTTATCAAGCACATCTGGTTCGATGAGCCGGTCGACAATGCGCCGCTGGCGGCGCCAGCCGACATGAAACTGGTGCTGAGCCTGAATGGCCTGGCCATCGTGGTGCTGGGCGTACTGCCTGGCCCGCTGCTGGACATCTCGCTCAAAGCCATCAAAGCAACCCTGGCTGCCTGATGGATACCTCCACCGCCGGCTGGCTGGTCATCGCGATTGCACTCGCGGCGGCCAACCTGCCGTTCTTCAACGACAAGGTCTTTGCCGTGATCGGCACCAAATGGAGCGGCAAGCCGCTGTTCGTGCGCTTGCTGGAAATGACGGTGCTGTTCTTTGTCGTTGGCGCGGTGGGGTTCTCTCTGGAGACCCACATCGGCGCCCGTTTCCCGCAGACCTGGGAGTTCTACGCGATCTCCGCCTGCCTGTTCATCGTTCTCGGATTCCCGGGATTCATCGTCCGCTACCTGCGCAAGCCCCACGGCTGATACACTATCGTTCTCATCGATAGTGGAGCAGGGATGGACAACCTCAAAGAAACGCGTGTGGATGGGGAACTGGTTTACGACGGCCATTTCCTCAAAGTACAGCGCGACACGATACAACTTCCCAACGGCAAGCTCACCAAGCGTGAATACATCCTGCACCCCGGTGCGGTGGTGATATTGCCGCTGCTGGACGACGGCACGGTGCTGATGGAGCGCCAGTTCCGTTACCCACTGCACGATGTGTTCATCGAATTCCCGGCCGGGAAAATCGATCCCGGCGAAGATCCGCTGGTCGCTGCCAAGCGTGAGCTGGAAGAGGAAACCGGCTACACCGGCGGCGAATGGCAATACGTCACCAGGATCCATAACGCCATCGCCTACGCGGACGAGCACCTCGACCTGTACCTGGCGCGCGGCCTGAAAGCCGGCAAGCAGAAGCTGGACGAAGGCGAGTTCCTGGAAACCTTCACCGCGACCATCGACGAGCTGCTGCAATGGGTCCGCGAAGGCAAGATCACCGACGTCAAAACCGTGATCGGCATTTTCTGGCTGGAGAAGCTGCGCTCGGGCGACTGGAAGCTATGAGATTCTGGCTGGCGCTGGCCATTGCCATGCTGCTTGCCGCCGGTGGCGCGCAGGCAGCGGCGCAGCGCACGCCGTTTCAAATTCGCTGCGAAGACACGATCACCAAGTCGGTCTCGGTGCTGAAGGCGCAGCAGGATGGCTACACCATCAACAACCAGCTGCCCTACCGCGCGCTGACCGCGCGCACGGGCAGCAGCAATCGCGGCATGCAGACCCTCGGGCTGACGGTCACGCAAGGCATGCACAAGGCAGCCGTGGGCGGGCCGATATTGCAGGATCGTGAAAGCGGTTACGAGTGCATCGCGCCCAAGGTGGATATCCAGCTGTATTATTCGGCGGTGCGGATTTATGTCGGCAGCGAATTCGCGCCGGGCACCTGCGCGTACAAGGAAATCCTCGCGCACGAGATGCGGCACCTGAAGGCGCACATGGACAATCTGGCGCGGGTGCAGAAAGTTGTCGGCGATGCGTTGAACAAACGTTTTGCGGGGCAGCCGATGTATGCGCCGTCCGGCACCGCGATGTCGGCGCTGCAGCATGAAGTGAGCAGCACCTGGTTCAACTTCATTCGCGATGAGTTTGAAAAAGGCAAAGTCGATCAGGAAAAGATCGATTCGCCGGAAGAATACGCCCGTCTGGGCAAGGCCTGTAACGGCGAGATCGCGCAGATTCTGGCGCGTCGCAAGTAAAGAGATTGATGACAGTGAACACGAAACCGCGCTATTTCGCGCTGCTGCCTGCCGCCGGTGTCGGCGCGCGCATGGCGGCGAACGGCCCCAAACAATATATGCCGGTCGGCGGCAAGCCGATGCTGCGGCATGCGGTGGACGCATTCCGCGCTTCGCCGCTGGTCGCTCACACTTACGTGGTGGTCAGCCCTGACGACGGCGTGATCGATTCCGTGCTGCCGGCCAGCCTCGACGGCGTGACTGTGCTGCGCGTCGGCGGCGCCACGCGCATGGATTCGGTGCTGAACGGCCTGCGCGAGCTGGCTGGCCAACTCGCCGATCAAGACCTCGTGATGGTCCATGATGCCGCGCGTCCCGGCCTGACCCCGGCGCTGATCGCGAAGCTGATCGACGGCGTGGGCGACGACCCGGCCGGCGGCCTGCTGGCGCTGCCGGTGGTGGATACGATGAAACGCAGCGCCGCCGGCGCGGAAGGCGCCAACGTCAGCGCCGCCACCGTGCCGCGCAACGGCCTGTGGTCGGCGCAAACGCCGCAGATGTTCAGCTACGCGCTGCTGTTGCGCGCGCTCGGCAGCGCGCCCGACGCCAACGCCATCACCGACGATGCCAGCGCGGTCGAAATGCTCGGCTACGCGCCCCGCCTGATCGAAGGCCATCCAAGAAATCTGAAAGTAACGCTGCCGGCAGACATCCGCATCGCCGAGATGTACCTGGCTAACAAGGAAGACTAAACATGAGCAAACTCCCATTCCGCATCGGCCAGGGCTACGACTGTCACGCGCTGGTGGAAGGCCGCAAGCTGATCATCGGCGGCGTCGATATCCCGCACCACGTTGGCCTGCTGGGGCATTCGGACGCCGACGTGCTGCTGCACGCCATCACCGATTCGATCCTGGGCGCCGCCGCGCTGGGCGACATCGGCAAGCACTTCCCGGATACCGATCCGGAGTTCAAAGGCGCCGATTCGCGCAAGCTGCTGAAGGAAGCGGCCAAACGCGTGGTGGCGACGGGCTACTCGATCGGCAACATCGATTGCACCATCATCGCCCAGCGCCCGAAGATGGCGCCGCACATCCCGTCGATGCGCGCCAATATCGCCGAGGATTTGGGCGTGGATATCAGCCAGGTCAACGTCAAAGCCAAGACCAACGAGAAGCTGGGTTATCTTGGCCGCGAAGAAGGCATCGCCGCAGAATCCATCGCCTTGCTGATTTCTTCGTAAAACAGGATCGCTTCATTCTCTCTGGCGCTGAATGCAATCTCGCTTGGGACGGTAGGGTAGTCCCGCAGGAAATCCTCGACGGTCTTGCCCGCCAGAAGATAATCAAACATCCGCTTGATCGGCACCAGCGTGTTGGTAAACACCGGCATACCGCCCAGAATCCCAGGATCCACCTGCACCTCGGGCGTTAGCGATAGCATGAACGCCAGCATTTCCGGGTCGATAGGATCAAGTGGTGAGTCGCGTGGTTCAATGATGCGCCCTTTAAAACGCACCACTGGATTGGCATAAAATCCCGACTCCAGCGGAGGGCAATCATCGTCAAACAGGATCTCTTCGTCAGGTCCGGGGATGACCTCCGACCATTCACTGACTTCGCCCAAATAAGGCTCGCCGCTCTTTTCGTGTAACTTTTCTGAAGGATATGATTCGTATACCATTATTTCGCTCCGTGTAAACCACCGCGACCTCTTTGCCGTTCAATAATCCCACCGCCAAAAAGCGTCGTTCGTTATAGTGATAGCGCTTATCCTCGATAGCGACCGTACGACTGTCCTCGATCACTGCGGCACAGTCCGCGAAATCCAGACCATGATCACGAAGATTGCTTTTGCGCTTGGCCTCGTCCCAAAAATAGATCGTCATTTCAGTCTAGCCGCTGGAAGATATCCTTCAAGCAAACTGAAGAAGACAATCCGCTCAGGACATCGTCGTCCTATCGTGAGCCGTTCTTTTTTACCGGCCTTAAGCTAGATCAAGTCGGTGCGGAGCGGTCCAGCAGAATGTCGAGCATGCGCTTGGGGTTGACGACGAAGTCGTGCATGATCTGAAAGTGCTCGGTGTCTTCATAGTGGACACGTTTGATGCCGGCCTCGGAACACATGTAGACGTCGGCGTCCGGATAGGCCATCAAGATCGGCGAGTGCGTGGCAATCACGAACTGCGACCTATTGTTGGCAAGATCGTGAATACGGCTCAGCAGCGCGAGCTGGCGTTGTGGCGACAGCGCGGCTTCCGGTTCGTCGAGAATGTAGAAGCCCTGGCCGCCAAAGCGGTGCATCAACAGCGACCAGAACGATTCGCCATGCGATTGCTCATGCAACGATTTGCCACCGTAGGAGTTGATGATGGGCGGCCCGCCCGGCGGAATGTCCAGCTGTTCAATTTCCGTCGCCAGGTTGAAGAAGCTTTCTGCACGCAGAAAGAAGCCATCGCGCGCTTGCTTGACGCCTCGGACGAGCCGTATGTACGCATGCAATTCCGAATGCGACGCCCGGCTGTTGAAACGGAAATGCCGGGTGCCGCCTTCCGGGTTGAAGCCGAACGCCACGGCCATCGCTTCCAGCAGCGTCGACTTGCCCGAGCCGTTTTCGCCGACCAGGAAGGTGACTTTCGGATGCAAATTCAGTACGCTCAAATGCCGCACCGCAGGCAGCGAAAACGGATAGCGGTCGTAGCCGGGAATAGCATCCGTTTTCAGCCGCACCTGCGAGACGAATTGTTCAGAGAACACGGGCTTCCCCCGTCAATATGGTGAGCGCAGTCACCAGCTGATCCAGCTCCTCGGTGGTGGTGGTGAGCGCGACGGTGGCTCTGACAATATCGGTGTAGCCGATGTTGCGCTCGACGGTGAAGATGTTGAAACGGTCCAGCAGCGCTTGCTGCAAACTGCGTGCGCTCATGCCATCGATGGCGAAGGCTGCCAGCGCCGTGCCATGTTCTGCCGCGCGCGGTGACAGCAGACGCAAGCCGGGCAGGCCGGTGACGCGGCCCACCCAGTATTCCCGCAGCGCGGCCAGGTGGACCTGCTTGGCCTCGGTGCCGCCCAAATCTGCGTGGAAGTCGAGCGCGGCTGGCGCGGCGAGGATGGCGCCCAGCGGCGGCATGCCGACGTGCAAGCGGCAGCGGATATCGGTGACGGGATAATCCTTGTCGCCCATGTGTGGCTCGATCTTGTGTAATTGCACCGCGCGGATAAAGACGAAGCCCAGCCCCGGCGGCGCACCGATCCACTTGTGCAGGTTGAAACCGGCGAAATCCAGATCCATCTGTCGCACATCGACCGGCAACTGCCCCAGCGCATGGGCGCTGTCGACCAGCACATCGACGCCATGCTCGCGCGCGAAGGCAACAATCTCGCGTACCGGCACCTGCTGGCCATTGCATGGATAGACCTGTGATAGCAGCATCAGCTTGAGGCCCGGTGTGTCGCGGATGGCCGCCTTGTACTTCTCCAGCAATTCTTCCTGACTGATCGGCAGGTTCAGTTGCAGCGCCAGCGGCGTGACGCCGCGTCGCTGCGCCAGCCACGCCATGCTGTTGCGCATCGCCGGATAGTCGAGGTTGCTCCACAGGACCACATCACCCGGCTTGAGCTGATGGTATTGGCCGATCAGCACCTGCATCGACTCGCTGGCGCTGCGGGTGAGGAGAATCTCATGCGCTTCCGCATTGATCAACTCAGCCAGCCGCGTACGCAGGACGTCGACATGCCTGGCCGTAAACGCGCCCCGCACGAACGGACTCAAGTGGGCATTCGCATACCGCACCGCTTCCTCGCAAGCCGCCTGCACTGGCAAAGCCATCGCCCCGAAATAGCCGTGTTCAAGATTAATGACCGTGGAACTGGACTGGGGATACTGGGACGCAATGTCATGCATGAGTAGTTCTTTCGCTTTGGAAGTATCCTATTCTATCCAAAGCTGTGCTTCACGCCGAATGATGGCGCATGCTGAATCAGCGTGGCAGCGGGATCACCTCGCCGATGCCGGAGTGGTCGTGCTTGTCGCCGTAGACACGGTCCAGTTCCACCTGGGCGTATTCACCAGTGCAATGACCGGCGGCGACGCGTTCGATATGCCAGCGTGTCTTGAAATTGCTGACCACTTCGCTGACCTGCTGGTCGCTCTTGTCCACCAGATGCAAGCCGCCGACTATCGTGTACAGCTGCTTGTCGTATTGCGACGCCGCTTCCAGTATCCGCTCGATGCCGGGATGGGAACAACCGACCACCACCGCCAGTCCTTGCGGCGTCCTGATCGCCAAGGACAGCTCATTCAGCTCCAGCGTGCCTTTGCTGTCGGATACGGTTCGGACCAAATACAGACCGGGCGCCACCTCCACCGATTTGTCGATCAGCGTGAACCTGGCCGCCGGCCATGGCGAATCGATGGTCAGGTTTTCCGGCGGCTTGCCATTGAAATAGCGCAGGTCCGGTGTGATGCCGGCCGCGTTGCGCAACAGCGCTTTCGCGGCGGGCGGCGAGGGTGGCGTACCGAACGAACCGGTTTCCAGCGGCGCATAGATCTTCACGTTCGGATTCTGTTCCAGCACATAGGCCAAGCCGCCGGTATGGTCGCCGTGCCGGTGCGAGATGACCACAAAATCCAGCTTCCGGAGATCGATGTTCAGCTTGCGCACATTGTCGGCAAAGGTCTGATACTGTCCGCCGGCGTCGAACAGGATGCGCTTGCCCTGATACTCGACCAGCGCCGAGTAGCCCCAGCCGCGCTGCAGGTCCGACGGCTTGCCGAACGCATCGAAGATAACCGTCACGCGCGCTGGCGCATCATCGGCCTTGGCGGGCGTGGCAAGCAGACCACTCAAGCCTGTCAGCAGCACAAACAAGCGAAACAACTTCATATCTGATCCTCGGGGGAAAGTGAATCAGACGATTGTCACGCGCCATGGTTTTTTTCGCCAAGTCTATTTCCGCATAGCGTTATCGGTTTTTCGTAGAAGCGTGGGCCTTGCTCATTCAGCGTGGCAGCAGCAACTCGCGCAGGCGGTCGGGTGAGTCCGGGATGCGCTCCAGGCGTGGGTAACGCAGCGAGTCGAAGTAGGGAATGCTGGCTGAGCGTACTGCGCCATCCGCTTCGAAGTCCAGCGCGATGGCCTGCTTGCTGACGGCGGCGTCACGGATCGCCTGTTTCAGCACATCGTCGGTGTACGGCTGGCCGGCCACCGATACCAGGCGTGCACCGAGGCTAATGCCGGCCTTGAAGGCCGGACTTTCCCACATCACGCTCTTGATCACGCCTTTTTTCCCGACCACCAGCCCCACAGACGTCGACAAGTCCATGCCGCCAAGATCCGCCTCATGCTGTGCGAAGAATTCCGTTGGCTGATCGGTGTACACCAGGCGATAGCCGCCGCGCTTCAGGCCATCCAGCAGATGCTGGTCGTCGTGCGCGTGCAAACGCTGCTTGAAGTACGCCGGCCAGGCGTGCGGCGCGATCTGGTTCAGCGTTTTGCAGACGTCTTCAAATGTGTAGGTGGTGATGTCGCGCGTATTCTGGCCCGCGCCAAAGAACACGGCGGCGAAGTCCAGCATGCTTTTGCGGTCGCCGGTCAGCTCGCGCAACAGCATGTCGACATCCAGCCATAGCAGCACGCCTTCGGCATAGTAGTCTTCGCGCCGCTGCCAGTCGCGCCAGTTGACCGGCTTGGCCGGCATGTACAGCGCATCGACGGTGCTGTCCTGCAGCGACTTCCACGCGCGTCCGGGACGATTGGCCATCAGCGACGCATCCACCGCCAGCGCATCCAGGCTTTGTTGCAGGCTGCGCAGACCCTGGCGCGTGCTGACCACATGCGCCCAGAACTCGGTCTGGCCTTCGTACACCCACAGCAGGCTGCCGCGCATCGGCATGTTCAGATTGGGCGTCCACAGATCGGCGGGCTGGCGCGTGCGGCCGTTCCACGAATGGATGAATTCATGCGCCATCAGGTTGGCCATCAGCACCTGTTCACCGGCATCGCGCGCATAGTTGGCGGAGACATTGATTTCGGTCGACTCCTGATGCTCAACGCCGCCGCCCGACGGCAGCACATCCGACAGCGACATCAGAAAATCAAAATGCCGGTAGTGCTGCGAACGGAATAATTGTGGCACGGCGGCTGCCAGCGTTTTAAACTTGGCGATCAACTCCGGCGGCAGGTCGAGCGCCGCCGCGTTGTCACCAAACAGATTCAGCCGCACCGCCGGCGCGGAGGCCAGTTCCACGCGACGGTGGTGGCGGCCCGCATAGACCGGCGCATCGACCAGGTCTTCAAAACTGGCCGACTTGAAGGCGATGTGGTTGGGGCTGGCCTGTGCCGTCTTCAGCGAGGTCGCGAACTGGAAACCATCCGGGATGGTCAGCTCCGCCCGCACGCCGATATTGCGGATGTACCATCCGGCCGGGTACAGCGCCACCTTTTGCCAGGGAAGGATCAGCATATCGCGCGACATCAGCTTGGGGCCGTTCGCGGCAGGCAGGTGCTGGAACTCCAGCTTAAGCTCGCGGGCACCGGCGGGCACCTCGACGTGGAAGGCGTGAGGATTGGCCGTATCGCGGCGCCAGTCCAGCCGGCGCCCGCCGGCGTGGATCAGCAGGCCCGCCAGCGGCGCGGCTTCCTGTGTGGGTGAATGGCTGCCGGTTTCCCATTGAGGGTAGAGCAGCACCATCGCGCCGGACCGCTGGACCGGAATGGTTTCGCGCACGCGAAAAATCTTATGCGCGGTGTCGGTGGCGTCGACCTTGAGCTGGATGTCGCCTTTGAATGGCATGTCGCGTGGCGCGGCGATGGTCCCGGCCAACGCAGCGCACGGGAGGAGTAACAGGGCAAGCAGTAGTTTTTTCATGCCCTGAACTTTGCAATATGCATGCCAAGCTGTAAACCGTTGAATTCACATGCCGGGGCGTCGTCCACGCAGCGCCTGGCTGTCCGCGCGGACGTCCGGCGACGTTTACCGCGCCAGCAGGGCGCCGATGGCGGTATCCAGCGTGACCATGCCTTTGCGCGTCACGCCTTCGAATTCGATCCATCCTTGGTTGAAGCCATCCAGCATCTGCATGCGCGGCGTTGGATTTTGCATGCCCTGCGCGGCGAACAGCGATGCCCAGCTGTCTCGCGGGACGGCGTGTGCTTGCACCGCGTGGCCCAGATGCCGGCTGAAGCTGGTCGCGATGTCGGCGGGGCTGATGCGTGCCGGGCCTTCCAGCTCCACTACGCGCACGCCGAGCCATGTCTCCTGCAGCAGCTCGGCCGCCAGCGTCGAGATATCCGCGCAAGCCACCATCGGCACCGGGCGGTCCAGCGGCTGCAGGAAGCTGGCGATGCTGCCGGCGCGGGCGGAGGCGATATCCCACTGGCTGTTTTCGATGAACCATGCGGCGCGCAGGAAGGTGACCGGCAAATCCAGCGCACCAAGTTCCCGCTCCATGATGCCCAGTTGGTTGAGCAAGTTAGGCTGCGCGGCCTGCGCGCCGATGGTCGACAGCGCCACCACGCGTGACGGCCGCGCGGTGGTCAAGGCCTCGCGCAGCGCGCCGATCGCGCGACGGGCTTCGGCGAAATCTGGCGATGGATCGAAGGCAGGCGGCAGCAGCACGAAGACCGCTTCTGCGCCGCTGAAGGCGCGGCTCAGCGCGGCGGCGTCGTTGATATCGGCCAGCGCCACTTCGGCGCCGCGCGCGGCCCATGCGTCGCCCTTGGCCGCATCGCGCAGGACTGCGCGCACCGGCAGGCCGGCATCCAGCAGTTGATGGCCCAGCACCGAGCCGACTTGTCCGGTGATTCCGGTAATTGCATACATGATGTTCTCCTGAATAAGTTGATGGGAGAATTTTGCTGCAAAACGTCCAATACTCCGATAGCATGGGATGCATATCATTAATGACTAATCGGCATAAATGGCTTTTGACGAACGGATAGTGAACGGCATGCGCGTGCTGGCCGCGATTGTGGACAGCGGCAGCTTTGTGCGCGCGGGCGAGGCATTGGAGATGTCGCAGTCCGGCGTCAGCCGCGCCATTGCGCGGCTGGAGGCGCGGCTGCATATCCGGCTGTTCGACCGCACCACGCGCCAGGTCGCGCTGACCGATGAAGGCCGCCGTTTCTATGCGCAGATACTGCCGCTGCTGGAAGGATTGGAAAACGCCGTGGCATCGGCCAGCGAGGGCGCTGTCGCCGTGCGCGGCAAGCTGCGCGTGAATGCCGATCCGCTATTGGCGCGGCTGCTGCTGGCGCCGAAACTGGGCGTCTTCCTCAAACAGCATCCAGGTCTGGAGCTGGATTTGTTCGCCCGTGACCAGATCGGCGACATGGTGGGCGACGGCATCGATCTGGCGCTGCGTCTCGGCCAGCCGCAAACCTCGTCGCTGATCGCCCGCAAGCTGATGGATACGCGCGTGCTTACCGTCGCCACGCCAGCCTATTTGCGCAAGCACGGCGCGCCGAAGAAGCCGATCGATCTGGAGGGGCCGGACCACACCTGCATCCATTTCCGCAATCCGGCCACCGGGCGGCCGTTTGAGTGGGAGTTTCATCGCGGCGGTAAAGTCACCACTGTGCAGCCGCATGGTCAGTTGACGCTGAACGACGCCGGCACCATGGAGAGCGTGCTGCTGTCCGGCTACGGCCTGGCGCAAGTGATCGATATCGCGGTCGAGCCGCTGCTGCGCTCCGGCGCGCTGGTGCCGGTGCTGACCGCATGGCCGGACGAGCGTTTTCCGCTGTACGCTTTATATCCGTCGCGCCAGCACCCGCCAGCCAAGACCGAGGCCTTTCTGACATTCGTCCGGTCTCTGCTACCATGACGGTTTTGCAGGGAGTGAAGATGGCGCGAGATATGACAGCGTATCGCCAGATGGCGGTGCAATCGGTGGAGTGGGGCGGCCAGGTGGCGATTTATCCGCTGCCCGGTCAGGCCTATTCAACCGACCTGCCGGTGCAATGCTCGCGCCGCATGAGCGACACCAGCGTTTATCCGGTCGGCACCTGCTTCCTGGTGGACGCCAAGCTGACGGACCGCCTCGGCGGCCCGCAGTACCTGTATGTCTGGCACGGCGACGCCATCAAGGTACTGTCGGACCAGGACGCCGAGGTATTCCTTGGCGCCTATCGCCGCGTGCGACTTTAATGCACGGCGTGTAGTTTTGCGGCAGGCTTCTCGCCGTCGCGCGCCCACAGCAGCGCCACCGCCGCCATGAGCAGCGCCAAGGCGCCGCCCACCACCATCGCGCTCGATACGCCGAGGTGATCGACCGCCAGCCCGCCGACCAGCGCACCGCTGGATAGCGCGATCTGCGCTGTGGTGACGAACACCGCGCCGCCACTTTCCATCGCGTGTGGCGCCGCCTGGAAGATCCAGGTCTGCACCGACATCGGCATCATGCCGAAGGCAATGCCCCAGACCACCACCAGCACGCCAGCGCCGATCAAGCCATGACCCAGCAGCGGCAGCGCCACCGTCGATAAACCCAGCACCAAGCCGGTGGTGACCAGGCCGGCCCGCACGCTGCGCGCCAGGATTTTGCCGCCAATGACATTCCCCGCCAGGCCCGCCGCGCCATACACCAGCAACAGGATGCTGATGGTCCTGGCGTCCAGTCGCGTCACCTGCGCGAGGAAGGGCGTGATGTAGGTGTAAGCCGAGAACTGGGCGATAAAGATCAGCAGCGTGATGAAGATACCCAGCCGCGCCTTTGGCACGCGCAGCAGTTCCGGCAACTGGGCGAAGGTAACCGAGGACTTGGCCGGCAGCGGCGGCAGCAGACGCATTTGCGTCAGCAGCACCAGCACGGCCACCAGGCTGCCGGCGTGGAAGGCGGTGCGCCAGCCGAGCAGTTCACCGATCAGCGCGCCGGCCGGCACGCCGGCCACGGTGCCGATCGAGACGCCGGCAAAAATCATCGACAGCGCTTTCGGCTCCATGCCAGGCTGCACCAGTCGCGTGCTCAGCGCCGGCCCCAGCGCCCAGAAGCCGCCGACGCCAACACCCAGCAGCGCGCGGCCGACCAGGATCAGCGGGAAGGAATGCGAGAAGGCGACGATCAGGTTGGACAGCAGCATGGTGCCGGTCAGGCCCCACAGCACATAGCGGCGGTCGGTCTTGCCGATGCCGACGGTGACCAGGATCGCCGCAATGGCCGCCACCACGCCGGGCACGGTCACCATCATGCCGGCCACGCCCTCGGTCACGCCCAGTTCGGCGGCAATCGCCGGCAGCAGGCCGACCGGCAGGAATTCCGTGGTCACCAGCGCAAACGCGCCGATGGCGATCGATAGCACGCCCGGCCAAGGGGAATGCGGATGAGTAGGCGAAGGCGGCGCGTCGGCGACGGCTGCCTGAGTATTTGGTTTTTGCATGGGATTTCCTGAAAAAGCTTGAGTTTCTTACTGATCGGTTCATAATGTGCGCTGCGAAGAACTTTGTCAATGAATTTTTAACCGATCGGTATGAAAGAGCGAAAATTAGGCCGTCCACGGACCTTCGATGCGGATACGGCGCTGGAAAAGGCCATGAAGGTATTCTGGGAGAAGGGCTACGAAGGCAGCTCGCTGCCCGAGCTGACCGAGGCCATGGGCATGAACCGGCCCAGCATGTACGCGGTCTTCGGCAACAAGGAGAACCTGTTCAAGCTGGCGCTGGAACGCTATGGCGCGACCCACGATCCACTGTTCGACGCGGCGCTGGAAAAGGCCAGCGCGCGCGCGGTGGTGGAGCATTTCTTGCGCGGCAATGCCGATGCGCAGACCCAGGAGGAAAATCCGCACGGCTGCCTGGTGATCAACGGCGCGCTGGCCTGCAGCGACGATGCGCTGCCGATCCGCAACTCCCTGATCGAACGGCGGGCGGCGGCCGAAGTGCGCCTGCATGAACGCTTCGACCGCGCCAAGGCCGAGGGCGATTTGCCGCCCGATTTCTGCGCCGGCCAGATGGCGCGCTACGTGATGACGGTGTCGAACGGCATGGCGGTGCAGGCCGCCGCCGGCGCCACCCGCCAGCAACTACAGCAGGTGGTCGATCAGGTGCTGCGCGGCTGGCCGAATTAGCGCCGGCGCCGCTCAGTCGGCGCTGCCGTCGTCTTCCTCACTGCTTTCGACGGCGCCATCCTTGACCGTTTGCGAGCGGGCCGCGTCGGCGCCGGCCTTCAATCTGGCAGCGTTGAGCAGGAACTGATCAACGCTGCGGTCCTCGCTTTGCCGCACTTCCGGCGGCAGCAGTACCGACATATACAGCTCGTCGGCGGCGCGGCCGGTACTTTGCAGGTTGGCCATCACCATCAGTCCCGAGCCGGCCAGCAGCATCACCGTGGCGGTAATCAGGAAGCGGCGCGGGTGATGCGGCTTGATGGTAATCAGGTGGAAGAAAATCATCGCGCAGGCGATGCCCAGCGTGACCAGGTTGCCGTAGCGCGTCAGCGATTCGGCCGACCATGCATACGCCAGCACCGCGCTGCCCATGCGCCACAAACCCACCACCGCCAGCGCGCCGCCGAGGATGAACAAATGCCTCCCCATGCGCGCATGGCTGCCGAACAGGCGATTCGCCAGCGCCCACACACCGGCCCATAGCAGCCCGGCCGCCAGGCTGGACGCCAGCACCAGCAGGTAGCGGATCAGCGCGAACGGTTCCACATCCGACAGCCAGGTTTCAAAGCAGCTGAAGATGGCGATCAGCGCCAGGCCGATGGCGGCCGGCGTGCCGCCTTCCCAGCCGTGCATGGTGGTGTCGGCAATTTCCGGCGCCACCGGGAAGTCGGCGCCGCGCACCCGCAGCCGGGTGTGGCCGAGCCGCACGATGGCCTCGCCATCGAGCGTCAGGCTGGTTTGCTTGCGGCCCTTGTAGACAATGCCGTTCTTGCTGCCGAGGTCGCGCAGCACCACCTGGTTGTGGTCGTCCGTTTCGATGATGGCGTGGCTGGCGGCGCTGTGCGCATCGTCCAGGATGATGTCGTTGTCGTAGCTGCGGCCGATGCGGATCGGCAGTTGCGCCACCTTGTGACGGTGCAGCACGTCGCCATTGCGGGCCAGTAGTTCGATGAAGTAGGGGGCTTTCACTTGGCGCTGCCTTTCTTCGCCGCAGCCGGCGCCAGCGACAATGAATCAAGGAACACGCGGCTCAGGCGCATGCCGTTGTCATACGAAACGCCGCGCGCATCGAGCCGGCTTTGCAGGCTCATCAAGCCTTGGTCGGTGCTGGCGGTCAGCAGCGCGAAGTCGTACAGGCCGTTGAACTTGCGGTAGGCGCGCACGCACAGCACGGCGCGCAGCGGCAGCGTCTTGTTCTTGACGAAGCTTTCGGTGCAGTTGGGGCCGGTCAGGCGCGCGTCGCGGTTGCCGCCGAAGTGCTCGTTCTTGAACGAGGCGCTGGACAGCTGGGCGAAGCGCAACTGGTCGAGGCCGGTGCTGCGCAGGAACTGGTGGCGAATGGCGATCTGGCCGGTCTGTAGCGAGCCGCTGACGAAGATCGCCGATTCCATCGCGCAGCTGGCGTCGTCCACCGAGAACGGCTTGTCGGCCTTGACGTTGGAGCGGCCCCAGCAGCGCATCTGCTCGGACTCGCGCACCGGTACCTGGTAGGGCCCCATCGGCTTCAGGCTCAGCGGACTGGCCAGCAGCTGGTTGACCATGGCGGTCTGGTGCGCCAGCAACTGGCCGGCCACCACGGCGGTGAAGTCGGTCGGCGCTTTTTGCTGGGCTTCGACTTTCTTCAGCAAGTCTTGCGCGTAGCGGGCCGGCACCAGGAAACTGACCAGTTCACCATCGAGGCGCTTGGAGACGTTGACGCCGGCCACCGAGCCGTCCACCGTGACGCTGGGGCCGCCGCTCATGCCGGAGTTGATCGGGCCGGTGAACATCAGCTGGTCGTAGAAGCTGCGCGTGATGACGCCGTTGTAGGCGCCTTCGGAGATGGCGAAGCCGAGGTCGAGCGGGTTGCCCATCGAGTACAGATACTGGCCTTGCGTCAGGCGCGCCAGCTTTTCCGGCATCTTGAAGAAGCCGGTGCCGTTGCGGTTGACGCGCAACACGGCCAGGTCGTGCAGCACGTCGACCGCCAGCAGTTCGACGTTACCGCGCTGGCCGCTGGTGTCGACCCATTCGCCGACATAGGTGTCGGGATCGAGCGCGAATTGCGACACCACATGGTAGTTGGTCAGCACCAGGTTGCTGGTGCCAATCAGGAAGCCGGAGCCGACCGACGATTGGGTGCGGCCGCTTTTCAGCAGCGAGCGCACTTGCAGGATATCGTTCTTGGCGGAGGCGTACAGGTGCTGGGCGGCGCTGGATGGCGGCGGCAGCGGCGCGCTATCGGTGCTGGCGGCGTCGGTCGCATCGGCGTTGTGGCCGGCCGGAGCAGCGCCTGGCGCCGATGCTGGAACGGGGGCTGGCGTGCCGCGCGCCGCCGCAGCGGGCGGCTGTTGCGCGGTGGCGGCTTCGGGCGCCGCCAGCGCGACGCTGGCGCAGGCCCAGGTGAAAGCAAGAGTACTGGCGAGCTTGGTGACTTTCATGCAGTCCTTAAAACAATGTTACAGCGCGCCATCCTCCACCGGCGCCGGCGTCAGCGGCGTCATCATGTGGCCCAGCTTGGCGGCCTTGGTATCCAGATAATACTGGTTGAAGGCATTGCGGTTGACCAGCAGCGGCACGCGTTCGGCCACCTCAACGCCCAGATTGGTCATGGCACTGATCTTACGCGGATTATTGGTCATCAGGCGCAGGCTTTTGACATTGAACTGCTCCAGCATCGGCTTGACCAGGCCGTACGTGCGCTGATCCGGCTTGAAACCCAGCTGTTCGTTGGCCTGCACCGTGTCGGCGCCGGCTTCCTGCAGGCGGTAGGCGCGGATCTTGTTGACCAGGCCGATGCCGCGGCCTTCCTGGCGCAGGTAGAGCAGCACGCCGCGGCCTTCGTCGGCGATCTTCTTCAGCGCGCCTTCGAGCTGGGCGCCGCAGTCGCAACGCTGCGAGAACAGCACGTCGCCGGTCAGGCATTCCGAGTGCACGCGCGCCAGCACCGGCGCGCCGTCGCCGATATCGCCCAGCACCATGGCCAGGTGTTCCTTGCCGGTGGCCTTCTCGACGAAGGCGTGCAGCGTGAACTGCGCCCACGGGGTTGGCAGGGCGCAGGAGGTGACGTAGTTCAGTTCGTCTTGGGACGGGATTTCTGCGCTCTGCGACATGGTTATGCTCTTTATTCTGTTCATATAAGGTAAAAAAGGCGCGCCGGGCTGTTCAAACAGACCCGGCGCGCCCTTCATGATACCAAAACTGGCGGAAATATTTTGAGGCCCGCCTCGGGCCTCAAAAACCTTATTGTTTTGGCAGGTCGAACAACAGCAGTTCGGCTTCTTCCGCTTGCTCCAGCGACACCAGTGGCTCGTCGCTCAGTTTCAGCGCATCGCCGGCTTTCAGGTGCACGCCGTTGACGGTGACCGCGCCACGGATCAGGTGGACATAACCGATCCGGCCTTCTTTCAGCTCATGTTTCAGGCTGTCGCCCTCAGCCATGATGGAGGCGTAGATCTCCGCATTCTGGTGGATCAGCACCGAGCCTTTGCGGCCATCGTTCGAGGCGATCAGGGCCAGCTTGCCTTGTTTGCTCTCTGGCGCAAAGTTTTTTTCCTCGTAGCTCGGAGGAATGCCGACCTGGTTAGGCTGAATCCAGATTTGCAGGAAGTGCACGAGTTCATCACGGTTGTGGTTGAATTCGCTGTGACGCACACCGGTGCCGGCGCTCATGCGCTGGACGTCGCCGTAGTGCAGCACCGAACCGGTACCCATGCTGTCCTTGTGTTCCAGCGCGCCGCTCAGCACGTACGAGATGATTTCCATGTCGCGGTGGCCGTGGGTGCCGAAGCCCTGGCTGCCTTGTACTTTATCTTCGTTGATCACCAGCAGCGGGCCGAAACCGACGTGCTCAGGATCATGGTAGTGACCGAACGAGAAGCTGTGTTTCGAATCCAGCCAGCCGTGGTTAGCTTTGCCGCGCGAATCAGAATGACGTACTTGTAACATGATGAGCTCCGTTTCTTATGAGTTAATGTGCGATAATTTTGAAAGAGTCTTTCGTATCGCTGCATCCATGAATCACATTGTAGACCTCGGATTCAGAATAAAAAAACGGAATATTTACCCTCCTATTATCGAAAAATTCGAATGCTCAGATTAAGCCTGGAAGCCCTGCAAATCGTCGACGCCATAGACCGGCGCGGTTCCTTTTCCGCCGCCGGTAAGGAATTGCACCGCGTGCCATCGACGATTTCGTACACCGTCAGCAAGCTGGAGGACGATCTCGGCGTGCAGGTATTCGAGCGCAACGGCCCGCGCGTCGAACTGACCGCCGCCGGCGCCGAGCTGCTGAAGGAGGGGCGCTACCTGCTGAAGGCGGCGCTGGACCTGGAGCATCGCGTGCGCCGGGTGGCGTCCGGCTGGGAGACCGAACTGGCGGTCGGCATGGATTCGATGTTTTCGGCCTGTTTGTTCCATGAGGATGTACCGGCCTTCTATGAAGTCGCCAAGCAGACCCGCTTGCGCATCGTGCAGGAAGCGCTGTCCGGCACCTGGGAAGCGCTGTTGCAGCGTCGCGCCGATCTGCTGGTGGGCGCGGCCGGCGACGGCCCTGCCGGCGGCGGCTATGTGTCCGAGCCGCTGGGCAAGATCAATTTCGTGTTCGCGGTCGCGCCATCGCACCCGCTGGCGGCCGTCCAGGACAAACTGGGCCGCACCCATTTACAACACTATCGCGCCGTCAGCGTGGCCGATTCGGCGCGCCAGATGGCGCCGCGCACGGTCGGTTTGTTGCTGGGACAGGACACGCTGACCGTGCCCGACATGAAGACCAAATTCCAGTATCAGCTGGCCGGCATGGGCTTCGGCTTCCTGCCGGAACCGTGCGCCCGCGCGGCCATCGCCGCCGGCTTGCTGGTGGAGAAGGAGGTCGAGGAGCCGAAGCCGGCCGAGACCTTCTACCTCGCCTGGCGCAGCGGCGAAAACGGCGCCGCCCTGAACTGGTGGATCAAGCGCATGCGGCAGCCGGGACTTTTCGAACGTCTGATCAGCCAGCTACCGCATCATAATATTGACCAAAGCCAATAGTTTCGGGCAACATAGTAAGATCGCCCAACGTCACATTGGAATTCTCCATGACTGCCACGCCGCCCGTGTTTCTGCATCCTCTGGCTGACCGCAACGGCAGTCCGGCGGCGCTGTTGCTGGACGCGGCGCGGCTTCCGGTCGAGGTGGCCGACGCGCCACTAAAAGCACTTGAAGAACTGGCCAGCGGCGCCATGAGCTGTTTCCATCGCGCCGGCCCCAACGCGGCGTTCAATCAGGCGCTGGCACAAGCCGGTTGGAAGCCGCTACCGGCCGACAAGGTTCAGCGCGCCGATGACGCGTTGCCGAAAGACCTGCCGTCCACCATCAGCTGGATCGAGGGTGACTGGTTCCTGGCGCCGCCGCCGAAACCGGTTGGCGCGCAGGCCGCGTCGCGCGCGCTGGCGCTGCAACTGGTGCAACTGGTGTCGGCCGATGCCGATACCCACGAAATCGAAGCGCTGTTGCGGCAGGACCCGACCTTGTCGTATCACCTGCTGCGGCTGGTGAATTCGCTGGGCATGGGCAGCAGCCGGCGCGTCACCAGTTTTTCGCAAGCCATCCTGATCCTCGGCCGCTCGCAGCTGCGCCGCTGGCTGAACCTGATGCTGTTCTCGTCGCGCGAAGGCGACCAGCGTTCGGCCATGCTGCTGTCGCGCGTGGCGGTGCGGGCGCGGGCGATGGAGCTGCTGTCCAAGGCCACCGGCGAGGACAAGCCGCACCAGGAGCAAGCCTTCATGGTCGGCATGTTCTCGCTGCTGGGCGCGCTGTTCGGCATGCCGCTGGCAGAAGTGCTGAAGCCGCTGACCGTCGGCGACGCGGTGCAGCAGGCCTTGCTGGCGCATGAGGGCGAACTGGGTCGCCTGCTGTGCGTGGTCGAATCGGCCGAGCGCGAAGAATATGACGGCCTGACCGCGTGCCTGGCGGAATTGCAGCTTGATACCGTTACCTTCAACCGCATCGTCGTCGATGCGTATCTGTGGATGCAGGGCGTGACCGCCGGCAAGTCAGGTAACGTCCATGGTTAACGCGATCGAGCGTTGCTTCGCATTGAGCCGGCAGGCGCGCGGCCTGCAGGGCGAGGCGCTGGAAAACACGCTGAGCGAACTGGACGCGGCCTTGAGGCAGGCGCGCTCGGCCATCAAGCCGGCCGACATGCCGGCCGTGATCGACGCCGGCGCCACGCTGGAACTCGACCCGGCCGGCTATGTGACCGCGTGGAGCGGCGGCGCCGAACGCCTGTTCGGCTACGGCGCCGGCGAGGTGATCGGCCAGCATGTGCTGTTCCTGTACGCCGAGGACGACGACGACGGCAATATCGCCGAACTGTTCTTCGACCACAGTCCTGGCGCATCGGCCGCGCGCACCGAGGTGCGGCGGCGCAAGAAGAGCGGCGAAATCATCTGGGTGCACCTGGACATCGAACTGCGCCACGACGACGGCGGCGATCCGCTCGGCATGCTGGTGCGGGTGTCCGAAGCCAACCAGGCGCTGACCGACCAGGACAAGATCAACCTGCACGCGCGCATCATCGAGGACAGCGAGCAGGGCGTGCTGATCACCGACGCCCATGAGCGCATCGTCTCGATCAACTCCTCGTTCACCCGCATCACCGGCTACACGCCGGCCGAGTCGATCGGCCAGACGCCGGACTTGCTGCGCTCCGGCGTGCACGACGCCGACTTCCGCGCCAAGGTGCGCAGCGCCATGCAGGGCGGCGGACCGTGGCGCGGCGAGATCGTCGGCAAGCGCAAGAACGGCGAGCTGTTCCCGCAGTCGGTCACCATCAGCGCGGTGCGCGACCAGAGCGGCAAGATCAGCCACACGTTCTCGCTGTTCTCCGACATCAGCGTGCACAAGGACGCCGAGGCGCGCATGCAGCGCATGGCCAACTACGATCCGCTGACCGGCCTGCCGAACCTGTGTCTGCTGACCACGCTGGTGGGCCAGGCGCTGACCGAAACCAAGCGGTCCGGCGAGTACGGCGCCTTGCTGGTGGTGGAGATCACCCGCGTCGGCGCCATCAGCGACACGCTGGGCCATGATATCGGCAACGAACTGCTGTGCGAAATCGGCCGCATCTTCCGCCAGACGCTGCGCGAAGGCGACGTGCTGGCGCGGCTGGATGGCCACCGCTTCGCCATCGCGCTGTTGCAGGTGGAGAAGCGCGAACACGCCGGCATCGTCGCCGAGAAGCTGCTGGCGGCGCTGGCGGCACCGATCCTGATCGCCGCGCACAGCCTGCAGGTGGGCGCGCACATCGGCATCACCGTCTACAACGAGGACGGCGCCGATGTGCCGACCTTGATCCGTTACGCCGACGTGGCGGTGGCCAAGGCGGCGCAAAGCATCGAATCGAACTTCCTGTTCTACAGCGAGGAGATGAACCAGCGCGCCAAGGAACACCTGCGCATTGAAAGCGAGCTGCGCCAGGCATTGCAGAACCATGAGTTGCAGCTGTTCTACCAGCCCAAGGTCAGCCTGCGCAGCGGCCGCATCGTCGGCGCCGAGGCGCTGCTGCGCTGGCGTCACCCGCTACGCGGGCTGGTGTCGCCAGGCGTATTCATTCCGGTGGCGGAAGAGACCGGCCTGATCCACGACCTCGGCGCCTGGGTGCTGGAAGAGGCCTGCCGCCAGGTCGGCGAATGGCGCGCGGCCAACCTGATCATGCCGCCGATCGCGGTCAACCTGTCGGCGCGCCAGTTCGACAGCGAGCTGCCGAAGCGCATCGCGGCGGTGCTGGAGCGGCATCAGGTGCAGCCGGACCAGATCAACCTGGAAATCACCGAAAGCCTGCTGATGCGTGGCACCGACAAGGTGATCGCCATCATGAACGAGCTGGTGGCGATGGGCATGGCGCTGGCGCTGGATGACTTCGGTACCGGTTATTCCAGCCTGGCCTATCTGAAGAAATTCCCGATCAGCACGCTGAAGATCGACCGCTCCTTCGTCATCGGCCTGCCGTATGAAGAAAACGACTGCGCCATCGCGCGCGCCATCGTCACCATGGCGCAGCAGCTGCGCCAGGAAATCGTCGCGGAAGGGGTGGAGACGGCCGAGCAGATGAGCTTCCTGCGCGACCTGGGCTGCGACCAGTTGCAGGGCTATCTGTTCAGCCAGCCGGTGCCGGCGGCGGAATTCGCCGCCATGCTGCGCGAAGGCAAGCGCCTGGCATTCTCGCAGCGTTGATCAGTGTGATACGGAAGAGCGGGAGCGTGTTATGTTACAGGCTGACAGAATGGTCTGTTTTCATCCACCCAAGGAGACTTCCATGCTAAAACATACGTTTGCCGCAATGGCCCTGGCTTGCGCCGGCCTGGCGATGACCGGCTGCACCACCACCACCGGCGAGGCCAAGCCGAGCGCCGCCGCCGTCAAGACTGAAATCGAGCAGGGTTCCTACAACACGCTGGAGCGCCTGTACAAGGAAGTGCCGGGCTCGCGCGAGCTGGTGCGCAAGGCCAATGGCGTGCTGGTGTTCCCGAACGTGGTGGCGGCCGGCCTGGTGGTGGGCGGCGAATATGGCAAGGGCGTGCTGCGCACCGGCGGCCAGGTCGTGGACTATTACAGCGTCGCGTCGCTGTCGGTCGGTTTCCAGGCGGGCGCGCAGTCGAAGGCGGTGGTGCTGCTGTTCATGAGCCGCGAGGCGCTGGATAAATTCCGCAACGGCAAAGGCTGGACCGCCGGCGTTGATGGTTCTGTGGCCCTGATCAAGGTCGGCGCCAACGGCGAGATCGACACGGCCACCGCCAACAATCCGATCCAGGGCTTTGTGCTGACCAATGCCGGCCTGATGGCCAACCTGAATCTCGAAGGCACGAAGATTTCCAAACTCAACTTGTAAGGCAATAATGACCCGTACCACCCTGGACCAAGCCCATATTCATCCGGCCGCGCTGGCGCAGATCGAGAACAATCATCCTGCGCTGGTGGCGGAGGTTCAGGCCGCCATCGCCGCCAGCCGGGTGGTGGTGGTCGGCATGGGCTTGAATCCATTTCCGGCCAAGGCGCGCAAGATACTGGACGCGCAGGGGACGCCGTACACGTATCTCAGCTACGGGAATTATTTCACGCAATGGCGTCCGCGCCTGGCGCTCAAGCTGTGGAGCGGCTGGTCGACCTTTCCGATGATCTTCGTCAACGGCACGCTGATCGGCGGCGCCAACGATCTGCAACAGCTGATCGCCAGCGGCGAGTTTCAGCGCCTGCTGGCGGCTTAATCGGGGTCGACTTCGTCGTTCAGCTTCTCGGTCAATTCCTTCAACGGCGGCGACGCCTCGTCCAGGTGGTAGACCACGCAGTGCGCCGCGCCGTCGTTGTCGTCCACTTCCAGTTCATATTTGAAGTCCCACGACTTCGGCGCCGGCTTGACCAGCTTGGGCGGCAAGGCAAAGAAGTCGCTGGCCTGCAGCAACAGCTGCAGCTGGCTGGCCTGTTCCTGCGGCAACTGGGTCAGATCGACGGTGCGGGTTTGCGCGCCGGCTGGTCCGGCGAAGCCGCCGGTGCATTTCAATATCAAGCGCATGTTGTTTCCTTCACGTCACGCCGACCACTTTCCACGCGGCCTGCACGGCGTGCTGCTCGGCCGAGTGGGCGCCGTACAGCAGCGCCGCCGATTCCGTCGTGGCCTTGGCCATGTCGGCGAACGTGGCGTTCGGCTTCAGCAGGCCCATGGCCTTGTACCAGATCGGCGCGGCCTTGTCCCAGGAATTGCCCTTGAGCGCGATGGCCGCCGCGTAAAACGCGTGGTTGGGAATGCCCGAGTTGGTGTGCACGTCGCCGTCTTCCACATATGCTGACATATTTTTCGGCTGGTCGTCGCCCGACCAGGTGAGCGCCTGGTTGCCGGGATCGGCCATCGAGCGCAGCGCCTTGCCGACCGATGGCGCCATGATGCCGGCGCCGATCAGCCAGTCGGCCTGTTCGACGCTCTGCTTCAGCGTCCACTGCTTGACCACGCTGCCGAACACGTCCGAGATCGATTCGTTGAGCGCGCCGCTCTGGTCCTCATACACCAGCCCGCCGGGCACCGCGTATTGCGTGACGCCATGCGTCAGCTCATGGGCGATGACGTCCAGCGCGCCGGTGAAGCCGAGGAACAGCTTGCCGTCGCCGTCGCCATAGACCATTTGCTGGCCGTTCCAGAATGCGTTGTTGAACTTGCTCTGGTAGTGCACTGTGGAATCGAGACGCAGGCCCTTGCCGTCGATGGAATTACGCTTCAGCACTTCGCGATAAAAATCGTAGGTGGCGCCGGCGCCGTCATAGGCCTGGTTGACGGCGCTGTCGGTGGACGGCTTGCTGTCTTCGGCGCGCGCCAGCTTGCCGGGCAGGGCGGACTTGTTTTGCGCGTCGTAGACATTGCGGCTTTTCTCGCCGGCGACGGCGGTCGCGATGCCGAGCACCATCGGCGCGACCGAGCGCTGGCCGCGCAGGTGGGCCGACATTTCGGCGGCATCCAGCAGGCAGCGGCGTTCGCTGGCGTCGTGGGTTTGCTCTGCCAGCTTGCGCAGCATCTTGGACGGAATGATGAAGCAGGTGCAGCCGTGCAGGTGCGCGCTCATGACGTTCTCCTAAACAATGCAATAACGTATTTATACACGTATTTGCATTGCCGGGACGTCACCGTTGCCGTAAGGGATCGAGCAGCATGCGCAGGTTGTTATGGTCGAGTTCGTACATCAGCGCGATCAGCGCGCCGAGTTCGCCGGACGGGAAGCCTTCGCGCGCGAACCAGCCCAGGTAGTGGCCGGGCAGGTCGGCGATCTTGCGGCCTTTGTACTTCCCGTAGGGCATTTCGCGGGTCAGCAGCAGGGCGAGTTTTTCTGAGTTCATCCACGCATTTTACTGCGGCGCCGAGACCAGTTCCAGCGGCACGCCGCCGCGCGCGGTGCGCAGGTTGACCAGGCGCACCGGTTCCAGCGCGTTTTCCGGCTTGCCGTCGCTGGTGACCGCCAGCGCGATGGTGTTCTGGCCGTTCGGGTTGAGGATGCCCGGCGGGATCACGAAGGTGCGCTGCGGGCCGATGTGGGCGGCAAACTGCCCCATGTTCCAGCCGTTGACGAAGATCAGCGCACGGTTTTCACGCTCCGAGCGCGGCTGCGTGGTGTCGCCGAAGGCCAGCCCCAGTTGCACATCGTGCTGCTTGGGCAGGTCCAGCTGGAATTGGGTTTTCAGCCAGTAGGTGCCAGGGGCCGGTGGCGCGTCGGTCGCCTGCGCCCTGGTCCAGCCTTGCTGCGGCGCGCTCGGCAGGTGCCAGCCTTCGCGTTCGCCATACAGGCCGCCGTTGTTGAGCGGGCCACGGGCGATGTCGGTCAGCGTCTCGCCGCCGCGCCGGCCCTGGATGCGCCATGCGATCGGCGCGGCGAAGCGCTTGCCGCCTTTGGCGGTCAGCGAGGCGCTGATCAGGCCGCGCGCTTCGCGGTGGTAATCGTCCGCCATCAGGTTCCAGTTGTGCGAATTGTTGCGCACCATGACGGCGATGACGTGCTTGCCCGCATTCAGGTCGCCCAGCGAGAGCTTGACGCTGTCGGTGGTTTCCGGGAACGAACGGCCGGTGTCCAGCTCGTGCTGGCCGACGTAGCGGCCGTCGATCCATACCTGGAGCATGCCGGCGCCGCCGGCGCCGTAGAACAGTTCCAGCTGGTTGGTTTTCGGATCGGTGATGTCGATGTGGCCGCGATACCAGACGTCGCCGTGGTGGAAGCCGTAGTCGCTCATCGACAGCGTCGGCTGGCCGCGTTCCGGCATGGTCCAGGTTTGCGCCGCCGACGCGCGGGTATCGGCCTTGATCCACTGCGCGTCGTCGAAGCCGGGCTGGGCTTCCTGGCTGTCGGCGCGGCGCAGCCAGGCGGCGGTGGTCAGGTCGGGCAGCTTGACGGTTTCCGGGCCGGCCAGGGCGGCGCTGCGGAAGCTGCCGTCCGTTTGCGCGGTCAGCGCCAGGCGCTTGCCGTTGAAGGTGGCGTTGCTGAACGATGGCCCCCAGATTTCCAGCGCGCTGGCGGCCGAGGTGTCGCCGGTCAGTGCCAATGTGCCGCCGGCCAGCGTGGCGCCGCGCACCAGTGCCGGCGTCAGTTGCAGTACCTGGCCGGCCGGTGTTTGCTGGGTCCAGAAATTGATGCTGTTCTTGTTGTCGGCGATCAGCAGCAACAGCGAGGGCTTGCCGCCGCCGCTGATGCGCACGCGCACCAGGCCGTCATGCGCGTAGCTCAGTTTGAGATCGCCGCTGGCGGCGTCGTAGCTGGAACTGACTTTGCCGGCCAGTACCTCGACCTTTGGCGCACTGGCGTAGCGCAGCACGGTTTCGCCGTCCTCGCCGTCGCGGCCGTGCAGCAGGGCGAGGTCGCGTTCGCCGTTGCGGAAATGCGTCTGCAGTTCGGAGGTGGAGTAGACCAGGTGTTGACGTTCCAGTGCGTAGGAGGCCAGCAGCATCTTGGCGTCCTGGCCGTTAAGGCGTAGCGGGATGGTGTAGCGGCGTTCTTTGGTTTCCAGCTCGAAGCTGAAGCGATCATCGCTCAGCTGGTCGGACGGGCTGTGCACGGCGAACAGGATGTGTGCGCCCAAGCCGGGATTGACGTTGTGGTAGACCTTGACCTTGTCCGACGAGGTCTTTATGAGCGGGCCTTTGTCCATCTGCGCCAGTGCGGCTTCGGCGGCCTGCACGAACATGCCTTGCTGCTTCAGCGTCAGCGCCTTCGGGCGCAGGCCGCGGTCTTCCGAGATCGGTGCGCCGTAGTCGTACGAGGTGTAGACCACCGGGCCGCCCAGCCAGCCCCACGAGGTGCCGCCGAAGGTCATGTAGACGTTGTGGATGGTGATGCGGTTGATCAGGTTGGTGCCGTAGAACACGCGCTGGTAGCCGATGCCCTGGCGCTCGGCGGTGCAGTTGTAGGTGCCGTTGGAGCCCCAGTAGTCGAACCAGCCGCCGCCCAGTTCGGCCGCGAAGCCGGGCGTTTTCGGCGACGACAGCGAACCGGCCTTGAAGCCGGGCTTGCCGTAGATGCCCCAGTCCGGCGCGCGGTTCGGGCCGGACGGATCGGCGAACACATTGCAGCTGCCGCCGGGATAGCCGTCGAAGGCGTAAATGTCGGTCGGGCCGGGATTGGCCCATGGCGCGGTGGAGGTTTTCGGCGTCCAGTCCGGCAGGCGGCCGGCGGCGTTGTGGAAGAACGGCACGCTGATGCCATCGGCGCGGGCCTTCTTCGCCAGATGCTCCATCTGGCGCACATGTTTCGGCTCGACCTTGCCCAGTTCGTTTTCGAGCTGGTAGGCGATGACGTTGCCGCCGCCGTCGGTGATCTGGTGGCGGGCGATGATGGCGTTGATTTGCGTCATCCACTCATCGGCGGCGGCCAGGTAGACCGGATCGTCGGTGCGGGCTTCGGCCTTGTTGCGGAACATCCAGCCGGGGTAGCCGCCGCCGGTCAGTTCGGCGTTGACGTAGGGGCCGGTGCGGGCGATGACGTACATGCCTTCCTCTTCGGCGATCTCAATCGCGCGCTCGACGTTGCGCACGCCGTTGAAGTCGTAGACGCCGGGCGCGGACGAATGGTAGCCCCAGTCGAAGTAGAAGGCGATGCCGTTGAAGCCGACCGCTTTCATTTTCTGGATGACGTCGCGCCACAGCGAGGGGCTGGGCAGCCGGAATGGGTGGATTTCGCCGGACCAGACGACGATGCGCTTGCCGTCCACCATCAGCGAGTGTTCGTCCCAGCTGACTTTGCGGGCTTGGCCTTTGGGTTTGGTGGCGGCGCTGTAGGCCTTGCGCTCGTCCAGCAGGACCGAGGCGTGGGTGACGGTGCCGGAGATGCCGCCGACCTGGGTTTTGGCGCTCCAGCTGCGCAGCTGGTCGGTGCTGTCGGCGTACCAGAGCTGGCGGCCGTCGGCGTTGCTGGCGTACAGGCGCCAGCCGCCGTTCGGCAGCTTGACCAGTGCCGGAGCGCCGGTGATGCTGCCCAGTGCGGTCAGGTTGGCTTGCGGCGCGGTCTTCCAGGGACCGGCCGGCGTGGCGGCGGTCGCGAGTTCCAGTTGGCCGTTGCCGGCATTGCGTACCAGCGCTGCATACGAGGCGTCGATGCGCACCACTGCCGCGTCGGCAGGCAGGCCGCTTGCCAACTGCGGCGCCGACCATTGCGTGAAGCCGGCATTCGGTGTGAGCACATAAGTTTGCGCGCCGGCTTGCGTGGTGAGCGAAACCGCCAGTTGCGGCCGGCCGTCCGCAGCGGACAGCCAACGTGGCGCGCCGGCCTGCTTCAGTCCCGGCAGCGCCGGGGCGGCGATGTCGAGTGCTTGCCAGTGCTTCAGGTCGGCGGAGCGGGCGACCACGATGCGCGCGCCCTGCGCGTAGGCGATGTAGTATTGGCCGGCGTGGCGCACGATGGACGCATCGACGGCGGCAGCGGCTTCCGGGGTGCTGCCAACTGCCAGCGCCTCGGAAGCCAGCGGCGTGAAGGTCACGCCATCGTAGGACGAATACACGCTGATTTTGCCGCTGCTGGCCAACGGTGCGCCGACCAGCACGAACACCGGCGAATCCGCCGTCACCTGCTGCCTGGCCTGCTGCTTCTGCTCATCCGACGCTTGCGGTATCCCCAGTTCCTGCGCGCCGGCATTCAGCGCTAAAGTCGCGCAAGCCAGTGCCAGCAGGCGCGGCAGCAGGGACAGTTGGGGGCGGCGAATCGCGGCGTGGGCAGTCGTCATGGGCTAGGTCGTTCAGGTGAATAGTAGCCCGGATCATAATGCCTTTTCACCCATGCAACCCGGCCGCAAAACGTCAAAAACTTGAGTGTTTTGCCGGCCGGGTGGCGCGGCGGCTTAGAAACTGGCCACCACGCGCAGCATCACGGTGCGCGGATCGCCCAGCGGCAGCACGTTATTGCTCAACACGCCGGCGAAGTAATCGCGATCGAACAGGTTCTTGACCGTCAGCGTCACGCGGTAGCGACCGGCGTCGTAGCCGAGATTGGCGTCGACGGCGGTGTAGCCGGGCACGGTGTACGACACCGCCGGCCCGGTCTTTTTGGCCTCGTAACGCAGACCGGCGCCGGCGCTCAGACCATGCAGCGCGCCGCCACGGAAGCGATAGCGCGTCGACAGGCTGGCGCTCTGGCGCGGCACGTTCTGCAGACGCTTGCCGACATTGCCGGCGTTGTCCTCGGTGACGCGGCCATTGATCAGCGCCAGCGCCGCCTGCACATCCCAGCCGTTGCGCAGATCGGCATTCAGCTCCGCCTCGAAGCCCTTGGTACGCTCCTCGCCGGTCTGCACCTGCGCGCTCGGCAGGATGGCGATGTGGGCCGGATCCGGATCGGCGGTGGTGACGTTCTTGCGCTTCAGGTCATACAGCGCGACGGCGCCGGTGAGGCGGCCATTGTCGTATTCGAACTTGGCGCCGATTTCGGCCTGCTTGCCTTCCTCCGGCTTGAACTGCGCGCCGAAGAAATCGGCGCCGCTGACCGGCAGGAAGGAGGTGGCGTAGCTGATGTACGGCGACACGTTCGGCGTCAGGCGGTAGAGCAGGGCGGCGCTGCCGGTGGTGGCGTTGTTGCGCTGCTCGGTAGTTCGGTTGTTCAGCTCGTTGTACAGCGTGTTCTTGCTGCGGTCGTGGCGGGCGGACAGGCTCAGGTTGAGCTGGTCGTTGAGCGCGATCTGATCGCGCAGGTAGAGCGCAGCATACGTCACCGTGGTGGTGTTCTGGCTGTTGCGCGCGGCGTTGCAGGTGTAGGGCTGATAGTAGGTCGGCGCGTACAGGTTTAGCGACGCGATACGGCAACTGGTGGCGCCGTTGCGCACCTGGTCGTCGTTCAGGTCGAGGCCGGCCATGATGGTGTGGCGCTGGCCGCCGAGGTCGAAGGCGCGCTCGACATAGGTATCCAGCGCGCGGTTGGTGCCTTGCACGTCCTGGATCGAACCGCTGCGGGCTTGGGTGGTTTCATCCGCCGCCAGCGCGCCCAGCGAAACGAAGCGGCCATCCATGTCGAACTGCTGGAAGCGGAAGTTCTGCGCCAGCTTCCAGCCGTCGCCGAAACGGTGCGTCAGGCTGTAGCCGATGGCCGCCTGGCGCGAGTTGTACGGGCCGAAGCCCGGCTCGCCGGTGAACTGGTCGCGGTTGAAGGCGCCGTTCCTGTTCGGCAGCAGCGTGCCCTTGACCGGCGCGCCCTGGCTGCGCAGGTACTCGCGCTCGGCGTAGGAGGACAAAATGGTGAAGTCGGTCTCCGGTCCGAAGTCCAGCGATACCGATGGCGCGATGTAGCGCTTCTTGAAGTAGACGTAATCCAGCGGATCATTCTGGTCCGACCACATGCCGTTGATGCGCACCGCCGCCTTGCCATTGTCCGACAGCGGCCGGCCGATATCGAAGTCCAGCTGCTTGAAGTCGTTGCTGCCGTAGGTGGCGCCGATTTCCGCAAAGGCGTCCTTGCGCGGGCGTTTGCTGACCATGTTCACCAGACCGCCCGGCTGCACCATGCCGAAGTTGATCGACGCCGGGCCTTTGAGGATTTCGATGCGTTCGACGCCGAACACGTCCTGGCCGACAAACTGGTTCTGGCCGCGCTTGACGCCGTCGATGTACAGCGACTCGGAGGCGCGCTGGCCGCGAATGATGAAGTCGTCCCAGCCGCGCCGTCCCCAGTTGCCGGAGGTGACGCCGGCGCTGGTCTGCAGCGCTTCGTTGAGGGTGGTGACGGCGCGCGCGTCGAGCAGGTCGCGGGTCAGTACGCTGATCGATTGCGGCGTTTCCAGCAGGGACAGGTCGGACTTGGTGCTGCTGCTGTTGCGCGCGGCATAGCCGACGCCGTCTGCGCGCTGGCCGGCGATTTCCACTACCTGCGGCGCCGGATCGGCATCGTCGGCGGCGTGGGCGAGTGGCGCAAGTGCGCCCAGAGCGAGGAGGAGTGTGCGTGAAGTGGTCATGGAATATGGTTGTAATTGAGAAGCATTCGTAATTATACTCATATGACATCATATGACTATATTCAAAGGCAATAGTTCATTTGTCAATAATTGCGACTAGGACAAATATGTTTTGGATTTTGATGGCTTTTTCTCATCAACGAAAATCCCGATACTGCATGGCATCCACTTTTAAGGAGTCCTGCCATGCCCATTGCCTTATTGGCGCTGACCATCAGCGCATTTGCCATCGGAACCACTGAATTTGTCATCGTCGGCCTGTTGCCAACCATTGCCGCCGACCTCGGCGTGAATCTGCCATCGGCCGGGTTGCTGGTGAGCCTGTACGCCATGGGCGTAGCGATCGGCGCGCCGGTGCTGACCGCACTGAGCGGCAAGATGCCGCGCAAGCTGCTGCTGGTGTCGCTGATGGTGCTGTTCACGCTCGGCAACCTGCTGGCGTGGAAAGCGCCCAGTTATGAATCGCTGGTGATTGCCCGTATCCTGACCGGGCTGGCGCACGGCGTGTTCTTCTCGATCGGTTCCACCATCGCCACCTCGCTGGTGGCAAAGGAGAAGGCGGCCAGCGCGATCGCCATCATGTTCACCGGCCTGACGGTGGCGCTGGTGACCGGCGTGCCGCTGGGCACGTTCATCGGCCAGCACTTCGGTTGGCGCGAGACCTTCCTGGCCGTGGCCGCGCTGGGCGTGATTGCCGCCGTCGGCAGCGCGATCTTTGTGCCGTCGTCGATCCAGCACAACAAGCCGGCCTCGCTGCTGCAGCAGATGAAGGTGCTGGCCGAACCGCGCCTGCTGCTGGTGTACGCCATGACGGCGGTCGGCTACGGCGGCTCGTTCATCGCCTTCACCTTCCTGGCGCCGATCCTGACCGATATCACCGGTTTCAGCGCAAATGCGGTTGGGCTGGTGATGCTGGTCTACGGTGTGTCGGTCGCGGTGGGGAATATCTGGGGCGGCAAGCTGGCCGACCGTCGCGGCCCGATCGGCGCGCTGAAGATTATCTTCCTTGGCCTGGCGGCTGTACTGGTGGTGTTGAGCTTTGCCGCACCATACAAATGGCTGGTGATTGCAACTGTACTGGCATGGGGCGCGGTGGCGTTCGGTAATGTGGCAGGGTTGCAGGTGTACGTTGTACAGCAGGCGGAGCACTACACGCCGCGCGCTGTGGATGTGGCGTCGGGCCTGAATATCGCCGCGTTCAACCTGGGCATCGCCGGCGGTGCGTGGGGTGGCGGCTTGATCGTCGAACATCTGGGACTGGCGCATACCGGCTGGATCGGCGGCCTGGTGGTGCTGGTCGCCTTCGGTCTGACCGCGCTGAGCGGACGACTGGACCGGCTGAACCCACGTCCGGCCAGCGTTGGCGGCGGCAAGTCGCTGCACGCGGCCGGTCACTGAGCGGTCACTGAGCGGTGTATAGTGGCGGCGATTTGAACTTCGCCGCCACACCATGTCCGCAGTCTCCCTGTTTAGCCTCATCTCCGCATATTTTGCGATCCTGCTGATCGTTGCCTGGCGCACCTCGCGCAACGCCAACAACGACAGCTTCTTCATCGGTAACAAGAGCAGCAACTGGCTGCTGGTCGCCTTCGGCATGGTCGGCACCACGATGAGCGGCGTCACCTTCATCAGCGTGCCGGGTGCCGTGGGCCGCGACGGCTTCGGCTACCTGCAGGTGATTCTCGGCTATGTGCTGGGGTATATCGCCGTCATCGCCATCCTGCTGCCGCTGTACTACCGCCTCAAGCTTACCTCCATCTACACCTATCTGGAGCAGCGGCTCGGCCCGCGCTCTTACCAGAGCGGCGCCGCCTTCTTCATTTTGTCGCGCACCATGAGCGCGTCGGCGCGGCTGTACCTGGTGGTGAACATCCTGCAGATCACCATTCTGGACAGCATGGGCGTGCCGTTCTGGCTGACCACCTTGGTCATCCTCGCCATGATCCTGCTGTACACCTATGAGGGCGGGGTCAAGACCATCGTCTGGACCGATACGTTGCAAACCGCCGGCATGGTACTGAGCCTGATCATCTGCACCGGCTGGCTGCTGCATGAAATGGATCTCGGTCCGCTGGCCAGCCTGGCGCAGATGCAGGAGCAAAACCTCACGCGCATCGTCACCACCTCCATCGACAGCCCGGCCAATTTCTGGAAACAGCTCGGCGCCGGTTTCTTCATTGTGTTGGCGATGACCGGCATGGACCAGGAAACCATGCAGAAGAATATCTCGGTCAAAACGCTGCGCGACTCGCAAAAGAACATGGCGCTGATGACGATTGTGCTGACCGCTGTACTGGTACTGTTTATGTACCTTGGCGGGTTGCTGTACCTGTACGCGCCAACGGCCGGCATCACGGCAAGCGGCGACAAGATCTTCCCGGCGGTGGTGATGAGCCAGATGCCGGCCGCGCTGCAACTGATCTTCTTCATCGGCCTGATTTCGGCGCTATTCCCCAGTGCGGACGGCGCCATGACCGCGCTGACGTCCTCCTTCAGCATCGACATCCTCGGCGTACAGCGCCGCACCGACATGACGGAGGCGGCGAAGATACGCTTGCGCCACAGCGTGCATCTGGGCTTCTGCGCCATCTTCCTGGCGCTGGTGCTGGTGTTCAAATGGCTGGACAACGCCAGCATGGTCGGCCTGGTGCTGAAGCTGACCGGTTATACCTATGGCCCGTTGCTCGGCTTGTTCGCCTTCGGTATCCTGACCCGGCGCGCGCTGCGCGACCGCTGGGTGCCACTGGTGGCGCTGGCCGGACCGGTACTGTGCTATGTTATTGATTTTAATCAGGAAGTAATCTTCGGTAGCTACCGCATCGGGTTGGAATTGCTTATCCTCAACGGACTGATCGTTTTTACCGGCCTGATGCTTGTTTCCAAAAAGCAGCAATAGCAGTATTATCATTGCCAATTACGCAATCATGGAGTGTTGATGAGTCAATCCCCGTTTTCCTATGTCCGTCGCGGTTTCGCCTTTTTCTGGCGCGCGCTGGACGCCAGCCGCCGTACGGTGCTCAACCTGATTTTTCTGGCCATCGTGCTGGTGCTGCTGTACGCGATTTTCGGCGGCGGCGCCAAGCCGCTGCAGCCCAAGACCACGCTGGTGCTGGATCTGAAGGGCCAATTGGTCGAGCAGTCCAGCGTCAACGCCACCGATGCGTTGCTGGCCAATGCGCGCGGCGGCGAAGTGCACAAGATGATACAGCTGCGCGACGTGCTGGCGGTGCTGGACAACGCCGCCAAGGATCCGGACATCGGCGGCGCGGTGCTGCTGGCAGATGATCTGCAAGGCGGTGGCCAGGCCACGCTGCGCGAAGTGGCCGGCGCCATCGACCGCTTCAAGGCGGCCGGCAAGCCGGTGGTGGCGTGGGGCGCCAGCTACGATCAGCGCCAGTACCTGCTGGCCGCGCATGCCAACGAAGTGTATCTGCACCCGATGGGCATGGTGATGATCGAGGGCTTCGGCCGCTATCGCAATTACTACCGCGACGCGCTGGACAAGCTGGGCGTGACGGTCAACCTGCTGCGCGTCGGCACCTACAAGGCCGCCGCCGAACCCTACATCGCCAACGGCCCGTCGCCGGCGGCCGCCGAGGCGGATGCTTACCTGTACAACGCGCTGTGGACTTCCTACACCGACAACGTCGAGAAAGCGCGCAAGCTGCCGCAAGGCCAGATCATGAAGACCATCAACGACCTGCCGCAGCAGGTGGCGGCGGTGAATGGCGACCTGGCCAAGCTGTCGCTGTCGGCGAAGTTTGTCGACGGCCTGAAAACCAAGGATGAAATCCGCGAACTGATGGTCAAGCGTGGCGCGCCGGATGCGGAAGGCAAGAGCTTCCGCCAGGTGAGCTTCGACGAATACCTGGCGCGCGTGCCGCGCAAGCTGACCGGCGACGCCGTTGGCGTGATCGTGGCGCAAGGCGAAATCAGCGACGGCAGCACCGGTTCCGGCTCGATCGGCGGCGACTCGACCTCCAAGCTGATACGCGCCGCGCGCGAAGACAGCAGCATCAAGGCCCTGGTGCTGCGCGTCGATTCGCCTGGCGGCAGCGCTTTCGCTTCTGAGCTGATCCGCCGCGAACTGGAACTGACGCGCGCCGCCGGCAAGCCGGTGGTGGTCTCGATGGGCAATCTGGCGGCATCGGGCGGCTACTGGATTTCGATGTCGGCCGACGAGGTGATCGCCGAGCCGACCACCATCACCGGTTCGATCGGCGTGTTCGCGCTGCTGCCGACCGCCGACAAGGTGGTTGACAAGCTGGGCATCCACACCGCCGGCCAGCCGACCACCTGGCTGGCCGATGCCGGCAATCCGCTGCGTCCACTGGACCCGCGTTTCGGCCAGGTGATTCAGGGCAGCGTCAATCATATCTATGCGGAGTTCACCACCCGCGCGGCCAAGGCGCGCAAGACTACGCCGGCCAAAATCGATGAGGTGGCGCAGGGCCGTGTATGGACCGGTGCCCAGGCCAAGGAACGTGGCCTGGTCGACCGTCTGGGCAGCTATGGCGATGCGCTGAAAGCGGCGGCCTCGCGCGCCAAGCTGGCGGCAGATTACCGCGTGGTGTACGTGGAGCGCGATGTCAGCAAGTTTGACCGCTTGGTCGAGATGGTCGGCGGCGGCACGGCGAAAGCGGTGGCGCAGGCGGTGGCGGCTGAACTGAAGCTGGGCGCCGCAGCCACCACCGGCCTGCCGCCAAGCGCGGCGACCGAGGTGGCCGGCGACTTCGCCTGGCTGTCGGAGCTGACGGCGAAACGCAAGCCGTTCACCGCCATCACGCACTGCCTGTGCGAATCGCCATAATCTCCCCAGTCATTCCCGCGAAAGCGGGAATCCATGCTGAGTATGGGCTCCCGCTTTCGCGGGAGTGACGGAGCGGCTGCCGGAAGTGACGGTCAGGCCAGCGGCAGTTCCACTTCAAAGCAGCTGCGTCCATCTTTCATCAGGACGCAGCGCGCTTCGCCGCCATGGCGGCGGGCGATCTGCCGCACCAGCGCCAGGCCGAGGCCCGCGCCGGTATTATCCAGCGTGCCGCGACGACGGAAGAAGGGCTCGAACACGCGCTCGAATTCCGGATCTGGCACGCCCGGCCCCTTATCCCACACCCGTAACGTTGCAACGCCATTGGCGCAGCTGATCTGCACATTGGCCGGCGGCACGCCATGGCGGTGCGCGTTCTCCAGCAGGTTGCGCAACAGGCGGCGCAGGAGGCGCGGGTCGCCGTTCATGATGGCCGATTCGCCATCGAGCACGGCGTCGTCGTAGCGCGCGCATTCCTCGGCCGCCAGTGCCAGCAGGTCCAGTTCTTCGCTGTCGGTGTTTTCCTGGATCGCGCCCAGGCGGCTGGCCAGCAGGATTTCATCCAGCAGGTGATTCAGCTCGGCGATATCCTGTTCCAGGCCTTTGCGGCGCTTGGGATCGATGCCTTCCGGGATCAGCTCCAGCGCCAGGCGGATGCGCGCCAGCGGCGTGCGCAGTTCGTGCGACGCATTCGCCAGCAGCGTCTTGTGCGCGCCGACCAGCTGCTCGATCTGATCGGCGGCGCGGTTGAAGCTCTGCGCCAGCCGCGCCACTTCATCCTTGCCTTCCACCTTGACGCGCGTGGTCAGGTCGCCGGCGCCCAGCGATTCGACGCCTTGCTGCAGACGCTCCAGCCGCTTGGTCAGGTGCCGCACCAGCGGGAAGGCGGCGATGCCGATGCCCAGCGCCACCAGCATCAGCGCGTTGTGCAGCATGGCCTTGGGCCGGGTGAAGCCCAGCGGCTCGCTCGACAGCAGCTTGCGGCCGTCCGGCAGACGTACGAAGGACTCCGGCGGCGGGCCGGTCACGCCCTGCTTGCGCCAGTGACGCGCCGGGATCATCTCGCCCACCACCGCCAACGGGCGCCAGTCGCGGGTGTACAGCGTCATGTGGGCGTTCATGCCGTAGGCCATGCGCGCCAGCGCCGCTTGCTGTGCCTCGGGCGGCGCGTCGGCCGGCGCCAGCATGTTGGCCACCAGTTTGGACAGCGTGACGTTGGAACGCTCCAGCGGACTGCCGCTGCGGTTCCAGATCAGGGTGGTGGCGATGGCGAACAGCACCAGGATGAACAGCAGCGCCACGTAGAAGCGGAAGTATAGGCGCGGCAGGCCCATGCTGAAGCGTTTCATCAATCCTGCACCTTGGCGAACAGATAACCGGCGCCCCGGACGGTGATGATGCGGCGCGGCTTTTTGGGATCATCCTCGACGGCGGCGCGGATGCGCGACATGTGGACGTCGATCGAGCGGTCGAAGGCTTCCAGCGGCTCGCCCTTGAGCAGGTCCATCAGCGCGTCGCGCGACAGCACGCGGCCGGCGTGTTTGGCCATCACCAGCAACAGGTCGAACTGGTAGGCGGTCAGCTCGCAGGGCACGCCATCCAGCCGGGCGGCATGCGCGGCCGGGTCGATTTCCAGCCGGCCGAAGCGCAGGAAGCCGTCGCCGGCGGCAGCGCCGGCGGCGCGCGGCGCATCAATGTGGCGCAGGTCGACGCGGCGGCGCAGGATGGCGCGCAGCCGCGCCAGCAGCTCGCGCGGCTCGAACGGCTTGGGCAGGTAGTCGTCGGCGCCGATTTCCAGGCCGACGATGCGGTCGATGGCGTCGCCGCGCGCGGTCAGCATCAGCACCGGCAAATCGGAGGTGGCGCGCAGCTGGCGGCAGACGTCCAGACCGTCCATGTCGGGCAGCATCAGGTCGAGGATCACGGCGTCGATCTCGGCGCCGGCGATATGGTTCATGGCCTCGCGGCCGGTGGCGGCGTGGGTCACGCGAAAGCCCGATTGGCCCAGGTATTCGGTCAGCATTTCGGCCAGGCGCGGGTCGTCTTCGACTAAAAGTATGCGGTCTACAGGATTCATGCGGCCATTTTACGCCAGCCCCTTGCGGGGGCGATGTCACCCCGGTAAAGAAATGTAAAGCTAGATGAACGATATGCGCGCAAAGTCCTTGATTTGTAGCGAGATTGTATCGATGATGATTCGCCCACAGACACCGTGTAAACCTTGTGCTAGAGTCCCGGCATTGAGGCCATGGCGTGTTTGCCATGGACACGCACGCCTACAAAAAGGATAACGATGGATTCGCAAGCCAAGCCGACTTTGAATGCCAACCCTCCCAAACGCAGCCGCAAGCTTCTCGGCAGCGTGATCGCCGTGGCCGTGATGGCCGCGCTGGGCGGGCTGGCGTGGTATCTGACGCACCAGCCGGCGACGCCGGCGGGCGGCGCCAGTGCGCAAGGTGCTGGCGGTCCTGGTCCCGGCGGGCCGGGCGGTCCTGGCGGTGCGGGTGGGCGCCGCTCGCCGGCCACCACGGTCGGCGTGGCGACGGCTGAAAAAGCCGACATCCCGGTCACGCTGGAAGCGCTGGGCACCGTGACGGCGGCGGCCACCACCACGGTGCGCCCGCAAGTCTCCGGCATCCTGCAAAGCGTGTTGTACAAGGAAGGCCAGATGGTCAAGGCAGGCCAGGTGCTGGCGCAGATCGATCCGCGCCAGTTCGAAATGGCGCTGATGCAGGCCAGCGGCACGCGCCAGCGCGACGAGGCGCAGCTGGAAAACGCCAGACTGACGCTGAACCGCTATCGCACGCTGCTGACACAGGACTCGATCGCGCGCCAGGACGTGGACACGCAGGCGGCGCTGGTCAAGCAGCTGGAAGGCACGGTCATGACCGACAAGGCGGCCGAGGGCACGGCCAAACTGAATCTGGGGTACACCAAGGTGGTGGCGCCGATCTCCGGCCGGGTGGGCTTGCGCACGGTGGACATCGGTAACCTGGTCGGCTCCAGCGACACCAACGGCATCGCCGTGATCACCCAGCTGTCGCCGATCGACGTCGAGTTCTCGATTCCGCAGGACAGCGTGCCGTCGGTGGCGCAGCGCGTCAACGACGGCGCCTCGCTGCCGGCGCTGGCGCTGGACCGCACCCGCACCAATACGCTGGACAGCGGCAAATTCTATGCGATGGATAACCAGATCGATACCTCGACCGGCACGGTCAAGGCCAAGGCGCGCTTCGCCAACGCCAAATCGACGCTGTTCCCAAGCCAGTTCGTCAACGTGCGCCTGGAGCTGAACACCATCAAGGACGCCATCATGGTGCCGGTGACCGCGCTGCGCCACGGCACCAAGGGCGACTTCGTCTACGTGCTGAAAGAAGACAAGACCGTCACCGTGCGCCAGGTCAAGCGCGGCGCGTCGACCGCCGACAAGGTGCAGATCGCCGAAGGCCTGAAGCTGGGCGAGCAAGTCATCACCGAGGGCGCGGACCGCCTGAAAGAAGGCGCCAAGGTCACGTTGCCGGGCGCCAAACCGGCCGGCGCCGGTGCCGGCGCGGACGGCGCGGCCAAAGGTGAACATCACCGCCGCAACAAAGAAGGCGCGGCGAAACAATGAGTCCATCCGCACCATTCATCCAGCGTCCGGTAGCGACTTCGTTGCTGATGCTGGCGATCGTCCTGGCGGGCATTGTCGGCTTCCGCTTCCTGCCGCTGTCGGCGCTGCCGCAGGTCGATTTTCCGACCATCCAGGTGCAGACGCTGTATCCGGGCGGTAGTCCGGAAGTGATGGCGCAGACCGTGACGGCGCCGCTGGAGCGCCAGTTCGGCGCCATGGCCGGCCTGTCGCGCATGAGTTCCACCAGCGCGTCCGGCGTCTCCATCATTACGCTGCAGTTCGGCCTGGGCCAGTCGCTGGACGTGGCCGAGCAGGAAGTGCAGGCCGCGATCAACGCCGGCTCCTCGCTGCTGCCGACCGACCTGCCGGCGCCGCCGGTCTACGCCAAGGTCAATCCGGCCGACGCGCCGGTGCTGACGCTGGCGATCACCTCCGACACGATGCCGCTGACCGAAGTGCAGAACATCGTCAACACCCGCCTGGCGCTGAAGATCAGCCAGGTTTCCGGCGTCGGCCTGGTGACGCTGAGCGGCGGCCAGCGTCCGGCGGTGCGGATTCAGGCCGACACCAACGCGCTGGCCTCGTATGGCCTGGGCCTGGACACGCTGCGCACGGCCATCACCGCTGCCAACGCCAACGGCGCCAAGGGCAGCTTCGACGGCCCGACGCGCGCCTACACCATCAACGCCAACGACCAGCTGGTGACGGCCAAGGATTACAAAGATCTGATCCTGACCTATAAGAACGGCGCGCCGGTGCGCCTGAACGACGTCGCGCAAGTGGTCGACAGCGCCGAAAACGTGGAGCTGGGCGCCTGGGCCAATACCAAACAGGCGATCATCCTCAACGTGCAGCGCCAGCCGGGCGCCAACGTCATCGCCACCGTGGATGCGATCAAGGCGCGCCTGCCGGAGCTGCAAGCCGGCCTGCCGGGCGCCATGCACGTCGAGGTGCTGAGCGACCGCACCAAGGGCATCCGCGCCTCGGTCGAACACGTCGAGATGGAACTGGTGCTGGCCGTGGTGCTGGTGGTGCTGGTGATCTTCGCCTTCCTGCATAGCTTGCGCGCGACCGTGATCGCCAGCCTGTCGGTGCCGATTTCGCTGATCGGCACCTGTGGCGTAATGTACTTGCTGGGCTATAGTCTGAACAACCTGTCGCTGATGGCGCTGACCATCGCCACCGGCTTCGTGGTCGATGACGCCATCGTCATGATCGAGAACATCGCCCGCTACATCGAAGAGGGTGAAACGCCGATGGCCGCCGCCCTGAAAGGCGCCAAGCAGATCGGCTTCACCATCATCTCGCTGACGGTATCGCTGATCGCGGTGCTGATTCCGCTGCTGTTCATGGGCGACGTGGTGGGACGCCTGTTCCGCGAATTCGCGATCTCGCTGGCGATCACCATCCTGATTTCCGCCGTGGTGTCGCTGACGCTGGTGCCGATGATGTCGGGCCGCTGGCTCAAGCCGCACGGCGAAGAAAAGCAAAGCCGCTTCGCGCTGCGCTTCCAGCAGTTCTTCGACTGGGTCATCAGCCACTATGACAAGTCGCTGACCTGGGTCATCCAGCACAGCGGCCTGACGCTGCTGGTGGCGCTGGCCACCTTGCTGCTGACGGTGCTGCTGTACATCGTTATCCCGAAAGGCCTGTTCCCGACACAGGACACCGGCCAGCTGCAAGCGCGCCTGGAAACCGGCAAAGCGGTGTCCTATGCCCGCATGGCGGACCTGCAACAGCAGGCGGCCAAGGCGATCCTCGACGATCCGGCGGTGGAAAACCTCAGTTCCGTGGTCGGCGTGGATGCGGCCAACAACACCATGCTGCACACCGGCAGCATGTTGATCAACCTGAAGCGGGAAGGGCGCGGCAACCAGCAGGAAACCATGGACCGCCTGCGCAACCGCGTGGCACAGATTGCCGGCCTGACGCTGTACCTGCAGCCGACGCAGGATCTGACCATCGACGCCGAAACCGGCCCGACCCAGTTCCGCGTGTCGATCGAAGGCGCGGACAACGCCACCGTTAACGAATGGGCGACCAAGCTGGCCAACCAGATGCGTACCAAGTCGCAGCTGCGCAATGTGGTGTCGGACGTGGAAGCCAGCGCCGCTGCGGCCTACGTCAGCGTCGACCGCGACACGGCGTCGCGCCTGTCGGTCACCGCCGCTTCGATCGACGACGCGCTGTACAGCGCCTTCGGCCAGCGCATCGTTTCGACCATCTTCACCGAGACCAACCAATACCGCGTGATTCTGGAAGCGCGCCGCGACGACATCACCACGCCGGCGGACCTGGGCAACCTGCAACTGAAGACCGGCTCCGGCAAAGCGACGCCCTTGTCGGCGGTGGCCACCGTCACCGAACGCCAGGCGCCGTTGCAGATCACGCATGTGGCGCAGTATCCGGCCACCACGCTGGGCTTCGATACCGCGCCCGGCGTTTCGCTGGGAACGGCGGTCGACAGTATCAAGCAGGCCGCCGCCGACATCCATTTCCCGGCCGGCGTGACGCTGACCTTCCTCGGCGCTTCCGGCGCGTATCAGAATTCGCTGGACAACCAACTGTGGCTGATCCTGGCCGCCGTGGTGTGCGTCTACATCGTGCTGGGCGTGCTGTATGAAAGCTATATCCACCCGCTGACCATTTTGTCGACGCTGCCGTCGGCCGGCGTCGGCGCCTTGCTGGCGCTGTGGGTCTCGGGGCAGGATCTGGGCGTGATCGGCATCATCGGCATCATCCTGCTGATCGGCATCGTCAAGAAGAACGCGATCATGATGATCGACTTCGCCATCGAGGCGGAGCGCGACGAGGGCAAACCGCCACGCGAAGCGATCCATCAGGCCGCGCTGCTGCGCTTCCGTCCGATTCTGATGACGACGCTGGCCGCGCTGTTCGCCGCCGTGCCGCTGATGCTGGGCTGGGGCGAAGGCTCGGAGCTGCGCCGCCCACTGGGCCTGGCCATCTTCGGCGGCCTGATTGTCAGCCAGTTGCTGACGCTGTACACCACGCCGGTGATCTACCTGGGCTTCGACAGCCTGGCGCGGCGCCTGCGTGGCGAGTCTGGCGAGTCTGGCGATAAGCGCAAGCCGCAAGCTGAAGGCGGTGCCGCGTGAACCTGTCCTCGCCATTCGTCAAGCGCCCGATCGCCACCGTCCTGTTGACGATCGGCGTGGCGCTGGCCGGTATCGGCGCGTTCTTCGTGCTGCCGGTGGCGCCGTTGCCGCAGGTGGACTTCCCGATCATCTCGGTGAATGCCACCGTGCCGGGCGCCAGCCCGTCGACCATGGCCACCAGCGTGGCCACGCCGCTGGAGCGGCACCTGGGCACCATCGCCGGCGTCAATGAAATGACGTCGCAGTCCAGCACCAGCAGCAGCAACGTGATCCTGCAGTTCGACTTGAACCGCAATGTGGATTCGGTGGCGCGCGAAGTGCAGGCGGCGATCAACGCCAGCCGGGTCGACCTGCCGGCCACGCTGCGCAGCAATCCGACCTACCGCAAGGCCAATACCTCCGGTTCGCCGGCCATCATCCTGGCGCTGACTTCCAAAACCCGCACGCCGGGCCAGATCTACGATTCGGTGTCCAACATCGTGCTGCAACGCCTGTCGCAGGTGAGCGGCGTCGGCGACGTGGAGCTGGGCGGCAGCTCGCTACCGGCGGTGCGCGTGGAATTGAATCCGTATGCGCTGAACCGGCAAGGCTTGTCGATGGAGGACGTGCGCGCCGCCATCCAGGCCGCCAACGCCAACCGGCCGCGCGGCGCCATCCAGGGTGACGGCCGCCGCTTGCAGATTTATACCGAATCGGCCAACACGGTCGGTGGCCGCAGCGCCGCCGACTACCGCCAACTGATAGTCGGCGTCCGCAACAACGTGCCGATCCGCCTGCAGGACGTGGCGGAAGTGGTGGACGGCGTCGAGGACCAGAACAACCTCGGCCTGTTCAACGGCGAGCCGGCCATCATCGTGCTGCTGCGCTCCCAGGCCGGCGCCAACGTCATCGAGACGGTGGACAGCGTGCGCGCGCAGCTGCCGGTGTTGCAGGCGCAGTTGCCGCCGGACGTCAAGATCCAGGTGGCCAGCGACAGCACCAATTCGATCCGTTCGTCGCTGCATGAAATCGAGGTCACACTGATCATCTCGATCCTGCTGGTGGTGCTGGTGGTCAGCGTCTTCCTGCGCAATGTGCGGGCGACGATAGTGCCGACCGTGGCCACGGTGGTGTCGCTGCTGGGGACCTTCGGCGTGATGTATATGCTGGGCTTCAGCCTGAACAACCTGTCGCTGATGGCGCTGACCGTGGCCACCGGCTTCGTGGTCGACGACGCCATCGTGGTGCTGGAAAACACCAGCCGCCACATCGAGGCCGGCATGGACCGCTTCGAGGCGGCGCTGCTGGGCGCGCGCGAGGTGGGGTTCACCGTGCTGTCGATCAGTCTTTCGCTGATCGCCGTGTTCATTCCGCTGCTGTTCATGGGCGGCCAGTTCGGCGCGCTGTTCAAGGAATTCGCCATTACCTTGTCGGCGGCGGTGATGATTTCGCTGGTGATCTCGCTGACCACCACGCCGATGATGTGCGCCTGGCTGCTCAAGCCGGGCGGCCACGAGGCCAAGCCGCAGGGCCGCGTGGCGCGCTTCTTCGAGCGCGGCTTCGACGCCATCCTGCGCGGTTACGCGCATGCGCTGGACTGGGCGCTGCACAGCGTGTGGCTGGTGATGGCCAGCCTGGTGTTCGTCATCGGCCTGAATGTTTACCTGTTCGCGGCGATACCGAAAGGCGGCTTCCCGCAGCAGGACACGGGCCAGATCAGCGGCGGCATCCGTGCCGACCAGAGCATCTCGTTCCAGGCCATGCAGGGCAAGCTGCGCCAGCTGGTCAACATCATCAAGGACGATCCGGCGGTCGATACGGTGGTCGGCTTCACCGGTGGCCGGCGCGCCGGCGGCGGCTTCATGTTCATCAACCTGAAGCCGGCCAATCAGCGCGATGTGGCGGGGCAGGCGGTGATCGCGCGCCTGCGGCCCAAGCTGGCCAGGGTCACCGGCGTCAGCCTGTTCCTCAGTCCCGTGCAGGATCTGCGCTCGGGCGGCCGCTCTGCCAACGCCAACTTCCAGTACACGCTGAAGTCGGATAGCCAGGTCGACCTGAAAAAGTGGGCGACCCGCCTGGCGCAGGCGATGAAGGAGCAGAAGGCGCTGACCGACGTCGATTCCGACCAGGCCGACAACGGCGTCGAGACCTTCGTCACCATCGACAAGGACATCGCGTCGCGCCTCGGCGTGTCGACCAAGGATATCGACAATGCGCTGTACAACAGCTTCGGCCAGCGCCAGGTGGCGACCATTTACAGTGAGTTGAACCAGTACCATGTGATCATGGAAGTGCCACGCGAATTCGCCCGCAGCCCGAATGCGCTGAACGATGTGTATGTGCCGGCCAAAGGCCTGCCGTCGCCGTCGGCGTCGAATCCGAGCGGCGCGCCGAGTGTGACCACCACCACCACCTCGTCCACCGGCGCCACGTCGAGCACCACCACGGCGGCCAACGTGGCCGCGCCGGCGGTCAAGGATGCGTCGTCCGGTTCGGCGTTGAGCACCACCGCCACCACCATGGTGCCGTTATCGACGCTGGCCCGTTTTGCCGAAAGCTCGGCGGCCACTTCGATCAACCACCAGGACGGCGAACTGGCGACCACCATCGCTTTCAACCTGTCCGAGGGTTACAGCCTGTCCGACGCGGCGGCCGCTATCTCCCAGGCGGAAGCGGAAATCGCCATGCCGAACAATGTGCGCGGCAATTTCGCCGGCTCGGCCAAGCAGGCGCAGGAAAGCAACAAGTCCTTGCCGCTGCTGATCCTGGCCGCGATCGTGGTGATTTACATTGTGCTGGGCATTCTGTACGAAAGCCTGGTGCATCCGGTCACGGTGCTGACCACGCTGCCGTCGGCCGGCGTCGGCGCGGTGCTGGCGCTACTGATCTTCAAGATGGAGTTCTCGACGATTGCGCTGATCGGCATCTTTCTGCTGATCGGCATCGTCAAGAAGAACGCCATCATGATCATCGACTTTGCGCTGGAGGCGGAGCGCGCGCGCGGGCTGTCGCCGCTGGAGGCGGTGCGCGAAGCCTGCCTGCTGCGCTTCCGTCCTATCCTGATGACCACCGTGGCGGCGGCGCTGGGCGCGCTGCCGCTGGCGATCGGCTTCGGCGAAGGCTCGGAGCTGCGCCAGCCGCTGGGCGTGGCCATCATCGGTGGCCTGATCGCCAGCCAGCTTCTGACGCTGCTGACGACGCCCGTGGTCTACATCCTGATGGACAAGCTGCGCCGCCGCAGCCCGTCCGAACAACAACTCAGCCGCATTCATAGCGACGAATCGCCGATTACACCATGAGCAAACAAGCATCTTTTCCCCGTTATCACCTGATCGCGCTGGCCGTGGCGTCGGCGCTGTTGAGCGCCTGCTCGGTCACGCCGGCTTACAAGGTGCCGGAAACGGCGGCGCCGTCGGCCTACAAGGAAACCCCGAGCGACGCCGACAAGGCAGCCGCCGGCTGGACCGCCGCCGCGCCGGCCGACACGCTGGAACGCGGCCCGTGGTGGCAGCTGTTCGGCGATCCGTTGCTGAACCAGATGGCCGACAGCATCGAGGTGAGTAACCAGAACGTGGCCGCCGCCATCGCCTCGTATGCGCAGGCGCGCGCGCTGGTGGCCGAGCAGCGCGCGTCGTTGTTCCCGTCGGTGAATCTGAACGGCAGCGCCACCCGCACCGGTGGTGGCGGCGACACGCAGACCGCCAACCAGTATCGCGCCAACATCGGCGCCAGCTGGGAGCCGGACGTGTGGGGCAAGCTGCGCGCCAATGTCAGCAACGCCGACGCCAGTCTGCAGGCCAGCGCCGCCGAACTGGCCGCCGCGCGCCTGTCGGCGCAGGGTGAACTGGCCACCAACTACTTCTCGCTGCGCCAGACCGACGCCGAAAAGGCGCTGCTGGACGCCACGGTGGAAGGCTATGAGCGGGTGCTGCAAATCACTCAGAACCGCTTCGACGCCGGCATCGCCGCCAAGTCCGACCTGTTGCAGGCGCAGACGCAGTTGGCCAGCGCGCGCATCGACCAGATCACGCTGGTGCGCCAGCGCGCCACGCTGGAACACGCGATCGCGGTCCTGCTGGGCAAGCCGGCCGGCGACTACACGCTGGCGCCGGCCGACTGGAAGATCGCGGTGCCGGACATTCCGACCGGTGTGCCGTCGACGCTGCTGCAGCGCCGCCCGGACATCGCCGCCGCCGAGCGTCGCGTGGCCGCCGCGAATGCCAATATCGGCATCACCCGCAGCGCCTACTTCCCCAGCCTGAACCTGACCGGCTCCTACGGCTACGGCTCGTCGTCCACCGGCGGCTTGTTCAACGCCTCCAACAACTTGTGGTCGCTCGGCCTGAGCGCGGCACAGACGCTGTTCGACGCCGGCGCCATCAAGGCCCGCGTCAGCGGCGCCGAGGCGGCGCGCGAGCAGGCCATCGCCAACTACCGCCAGACTGTGCTGACCGCGTTCGCCGATGTCGAGAATCAGCTGGCGGCCACCCGCACGCTGGCGCAGCAGCAGGACTTGCGCAAGGCGGCGTCGGAAGCGGCCGACCAGGTCGAGGTGCAGATGCTGAACCGCTACCGCGCCGGCCAGGTCAGCTACAGCGAAGTGGTGACCGCACAGCAGACCGCGTTGAACGCGCGCCGTTCGCTGGTGCAGGCGCAGGCCGACCGCCAGACCACGGCGATTGCGCTGATCCAGTCGCTGGGCGGCGGCTGGCACAGTAATAACGGCGAATAGCCGGCCCGATTCAGAGTAAGATAAGGGAAGATGATTAAAACGACCACTTCCCTGACGCTGGTGCCGCCCGCAGCGCAGGCCGTCCGGAGCGATGCTCCGGCCAATGCGGCGATCCCCCTGGTGGGCATCGGCGCCTCCGCCGGCGGCCTGCAACCCATTTCGGAGGTGCTGTCCAGCGTGCCGCCCGACAGCGGATTTGCCTATGTTGTTGTGCAGCATCTCGACGCCGACCATGCCGGCCTGCTGCCCGAAGTGCTGCAGGGCGTGACGTCGATGCCGGTGGTCGAGGTCAACCAGCCGGTGGCGGTGCAGGCCGACCATGTCTATGTGATTTCGCCGGACAGCGAGCTGGATCTGGAGCAGGGCCGGCTGGTGCCGCAGCCGGCGGTCGGCGCGCGAGGCCGGCGCCGCCCGATCGATTATTTCTTCCAGTCGCTGGCGCAGCACAGCCGCCAGCACGCGGTGGCGCTGCTGTTGTCGGGCATGGGCGCCGATGGCGCGCATGGTCTGGGGGCGGTGCGCGAGGCGGGCGGCCTGACGCTGGCGCAACTGCCGTCGTCGGCCGAATTCGAGGCCATGCCGGCCAGCGCCATCGCCGCCGAAGTGGTGGATCTGGTGGCGCTGCCGGCGCAGATGATGGAGCACATCGGCCGCTGGTGGCGCATGGAGGGCATGGTGCGGCTACCGGTCGAGCGTGAGCGCGAAAGCCTGCGCCAACTGTTTGAGCTGTTGTTGCGGCAGACCGGCGCCGATTTCTCCGATTACAAGCTGAGCACCGTGCTGCGCCGGGTCGACCGCCGCATGCGGCTGCGCCAGTCCGCCACGCTGGATGATTATCTGGCCTTCCTGCGCACCAACCTCGGTGAAGTCGAGCTGCTATTCAAGGAACTGCTGATCGGCGTCACGCACTTTTTCCGCGATCCCAAGGTGTGGGAGCAGTTGCAGGTGTCGGTGTTCCCGAACTGGCTGCTGGCGCACCCGGACGGCGGCGAGTTCAAGGCCTGGGTGCCGGCTTGCTCGACCGGCGAGGAAGCCTACACGCTGGCCATCGTGTTCCGCGAGGCGGCGCTGCGGATGCCGGCGCCAGATCGCTACAGCCTGCAGATTTTTGCCACCGACCTGGATATCGACGCCATCGGCCGCGCGCGCCAGGGCCTGTTCGGCGCGACCATCGGCGACCAGTTGCCGGCCGATGTGCTGCGGCGCTACTTCATCGCCACCGAGGACGGCGGCTACCGAATTTCCAAGGACATCCGCAAGGACATCATCTTTGCCAGGCAAAACGTGATCTCCGATCCGCCGTTTACCAAGCTCGATGTGCTGTGCTGCCGCAACCTGCTGATTTATTTCACGCCCAAGTTGCAGGCGCAATTGATCCCGCTGTTCCACTACTCGCTGCGGCCGCAGGGCCTGCTGGTGCTGGGCAGTGCCGACACGCCCGGTCAGTTCAACGAGATGTTTGCCGCCGTGACGCCGTCGAGCCGCGTGTTCCGCCGGCTTGATGCGCAGGCGCAGCGGGTCGGCAGCTATCTCGTCACCCGTACCACCACTTCCCGGCTACCGATGAACCAGAACTTGAACGCCGCTGCGCGGCCCCCCCTGCAACAGCAGATCGAGCAGCACCTGCTGCAAAAGCACACGCCGGCGGCGGTGCTGGTCAATGCGGATGGCGACATCCTGTATATCCACGGCCGCACCGGCGCTTTTCTGGAACCGGCCGCCGGCAAGGCCAACTGGAATATCCATGCGATGGCGCGCGATCACCTGCGTCACGCGCTGGCGTCGCTGCTGCTGCAGGCGACCGGCAGCGCCGGCCAGGCGACGCTGCGCGGCCTGGCGCTGGCGGACGCCGGGGCCCCGGCACAGACGCTGGACTTGAGCGCCGAAGCACTGACTGCGGGCGACCTGGCCGGCACCGTGCTGCTGACCTTTACCCAAACCGCCAGCACGCCGGCCAAGCGCCGCAGTCGCTCCGGCAACCCGCAGCTGCAGGAGCTGGAGCGCCAGCTGGCGCAGGCGATGCTGGAGATCCAGATGGTGCGCGATGAAATGCAGGCCTCGCGCGAGGAGCTGCGTTCGGCCAACGAGGAGCTGCAGTCAACCAACGAGGAGCTGCAGTCGACCAATGAGGAGCTGACCACCTCGAAAGAAGAGATGCAGTCGCTGAACGAGGAGTTGTACACGGTGAATGCCGAGCTGCAGTCCAAGGTGGACGACCTGTCGATGGTCAATGGCGACATGAAGAACCTGCTCAACAGTACCGACATCGCCACCATCTTCCTCGACGGCGAGATGCGGATACGTCGTTTCACCGAGCGCGCCACCCAGATCTTCAAGCTGATCGCGGCCGACCTGCACCGGCCGCTGAGCGATATCAACAACGAACTGGATTATCCCGAACTGGAACATGATTCGCGCGAGGTGCTGCGCACGCTGGTGTTTTGCGAGCGCCAGATTCCGACCCGCAGCGGACGCTGGTTCTCGGTGCGCATCATGCCATACCGGACGGTGGAAAACGTCATCGACGGCGTGGTACTGACGTTTGTGAACGTCACCGATTTCAAGCAGTTGGAGGCGCGCTTGCGCGCGGTGCAGGCGGGCGAGGATAGCGATGCCGGGCCGGCGCCGCGCTGACGGCGCCGCCGTCGCGCTGCCGGGCCGGCGC
>CAUPXZ010000031.1:0-64392 GCA_963515135.1 uncultured Duganella sp. | reverse complement strand
ACCCGCGACCCCCGGCGTGACAGGCCGGTATTCTAACCAACTGAACTACCGCTCCTAGTTGGTACTACAATCTCGATATTTGTTGGCGGAGTGGACGGGGCTCGAACCCGCGACCCCCGGCGTGACAGGCCGGTATTCTAACCAACTGAACTACCACTCCAGCTGAATATCAAGGTGCTACATGGTACAGTAAAACTTAACTTCTGGCAAATGTTTTTTGGTGGGCGGTGAGAGGCTCGAACTCCCGACCTAAGCCTTGTAAGGGCTCCGCTCTACCAACTGAGCTAACCGCCCATTTGCCGCAATGAACAGCTTTGTTACCGCTGCTGCTCACTGAAGTCCGTTAGTTTACAGCATCTTTCAGAGCTTTACCAGCTTTAAATTTAGGAACTTTAGCTGCGTCGATGGTGATTTCTTCTTTGGTGCGCGGATTGCGGCCGGTACGGGCGGCGCGCTCGCTCACGGAGAAGGTGCCGAAGCCAACCAGGGTCACGCTGTCGTTCTTTTGCAGGGTGGTGGTAACACCGTCAATCACGGCGTCCAGCGCGCGTGCAGCAGCCGCTTTCGAAATATCAGCGGTGGTAGCGATATGGTCGATCAATTCAGTCTTATTCAAAGCAATTCCCCGTCACAAAGGTTATATCTGTTGCCGCTTAAAATACGGTAACGCGAAAAATTCAGGCCGTATTAAACAAGCCAGCCTACTGCCGTGTCAAGGCTGCACTATAGAAAAATAAGTAAAAATAAAAAAACAGGCGCTATGTAAGCGCCTGTTTTAGGGATATTACTGCTGAAAGTTAGTGTTTTACCACTTCGCCCTGCCCGTCAGGTTTGGCGGCAGCGGCTGCCACCGCCTCCACCGGCGCGGTTTCCACCAGCGGTTGCGGCTGGCGTTCCAGCGCGATTTCCAGCACTTTGTCGATCCAACGCACCGGCACGATCTCCAGTTTGTTTTTGACATTGTCCGGAATCTCGGCCAGATCCTTGACGTTCTGCTCAGGGATCAGGACGGTCTTGATGCCACCGCGCTGTGCCGCCAGCAGTTTCTCTTTCAGGCCGCCGATCGGCAACACTTCGCCGCGCAGCGTGATCTCGCCGGTCATGGCCACGTCGGCACGGACCGGGATGCCGGTGAACACCGATACCATGGCGGTCGTCATGGCGATACCGGCGGACGGACCGTCCTTCGGCGTCGCGCCTTCCGGCACGTGAATGTGGATGTCCGATTTCTCGAACACTTCATTCTTGATGCCCAGGCGCTGCGCGCGGCTGCGCACCACGGTGCGGGCGGCTTCGATCGATTCCTTCATTACATCGCCCAGCGTACCGGTACGGATGACGTTGCCCTTGCCCGGCATGGTCACGGATTCGATGGTCAGCAGATCGCCGCCCACCTCGGTCCACGCCAGACCGACCACCTGGCCAACCTGATTCTCTTTCTCGGCCACGCCGAAGTCGTAGCGGCGCACGCCCAGGAACTTGTCCAGGTTTTTCGGCGTGACAATCACTTTCTTCTCCGACTTCTTCAGCAGCAGCATCTTTACCACCTTGCGGCAGATCTTCGACACTTCGCGTTCCAGCGAACGCACGCCGGCTTCGCGGGTGTAGTAGCGGATGATGTCGCGCAGGGCCGCTTCGCTGATCGAGATCTCTTCCTCTTTGAGGCCGTTGTTCTTGATCTGCTTTTGCAGCAGGTAGCGCTGGGCGATGCTGGTTTTCTCATCCTCGGTGTAACCCGACAGGCGGATCACTTCCATCCGGTCCAGCAGCGCCGGCGGGATGTTGAACGAGTTCGAGGTCGCCACGAACATCACGTCCGACAGGTCGAAGTCGACTTCGATGTAGTGGTCGGCGAAGGTATGGTTCTGTTCAGGGTCCAGCACCTCCAGCAGCGCCGACGATGGATCGCCGCGGAAGTCCGCGCCCATCTTGTCGATCTCGTCCAGCAGGAACAGCGGGTTGCGCACGCCGACCTTCGCCAGCGATTGCAGCACCTTGCCCGGCATCGAACCGATGTAGGTACGACGGTGGCCGCGAATCTCGGCCTCGTCGCGCACGCCGCCCAGCGCCATGCGCACGAACTTGCGGTTCGTCGCGCGGGCGATCGACTGGCCCAGCGAGGTTTTACCCACGCCCGGAGGACCGACGAAGCACAGGATCGGCGCTTTCAGCTTGTCGACGCGCTGTTGTACCGCGAGGTATTCCAGGATGCGTTCCTTGACCTTCTCCAGGCCGTAGTGCTCGCCTTCCAGCACTTTTTCAGCGTTGGTCAGGTCGTTATTGACCTTGGATTTTTTCTTCCATGGCAGGCTGACCAGCGTGTCGATGTAGTTGCGCACGACGGTGGCTTCGGCCGACATCGGCGACATCAGCTTCAGCTTTTTCAACTCGGCGGTAGCCTTGTCCAATGCCTCTTTCGGCATCTTGGCCAGCGCGACTTTCTTTTCCAGCTCATCCAGATCGGCGCCGTCTTCACCCTCGCCCAGTTCTTTCTGGATGGCTTTGACTTGCTCGTTCAGGTAGTACTCGCGCTGCGACTTCTCCATCTGGCGCTTGACGCGGCCACGGATGCGCTTCTCGACTTGCAGGATGTCCAGCTCGCCTTCCAGCTGACCCAGCAGATGCTCCAGGCGCTTGGCGACGCTGAAGATCTCCAGGATCACCTGTTTCTGCTCCAGCTTCAGCGGCAGATGGGCGGCCACGGTGTCGGCCAGGCGGCCGGCGTCGTCGATGCCCGACAGCGATGCCAGGATTTCCGGTGGAATCTTTTTGTTCAGTTTGACGTACTGGTCGAACTGCTGAACGATGGCGCGCCGCATCGCTTCGATTTCCGAATCGTCGCCCAGCTCGGAATCGAGCGGCGTCAGATCGGCCACGAAGTGCGTCGGCGCATCGGTGATCTTGTTGATGCGGGCGCGCTGCGCGCCTTCGACCAGCACCTTGACGGTGCCGTCAGGCAGCTTCAGCATTTGCAGAATATTGGCCACGCAGCCGATTTCATAGATATCGGAAGCAGAAGGTTCGTCCTTGGCAGCGGCTTTTTGGGCGGCAAGCATGATGCTCTTACCTTGCTCCATCGCGGCTTCCAGCGCCTTGATCGATTTTGGGCGCCCTACGAACAGCGGTATCACCATATGCGGAAATACGACGACGTCCCGCAGCGGCAATAACGGCAGTTGAGTTTGCTCAGTTAATTTGGAAGTTGTCATGGCGTACCTTATGTGAAAGCGTGATTATGATGTGGGCACTGTTCCGCCAAATCACAAGACCGACCTGCAAGAAATAATTCTCATATATAAGATTATTTTCTTCACTCTAAAAGAATCGCTAAATAAAAAAGCCACGCGCGACAGGTGTCACGAGTGGCTTTCCGAATGAAGCCTGTATTCTTTTATTGATTTTGATTGTACCGCCTTGCCCCACGGATGCGAAATGAATTTTGCTGATGAGCGGGGGCAAGTGTGCACTCGTTATTTAATTCTCACCAGAAGCCTTGGCAGGCTCCTCATAAATCAACAAAGGTTTAGCGCCACTGGTAATGGTATTCTCATCAATAACCACTTTAGTAACGTTGGTTTCATTTGGCAGTTCATACATGGTATCCAGCAGCGCGTGTTCGAGAATCGAACGCAGGCCGCGGGCGCCGGTTTTACGCGCCAGCGCTTTTTTGGCGATCGCATGCAGGCCGGCCGGACGAATCTCCAGTTCCGCGCCTTCCATTTCCAGCAGCTTCGAATATTGCTTGATCAGTGCATTCTTCGGCTCGACCAGAATCTGGATCAGCGCTTCTTCGGTCAGTTCGTTCAGCGTGGCGACCACCGGCAGACGGCCGACCAGTTCAGGAATCAGGCCGAACTTGATCAGGTCTTCCGGTTCCGCTTCCATCAGCACTTCGCTGACGTTGCGCTCGGACTTGCTCTTCACCGAGGCGCCGAAGCCGATGCCGGATTTCTCGGAACGGTTTTCGATGACCTTGGCCAGGCCGTCAAACGCGCCGCCGCAGATGAACATGATGTTGGTGGTGTCGATCTGCACGAAGTCCTGGTTCGGGTGCTTGCGGCCGCCTTGTGGCGGCACCGAGGCCATGGTGCCCTCGATCAGCTTCAGCAGCGCCTGTTGCACACCCTCGCCCGATACGTCGCGGGTGATGGATGGATTGTCCGACTTGCGCGAGATCTTGTCGATCTCGTCAATGTAGACGATGCCGCGCTGCGCCTTGTCGACATCGTAGTTGCAGCTTTGCAACAATTTCTGGATGATGTTCTCGACATCTTCGCCCACATAACCGGCTTCGGTCAGCGTGGTGGCGTCGGCGATCACGAACGGCACGTTCAGCATGCGCGCCAGCGTCTGCGCCAGCAGGGTTTTACCCGAGCCGGTAGGGCCAACCAGCAGGATGTTGGACTTGGCCAGTTCGACGTCGTCTTTCTTGCCCAGGTGCTTGAGGCGCTTGTAGTGGTTGTACACCGCCACCGACAGGATGCGCTTGGCGGTTTGCTGGCCGATCACGTACTGGTCCAGCAAGTCCTTGATTTCGTGCGGGGTCGGCAGGTCCGATTTGGCGCCCGAAACCGACTCAATGGCCGAGGTCTCGTCACGGATGATGTCATTGCACAGGTCGATACACTCGTCGCAGATGAACACCGACGGGCCGGCGATCAGCTTCTTCACCTCGTGCTGGCTTTTGCCGCAGAACGAGCAGTACAGAAGTTTTTCGCCGCTGGAGGATTTTTTGTCTGACATGGGCAGTTTTCTTTGGTTACAGAATGGCTTAGCCGTTGCTAGGTAGCAAGTTTGAAGACCGGAAAAAATCCGCCTACAACCACATGCTACCCGAAATAAAAACGAAACGCCCGAACGATTAATCGTCCGGGCGTCTTTTTAGCAATGCTGCGGGGGAAGCATCAAGCCCGGTTGGTCAACACTTTGTCGATCAGACCGTACTCTACCGCTTCTTCCGCCGACATGAAGCGATCGCGATCGGTGTCTTTGGCGACCTGTTCGATGCTTTGACCGGTGCGCTCGGCCATGATCGAATTCAGGCGGTGGCGCAGGTAGAGGATCTCTTTGGCCTGGATTTCGATATCCGAGGCCATGCCTTGCGAGCCGCCCGAAGGCTGGTGAATCATCACGCGCGAGTTCGGCAGCGAGAAGCGCTTGCCTTTGGCGCCGGCGGCCAGCAGGAAGGCACCCATCGAGGCGGCAATGCCGGTGCACAGCGTCGATACGTCAGGCTTGATGAACTGCATCGTATCGAAGATGGCCAGGCCGGCCGAAACCGAACCGCCAGGCGAATTGATGTACAGCGAGATGTCCTTGTCCGGATTTTCGCTTTCCAGGAACAGCAGCTGGGCGACTACCAGGTTGGCCATCTGGTCGTTGACCGGACCGACCATGAAGATAATACGTTCCTTCAGCAGGCGCGAGTAAATGTCATACGAGCGCTCGCCGCGACCGCTTTGTTCCACCACCATCGGCACCAGGCCGAGCATTTCGGTATCCAGTGCCGGATTACGGTTCATACCAGTCATTCTATTTCCTTGTGAAGCAGCTATAAAGGCCGGTATGACAATAATACATCATCCGGCCCAAACTGAATTACGCTTGTGCGTTGCTTCCCATCAGTTCGTCAAAGGCGATGGCCTTGGACGAAGTCTTCGACAGGCCCAGGACGTAGTTGACGACGTTTTCTTCCAATACAAGGGCTTCGATCTCAGCCAGACGACGACGATCGCTGTAGTAGTACTTCAGCACTTCGCGTGGGTCTTCGTAGCTTTGCGCGAAGTCTTCGATCTGGGCTTTGACTTGCTCTGGCTGCGCTTGCAGGTTGTTTTCGCCAACCAGTTGCGACAGGATCAGGCCCAGGCGTACGCGACGCTCGGCTTTTTCTGCGAACAGTTCTGGTGGGAATGGTACGTCCTTGACGTTCATGCCACGCTGCGCCATGTCTTGACGGGTCATTTCAGCCAGACGCTCGGTGTCTTGCGCGATCAGCGATTTTGGCACGTCCAGGGTGGCGGACTTGACCAGGGCTTCCATCACGGCTTCTTTGTTGCGTGCTTTCACGCGGCCAGCGACTTCACGCTCCAGGTTGACTTTGATGTCTTCGCGCATTTTGGCGACGTCGCCGTCAGCCACGCCCAGCGACTTGGCGAACTCGCCGTCGACTTCCGGCAAGTGCGCCCATTCCAGTTTTTTCAGGGTGATGGTGAACGAGGCGGTTTTACCGGCCACGTCTTTACCATGGTAGTCCTCTGGGAATGCCAGTGGGAAGGTCTTGGCTTCGCCGACTTTCAGGCCGACGGTAGCGGCTTCGAATTCTGGCAGCATGCGGCCTTCGCCCAGCACGAACGGGTAGTCTTCGGCTTTACCGCCTGGGAATTCCACGCCGTCGATCGAGCCGACGAAGTCCACGGTGGCGCGGTCGCCGTTGGCGGCAACAGCCTCGCCGCCGTCGCCGTGTTCACCGGCTTCGCCCTTGGTGTGGAAGTGCACGCGCTGCTTGCGCAGGATTTCGATGGTCTTGTCGATTTCAGCATCGCTGACGTCGGCCTTGACGGTTTCGATTTCCACGGTGGTCAGGTCGCCGATAACGACTTCAGGGTAGATTTCGAAGGTAGCGTCGAAGGCCAGAACGCCGGCTGGCGACTCTTGCTTAGGTTCGATGTTCGGGAAGCCGGCAACGCGCAGTTGGGCTTCGTTTGCGGCGTCGTTGAAAGCGCGGCCAACTTTATCGTTCAGCACTTCGGTTTCGATCTGATAACCGTATTGTGCTGCGACCATTTTCAGAGGAACTTTACCCGGACGGAAGCCTGGTGCCTTAGCCGTTTTGGCTTGCACTTTCAGGCGCTTCTCAACTTCAGCGCGGACTTCGGTCAGCGGGAAGGAGATCGTGATACGACGTTCGAGTTTGCCCAAGGTTTCGACTGCAGTTGCCATGTAAAAATCGTCCAAAAAATAAAAAGTACAGTTGGTGCGAGGAGGGGGACTCGAACCCCCACACCATTGCTGGCGTCAGGACCTAAACCTGGTGCGTCTACCAATTTCGCCATCCTCGCGGCATGTTTGCACAAAAGCAAAGGGCGACCTGTAAGTGAAAAATGGTCGCCCTCTTTCCGCGTATTCTCGCGGAAGCTTTCAACTTCAACGCGATATTCTAACGGGTTTTTTGCGGAATGGTGACGATTTTTACCATGTCGCCAACATTCCGCTAAAAAAACCAATTTTTTGCCTATTTAACTGGCTTTTTGACCCGGAACCATGCCGCATACAGGGCCGGCAGGAATAACAAGGTCAGCGCCGTGGCCAGAATTAAGCCGCCCATGATGGCCACCGCCATCGGTCCCCAGAATACGGAACGCGACAGGGGAATCATCGCCAGCGCGGCGGCGGCGGCCGTCAGGATAATCGGCCGGCAGCGGCGAACCGCCGATTCGACGATTGCCGTCCACGGATCATGGCCAGCCTTGATGTCCTGCTCGATCTGGTCCACCAGAATCACCGAGTTGCGGATAATCATGCCGAACAGCGCGATGATGCCCAGGTTGGCGACAAAGCCCAGCGGGCGCCCCAGCAGCAGCAAGGCCATCGCCGCCCCCGCCACGCCCAGCGGGCCGGTCAGGAACACCAGCAGCGAGCGCGAGAAGCTATGCAGCTGCAGCATCAGCAGCGTGAAGATCAGGAAGATCGCCAGCGGCAGGTTGGCCGCGATCGAGGCTTCCGCCGCGCCGCTGTCCGAGGCCGCGCCTTTCACCGTAATGGCGTAGCCGGCCGGCAGCGCATCGCGCAACTTCTTCAGTTGCGGTTCGATCTGGCCGGACACGGTCGGCCCCTGGATATGGTCGCCGACATCCGACTGCACGGTGATCGCCCAGTCGCGCCCTTCGCGCCACACCACGCCTGGCTCCCAGACGAAATGCGCGCGCGCCAGCTGGCTGATCGGCACCGACTTGCCGCTGGCGGTCGGGATATTGGTATCGTTCAGCACCGAAATCGTTGCGCGCTCATCCAGCGGCTGACGGATACGGATGTCAATCAGCTTGATGCCTTCGCGGAACTGGCCGATGGTGGTGCCGGACAGGATGGTGTTGGCCGCGCGCATCACCGTTTGCGAGGTCACGCCCAGCGCGCGCATTTTGTCCTGGTCCAGGTCCAGGCGCAGCACCTTGACCGATTCGTTCCAGTTGTCGTTGACGCCGACCGTGTTCGGGTTGGCGCGCATAATGTCCTTGACCTGGTCGGCGATGGCGCGCACCTTCTCCACCTCGGTGCCGGTGACGCGGAACTGCACCGGATACGGCACCGGCGGACCGTTAGGCAGCAGCTTGACGCGGCCGCGCACTTCCGGGAAGTCATGCTTGAAGACATCGACAATCTTGTCGCGCAGCGCAGCGCGCGCCTTCAGATCTTTCGGCAGCACCACAATCTGCGACACATTGGTCTGCGGGAAGATCTGATCCAGCGGCAGGTAGAAGCGCGGCGAACCGGTGCCGACGTAGCTGGTCACGCTCAGCACGCCGTCCTGCTTGCGAATGAAGGCTTCGAATTTCTTCACCTGCGCCTCGTTGGCGGCAAAGGTCGTGCCTTCCGGCGTCCACATTTCAACCATCAGTTCGGGTCGGCTGGAGTCCGGGAAGAACTGCTTCTCGATGAATTTGAAGCCGTACACGCCCAGCGCAAACACCGCCAGCGTGGCGACTATGGTGATCCAGCGGTACTCGACGCACCAGTTGACCAGCGCGCGGAACTTGCGGAAGCCCGGCGTATCGAACAGGTCATGGTCGCTGCCGCCATCGGCGTGGGGCTTCACTTTCAGCAGCACATAGCCGAGGTAAGGCGTGAAGGTCACCGCCACCACCCACGAAATCACCAGCGCCAGCGCGTTGACCGAGAACAGCGAGAAAGTGTATTCACCGGCCGCCGATTTGGCCAGGCCGATCGGCAGGAAGCCCGCAACGGTGATCAGCGTGCCGGTCAGCATCGGAATCGCGGTCGATTTGTAGGCGAAGGTGGCGGCGTCGAAGCGCGACATGCCCTCCTCCATCTTGCGCACCATCATTTCCACCGCGATGATGGCGTCGTCCACCAGCAGGCCCAGCGCGATGATCAGCGCGCCCAGCGAAATCTTGTGCAGGTCGATGTCCAGCATGCGCATGAACAGGAAGGTGACCGACAACACCAATGGAATGCTCAGCGCCACCACCAGTCCGGGACGCACGTCCAGCCGCAGTTTCGGCTTGCTATGCAGGCCCAGCGCGACAAAGCTGACGCCCAGCACGATCAGCACCGCCTCGATCAGCGTGTGGACGAACTCGCCCACCGAGGCTTTCACCGCTTCAGGCTGATCCGACACGCGCTCCAGCTCGATACCGACCGGCAGCTTGGCCTTCAGCTCGGTCACGGTCTTCTCCATGTGCTTGCCGAGCTGGATAATGTTGCCGCCCTTTTCCATCGACACGCCGAGGCCGATCACTTCCTTGCCGTTAAAGCGCATCTTGTTGCCCGGAGGATCCTGGTATTCGCGCTTGATGGTGGCGAAGTCGCCCAGGCGGAAGGTGGTGCCGTTGGCGCGCAGTTCCAGGTCTTCCAGATCCTTGACGGTTTTCAGCGCGCCGGTCACACGCACTTGCAGGTTATCGGTCGGCGTCACCAGCACGCCGGTCGATTCCACCGAATTCTGCGTGGCAATCTGGTTGACGATGGCCTCGAAGGAAATGCCGAGCTGGGCGAATTTCTTGTGCGAGAACTCGATATTGATCTTCTCATCCTGCACGCCGAACAGCTCAACCTTGGACACCAGCGGCACGCTCAGCAGGCGCTGGCGCACGAAGTCGGCGTAATCCTTCATCTCGGCATAGGTGAAGCCGTCGCCGGACAGCGCGAAGATCGAGCCATAGGTATCGCCGAACTCGTCGTTGAAGAACGGCCCCTGCACGCCGGCAGGCAGCGTGCCCTTTATGTCGCCGATCTTCTTGCGCACCTGATACCAGGCATCCGCCACGCTCTTCGGCGGCGTCGATTCGCGCAGCTTGAGGATGATCAGCGTTTCGCCTGGCTTGGAATAGCTGGAAATCTCATCGATGCCGGGCGTTTCCTGCAGCTTTTTCTCCAGCTTGTCGGTGACCTGTTCGGCCATTTGCAGCGCGGTCGCACCCGGCCATTGGGCCTGCACCACCATCGCGCGGAAAGTGAACGGCGGATCTTCATCCTGGCCGAGGTTGCTGTAGCTGAGGAAGCCGCCGATCAGCAGCACCGCAATCAGGTAGCGGGTCAGCGGGATGTGCTCCAGCGCCCAGCGTGAGAGGTTGAATCCTTCCTTCATTTGACGGCCCCGGCGACTGGTGCGGGCGCGGCCACAGGCACATCGTTACCGAGGATGGTCACCTTCTGCCCCGGTTTCAGCAGGTTGACCCCGGCGGTGACCACGGTCTGGCCCGGCTTCACGCCGCCGGCCAGCACGATATCGTTACCCGCCACGCCGCCGATGGTGACCGGCACCAGCTTGACGGCGCCCTGCTCGACAATCCATACCGAGCTGGCCTTTTTCTCGTAGAACAGCGCGGTCAGCGGCACTTTGATCTGCGGCACCGGCGTCTTCGAAGCGAACTGAACCACGGCGGTCATGCCCAGCTTGGCTTCGGCCAGCGAGTCGGGGATCGATACCTTGGCGGTGTAAGTGCGGGTTGACGGATCGGCCACTGGCGACATTTCGCGGATCTTGCCCGGCACGGAACGCTTTGGATCGGCCCACAGGCGCACCTGCACATCTTGCACGCGGCGCAGCGTGTCCACTTTGTCTTCCGGAATGCCGATGACGATCTCCTTCTCGCCCGACTTGGCCACCTTCACCACCGGTGCACCGGCTGCCACCACCTGGCCGCTTTCCGCACTGACCGCCGTCACCACGCCATCCACATCCGACAGCAGCGCCGCGTAGCCGGCCTGGTTCGACTGGCCGCGATAGGCTGCCTGCGAGGCATCCACCTGCGCCTGCGCGGCTTTATAAGTTGATTCCTTGGAGTCCAGCACCGCCTGGCTGACGAAGCTCTGGCGGCGCAGCTCCTGATAGCGCTGCAGCTCGGCCTTGGCCAGATCGCGATTGGTCTCGGCCGCGCGCAGGCTGGCCAGCGCCTGTGCCTGCGACAGCTGCAAATCCTGCGGATCGAGCTGCATCAGCAGCTGTCCCTTTTTGACCAGCGTGCCCACATCCACCTTGCGGCTGACGATCTTGCCGCCGACGCGGAAGCCCAGCTGCGACTCCACCCTCGCCCTCACCTCGCCGGAAAATTCGGCATTGACATCGACATCGCTGGCGGTGAGCTGGATGGCCCGCACCGGGCGGATATCTTCGGTTTTCTCAACCTGTTTGGAACAGGCGCCCAGCAACGCCAGCGCCGAGGCGGCAACCAGCACATTCTTCAAAGTAGACACGACGGCATCCTTTTAATGACTGAAGGGTTATTTATTGATTATAAGCCGAACAACCATCTTTGCAAATGACTTGGGCGTCATTAATTGAGCCTTGCCCTTATTTCAAGATCCCACTACTATTACGCGCTGGAAAAACCTCAAACCGGCACCTGCCGCCTCTCTGTCTATGCCGGTCGATCATTACGAAAACTTCCCTGTCGCGTCAATTTTGCTGCCCAAGCGCTTGCGCCCGGCGGTGGAAGCCATCTACGCCTTCGCCCGCAGCGCCGACGATCTGGCCGATGAAGGCGACGCAGCACCGGAAGAACGGCTGGCCGCGTTGACCGCCTACGAAACGGCGCTGGGCCGCATCGCGCAAGGCGCGACCGACCATCTGCCGATGTTCGAGCGCCTGGCCCAGGTGGTAAGGGAATATGACATGCCGCTCAAGCCGATGTTCGACTTGCTGTCAGCCTTCAAGCAGGACGTGGTCGTTTCGCGTTACCAGACCTTCGATGCGCTGCTGGACTATTGCGCGCGCTCGGCCAATCCGGTCGGCTTCATGATGTTGCATCTGTACAGGGAGGCCAGCGAAGAAAATGTGCGCGATTCCGATGCGATCTGCTCGGCGCTGCAGCTCATCAACTTCCTGCAGGACGTGGCGATCGACCTGCACAAGGAGCGTATTTATATCCCGCTGGAGGATCTGAGCCGTTTTGCCGTGTCACCAGCGGCCTTGGCCGACCCGAGCGCACGCCCACGCTGGCGTTCGCTGATGCGGTTTGAAGTGGAGCGCGCGCGCCAACTGATGCTGAGCGGCGCGCCACTGGCCTTGCGCTTGCCGGGCCGCATCGGCTTTGAGCTGCGCATGGTGGTGCAAGGCGGCCTGCGCATCCTTGATGCGATCGAGGCAATCGAGTACGACGTCTTCCTGCACCGCCCCAAGCTGGGCAAGCGCGACTGGATGGGCATCTTCTGGTCGTCCCTCCGCATGAAAAGCCGCCTGAAAGCCACCCTGCGCGCCGTTTGATCCGTCTCAATTGACGCCGCCAGCACGGAGTCTATACTGGGAATCCAGACAGGGAGCCGCTCCATGGCCGAGATGAACCGGGAAGAAGTTGACGCAAAGATCGCTACCAGCGAGGCGCGCAACACCGCGCAGCTGGAAGCCTTTCGCGCCTCGGTAGACGCGCTCATCGCACGCATGGATCGTTTTGAGGAGCGTATTCATCAGGACATGCGCGAGTTCAAGCACGATGTCGGCGCCATGATCGCCGATCTGAAGAAAACTGTCATCATCACCTGCATCAGCGCCACGCTGGCGACCGTCTTCGGCGTGGCCGCCTTTAACGCTGCCCTGCTCAGCAACATGCACTCGTCTTTCGATTCAGGCACCGAAGCCGGACAGTGGCGACGCGACATGCAGCAGCAAAACGAAGCTAACCGGAAGATACTGGCTGATAATCAGAAAATGCTCGCAGAGAACCAGAAAATGCAAGCCGAAAACCGTCAAATGCTCGACGAACTCAAACAGGAGCGAGTGTCTGGGCGCCGTTGAGTTTGTGGTTGTCGCTGCGCTCCTGCACGGCGGGCGCGGCCGAGGACGGCGGCGGCGAGGCCTTCGGCGTTGCCACCGGCATCGCCGGCCTGGCCTGCCTCAGCACCAGTTCGCGCACCAGCGCCGCTTCCGCCACCGACTGCGCCGTCTGGCAATTCACGCCCTGGTTGGAAATCTGCCATTCCTGGAAATCGCCAGCGTTCATGGTGCGCAATTTCTGCTCGGCGATCAGCTTGCAGCTATTGGCCACGGACTTCGCCTCGTCCAGATTCTGCGTGTAATACGTGGCGGTCTTCATCGGCGCCGTATCGTCCGCAGACGAGCCTTCACACCCGGCAAGCACTGGGATGAAGATCATGGCAGCAACAATCTGAAGATTCATATATGCGCGGGTGCGGTCAAAGGTAACATATTGTATCCTCAAATCGATACAGTTTGCAGACCACTTCTCTCCCCCTTCCTATAGAATAGCGGCTTCGAACAGCCCATTGCTATTTATACATGTCTCCCGACGACTACTGCCAGCAAAAGACCGCCCAAAGCGGCTCCAGTTTTTACTACAGCTTTCTGTTTCTGCCGCCGGAGCGTCGCCGTGCCATCACCGCCCTGTATGCCTTTTGCCGCGAGGTCGACGACACCGTCGATGAGTGCACCGACGAATCGGTCGCCCGCATCAAACTGGCATGGTGGCGCAAGGAAATCAACAACATGTATGCCGGCACGCAGACGCACCCGGTCACGCAAGCGCTGCAACCGCACCTCCAGCCCTACAATCTGCAGGAAGAACATCTGCAGGCCATCATCGACGGCATGGAGATGGACCTGAACCAGACCCGCTACCTCGACTACGCGGCACTGAATAAATACTGCTGGCATGTGGCCAGCGTGGTCGGTATCCTGTCGGCCAGCATCTTCGGCGTCAGCAAGCCGCAAACGCTGCAATTCGCCGAGAAACTGGGCCTGGCCTTCCAGCTGACCAACATTATCCGCGACGTCGGCGAAGACGCCCGCAAAGGCCGCATCTATCTGCCGATCAATGAGCTGCAGCAGTTCAACGTCACCGCCGCCGAGATCCTCAACGCCAAGCACACCGACAAGTTCGAAAAGCTGATGGCGTTCCAGGTCGAACGGGCACAAAAGGCCTACGACGAAGCGTTCGCGCTGCTGCCCAGGGAAGACCGCCGCGCCCAGCGCCCCGGCCTGATGATGGCCGCCATCTACCGCACGCTGCTGACCGAAGTCGAGGCCGACGGCTACCATGTGCTGCAACACCGCATCTCGCTGACGCCGATCCGCAAGCTATGGCTGGCATGGAAGACTTACATCCGTGGCTGACAGCATCATCGGCGCCATGCCGGGAGATAAGCGCGGCCACACCGACCCAGCCCCCGCCCAGACTGCGCGCGCGATCGCCGTGATCGGCGCCGGCTGGGCCGGCTGCGCCGCCGCCGTCGAACTGGCGCGCGCCGGCTACAAGGTCACGATGCTGGAAGCGGCCCGCACGCTCGGCGGCCGGGCCCGCCGCGTGGAAACCGACCGCGCCCATCTGGACAACGGCCAGCACATCATGCTGGGCGCCTACAGCGAATCGCTGCGGCTGATGCGGCTGACCGGCGTCGAGCGCGACCAGGCGCTGCTGACGCTGCCGCTGCAAATGCGCTATCCGCCCAATACCAACGGCATGGACTTCATCGCGCCAGCGCTGCCCTTGCCGGCGCCGCTGCATCTGCTGGCCGCGCTGATCAAGGCCAAGGGCTTGACCAGCGAGGACAAGCTCAGCCTCGCGCGCTTCTCCAGCGCCGCCCGCTGGATGGGCTGGAAGCTGAACACCGATTGCAGCGTCAGCGCACTGCTGGAGCGCTTCGACCAGACCGAGCGCCTGACCCGCCTGCTGTGGCGCCCGCTGTGCCTGGCCGCGCTGAATACGCCGCCGGAACGCGCCTCAGCGCAAGTTTTCCTCAACGTGCTGCGCGACAGCTTGGGCGCCAAGCGCCGCAGCGCCTCCGACATGCTGCTGCCGCGCGCCGATTTGAGCCGGCTGTTCCCTGAAGCAGCCGCCGCCTACATCGAGGCGCGCGACGGTTCGGTGCGCAGCGGCGCCAAGGTACAGGCGATCCGTTCGATCGAGGGACGGCTGTGGCAGCTGGATATCAGCGGCTCAGCCGTTGGCGGCACCTGGAGCACTTATTTCAGCGGCGTGGTGATCGCCACCGGCGCCAGCCAGGCGGCGGCCTTGCTGCACGACTTGCCGGACCAGGACACCGGCGCGCTGTGCGGCCAACTGACCGCCTTCGAGCCGGAAGCCATCACCACCATCTACCTGCAGTATGACGCATCGGTGAAACTGGACTTGCCGTTCTACGCGCTGCAAGACAATCCGTTCGACCACCACTACGGCCAGTTCGTGTTCGACCGCGGCCAGCTGGATGCCACGCAGGCCGGCCTGCTGGCGGTGATCATCAGCGCCTCCGGTGCGGCCGCCGCGCAGGCGCAGGAATTGCTGGCGGAGGCGGTGGCAGTGCAGCTGGCGGTGGATTTCCAGCGCCCGGAACTGGGCCGGCCGGACTGGTTCAAAGTCATCACCGAAAAGCGCGCCACCTATGCCTGCTCGCCGGGCCTGGTGCGTCCCGGCAACGCCACCGGCCTGCCCGGCCTGGTGCTTGCCGGCGACTATACCGCCGGCGACTACCCGGCCACGCTGGAATCGGCAGTCCGCAGCGGTGTTGCCGCAGCCAAACTGTTACAGCGCGGCGCCGCCCGGTAGCCCATTTTGGTCGCCTGTTCCGCCATTTATGCAGCCTGTCACATGCCTGTGGCGTCCGGGTGTCCGGATGCGTACAGTGGCATCATCGGCAAAGGGCAAGCAATATTGTGGATTCGATATCATGACTAAACAGCAATACCTCGATGCGCTCAGGCAGGCGATGCAGGGTCTGCCACCGGAAACGGTGGCCAAGACGCTGGCCTATTACGAGCAGCGCTTCATCGACGGCCTGGTGGCCGGGCGCAGCGAGGCCGAGGTCTATCAGGAGCTGGACGAGCCGCGCAAGATCGCCATGACCTTGCGCGCCAACGCGCACATGAATGCTTTTGAGCAAAAGAAAACCCCGTTCAACCTGGTGCGCGCCGGCGTGTCCCTGATCGGCCTGGCGATCTTCAACCTGTTCATGGTGATTCCAGCCCTGGTCTACGCCAGCCTGCTGGGTGCCGTCTATGTGTCGGCGTTCGCCTTCTACATTGGCGGCGTGACGCTGACCGCCAGCGGCCTGTCCGGCCAGAACGAGCTGGCGCTGGAAGGCCCGCTCCGTCACCTCATGGAATTCACCAATTCCCATTTCGATACCCAGGCCGAGGAAGAAGAGGCGCAGGGCTGGCGCGTGTCGATCGACAGCATGGGCGTGCAGGTCAACAAGGATGATCCGGAAGCCGCGCGTTCCAGCGAGGAAGGCATGAGCCGCAGCGGACGCCTGCTGAGCCGCGCCGAAGCCGTGGCCGCCGGCGATGTGTTCATCACCACCGATTTCGACAGCGGCGCACGCACCACCCAATCGCTGATCGGCTTCGGGCTGATTTTGGGCGGCATCGGCCTGTGCCTGATCAGCATTGTGCTGACCCGTTACACGGTGATAGGCCTGAAGCGCTACGCGGCGATGAATCTGTCGCTGCTGCGCGGACGATAAGGAGCCCACAATGCGTGCATTAATGAAAATCGCCGCCGGCCTGCTGGTACTGGCATTTGCGCTGGTCGGCGCCACCTACAGCATGCTGAAGGCCTATGGCAGCAGCAGCCCGACCAGCAGCGCCGGCCGCTCGCTGAGCAGCGAGACGCGCAAGATCGACGCCATGGCCGCAGTGGTGGAGCTGAGCGGCCCGATCGACCTGATACTGACGCAGGGCCAGACCGCATCGCTGAAGGTACGCGGCGAGCAGCGCTCGCTGGCCAACGTGGAGACCATCCAGGATGGCCGCGACCTGCACATCGGCACCAAGGGCATGCTGCTCAATCCGCGCCATCGGCTGCAGGTGGAACTGGTGCTGCCGTCGCTGGAAGAACTGATTGTGACCAGCAGCGGCGACACCAAGGTGTCCGGCTTCAATGGCGAGCACATGGACTTGCAGCTGCACGGCTCGGGCAATGTGAACTTCAGCGGGCGTTACCGGAATCTGAACGCCAGCGCGCATGGCAGCGGCAACCTGAATCTGAATGCCGGCAGCACTGAGAACGTGGAACTGGTGATGGTCGGCTCCGGCCAGATCACGGCGTCCGGCAGCTGCAAGGTGCTGAACGCGGAGTTGACCGGGTCCGGCGACCTGAATGCACGCCACCTGGCGGCGGACACGGTGAGCGTGAATTTGCGCGGCTCCGGCACCAGCCACGTTTTCGCCAAACAGTCGGCGGAGCTGACGCTGCGCGGCAGCGGCGACATCCGCGTGCTCGGCAACCCGAATCACCGCAACGTCAACCGCACCGGCTCCGGCGAAGTCAGCTGGGACTGAGCGCGCGTCGGCGCCACGCCAGCGCGTCGCGGGCGGCGGCGACGCCGCTGGCGAAGCAGGCGGTCAGCAGGTAACCGCCGGTCGGCGCCTCCCAGTCGATCATCTCGCCGGCGACAAACACGCCCGGCGCGGCCTTCAGCATGGTTCCCTGCAAAGCCTGCCAGCGCACGCCGCCGGCGGTGCTGATCACTTCATCGATAGGACGCGGACGCAGCAGCGTCAGCGGCAAACGCTTAATCGCGCGCGCCAGTTGCGCCTGATCGCCGAACTGCTCCTTGCTCAGGCACTCGCGCAGCAGGCCGGCCTTGACGCCCTTGATCCCCAGCCGGCTTTGTAAATGACTGGACAGCGAACGCGCGCCGCGCGGCCGCGCCACTTCCTCTGCCACCCGTTCGGCGCTGAGGTCGGGCAGCAGATCGAGCCAGATGGTGGTCGAGCCCTGCGCCGCGATCTGGTCGCGCAAGGCGGCCGACAACGCGTAAATCAGGCTGCCCTCGACGCCGCCCCGCGTCACCACGAACTGGCCCTGCTTGCGCATTTCCTGGCCCTGGGCGTCGCGCGCGACCACCGCCACCGTCATCAACGGCTCGCCGGCATGGCGGCTGCTGAAATGTTCGCTCCAGTCGACATCGAAGCCGCAGTTGGACGGCGCCAGCGGCGACAGTTCGACGCCGCGCGACGCCAGCAGCGGCATCCATGCGCCGTCGGAGCCGAGTCGCGCCCAGCTGCCGCCACCCAGCGCCAGGATCACCGCATCCGGCCGCGCCAGCACCTCGCGCGCGGCCGGCGCGCCATCGTCGCCCGGCGCCGCAAAGCGCAGCGCGCCGTCCTGCCAGCCCAGCCAGCGGTGGCGCATGTGAAACTGCACGCCAAGCTCGCGCACCGCATGCACCCACGCGCGCAACAACGGCGCCGCCTTCATATCAGTCGGGAAGACCCGGCCCGAGGTGCCGACAAACGTCTGCTGCCCGAGGCCATGCACAAAGTCGCGCACATGCTGCGGGCCGAACGCGTCCAGCATGGGCCGCAGCACCTCGGCGGAATTTCCGTAACGCGTGACGAAATCCGGATACGGCTCCGCGTGCGTGATATTCATGCCGCTGCGTCCCGCCAGCAAAAATTTGCGGCCGACCGACGCCATGGCGTCGTACAGATCCACCTGCGCCCCGCCCTGCGCCAGCGTCTGCGCGGCCATCAGCCCGGCGGGGCCGCCACCGATGACGGCGACGCGAAAAGGTGTCAAACTAGACTGCATGCATTCGGTCCAATATTCAATCAACAAGGGAGATACGATGGGCGCGATATTCTGGATTAAACGCTTCCTGCTGGCCGCCGTGCCGCTGTTCGCGATACTGGCCGCCGTGGAGTGGTTCAAAGGCTCGACCGCAACCGAAGATTACCTCAGCGCCGCCGTGTGGGCGCTGATCGCGGCGGCGGTCTTCACCTATACCGCGTGGCGCCGCTTCCGCAATGCCGTGGCCTGCGGCGCGTGCGACAGCCTGGCCGCCGCGCGCAAGAAAAATCCTTAACCGCCGGTGACCGGCGGGAAGAACGCCACCTCGGCGCCGTCGGCCAGCAGCGCGTCGGCGCCGCACATCACCTGGTTACAAGCCATGCGCAGCGCCGGATGGCCGAGCGCCTGGCGCCATTGCTCGCCGCGCGCGGCCAGATGCTCGCGCAGCGCGCCCACGGTAGCCACTTGTTCCGGCAAAGCCAGCGACTCCGAAGAGGTGCCGATCGCCTCGCGCACGCTGGCGAAAAATTTTACGGTAATAACCATCAGTACAATAACTCGTTAAACGGTATAAATCGAACCACGTCACCGGCGGCGATCGGGTTGTTGGGGGGATTATCGATGACGCCATCGCCCCACACGGTCGACGTCAGCACGCCGGAACTCTGGTTGCGGAACAGCTCTACGCCGCCCTCCTGGTTGATGCGAGCGCGCAGGAATTCGTTGCGCTTGTCGGCCTTCGGCCAGTCGAAATCGGCGCGCAGCTGGAACGCGCGCGGCGCGATCGGCCCTTCCACGCCCTGCAGACGCAGCACGAACGGCCGCACGAACAGCAGGAAGGTGATGAAGCTGGACACCGGATTGCCCGGCAGGCCGATGAAGAACGCCTGTTGCACCTCGCCGAACGCCAGCGGCTTGCCCGGCTTGACGGCGATCTGCCACATATTCAGCTTGCCCTCGGCTTCCACCGCCGGCTTGATGTGGTCCTCCTCGCCGACCGAAACGCCGCCCGAAGTGACGATCAGGTCGTTGCCCTGCGCCGCCTCGCGCAGCACCGAGCGCGTTGCCTCCAGCGAATCCGGCACGATGCCGAAGTCATTGATCTCACAGCCCAGGTTTTCCAGCAGCGCGCGCAGCGTGAAGCGATTGGAGTTATAGATCGCCCCCGGCGCCAGCGGCTCGCCCGGCATGGTCAGCTCGTCGCCGGTGAAGAACACCGCCACGCGCAGCTTGCGCCTGACCGGCAGTTCCGCCAGCCCGATCGACGCCGCCAGGCCCAGCTCCTGGCTGCGCAGGCGCGTGCCGGCGTTGAGCACCACGCTGCCGGTGGCGATATCCTCGCCGGCGCGGCGGATCCACTCGCCGGCCTTCGGCGCATGCCTGACGGTGACCACGTCGCCATCCAGCTCGCACTGCTCCTGCATGACGACTGCGTCCGCGCCTTCCGGAATCATCGCGCCGGTGAAGATGCGCGCAGCAGTCCCCGGCTGCAAGGGCTGGCCGACATGTCCGGCCGGAATCCGTTGCGACACCTTGAGCGCGGCACTGCCGCTGACACAATCGGCCGCGCGCACCGCGTAGCCGTCCATCTGGGTGTTGTCGGCGCCCGGCACATTCATGCCCGACACCTGCGCCGCCGCCAGCACGCGGCCATTGGCCGCCAGCGTCGGCATCACCTCGGTGTCCGCCACCGGGCGCACCGCGCCCAGCATCTGCGCCAGCGCTTCGCTGACCGACAGCATCGGCTTACGCGGCTCGCTCATCACAGCCCCGTATTGGCCGCGATGTAGGCCTTCATGGCCGCTACATCCGCCTTCATGACCACGAACTTCTGCGGCAGCTCCTCGATGTTTTCGAAGCCCTGCGGACGCTCGGCGTCCTGGCCCAGCGCTTCCAGAATGGTTTCGTTGAACTTGGCCGCCAGCGCGGTTTCCAGCACGATCATGGTCACACCGGGTTCCATGTTTTCTTTCGCCACCTTGATGCCGTCGGCGGTATGGGTGTCGATCACGATATCGTAATCGTCGGCCACTTCGCGGATGGTGTCGACGCGGTCGTCGTGGGTCGACTTGCCGGACTTGAAGCCGTATTGCGCCACCAGCTTGAACTCGTCGCCGTCGCTGCCAGGCTTGCCCGACAGGTCGAAACCGCCGCTGGTTTCCACTTTGTGGAACAGCGCGCGGGTGCGGTCGCCGTCGCGGCCCACCAGTTCGTAGACGAAGCGCTCGAAGTTGGAGGCTTTCGAGATATCCATCGACGGGCTGCTGGTGTGATAGGTCTCGGCCGACTTGCGCACGCGGTACACGCCGGTGCGGAAGAATTCGTCCAGCACGTCGTTTTCGTTGGTGGCGGCCACCAGCTTGTCGATCGGCAGACCCATCATGCGGGCGATATGGCCGGCGCAGATATTGCCGAAGTTACCCGATGGGACGGTGAACGAGACCTTCTGCTCATTCGAGGTGGTCGCGCTCAGATAGCCGCGGAAGTAGTACACCACCTGCGCCACCACGCGCGCCCAGTTGATCGAGTTGACGGTGCCGATCTTGTGCCGGGCTTTGAATTCCAGGTCGTTCGACACGGCTTTGACCATGTCCTGCGCATCGTCGAACACGCCTTCGATGGCGATGTTGTAAATATTGGGGTCCTGAAGGCTGAACATCTGCGCGGTCTGGAAAGCGCTCATTTTCTGGTGCGGCGACAACATGAAGACACGGATGCCTTTTTTGCCGCGCATCGCGTATTCGGCGGCGCTGCCGGTATCGCCGGAGGTGGCGCCGAAAATGTTCAGTTCCGCGTTTTGCTTGGCCAGCGCGTATTCGAACAGGTTGCCCAGCAGTTGCATGGCCATGTCCTTGAAGGCCAGCGTCGGGCCGTTGGACAGCGCTTGCAATACCAGCTTGGAACCGTCCTCCCGCTCCTCCAGCACGCGCAGCGGCGTGATCTGGGAGGCGTTTTCGCCCTGGCGGACGTTTTTGTAGACGTCCTTGGTGTAGGTCTTGGCGGTCAGCGCGCGCAGGTCGGCTTCCGGAATGTCGGTCGCGAACTTCTTCAGAATCTCAAACGCCAGGTCGGCGTACGACAGCTGGCGCCACGCGTCCAGCTCCGCGCCGCTCACTTGCGGATACTCGGTCGGCAGGAACAGGCCGCCGTCAGCGGCAAGGCCGCCCAGCAGAATGTCCGAAAATTGTTGGGAAGACGAAGCGGCAGCCGACTGCGCGGCGCGGGTAGACACGTATTGCATAAATGAGAAAATTCCAGGTGAGCTGCAGGACGGTTCAAAGGCGAGGGGTTATTATAGTGCGCCTCGGGGCATCCCGTGAAATTCACGTTGTTTTATGGTCATGCCCTATACTGTCACACTTCACAGTATCGTCGTCCATCACCATGAAGTCGCCCGTTCAGTCGTCCCAGCCACAATTTGTCAGCTACCTGTGGGCCTGCTTCGGCATATTGCTGCTGGTGGGCGCAGTGTTCATGTTCTACGTGTGGACCGAAAAACGTATCGATCAGGCCAACCAGCTGCGCTACGCCTCGCACAACCTGGTCGAGGAATTGCGCCAGTCCTCGGATGACCTGACCCGCATGGCCCGCACCTACGTGGCTACCGGCGACGCGCAATACCGCAAGCACTATCAGGAAATCGTCGCGATCCGCGACGGCCAGGCGCCGCGCCCGCAGAATTACGAAAACGTCTACTGGGACGTGGTGCTGCCCAACGGCCCGCGCCCGCGCGTCAGCGACATTGCCATACCGCTGATGGAGCTGATGCGCGACGCCCATTTCGCGCCGGAGGAACTGGCACTGCTGGCCGCCGCCAAGAATGAATCGGACAAGCTGGTGGGGCTGGAGAACGGCGCCATGGACCTGCGCGCGCAGGGTGACATCGCCGGCGCCACCGCCATGCTGCACGACGCCGCCTACCACCGCACCAAGGCCGACATCATGCGTCCGATCGGCGCCGTCAACGACAGCGTCGACCGCCGCACCCGCCTGCTGGTGGAGGAAACCGCGCTGGACGCCAACCTGGCGCGCTTCGCCTTCATGTTCAGCGCCGTGGTGCTGGTGCTGCTGGTGTGGCGCGCCAAGCGCCGGCTGGATGCAGCGCTCGGCTGCTCGGTGGACCAGCTGCGCGCCGACATGGAAAAACTCGGCAGCGGCGACTTCAGCACGCCGCTGGCCGTGTCCGACGCGGCGCGCGACAGCGTGTGGGGCTGGTTGGCGCATACCCAGCAAGGCCTGATGCGGCTGGACTGCGAGCGCAATGAAGCGCTGGAGCGCATCCAGCGCATCAGCCGCCTGTACTCGGCGCTGAGCCAGTGTAATCAGGCGATCGTGCGCAGTCGCAGCGAAGCCGAACTATTTGAGCGCATCTGCCGCGATGTGGTCAACTACGGCGGGATGGCGATGGCGTGGATTGGCCTGATCGACAAGGAGCACGGCCGCATCAACGTCGCCGCATCGTTCGGCGGCGGCGTCGAATATCTCGACCAGCTGGAAGTGTCGCTCGACCCGAGCACGCCGGAGGGACGCGGGCCGATCGGCCTGTCCTATCACAGCGGCCAGCCATACTGGTGCCAGAACTACCAACATGCGCCGGAGACGGCCTACTGGCACGCGCACGGCGCGCGCTATGGCTGGTCGTCGTCGGCGGCGATCCCGCTGCGCCGCGACGGCGACATCATCGGCTTCTTCGCGCCCTATTCCAGCACCCTGAACGCTTTCGATCTTGAGGTACGCGAGCTGCTGCTGGAGATGACGCTGGATATCGAGTTCGCGTTGAAGAATTTCGACCGCGAGGCGGTGCGCCAGCAGGCCGACCAGCGGGTGCAGTATCTGGCGCATTACGACGTGCTGACCGGCCTGCCGAACCGCTCGCAACTGCACGAACGCGCGCGCCAGCTGCTGGAGCAGGCGCGCGCCAGCCACGCACCGATGGCGCTGATGATGCTGGACCTGGATCATTTCAAGGACATCAACGATTCGCTCGGCCACACCGTGGGCGACTCGCTGCTGTCCGAACTGGCGTTGCGCCTGACCAGTTGCATCCGCGAAGGCGACATGGTGGCGCGTCTCGGCGGCGACGAATTCATCTTCGTGCTGCGCAATGTCGGCAGCAGCGAGGCGAGCGACGTGGCGCGCAAGCTGCTGGACATGACCGGGCAGGCCTACACGGTCGGCACGCACGACCTGAAAGTGTCGGCTTCGATCGGCATCGCCATGTACCCGGACGACGGCGACGATGTCGAAACGCTGCTGCAGCGCGCCGATGCGGCCATGTACCAAGTCAAGCGCGCTGGCCGTCATGACTTCCGCTTCTTCACCGCCGCCATGCAGCAGCGCGCGGCGCGTCATTTGCAAGTGGTGAACGCGCTGCGCTACGCGCTGGAGCGCGAGCAGATGCATGTGGCCTACCAGCCGCAGGTCTCGCTGAAGACCGGCCGCATCATAGGCGCCGAGGCGCTGCTGCGCTGGAGCACACCGGAGCTGGGCGTGGTGTCGCCGGCGGAATTCATTCCGGCCGCCGAGGAAAGCGGCCTGATTATCCAGATCGGCGACTGGGTGTTGCGCCAGGCCGTGCGCCAGGCGCGCGCCTGGCTGGACGCCGGCCTGCCGCCGCTGGTGATGGCGGTGAATCTGTCGGCGATCCAGTTCCGCACCGCCGACCTGCCCTCGCATGTGGCGCAGATCCTGTACGAAGAAGGCCTGCCGCCCGAATACCTGGAGCTGGAGCTGACCGAGGGCGTGGCGGTGCAGGATCCGCAGGGCGCGATCGCCACCATGAATCAGCTGCACGATCGCGGCATCCGCATGTCGATCGACGATTTCGGCACGGGCTTCTCGTCGCTGAGCCACCTGAAAAAATTCAAGGTCTACAAACTGAAGATCGACCAGTCCTTCGTCCGCGACATCAGCACCGACGCCGAAGACAAGGCCATCGTCAGCGCCATCATCAACATGGCGCGCAGCCTAGGGCTGACCACCATCGCCGAAGGCGTCGAAACGCTGGAACAGCTGGAGTTCCTACGCCAGCAGGACTGCGATGAGATGCAGGGCTACCATTTCAGCAAGCCGCTCGCGCCGGACGGCTTCCGCGCCCTGCTGGAAAATTAAGTCTTCACGCGGCGCGATGCAGCGAAGCGGTTGAAGCTAAAGCCGGCCAGCAAAATCAGCAGCACCAAGGCTTGCGTGCCCAGCGTTTCGGCGGTCGGCAGCACACCCAGGATGTCGATGCGCGGGAAGCTGACCGGCGTGACGCCGACCCAGCCGGCTTCCTGCAAGGCCGCCACGCCTTTGCCCATCAGGATCACCGCCAGCACAGCAACAAAGCCAGCGGTCCAGGAGAAGAATTTCCCGATCGGCATACGCGCGCTGGAGCGCAGCAGCACCCAGCCGATGATCGCCAACAACACCACCGCTGCGGCAAAACCGCCCAACAGAGCGCTGCCGTTGCCATCCGCTGCCAGCGCGGAGTAGAACAGCACCGTCTCGAACACTTCGCGGTACACGGCGATGAAGGACAGCGCGAACAAGCTCCACGCGGTCTTGCGGCTCATCGCCGCCGACAGCTTCTCGCTCAGGTATTCTTGCCAGCGGCCGGCGCTGCTCTTCTGGTGCATCCACAGGCCGACACTCAACAAGACCAGCGCGGCAAACACCGAACCCACACCTTCGCTGACTTCACGGCTTGCGCCGCTAATCGTCACAAGGTAGGTCGCCACCACCCAGGTCAGCACGCCGGCCACCAGCGCGCCCGCCCAGCCGGCGTGGACATAGCCCATCACGTCCTTGCGCTGCGCCTTACGCAGGAAGGCGATGATACCAATCACGATCAACAGCGCCTCGACGCCTTCGCGCAGCAGGATGGTCAGCGCGCCGACAAAGGTAGTCATCGGGTCAGCCTTGGCATCACTCAGTTCGGCCTCGACCAATGTGAACAGCTGCGTGAGTTCCCTGCCGACGGCATCAGCCTGGGCGACATCGCCATTGCCGACTGCCGAGCGATACGCCAGCATGGCGCTTTCGACGGCGATGAGCAGCGACTTGTTACGGGCGCCGACTACCGGCTCGATAGGCTCGAAGCCGTCCAGATAAGCGGACAAGCCCAGTTTGGTCGCTGCGGCGCGGTCGCCCGCACGCAGGGCAGCCAGGCTTTCCGCCATGCGCGTACGCGACAGCGCCAGGCCTTTTGCTTTGTTTGCTTCGGCCTGCGCGGGTTGGCTGCGTAGGTAGGCAGTCAGATCACGCGCCTTTTCCATACCGATTTTCGCGGCGATGGCTTCCTGCGTCAGCGTGGTGACTGCGGCCAGATCCGGGAATTGCGCGCGCAGCGCCTGGTCATCCTTCCACAGTTTCTCCCCGCGTGAGCGGGCAGCAGCATCATAGGACAGGTTGCCGATGAAGAATGCCAGATTCCAGCGTTCGGCTTCCGGCAACGCGGCGAAGCTGGCCATAGAGGTACCCTCCACACCTTGCGATACCACCTGGTACAGCGCCATCAGGCTGCGCGACTGCGCGCGTTCGGCATCCGAGAAGGCGATCGGCTTGGGCTCCAGGGATGTCGCCAGCGCGCCATCACCATGTCCGCTCACTCCATGGCAGGAGGCGCACTGCGCGGCATACAGCGCCGCGCCGCGCGCCAGATCCGGCAGCACTTTCGGCGCTACCGGAATCGGATAGGCGGCAATCAGCAAGGCATTGGCCCGGTGCGCCAGGCGTTTCACTTCGGCCGGATCAGCCTTGGCCATGACGGCGGTCCGCAGGTCAGCAATCGCAGCCACCACCGCCGACTGAGAGGCATGCGGCGGCAAGCTTGCGGCCTGCTTGGCGGCGTTGTCGGTGAAGTCCAGCATTTCCGCATATTCGGAAGTGCTTGCCACCTTACCGTTTTCCACCGCACCACCATAGTCGACCGCGACGTAGTCGATCAACTGCCACAACTGCCTGGCACCGGCAGCGGGATCACTCGTCTGCGCGTTTGCAGTACCAATTACCAGCAGCGCTATTAACAGGCACCGCAACCAGATTCTTATCGCAATCAACATGATTCTTATTCTCACCGCTTACTCAAGCTAGTGACTATAAGGCAATTTCATGTTTTGTGCTGAAGGACCGCAGTCTCAGCAAGCCGCGTGATTGACGGTGATGACGTGAATCGCCAGCCCGCCGAGCGAGGTCTCTTTGTATTTGGCCTGCATATCGGCGCCGGTCTGGCGCATGGTTTCGATTACTTCATCCAGGCTGACGAAGTGCGTGCCATCGCCCTTCAGAGCAAGCGAGGCGGCCGTGATGGCCTTGACGGCGCCCATGCCGTTGCGCTCAATACAGGGAATTTGCACCAGCCCTCCGATGGGATCGCAGGTCATGCCCAGATGGTGCTCGATGCCGATTTCCGCGGCGTTCTCAATCTGGCCATTGCTGCCGCCCAGCGCCGCCACCAGGCCGGCCGCCGCCATGGCGCAGGCCACACCCACTTCGCCCTGGCAGCCGATTTCCGCACCGGAGATCGACGCGTTGCGCTTGCATAGCATGCCGATGGCGGCCGCCGTCAGCATGAAGTTGCGCACGCCGGTGGCAGGGTCGCTCGGCTTGCAGTCTTCCGCGTAGTAGCGCAACACGGCCGGAATAATGCCGGCGGCGCCGTTGGTCGGCGCGGTCACCACCCTGCCGCCAGCGGCGTTTTCTTCATTGACCGCCATCGCGTACAGGCTGACCTGATGCAGTGCGTCGTGCGGCAGGCTGTTGGCGGCGCTGGCGGTGCTGGCCTGCTTCCACAGGCTGGCGGCGCGGCGCTTGACGTTCAAGCCGCCCGGCAGTTGGCCCGGCGTGTCGAGGCCGTGGGCGATGCAGTCGCGCATGACCTGCCAGATTTTATCCAGGCCGGCGTTCAACTCATCGTCGCTGATACGCACGCATTCGTTCGCGCGCAGCATTTGCGGGATGGTCAGACCGCTGCGCACGCCGTGCGCCAGCAGTTCGTCCATGGTGCCGAATGGATAAGGCACGCTGACCGAGGCGACTGCCGTAGCCTCCTCGCCCTCTTCGCGGATAAATCCGCCGCCCACCGAATAATAGACTTTGCTGACGGTGGCGCCGTCCTTGCGGGTCAACGTAAAGCGCATGCCGTTCGGATGCTCCGGCAGCGATTCGGCCATGTGGAACACCAGATGGGTACCGCGCTTGAACGGCACCGCGTGCTTGCCCAGCAGTGCGAGCTGGCCTGCCGCTTCGGCGCCGGCCAGTTGCGTGTCCACCTGCACCGGATTGACGCCTTGCGGCGTTTCGCCCATCAGGCCAAGCAGCACGGCTTTGTCGGTGGCGTGGCCGATGCCGGTCAGGGCCAGCGAACCATACAGTTCTGCCTTGACCTCGGTCACGTCATCCAACGGAGCGTTGTCCTGCAAAAACCGGCGCGCTGCAACCATCGGACCCACGGTATGTGAGCTCGATGGGCCGATGCCGATTTTGAATAAATCAAAAACGCTCATGTCCATCTGGTGTCTCTCTCTTTCTCGTTGCCGCGTGCGGCGGGGCGGCGCGCTCTCAGGCGGCCTTGCCCAGGTTGACGTCGATATTGGTCAGCATGCTGTCGACCATTTCATCGACGCCGATGCGTGCTTTCCAGCCCCAGTCGGCGGTGGCAGCGCTGTCGTCCAGGCTTTGCGGCCAGGAGTCGGCGATGGCCTGGCGGCTGTCCGGGGTGTAGGCGATCTTGAAGTCCGGCAGTTTGCGGGTGATGGCTGCGGCCAGTTGCTCCGGGTTGAACGACACGCCGGCCACGTTGTACGAGGAACGCACTTTCACCTGCTCCGCCGGCGCGTCCATCAATTCGATGGTGGCGCGGATCGCATCCGGCATGTAGATCATCGGCAGCGTGGTTTGCGGGCCGAGGAAGCATTCATAGCGCTCGCCGCGCAAGGCCGAGTGGAAGATGGCGATGGCGTAGTCGGTGGTGCCGCCGCCTGGTGGCGACTTGAAACTGATGATGCCAGGGTAGCGGATCGACCGCACGTCCACCCCATACTTCAGGAAGTAATACTCGCACAGGCGCTCGCCGGCCAGCTTGCTGATGCCGTAGATGGTGGTTGGATCCATCACGGTCAGCTGCGGCGTGTTGGTGGCCGGCGTGTTCGGGCCGAAGGCGGCGATCGACGACGGCCAGAACACCTTCAACGGCTTGCCGATGGCGCCGCGCTCGCGCGCCACTTCCAGAATATTCAGCAGACCGTCCATGTTCAGGGTCCACGCCTTCAGCGGCGCGGCTTCACCGGTGGCCGACAGCATGGCCGCCAGCTGGTACACCTGTGTGATGCCCTCGGCGGTGACCAACTCGCACAGCGCCTGCTTGTCCAGCACGTTCAAGGTGGTGTAGCGTGGCGCGTTATACAGATTGGTGGGGCTGACATCGCTGGCGATAACATTGTGCGCGCCATGCTGCGCCGCCAGTGCCTCCACCAGTTCGCTGCCGATCTGGCCATTGGCGCCGATGACGAGAATTTTTTGCTGACTCATTTGATTCATCCTGATGTTTAGTTCTTCAGCAGGCCCAGTTCGTGGCCGGCCTGTTCGAATGCTTTGAGCACGGTGTCCAGCTGCTCGCGGGTATGCGCGGCGGACAATTGAACCCGCACGCGCGCCTGCCCCATCGGCACCACCGGGTAGAAGAAGCCGCTGAGCAGCACGCCCAGCTCGTACATGCGGGCGGCGAACTTCTGCGCCACGGGCGCTTCGAACAACATCACAGGAACCACAGGATGCGTGCCCGGTTTGATGGTAAAGCCGATGCGCTCGATCTCCTTGCGGAAGTAAGCGGTGTTTTCGTGCAGGCGGTCGCGCAGCTCGGTCGACGTCGACAGGCGCTCCAGCACTGCCAGCGAAGCGCCGGCGATCGATGGCGCCAGCGTGTTCGAGAACAGGTAGGGACGCGATTTCTGGCGCAGCATCTCGATCACTTCCTTGCGGCCGGAAGTGAAGCCGCCCATGGCGCCGCCCAGCGCCTTGCCCAGCGTGCCGGTGATGATGTCGATCTTGCCGAGTACATTGTGATGCTCGTGCGTGCCGCGACCGGTCTTGCCCATGAAGCCGGAGGCATGGCATTCATCGATCATCACCAGCGCGCCGTATTGCTCGGCCAATGCGACGATCTTGTCCAGTTGCGCAATGGTGCCGTCCATCGAGAACACGCCGTCGGTGACGATGATTTTATGGCGCTTGTCGGCAGCGGCCTGCAGCTGCTTTTCCAGGTCGGCCATGTCGTTGTGGGCGTAGCGGAAACGCGCCGCCTTGCACAGGCGGATGCCGTCGATGATCGACGCGTGGTTCAGCGCATCAGAGATGACGGCGTCGTTCTCGTCGAACAGCGGCTCGAACACGCCGCCATTGGCGTCGAAGGCGGCGGCGTACAGAATCGTGTCCTCGGTGCCGAGGAATCTGGAGATCGCCTGCTCCAGCTGCTTGTGTACGGTCTGCGTGCCGCAGATGAAGCGCACCGACGACAGGCCGTAGCCAAATTTCTCGGTGGCGTCGATCGACGCCTGCGCCACCCATTCCTGGCCAGACAGGCCGAGGTAGTTGTTGGCGCACATATTAATCAGCGTGCGACCATCCTCGCTCACCACTTCCGCGCCCTGGCGCGACGCCAGCACGCGCTCCGGCTTGTACAGGCCCTGGTCGCGCAGTTGGTCCAGAGTCTGCTGAAGGCCGCTATAGAAGGTGCTTTGTGCTTGATGATCGCTCATGATGGTCCTTGTGTGTGATACGATTTCACTATCTGATGCGAAATTCGTTATTTCGAATTCAAATTCGATATATTGAATTTTATAGCGAGCCAGTGAACTCCGCAACCCAAAAACAATGACAACACCCACGCCCAACAATGCCCCGCCGGAAGTCGGCGCCGCCCTGCAACGCCTGCGCCTGGCGCGCGGCCTGACGCTGGAAGACCTGTCGCGAATCGCCGGCGTCTCCAAATCCATGTTATCCCAAATTGAGCGCGAAAAGGCTAATCCGACCATCGCCATCACCTGGCGGCTGGCTAACGCCCTGGGCGTACAGATAGGGGAATTGCTATCGACGGCGGCGCGCGAGATGGAAACCATCCGCGTGGTGGAGGCGCACGAAACGCCCACCCTGCCCGGCCTGCATGCCGGCTACGTGCTGCGCATCCTCGGCCCACTGGAGCTGGCCAGCAAATACGAATGGTATGAATTGACGCTGTCGCCGGGCGGTGAACTGGCCTCGCAGGGCCATGATCCGGGCGCGCAGGAGCATTTGACGCTGCTGCATGGCTCGGTGGAACTGGAAGTGGGGGCAAGCAAGAAAAAGGTCAAGCTGGGCGCGACCGCGCGCTACCCAGCCGACCAGCAACACATCATCCGCAATGTTAGCAAAACGGAAGCAAAAGCGCTGATGGTGGTGATCCACCGCTGATCACCGGGGAGGTGATCAGCTTGTCAAACAAGGGTCAAACCCGACCCTGCCGTTGCTTACGACGAGCCGCCAGCGCCAGGACTCCCATACCACCCAACAACATGCCATAGGTTGCAGGTTCAGGCACCGCTGTCGTGGTGAAATCGTACGAATAGCCAATCCCGGCAGTGGTCTTGCCGAGTCCATGCTGTACCGCGCTCAGGTAGATCGAGCTGTCGATTGCGAGCGTGCCGAAACCGCCGGGGCCGGCGAACAGCGTTCCGGTATCGGTCAGATAATTGGTGACGCCACTGCTCACCGCGCCATTCGAAGTCAGCGCATAAGCGCTGCCGTAGCTGTAGTAGCCCACCGCGCCGGCCGAAGTGAAGACACCATTCACATACGTCCCGTGTACGATCTGATCGGTTCCGCCCAGCGCAATCGCCCCCCCACTCGCCGCCAATCCATAATTAATGGTTGGCTTGAAACCGATCGCACCGCTCAGCGCATAACCATTATGCGCAACGGCGATCACGGCAGCCGAGGCGGCATCAGTGTAGATGCGCTCGTTCGTTTCCGAAGGCGAATTGCCGACCGCACTGCGCGATACATACGATGGCGTGTTCAACGTGATTTTGTCGCCGATGACACTGGCAGCGTTCAGTCCCCAATAGTCGGCATCATAGAAGAAGCTGACATTCTGGCCGGTGACTTCGATGTAATTGGCAGCCTGGGCGTTGCCCATCAAGCCGGCAGCAGCCAGCAGCGAGCCGCCTAGCAGCTTGCGGCGACGGCGCCCCACCAGGCCAATCATCGCCAAGCCACCCAATAACATGCCATAGGTCGCTGGCTCAGGAACAGCAGACACGGTGAACTGATAGCTTGCCGCCGACAAGCCTGCTTCGGCATAGCCGCTGCCGGTCTTCTCGGCCAGCAAAAACAAATAGCTATCCAGCGCCAGGGCCTGGTAAGCGCCAACGGTACCGCTGGTATTGCCTATGGTTTGATGCGTGCCGGAACCGGCGCCATCGGCACTGGCGCTACGGGTCTGGAACAACGAGAAATTGCCGATGGTCGCGCCAGACTGGAACGCCGCACCATTCCAGGTGCCCGCGTTGACATCGTTGTTGTAAGTGTAGGTGGCCCAGGAGTTGGCGGCCGGCTGCGCATAGGTGGTGGTGATGTTGTAGTCAACACCGCCGGTCAGCGTGTAGCCGGCGTGGGCAACAGCGACTACCGACGAGCTGGAACGATTGGTGTAGCGATCCGTGTCTGTGCCCTTCTGGCCGTAACCCTCGGCATGCTGATTAAAATATTCCGGCGTGATAAAACTGATTTTGTCGCCGGTGACTACGGCGGTGTTCAGGCCCCAGAAATCTGCATCATAGAAAAAGCTGGCATGGGCGCCGTTAATCTGCACCATGTTGACAGCCTGCGCCGATTGCGCACAGGCCGCAGCAACTAACGACACAATCATTACTTTAGGAAGAGATTTCATTTTATGGCCTTACTTGTTGACAACGACATTAAACAGTTACTACATTTATAAATGCCAATTCTGAATTAAGATTGCACAGCAGTCAATTAATTTAAAATTATGCATAAAAATACATTCGTTCAAGAACTGGCCATTGCACGATCACCAAGTCGCCTCTCTTTCCGGCGTGGAGCTGATGCGATGGATTGACAAGTCGGCCCCCTGGAACTCCTCTTCAGGATCGAGGCGCAGGCCCATGCTGGCTCTCAGCAGGCCATACACGACGTAGCCGCCGATCAGCGCAACTGCCACGCCCATCACCGTGCCGAACAGCTGCGACCACAGGGAAACGCCGCCCACGCCACCCAGCTCCTTGTGACCGAAAATGCCGGCGGCGATGCCGCCCCAGGCCCCGCACAGGCCGTGCAGCGGCCACACGCCCAGCACATCGTCGATCCGCCATTTGTTCTGCGCCAGCGTAAACATCCAGACGAACACCGCGCCGGCGATGCCACCGGTGACCAGCGCCCCCAGCGGATGCATCAGATCCGAGCCGGCGCATACCGCCACCAGCCCGGCCAGCGGGCCGTTGTAGGCGAAGCCGGGGTCGTTCTTGCCCATCATGATGGCGACCAGCGTGCCGCCCACCATCGCCATCAGCGAATTGACGGCGACCAGGCCGTTCATCTTGTCCAGTGACTGCGCGCTCATGACGTTGAAGCCGAACCAGCCGACGGTCAAAATCCACGCGCCCAATGCCAGGAACGGAATCGATGATGGCGGGTGAGCTGCCACGCCGCCGTTTTTCGTGTAGCGGCCGCGGCGCGCGCCCAGCAGCAGCACCGCCGGCAGCGCGATCCAGCCGCCCACCGCGTGCACCACCACCGAGCCGGCAAAGTCGTGAAAAGCGGCGCCGAAGGCGTGTGTCAGCCAGTCCTGGATGCCGAAGCGGCCGTTCCAGGCGATGCCTTCAAAAAAGGGATAGACCAGCCCGACCAGCAAGGCGGTGGCGATGGTCTGCGGATGGAAACGCGCGCGCTCGGCGATGCCGCCCGAGATAATCGCCGGGATCGCCGCCGCAAAGGTCAGCAGGAAGAAGAATTTGACCAGCTCGTAGCCGTTCTTGTCCGCCAGGACGTCGGCCGTGGAGAAGAAATTGATGCCGTAGGCAATGCTGTAACCGACAAAAAAATACGCGATGGTCGATACGGCGAAGTCGACCAGAATCTTCACCAGCGCGTTGACCTGATTCTTCTTGCGCACCGTGCCCAGCTCCAGAAAGGCAAAGCCGGCGTGCATGGCCAGGATCATGATGGCGCCAAGCAGAATAAATAGTGCGTTGGCGCCGTCTTTGTGTGCATCCATCAAAAAATCTCTCCCCAAAACAATGCAAAAGTTAAGAACGTTTCATACCAGAAGCAATATCCGTTCCAATTTGGTGCAAGTTTTAAGTGATTGATTTCAATGAATTTTCAAATGGTGCAAAAATGCGCACCGACCCGGTGCGCACTAAAGCAAGGCATTATTTTGGTGCGGTCGCGTCAGATAGGCGCACCAGGAGGGATAGCCCAGGCGCTGCGCAGCTTCACGCTCTGCGGGTCTCTGAGGTAGGCGGCGATGTGTTCGGCAGCCTGCTTGCGGCTGGCGGCGGTGGTGGCTTTGCCGGGGTTCTTTTGCAACCATTGCAATAACTCGACCGTCGACTGGCGTACTTCGGCAGCCACCTGCGGATGCAGTTTGCCGCTGCCAAGCAAGCCCAGCAAGCTATCCAGCACTACCCAGTTGGCCGAGAGCTGCACCGCTTCACCGCCGGTCACGCTGGCAGGCACGATGGCCCGCTTCCAGGTCTTGTCCAGCAACTGCGACAGCAGTTCCGGCACGCCGGGCTGCTGCGCATCGCGCGCGTGCTGCCACGCCAGTCGGTTCAGGCGGCCGGGGTCTAGCAGGAAGCCGGCGGTCTGCGCGGCGCCGGCTTCGGCGATCGAGAAGGCGTCGAAGACGGAATCCATGCGGGTCAGGAAATACTCGCGGTTGCGTTCATAGCCTGCGGCGGGCGGCGTCAGCACGTCCAGCACGTTGGGCGGCAGCGCCAGGTATTCGGCGCGCAGCGTGTCGGTCAGGCGGCCGATGGCCTGGCGCTGCACGGCGGCCGTGGTGACGCGCACGCCGGCCCTGGCGATACCCGCCTTGACGTCGCCGGCGCTGGCGTAATCGAATTCGCCGCCGCCGATCAGGCGCGCCACGGCTTCACCCTGGTAGCGCTGCAGCAGATAGACCGGCACCAAGCGCGCTTCCAGTTCGCCGATCTGGCGGGCGTCCGGCAGCACGTCCGGCGAAAAGGTTTGCAGCGCGCGCTGGCGCACCGCGCCCAGCTGGTCCCAGGTCTTGAGCGTGTCCGCGCCGAAGTCCCACAGTATCCCGTCCGGATGGCTGGCGCCGGGCGCGCGCGCATCCTGATCGCTTGAGTACAGCAGACCGGCGCTGCGGGCATCGGCACGCAGCTTGGTCAGGGCCGCCTGTTCCTGCGCGCCGGCGCCGAAATCGCCATAGATGTAGTTGACGATGTAGTCGTCCCACGGGCCGACGCCGACACCGTAGGCGTTGGCCAGATCGACCTCGCCGCGCGCATCCAGCTTGAGAATGGGGTGCGGATAATCCATCACCGAACCATTGCCCATGCGGCTGGCGGCAAAGTTGTGGGCAAAGCCCAACGTGTGCCCCACTTCGTGCGCGGACAGCTGGCGCAGGCGGGCCAGCGCCATTTGCTCGGCCAGTTTTGCCTTGTCGGCCGGCGCGTTCTTGCCGTAAGGGGCCAGTAGCGCTTCGGCGATCAGGATGTCCTGACGCACGCGCTGCGATCCCAGCGTAACGGCGCCGCGCAGGATCTGGCCGGTACGCGGATCGGCCAGCGCATTCCCATACGACCAGCCGCGCGTTGCGCGGTGCACCCAGGTGATGACGTTGTAGCGGATATCCTGCGCGTCCACGCCTTCCGGCAGCAGTTCCACCCGGTAGGCGTCCTTGAAGCCGGCTTTTTCGAAAGCGCTGGCCCACCACGATGCGCCCTCGATTAGTGCCGAGCGCACCGGCTCTGGCGCGCCGCGATCGACATAATAGACAATCGGTTTCTTCACCGTGCTGACGGCGGCCGCCGGATCGGTCTTTTCCAGCTTGTGCCGCACTTGCCAGTGCACGTCGATGCTGCTGGCGAGCGGTGTGGCGAAGTCGAAGTAATTGGTGTCGAAGCCGCCGGAATATGGATGATAGGCGCGTGGCTGCCAGCCGCCGGCCGTTTCCAGCTTGGGCAAGCGCACCATGCTGATACGCTGGCGCATCGACAAACTTGCCGGATCGGCGGCGACCTGGCGCACGAAGTCGCCCTGCCCCGGACCGGCAAAGGTCAACAGCGATTCCAGTTCCACGTTGTCCGGGAAAGCCTTGGCTTCGGACGCCAGCACCGCGCTGCGCGCCGGGTCGATCGTGTAAGCGCCCTGCTTTGCGCCGGCCAGGCGCGCGCCGATGCCATGGCGGTCCGCCAGCAGGAAGCCGGAGAAATCGATCACATGCCGCTGGTTGTCGTTGTCGCTGGCGAGAATGTCGCCCGACCACAGCACCGCGTTGGCGAACGATTCGCGCACGGCGGCGCGTTCATCGCCATCGGCGGAATTGGCGACATAGCTGGTGTTTTCCTGCACCAGGAACAGCCGGCCGCCGTGTTTTTCAAAATGGACCATGCGCATCTCGCCGGACTGCGCGCGATCCAGTCCCACATCGTTGGAGCCCAATGCGTAAGGCAATGAGCTAACGAGCAGAAATGCTTGTTCCAGTGCGCCGACCGAGAGCAGCACCCTGCCCTTGGCCGTGTCGCGCCAGACATCGATGAAGCCCGGCTGCGATTGCAGGCCGCGCGTGATGTCGGCGACCTGCCTGGCCGCCGGGGCGCTGGCCTCGGCGGCGGCTGCGCCGACCGGGAATGCTGCTGCAATCACCACTGCCAGCAGCAGCGGGACCACGGTCGGCGCGGACCGCATTACAGGCCCGCCGCGTTAGCGGAGGCGCTGGCGCTGGCCGCTGCCGGCTGGCCACCGGCCATGTTCAGCGCGCGGCTCAGGAAGCCCCAGCGGTCAGCCACTTCCTCGATCTGCTTGGAGGTCGGCTTGCCGGCGCCGTGGCCCGCCTTGATGTCGATGCGGATCAGGATCGGCGCGCCGCCCGGCGCCTGGTCGGCCTGCGCCGTCGCCGCAAACTTGAAGCTGTGGGCCGGCACCACGCGGTCGTCATGGTCGGCGGTGGTGATCATGGTGGCCGGGTAGCAGGTGCCCTTCTTCAGGTTGTGCAGCGGCGAATACTTGACCAGCGCCTTGAACTCTTCCGGATTGTCGGAAGATCCATAGTCGGAAGTCCACGCCCAGCCGATGGTGAACTTGTGGAAGCGCAGCATATCCAGCACGCCCACCTGCGGAATCGCCGCCGCGAACAGGTCCGGACGCTGGGTCATCGCCGCGCCGACCAGCAGCCCGCCGTTGCTGCCGCCGCCGATCGACAGCTTGGCTGGCGAGGTGACCTTGTGCTGCACCAGCCACTCCGCCGCGCCGATGAAGTCATCGAACACGTTCTGTTTCTGCAGCTTGGTGCCGGCCGCGTGCCACGATTCGCCGTACTCGCCACCGCCGCGCAGATTGGCCACCACGTAGACGCCGCCCATTTCCAGCCACGCCAGGTTGGCCACCGAGAAGGCCGGCGTCAGCGAGATATTGAAACCGCCATAGCCGTACAGGTAGGTCGGGTTGCTGCCGTCCAGCTTCAAGCCTTTTTTCGAGACGATGAACATCGGCACCTTGGTGCCGTCGCGCGATGTGAAGAACTCCTGGCGGGTTTCAAACGCGCTCGGATCGAAGTCCACTTTCGGCTGGCGATACACGCTGCTCTTGTTGGTCTTCAGGTCGTAGCGGTAGATGGTCGCCGGCGTGTTGAAGCTGGTGTACGAGTAGAAGGTCTCGCTGTCCGCGCGCTTGCCGCTGAAGCCGCCGGCGGTGCCCAGGCCCGGCAGCTCGATATCGTGCAGCGCCTTGCCTTTCAGGTCGTAGACCTTGACCAGGCTATGCGCGTCGCTCAGGTAATCGACCACCAGTTGGTTGTTGACCAGCGATGCAGACACCATGGTGTTGCTGCTTTCAGGGACCAGCTGTTTCCAGTTCAGCACACCCGGCTTGCGCGTATCGATGCTGACGATGCGGCCGCGCGGCGCGTTGCGCTCGGTGCGGAACAGGAACACCGGGTCGTCGTTGCCGATGAAGTCATAGGCGGCGTCGAATTCTTCCAGCAGGCCGACCACCTTCGCGTCCTTCTTGCTCAAGTCCTTGTAGAAGATGCGGCTCTTGTTTTCCGTGCCCTGCGAGGCGTGGATCACCAGGAAGCGGCCATCTTCGGTCACTTCGGCGCCGAAGCCCCAGTCCTTGTGGTCCGGACGCTCGTACACCAGCGCGTCTGCGCTTTGCGGCGTGCCCAGTTTGTGGAAGTACAGCTTCTGGAAGTAGTTGACGTCGGCCAGCTTGGTGGCCTCCTTCGGTTCGTCGTAGCGGCTGTAGAAGAAACCGGAACCGTCGTGCAGCCAGGCGGTGCGCGAGAACTTGACCCACTTGATGTGGTCCTCGACATCCTGGCCGCTTTCAATGTCGCGCACCTTGATCTCGTTCCAGTCCGAGCCGGAAGCGGCGGTGCTGTAAGCGAGGTACTTGCCGTTCGGGCTGACGGCCAGGCCGGCCAGCGCCACGGTGCCGTCGGCAGCCAGCGTATTCGGATCGAGCAGCAGGCGCGGTACATCGGCCAGCGTCTTCATGGTGTACAGGACCGCCTGGTTTTGCAGGCCGTCGTTACGGCTGTAGAAATAACGGCCGCCTTCCTTGAATGGCACACTGAAACGCTCGTAGTTCCACAGCTTGGTCAGGCGCGCCTTGATCGCCTCGCGGCCGGGGATCTGCGTCAGGTAGCTTTGCGTCAGCTTGGTCTGTGCGTCCACCCAGTCCTTGGTCTCGGCGCTGTTGGCGTCTTCCAGCCAGCGGTAAGGATCGGCGATGACGGTGCCGTGGTAGTTGTCCTGCTGGTCGACCGTGCGGGTGACCGGATAGGTCAGTCCGGCGCCGGCCACGTTGCAGGTTTGCGCGTTAGCGCCTTGCACCATCAGTACTGCGGCAGCCAGGGCTGCGTGTTTCAATTGCTTCATTCAAGGGGTCCGTGTAGTCAAAGAATGTTCATCGATAATAGCGCGCTTTATAATAAATAAGCAACGCCATGCAAGGGAGATTGGCGTGTTTTATTCGGCGCCCAAAAGCGCCTCGGTGCGCACCACACTGACGTCGTGCATCTGGTCCAGATAGGCGTCCAGATAGCCCTTGTGCGAGGCGCCGACAATCACCAGCATGCGCGCGCCCGGCTGCACGGTCATCACCTCGCGGATGTTGGCCGCCATGCGCAGGTTGCGCGTCTCCCAGGAGCCGACGTAGTTGCGGCCGAAGCGTTGCGGCGAAGGTTCTTCCAGCGCCGCGCCGAAGTCGCTGCGGAAGGTCAGCTCCGCCTCAGCGGCGGCATTGTAGGCGCGGTACATGGCCAGCACGCCGGCTGGCGTGTCGAGGCGCGCTTCCAGTGCAGTGGAGGTCTTGCGGCGCTCGGCGCTGTAGCGGTTATCCCAGGCTTTCATGATCGCTGCACCAGCGGCTTTTTCATCCGCCGCCGGCGCATCGGAAGTATGGTCATCCATCGGATAGACCCGTTCATGGCCCAGCCGCGCGGCCAGCGGTGCAGCGATCAGGTAGTCTTCATTGCGTTTCTGGCGCAGCGTCTCCAGCATCTCGACCAGCTTCTGCTCCAGGCCATCGCCGGCGCGGCGTTCCGCCGCCGGCAGGCGTAGCCACTGCACTGTGGCCGATGCCGGCTCGCCCGCCGCCAGCAATACCGCCGCCAGCTTGCGCCGTTGCGCCGCCGTCGGTGCGGCCGGCCATGCCGCCAGCACGCGCTCCGCTTCGGCGGTGGCGGCCGGCACATCGAGGCCGGTGGCGGCGCGCGCGGACGCTGCCGCCGACGCGCTGTCGCGGCAATAAAACTTGAGCGTATCCTGATAGCGCGCGGGATAGTCGCGCAGGTAGGCGCATTGCGCGCCGGATAGGGCCTCGATGGCGATGGCATTTGGCTGCCATGCCGCCAGCCGGTCCAGCAAGCCGCTCAGATTGGCCGGATCGAAGGTCTTCGGCAGTTGCGACAGGTGCGCCGTGCCGAGCACCAGCAACTGGCTCGGCTGGCCGTTTTTCAGCTTGAACGCGGCCGGCGCGAAGTCGGCGGCGACGACGGCCTGGCCGTGGAAAACGGCAGCCGCGATCACGGCGGCGAGCAGACGGTTCATGGATTTTCCCGGGATGGTTGCGATCCCGCCAGATTACGGCGGGCGCGCGATCAGCCGCGTAAGAATGCGATGGATTGCATTTTTCGATAGACGAAATGCAAATTCAGCTATCGATGGTTTCCTCGCTGTCCACCGGCGCGGCGATGGTGACCGGCGCCTGCCATTTCTGCAGCCAGGGGATCATCTGGTCGCCAGGGATGGGGCGGCTCATGAAATAGCCCTGCCCCTGGTCGCAACCCAGTTCCGCCAGCAGCCGCCATACCGCTTCGCTTTCGATGCCCTCCGCCACCACGCGCAGGCCCATATTGTGGCCAAGGTCGATGGTCGAGCGCACGATCTTGGTGTCGCCTTCGTCCTTCTCCATATTCAGCACGAAGGATTTGTCGATCTTCAGCTCGTTCACCGGCAGACGTTTCAGATAGGCCAGCGACGAATAGCCGGTGCCGAAATCGTCGATCGACAAATCCAGGCCCATGGCGCTGAGGCGCTCCAGCGTCTGCTGCGCGCGTACCGGATCGTCCATGATCGCGCTCTCGGTGATCTCCAGGCAGAACGAGCCGGGCGTCAGCTTGTGACGCGCCAGCAGGTCGGCAAACTTGGCCGGCAGATCCTGGTCCAGCAGGTCGCGCGTGGACAGGTTGACCGACACCTTCAGGTGATGGCCCTGGCTGGCCAGCTCGCGGCACAATTCGGCCGACTTCTCCATCACCCAGCGCGTCAGCACGCGAATAAAACCGGTCTGCTCGGCGAACGGAATGAACTCGTCGGGGAACACATTGCCGCGCTCCGGGTGCACCCAGCGCACCAGCGACTCCATGCCCACCACCTTCCCGGTTTGCAGCGAGATCTTGGGCTGCACATGCAGCCGGAATTCGTTGCGCTCGGCCGCGTTGCGCAGCTCCGTCAGCAGCGACAGGCTCTTGGCGCTGCCCTTGTCCATCACCGCGTCGTAGATGACGGCGCCGTCGTTGCGCTGCTTGGCGGTGTACATCGCCACCTCGGCCATGCTCAGCAAAGTCTCGCCGTCGTCGGCGTGGTCCGGGTAGCCGGCGATGCCCAGGCCCGCGCCGATATCGACCATCTGGTCTTCCAGCGACAGCGGGGTTTCCAGCGCCTGCAGGATTTCGGCGGCCATGGACTGCGCCGTTTCGGTGTTGGCCGCCGGCAGCAGCACGGCGAATTCGTCGCCGCCCAGGCGCGCCACCTGCGCCGACGACTGGCGCCGGTTGGCCAGCAGCAGTTGCAAGCGGCCGGCCACCTGGCGCAGCAGCGCGTCGCCGAAGCTGTGGCCCATGACGTCGTTGACGTGCTTGAAGCGGTCCAGGTCCATCATCAGCACGAACAGCGCTTCGCCGCGCCGGCGCGCCTCCAGCAGCGCATCATTCAGCAGCAGCACGAACTGCGCGCGGTTCGGCAGGTTGGTCAGCGTGTCCCAGTACGCCAGCCGGCGGATTTCCTGCTCGCGCTTGGAGATTCCCTCGCGCATGGCGTCAAAGGCGTGCGCCAGCTGGCCGATTTCGTCCTCGCGCGTGCTATCGATCGGGGTCTTGTAATCGCCGCCCTCAAGGCGCCGGGCGGTGGTCACCAGTTCGCTGATCGGCTGGGCGATGCGCTTGGCGGTGAACACGATGGCCAGCACCGAGGCGACGATGCCGGCCAGCGTCAGCCCGACCAGCCAGCGCTCCAGGCGGCGGTATTCGGCAGTGGCTTCGTCGATCGAGCGCGCCAGCAGCACGCTGGCGGTCTGGCCGTTGTCGTCGCCGATCGACATCAGGCGCGCGCTGTACTGGGAGGTTTCCACCGTCATGTCGAACGGCAGCGTGGGCGCGGCCGGGCCGAGCGCCTGCAACTGCGCCACCACATCGTCCGCCGACGGGCCGACGAAGGTGGAGCCGGCCTGCAGCCACTTGCCCTGCTGGTCGCGCGTCAGCACCGTGGTGTGCAGCGAGCTGACCTCGCGCATGTCGTTGGCCAGTTGGCGGTCGATCGGAAAGGTCATGACAATCCAGCCGATGGTGATCGGCGCCTTGACCGGCATGGCGACGATCTGGAACGGCCGGTGCTCGACGATGGCGATGCCGATGGCGCCGTCAGCCGCTTCCGCCGCGTCCAGCATCGACAGCGCGATCTTCTCCAGCGCCGCCGACTGCGCCGGATTGGTGGTGGCGCTGATTTTGCGCTCGTCGCTGATCAGCATCGACAGCGAGGCCTTGATGCGGCGCCCGCTGTTCTCCAGCGCCGATTCGATGGTGGCGCGGTCGCCTTCGTCGTTATTGCCGATGGCGGCGACGAAGGCGGTGTCGCGCGCCAGCAGCCGCGCGCCGAAGCGCAGGCTTTGCGCATTCTGCTCCAGCAGGCGGCGGAACACCTTGCTGCCGTTATTCAGCTCGCTGCTGATGGCCAGCCGCGCGTTGTTGTCGATGCCGCGCTGGATCACCAGCAGCCCGATCAGCTGAACGGCGACGATCAGCACCAGGAACAGCGTGACGATGCGGCTTTCAAGGCTGCGGAAACGGAAGGCGATGCTCATGTTCCGGGGTCTCCCACCACTGGCGGTTTCATCGGCAATTTAAACACGGCGGTGGCCAGCTCGCCAGCCTTCACGGTCAAGGTCTGTTCGGGCGTGGCGCCGCCCACCGTGTTGTAGTGCCAGGCCTTGACCACGTACTTGCCGGCCGCCGGCAGCTCGATGCGGGCGGCGCCGGCACCGTCGGTTTTGGCAAAGAACGGGGTGTCGACGATCTTCACATAGGCGATCATCTTGTCATGGATATTACAACCGAGCACCACCGTGCCGGCCTTGTCGAACACCTGCGGCGACGCCGCCTGGCCGGAATACAGCTTCTGGTCGAACTTGTGGGCCGGCGAGAACGAGTAGATGTGGTGACGCACCTTGTCATTGTTCGGGAAATTGATGGTGGCGCCGGTCTGCACCACGGTCACCAGCGGCAGGAACTTCAGGCCCTTCTGCTCGATCAGCGCGGTGCCCGGCTTGCCGCCGCCGGCGCCGCCTTCGGCCTCGATGTAGACCACCGTATCGGGCAGCACTTTGCCGGCGGCATCCTGCACTTGCACTGCAATGCCGGTCGCGCCAGCCACCACCGGCGCGAAAATAGAACACAACAAGAGAATACGGCGTGAGCAGCCTTGCATATTATTTCCTAAATTCATCATCCGGTCACAAACAGAAACTATGATCGTACAGTTAAACCGACCTTTGGCAAATGATTCATCGTGAACTCCGCTACGCACGCCACCGTCACCTATCTGAAACCTCGCGAAAACGATGAGGATGCCATGCTGCGCGCGCTTTTAGTGGATATCCTGGCGCGCAAGCAGCTTAGTGCGCTGTTTCAACCGATTGTACACATGCAAACGGGCGAAATCATCGCTTATGAAGGATTGATACGCGGACCGGCCGATAGTCCGTTGCATTCGCCGATGAATTTGTTTGCGGCGGCACGCGCCAACGACCTGACGGTACAGGTCGAACACCTGTGCCGCAAGGTGGTGCTGGAGCGCTTCGCCGAGTTGCAGTTGCCGGGCCAACTATTCCTCAATGTCAGTCCGGAATCGCTGTTGCAGCGCGACGCGCGCCATGGCGAGACGCTGGAATTCATTCACCAGCTCGGCATCAACCCGGACCGCGTGATCATCGAGCTGACCGAAAACCAGCCGACCTACGACTACCATCTGATGCGCGAAGCGGTGCTGCACTACCGCAAAATGGGCTTCCGGATCGCTATCGACGACCTCGGCGAGGGGTTTTCCAGCCTGCGGCTGTGGTCCGAGCTGCGCCCGGAGTTCGTCAAGATCGATATGCACTTTATTCAGGGCATTAATCACGATCCGGTCAAACTGCAGTTCGTGCGCTCGATCCAGGAAATCGCCGAAAAGTCCAATACGCGGGTGATTGCCGAAGGAATTGAAACGCAGGCGGAACTGTTGGTGTTGCGCGACGTCGGCGTCGCCCTTGGCCAGGGCTATCATCTGGGGCGTCCGCAGCCGCTGCCGGCGCGCACCGCGCCGGCCGAGGTGGTCAAGGCCTTGTCGCGCAAAGGCGTCGCCGTCTACCCGCAGCGTCTCAGCGACAAGCATGCTGCTACCATCCACAAGTTGCTGCATCAGGTGCAGGTGGTGTCAACCGGCACCAGCAACAACGAAGTCTATGAAATTTTCCAGCGCGAGCCGAAGTTGCAAATCATTCCGGTGGTGGACGACGGCCAGCCGCAGGGGCTGATCAACCGCTTCGACATGATCGAGCATTTTGCGCGGCCGTATGAACGCGAGCTGTACGGCAAGAAGTCCTGCACCCAGTTCATGGACCGCAACCCGCTGGTGGCCGACCGCAACACCAGCTTGCAGGAACTCAGCTACCGCATGGCCGAGGCCGAGGCGCATCACCTGTTCAACGGCTTCATCATCACCGAGCAAGGCCGTTATCTGGGCATGGGCACCGGCCACGACCTGATGCGCGAGATCACCCAGATGCAGATCCACGCGGCGCGCTACGCCAACCCCCTGACGCAGCTGCCCGGCAATGTGCCGATCAACGAGCACATCGACCGCCTGCTGGAAAGCGGCACGCGCTTCTGGGTCTGCTATTTCGACCTGGACCATTTCAAGCCGTTCAATGACGTGTACGGCTACCGCCGTGGCGATGATGTGATCCAGCTGACCGGCAATATCATCAGCGGCTGCATCGATCCCGACCGCGACTTCGTCGGCCACATCGGCGGCGACGATTTCATGGTGCTGTTCCAGAGTGAGGACTGGGAGCAGCGCTGCCAGCGGGTGCTGGCCGAATTCAGCCACAACGTGCAGGACTTTTACGGCGCCGACGACCGCCAGCGCGGCGGCTACATCAGCGAGGACCGCCAGGGCAGGAAAGTGTTCTATTCCTTGATGAGCTTGTCCATCGGCGCGATCCGGGTCGAGCCGCATCTGTACTACACCCACCACCAGATCGCCACCGCCGCGACCGAATCGAAGAAACAAGCCAAGAAAACCCACGGCAACAGCCTGTTCCTCGACCGCCGCCAGCCGGCCAAGGGCTGATCCCCCGTCACGCCAGCCAAACGAGATTTTATGAAGCGACTACATCGAACCAGCCTGGCGTCGCCTCGATGACGTTCCACAGTTTGCCGGGAATGCTTGCGCGGGATACGTCGCCAGCGGAAATCGAAAGGCGAACATCACCATCCCGCCCGTCGAAAGCGTATTCCACCCAATCTGGATTGATCACCAGGCTCTGCCCCACGGCGACCAGCGAAAGTCCGGTGTTTAGCGCGCTGTCAGCCTGGGCTGGCGTCCTGATGCGTCCCGCAGCCATCAACGGGACGCGGCCGCCTATGTGGTCGTGCAATATGCCGACGATCGTGGCGCGCTGCGTACCAGTCGAAGGTTTCTGCTCCAGCGCGTCGCCCAGCGACGCATGGATGTAGCTTGCACCGGCGTCAATCATACGTGTGATTAGTACGTGTCGCATCGGCGAATGCGTTCACCACATCGATGATTTCCTCGCCGCTCAATTCCCTCGGCGTAATGGGCGCTGCAAACGGACCGCCGTCGCCTGCGACCGCGCTTGCCGCGACCACGTCGGTCACCAAGGCCGGCAAAGTTTTGACGCCAGCGTGGAAGATCTGCAGGATGGCCGGCGCACCACCGCTTTTGGCGGCGCGAGCCAGTTTGCGCAGGCTTGGAATAAAGCGGTCGTCGTAGGCGGCAAATTCAGCTGTAAAGCCCACGCCATTTGCCTGGACATGGGTGCAGCCCGTGATGACCATGCCAACATCACGCGCCCTGCGGCGGTAATATGCTACTTCCTCATCCGACACGGTGCCGTCGGCATTGCTGGCCCAGATGGTCATCGGCGCCATCACGAGGCGATTGCGCAGTGTCAAGCCTGGCAGGACTTCCAATGGCTCAAATAGCTTGCTGTGTTTCACGGCATTTCACTTTCATGTAGAGATTGAGAGGCCGCCTGCGGCGGCGCTGTGGTGCATCAAACCGTATAGTCGATCTGGCTCATGTGCGCCTCACCCATCCTGTCACCGAAAACTGGGTATTTGCCAAGCATCGTGTCGATAGCAAGGACATCGGCGGCGGTTAGTTGCAGGCGTTGAGCGCCGAGGTTTTCCAGCAGATGCACCTCGGTGCGAGTGCCAGGGATAGGAACGATGTTTGGCCCTTTCGCCAACAGCCAGGCCAATGCGACCTGGGAAGGTGTAGCGCCTTTTTTCGCGGCATATGCTTTGAGCCATTCGATAAGCGGCATGTTGAGTTTCAGGAACTCCTTCGAGAAGCGAGGGAATCCGGCGCGGAAGTCAGTGTTGGGATCGAGCTTCGTATTGGTATCGATCTTACCGGTCAGGAAACCAGCGCCCACCGGCGACCAGGGAACAAAACCGATCCCCAGTTCCTTGCACGTATCCAGTACACCATTCAGTTCCACGTTCCGCGTCCACAGTGAGTATTCCGACTGCACCGCCGCTACCGGCTGCACCGCGTGCGCACGTCGAATCGTTTTTGCGCTGGCTTCGGACAGGCCGAAATGCCGCACCTTGCCCTGTTTAATCAGATCCTTGAGCGCGCCGGCAACTTCTTCGATCGGCACAGCCGGATCGACCCGGTGTTGGTAGTATAAATCGATGTGGTCGGTGCGCAGCCGTTTGAGCGATTCTTCGACTACTTTCCGGATATGCTCCGGACGGCTATTCAGAGCGATCGTGCCGTCAATCGCGAAACCGAATTTGGTCGCGATCTGTACCTTGTCACGGAAGGGGGCAAGCGCCTCGCCGACGAATTCCTCGCTGATGTACGGCCCGTAGACCTCCGCCGTATCGAAGAACGTCACGCCGTTTTCGTATGCGGTACGAATGGTCTTGATAGCCTGATCCTTGGGTACGGGCGCGTTGTAATTGCCCGCAAACGTCATGCAGCCGGCACCGATTTCCGACACCTTCATCGTTCCTAAAGTACGTTGTTTCATCTCTTTTCCTCGCATTGCTTGTGTGGGTTGACTGTCCTGAGCGCGCGCTGCGCCGCCGCTAAGCATCTGGACAACTGCTACTGACGCTCCAAGCCAGGCCGATTGCTTCATGAACGCACGCCGTCCAGCGTCGGCGCCAGGGTATTCGTTGGCTGACATCGATCTTGCCCCTTATCAGTGTTGAAGAAGATTCTGTGAATGCATGGCTCCAATGTAACCTCGCACGATAGATATGATTAGATGCGATAATCCTCTTGCGCTTATAGGTGGAGGTTATAAATGGTTAAGGAGAGCATGGATGACCTGGGTGCGTTCCTGGTGGTGGCGACGCAACGTAGCTTTACGCGCGCGGCGGCACAACTCGGGATTTCACAGCCCGCGCTGAGTGCAAAGATCACTGCATTGGAAGCGCGCCTTGGCGTGCGCTTGCTGACACGTTCGACGCGCAGCGTCTCGACCACTGAGGCAGGCGAGAGATTATTCAATTCGATCGGGCCACACTTCGACGGCATTGCGTCGGGATTAAATGCATTGAGCGAGCTGCGGGACAAACCTGCCGGGAGCGTGCGCATCACGTCAGTCGAACATGCATCGCAGACCATCCTGTTGCCTGCGCTGGCGCCGCTGCTGTCCGACTATCCGGAAATCACGGTGGAGATCATCGACGACTACAGTCTTGCCGACATCGTGGCGGACCGATTCGATGCGGGCGTGCGCCTGGGCGAACAAGTCGCGCAAGACATGATCGCAGTACGCATAGGACCCGACTTTAAGCAATGCGTGGTCGGTTCACCGGCGTACTTCAAGAAGTACGGAAAGCCCAAGACGCCGCATGACTTGACTGAACATCGCTGCATTGCGTTGCGCCTGCCTACTTCCGGCGGTGTCTGGTCGTGGCCGTTTGAAAAAGAAGGCAGGGAATTAAAGGTTCGTCCCGGCGGGCAGCTGGCCTTCAACACGATCACACTGCAACTTGACAGCTGCCTGGCGGGGCTTGGTCTGGGATATTTGCCCGAAGATGTCGTGAAGGAGCACATCGCGGCGGGCCGCCTGCAACGGGTGTTGATGGAGTGGTCGGCGCCGATGTCGGGATATCACCTCTACTATCCAAGCCGGCGCCAGCCCACTGCAGCATTTTCTTTGGTGGTCGCGGCTTTAAGCCTTGGAGGCAGAAAGCGAGGCGTCCAGGTGTCCGGTCTTGCATGAGAATACCGGCAAACACAGTTTTATTGGGATAATGTGGGTTCTGGTGTAATTTCGAAAGTGTAGTTCGTGTTCAGAATCGACGTGACGTCCCTCTTCATTGCCATGACAGTCAACCTGACGATCATGGCCATCGCGCTGCCGTATTTCATGGGGCGGGTCAACCGTGCGGCGCGCTGCGCGCAGGCCGGCATAGTGCTGCAAACGGCGGGTTGGATCTTCCTGTTATCGTCGAGTACCTTCGAGCGCGGCGGCTGGGCCGATCACCTGCTGTCGACGCTCTCCATGGTCAGCATCTCCAGCGGCATGGTGTTCAACGCCTTCGCCTTCGAATTGTGGTGCGGCCGCCGGCCAAGCGTGCGCGCGCCGGCCACCATCGCGGTCTTCATGTCCATCGGTTACAGCATCGGCTTTGCCGACTATGCCTTCCGGGTCGGTTGGGCAAACGGCTTGCTGGCGTTGCAGATCGCCACCGTGATCGCAACCCTGTGCCGCACGCCGACGGTGCCGGTCGGACGCTGGCGCTGGTTGTTGGTGATCAGCTTGTCGGTGCAGATGGTGGTGATGCTCTGCCGCGCCGTGCTGGGGGCGTTCTACAGCGCCGAGTTTCCGAATTTTTACTCGCCGGACCCAATCAACCAGGTATTTGCGTTGTCGTCCAACGCCATGATGGTGCTGTCAGTGGTGGCCATCCTGCTGGCGCACCGCGACGAGGCCGCACGCGAACTGGAGCGGCTGGCCACGATGGACGGCCTGACCGGTGCCTTGAACCGCCGCGCCTGGCTAATGCAGTCTGGCATCGATCTGGCCAGCAGCATGCGCTACCGGAAGCCGGTCGGCGTGTTGATGCTTGACCTCGACTATTTCAAGAAAATCAACGACACCCACGGCCATGCCGGCGGCGACCGCGCGTTGCAATTCCTTGTAAATGGCTTGCGCGCCGTGAGCCGCGTTGGCGAGCTGTTCTGCCGCTATGGCGGAGAGGAATTCTGCGTGCTGCTCAACGGCGCCGACCTGGCATCGATCGCGGCTTACGACGAACGCCTGCGACAGTGGCTGGCGCAGCATTCGGCCGCAGAGCTGGGTTTCGCGCTGTCCTTCAGCGGCGGCGTGGCCATGCGTGTGGACGACACCGATACCATCGAGAGCATGCTGCAGCGTGCCGACATCGCCCTTTATCAAGCCAAGTCGCAGGGACGCGGCCGCACGATAGCCAGTTAGCGCTGCAACACGGCCACTTTGCAGGTGGCCGCAGCAGCATCCAGATGTTTTACCTGGGGGAAACACGCAAACTATCACCCGCTCAGGTGCGGATGCCGACCCGGATCGGGTGGGCATCGCGCCAGCGGCGGGCGAGCTCGTGGGCGGCGGCGATGGCTTGCGGCGACATCACCAGCGACATCTTGCGGCGGTTGCTGACGGCGGCCACATCGCCGCCCTGCGCCGCCAGCGTCAGCCACATGAAGGACAGGGCCGGGTCGCGCCTCACGCCTCGGCCGCTGCCGTACATGCCGCCCAGGTTGAACTGGGCCAGCGCGTGCCCCTGCTCGGCCGCCTTGCCATACCAGTCAACCGCCTGCGCCTCGTCGCGCTCCACGCCCAGGCCGTTGGCGTACATGACGCCGAGATTGTTCTGGGCGCTGGCGTCGCCCTGCTCGGCGGCGCTGCGATACCAGGCGGCAGCCAGCACATCGTCCTTGCTCACGCCGTGGCCGTTGGCGTACATGACGGCGACGTTGAACTGGGCATGCGGCGTGCCCTGCTCCGCCGCCAGCCGATACCATTCCAGCGCCCGACGCTCGTCCCGCTCGACGCCGCGCCCACGCGCGTACATGCCGCCGAGGTTGTACTGCGCCAGCGCATGGCCGGCTTCCGCCGCACGGTGATACCAGGTGAAAGCCAGCTCGTCGTCCTGCTCGACGCCTTTGCCGTTGGCCAGCATCACGCCCAGGTTGAACTGGGCGTCGGCATCCTCCTGCTCGGCGGCGCGCAGCAGCCAGCCGAAGGCGCGGCGGCCATCGGCCGGCACGCCCAGCCCCTCGGCATAGGCGACGCCGACCAGCCGCTGCGCCACCGGATCGTCCTGCGCCGCCGCCTGCCGGAACCACGCGACCGCCTGCGGCTCGTTGCGCGCCACACCGTGGCCGTGCTTGTACATCAGACCCAGATGCAGCTGGGCGGCGGCGTCGTTTTGCAGCGCCGCCTTGCGGAACCACGCCAGCGCCATCGGGTAATTGCGCGGCGCGCCGTGGCCGTTGGCATAGGCCTCGCCCAGCAGTGTCTGCGCGCTGGCCAGACCCTGTTCGGCGGCGCGGCAAAACCAGGCCAGCGCCAGATCGTCGTTTTGCACGAGGCCGCGTCCTTTTTTGTACATCAGCCCGAGGTTTTGCTGGGCCGATGCGTCGCCCTGACGGGCGGCGGCACGGAACCAATGAACCGCGTGGAGGTCGTTGTTTTCAACGCCGCGACCGTAGTAGTACATGGCCCCCAGCTGATTCTGGGCGTAGGCCAGGCCCTGGCAGGCCGCCTTGCTCATCCACTGGAACGCCCGCGCTTCGTCCCGCGCAATGCCGTCGCCGTTTTTGAACATCCGGCCCAGATTGAATTGCGCATACGCGTTGCCGCCCTCTGCGGCCTCAAGAAACCACAGGTAGACGTCATGACCTTGCTTGGCCGAGCACTGTTTTTTCACAATACACCCCTGAACAACATGACAACATTGTTGAATGAAGTGTAAAACGCGATCCCGGACGGGATTTGACAACGCTCAAACGGGCTGGCCGCGCTTTTGCAGGAATTGCGGCACTTTGGCGGCTGCGAGCTGGTTGACCGACACCAGCAGCGCGGTATCGACCCGGCCGATGCCATAGCTGGAGCGCAAGTGTTGGCCGATATGGATCAGCACCTGCGCGGCAACCTCGGCATCGGCCTCGGCGCGGTGGGCGGCGCTGCCGAAGCGGATGCCGAGCGCGCCGGACAACTGGCCCAGCTTGTAGCTGCCCAGTTGCGGAAACACGCGGCGCGCCAGCTTCAGCGAGCACACCAGCGCGGCATGGCGCGGCGTCAGGTCCAGCCGCGCCGCTTCGGCGCGCAGGAATTTTTCATCGAAGCTGGCGTTGTGGGCGGACAAGGGATCGCTGCCGATGAAGTCCAGCAACTCCGGCACCACCTTGGACGCCGGCGGCGCGCTGTCGACCATGGCCTGGGTGATGCCGGTCAGGCCGGTAATGAACGCTGGAATGCGCACGCCGCAGTTCACCAGCGACACATAACGCTCGACCACCTCGCCGCCGACGATGCGCAGCGCCGCCACCTCGGTGATGCGGTCGCCCTGCACCGGCGTAAGTCCGGTGGTTTCAAAGTCCAGCATGACGATGGGTTGGTCGAGCATAGTGTCAGTTATCCAAATTTACGCACCGCATCCAGCGCCAGACCGGCGCCGATGCTGCCAAACAGATCGCCTTCCACCTTGCGCGCGGCAGGCACCAGGGCGCCGATGCGCTCGCGCAATTTGCGCACGCCGCTGGAGCCGCCGGTGAAGAATACCGTATCGACGTCGGCCGGCTTGACGCCGGCATCGCGCATCAGGCTCAGCACCGTGGTCTCGACCGAGCCGACCAGATGGTCAATCGCATGGTCGAACTGCGCACGGTGCAGGTCCAGCATCACCGGCGGCGCCAGCCGGTCCAGCTCCAGCTGCACCTGCTCGGCGCCGGACAGGGCGATCTTGCCCTCTTCCGCCTTCATCGCCAGCCAGTGGCCGGCGCGCTCGTCGATCAGGCGCTGCAGCCGGTGCAGCTTTTCCTGCTCGGCCGCATCGCGGATCAGATCGGACAGCTGGGTCCACATTTTCTTGGTGTAGACCTGGTTGATGGTGTGCCAGGTGGCCAGGTTGAAGAAATAGCTGGACGGCACTTCGCTGTTGTTGCGCAGCTGGCTGCCGTAACCCAGCAGCGGCATGATGGACGACAGGCTCAGGTATTTATCGAAGTCGGTGCCGCCGATGTGCACGCCGCCGTTGGCCAGGATATCGTCGCGCCGCTCGGCCTTTTTGGCACGCTCGGGCGACAGGCGCACCAGCGAGAAGTCCGAGGTGCCGCCGCCGATGTCGGCGATCAGCACCAGCTCCTCGCGCGCGATCTGCGACTCGTAGTCGAAGGCGGCAGCGATCGGCTCGAACTGGAAGGCGATGTCCTTGAAGCCGACCGAACGCGCAACTTCCGCCAGCGTGTCTTCCGCCAGCTGGTCGTGTTCCTTGCTGTCGTCGATAAAGTGCACCGGACGGCCGAACACGGCCGAGGTGAATTCGCGGCCGGCCGAGCGTTCGGCGCGATGCTTCAGCTCGCCGATGAACTGGGCCAGCAGCATGCGGAACGGCAGCGCGCGGCCACCGACCTCGGTCTGGCCGTCGATCAGGCTGGTGCCCAGCAGGCTTTTCATCGAGCGCATCAGGCGCCCCTCGTAGCCGGCCAGGTATTCGGCCAGCGCCGCGCGGCCGTAGGTGACCTGGTCGTCATCCGCGTTGAAGAAAACTACCGACGGCAAGGTCGTCTTGCCATCCTCCAGTCCCAGCATCACCGGCTGGCCGGGACGCACCCAGCCGACGGTGGAATTGGACGTGCCGAAATCGACGCCGCAAGCGATGGACATCTTGCCCCTTCCGTTCAGGTAAAGGGGCGAGATTTTATCAGAAAAACCCGATTTTCGGCAATCATTGCGCCATAGCCACAAGAGAGTGGATATTTCTTTACAGTAATGCGATATTAATTGCCATCGGGTAAGATTTTTTATATGCTCGTTTAACCAACAATATAACTAACAAAATAACAAGCAGGCCTGCCTCCAGACGATGAGCAAATCCAAGCCGACAGTTGAGCATTGCGCGACCGAGTTGCGCGCCGTGATCGCCAATGAAAACCGCCGTGTAACGTCGTACGATGTGGCCCAGGTGGCCGGGGTGTCGCAATCGGCGGTATCGCGCTGCTTCAAGCCGGGCGCCAGCGTGTCCAAGGCCACCTATGCGCTGGTGATGAAGGCGGCCGCCCTGCTCGACTACATTCCGAACGCGGCCGCGCGCAGCCTGATTACCCGCCGTTCCAACATGGTGGCGCTGATCATCACCAACCAGGCCAACCTGTATTATCCCGAACTGCTGGCCGAGATCAGCCAGCAGTTCACCGCGCGCGGCAAGCGCGTGCTGCTGTTCACGCTGCAGCGCGAGTCCGAAGTCGACCGCGTGCTGGCCGATATGTGGCAGTTCCAGGTGGACGGCGTGATCGCCGCCGCCCGCCTGTCCGACGCCCACATCGCCGAATTCGAACGGCGCCGCATGCCGGTGGTGCTGTTCAACCGCACGCTGCGCGATCATGCGGTCAACACCGTCACTTGCGACCACGCCGAGGCTGGCCGCATGCTGGTTTCGCGCCTGGCGGCGGCCGGGCACCGCCAGTTCGGCATGATCGGCGGCAATCTGGACTCCAGCGTCGCCAGCGAGCGGCGCCGTGGCGCGCTCGAGCGCATCGCCGAGCTGGGCCTGCCGGCGCCGGTGGTGGTGCCGGGCGAATACGATTACCGCAGCGGCGCGCTGGGCCTGAAAGCCATCATCGCCCAGCTGGGCAGCGTGCCGGACGCCATCATCTGCGGCAGCGACGTCATGGCCATCGGCTGCCTGGACTGCGCGCGCCACGAACTGGGGCTGGATGTGCCGGGCCAGCTGTCGGTGGCCGGTTTCGACGCAGTCGAACCGTCCAACTGGATCAGCTACAACCTGACCACGCTGCGCCAGCCGCTGCCGAAAATGGCGGCCGCCGCCGCCGAACTGCTGTGCGCGCGCATCGACCAGCACGATACCGGCACCGAAAAACGCGTGTTCGGCGCCCAGTTCATCGAAGGCGCCACCGCGCGCCTGACGCCGGCCGGCGCGCACGCGCCGTCGCTGGCCGCTACCGGCTTGCCGCTGCCGGTCGCTATAATGTAGCGGATGAACCAGCCGACACCCCCCAATACTCCCCGTTTCACCCCGCAGGGCCTGCTGCCGACCGCTGAGCAGAGCGCCGTTCAGCTGGCGCAGAACAAGGTGGTGCTGGTCGACGCCAATGCCGGCGCCGCCAAGACCACGACGCTGGCGCTGCGCATCGGCGAGGCGCTGGCGCGCAAGCTGGCGCCGCAACAGATCCTGGCGCTGACCTTCACGCCCGAAGCGCGCGAGGTGCTGCGCCGCCGCCTGCTGGAAGTGGGCGTGCCGTCGGCGTTGGTGGAGCGCATCCCGGTGCTGAGTTTCGAGGACTTTTCCGCCTGGATGATGGACCTGGCCGATGGCGACGAGGTGCGCCAATGTCGCGATCCGCGCGCGCTGAAGGACTTCGCGCTGCAGGCGATCGACCGCACCGCCGAACGCTATGCCGGCAGCGTCGACGGGCTGGAACTGCACACGCATAGTCTGGCGCTGGCGCAGTTCCTCGACGTCCAGCTGAGCCTGAAGGCGACGATGGCGCTGGAAACCGACGTCGAATTCATGGCGCCAGAGGAAGCTGCCGAAATTTTAGGCATCCCGCTGACCGACTACCTGACCACCATCGAATATGAAACCATGCGCCTCGACGGCGGCGCCGGCGCGGTGTTCCGCGGCCCGTTCGACGCCACTTACGACCTGGCCTGCAATCTGCATGACGGCGCGCGCCTGGCCGAGCAGTTCCCGGATTACCGGCTGGTGCTGTGCGACGAGCTGCACGACCTGAACGAAGCGGCGTTCCGCATCCTGGCCGCGCTGATCGAACGGCCGCAATGCTTCTTCGTCGGCGCCGGCGACAAGGACCAGGTGATCTACGCCAGGCTGGGTGCCAGCGACGACTTCCTGAAGCGCCGCTTCAGCGAGCGCTTCCCCAAACTGGTGCGTTATCCGCTGACGCAAACCTGGCGCCACGGCCCGCATCTGGCCTACGCCATGGCCGAATTCAAGCAAAAGCAGGTGGAATCCGCGCTGCCGCTGCGTACTGAAATCCTGCACGCCCACTACGACGACGCCGCCGGCTGCGCGCAGCGCGCCGTGGCCGCCGTGCGCGCATGGAAGGCCGACGGCCACAGTTACGACGGCTGCGCCATCCTGATCCGCGACCGCCACCAGTCGATGTCCATCGAAAACGCGCTGATCGAGGCCGATATCGACTACCGCACGCCGCCCATGGCCGGCTATCTGCAGCGCGACGAGCTGCTATTCCTGCGCGGCCTGCTGGCGATCGCCCTGCGCGATTTCGCGGCGGTCAAGTCCGAGCAGGTGCGGCTGGCGATCGTCGACGCCCTGGTGGCTTTCAGCGAAATGAAGTTCTCCGCGCGCAGCATGGACAACTTCAAGCAGCAGATCCTGAAGAGCCCGGACCTGCTGGGCGAATTGTTCCTGATCGAAGACGAGCGGCGCGACGGCGCCGAGCCGGGCTACCGCGATGTGGCCAGCGAAGGCACCAAGCGCGCGGTGATCGCCGCGCTGGCCTGGCTGTCCGCAATCGATCCGGCCGCGCCGGCCGCCGCCGTACTGACCGAACTGTGCCAGCGGGTGCAACTGGCGGCCACCGCGCGCCGCATCTTTGTGCGCGCCTACGATGCCAGCGTCATCAACAAGTCGATCGACGGCCTGCTGCAGGCGGCGGCCGCCTCCGGGCAGAGCCTGCGCCAGTTCTGGAACGCGATCAACGCGCGCGAGGCGTTCGTGCGCCGCAAGCGCGACCGCAAGTCGGTACTGATCGAGTGTGCCGGCAACGCCAAAGGCAAGGAATTCGACCACGTCATCCTGGCTTTTCTGGAAGAAGGCGAATTCCCGCATCCAGCGCAGCCGCGCGGCGAAGAAGAAAATTTGTTTTATGTGGCCGCAACCCGCGCCCGCGCCCGCCTGACGCTCTTGTCGCCCGCCGATGCGGCCCGGCGCAGCAGCTTCATCGCGCAGATGCGCCTGCCTAAATCTTCGGCAGCCGCCGAGACCGCGCTGGAGCGCAACCAACGCGCGCCGGCGGCAGTCCCCTCCAGCCGGCACTATCTGAGCGCCAGTTTCCACGATAAAGACCAGGTCAAGGCGCTGGGGGCCAAATTCGACATCGCCCGGCGTGCCTGGTATGTCGAAAACGATATGGATTTAACCCCATTTTTATCTTGGTTGAAAAAATAATGCAAGATGCCAATATTTCACAGGGATTCCCTTATATAATATTGGTCGCGGGCTGCGGATCAGCCTCACACCTAGCGTGTTCCCCCACCAACAAAACCAATTCGGGAGTAATTTCGATGAAAGCTAAAACCAATATCCTGCTGGCAGCCTGCACCATCGCTCTGCTGAGCGCTTGCTCGACCCCAGCACCTGCACCAACCCCGGCACCGGCGCCAGCCCCTGCACCGGCTCCAGCACCAGCGCCAGCTGCAACCCCGGCACCAGTGCCAGCGCCAGTCGCGCTGCCAGCGTACCTGGATCCAAACAGCTCGATCTACAAAAACCGTAGCGTCTTCTTCGACTTCGACAAATACGTTGTCAAGCCAGAATTCGACGCGCTGGTAGCTGACCATGCCAAGTTCCTGTCGGCTAACCCGAACGTAGCGATCAAAGTCGAAGGCAACACCGATGACCGCGGCGGCGCCGAGTACAACCTGGCCCTGGGCCAAAAGCGCGCGCAAGCCCTGGCTACCGCCCTGAAAGCACAAGGCGTGAAAGACGGCCAAGTGGAAGCCGTATCGTACGGTAAAGAGAAAGTCTCCGGCACCGACGACGCAGCTCGCGCGCACGACCGTCGCGACGACATCGTCTACCCAAGCAAGTAATTCAGTAGTATCGAACGCCCGGCACTGCCGGGCGTTTTTCATTGCGACTCTCTCTTTTGAGAGCGGCAAAAAGCCGTGGTAGCCGCTATGCTGAAAGTTTCCATTCATCCCATTCAGGCGAAGGAAGTTTCATGAAAAATCTCACCACTGCCGCCGGCGCTCCCGTCGTCGACAACCAGAACACCCAGACCGCAGGTCCGCGCGGCCCGGTCCTGCTGCAAGATGTATGGCACCTGGAAAAGCTGGCCCACTTCGCGCGCGAAGTGATCCCGGAACGCCGCATGCACGCCAAGGGTTCCGGCGCCTACGGCACCTTCACCGTCACCAACGACATCACCCAATACACCAAGGCCGCGCTGTTCTCGGAAGTGGGCAAGCAGACCGACGTTTTCCTGCGCTTCTCCACCGTGGCCGGCGAACGCGGCGCGGCCGACGCGGAACGCGATATCCGCGGCTTCGCCGTCAAGTTCTACACCGAGCAAGGCAACTGGGACATCGTCGGCAATAACACGCCGGTGTTCTTCTTCCGCGATCCGCTCAAGTTCCCCGACCTGAACCACGTGGTCAAGCGCGATCCGAAGACCAATCTGCGCAGCCCCGAGAACAACTGGGACTTCTGGACCCTGCTGCCGGAAGCGCTGCACCAGGTCACCATCGTCATGAGCGACCGCGGCATCCCGAAAGGCTACCGCCACATGCATGGTTTCGGCAGCCATACCTACTCCTTCATCAGCCCCGCCAATGAGCGCTTCTGGGTCAAGTTCCACTTCGTCTGCCAGCAAGGCATCGACAACCTGAGCGACGCCGAAGCGACCGCGCTGGTGGGCGTGGACCGCGAAAGTTCGCAGCGCGACCTGTTCGACGCCATCGAGAACAAGGACTTCCCGCGCTGGAAGCTGGCGGTGCAGATCATGCCGGAAGCCGATGCCTCCAAAGTGCCGTACCACCCGTTCGACCTGACCAAGGTCTGGCCGAAAGGCGACTACCCGCTGATCGACGTCGGCGTGCTGGAACTGAACCGCAATCCGGAAAACTACTTCGCGGAAGTCGAGCAGTCGGCCTTCTCGCCGGCCAACGTGGTGCCGGGCGTGAGCTTCTCGCCGGACAAGATGCTGCAATCGCGTTTGTTCTCGTATGGCGACGCGGCGCGCTACCGCCTGGGCGTCAACCATCACCAGATCCCGGTGAATGCGCCGAAGTGCCCGTTCCACAGCTACCACCGCGACGGCGCCATGCGCGTGACGCCGAACGGCGGCGGCCAGACGCCGTATGAGCCGAACAGCCGCAGCGAATGGCAGGAAAGCCCGCAGTTCAAGGAACCGCCGCTGTCGCTGGAAGGCGCGGCCGACCACTGGAACCACCGCGTGGACACCGACTACTTCTCGCAACCGGGCAATCTGTTCCGCCTGCTGACCGCCGAGAAGAAGCAGCTGCTGTTCGAAAACACCGCGCGCGCGATCCATGGCGTGTCGAAGCCGGTGCAGCAGCGTCACATCGACAACTGCACCCAGGCCGATCCGGCTTACGGCGCCGGCGTGGCGGCGGCAATCGCGGCGCTGGAAGGAAAATAAATCGGTACAATGGGGCGGTTGATTCCGTCCCATTGAGCGATGTCCTTTGTTTTACTGATATTTGCGTTGCTTTGTCCCGCCGCCGCCATTGCGCAGCAGGCCGCATGGCTGTGGGACGAAGCGCGCTTGCCTGCATGGTCGACGCATGAAGCGGCCGTCCTGCAGCGCCACATCCTTCTTACCGGCGACGACATCCTGCTGCGGCCGCGCAAGCGCTGGCCGGCGCTGCCGCCCGCCACACTGGTGACGCCGGTGCTGCATGTGGAAGTCAGCACCGTCAACCCTGTCGTCAATATCGAGAAAAGTCGCGCCATCATCGTCAGCGCGCTGCTGGATGCGGCCGCCCGCAGCACCTCCGGCTGGGTGCAGCTGGACATGGAAGCCCGGCCTTCGCAGCGCGTGTTCTATCGCTCGCTGGTGCGGGACATCCGCGCCGCCTTGCCCGCGCAGCTGAAACTCAGCGTCACCGCGCTGGCCTGGTGGTGCCGCTCGCCGGCATGGCTGGACGATCTGGCCGCCGACGAAGTCGTGCCGATGTTCTTCCGCATGGGGAAAGACAGCGTGGCGATGCGCGCCATTCTCGAACAATCGCCGACGACGCTGCACGCCAGCTGCCGTGCGCGCAGCGCCGGATTCTCGCCGCAAGAGCCTTTCGCGCGCGCCGTCAGCGAACGCTATGCCAAAAACTACTGGTTCGACCGTTACGCCTGGAAGCGTGACGGCGCCGACCTGCCGCCACTGTCAAGGAGTCCGTAATGAAGATCACCGTCCCTCGCGCTGTCGCCGCCATCGCGGCACTGGTGTGCGCCGGCGCCGCACACGCCAGCTCCGGCGGACCGTTTGACGGCTATGTCAACCGCAGCGCGCCGGACATCGCGCTGTCGCGCTATGAGCGCGGTGAGCTGGGCGTGGTGATGAGCAGCTATCACCGCCTGTATCTGTACGCGGCCTGGCGCAGCGTGATGCTGGGCGCCGACGGCATCAGGAAAGCGCCGATCGAGGAAGCGGGCCTGCTGCGCGCGATCGGCAACCGGCGCGGCGGCTGGGTCGATGCGTCGGAAGGTGCCGGCGGCTACCGGGACTGGGAGCTGGCGGTCAGTGCCGCGCTGAAGAAGCCAGCGCCAGCACCCAAGCCAGGGAACAGCCTGGTGTACGGCTACATCAACTGCCCCTTGACCAGTTACAGCTTCGCCATCACCACCTTGCGTGGGCTGGTCAAGCGCGCCGACGCCACGCCGGAGCGGCTGGCGGCGTGGGTAGCGTCGCAGCGGCAGGTCTTCAAGACCTGCGGCGACGATCCGGATTCCACGCGCAGCGCCTATGAGCGGCCGAAGCCGGCGATACCGCCGCCAGTGGAGCTGCCCGCCACGGAAGCGCTGTACTGGCGCCAGATGCAGCAATATCAGATCGCGGCTGCGGCATTTTACCGAGAAGATTATGCGTTGGCGTCCAAATTGTTTGCCGCCATCGGCGCCACCGACAAGCATCCGCTGCGCGGCTGGGGCGAGTATCTGAGCCTGCGTGCGCAAGCCCGCGCCGCCGTCCATGTACCGGAAGAGCAGCGCTGGAATGCGGCGCAGGCCGTTCGTAATGAAACGCCCGAGGCGGCGGCCGCGCGCCTGGCGGCACAACAGAAAAAACTGGCGGCGATCCAGGACAGCCTGGCGCAGCTGCTCGCCAACCCCGAGCTGGCGCCATTGCACGAAGCCTCGCGCGCCGTCGGCCGCTCGATGCAGGTGCACCTGACGCCGACGCTGCGCTTCGTCGAACTGAGCAAGCTGCTGGACGACCCGCACACGAATCCGTACCAGGACGATCATCTGGGCGACTGGCGCGTGCTGGCCGACGATCTGCTGCAAGCGCCGTCGCGTGACGGCCTGCGCGGGACCGCCGGCTTCGTCGACTGGATACTGACCATACAGCAAAATCAGCCGGCGCACGCGCTGGCGCAGTGGCAGCGTTACGTCAAGGAAGGCGACAAGCCGCAGGCGCGCACCTGGTTGCTGGCGGCCGCCCTGTTCTCTGCCAGGCTGACGCCCGAACAGGAACAGGCGGCGTTGCAAACTCCTGCCAGCGCGCCAGAGTATCTGACGCTGCGCCATGCGCTGGCGCGACACTATCGCCTGGCCGGCCAGGCCGACAAGGCGCGCGCATTGAGCGACGCAACGCTCGCCGGCCCGGCGTTGACGGCGGCGCAATCGAACAGCGCACGCAACCTGTTCCTGCAGGAGCGCTTTGCCGTCGCCACCTCGCCGGCCGACGCGGCCAGGTATCTGCTGCGCACCGGGGCCATCGATCTCGATTCGGACACCGGCGAGCTGGCGAAGAACCGCCGGGCCAGCGTCGCTATCGCGGCGGATGGCCAGCGCTGGTTGAACAGCGGCTTGTCCGCCGCCGACCTGCTGACGGTGGCGTCGCAAACCTCGCTGCCAGCGGCATGGCGCGCGCGCATCGCCACGGCGGCCTGGATGCGGTTTGACATGCTGCATCAACAGGATGCCGCGCTGTCCGCATCGAAGCAAGTGGAGCAGATTGCGCCCGCGCTGGCGGGGGTGGTGGCGGCGTACCGCAAGCCGCCGGGCGCGACGGAGCGCCGTCATGTGCTGCTGCTGGGCGCCCTGAATTACGCCATGTCGCCGATGTTCCAGGGCTACGCCATGGCCGCCCAGCCGCGTGGGCAGGAGGAAACGCGGGCCGATATGTGGTGCAAGATGCCATCCAGGCCTGGCGCGGGCTACATGGAAAATACCGAGGCGGAAGAGTCGCTGCCGATGCCGTCCCTCGGCGACACCGCCACGCGCGACAAGGAGCTGTCGCAGCTGGGTACACTCAAAACCGCCACCGGCTACATCGGCGAGGCGGTGATGGCGCGCGCGAAGACGCAGCCCAACGATCCCGATCTGCCCTGGCTGCTGTACGTCACCGTGCAATCCACGCGCGGCGGCTGCCTGGACGACGACGCCAAGACCTTGTCGAAGAGCGCCTTCACACTGCTGCACAAGCTCTACGGAAAAACCGAATGGGCCGCCCGGACACCTTATTACTATTGATCTGTCTCGAACGCGGGCAAATTCTCGATCAGGACTTCACGCCGTAGCCATCACGCCCGAACGCTGCAGCAGGATTTCGCAGCGCCTGGAGAGATGCAGCACTTGCAGCGTCTTGCCGGCCTTGGCATAGCGCTCGCTCAGTGCGGCGACCGCCACCACGGCCGAATGATCGGCCAGGCGCAGATGGCGGCAGTCCAGCGCCACCTGCTGCGGATCGCCCTGCGGATCGAACAGCGCATTGAAATGCGCGACCGAGGCGAAGAACAGCGTGCCGTGCGGCGTATAGGTCTTGACGCCGTCCGCGCTGGCCACATCGGCGCGGATATCGCGCGCATGGCGCCAGGCGAAACTCAGTGCCGCGATGATGATGCCGCACATGACCGCCATAGCCAGATCGGTCGCCACCGTAATCGCGGTCACCGCCACAATCAGCAGCGCATCGTGGCGCGGCACCTTGCCCAGCACGCGCAGCGAGCCCCAGGCAAAGGTCTCTTGCGCCACCACCAGCATCACGCCCACCAGCGCCGCCAGCGGAATCTGCTCGATAAACGGCGACAGGAACAGGATAAACAACAGAATCATGATGCCGGCCACGGCGCCCGATACCCGCGTGCGGCCGCCCGAACCAAGGTTGATCATGGTCTGGCCGATCATGGCGCAACCGCCCATACCGCCGAACAGGCCGGAGGCCACATTCGCCGCACCCAGCGCCACGCACTCGCGGTCTGGCAGACCGCGCGACTCGGTAATCTCATCGGTGAGGTTAAAGGTCAGCAGCGTTTCCAGCAGGCCCACCATCGCCATCAGCAAGGCATAGGGCAGCACGATGCGCAGCGTATCCAGATTCATCGGCACTTCCGGCAGCGCAAACGACGGCAGGCCGCCGGCGATATGCGCCATGTCGCCCAGCGTGCGCACTGGCAGATGCAAGGTCGCCGACAGCAGGCCGACGCCAACTATCGCCACCAACGCCGGCGGCAAGGCCTTGGTCAGGCGCGGCAACAGATACACGATCAACATGGTCAGCAGCACCAAGCCGCACATCCACGCCAGCGACGCGCCCTGCAGCCAGCCCGCCTCATCCTTGAAGTGTTGCAATTGCGACCACGCAATCACAATTGCCAGACCGTTGACGAAACCCAGCATCACCGGATGCGGCACCATGGTCACCAGCTTGCCGAGCCTGAGCATGCCAAATAACAGCATGATCAGCCCGCTGAGCACCACCGTGGCGAGAAAATACTGCAGGCCGTGCTGCGCCACTAACGCCACGATCACCACCGCCATCGAACCGGCAGCGCCAGAAATCATGCCTGGTCGGCCGCCGAACAGTGCCGTGATGGTGCAGATGATGAAGGCGCCATACAGCCCGGTCAGCGGATTGAGGTGGGCAACCAGCGCGAAAGCGATGCACTCTGGCACCAGCGCAAAGGACGTGGTCAAGCCCGCCAGCGCGTTTTTAGAAAAATTCATAGGGGAAATGAGATGCGGAAGAGCAACAGCCCCACATTTTACACGCAATGCAGGATTTACTCATCGCATGGGTGAACTGGCGCACATTCAGAAACTGGCGGACGGGAGCACAATAGCAACGCTTTCCCGATCAACTCACAGTCACCCTACGCCATGACTACTTTGATATCCGCCAGCTACGCCCTGCAACGCCAGAAACTCGCCGTGGAAAGAACGCTGTACGCGCGTTCGGCGGAAGAATCGCAGCTGGCGGCGCGCTGGGCCAGCGCCTGGCACAAACTGGTGCAACGCAAACTGGATCAGGATCTGGCGTCACGTCTGCCGGCGCGGGCGGATTTTGCCGGTTTCCTGATCACTCCGCCGTCGCGCGTCCTGCACTAAGTTCCTGTCTTACGCTGCGTAGCGCGGCTGCACCGTTGCCGCTTTATTGACACGGCCTTGGTAGCAGCTGCCTGCGCGGCGTTCCATGCCGTCGCGATCCAGCACCGTCACCAGACCGCGGCGATAGGTAATCAAACCTTCCTGAGCCAGCTTGCCGGCCGCGCCGGTGATGCTTTCGCGGCGCACGCCCAGCATATTGGCGATCATCTCCTGAGTAACTTTCAGCTCGTTCGACAGCGAGCGGTCCAGGCGTTCCAGCAACCAGCGGCACAGCTTCTGCTCGATACTGGTATGACGGCTGCCGGCGACGCTTTGCGCCAGCTGCGCGAACATCATGCTGGTATAGCGCATCAGTTGCTGGGCCAGCGGGCCACCGGCATAGAACACTTCGCGCAGCAGCGAGGTTTTCAGGCGATAGCCATAACCAGCGGTTTGCACCACGGCGGCATAGCTGGCGCGCTCAGTCGGATGCAAGGCCACGCCGACCACACCTTCGCGGCCGACAACGGCGATTTCGGTGGTGGCGCCGTCTTCCATCACATACTGCAAAGAAATAATGGCATTGGTCGGGAAATAGGTGTACTCGACGGCATCGCCGTAATCGAACAAGTGCTTACCTTCCGGCAACGTCACCAACTCCAGGTCGCCGAACAAAGCGAGCAGATCGTCGCGCGACAATGCGCGCAGCAAATCATTCTGTTGCGCTCCGATCAGGCTGATGGTCTGTGGAGCGGCTGGTGCGGTATGGATTGCGTTCATGGTAAGCCTCTGTAAGTGTCTGTCCGGTTGATGTAGACACTATATCCAGCGGACCACTCAGCGGGTATAGGACCATTCTGTTGTCCTATGTAGGCAGCGAACATTGCAAAATGTCATCTTAGTCCTACGCCCACTCCGGGGTCAGATACCGTCTTGAATAGCAAGCCCTTTCGCTAAGTAATTTGGATC